>NZ_JANQCD010000029.1 GCF_026672275.1 Marinifilum sp. D737 | reverse complement strand
GAGCCGTCGGCTGAGGTAGCTGTTACCTCAACAGTGGCCTTGTGATTGGTCAGCAAACCTGACTCGTAATCAACATTGCCTGCTACGCTTACAACACCCGTAGATGGATCTATTGTAAACCAGCCGTGGAAATCATCGCTTAGTGAATAAGTTACAGCATCGCCATCACCATCTGTTGCAAAGGCTGTTAAACCAAGGGTAGTACCAACAAGTGCATTTTCAGAAACCTCATTGGCCTGTGCTGTATTAGAATCTGTTAATGCATTTACCCCAGTGCGGTTCACAACAATTTTTCCGGCAACCTGATTGGATTCCAGGTTTTGAGGATCTGTTGCCACAAAATTTACGATAACATCAGAACCACTGTCACTTGCAAAATTTGTTGTTGGCGTAAACACAACATTTGTTGTTGCATTAACAATTCCATTTGCAGGCAGAATACTTCCATTTGTAACTGATTTAATAATAAATCCTGATGTGAGGTCATCAACATCATCTATATCTGTTTTTGCAAGTAAATCAGAAAAGGTGAAAGTATATTGTGTATCTTCGTTTATTGTTGCCAAAATGTTATTTGCATCAAGAATACCATTAATTACAGGTGGCTCATTCGCCTCATTAGTTATTGTAATATCTAAAATATATTTTTTGATGGAAAACGCTTCTCCATCGTATACCTTGAACTCTATTTTTGTTGGAAAGGAAGCAGATGGAGAAACATTAGCTGACATGTAGCTAAGCAAATTCAGATCGGCAAGAGTAAGAATATCAGTAGGATTTCCACTAACAGGAGCAATTTTTTGTTCGCCGACATCAAATTTTCCATTGGCATTCCTATCAACAAACAAATTACCTTCTGATACACTGTATATTCTAACCCCTGTAAAAGGATCGTTATCAGGATCAGAGTAATTGAAGTCATTTTTTAATCTTTTTACAAGATTTACTTTAACAGATATTGGATCCGGATTGGCTACCGGTGGCCTTTTTTGATAGGCAAGTCCCAACCTGAAATAAAGTTCACCCCCGGGCACTGAAATATATTGGTTTCTTAAATCAACTGTTGAGTTCATCTTTTGATTTGGTGTTCCGTAGGTAGTCGGATCGCAATCATATTGATCCAATATACCATCTTTGTCATCGTCTACCGTCCATGATCTTTCTACATAGTCCAATAAACTCTCATCAACATCATCAACACCGTCATCGTCGGAATCAGTATCCAGGTAATCAGCCGTATTGTCAGAATCGGTATCGATTGCACTTAATCCATTACTACCATAAGCAATATCTACACCATTTGCAGCAACTGTACCAGATGGAGGAGTGTAAGCCAAAGTAGTCTGTGCTTCAATATTATCAGGTATTCCATCGTTATCAGAATCCAGATCCAAAAAGTTTGGTATTTTATCATTGTCTGTATCCAGGTAGTTATCGGCATTCTGTCCGTTGGAAAAAGGATTTATACCTCCATTTTCCTGTGTATTACAAATGCCATCTCCATCAGCATCGTCATCAGCATAATCCAAATGAGTATCTCTGTCGGTATCAACAGGTGCATATTGGTTAGGACAGCCCGCTCCGTCGTTACGGTAGCTAGTATGCACCTTATAAAAACCAGGAACTGAAACATCAGAAATTCTAATTTTATAGATATAACCACTACCATTATGAAAAGCAAACAAATAACCTTCTTTAGTAATCCATAATGAACCAAAACCACCATTAGGAACATAACCATATAAAGCAGGAAGCGGACCTTTGTCGACAACCGTACCATCCTTTGAAATTTCGTAAAGGCGTCGGTTTGATATGGTATAAAATTTACCTGTGGTAGGATTAAAAACAATATCACTGCGAGAACTGGTAAAGTATGTTGAACCAATTTTCATTGGAATTATTGAAAGCAGGGTATTGCTTGCAATATCTATTTTACACAAACTACTCCCAATCCTGGTCGTAACATACAAGTAACCATTTTCATCAAAATCACCCGAATTCGCATCTATGCTATAGCCCGGAATATTATTAAGAAAAGGATATTCCCAGGAACCATCCGGTTTTAGCTTAATAATTCTCTGATGGTTTATTCCGTAAATAAATCCATCTTTAGGATTGTAACCATAGGCATTTGTCCCATATGGTACAAAACTAATTTGATTGTAGGTTTGATTTACACCATCGTATTTCAAAAATCTATCTTCGGAAATCTGGAAGAAACCAGATTGACATGGAAATGAAGTTTGCGAAAAAACTGATGAGAAGTTTGAACACAATAAAATCAGGAACAGCAAAATTTGTAAAAAGAAATTTTGCTTTATGCGGCTATAAAAAATCTTGTGTAAAAATATTTTCATATTAATTTGATGTGATTTTGGTTATTTTTTTTAAAAAATCATGTTGTTTTAACATATAATCGTACTGGTTAAGAATCATCTTGGAAAGGTGATTCTAATTGAGAGTTTATATGATAGAATTTTGCTTTTTAAAATGTACCTGACATTAACATCCCCAACAAACATTATGATTTATCCTTTAACGCTTTTTATTAGTTTTTAATTGAGAATCTTATCAACTATTGGAGGAGGTAAAATGTCTTTTATTTGTTACCAATTGTATTTAAACCGTTATGAATAAATTTATCTTTTAGATTAAAATCTTTACAAACAGGGGATCAAAAGCAAACAATCGTGCTCTCACATGCATCCTATGCCCCTTTTACTTTACTGCATATCACACTCTAACACAGCATGATGCAAAACAAAGGAAGTAAATTCCCATTAAAGCAACCAATATCAACCCCTAATTATCTTAACTGCTTATTTTCTGGATTTTAAACAAGTACACATATGCTTTTTTAGTGGTTTTCATATGCTTATTTTTTTCAGCATTATGCATATGATAAGGTTGGATGAAAAAATTTTTGGAAGTCTATATGGTAGAATTCGATATTACATTCTGTTCAAATTTTAAGCCTAATTTTCATTTAAACTTGTTACCCATTGATGATAAGCTGCAAGCAAATACATTACTTGGTTTGTTAGCGGTTTGCATCATTTTTTCAAGGAGACTGCTGGCATCAAATAACACTTTTCAAAACTTAAATCTTATTTAACATCTAAATTCATTCCGCAGTAATCACCATCATGTAAATTCTCTCTTGCTGTATTTATTTTTTCTATATAAATAGGGGAGTTTTGAGCGCTTATAATAATATATAACTACATTATCTTATATTATTTACAATATCATAATGTGAGATATAGATTGTATGAATGAGTGCAAACAAGAGATCAAAAGCAACGAAATTTATGAGGACTGAAATTCTTATTCGGAGTTGATTGAAATATAAAAAATTATATTTTAAGTAAAAGATAAGCTTGATAAACCTATTTATCTGTTAATTTGCTACTTAACTTATCTTAACATTGTGTTTTATCCTAAAAAATAAATATAGCGTCATAAAACAAGAGAGAATAGACTTAAAATACTTGTATCACACTTATACTCCGACATTTTATTTGAGGCATACTGAGATTTTATTTTTTTCGATTTTAATAGAATAATTTCAATATTTTATTTAGACCAAAAGTTTTTACAGGCTTTCAACTAAGTTTTATCATATCCTTATCTGCAAAGGAATTCTACATTTCAAAAGAGTTTTCCTTACTAGCTATGGTTTATCTTTAAAGAATGAATAAATCCCTAAGGATAATCAAATAGAAGAGTAATGTTTAAGAAATTGTTTTGCCCTCAATTTCCCCAGAAAAAAAAAGCAATCTTCTGAAAAAACAGAAAATTGCTTTTGTAAGTGGTACCCAGGGCCGGGATCGAACCGGCACGGGTTGCCCCACTGGTGTTTGAGACCAGCGCGTCTACCAATTCCGCCACCTGGGCATTGCTTTTGAATGCGATGCAAATATAGACCTTTGTTTGATTCTCGCAAAACAAAAACTGCATTTTTTTGAAAAAAATTGAATAAAAAAATCTCAGCACCTGCTTCGGAAAGCCCTACAAGTACTGAGATTCATATTTTTACACTCAAAATAAATCTTTCATTTGAGCAGCTTTTTTTTTGAAATTTTATTGTGGCATGCTGTATTCAAGGCCTGCTCCTGGTCCCAATGGCAATCCAAGAAGAATCCAAACCATCAAAACAATCACCCAAACCACGAAAAATGCAACCGAATATGGCAACATGGTGGCAATAATGGTTCCGATACCAGCATTCTTTTCGTATTTCTGGAAATAAGCAATGATTAAAGCAAAGAAACTCATCATCGGAGAAATTACATTGGTAACACTATCCCCTATTCGGTATACCACCTGCGACAATTCCGGAGAATAGCCCATCAGCATAAACATCGGGATGAAAATTGGTGCCATGATGGCCCATTTTGCCGATGCCGATCCCATAAGCATATTAATAAGTGCCGATAGAAGCACGAAAAGAATCATTAATGGAATCATCCCAATTTCGGCAGCCATAAGCGCTCCTGCCCCTTTAATGGCCATAATTACCCCTAAGTTCGACCATTTGAAATAGGCAACAAATTGGGCTGCAAAAAATACAAGTACATAGTATCCGGCAAGGGATTGCATCGATTTTGCCATTCCCTTCATGATATCTGCATCGTTTTTGAAAACTTTGGCTCCAAATCCGTATGCGATACCACATCCTCCTGCTCCTAAAAATAGCAAGGCTACTACCCCTTTAATTAGAGGAGAAGTTAAGAATCCACCATCTGCACCTCTAAAGAATCCATCTTCCGGAATCAATCCCCAAAGGGTAATGGCAGTCAGAAAAATCACTACATACAAAGCCCAACGCAAGCCTCTGCGTTCCAAATCGGTAATGTCATGAATTTCTTCCTTGTGTAAATCTGCATCTTTATATACACCCAATCGAGGTTCAATTAATTTATCGGTAACCAAAGTACCCACAATGGCAATTACAAAGGTAGAAGCCACCATAAAGTAATAGTTGGCGGTTGGATTTACCGTAACCGTAGGATCAACAATGCGAGCAGCCTCTTGCGAAAGACCCGCAATCAAAGGATCGATGGTTCCCAGGATTAAGTTGGCCGAGAATCCACCAGACACACCAGCAAAAGCAGCTGCCATACCAGCAATTGGATGTCGATCAACCGCTACGAAAATGATCCCTGCCAAAGGAATTAAAAGTACATATCCTACATCCGAAGCTGTATTCGATAAGATACCAGCTAATACCAATACGAAAGTTAGCATCTTTTTAGGAGCCGACAGTACCAGTTTGCGAATTAGCGTTCCTATTAAACCGCTACTCTCAGCGATACCAATCCCCAACATAGCAACCATTACAATTCCTAATGGAGCAAATCCGGTAAAGTTATCAACCATTTCTATCAGAATGCGATGCAATCCTTCAATGGATAATAGATTTACCACCTCGATGGTTTCTTTGGTACCTGGATGAACTGCCTGCCATCCGAATAGGGATGCCAATCCCGATAATAAAATTGCCATTACAGCAAAAATTGCAAATAAGGTAGCCGGATGCGGTAAGGCATTTCCGAATTTCTCCGTTACATTCAGAAACCTATCGGTCCAACTTCTCTTTTTCTCTACACTCTTCTCCATTTTAATCAGTTAAGGTTGGTTTTGTTTGTTGTCAATTCATGCGAAGCCACAAAAAAAGTGAAAAAAGAATTATACTGCAAGAAGAATTGTAAGCTTAACATTTTTGATTCTATATGAATTACAGTGGGTAATCAAAACAATTGCAAATAAGGTGAGTGATAATTTATTCCCTAAACTTCGATGTGCTCCAGCCGCATGGCTCTTACTTTTTGCATCGATCAAAAAGTAGGCAAAAAATCTAGGGCGTGTAAACTCAAACTATTTATACTTGAAAAATTTAAGTGCGGCGGCGTGATCTTCGAACAAGTTCTCAGCTTCCCCGTCTTACTAAAAATTTTTCTGCCTCTAATTAGCTTGACCTTCCAATGCCCACAATGGTAACTGCCCAAAATAAACGTCGGTAATAATAATCTTAAATATTACCTAATAATAAATGATACAGAGCCACATTTTTTATACCGGCATCAGTTTTTCTGCTTAAGAATCTCAACCTTAACTTCTGA
Organism: Marinifilum sp. D737; assembly: GCF_026672275.1. GTDB lineage: Bacteria > Bacteroidota > Bacteroidia > Bacteroidales > Marinifilaceae > Marinifilum. The sequence continues at coordinate 57,888 of NZ_JANQCD010000029.1, read as the reverse complement.
TTTTTAGTGCAAAACTTAATTTTAACAGCCACAGGCAGAACATTGACATCAGGATTTTCTATCTTAGTATAAAGATTATTGATTTGTAATAAACTGTTTCCCCAATTAAATTTGATAGAAAATCACACAAACAAAACTTTAACTGATATGCCTAACTTAACTACAAACTACCTGGGACTAGATTTAAAAAATCCAATTATTGTTGCCAGCTCTGGTTTAACTGATTCGGTAGAAAAATTAGTGGAATTAGAAGAAAATGGTGCAGGTGCCGTTGTTCTAAAATCTCTTTTCGAAGAAGAAATCATCATGGAAATGGAAGAACAAATGCATGCCATGACAAGTCGTCCTTACATTTATCCGGAGACTTTTGACTACATGCAGGAAGAGCCACATGAGGATATTCTTCGCAAGTACTTAAGATTGATTGAAGAGGCCAAAGCTGCCTTATCGATTCCTGTAATTGCAAGTATCAACTGTGTTAGTGCTGAAAAGTGGACCTATTTCTCGAGAGAAATTGAAAAAGCAGGTGCCGATGCAATGGAGATCAACTTGTTTGTTTTGCCAACTGATATGAACAGATCAGGCGAAGAAAACGAGAAAATTTATTTCGATGTTTTGAAAACCGTTAAAGATCAGGTTGCCATTCCTGTTTCATTAAAAATTAGTCCTTACCATTCGAACCTGGCCAATATGGTGAAAAAACTGGATGATATGGATGCTGATGGAATTGTAATGTTCAACCGTTTTTACAGTCCTGATATCGATATTCATAACCTGGGTATTACCAACGGACAGGTTCTTTCTCATTCTGATGATTACAAAAATTCATTAAGATGGATCGGAATCATGTCGGATAGAGTGAAGTGTTCATTGGCAGGAACTACCGGTATTCATACTTCAGAAAGCATTATCAAGCACATTTTGGTTGGTGCAGATGCCGTTCAGTTGGCTTCTGTTATTTACAAAAACGGACCAGAATACATTGATATTTTATTGAAAGAAGTATACTCCTGGATGGAAGACCAGGGATTTGAAAACATTCGTGACTTTAAAGGAAAGATGTGTCAGTCGAATGCTAATGATCCTGCAGCCTACCAAAGAGTTCAGTTCATGAAGCATTTTAGAAACTTCATTATGCACTAGAATCTTTTATTTTCATTTTAAAATACAGCATGCCCGAATCAATTTATTGGTTCGGGCTTTTTGTGAGTTGAATTCTTATAAAAGGCATATCAAATTCACACATCACCCCAAATTAATCTAAGCAATTAACTACCATTACTTTTATGTGATACTAAAAAAATCACCCTGTTTTAATTAAAACATTTACGCTTCCAGCCAGATGTTTCCCTTTTAGGGAACCGTAGCGGAGCGAAGCTCGTGAACACAATTGAAAATTGAGTTTAATGTGAACAAACTGTCTACAGACTAAAGGGTGAACCAGTAAAAAACGACCCTAAGCTACCCTTAAAATTTCTGGTCCTTCGAGCCCTTTGTGAAAAAACTTTGTGGTCTTCGTGGTTCCCTTTTTCAGACTATTCGACTATTGGAATATTCGACTTTGAACGATCAGGCAAATGATAAGTCAATTGAAATTAGTGAAGTAAGTATCGAATGAACATGAAATAAACTGATAAAAATCATTACTATTTAGATTTAGTTTTATTAAATTGTATTCTTCTCAAGTTTAACCCTTAATACCACAATAAATTCATAATCAAATGGAAATTACAACTTCACAAGAACTCAAAAAGAATTTCGGAGTACAAGAAACACTAAATCGACTAGGCATAGCAGATGTAAATGCCGGAGTATCAACTGGAACTGAATGGTTTGATTGTAAAGGAGATATCACAGAATCCTACTCTCCTATTGACGGATCGCTTATTGCGAAAGTTAAAAATGCCGATAAGGATGATTATGAAAAAGTTCTGGTAAAAGCTCAGGAAGCCTTTAAGGTTTGGAGAAAAATGCCAGCACCAAAACGTGGTGAAATCGTTAGACAAATTGGAAATGCACTACGCGATGCCAAAGAGGATTTGGGCAAACTGGTTACGCTCGAAATGGGTAAAATTTACCAGGAAGGCTTGGGCGAGGTTCAGGAAATGATTGACATTTGCGACTTTGCAGTGGGTCAGTCAAGAATGCTTTACGGATTTACCATGCATTCGGAAAGACCAGATCACAAAATGATGGATCAGTATCACCCTCTAGGATTGGTAGGTGTAATTTCTGCATTCAATTTCCCGGTTGCGGTTTGGGCATGGAATGCCATGATTGCTGCAGTTTGTGGTGATGTTGTAATTTGGAAACCCAGCTCGAAAGTGCCACTTTGTGCCATTGCCTGTCATAAAATCATTCAAAACGTATTAAAAGAAAATAACGTTCCCGAAGGTGTTTTCAGCCTGGTAGTTGCAAAATCATCGGTAATGGGAGATAATTTTATAGAAGACAAGCGTGTGCCGTTGATTTCGGTTACCGGATCGACTGCCATAGGTAAGAGAGTTGCCGAAAAAGTAGGTGCTCGTTTGGGAAGAACCATTGCCGAGTTGGGTGGAAACAATGCCATTATTGTTGCTCCTACTGCCGATTTGGATATTGCCATTCCGGGTATTGTGTTTGGATCGGTTGGGACAGCAGGTCAGCGCTGTACTTCAACCCGCCGTTTGATTATTCATGAAAGTATTTATGATGATGTGAAGAACCGTTTGCTGAGTGCCTACAAGCAAGTCAAAAGCAAAATTGGAAATCCGCTTGACGAAAACACTTTGGTAGGGCCAGTAATTGATGAAGGAGCAGTTGAGGTTTACCAAAATGCCATTGCAGAGGTGAAGAAAGCGGGTGGTACTATTGTATTTGGCGACAAAGTACTGGAAGGAAACTATGTATTACCAACATTCTGTGAGGTAGAAAACCATTGGCAAATTGTTCAGGACGAATCTTTTGTTCCTGTTCTGTACATCATGAAATACAGTACACTTGATGAGGCTATTGAGCTGCACAATAACGTTCCACAAGGTTTATCCTCATCGATATTTACCCTGAACATGAGAGAAGCACAAACCTTTATTTCTGCTGTAGGTAGCGATTGCGGTATTGCAAATGTAAACATCGGAACATCGGGTGCCGAAATTGGTGGTGCTTTTGGTGGTGAAAAAGAGACCGGTGGTGGTCGAGAATCAGGTTCAGATTCATGGAAGACCTACATGAGAAGACAAACCAACACCCTAAACTTTGGAACCGATTTGCCATTGGCTCAGGGAATCAAATTTGATTTGTAATTCAACCAAGACTAGATTTTCAACATTTAGCCTCGACTTTGGTCGGGGCTTTTTTGCATGAAAAACTCACGCTTTCACCAAGCAAAATCCTTAATTCACGAAATAAGCAGGCATTGATACAAAAGCCTTTCACATAATTTTTTAAACACTGCATAAATTCTTATTTTTGAAGCAACACTATACCTTGCATCTTTATTAAGTCCGAGTTCTATGCTGAGAAAAATACTTACCTCTTTCTTTATTGTTTTGCTTTTGGCAATCATCGTTTTAGGCTACCTATATCTTCAAAAACAAAAGGAATACAAAGGCGTCGATCCTTTTTCAGCAATTCCGGTAAACTCCGAATTAATCGTTCAATTTGAAAGTTTAGAACAACTCATCACAAAATTGGAGAACAATACAGGTGCCTGGAAAGAACTAAGCAAGTTCGAAAAAATTGCAAAAATTAACGAGAACCTTCAGTTCATAGATAGTTTGGCAGGGAACATTGGATCGGATCATCAGTTTACATTGGACCGATCGTTTACCATGGCCAGTCATTTGCAAGGAAAAAATGACATTGAATACCTATACATTCTCCCAATTCTGGATTATCTGGAAGAAAAGAAACTGAAAACTGCTGTTTCGAATTGGATTGGACCAGACTTGGTATTGCGTGAACGAAACTATCAAAACACAAGCATATACAGCATTCCTGCAGCCAGTAAAAAGGAAAAAGAATTGCACTTTACCTTCTCAAAAGGTTTGTTCCTGGCCAGTAGATCGATGCTATTATTGGAAAACTCTGTTCGACAGTTAAGTACCGATAATTCCATATCTAAAACCAAAGGATTTGAACAAATCAAACGAACCATAGGTAAAAATGTTGATGCAAATATCTTCTTGAATTTAAAGACTTTCCCAAAACAAATTTCCTTTTCATTAAACAAGGAACACAGCAAGTTCATTCGCAATTATACCAACATTGGAAACTGGACCGAGTTGGATTTAAGCTTCAGAAACAGAATCATCCTGATGAATGGATTTACCTATAGCGATCCAAATCAAGGAAACCTGATGAACCTGTTTTTACAACAAGAACCTGTAAAAATGGAAATGGAATCCATTCTACCGGCTACCACTGGTGTTTTGGCCGTGTTGGGTATCGAAGATCCTCTGTTACACAAAGGAAAATACCGCAAGTTTTTAGATCAGATGGGAAAACTTTCCGACTACCAGAAAGGCATTAATGATCTGAAAAAGAAAACGGGCGAAGATTTTGAAGAGATCATTTTCTCGATCATCTATAAAGAAATTGGATTGGCATTTGCAGAAGGAAATGCTGATAAAAAGTTTACTGTAATCCGCACCAAGAGCGCCAGTATCGCAAAAGAGAAGATGCTAAAACCAATTCTTGGTTTTGCAAAAAACCAGGAACGAACCCTATCCTACTACAAAAGGACTTACAAACTCGATTCTGAAACTTCTTTTGACATTTACCGATTGCCAGAAGATCGATTACCAGAAAAGTTATTTGGTAGTTTCTTTAGTGATGCCTCATCGGCTTACTTTACCTTTATCGATAACTATTTGGTAATGGGGCCAAGCATTAGTGCCCTGTCAGAATTTATCCAGGAATCTGTTCTGGGTAAAACTTTGGATAGCAACCAAAACTACCAGGAAAACAAAGAGTATCTATCGAATAAAGCAAATTTCTTCTTTTATACTTCAACGCCGAAGGCAAACCGTTTTATTACCAGTTTTCTAAGCGAGGAGCTTCAATCTGAAATACAAAACCATAAGGAAAGTGTAAATAAGTTTCAGGCAGTTGGCTTGCAGTTGAGCTCTAACAGAAACCTAATTTACAACAACCTGTTTATTGAATATGATCCGGTTCTGGAATCGGCACCGCAAACCGATTGGGAATCGAGAATTGACACTTGTTTCCGCCACAAGCCTTACCTGGTTAAAAATCATTATACCAAAGAGAATGAAATCTTTGTACAAGATATTCAGAACCAAATTTACCTGGTAAATCCAGCAGGAAGAATTCTATGGACAAAGCCTTTGGATTCTCAGATAATTGGTAAGGTGGAACAGATTGATCTATTTAAAAACAACAAGCTGCAATACCTTTTTGCAACCAAAAATCATCTGCACTTAATCGACAGAAACGGAAACTACGTGAAAAATTATCCGGTGCGACTAAAAGCGGAAGCTGCTCGTGGCATTGCCATTTTCGATTACGACAAGAACAAAAACTACCGCATTTTTATTCCTTGTAAGGATCAACGCGTATATGCTTATTCAAAAGAAGGTAAGATTATAAAAGGTTGGAGTCCTGCCAAGGCTGAGAATCCAATTACCTGTGAAATTCAACATTTTAGAATTGGTGGTAAAGACTACATCGTATATGCTGATAAATTTAGGGTTTACATCCTAAACCGTCGTGGTGTTGAAAGGGTGAAACCGAAAAAACAATTCTCTAAATCGGAGAACAATCCTTTTTACCTTGAGAAACAAAGTAATCGATTGGTGACTACCGATGCCAATGGAAGCATTTATTACATCTATTTTAATGGTAAAGTTGAATCAAAATCTTTCACTCAGTTGTCGGAAGCGCATTATTTTACAGCTGCCGATTTAAACTCCGATGGAAAGAACGAATATCTATTTGCTGATTACAATTTCCTTAAAATTTTCGATGCATCGGGAGATCAAAAGCTAGAGAAGAAATTCGATTCAGGAATTAGCTACAGACCTAATGTTTACAAGTTCTCGAGAAGAAAAATAGAAATTGGCATCTGTACCGAAAACGAAAACAAAATCTATTTAATTGATTTGAAAGGAAATAATCATTCCGGCTTCCCGTTAAAAGGCAATACCGAGTTTTCAATTGGCTTTGCCAAAGCGGGCAACAAATCGTTTAATCTGTATGTAGGTGATAATCGCAACTTCTTGTTAAACTATTCCGTACACTAGGCCGTTTGTCAATAATAATAACTAATTCATGTATAAGATCTTTTTCCTTACATGACTTAATTGCTATTCTGATCTGAATATAATTTAACATTAAAACTAGGGTTTTAGGTGTTGAATTCGGTTCAAAACTAATATTGTCTATTTAATTACATTACTATGATATCTAAATCACGATTTCTGATTCCACTCATTCTATGTGGACTATTGGCCATTACAACACAATCATGCTTCGATTCTGACGATTACGATATGGATCGCTTATCGGATAAAGTTGAATGGACTCCAAACATGATTGCTCCTGTTGGATATGGAACCTATACACTCTGGTACCTTCTAAACGAACACGAGTTGGATCCAAACGATCAAACCATATTTTTGGAAGGAAACAAACTTGTGATCAGACATCGCGAAAATGATATTTTTACTTATGCTGTAGATGATGTATTAGATTTTCCAAATCAGGTGAGTCAAAACCTTGGCATCGCAATTGGTACTTTCGCAGGGATTCCGCATGCATCGATCCCTACAAATCCAATACCTTTTTCAGAAACATTCTCTGTTGATGCCGGAGATCCTGATATCATTCTTTCTAATTTGCAGCTAAACGCAACTATCGATTTAAGCTTAACCAACCCTTTGGATACCGAAATTGATTTAACGGTTACATTTCCTGGAATTACTGAAGGAGGAAGCGTGGTGACTCGGACTTTTCGTGTAGGGGCTAATGCAATTAATCATCCGGAAAGCATTGCACTTAGCAATGCTACAGTCAATTTTAAAGCTCCGTACACTCCCAGTAACGAAGTTAACATTGATTTCTCTGTTTACATACGTGATAATGGAACTACAATCAGCGGAAATGGAGATGTTGGAGTCAATCTTAAAGTTCAAAACATTGACTTTTATACTGCATCAGGTGATTTTGGGACGCAAACAATTAACATAGGAACAGGTAGTATTGACTTGGGTGTTGATTTTTGGGATGATGTAGATGGTGAATACCGTTTTGCAGATCCGAAGATTCATGTTCATCTGCGCAATTCTGTTGGTGTTCCTTTTGCAATAAACGCAAACATCACTGGTTACAGCTCTAGCGGATTGAGTCAAAATTTAAATCCGGATGTATTGCAACCTGTTAATTATCCTAAAACCATTGCCGATGTTTTAGATACTCCTAATGAAGAAACCATTACTTACGATAAAAACAACTCTGACATTGTTGATTTAATGGCATTGCCTCCATCAGACAGGTTGGATTATTTTGGTAATGTTGACTTAAATCCTAACAATGTAGATATTGCTACTCAACCAAACATTATTAGTAATACCTCGAGAATTGATGCTGATATCGAAATTGAAATTCCTTTGGAGTTTACCGCAACAAACCTAACGCTTAAGGATACAATTGATGGTGTTGATATTGATGATGCCGATAAGGTAATGAATGCCGCAGTAGTAATTACAGCCAAAAATGGTTATCCACTTGATGTTACCGTTGAAAACATTCAGCTTACCGATGCAAGCTACAATGTAATTGATGAAATTAAAGACAATGAAGTAATTGATGCTGCTTCGGTTTATACTTCGGGAGCAAATGTTGGTGTAGTTGATCCAAATTCGATTAAAGAAGTTTCCCACGAAATAAAATTAACGCAAGCTCAAATTGCAAATCTTAACAAAACCGAAAACATCATTATAAATGCGGTTGTAAGTACCCAAAATGGAGGAATCCCGGTGAAGCTACAAGGCGATTACGAATTAAAATTCACCATATCGGTACAAGCACAACTTGACCTAAGCAACTAAAACCAGCACTTTAAAACATCCTATAATGACAAGAATTATAACCAAGATATCTCTAACAGGATTACTTTTTGTACTCCTCACTATGAACGGTACAGCTCAAAAACTAAACAACACCTTGTATTTGATGCAGAACGTACCTCAATCAAACCAGGTGAATCCAGCCATACAGCCAGATTGCAAAGTCTTTGTTGGCTTTCCGGCTCTTAGTTCCATCTATTTTAATTACAGCAACAGCAGTTTTGCTTATAAGGATGTGATTACTGATGGAACAGGTATTAGAAGCGATTCATTGGTTGTAGATGTAAATAGTTTTCACGATGCATTAAAAACTACCAACTTTCTTTCTCAGCAATTTGAATTGACTCTTTTTGCTTTGGGAATTAAGGCCAAGGACTTCTATTTCACTCTTGATGTGATCGAGAAAGAAGACTCGCGCTTTAGTTTCGATAAGGAAATGATTACATTTTTAAAGAACGGTAATTACGATTTTAGAGGAAGAACTGCCAATTGGGGTGGTTTGGGCGTTGATGCCAATGCCTATCATGAAATTGCCTTGGGAATTTCCAAAAAAATCAACGACAAATGGACTGTAGGTATAAAAGGGAAAGTTCTTTTTGGCATCGCCAATCTTCATATGGAGGAGTCAGACATGTCTGTTTTTACCTCCTTAACCGGCGCCCAAGTGATACTGAACTCAAAACATCGATTAAGAGCTTCTGTTCCAATCAACCAAATTACTTACGATGCCAATGGTTTTGTTGATGATATTAATTTTAACAGTGATGATTTTGATGAAGATTTCTTCTTGAATACCGACAACAAAGGTTTTGCTGTTGACTTGGGTATGACTTACAAAATGGATGAGAAGACCACACTTTACGCAAGTGTACTTGATATTGGAGGTATTACCTGGAAATCGAACGGCTATGAGTTTGTTCAGGATGGATCGTTCACTTACAATGGTGCAGACTGGTCACAATCGGGAAATTCAAACGATCCAAACTACAGAGAAATAGAAGATGTATTTGATGATTTGGTGGATGACATCCAAGATGAATTTAGAGTGTCAGATTTGACGGGTTCTTACTCTGTGGGCTTACCAAGCAAAATTTATTTGGGAGGTACGCACCAAATTCATAATAGAGTAAATTTAGGAGCTTTAAGTCGAACAGAAATTTTCAATGGCAAGGTTCAATCATCACTTACCTTATCGGCAAATGCGAGATTTTTTAGAAACCTTAGTACAAGCTTAAGCTATACTGCTGTAAACAATTCTTATAATAATATTGGATTTGGAGTAGCTGCTAAACTTGGTCCTGTTCAGTTTTATACCATTACCGATAATATATTGGCAGCAATTCGCCCTAACAGTGCTCAAGTTGCCAATGTACGTTTTGGCTTTAACCTGTTGTTTGGCTGTAAGGATAAAAACAAAAAGAAAGATGAATGCTCGTGGTTTGAACCTATAGGAAATAAAAAGAAACCATTATACAAATAAGTTGTAACTTTATATTGCTCTGTGTAAACAGAGTGTTTACATCAATTTAAATTCCGGGCTACCTTCTGTAGGTAGTCCTTTTTTTTCTGAAAGTCTTCAAATTTTTAATAAACTAGATAGCGGTACTCCGCACCTTTAGATTTGATAATTTGTTAAATGTTGTACAAATACTCCAGTGCTACGCACCTAAAGCTCTTTGTAAGAACAAAGCAGCAGAGCTGCGCAGTATTTATAGAACTATGCAATTGCATTTTTAATTAGGTGCAGAGCACCGCAGTCTGAATTGAAATTTTCTCAACACTTTTAAGCTTCATTAACTTTTATTTAAACCATTTAGCACATTTACATCCTACATTTGTAGTGTACAAAACAGAGAAGTTTTTTCATATCAAAATGATTTTATATTAAAGTGATATGGAAGCCGAAAGAAAATTCAATTATAAAACTGAAATCTAAATAATTCAATTTTCTTTCTCGTTTCATAGAATTAGATTTAGGTTAGTAAATAGTGGTTAGAGAAAATCCCGGACTGAACAAGTTCGGGATTTTTCTTTGGTATAAACTAAGCTTCAAAATTCACTTTTAAGCTTCATTAACTTTTGTTTAAACCATTTAGCACATTTACATCCTACATTTGTAATGTACAAAACAGAGAAGTTTTTTCATAGAATTAGATTTAGGTTAGTAAATAGTGGTTAGAAGAAAATCCCGGGCTAAACGAAGCTCGGGATTTTTCTTTGGGATAAATCAATATCAGTCTCAGCTCCTTTAGCATACCAATTCCTATGCTCCCATTTACTCATTCGTTATAATTCTGTTATCTTTGTCAATCAAATTATAAGAATATGGCATTTATAAAGTTTATCATTATTGCTGTCGGTATTTATTACCTGCTAAAATTGATCATTCGTGCAATGTTCCCTTTTTTGGTGCAAAAAACTTTTGATAAAATGCAAAAAGAGGCCAACAGACAGCAACAAGAACAAGAAAAGCGAGAAGGTGAAGTTACCATCGATAAAAATTCAAATACCAAATCTAATCCTAACAAAAAGGATGTAGGTGATTATGTGGATTTCGAAGATGTGGATTAATTAATTTTTTAATCTTCTGCTACGCAAACGATAGTATTACACTATCCAGCAAATAAATTATCAAAAACACTAGAAATTAATGATATGGAAAAGCCATCGAATGGCTTTTTTTGTATTTTTGTGTTTCGTTCAAATTAAAATAATAAACTCAAAATATAAGATTTATGGCTCAGGAAGATGTTTTCAAGAAACTGGTTGCCCATTGTAAGGAATACGGTTTTGTATTTCAGTCGTCGGAGATTTACGATGGACTAAGTGCTGTTTACGATTACGCACAATTGGGTGTTGAATTGAAAAACAACATCAAAAAGTATTGGTGGGATTCAATGGTAAAATTGCACGAAAATGTTGTAGGGATTGATTCTGCTATTTTTATGCACCCAACCATTTGGAAGGCATCGGGCCACGTTGATGCTTTTAATGATCCTTTGATCGATAACAAAGATTCGAAGAAACGTTACCGTGCTGATGTTTTAATCGAGGATTTGATGGCTAAATATGAAGCCAAAATGGATAAGGAAGTTGCCAAAGCAAAGAAAAAATTTGGTGAATCTTTCGACGAAGAACAATTTAGAGCAACCAATCCTCGTGTTAAGGCAAACAAAGAGAAAATGGATGCTGTCCACAAGCGTTTTGTTGATGCTTTGGATAAGAACGATTTGGACGAATTAAAGCAAATCATTATCGATAACGAGATTGCTTGTCCTATTTCGGGAACTAAAAACTGGACCGATGTTCGTCAGTTCAATTTGATGTTCTCAACTGAAATGGGTTCTACAGCTGATGGTAGTAGCAAAATTTTCCTTCGTCCGGAAACTGCACAGGGTATTTTCGTAAACTACCTAAATGTTCAGAAAACAGGTCGTATGAAGATTCCTTTCGGGATTGCTCAAATTGGTAAAGCATTCCGTAACGAGATTGTTGCTCGTCAGTTTATCTTCCGTATGCGTGAGTTCGAACAAATGGAACTTCAGTTCTTTGTTCGTCCGGGAGAAGAAATGAAATGGTTCGACAAGTGGAAAGAAACGCGTATGAGCTGGCACAAAGCTCTAGGTTTCGATGATGATAAATATCGTTTCCACGATCACGATAAGTTGGCTCACTACGCTAACGCTGCAACCGATGTTGAATTTAAATTCCCATTCGGATTTAAAGAAGTGGAAGGGATTCACTCTCGTACCGATTTCGATTTAAGTCAGCACCAGGAATTTTCGGGAAAGAAAATTCAGTACTTCGATCCTGAACTGAACAAGAGCTACGTTCCTTATGTAGTGGAAACATCGATTGGTGTTGACCGTATGTTCCTTCAGATTATGTCGGAAGCTTATGCAGAAGAGAAAATCGAGAAAGAAGATGGAAAAACCGACGAACGTGTTGTATTAAGACTACCAGCTGCTTTGGCTCCAATCAAATTGGCAGTTATGCCATTAACAAAGAAAGATGGTCTTCCTGAAAAAGCTCGTGAAATCATCAACGACTTGAAATTCGATTTCAACTGTCAGTACGATGAGAAAGACTCAATTGGTAAGCGTTACCGTCGTCAGGATGCTATTGGTACTCCATTCTGTGTAACTGTTGATCACCAATCATTGGAAGACAACACAGTTACAATTCGTCATCGCGATACCATGGAACAAGAGCGTATCGAGATTTCTAAACTAGCTGAAATCTTAGATTCACATGTTAGCATGAAATCTTTATTCAAGAAATTGAAATAAGCGAAATTCAAAATATAGGAAAGCCATTCTCGTTTGAGGATGGTTTTTTTGTTATCACCCCATCCTAACCTTCTCCTTGAGGAAAAGGAACAAGAACTACAAAAATATTATTTTGTATTTTGAGGGTCTCACTCTAAGTGAAGCTGTCAATAAAATAAACCCCACATAGTCATACCCTGACATTTACAGCTTGCTTAAAGTCAGAGCATGACAAATCACCTTAGAATGAGATAATTTCAATTTCACTATATTTAAGCTTAGCATTTTAAACCCTACAATCATGCCCAAGCTTAAATTTGCTGCCATACAAATCAACAATTGTGATGCAAAATCCATCGAGGAACGAGATGCTAACCTGCTTCATGCTCAAAAAATAATTGATGAATTAGAAGCGGTTGATCTAATTGTTCTGCCAGAGCTTTTCACAAGTGGATATTCCCGGGAAACATTCGAGCAATTAGGCGAATTAGCCGAAGATGTAAATGGCAAAAGCTTTCAGTTTTTTTCTGATGTGGCTCAAAAGAGAAACTGCTACATCTGTTACGGTTTTCCCCAGAAAAAAGAAGATGCTTTCTTTATCTCGCAAGCTCTTGTCAATCCTAAAGGTAAACTGGAAGCCATTTACAGCAAGCAACACACGGCTCAATTCGGAAACTCTATGGAAAAGGAGTATTTCCAAAAAGGTGAGAATACCATCAGTTTCGAGATCAATGGTGTAAAAATTAGCATTATCATTTGTTACGATATACGATTTCCTGAATTAACAAGAACATTGGCCTTAGATCATGAAATTGATTTTCTGATACATCCGGTGGCTTTTTACAAGGACAACAGTTTTCCTAGCTGGCATCATTTTGTGATTACCCGAGCACTGGAAAATCAAATTTACATGTTGAGTTTGAACCGAGCCGGAGAAGAATATGGCAATTCTATTTTCTGTCCGCCTTGGATTGACTATCACACCTCTCCCACTGTTTTAAATGAAAAAGAAGATCTTATCATTGATGAAATTGAAACGGATATCATTAATCAAGTGCGAGAAGAATATCGATTTCGTGAAGATAGGCTATCAGAATATTAAATCTTACTCAAGCAATGTATCTTCATAAACTCTTTTCTTTAAAATACATTTCAAGTTCTTATTTTTGGGATCAGTAAAAAATTCAACGCACTTTTGGGTTTTAAAAGTACATTTTGTATATCTCCCTTCTTGAATGATAAAATATTTTGTTTTAAAATAATCTACTGCTATAGAATCATTTTTAAAATGATCTTTTAATTGATTCAATACAAAAACACATTTCCCAGAAAGAATTAATGGAGGCTCAAGCTTTTTCTTACATACTTGCCCAAATGAATACAAACCCAACAAGAGAATTATAGTACAAAAAATTATCTTTTTCATCATATTTCGAAATTTTGCTCCCTTCAGCTTTAACTGAAGGGAGTTTTTCTGTTAAATTTAAGCAAATTGTCTCATATAAGCACCTACATATCCTTCTTCATCATCATACCAGTACATGTAGTAACCTTTATCATTCTGTCCGGTTCTTTTATCTCCAACCTGCTCGCCTCCTTTTAATTCGCTCATTTCAACTTTCATTATAGCATCCTGTGTAAAATCATTTAATTTTTTCATAACGAAATTAATTTTAACAAACTTCCACTCCATATACAGTTGTTAATTGTATATTTCTCCTCTTTTAGATAGCTTTGCAGTATAACGATTGTAGCATAGCTACTAAAAATTGCTCCCGGGGTGAGGATGGATTAATATATTTTTATCCCGGGACGATTTATACAAATTTTCTTGTCTAATTTATTGATTACAAATGTTAAAATTGGCAGGGAAGAGTTTTTGTTATAATTTAGAATCTCTCTACATTGTTTTTTACTAAACCACTAACTAACAAATGAAAAATTTATTAAGCCTACTGCTACTTGTTGTAGTAAGCGTATGGCAGGCTGGAGCCTGCACAACTGCCGTAATTTCCGGCAAGTACACCAAAGATGGTCGCCCAATGATTTGGAAACTGCGCGACACAGAAAGTTTTGAAAACAAAATGATGTATTTCACCGATGGCAAATATCCATACATCGGTATGATCAATTCCAACGACGAAAAAGGGGAACAAGTTTGGGGTGGATCTAACGCTATGGGTTTTGCAATCATGAACTCTGCATCTTTCAATGTAAACATGCAGGATACAACTTCATTGAAAGATCAGGAAGGACGCTTTATGAAATTGGCCCTGCAACAGTGTGCAAACCTTGAAGAGTTTGAGCAATTGCTGAAAGATACACCTAAACCAATGGGATTGGCTGCTCACTTTGGTGTACTGGATGCTGATGGAAATGTTGCATTTTATGAAGTAAACAATCATACTTTTACCAAATTCGACGCTAACGATCCTGCACAAGCGCCAAATGGATACATTCTTAGAACCAACTACTCCTTTACTGGTAAAAAAGATATTGGTTATGGATTTATTCGTTTCCAAACCGCTCAGGATATTTTCTACCAAGCCGATGCTTGTGGTGATATGAATGCAAAGACTGTGATTCAGAACTTCTCAAGATGCTTAAAGCACCCTGTTTTGAAAAGAGACTTCAGAAAAGAGTTTGAAACTGTAGCTTACGGAGAAAACTTTGTAAACTCAGGTGATTTAATTACTCGTCACGGCTCATCATCTATGATCATGATTGAAGGTGTGAAAGAAGGCGAAGACAAAGACATGGCTACCATCTGGACTCAGGTTGGATTCCCAAATACCTCAATTGCTTTGCCAGTTTGGGTAAAAGGTGGCAAGAATTTGCCTAAAGTATTATTGGCTGATGGAAAAGAAAACTGCCCATTGAATGCAATGGCTATGGAATTGAAAGACCGCTGCTATCCAATTTCTCGTTCGGCTGGATACAAATACTTAAAAGTATCAGAATTGATTAATGCTGAGAAGACTGGTATTATTCAAAAACTTGAAAAAGCTGAAGAAGAACTTTTCAAAAATACAGAGGAGCACCAAAAGAAATGGCGTTCAGCTAAAGTGAATAAAAAAGAGATTGAAGAATTCTACCAATGGTTGGATGATTACACTTACAAAACTTATAAGGGCATGCTTGATACCCAAAAGTACCAAAGTTTGTAAGGAAATAAACAATCGTAAAAACATTAAGTGAAGCACAGGGCAATATTGTTCTGTGCTTTTTGTATTTTAGAGCCTGAATTTAAAATTATCAATTATCAATGATGAATTATGAATTGATTCACTCATAATTCATCCCCGATAACTATCGGGATCCTAATTCATAATTCAATATGAGTTTTAAGTCGATATTTAAGTCCGCATTGCCTCACCTGGTATCCATCCTGGTATTTTTAATTGTAGCATTCATGTATTTCCAGCCTGCTATGGAGGGAAAACAGTACAAAAAGGGTGACTCAATTCACGCTTGGGGTGCTAAAAAAGAAATTATTGATTTTCGAGAAAAGACAGGCGAAGATGCCTTGTGGACCAACTCGATGTTTGGAGGAATGCCATCTTACCAAATTAATGTTGATTACCAAGCAAAAGACATGTACACTTTTAAGAAGATGATGGAGCTTTATACTCCAGATCCTGTGAAGTACCTCATTCTGTACATGCTTGGTTTTTATATCCTTCTCATTAGTTTACGAGTTAATCCATGGCTCTCCATCGCGGGTTCCGTTGCATATGCATTTTCCACTTATTTCATCATTATCATTGGAGCAGGACATTTGTGGAAGGTAAATGCATTGGCTTTCATCCCTCCCGCCCTTGGTGGAATATTAATGGTATTAAGAGGACGATATCTTTGGGGTGGAATTATAGCCACATTCTTCCTGATCATGGAATTGTATTCCAACCACATACAAATGACTTATTATTTTATGCTTACGGTTATTTGTATTCTGATCTATGAATTCTACCACCAGTTTAAAGAAAAGAATCTGAAACATTTCTTTAAAGCCATAGGAGTACTTGCCATAGCTTCGATTATTGCTTTGGGGGTTAACTTTACGAACTTATATAGCTCATACGAATACAGTAAATCCACAATTCGAGGTAAATCGGAATTGAGTTTGGGTAATAAGGACAACCAAACCACTGGAGTAGATAAAGATTACGGAACCATGTGGAGTTACGGAATCCAGGAAACTTTAAGCTTATTGATTCCCAATGCAAAAGGCGGCGGTGGATCTCCACAAGAAGGCATACAGGTTTTGAACTATGTAAATGGCGGTCAGGTTAAATCGGTTGCTGATTATTACAATATGGAACAGGTGAAAAACCACCACTACTGGGGAAATCAGTTATTTACCGTTGGTCCTGTTTATGTAGGAGCCTTTATCTTGTTTTTATTCTTTTTAGGGCTATTTATTGTGGCAGGTCGCCTAAAATGGGGATTGCTAACAGCTACTATTTTGGCAATCATGCTATCCTGGGGACATAACTTCCCTGCCCTTACAAATCTGTTTTTCGATTACGTACCACTTTATAACAAGTTTAGAGCAGTATCATCCATCTTGATTATCGTTGAGCTGTGTATTCCTCTATTGGCCATTTTAGCGCTTAAAAAGCTAATTGATGAACCTGAGATACTGAAGAAAAAAGTGAAGTTTGCTTCTCTAAACCTAAATGTATTGGTTCTGCCATTTGCATTAACAGGAGGTGTTGCACTTCTTCTCTATCTTATCCCAACTTTTGGTTTGGATTTCTTAAGCGATGTGGAACAAAACTATTTTACTCAAATTAGTGCTTCCAATCCGAATGCAGTTTCTTTCATTGCTCAAATTCAGAACGATTTGGTCAATGCTCGTATCGACATGTTCAGAGCTGATGCTTTAAGAAGCTTCCTGTTCATTATAGTTGGTGCAGCTTTGGTTTGGGCTTATTCTAAAGATTATCTGAAAGCAAAATTCTTTATTCCAGCGGTAATTATTTTGGTTATAGCTGATTTGTATCCGGTTAACAAACGCTTTACTACCAATGATGCATTTGTAGAAAAGAAAGAACTGAACCTGGCATACATGCCTAATATGGCAGATTTTCAAATTCTGCAGAACGAGTTAAAAAACAATCCTGAATTAAAGGCAATTGCCGATCAGGCAGTAAAAGACTACACCCGAAAGAACAGAAAAGCCAACGATTACGAAAAAGTAGCAGCACAAATTTGGGCCGTTACCTACAACACCAATTACAGGGTGTTTGAACAAATCGGTGGTCCTTTCCAGAATGCACGTCCATCTTACTTCCACAAATCCATTGGAGGTTATCATGGAGCAAAATTGCGTCGTGTTCAGGAATTGTACGAATATCATATCGACAAAGGCAACATGAAGGCTTTGGACATGTTGAATGCAAAATACATTATTAGCCAGGGAGAAAAAGGAGCTCAGCTAAGCATTAATCCAAACGCACTCGGAAATGCATGGTTTGTTGATTCTTATAAATTGGTTAAAGATGCCAATGAAGAAATCATGCTTTTAAATGGCTTTGATCCGGCTAAAGAGGCAATTGTTGATCAGCGTTTTAAAAATCAGTTGAAGGGCTTAAGCATTATTGCAGATTCAACAGCCAACATTCAAATGACAAAATATTCGCCAAATCAGATTAACTACCAGTATCAGGCAAAAACAGAACAACTGGCTGTTTTCTCTGAAGTGTATTATCAACCTGGTTGGAATGCGTATGTCGATGGAAAACCAGCAAAACACTTTAGAGCAAACTATGTTCTTCGTGCCATGAAACTTCCAGCAGGAAATCACAAAGTTGAGTTCAAATTTGAACCTAAGGGATACTTTGTTGGTGAGAAAATTTCATTGACCAGTATGATTCTTTTCTTTGTAATTGCAATTGGAGCAATTGTGTTTGGCATTAAAAACTATAAAAAGGAAAATGTCTAGCGGATACACCAAACCACAACAATTTGTAAACTTCATGCAGAAAATTGTTTTTCTGCATATCGTACTGTTTTTTCTACGTTGGTTCTATTTCTTTATAGAGAAGTTAGTACCTAAGAACAAGAGAATTGCACTTTTCTTTTTGACCGAAAAAAACTATTTCGACAATTCAAAATACCTGTTCGAATACATGAGGGTGAAGAACGATTTCAACAGCATTTTGTTTACACCACACAAAGAATTATACAAGCAGTTACAAGAGAAATTTCCAGGCGAAGTGGTCTACGCCTGGTCTGTTAAAGGTTTTATACTGTTTTTACGAAGCAAGCATGTAATTATTTCCTATGGAATTAGTGCTGCTGCTTTTGCACCATATTACCTGAATACAAAGTGTAAAAACATCATCTATCTGGGACATGGAACTCCAATGAAAAAAATGGGTTTACAAACTGCCGTGTGGAGAAAATATGGAAAGCAGAAACAACTTCAGGGCTATTCCTACATGGTGGGGAGTTCGCCTTTAGAGCAAATCATACATGCTGCCGGATTTAATATGGACATGAATGATGTTTGGGTAACGGGTTTGCCACGAAACGACTACTTGACTGATCCGGAACATTTAAATACCGATTTGCTTCTTAAAAATCCTTTTCTGGATCGGAAAATTATACTTTACGCACCAACCTGGCGCGAGGAAGGACACAAAACTCACTTTTTCCCATTCGAAGATTTTAATGCCGATCAACTTTCAAAATTCCTGGAAGAAGAAGATGCATACATTCTGGTTCGTGGGCATAAAGAAGATATCAAACGTAAATCTGTTCAAAAAACACATGATTTCTTTTCAATCGAAAGAGTAATAAAGGCCGACCAGGACAGGTTTGCAGATGTGTATGACTTGCTTCCTTACGTAGATATTCTGGTTACCGATTATTCATCGCTTTGGATCGATTACCTATTGCTTGATCGACCAGTTGTTTTTCTTCCTTACGATTTGGAAGAATACAGTCAGTACAAAGGTTTTTTCATCAACTTTGATGAGAACAGTCCTGGTGCAAAATCGGAAAGCCAAAAAGAGTTTATCACTCACCTGAAACGCTATTTCGATCAACCATTGACACATGCCAAGTGGCGCAAAAAAATTCGCGACATGTACCACACTTACCAGGATAATGGCAGTTGCGAAAGAGTTTACAACGAAATTCGAAAATTGAATCAATAAATGAACCTAAATAAACATTCCAAGCCAGTTATATTTTTCACCACTCTTTTGGGGTGGATTTTTCTTGTTCCGTTAAGTTACCTGATTCCCAAAAAGAAAAACCTGATGGTTTTAATGGGTGCCAAAGATGGATTCTTTAACGACAATGTAAAATTCTTTTTTCTCTATTTGGCCGAGAAAAAACCGGATCAGGAATTCTATTTGCTAACTGCAAACAGGGATGTTTTCAATGAACTGAATCAGAAATACGACAATATTCTCTACTACCCTTCATGTAAAGCTTATTGGATTATGCTGAGAAGTAAAGTGTTTGTAGTTGATAATTTTTCTTGGATGGACAATTGTCGTTTTCAATTGTTTTGGAGAGCAAAAATTGTACAAATATGGCATGGCATTGGCTTCAAGAAAATTCAACGCAGCAATAAATTTTTCATTCAGGAAACCAGCTCATTATACCGCAGATTCATTCTTAACTTTGTGGGGAAATTGCCAAAATATCAAGCGCTAATTTCTACTGGCAAGTTCTTTACCGAAAAATTCTTTAAACCAGCATTTATAAGCGATCATTTTATTGATACGGGTTATCCTAGAAACGACATCATTGTAAATCCTGAAAAGTACGAGAATGCACTTTTAAATTCGGATGTAGAAACCATCAGTAAAGTTGCGGAAATGCGCAAAAATGGAATCAAATCGATTCTGTATGCTCCAACATTTCGCGATACAGGTGGCGATGGCATTTCTGATGAGATTCTTGATTTAAAATCGCTTAACGAATTCGCCTTGCAGAACGATTTGGTATTTGTGTTCAAACTGCATCCTTTGCCACAATATCAAACCATAAGCGATGATTTTGAAAGAATTCTATGGTACGATAATGTAAAGGATGTTTACCCTTTCCTTCCGGAAACCGATGCCATGATTAGCGATTATTCTTCTATCTACATGGATTATATCTTGTTGAATCGACCGGTTTTCTTCTTGCTTTACGATCGTGAGAAGTATGAAACCAAAGATCGAGAGCTACACACTTTCTTTAACGATTTTATTGTTGGACCGATTTCTACCAATCAACAAAAATTGCAGGAAGATTTGATAGAGAATCTGAGCAATAAAGATCTCTTTAAAGGCAAGCGAGAAGAAATTATTCAAAAATCCTACGATAACATTGATGATAAAGCTTCTGAGAGAATTTTTAATTTCATCCAAGAACATTATCTTCGCCAGTAAACTGCAGGCAATTATCAGTAAACAATAAACAGTCAACAAAAGACAAACAACAATCATATGAAACGCGTAATCACTTTTGGTACTTTTGATTTATTTCACATCGGACATTTAAGAATTTTAGAACGTGCCAGAGCACAGGGTGATTACTTAATTGTTGGAATCTCTACCGATGCTTTAAACTTCTCTAAGAAGCAAAAGAATCCTATATACACCGAAAAAGATCGAATGAGAATCATTGAATCTTTAAAAGTGGTTGACGAAGTGTTCTACGAAGAATCTTTAGAGCTTAAAGGCGAATACATAAAGAAATACAATGCCGATGTCTTGGTTATGGGTAACGACTGGGAAGGAAGATTTGATGAATTCAAATCGCTTTGCGAAGTTGTATATCTTGAACGTACTCCATCCATTTCAACCACTGAGATTATTGAAATCATCAAGGAATAATTTTTCCTTTTATCAAACTCAGATTTTATTTTCCCGGAATGCTTCTATATTTGTGCCCGAACCACCAATATATTAAGCATGACACCACTATTGTATTACCTATTTCTAAAGCCAATATCTCTACTACCACTTCGTGTTTCGTACCTGATATCGGATCTGCTTTTTGTTTTAAACCATTATGTCATTCGATATCGAAAAAAGCTGATTCTGAATAACATTCGAAACTCATTTCCTGAAAAAAGCCATGAGGAACACAAAAGAATTGCCCGAGATTTTAATCGTTTCTTTTGTGATTTTATAGTAGAAAGTATCAGATGCTTTAGCATAAGTGCCAAAGAAGCTCAAAAACGATGCAGAATAAAAAACCTGGAAGCTATTGATGAATTGTATAAACAAAAGAAAAGTATTGTGCTTGCATTTGGGCATTACAACAACTGGGAAATGGTTGCTACTGCACTTGGCGGCTCGTTAAAACACAAAACCAGTGCAATTTACAAACCATTATCAAATAAATTTTTTGACAAGAAATTTAGAGAAACCAGAGGCAAATCAGGACTGCAACTGATTCCCAAACAAGAAACAAAAAGCTTTTTAGAAGATAAAAAAGACAAAACATATTTAGTAGGATTTGGTAGTGATCAATGTCCCAAGCGCAACAAGACAAACTTATTCTGGACTAAATTCCTAAATCAGGATACCGCTGTAATGTTTGGTACAGAAAAATATGCTGTTGATTTTGATTATGCAGTTGTTTTCCTAAATATTGAAAGAGTTAAGCGCGGATATTATGAAGTAGAATTAAAGATCATCGAAGAAAATCCGCAACAAGCTAAATATGGAAGCATTACAAAGCAACACACCAAACTACTCGAAGATCAAATCATACAAAATCCCCAATACTGGCTATGGAGTCACAAAAGATGGAAGTTACAAAAGCAAGATCATGAAATTTGTCATTAACCAAGCTTTATGTACTTTTTAACAAACTGGTTGAAATCAGATGATATTTTAAAGGCAAAAGACAATAAAAGATAAACTCCGCCAACTATTGATGACCTGATTGCAATATCGAATACAAACCAGTCCATTTTTGGTAACAGTGTTCCAGCGTAATAAGCTGTGACAGCAACCAATATCACCATTAAATAACGGTAATTAAATGGTTGAAATTTATATTTATTCAGTAAAAACAGATACTTGGATAAGTTAAAAAATAAAGTTGCTGTTACAGAGGCTATTGCTGCTCCTGTAATCCCCCAGATCGGAATCATGATAAGGTTGGTAATAATTACCAAAAGACCATATAGAGTCATGAATACAGCCTGCATTTTATAGTATGGCGATGATTGAATAATTACCCCACTCACTCCTGATGCCATCTGTATTACATGCCCAATACCAATAAAAAACACAACATATTTCCCATCAATAAAACGATCAGATACAATTTCAAAAACATTATCAATATTGATCCAGATGCCAATAAACAAAAGGCATCCTACCATAAACTGATGTAATCCGCTTTGTGAGTATATTTGAGCAATTGTTTTTAAATCATTCTTTTTCCATGCCTCAGCAATAACCGTACTTGCTATTTTTTTCAAACTTCTTGAAGGCATAGAAACCAAGGTTCCAAAATTGGTCATGGTTGCAAAAATCCCTGTTGACCCCAAACCAATAAACCCTTCAATCATGATTCTGTCAATTTGGTTGGCTAACTTATCACTTAAGCCATTCAATATCCCAAATAAGGAAACACTAGCCATCGATTTTCGTAGTTCCGGCGTAACAAACTTTAAATTGGATGCAAAAGAAATTTGTCCACGTACCCAAAGTAAAATGAATAAAAACACTGTTGGAGAGCAATATGCCAGTACGTAAAGTAAAATAAACTGAGAAAAATCGATCACTTTTACCGAAAAGAGGATCAAAAAAATAAGGTTTAGAACTTTAAAAACAATATCTCTAAAAAAGGTCCCTGAAACTGCATCATACATCACTCTGTTGTACCCCTCAAACAAATTATAGAAAAGGGTGAAAAATATCAATGGAATCAGATAAATCAAGTAGTTCAAATACATTGGTGATTCATCTTGATATGTTTCGATTGCAATGGGTTGCAAAATAAAATAAGCAATAAGCGACATTGCAAAACCAGCCATACCAACCCAAAACAGAATAAACAAATAGCCGTTGTGATTTACATTCTCGTTACGGAAGTAAGGAAACAAACGGGCTGTTACATTGTTAAAACCAAGTGTTGAAAATTGTGCTGCAACAGTAGTAATCGCACCCAACCAGGCAATTAATCCTATTTGATCGGTTGCAAAAAAACTGGGATACAATATACCCGTATTTAAAAATCCCAAAATCGCTCCGATATACGAAACGAAACTTCCCTTAATGGTTTGTTGTCGAATAATTCCCAATGTGCAATTGTATATTTGGTAGTGATACAATCACAAATTTAACAAAAAAGGAATGAGTGAATGAGTGAATGTGTAATTTTGTGAATGAGTAAGCTTAAACATCCAATTACCAAAACCACTTTTTGCTCTTGAAACTTGTAACTGGTAACATGAAGCTTTTCATCAAAAAATTGTATTTTCGCAAGTGACCAATTAATGATTGATCCTAATCGGTTTAAAACAAGCTAACATATGGCACAAAAAGAAAATGGCTCAAAGCGCCGCTTGCGCTCCTCTTATATCACTTCAGTTATCAGTATTTCTCTGGTTCTTTTCATGCTGGGACTAACGGGTTTGCTGATTTTAAATGCAAATCAGCTTTCAAATTATGTGAAAGAAAATATTGGAGTCTCCATCATTCTAAAAGACAATGTGAAGGAAGTAGAAATAAGACGTTTGCAAAAAAACCTGGATGCCACAGAATTTGTAAAAGCAACCGAGTTTGTTGACAAAGAAACTGCAGCAAAAGAGCTACAGAAAGAATTGGGTGAAGATTTTATTTCTTTTTTAGGTTACAATCCGTTACAAGCTACAATAGACGTTAAGCTATATGCAGAGTATGCCAACCCTGATAGCATTGCTGTAATCGAAAAAGATTTTACCAGATACTCGCAAGTGCAAGAGGTTTACTATCAAAAATCATTGGTTCATTTGGTAAACGATAACGTAAAAAGAATCAGTTTAATCCTTTTGGGCTTTAGTGCCATTTTATTTGTTATTTCGTTTACACTGATAAACAACACAATACGATTATCAATCTACTCGCAGCGCTTAATTATAAACACCATGCAATTGGTTGGTGCCACAAGAGGTTTTATTCGTAAACCATTTATAGGCAAAGGACTTCTTCACGGATTTTTAGGCGCATTGATTGCAAACGCTATGCTTTCTGGTGTTATATACCTTTCGCAACAAGAACTCAGACAAGTAATTACTTTTAACAATACCGAACTGGTAGGAGTATTATTTTTACTGATTATTCTAACTGGTTTATTCATCACCTGGATTTCTACCTTATTTGCGGTGAATAAGTACTTGCGATTGGAATCAAGATCATTGTACTAAAGATTAAGAGTTAACAAAACTTAAGACATTTTAAATGCTAATTCAGTAAAATTTATTGTAAATTTGGCATTGATTTCCGAACACGGATAAATTTTGAAAACATGAACAAACAAAATAACAAACCAGGTTTCGCTCTTGGCAAAGAGAACTACAAACTTCTTCTGATTGGTTTTGTAATTATCATTATTGGATTTTTGCTTATGATGGGTGGTGGCTCTGATGATCCTAATGTATTCGACGAAAGCATTTTCAGTTTCAGAAGAATTACGCTTGCTCCATTGGTGGTATTGTTCGGATTTGCTTTCGAAATTTATGCCATAATGAAGAAACCAAAAGAAAACAAATAGCGTAACACCTATCTGATTCCGAGTTAAATATCGGAAAAAACACTACTTAATTTTATGAATTGGATTGAAGCCTTAATCCTTGGATTACTCCAGGGACTTACTGAATTTTTGCCTGTTAGTAGCAGTGGACACTTAGAACTGGGAAAAGCTCTTTTAGGTGTTGATGCTGAAAATAATCTTGCTTTTACTGTAATTGTGCATGGTGCAACAGTACTTAGTACCATTATTGTTTTCAGAAAAGATATTCTTTCACTGTTTAAGGATGTTTTTCATTTCCAATGGAATGAATCTACCCAGTATCTTTTTAAAATTGCCATATCAATGATTCCAATCGGAATTGTTGGTGTTTTCTTTAAAGATGAAGTATCAGAACTCTTTGATAACAATGGAATTCTGCTTTTGGTAGGTTGTATGTTATTGGTAACAGCAACTTTACTGGGATTTACCTACTATGCCAAACAAAAAGACAAAGAAATATCCTTTAAGGACGCTTTAATCATTGGATTGGCTCAAACATTTGCCATTCTACCTGGTATTTCGCGTTCCGGAGCTACCATTGCAACAGGATTACTGCTTGGCAACCGAAAAGCAGACATTGCAAAATTCTCTTTCCTAATGGTTTTGGTTCCGATTATTGGAGAAAATATCCTTTGTCTGGCCAATGGCGAATTTACCTCTCAAGGAAACATAGAAGTAACACCTTTAATTGTTGGTTTCTTTGCAGCTTTTATCTCTGGATTACTGGCTTGCAGCTGGATGATTAAGCTGGTTAAGAAAGGAAAACTAATCTATTTTGCCATTTATTGCCTGATTATCGGAGTAATTGCTATTTTTGCAGCCTAATTGTAAAAATGGCAAATCACTTCTAATGATTCGATTCGAAACCGATAATGACTTTCAACAAGGGGCTTTTATTCTGCTGAATAAGCCATACAAATGGACTTCGTTTGATTTGGTGAACAAGGTAAAGTTCAAAGTCAAACACAAGCTTCGCGTGAAAAAAATTAAGGTTGGTCATGCAGGAACACTAGATCCTCTGGCAACCGGATTGATGATTGTATGTGTTGGAAAATACACCAAAAAGATTGATACTTATCAATCGCAGGTGAAAGAATACATTGCCACTTTACAATTGGGAGCAACCACTCCTTCCTTCGATTTGGAAACAGAAATCGATCAGGAATATCCAACAGAGCATATTACTCGTGAACTGGTTGATAAAACATTAAAAGGTTTTATTGGAAGCATTGAGCAACGACCACCAGATTATTCGGCAGTTAAGGTTAACGGTAAACGTGCCTACGAATATGCACGAAAAGGTCAGGAAGTTGAAATTAAGAAGAAAACTTTGGTGATCGATGAAATCGAAGTTATCGAATTTGCAGAAAATGTTCTGAAGATTAGAGTGGTTTGCAGTAAAGGAACCTATATCAGAGCTTTAGCACGCGACATTGGTCAAGCTTTAAATAGCGGTGCTCACTTAACAGCTCTGCAACGTACTCAAATCGGCGATTTCAAAATCGACGATGCAATTGAAATTGAAGATTTTATAAAATTCTTAGAAAATTTATAACTATCTTGCAACTTTTTCGTAAAAGGGAATGCTTCGCGTTTTCCAATAACAAAAAATATATTTTAAAAGTCATTCAGCCTTATGAAGTTATCTAAGTTTAAGTATAAATTACCTACAGAACTTATTGCTTTACATCCAGCCTACAACAGAGATGAATCTCGTTTAATGGTACTTCACAAAGACACAGGTGAAATTGAGCACAAAATCTTTAAAGATTTGATCGAATATTTCGATGATGAAGATGTAATGGTGTTCAACAATACCAAAGTGTTTCCTGCTCGTTTGTATGGTAACAAAGAGAAAACAGGTGCCGAAATTGAAGTATTCTTATTGCGCGAATTGAATCGTGAACAAAGACTATGGGATGTTTTGGTTGATCCGGCTCGTAAAATCAGAATTGGTAATAAATTGTACTTTGGTGATGACGACTTGTTGGTTGCTGAAGTAATTGACAATACTACATCGAGAGGTAGAACACTTCGTTTCTTGTACGATGGACCATATGATGAATTCAAGAAAACTCTTTTCGGATTAGGAGAAACTCCTCTTCCAAAATTCATCGATCGTTCGGTAGAACCAGAAGATGCAGAACGTTACCAAACTATTTTTGCTAAGCACGAAGGTGCAGTTGCAGCTCCAACAGCTGGTATGCACTTTAGCCGTGAGCTAATGAAGCGTTTGGAAATTAAAGGTATCGATTTTGCAGAAGTAACTCTACATGTTGGTTTGGGTAATTTCCGCACTGTTGATGTTGAAGATTTGACCAAACACAAAATGGATTCTGAGCAGATCTTTATCGAGGATGAAGCTGTTGAGAAAGTAAACTTGGCTAAAAAGAAGAAGAAAAATGTTTGTGCAGTTGGTACTACTGTTATGAGAACGCTTGAAAGTTCTGTATCAACCATGGGAACGCTTAAACCTTTCGAAGGATGGACAAATAAATTTATTTTCCCACCTTACGAATTCCATGTGCCAAACAGAATGATTACCAATTTCCACCTACCACTTTCTACTTTAATGATGATGGTTTGTGCATTTGGAGGTTACGACAATGTAATGGCTGCCTACGAAGAGGCTATTAAAGAAAAATACAGATTTGGAACTTACGGTGATGCAATGTTGATCATCTAAGACAATCTATAAAATACTTTGCAAAAGCTGGTGATTCATTAATCATCAGCTTTTTTTATGTAGTCTTAACATGAGTAGTGATAATTTTTACTATTTTTCCATCCGTTTAACAAATTAAATTTTAACTATGGAAGTTATCGAACAAAGAAGCGATAAGAATTTTGTTGCAATGCTATTATTATGCTTTTTCCTTGGAGGATTGGGTGTACACCGTTTTTATGCAGGTAAAATTGGTACTGGAGTATTAATGTTATTAACCCTAGGGGGATTTGGTATTTGGACTCTTATTGATTTTATCATCATTGCTGTAGGAAGCTTTAAAGACAAAGAAGGGCGCTATATTAAAAACTAAATAGTAAATAACTAAAAAAGAGATCTGCAAAACAGATCTCTTTTTTTATTCTTCGGTATTTATCATCCAGCTTGAAAATACATTCAGATAGTTCCAATAAGACATTAAAAGTTCATCTGAAAGACCAAGTTCCGGTAATAATTTCTGATAACATTCAAGCCAGATTTTCCTTCCTTCAGTTGTAATTTTAAATGGCTTGTGGCGACGCACCAACATTGGTTCTCCCCTGTTCTGATTGAAATATTGTGGTCCTCCTAAAATTTGAATAAAAAAATCTGATGAGCGCAACTTGGCTGCTTCAAATTCTTTATCATCGGGAGGAAACATAGCACCTATCTCGCTTTCGCGCAAAAGACTGTAATGATCGTCTACTAATTTTCTGATTCCTTCTTCACCCAAAATCGTTAATATTTCTCTATTTGGTCTGGTTACCTGTGGACGTTCACCAAATTGATATTCTTTAATTTCCAGTTTCATATTATACCATTTAAATTTCAGAGTAAGCTATAGAGAAGCTATGAAATATTAAATTGAAATGCCGATATATAATTGGTTCGACATTTGAAGTTTTATGAACAGATGGCGAATACAATTTATAATCGGTATTATTACTTGATTTAAACTTAAAAGTATCAAAGATTTTCTAAATCGCTACTGCTTTATTAAAAAAAAGACCAATCACTCTTAATTTTCTAAAATCTCCTAAAATTTATTTTTCTTACAAGCCATAATTTGATAAATTAGATAATCAATTAAAAGGTCCCACATACTCTTTTGGTTGCCATTTGGCAACTTGCTACCAATTCACTTTAAACCGAGGCTTTTAGCCACAATTTAATAATCATGAAAAAGATATTTTATCTGATTCTTATGCTATTCTTGAGCTCTAAGCTTGTACTTGCCCAGGAATGCAGCATTTACATTCCCAACACAGTAGGAACCGAGTTGCATTATGAAATGACTAATCAAAAAGGAAAAGTACTAGGCTCGTATACCCAAAAACTACTATCGATTAAAAATAAAGGTGGTGAAACCATTTACTCCATGTTGCAAACCACAATGGATAGCGATTCAAAAGACAAAGTTATTCTGTCGGACACCATTACATTCCGCTGCAAGGGAAATGAATTTTATATCGACATGGACAAATACCTGAATCAAAAACAAATGGAGGCATTCCAAAATATGGAAGTAAAAGTAACTACCGATGATCTAATTTATCCTCCAAATTTAAGTCCAGGACAAAGTTTGAACGATGGCTCAATCACCATCTCCATTGAAGGGGGAGTAATGAACATGAATATGACTACAAATATCACCAATCGAAAAGTGGAAGCTCACGAAAGCATTGAAACTCCTGCAGGTAAATTCAAATGCTTCAAATTATCGGAAGATGTGCAAAGTAAAACAGGTTTTGTAAATGTTCGCATGCACAATGTAATGTGGATTTCGAAAAATATTGGGACCATTCGAAGTGAATCCTACAACAAAAAAGGAAAGTTGACCGGAATTACACGGTTGGTGAAGATTATAAAGTAAAAAGTTCAAAGTATAAAGGAGAAAGTATTACTACATCTTACTTCCTCCTTTTTACTTTATACTTAATTAGTTCATTATATTTCTTGGTTCACCTTGTAACCACAATTTGATATTTTCCATTACGATATCAATTCGTTTTTCGAATGATTCGTTGGTTGCATAAGCAATGTGCGGAAGCATAATTAGGTTTGGTGCAGTAAACAAGATGTGTTCTTTGTCCAATGGTGGCTCTTTTTCGTAAACATCAACAGCTGCTCCTGCAATTTCGTGTTCGTCAAGGGCCCAGCACAATGCATCGCTATCTACAACAGGTCCGCGAGCTGTATTGATTAAAATTGATTCAGGTTTCATTAATTGGAATTCTTCCTTGCTCATTAATCCCTTTGTTGCCGGTGTTAATGGCACATGCAATGATACAATGTCCGACTCCTTTAATAAAGTCTCCTTATCGACGAATTTAACGCCTTCTACGCTCTTTTCGCTTCGACTATAAGCAAGAACCTTACAATTAAAAATCTTGGCAATTTCGGCCACTCTAAGGCCTATTTCGCCAGCTCCGATAATACCCAAAGTTTTTCCATTTAGCTCTGTTCCTAAAAAACCTCCACGATCGCCACCAAAACGAGTCATGGCATCGCCACCAACAATCTTACGATATACCGACAGAATCATACCAATGGTAAGTTCGGCAACCGATTCATTAGAAAACCCGGCAGCATTGGAAACCAAAATGTTTCGCTCATTACATGCCTGCATATCGATATGATCAACACCGGTAAAGGCTACTGAAATCATAGAAAGCTTTGGACAGGCATCAATAAAATTTTTGGTAATTGGAATATTGCTGACTACAATTGCATCGGCTCCTTCTGCTCGTTTAATGAGCTCTTGCTCGTCCTCATTTCGATCTCCAAAGAACACCAACTCATGTCCCAACTCTTCGAATTCTTTTTTAAGCTGACCATATTTACAGGCGGTCATTCCTATTGGTTCAAGTATTGTGAATTTCATATTTTGACAATTATCAGTAAACAGTTAGCAGTGAACAGTTAGCAGTGAACAGTTACTATTGATTATTATTCATTTCAGGACTATTCCAGACTTTTTACGGTCATCAGACTGCTAAAGTAAAGATTTCATTTTTCAGAATCAATGAATTAAAGAATGATATCCGGCCATAGCTGTGTAAAAAATGCATTCAGCAGGCAATTATTGGCTTTGAACGATTTAAATTTCATGCTTCGGATATTTTTCACAATTTGTATCAGTAAATGAACAAATTACCATATGATTGACCACGCAAAAGCATACAATAAGTTTCTAAATCAATTCATAAACAAATGGCTAAATTGCTCAGAAGAATTTCCTGCCAATAAGCCAAAATTCTCTTTTATTGAGAAATACATTTGGGAGTTAAAGTGCGAACGATTTCTCAGCTTTGTAAAATCGAACAGTGAAAAAGATAATCTCGAGAATGAATTGCTTTTTAAAAAGTGTAAATCCTTCTTTAAAGAGGAGTTATCGTACTCCAATGATCAATTGCAACTGATTTTTTCGGATGATATGATTCATGCCACCAAAGATTTTATCCGAAAGGCCCTTCATTTTGACCCAAATTTGGGCAATGAGGAACTTTTTCAAGCACTAAGAAACCAGTGGATTGTTTTTGGTCTACAAGCCTTGTTTGGATATCCTGTTCAAACCACCTCATCTACCCTGGCATATAGCCTTCTTTATCCGTATACCGATAATTTTATCGATTCCCGAAGAATCTCTCATCAAGATAAAATTGAATTTTCTGAACGTTTTGAATTGCGACTAAAAGGCGAAGAGATAATTGCAAAAAGCGAAGCCGAAGAAAAAATCTATCAATTGGTTGGAATGATAGAGGATGATTATGACCGAGGCAATTATCCCAAAGTGCACGAAAGTTTATTGGATATTCACCATGCACAAACCAGAAGCATTGCATTGACTAAAAAAACGCTCATGAGCGATATAGAATGTTTCGAGATTGCCGTTACCAAAGGTGCAACATCGGTTATTGCCGATGGATATTTAATTGCTGGGGAATTGAGCTACGATCAACTTCATTTTCTTTACGAGTATGGCGCATATTTGCAAATATTAGACGATTTACAAGATGCCAGAGATGATTTGTATGAAGGAGTTTTCACCTGTTTCTCTAAAAACCTGCATTCACAATATCTCGATAGAATGTTGTGCAAAACCTATCACCTGGGAAAAGAAGTTTTGGCAACAGTAAAGGAAGTTTATCCAAACGAAATTGCATTCCAGGGATTGATTAAACGTAGTTTTGGGTTGTTGTTCGGATCATCTGTTGTTTGCAACCCTAAAGATTTTAGTCCTGAATTTATCCAACAATGTGAACGTCACTCTCCTTTCCGATTTTCATTTGTAGATAAACACAAAGCCGAACTGAACAATTTCTCGGTGCTTTTCGAAAAGAAGTTGGAAGAGTTTAAAAAGGAAGGTTTTTATGCAGTTTAAAGCTTAATTCAATGCTTGGATTGATAAATCTTGCTTAGAATTGGCAAATCAGTCGGTAAAATCGATGGTTTAGCTCTTCGAATGGTCTCTACGTAAATTTGCTTTTGCGAATGGTTTTATGGCATCGCAAATAAAAAAACGCCTTCATCCACACAGGTACGAAAGCGTCTTTTCAATTCTTTGCAGTAAACTTTAGGCAAGTCTACTGAAATTCTTTATCCGTGTAATCCACACTCGCGGTTGCCAAGAACTTTTGTTGGATCGAAATACTTGGTTTCAATTCCTAAATTATTCTCAGCAAGATATTTGTCCATTTCTTCGTCGCTCCAGTTGTAAAACGGGCTTACTTTTAGCATTCCATCAGCTGATAGAGAAAGAATATCAATAGAATCGCGAAAAGCAGTTTGACCTTTTCTCAAGTTTGTGAACCAAACATCTGGTTTGTGCTCTTCCATTGCTCTGCGGAAAGGCTCCATTTTTACCTGTTCGGTAAATTCTTTGTGTTTTGGATCGTTGATATCAGGAATACCCATAACCACATCGCGATGTGCAGCAGTTTGCTTAGGCACATACAATTTTACATTTAAGTCCAATTGTTTTATTGTCTCTTCAGCATGACGATAGGTATTGGAAGTATTGTATCCTGAATCACACCAAATTACCGGAATATCTTTCTTCACTTCGGCACAAGCGTGCAAAATTACAGCTTCGTAAGGTCTAAAGTTTGTGGTTACCACAGACTTTTTACCATATGCAATTGCCCATTCAATAATCTCTTTTGGAGTTTTACCTCTCAATTCCTCATTAAGTGCTTTAATATCCATTTTTATCTATATTAATCGTTTATTTTCTGATTTGTACGGACGAAATTATAAAAAAATCTGCTTCAAAATGTTAAAACAAAGAATAAGTACTTTTAAAACTTATCTACTGCAAAATGAAACGACTCGGGTGTTGTTCTGTGAATTTTTATCTGATTACAATCATTAAAGCTCATAAATGCTTTTAATTCTTTCGATAAGGCTTCGGAAAAAGCATCTAATTTCTTCAGATTTGCTTCTAATGCTAAATGATTTACATGCAATACCGATGTCTTTCTATCAGCCTTGCAGTCCATCCTGGCCACCAATTTTCCATCCCAAAGAACTGGCAAGCAAAAATATCCAAATTTGCGTTTAGCCTCGGGCACATAACATTCAATTTGGTAATCGTAATTGAATAAAGAATGCATACGCTTTCGCTGGATTAATAGGTTATCGAAAGGCGATAAAATTTTCAATTTACTGCGCAATAAAGGTTTATTCAATAGTTCAAGAGCATTTGGCAAAGTGTAGTAATTTACCTCTCCTACCTTCATTTGCAACAGCTCTCCGCTTAAGTGCATTTCTTTTAGATGCCTTTCCACTATGGGTTTGGTGTTTTTTAACAGGTAGGCCATTTCCGATGCCAAACCCAAGCCATTTGCCTCCAAATATCTAACAATCAAAAAACGAATGTATTCCTCTTCCCTTGGCATGGAGACATCAATATCATTTTGAATTACCCTTTCGGTGAGATCATAAACTTTATGAAATTTGTTCCTGAAGGGAATCATTAAATCGCCTTGCATAAACAGGTTTTCCAAGGCTCTTTTGGCAGGTTTACTCGACCAATCTCTGCTTTTTTTATCCGTATTCTCAAAATCTTTTGCCATCAAAGGACCTTCAAGCTCAATTCGCTTTATGATGTCTTTCATCAATTTCTCATCTTTTTCGTACCAATGATTTTGAGCTCCACTTGCTATTGCATGCTTTCGTATCAAGCTAAAACGAAAATCGCGCATAGGCAGATAGGCAGCTGCATGCGACCAATATTCAAATACCTTTTTTTCGGTAAGCAACTGGTCGAGATGTGAAGCTTGATATTTTGGATTTCGAGTCCATAAAGTATGATGATGTGCTCGCTGAACCACCGAAATGGTATCAATTTGAATGTAGCCCAAATGCTCGATGGCCAAAAGGCTGGCATCAATTGCTGTTCCCTTATGCTTTACCGGAGGGATTTGTTGAGATAACAAGACCAACTTTCTGGCTTGATCAAAGGAAAGAGTATCACTAATTCGAGACATAGTTTTTATTCTATATGAGCAGAGATTATCCTATTATCGTTTGGCGATGTGTTAATCCCCAATCAATTATTTCCCCTATTAAACCATCTAATGTTCTTCCATGTTCTGTTATCGAATACTCAACAGTAATCGGTTTCGTATTTTTAACTGTTCGCGTTATTAATTTATTCATTTCCAGCTCATGTAAATCCTTCGATAATTTTTTGGGAGCTATCCCATTTAAAGTTCTTTTAAGCTCCATAAATCGCATTGTTCCATGCCGTAACAATGTACCAATTATCTGCATTTTCCATTTTCCTGATAAGAGTTCCATGGTATCTTTTATAGCTCTTATTTGCAAAACACATTGCCTGGACAAAATGATATCTTCTTTCTTCTCCATTTTTTCAGAATTTCCCTGTTAGTTACCTCGAGGATACTGGTTTCCTTGAGGAAATACATAGTAAATATACAGCATTCTATTTCTTTATTTGTGCATGAAAATAAAATTAGATGGAGATGAAAAAAATAAGTAACAGTACTTTCCTAAAAGTACACAGTAGCATTTATGCGATTTTCGCGATTGGATTATTCTTTTTCCCTAAGATCATATGGCCCAATTATGGTGTGCAATTAAATGATCAATATTCAACATTCTTATCTCAACACAATAGCATTTTCTTAGGTGGTATAGCAATTATAGGCTTTTTATTTAGGGATGTAGAAACTAAAAGCCTTACTGCACAAAAACTATTTAAAGGCTTGATGCTAACAAATGTTCTTGGCGTACTAATAACACTATATGCAGGTTTTACTAAAATCTTTGTTGGATTTGGATGGTCGGATCCAATATTTTTTGCCTTGCTGGCAATTTTAAGCTTTATAAAACTAAAAGACAATCAATAACACAAAACCAATGAAGCCCATCAAGAAAAATCAATCAAAGTGCTAACATACATGGGGCTGGTAGAAAAAGTAAAAAAGAATGGATGTAATAGATGTAATTAAAAATCGGAGAAGCATTAGAAAATATAAGGATGAAGAACTTGAGCCCGCCTTAATAGAAAAGGTATTGCAAGCAGCCAATTGGGCACCATCAGCAGGGAATAGTCAACCCTGGGAATTCGTTGTTGTGCGAGATGAATTTGCAAAAAATATATCTGATGAGTTCTACAAGTTTGCCAAAGAATACATTCCATCAGCACCTTATATTCCTGAAAAGGAAAAGCAAAGAATGCTGGAGTATTCAAAAAATTTTGGAGGTGCTCCTTGCCACATCATTGTAAGCTACCCAAAACTAGAGGACAGCTTCAAAAGAGAAGAGGCTTTGAAAGCCAGTTGTGCAGCTATTCAGAATATACTTTTGCAAGCGAAGGCAGTGGGTCTGGGTACTGTTTGGATTGGGAGCCGATTAAATCATTCTGAAAAGGTAAAAGAAATTTTAGCTATGCCCGAAGACAGGCTCATAGCTGGGATTATTCCAATTGGGTATCCTGATATGGAGCCAATTGCTCCACAAAGACAAAGCCCTGATTTAAAAGAAAAAGTGAAGTGGTTGGGATTTTAAAATCTCATTTGCGAAAGACAGATTAACATTATCAATTTTAAAATTCGATAAGTATAAACAATTTAAAAATAAAGTAAAATGGCAGTAATTATGTATGTAGATTTTCCTCACTCAGGACCTTTTGGTGAGGAAATGGCAAAACAAATGAAAGATCTTGCAAATAGTATTAATGATGAACCAGGTGTAGTTTGGAAAATCTGGACTCAGAATGAATCTGACAAAACAGCCGGAGGTGTTTATGTATTTGACAACAGAGCAAATGCAGAAAAATATTTGGCAATGCATACCGAAAGACTAAGCCAGTGGGGATATTCAGAAATTAGAGGGCGAATCTTCGAAATAAATGAAGAACTTTCAAAAATTAACAAAGGGCCTTTCAACTAACTTTTAATAGTTTATTATGCTGGCATAATCTTTCAAAAAAATATGTCTTACCATTCAACTTTCAATAAAACAGAAAGGGCACAAATTTATTCATAAGTGACAAGTAATACCTCTTTAATTAAATAATTAAAGAGGTATTTATTTTTTTACCAAGCTATTTTCACCTCTCTCAACTGTTATGCTGCTTTTAAGCTTCTAGCAGGTAGGTCTGAAAAATCCGAATCTTGCGAAGTTTATTACCTTCTTGTATCAATTATATTCTGTAGTAAAAGTTTACATTTTCCACAATCGGTGCCTGCTCCTGTCACTTCTCCAAGCTTTTCAACTGTATTGGCTCCATTATTAAAAGCATCAACAACCGCTTCCATAGTAATCATCTTACAACCACAAGCTAATCCCAGTATTTTTTTTACATCATCAATACAATTCCCACAACCGTTACCTGCTCCTGTAATTTCTTTTATTTCTTCTACGGTACGAGCTCCATTAACCATAGCCATCCTAATATCACCATAGGTCACTTGTTTGCAGTGGCAGATAATTCTATTTACAGGAATTAGTAAAGCTGTTACGTATAAATCTCCATCAGTTTTAAGAGTATGCATCGAACCAGCTGGAGCAAGTAAAACACTTCCTACGGTTAACTCTACTTCTTTTCCGTCTACTATACCAATACCTTCTCCTTTTATACAATAAAATACTTCATCCTGAGCTGCATGTTCATGATATGGTACTTTCATATCGGAATGAATATGATATACTTTTGTTTCGATAGCTTTTTCGATAGTACTTAAATCCATAATAACTAATATCTATAATTTAGGTTTAAACCAAATTGATAATTCTTGATAACTAATGTATTTTAACTTACTTTTAGTGCGTCAAAACTAATTGCATAGTATCTATATTCCAAGAACTTACAGCAAAGTGAGATACTTACTTTCAAGTAACTAATGTTGAAAACCAAGATGATAAAATGGAAAAAAAACTAGAAATATTTTCTCATTTTGAGGAATGTCCCGTAAGAAAAGTTTTAAATAGGTGTGGTGATAAATGGTCAGTATTGATCCTTCTGGTTTTAGGAGAAGTAGATAATATGCGTTTTAATAAATTACACAAAACCATAGGTGACATATCCCAAAAAATGCTTACCGTCACTCTTCGAACACTGGAAGCTGATGGATTAATAAAAAGAACTGTATTTCCTGAAATCCCACCAAGAGTAGAATATGAAATCACAGAAAGAGGAAAATCATTATTAGTACATATCAACAATTTGGTGGATTGGGCAGAAGAAAATATGGAAGATATAATGGAATCGAGGGCTAAGTTTGAGTCATAATTGTGTTCTAAATTCATCTGCATTACTTATAACAGGCAAAATCGCGGGTAGCTTTAAAGGTATTCCATCCAGTATAAAACTATAAGGTAGAAGTCGTTTATGATAATCTCAAACAATCAATTTTAAGCTCTTTTATTCAGCAATTCCTTAACTTCTTTTCTGTAAGTTCTGCCAATATTAAGCCTAACATCCTCAACCAAAACCTCGTCGAGTGAACGTTCCTTAATTCTTTCTGTATTGATAATAAATGAACGATGAATTCTTAGAAAAGAATCTGGTAACTTTTCGGATAATCTACTTATCTTTTCCTTGCTTGATATCTCCTTATTTATTGTAATGATTTTTACATAATTTGATAGGCTTTCGATATAGATAATTTCTTCGCAAGGTATTTTGCATATTTTTCGATTAGACATGATTTCCAGAAAGGACTTTTTCATCTTCTCTTTTTCATCCACCAGTTGTTGAATTACTTGTCGGTTTTCATTTATTTGAGTAATCATCAATAAAAAGCCACCAAAAAGTACCAAAAAATACAATACAATTGCCAGAAGCATAGGTTGAGCAGCGTCGGAATCCAAACCAAGATAGTTCAGATCTGCCAGATAGATATAAGAGAATAGCAATACTAGCATTTCAAGGTAAAACGAAATGATAGCCATACAAAAGGTATAAAATGCAAATCGTCCATATCTTTTTGTATAGTAAAATTTCGGAACAAGCACATAATTGAAAAAATAGGATGTTCCTATTACAATTAGAAAAATCATTCCTACGAAGTAAAATGCATTGACTTTATCTTCCCATGAAAAACCAAATGCTCGAATTAAAACGAGTAGAGCAAAAATCCAATAGGCAATGTGTAAATGGAGATTTTTCGATTTGATATTCATATTTTCAATTTTTTCGAGCTAATTTCGGCAAAGATCTCTTTATTACCATTTAGAGTGGACAAACAACCGGTTAAGAAGTGGATTCAACCTTTGTGAATCTTCTTATCTCCTATAATTTGGCAGAAGTATTCATTACAAATTTAATTAATTATGAGCGATTTATTTATTACAGGAGGACCTTTTTTTATGTGGGTTCTTACGCTTCTATTAATGATCACACTTGCCTGGATGATTTATCATTTTATTCTTGCATACAGTTCCCAACAAATCGATAAAAAAGTTTTTTTACGAAAACTTGAATATGGAAAATCAATAGGATTATTTGCCCTTGTCACTGGATTTTTGGGTCAGATGTTTGGACTTTTTGGATTCTTTAGGGCAGCGAAAGAAGGAGCAGTCAGCTCAATTAATTATGAACCAACGGTAATATTTTCAGCATTAAAAACCACTACGATTGTTTCCATTTATGGGAGCCTTATTTATCTATTATCAATATTGTTATGGTTTATAGCATCTACTTTGATTGAGAAAAAGCCAGGAAACCAATATTCCGCTTAAACGCCCTATCAATTTTTTAAATATTTCAATACCTGTTCTCGGTTTACCAACCGACAGGCATCTTACACCCTAAAATTTAATTTTTAAATCAAATCTTATGAAACACTTACTTATTGTATTCTCAATTTTATGTTCTTTATTTTCTAATGGAAATATAGTCTGCGCTCAAAATACCGATAACAACACAAATGATTTAAATGCCTGGATCGATTCTGAATTTACTGAAGGTTTAGCTAGCTTTAATATTGCCGGGGCTACCATAGTTTTAATGCAAGGAGATTCTATTCTTCACATGAAGGGTTATGGCGTTACAGATATCGAGTCTAAAAACCCTGTGAACAGCAGCTCGTCAATATTTGGAGTAGGTTCCATTTCAAAAACTTTTGTGGCTACAGCAATTATGCAATTAGTTGAGAATGGAAAGTTAGAACTTGATCGGGATGTTAACAATTATCTCACTTCATTTCAAATTAGCTATAAATTCGACTCCCCGATTACCGCAAGACAACTATTAACACACACTGCCGGATTAGATTATTGCAATATTGGCTCTTCGGTTCGAACCGAAAAAGATGTCATTCCCTTAGCTCAATATTTAAAAATGTATCTGCCATCACAAGTAAGACCCTCAGGTAATGTCGTAACCTATTCCAATCAGGGATATGCTCTATTGGGACTTATTGTTGAAGATGTATCAGGTTTACCTTTTCATAAATACGTCAGGCAAAAAATATTGATACCACTCGAAATGAATTATAGCGGTTTTAAAAGGCAAGCAGAACTCAAAGAAAACTACGTTACAAGTTATTTGCAAAAGAACGAGAAGTTAATTCCATACAAGCCTGATTTCCCTCTCTTTTATCCTTCAGCTTCATTTCAATCAACAGCTTCGGACATGGGAAACTATATCTCTATGTTTTTGAATAATGGCAGGTTTAATGGAAGGCAAATTTTAGATTCAACTACTCTAGTTAAAATGACACATACACCATTTAAGCAATATGAAAAGGCCGAATGCGGATGGCTGCTTGGTTTTCAAGAATACCAATGGAACGGGATGAAGTATTTCGGACATAGCGGTAGTTATCAAGGTTTTTCAAATCAATTATCATTATTCCCAGAAAAAAACTTAGGCTTGTTTGTTTCAGTTAACTCTTCGAATTATCTAAGCAGAAAAAGTCGCGTATTTATTGATAAATTTATTAATGAGCTTTTGTCACGATTGATACCCAGCGATATAAACAACAAGCACAAAGCAAAAATAGAAGCTAAGATCGGTTCAGTGGATGAAACTTTGGAGAAGTTTGCAGGTCATTATCGGTATACACTTAATTCGCATACAACTTTCGATAAAGTAGGTGTTTTAATTGGATTGGCCCCAGAAATTGAAATTGTAGCAAAAGACAATGTATTAGAGGTATTGCCATGGAACGACAAATTTTTGCCTGTATCCGGTTTAACTTTCTATTCGAAACGGGGTTGGCTCCAGGCATTTGGCAGAAATACAAAAGGCGAAATAGCATACTTTTTTGCAGAAACTCATGCATATGAGAAATTAAAGAGGTATGAACCTGTTACATTTCTGAAATTCTGGATTGGAGGTATTGTTCTTATTTTATCGATTTACATCATTGCTAGCACAATCATTAAACTATTTGTTCGCAACAAAAAGGCTCACCTTCTTAAGAAAATCAATTTTTCCATTGCCTCTTTAATCATCGTTTTCCTTTTTATGCTTGCTTTTGCTTTACTAACCACTGACCCTATGGAATTTTTCTATGGTATTCCTTTGCTCATTAAAATGGCCTTAGTCTTGCCATTTATCATCATTGCTTTGGAGTTTAGTAGCATCTATTTACTGATAAAGGCTATTCGTTTTAAAGATCTTGGAACTTTTGATTTGGTTTATCAGTCATTCATTGTTGTGACAGCTCTGTTTTTTATTCCCTGGTTAGCATATTTTAATTTGATAGGGTTTAATTATTGAGAAGTGTTGAGAGAAAACAACTTGAATTAAAAAGAAAAAGCTGACAAAACTGTCAGCTTTTCTTATTAGGTAGCCCCACCAGGACTCGAACCTGGATCTATTGTTTAGGAAACAACTATTCTATCCCTTGAACTATGGGGCCATTTTCGTCTTGCAAATGTATTTAATCAGCTTATAAGATCAAAACAGAGCATAAAAAAAATTTAATAATTAGTCTCCATTTAAAAGCTCCTCAATCACAGAGAGTGACTTAAGCGAAGAAAATCCTTGACTTTGCAGTGCATAAAAATTAAGAATTCCCCGAAGAAGCATTCTTGATGTGTTCTTGTTTATTTTTAACTCATTAAGCTTATCAATTGAAGCATTAAACAAATCAAATAACACTTTACTTTCTTCCTTATTTAAACAATGAGCATGTGAATTTATTTCAGAAACAAATCGTCCATTGTCCATATCGAAACAAGAGGCAATCTCACTTCTGTTTAGTTGAGGATAAAAACCTAAAAAGCGAGTCAATTTGGTTAAAAAATAGAGATGAAACAACTCTACCGATTCATCTGTTAGATCAAGGTATCTAATGCTATTATACAAGAAAACAAACAGTTCATGGTTGGCTTCTTCCTCGCGCAACACTTTTGAAAGCACTTCGGT
Organism: Marinifilum sp. D737; assembly: GCF_026672275.1. GTDB lineage: Bacteria > Bacteroidota > Bacteroidia > Bacteroidales > Marinifilaceae > Marinifilum. The sequence continues at coordinate 16,257 of NZ_JANQCD010000029.1, read as the reverse complement.
TAAAAAAAGAGCAATTGAGCTTTTGTATACATCAAAAATCAAACTATTAAAGGTTTCTGCAAGCCTGACTTCTTTTAAGGATTGTATGCTTTTCCCATCGCGATGGTACACTTCCATATCCAAAAGAAAAAATGGCCGAAACAAATTGCTTTTGCTTTTCGATTTTTTCGATCGACCTCCTTTTACCATATAAGACTGACGACCAAACTTTTCGGTATAAACATGAACAATCAGACTGGTTTCTCCATACTGAACCCGATTCAATACTATGCCTTTGGTTTGATGCAGCATAATGACTTAGTTAATGAATAACAGCTTAACCACCTTAGATTTTGAACCATCGGCATTGGAACAGAATATCAGATATACTCCAGTATGAACCCTTGATCCACTAAAATTTTTGCCATTCCAAATAAATTGGCCTCCCTCCGATTTGCCTTCCCAAACCAGATTTCCACTTACATTAGTAATTTTAACAGTTGAGTTGCTCATTAATCCACTTACCGTGATATCTCCTTTGTAAGTCTCTCTAACCGGGTTTGGATACACGTACAAGTCTTGGTAATTTTCGGTTCCTTCAGTCACTTTTCCCCTGTAGGATACCATCCCATTATCAGTAAGGAAGAAAACCTCACCAGTTCCTGGGTTCACCGATATCTTTTGAATGTTATTTGACGGTAAAGGACTATTCAATGTGTTAAAATGAGTCAATTGCTTATCCCCATTTTCCGAAACCAGAAACGCTCCGGAATTTTCTGTCCCAAGCCATTTTTGGTTTGCTCCATTTACTTCAATACACTGAACCTTTTCGGTAGAAAGCAAATATTGAGTGGAACCATCAATGGTAATCACAGGACGATATGCGAAAAAATTTCCCTCTCTAAAAATAGTTCCTGGATCTGAATACACCGCTACTCCACTTGATGTACCAACCCAAACACTCCCCTTTTGGTCTTCTGTAATATCATGGATTTGCGAACTGATATTGGAATTATTTTCATCCCGCACAAAGAAATTGCTCTTCACATCGTCATCATTATTGGCAATTGTACCATTTACATTAAATGCAAATAGCGAACTTCCCAATCCTCTTAAAACCCATTTATCACCATTCTGAAGGACAATAATTTTTTGTAAATCCGAACGATTATCCATACTGCTATACGACAAAGAAACCCATTCATCATTGTAGCTTAAAGCCTTTATACTTTTTCCTGAATTGGCATCCAAAACCCATACTGTACCTTCATCATCAGAATCCATAGATATGATTCCATTCTTCTCCAAAGGCGAATTAGAAGAGTGATAGTAATTTCTTAATTCTCCATTTTCGAATTCAAATATGCCATCTCCACTGGTTCCAGCATAAATTCTCGCTTCATTTTTCTGATTTCCAGCAATGCTTGTGATATTCTTTTTATCCCTTAATTCCTCAACATTGCTATCAGTAAAGTTCTTCCATTCAGAATCTGCAAATAAATACAATTCTGCAGGCAAACTTTCGTTTGCAAGGCCTGCACTTGCCCATGTTTTCTTTCCTATAGAGTAAACCGATGTTATTTCTGATCTTAATGGTCCATCGGGCTTAATTTGTATGAATTCACCACCTGTTTGTTCTAAAAGTGATTTCTCATAATCAGCAATAAAAACCCTAGAATTTTCAAGTAAAATATCCCTAAAATTATTGGCTTCGGAGCCGGAGATATCAGCGATTTGGCTACCCAAAGCATTAAAACTCTTTATTTCCTTATTTAAAACAACATACAATCTATCAAGAGAAGTTTTAATTGAATTAATAGGCGCTACATTTGTGTAAAACTCACTCCAATTTTCATTATGATATTGATATATCTCACTAACAGTTCCAATTGAATTTCTCAGAGCAAACACTTTTCCATCTAAAACACAAAGATCAACACAAGCCCGTGTATGATTAGGAATAGTGGTAATCCTAGACCAATTATTAAAATCGGCCAGATTGCCAGCATTTAAATTGGCCTTAAAAATTCCATTTTCTGTTGCTGCCCAAACATACACTTCACCAGTAATCACATCATTTACTTGCACTTGAGATCCATTTTCACCGATCAAATAAGTGTCAGCAACTTCTTGTTTGTTTATATTAATGGCAACAATGCCAAAACTGGTTCCCAAATAAGCAATATCGTTTTTTACATGTATCGATCGGATTTGTTTATCGGCAAAACCACCAAAATTCTTAATATCATCGATATTTATAAGCTCACTATTTCTTACCAAATCAACATTTCCATTTTCATAGCCCAAAACAAGAGTCTCATTTTCTTCGGACCAGGCTATTGATGACACATCTGAATCAGATAAAGTATTTGTTTTGCCAAATGACTTTATTTCATTATCAATTAACGAATAAGAAAACACACCCGATTCTGTAAGACAGAAAATATGATCAGAAGATGCTACCAATTGTTTGGCTTTACGATATGGCAAATGCTCGCTCCATCCCACAAAATTTTGTGCTTGAATTGAGCAAATGTAAAAAATCAAAACAAAAAGGATAGCAATCTTTCTCATAGCAACTTATTAATTTTTGTAATCCAATAAAAACTGGACTAATTTCTGAACAGCTAAACCTCTGTGGCTAATTTTATTTTTTTCGTTCATTTCCATTTCAGCAAATGATATGTTGTAGCCCTTAGGTTCAAATATTGGATCATAACCAAATCCATCTTTCCCTCTCTCAGATTCCAGAATATTACCATCAACTATTCCTTCAAACTGATACTCTTTATCATTTAAAAACAAAGAAATTACCGTTCTAAATCTTGCTGAACGATCTTCGATTCCATCAAGTTTCGTCAATACCTTTTTCATGTTGGCTTTGGCATCCTTATCTACGCCTGCATAACGAGCAGAGTAAACACCAGGCTCGTTGTTAAGAGCTTTTATCTCCAAACCAGTATCATCGGCAAAACAATTCACATTGTACTTTTTATATATGTATTCTGCCTTTTGAGTTGCATTCTCTTCAAGGGTATCATAGTCTTCCGGAATTTCATCATTACAATTGATATCCTTTAAACTTAGCAATTCAACTTTTTTACCAAGTAACTGCTGTAACTCCTTTAATTTATTAAGGTTATTGGTTGCAAAAACTAATTTCATCTTACTTTATCATTTACATCAAACAAAAAACAACGGCTAAATAACCGTTGTTCAAATATAGATATTAATAAGATAAGCTTTAGTAAAAACTACCGTATTTAGATAAATCGGTTCTTGGGTTTACACACATCACCGGGATGTGAGCCGAATTGGCTATAACAAATTGTTCGTGTGCACCAAGCATGTAATCCTGGAAAGAGATATTCTTTGTGGTCATAATCAATATGATATCTGCATCAATCCTCTTTGCAAATTCAACTGTTTCCATCGCAAAATCATTGCCACCATCGGCGGTATCAATCTCATAATCGATTCCTCTGCTCTCCAGGTATTTTTTAGCAAAAACCAAATTGGCTTTTGTTCTTTGCAACATCTGTCCTTCAGGCATCTTAGGCGTAATAACTCGCATTTTGGCTTTAAAGAACTTCCCTAAAAATTCCGCCCAACTTAATTTCTCCTTGTTCTCTTTTTTAAAGTCTACTGGTAATACAACTGAAGAGTATTTCTTTTGGACAGGAGGAGCCTGAACTACAACAAATGGAACTCTGGATCCTACAATTACTTTTAAGGCCCAACTTCCTGTAAGTTTCTGCATACCTTTAATTCCATGCGTCCCCATAAGAACCAACATAGCATTCATTTCTTTGGCCACATCATTTATTGTAGTAAATATACTTCCATCACGAACAATGAATTCAGGTCGAATGTTTTTCTCATTGTAGATTTTCTCAACAGCTTCCGCCATTTTGCCTTTGGCCTCCTCCAGTTGTGATTCTTTCTTAACAATATGAACCAAAACAACCTCAGCTTCAACATTTTCCGCAAAAATACTTGCATGATCAAGTGCATATTCAGCAACAGTTGAAAAATCCCATGCTACAAGTAAAGATCTTTTTGTACTTTCCATAGTTTAGTTTAAAAGGGGAACAGTAAATACATGTATTAACATAACTGGATTCAATTTAGGTATTTTTTGTTAAAACAACAAATTTATTCCACCAGTTAAAGTTTGTTGATTATTTTCTGTTTCAGCGCGATAATTAAAAATTCTTCCCTATTTTTAGTCTCATCGTTTACATTTGGTTATTAACAGATCCGGAATGACTCATTACACTCTCTGCATACTTCTTATGAAATCCGATATGATATTGCACATATTGGAGCAAGGAGAAGCTGGTTTATTTTCGCAAAATCTAATCTTCTTTGGCTTGCTTCTTTCAATAATTGTAGTATTTCTTTTTTTGTGGTTTAGAATTGAGCTTCGACGACAAAGAAGTGAGTTAGAAAGAGAATTTTACAATAAAAATCAAGAGTTAATTTTTAAGAAGGAAAAAGCTGAAAAACTACTAGCCAACCTTCTACCCAAACAAACCGCCGAAGAACTGCAATCTAAAGGAAAAGTAAGTTCCAAAAGATATAGGATGGTAACCGTTCTGTTTTCAGATATTCATGGATTTACAAAAATTGTAGAACAAATGAATCCCGAAGATCTGATTGATGAACTGGATAAATTTTTCATGCATTTTGATTCTGTTGTTGAGAAATACAATATTGAAAAAATAAAAACCGTTGGGGATGCCTACATGTGTGCCGGGGGTATTCCTAATAAAAACAGAACCAACCCTATTGAGGTGATTTTAGCGGCTCTGGAAATTCAGCAATACATGAATAACATGAAAATCAATTCGAAAAATGGAAAAAAGGCCATTTGGGGATTGAGAATCGGAATTCATACCGGACCGGTTATTGCAGGTGTAGTTGGTACAAAAAAAATCAGTTACGATATTTGGGGTGATACGGTTAATACTGCAAGCCGTATGGAATCCTCCGGGGCTGTTGGGGAAATTAATATCTCTGGAATGACATACATGCTGGTAAAAGATTTTTTCATTTGTGAATATCGTGGCAGAATGCCTGTGAAATACAAAGGAAATATCGACATGTACTTTGTGAAAGGTTTCTTACCAAATATGTCGGCAGATTTAAAAGGCTTACTCCCTAACGATTATTTCCTAACAAGCTTTCAAATGCTTCGTTACGATGACTTGGAAGAGACCGTTCTTACAAAAATGGAAAATGAACTTCCCAAGAACTTGTATTATCACAACCTGAAACATACCATAGATGTGATTACAGAAGTAGAGATTATTGGCCGAAAAGAAGGAATTACGGAAGCCGAAATGCTAATCATTAAAACTGCAGCCCTTTTCCACGATACCGGTTTTATTCTTTCTTATAACGATCATGAAGAGTATAGTGTTAAACTTGCCAGACATATCCTTCCTCAATACAAATATTCCGAAAAACAAATTGATGATGTATCTAGTCTAATCATGCACACCAAACATCCACCGCAACCAGAATCCTTGTTGGAAATGATCATGTGCGATGCAGATTTGGATTACCTTGGAAGAACTGATTTCATTCCTGTCTCAGGAAATTTATACCGCGAGCTTAAAGAGTATGGCAAAATTAAAAGTATTGATGAGTGGAACCGATTACAAATCCGATTCATAGAGAATCATCAGTATTTTACAAAAACCGCCAGAAGTATGCGGAATGTTAACAAGTACAAACAACTTGAAAAGCTCAGAGAGCTGATTTGATTGTTTCAAAGTTTTGAATGCATATTTATTATAAATTGTCATTCTGAAATCCCATTTGTTTATGATTCTATGGTTTTACCACTATAAAAACGTAAATTTATTAGTGGTCAAAATGCTTGATTTTCAAAAAATCACAACATAAATTAATCAAAAAGAGGGATTAAAATGATAACTAACTTAGAAAATATTCTTTCCGACAGTGCAAAAGGAATGAAACGGTCGGTAATCAGAGAATTGTTAAAATTAACCCAGCGAGATGATATCATTTCGTTTGCAGGGGGCTTGCCGGCACCAAGCTCTTTTCCTATTGATGATTTAAAGAAAATATCCTGTAAGATTCTTGATCAGGAAGGTAGTTCAGCCCTTCAGTATGGTGCGACCGAAGGTGATCGTAAACTTCGTGAAATCCTCACCAAACGTTATCAAGATCAGGGTTTGCAAATTACTACAAACAACCTTGTAATTCTAACTTCATCGCAACAAGGATTAGATTTAGCTGGTAAGATATTTTTAAACCGAGGAGATAAATACATTTGCGGCCTGCCAAGTTACTTGGGCGGTTTAGGTGCTTTTTCAAGTTATGGCGGTATTCCGGTTGGAATCAAATTTGATGAGCACGGAATGCGATCTGACTTATTGGAAGAAACTTTAGCAAAAATGCAGGAACAAGGCGAAATGCCCAAGTTCATATATGTTATTCCCGACTTTCAGAATCCTGCAGGAATCACAATGCCAGAATTTCGCCGATTGGAAATCATAGAAATAGCAAGAAAATACAATATTCTAATTGTTGAGGATAGCCCATACAGAGAATTAAGATTTGAAGGAGAAGCACAAAAAATGATGTTTGAACTGGATAACACTGGACAAGTAATGAGCTTAGGCACTTTCTCAAAAATCTTTGTGCCTGGTTTTAGAATTGGATGGATCGTTGCCCACGAGGCAATTATTGACAAGTTTGTTAAAGCGAAGCAATCAACAGATTTATGCACAGCTCCTTTTGTGCAAAAGATTGCTGCAAAATACATTGAAGAAGGTTTATTCGATAAAAACTTGAAGAAAATTATCGAAATGTATCACCGAAAAAGAGATGTAATGCTTAAAGCTTTTGAAGATTATATGCCCGAAGGTGTTAGCTGGACAAAACCTGAAGGTGGTTTATTCCTATTCTTGAGATTACCTGAAGACATGGATGCAGAAGATCTTTTTAAGATTGCAATAGCAAAAAATGTAGCTTTTGTTCTTGGTACTGTATTCCACTGCGATGGGAGTGGTAAAAATACCATGAGAATTAATTTTTCGTTTATGGATGAAGAGCAAAACAAAATTGGTGTTCAGCGATTGGCAGAATCCATTAAAGCATTAATGAACAATCGAGTTGAAATTTAAAAGCAATTCATTAATTTAGTAACATCGTTTGAGTTCTTATAGAACCAAACATTTAATAGATTATAAATCCTAAATCTCACCTTACAATGAGAAAAACGAGTACAATTCAATTTGTACTCGTTTATTTTTTTCCATCACCTCACTCTCCCAAAGCCACATAATACATTAGCTATAAACACCTTAACACATCTTCATTGATTATTTCTATGTTTTTAGTATTATTATCTATTTGATTTATATCGAATCAAGAATTAGATTTGTAACAGATAAAAACAAAACAATAAAAATAATCACATAAAAAACAAAGTATGTCACAAATTGGAAAACAAGTAGTAGATTTTGAAGTACAAGCATTTGCAAACAACGATTTTAAAACCGTAAAAAAATCAGATTTATTGGGTAAATGGTCTGTCTTTTTCTTCTATCCTGCCGATTTCACCTTCGTGTGTCCAACTGAATTGGAAGATCTTGCAAACCTATATCCTGAATTTAAAGCTACAGATTGCGAAATTTACTCTGTATCAACCGATACACACTTCGTACACAAAGCTTGGCACGATACTTCAGATACCATTAAGAAGATTCAATACCCAATGTTAGCAGATCCAACAGGAGTTTTATCTCGTGGTTTTGATGTAATGATTGAAGAAGTAGGTTTGGCTGAACGTGGAACTTTCATTGTAAATCCAGAGGGAGAAATTGTAGCATACGAAGTAGTTGCAGGTAATGTAGGTAGAAATGCCGATGAATTACTACGCAGATTAAAAGCATTACAGTTTGTTGCTAAAAATCCATCCGAAGTTTGTCCTGCCAAATGGAAAGAAGGAAATGAAACTTTACAGCCTAGCATCGACTTAGTAGGCAAAATTTAAGAAAAAAATACCCGAGTCTGCCTTGAAGTAATCTTTAAAATATATCCGATTAAAGTTAAACTACCTTAAGGCAGATTTTCCCAAAATCAAAAAAACATGCTGGAACAAACAATAAAAAATCAGGTAATTGATTTATTTTCATCGCTTAAAAACCAATATACATTTCAAATACAAGTATCATCATCGCACTCTAACAAGCAAGAATTAATCTCTCTTTTAGAGGATGTTGCATCATGTAGCGATAAGGTAAATCTAGAAATATCAGAAGCAGATGGATTGGCATTTACCATTCTGAAAAATGGAGCAGAAAGCAATGTCACTTTTAAAGCTGTACCTAATGGTCATGAATTTACAACCTTGCTATTGGCAGTTTTAAACCTTGATGGAATTGGAAAAAACTTGCCAGATGAAATGCTTACCAAAAGAATTCAAGCCATTTCAGATAAAGTTGAACTTAAAAGCTTCATCTCCTTATCTTGTACCAATTGTCCTGATGTTGTTCAAGCATTAAACATTTTTGCCTTTCTGAATCCAAATATTTCACACGAAATTATTGATGGAGCCATTAATCAGGAAGAAGTAGAAAATTTAAACATTCAAGCTGTTCCAACAGTTTATGCAAATGGCAAACAATTGCACGTCGGTCGTTCATCACTAGGTGAATTGCTAGGTAAGCTGGAAGAACAATTGGGAACTGAGTACACACCCGAATTGCAGCAAAAGAAAGAGTATGATGTTATTGTAGCTGGTGGTGGCCCTGCTGGAGTTTCTGCCGCAGTATATTCAGCACGTAAAGGTTTCTCAGTAGCCATTGTTGCCGAAAAAATAGGTGGTCAGGTAACCGAAACGGTATCCATTGAGAATATGATTTCCGTGCCCAAAACAAGTGGAGCTGAATTATCAGGTAACTTAATGAAACACCTTCATGATTATCCCATTGATATCCTGGAAAATCGTGTGATTGAAAACATGGATGTTGTTGATGGTATTAAAACCATTACCACTTCACTGAATGAAACAATCACTGCACCTGCACTTATCATTGCTACTGGAGCTAGCTGGAGAAAATTAAATGTTCCCGGAGAAAGCGATTATATTGGTTCAGGAGTGGCTTTCTGTACTCACTGCGATGGTCCTTTCTACAAAGGCAAGAAAGTGGTTGTAATCGGTGGAGGAAACTCTGGATTAGAAGCTGCAATTGACTTGTCTTCAATCGCTTCAGAAGTTCATATACTAGAATTTATGGATGAATTAAAGGGCGACCAGGTTTTACAAGATAAAATCAAAGAATTATCGAATGTAAGCATTACCACCAATGCTCAAACATTAAGTATTGATGGTGATGGCAATAAGGTACACTCTTTAAAATATAAGGATCGAATATCCGAAAAGGAAGAAGTTTTAACAACCGATGGCGTTTTTGTTCAGATTGGTTTAAATGCCAACAGTAAAGTGTTTGCTGATACAGTTAAAACCAACCCAATTGGCGAAATCGAAATTGATTCGCACTGTAGAACCAACCAAGCTGGTATTTATGCTGCTGGGGACGTTTCTATAGTTCCTTACAAACAAATTGTGATTGCAATGGGAGAAGGTTCAAAAGCTGCTCTTTCGGCTTTTGACGATCGAATAAAAGGATTGCTTCTGGCAAATTAATCCGGATTAATTACGAAATTATTTACAACAACGAAAAAGAGCATCAGGAAAACCCGATGCTCTTTCTATATTTTAAAAGGAATGAAATCAATTAAAACTCGATGATTGTATTCCAGTTGTGTTTGTCTTCAACAGTTCCGTACTGAATACCACGAAGAGTTTCGTATAGCTTAAAGCTACGCTCTCCTGCTTCCTCACCATACTTGTATTCGATATTGTTATCAGCATCAACAATTTTACGGATTGGAGAAATAACAGCTGCTGTACCACATGCTCCAGCTTCTGAGAAATCTGCCAATTCTTCAACTGTGATTGGACGACGTTCTACATTCATACCTAAATCTTCAGCAATTTGACACAAACTCTTGTTTGTAATAGATGGAAGAATGGTGTTTGATTTTGGAGTTACGTAAGTGTTATCTTTGATTCCAAAGAAGTTAGCCGGACCACATTCATCAATGTATTTCTTCTCTTTCGCATCTAAGAATAATACTGCAGAGAATCCTTCATCGTGAGCTCTTGTTCCACCTCTTAACGAAGCTGCATAGTTACCACCAACTTTATAGATACCTGTTCCTTGAGGAGCAGCTCGATCGTATTCACGATAGATCACATAGTCAGTTGGCTTGAATCCTTCTTTAAAATAAGGTCCAACAGGCATTACAAATACTGCGAAAGTATATTCATCTGAAGCCTTCACTCCAACCTGAGCACCATTACCAAATAATACCGGACGAATGTATAGAGAAGCTCCTGATTCATAAGGAGGAATCCATCTTTCATTCAATTTGATAGCTTTGATTACAGCTTCACGGAATAAATCCAAAGGCATTTCAGCCATCATAATACCGTGAGATGAGCTTTGCAGACGTTTACCATTTTCGTCAATGCGGAAAACTCTAACTTTTCCATCAGGACCTTTAAATGCTTTTAAGCCTTCGAATGCTTGTTGTCCGTAGTGCAAACCTGTTGATGCAATATGAACATTGATTTGATCAGATGAAGATACTTCTAATTCTCCCCATTTTCCATCACGATAGTGACAACGAACATTGTAATCAGTTTTAGTATAACCAAAACCAAATTCTTTCCAGTTAATGTTTTCCATTTCAGATATGAATTTAGCGATTAGTGTTTTGTTTCTTTAAGTTTTTCAAGTCTACACAAATGTATTAAGAAATTTGCTCTTTTTACCTACAGTTTCTTACATTTTTTATCAAATTACTTTCAATTCGATAAGATATCCGTTATGTTTTCGAATATTTATAACTTTTCCTTCTTCGAAAATCAAATATTGACCTTTTATCCCTTTCAAAACTCCTTCGAACTCTTTTATTTTATCAAAACCAAAGCTGGTAATTTTTTTAGGCAACTCATCTACAGGATAATTAATGCTGTAAATTTCATCTTCATCACTCAGATATTGTTTCAATTCCGGATGTAACTTATCAGCAGCATTCTTTTTCTCCTCCAATAGGTCAATATCCGTAGTGCCATCCTGTTTTAGCATTTCGCGCCAGTTGGTCTTATCAGAAAAATGCTCCTTTAAAGCCACCTCCATAACACCAGCTATATGTCTGTTTGGGGTTTTGGCAAGCTTTATTGCCTTGCTAGCCCCTTGATCAATCCAACGTGTTGGAACTTGCGATTCGCGGGTAACACCAACTTTTAAATTGCCAGAATAAGCCAAATAAACGTAATGCGATGTAAGGGAATTTTCTTTCGCCCATTCCATATCGCGCGAAATTCCCAAATAAGATAAATCCAACTCAGGACGAACAATGCTTGGATCGGTTTGAGGCAATGTGGTAAAGCATGAATAACAATATCCTTGCGAAAAGGATGTTTTGGTTTTCTTTCCACAATGCATGCAATTGATTTGATCCAAAAATTTCAAACTAATCTTCTTACCAATTAGTGAGTTCATTTCAGTTAAATCATCACCAATAGGTAACTGATACTGCACTTGATCCCCTAAATCGGTACGCATTTTTCTGATATTTCCTTGCATGGATTATAAGTTTTCCTGAATGGTTTTTATCATTTGGTCCATCTCTTTTTGATCGAATCCAACCCCTTGCCAAATGATCTTACCTGTTTTATCGACAATAAAGTTACGAGGAATGTACTGACTGGCAAATTTTGAATAAACTTCACGCTTCGGATCCGGTGCAATCGGGAAGGTAAAACCTTTCTTCTGATTCCACTTAGTTAACTGATCCTTTGTATGTTCACGACCAATTGAAATCAATGTAAAATTTTCATCCTTAAATTTCGGCCACAATTGTTTTTGAACTTCTGGCAACTCTTTCATACAAGGTCCACACCATGTAGCAAAAAAATTGATCAGAACCACTTTTCCTTTCAAATCCTTTATCGAAATTTCTTTCCCATCTAAAGTAGTAACAGTAAACTCTGGTACTTTATCACCATTTTTTAATAATGAATCTTTAAAGTCGCTTGCATTAAGGGATAGCGCAGCGAACAAAGTAATAAATGTTAGAACGAATTTATTCATATTTAGCCATTGTTAGAGACGTACGGCCGTACGTCTTTACATTAATTATTATTGAATTAGATCATTGGTGACCTCAACAATCTTATACAATTTGTCCGATCGACGAATCATAGTATCCAAAGCTATGGAGAAACTGTCTCCTTTTACCGCTTTTTCTACTGGTTTAAGGTCTACCCTAATTTCTTTGATTGTGGTTTCAACCACTCCAGTTGTTGGTCCTGTAATCAAGATGTTATCCCCAACTTCAAGTTCGTTGGATTCCAACAAAAATTCCGCAACCTTAATCTTGGTAAAATAATTGGTTCCTTTACCAATAAGCACTTTACGCTTGGTAGCACGGTTTCCGTATTCATTGCTCCACTCACCCAGTTTTTGTCCCAGGTAATACCCATTCCAAAATCCACGGTTGAATACTGTAGACAAACGCTCCATCCAAGCATCAATCTTCTCTTTATTGTAGGATTCATCAAGGTAAGAATCAACTGCTTCGTTGTAACAACCAACCACAGTTTTTACATATTCAGGAGAACGTGCACGACCTTCGAATTTCAAAACTCGAACGCCTGCATCAATCATTTTATTTAAAAACCCAATGGTACACAAGTCTTTGGGCGACATGATGTATTCATTGTCAATTTCCAACTCGTTACCCGATTCTTTTTCCGTTACTGTATAAGCTTTTCTGCAGGTTTGCATGCACGCACCACGATTCGCAGATGAGTTCTTCTCATGCAGACTCAGGTAACACTTACCCGAAACTGCCATACACAAAGCTCCATGCGCAAACATCTCGATCTGCACCAATTCACCTTTAGGACCTCTGATATCCTGTTCAACAATCTGATCGTAAATGGCTTTTACCTGGTTCAAATCCAACTCTCGAGCCAAAACCACAACATCGGCAAACTGAGCGTAAAATTTTACTGCCTCAATATTCGTGATATTACATTGAGTAGATATATGTACCTCAACATCAATCGATCGTGCGTACATAATTGCCGAAACATCCGATGCAATAATTGCAGTTACACCACTTTCTTTGGCAGCATCAACAATTTTATACATCAACTTAATATCATGATCGAACAATACCGTGTTAACGGTAAGGTAAGATTTCACATTGTTCTCTTTACAGATATTGGCAATTTTTTTTAGGTCTTCAAATCCAAAGTTATTTGCTGACCTTGAACGCATGTTCAATTGCTCAATACCAAAGTATATCGAGTTAGCTCCCCCTTGAATGGCAGCCATTAAAGATTCGTATGAACCTACTGGTGCCATTAATTCTATATCTCTTCTCTTCATTAAATTACTGATATGCAAAAAATACTTATTTAGAATGCATATGTAAGCTGTTAAATTATTTATTTAGCCCAATTATGCCTTCTTCCTGATCCTCAGCAAAAGTAATCTTTATCACTCATTCCTGCAATATAAATTAGTGAGTGAGTAAAGTTAAATCTATCACTAATACAAATACTTAACTCACCAACAAGCTTGTTTAAAATTTTTAAATATTATACATTTGTGCCACAGCTATTTGATACGCTGGGATATTAGTCTTCCTTTACAGCTGACAGTGAACAGTTTATGTGGAAAATGTCCCAATTTTTCCCTAACTTGAACATGGGGAATCTCATTTGTAGCCAATAACTCTGATGAGTTACACACATACATCTGCGCTACCATATCCTAATAGCTTGATTTTGAGTAAAATAATTACAACCAGGGGGAGTAATCGTGTTTACGCGCGCTTACTTGTTAAAACATCAAAACCAGATATTAGCCTATGAAGTATAGAGCTTACACACTGAAGACCTTTAAGAATATTCCTCAGATTAGTAAACTGAGCGAAGAGCAGATTTTTGATATTGAAGTTGTTGGAGAGGTCCTTCCTTTTAAAGCAAATAATTACGTAGTTGATGAGTTGATCGATTGGGACAATTTCGAAAATGATCCGATTTTTATCCTGACTTTCCCTCAAAAAGATATGCTTTCAGCCAAGCATTACGACAGAATGGCTGAATTAATTAGAAGCGGTGCTTCAAGACCTGAAATCACCAAAGCTGCCAACCAAATTAGAATGGAACTAAATCCTAATCCGGCAGGACAAGTACACAATGTTCCTGAACTAAATGGTGAAAAATTGGTTGGTATTCAGCACAAATACAACGAAACGATGTTGTTTTTCCCTTCTCAGGGACAAACATGTCATGCATACTGTACCTTCTGTTTCCGTTGGCCTCAGTTTACAGGTATCGATGAGTTGAAATTTGCTATGAAGCAGGTTGATCTAATCATTGAGTACTTGCGTCAGAATCCATCAATTACCGACTTGTTGTTTACAGGTGGAGATCCAATGGTAATGAAATCGAAAGTATTTGAACAATATATCGATGCCATTATTGCAGCCAAGATTCCAAACTTGAAGACAATCCGTATTGGAACCAAAACATTAGGTTACTGGCCATATCGTTACACTAGCGATGATGATGCCCAACAATTGTTGGATGTATTCAAAAAGATTCAAGATAGTGGATTGAACCTATCTATTATGGCTCACTTTAATCACATTAATGAAATGAGCACTGAAGCTGTAGAACAAGCTGTAAAAAATATTCGCGCTACAGGTGCAGTAATTCGCACTCAATCACCATTAATGAAGCATTTGAACTTTGATGCTGACATGTGGGCTCGCATGTGGAGAAAGCAAGTAGATTGGGGAATGATTCCTTACTACATGTTTATTGCTCGTGAAACTGGTGCTCAAGAATATTTTGCTGTTACACTTGAAGAAGCTTGGGATATCTTCCGCAAGGCTTATGCTCAGGTTAGCGGTGTATGTCGTACGGTTCGAGGACCTAGTATGTCGGCTAATCCTGGAAAAGTACAAGTTGCAGGTGTTACCGAAATTAATGGTGAAAAAGTTTTCGTTCTGAACTTTATACAGGGAAGAAACTCTGATTGGGTTGGACGTCCTTTCTTTGCAAAATACGATCCTAAAGCGCTATGGTTGGATGATTTAAAACCAGCTTTCGCTGATAAATTTTTCTACGAAGAGGCATAGACCATCAAGATATTTTATTTCAAGACCTGTCAGATTTTCTGATGGGTCTTTTTTGTTGATGAAAGTCTGATAGTCGAAAAATGAAACAGTCGATTACCGGCTTATTCTATATGATCCATAATTTGAATCAATTACTTGAGATTTGAAGCTTGGAGTTTCTATTCCAGAATCTCCATAACCTCATCATAAGTATGAGGAAGCTTTTTAACCAAAACTTCTTTATCTCTGCTTACTAGAAAAAATACAGGAATGCCTCCCGTGAAGATCTTTTCGTTTGGGAAATTGGAGGAGAGAAACTGTCTGATACCAACGGATTGAAACTTGCCTTTATCAGGACCGATAAAATCCAGTAAGTAAGAATTGCTGCTTAAACCGTTTGCCCCAACCAAAGAGTCCACCTCTTCCTTATTTTTGCTAACAGCAATCATCAACAATTGATAGTCATCAGCTTTGATATCCTGGATGAGTTTGGGCAAAGTTTCCTCCAGGCTTTTGCGACAACCACTACACCATGTCGTCCAAATGTATACCAGTGTTTTGTCTTTTTTTGAAATGAATTCGTTGAATTTATTTGAATCGATGATTCTTTTCTCATCAACAGAATTGCTACATGAAAAGGAAAGCAGCAGTAATGTAACAACAAATAAGTACCTCATGGGAATTGATTTAGTAAACCATTAATTTAAGGATTATTTGAGACACATATTTAATGATTGTTTATAATCTCCCCTCACAAACTCAAATGAAAGCTAAAACGAAAAAGAACTAAACTGAAGAAAATGGATCTCCTAATCAAACACCCCCAAAAGTGCAATCTACTAATGTTACTCTTATGGAGTATTTGATCTTTTATACTGAAGTTGTTTAATGTCCTCCTGAAAAACTGCGAGCAACATCTTGATTCCATTGACATCAGCTAATTTTTATTACGTAACTTCGGCTATGCAATAAAAAATTGAGCTTCGCCACTGAAAACCAATAAGTCACTCTCGAAATCCCAGTAGG
>NZ_JANQCD010000028.1 GCF_026672275.1 Marinifilum sp. D737 | reverse complement strand
AAAAGACCATTTGGGTCACACTCGTGTAGTAGTAGATGAGGAGGAGAATGTAATACAGGAAACTGCTTACTACCCATATGGAGGAATTATTGCAGCCCTTTCAACAAAAAACAAATATAATTACCTTTATACAGGCAAAGAGTTCATTGACAGTTTAGGTGTAAATTGGTACGATCACCACGCGAGGTATTACGACCCCGAGGTAGGCCGCTGGTTTGCCATTGACCCTGCCTTACAGGCAGCCAGTCCGTATATGGCCATGGGCAACAACCCCATGATGATGGTGGATGAAGATGGAGAGTGGTTTTTTGCAGCCTTGGCTGTAGGAGCTTTAATAGGAGCAGGAAGCTACACAGCCAGCATTGCCTTTAGTAAAGGAGGTTTCGATAATTGGAGTTGGGGAGGTTTTTTTCAATCTGCCGGAATGGGAGCTGTTTCGGGTGTTGCTACAGGTGGAATTGGTGAAATTTTTGGAGGTTTGGGAGGCTCTGTAGTAAACGGCGTATCCACCAATTCTCTGGGAACCCAAATTTTAAATGAAACTGGTCGTGCATTGGCACATGGTGTAGCGCAAGGAGGATTGGGTGCATTGCAAGGTGATAATTTCTTTAATGGCTTTGCCAGTGGAGGTTTAGGTTCAATAGCTGGTAGTGGTTTTCAGGTAATGGATCCTAATTTTGGGAAATCAGCTTGGAATAACACCTTTATAGGTGTTTTATCAGGAGGTATGGGAGCAGAACTATCTGGAGGAGATTTTTGGCGTGGTGCTGGGCAAGGAGCTAGTGTTGCTTTGTTGAATCATTATATGCACCAAGTTGAAGGTAATTTGAATGAAAACAGGGCTGGAAAGAAAAGGGCTAAGGCTTATGCTGAGCAGGCTTTTAGTGGAATTAGTTTGGCGGATTATAACCGACAAATGGCATTTGTTGATATGATAAATACTCCTACGAGTTATATATCTTCTGCTTCTGCCTTTTCTCTTGCAAGAATGTTACATCGATTTAGACCAATAGTGGATGGAACAGGATATCCTATATTTAGGGGATCTCCATGGTATAATTCTGTGAACTCTGTTAGGAGTTTTGCAGGAGCTGTTGGGAATTTCACATTCGTATTGGGAACAGGTATAGGTTATTATAGATATTTAACAGATTCTACTTATGGAGGAGTTGAATTTACTCTTGATACATCGGTGGGAGTTATAGGTTCTTTTGGTGGCAAAATAGCATCTTATGCAGGAATAAGTAGTCGATTTGCAGGTCCAATTAGTTTCTTTTTTTCTGGAATGTATTTTGGAACAAAACATGCTATAAGTGTTTATACAAACCATCCACCTGATAGCCCAGTTAAAGATCATATGTTATTTAAATCACCATTTTAAAAATATAAAAGAAATGTTAGGTTACATATTTTGTAAATATTATCATTCAAATAAAAAAAGGAATCTACATAATGATTTGTTTATGGCTTATCATACCATGTCTTTTTTGTTAGTATTAAATTTTTTGACATTAAATAGTATTCTAATTTTTTATTGGGATGTGCAGTTATATTTTGATTCTGTATTGGATATTGTCATTCTGTACGTACTGTGTTATGTGTTTTATTATTTTTATTTAATCTATCGACAAAGATATGTTATTTTATATAATAAATTTATAGATAATAGAAGCAGTATAAAGGATTTTATTGCGAGTGTATATTTATGGGTTACAATTTCATCTTCAATTTATGGTGTTTATTTAGCAAGGATGAAGTTAATTGGTCATTTGTAGTGTAAATAGGTAATACTGGTAATGTATCAAATTAACTGATATGGAAAAACCAATTTGTAAGGAATTAACTTTCAGGATAAAAACGAATAAAATATTAATAGAACAAGCGGTACAATGTATCGCTTATTTTATTTTTAGGCTTTTAACACGGCTAAAATTAGAAAAAACTTAAGCTCGTAATTCAGGTACATTGGTAGTTTAAACATATGTCCTGATTTTGAATTTGGAGAATGATTCAGAGATAAACAAGGTGTTGTTTATATAAAAGAGCATAAGAACCGATGAATTGTCAACTTGTTTGGACTAGAATTCATCGGTTTCTTTTTTCTGATTATTTTAGCACATGAATTCCTAAAAGCCAAAGCCAAACAATAAAAACAAATTTATGTCTCGACTATGTCTTGCGCTGCTTGTGGTCCTGTTATTTCTTTTGGGCTGCAAATCACAAAATCAAAACTTAATGATTGTGAAAGAGTTGAACTCCAATTGGGAGTTTTCTGAAAAGGATTCGGTAAACTGGTTGCCTGCTAAAGTACCAGGCTGTGTTCATACCGACTTGCTTGCTAATGGTAAGATCGAAGATCCTTTCTATCGTTTAAATGAACATGATTTGCAGTGGATCGATAAAAAGGATTGGATCTACAAAACGGAATTTAAACTGGATCAGAAACTTTTGAACAAAGATAGACTTGTACTTGATTTTAAAGGTTTAGATACCTATGCAGATGTTTACCTGAATGATCAGAAGGTGCTTTCGGCAGACAACATGTTTCGGGAGTGGACTGTTGATGTAAAGAAATATCTGAAAAGCGGGAAAAATAAACTAAAAATTGAGTTTCGGTCGCCAATTCATGAAGGTTTAAACTTGTATGATGCCAATGGATTTGTATATCCCGGAGCGGAGAATGACCAAGCTGAATTGGGCCAGGTGGAAGGAAATAAAAGGGTAAGTATCTATACTCGTAAAGCCGGTTATCATTATGGTTGGGATTGGGGGCCACGCTTGGTTTCCAGTGGTATTTGGCGTCCGATCTGCCTTAAGGCATGGGACAATGCAAGAATTAAGGATTTACAGATTGTACAAAATGAGGTGAATGAAGATCTTGCCAGATTTACCGCTATTCTTGAACTGGAAGCAGAGCAGGAAGTCCTGGCAGGGATTCAAATTCAGAATGATGGGATGGACTTGGTTACTTCAGAAGTCCAATTGAAAAAGGGAAATCACACTTATGAGCTGGATTTTGACATTAAAAATCCCAAACTGTGGTGGCCCAATGGCTTGGGTGATCAGATCCTTTATAATATCAAGGCGCAGGTAAATATTAATGGTAAAAAGGAGGATGCAAGTCACCGTATTGGCATTAGAACTATAGACGTAGTGCGGAAAAAGGATGAGAAGGGGACTTCCTTCTTTTTTAGAGTAAATGGAATACCTGTATTTATGAAAGGGGCGAATTACATTCCGAACGATATATTCCCAACGAGAGTGAGCAAGGAACAATTGAAAAAGGCAATTGCTACTGCCAAAAAATCCAATATGAACATGTTGCGTGTTTGGGGAGGAGGTTATTACGAAGATGATTTGTTTTACGATTTATGTGATGAGGCAGGAATATTGGTCTGGCAGGATTTCATGTTTGCATGTGCCATGTATCCGGGTGATCAGGAGTTTTTAGACAATGTAAGACTAGAGGCAAGAGATAACATCAAACGACTCAGAAATCATCCAAGTATTGCCCTTTGGTGTGGAAACAACGAAATTTTGGTTGCCTGGAACAACTGGGGGTGGAAAAGACAAGCGAAAGAACAAGGTGAGGAGGTAAGTGCTAAAGTTTGGAAAGCCTACACCGATATCTTTCATGAAGTATTGCCTAAAGCAGTGGAAACATATGATCCGTCAAGATTTTACTGGAGTTCAAGCCCTTCATCAGGAACAGGCATAAAGCCCGATTTAATAAATGGCGATGATCATTACTGGGGAGTATGGTGGGGAAAAGAACCATTTGAAACCTATGCTACACATATTGCAAGATTTATGAGCGAATACGGTTTTCAATCTTTCCCGGAAATGAAATCGGTTAGAAAATATGCTGAACCTGAGGATTACGATATCTATTCAGAGGTTATGAAGTCTCATCAGCGATCATCAATTGGGAACGAAACCATTGAATATTACATGTTGAAGGATTACAAGAAACCTAAGGATTTTGAATCATTCTTGTATGTGAATCATGTATTGCAAGCCGAAGGAATTAAGTTTGCTTTGGAAGGTCACCGAAGAGCCATGCCATATTGTATGGGAAGCTTGTACTGGCAGATGAATGATTGTTGGCCGGTTGCTTCATGGAGTTCTACCGATTACTACCAGGAGTGGAAAGCCTTGCAGTACTATGTGAAAAAAGGTTTTGAACCATTATTGGTTTCACCTTATTTCGAAAATGATAGTATTAAGGTAGCTGTAGTAAATGACCATTTGAAAGAAATCAAAGCCAAATTGGTTATGAGAGTGCTTGATTTTTACGGGAAGGAAAAATGGTCGGAAAGCAAAGACATTACCATTTGTAAAAATTCAAGTGAAGTTTTCTTTAGTCAGGAATTTAAATCATTTTTACAGAATAGAAATCCTAACAGAGAATTGTTTTTGGTTGAAGTGCAAATGGGTAAAGAAGTACTGGAAAGGAATATCCTATACTTTAATCCGGTTAAAGATCTCGAATTGCCTCAACCAAATGTTGAATTTAGGATCACAAAAGGAGAAGAGGCTTACGAAATCTCCTTAACATCGGATGTGTTGGCCAAAAATCTGTTTTTTACCCTTGGCGATGAAGATGGATTCTTTTCTGATAATTATTTTGATGTATTGGCAGGAGAATCTGTAAACATCAAGTTGGAAACGGAACTATCGCTGGCAGAAATCAAGAAAGTGATTCAGCTCAGAACACTTGATACTACCTTTGAGTAGAAGTAAAAATGTATATTATAAAAGAAGGAGTACCTATTTTAAGAGTACTCCTTTTGTATTTTATACAGCTGATTTTATTTCACCAAAAACAAATATCCTCTGCCTCGAAGTGTTTGTATTTCAATATGATCATCTTCGGCAAAGTAGTTGCGAAGCTTTTTAATGTATACATCCAGGTTTCGGGAATTGAAGAATGAATCGTCGCCCCAAACCTGCATTAAAATGTCTTTTCGTTCCACAACCTTACTTCCCATTTCGGTTAGTTTTTTTAGCAATTCGCCTTCACGGTTCGAAAGGTTAATGGTTTTCGAAGGTGTGATCAATTCATATCTTTTAGGGAAATAGGTGTAAGTCCCTAATTTAATTTCATCATGTTCAATTTTTTGCTCCTTTGCTGTTTCTTTGTTCTCGCCAATGCCATGTAACTTTAATTGGTTATCGATTCGAATCGCCAATTCTTCAATGCTAAATGGCTTGCGGATGTAATCGGTACCTCCAGCTTCAAAACCTTTTACAAGATCCGGAGTTTCGGTTTTGGCCGTAAGAAAAATAATTGGGAGTGTTGGAAATTTGGATCTGATGTGCTCACACAATTGATATCCATCAACATTTGGAAGCATGATATCCAGAACACAAATATCAGGAGTAAAATCATGAAATTTCGACATTACCTGTGCTCCATCTGTCTCCCAAATGATATCGAATCCTTTTAGGATCAACGAATCGTAAACGATTTGGCCTAAATTAGGTTCGTCTTCAACGTAAAGTATCTTCGTTTTGTTCATGATTATCTTAGCTTGAGTGCCCTGCAAGATAAGAAAATGTGAGAAGATTGAGCGGGGGTGATTTTGTTAATAAAACTTAAATATCAGTTATCAGTTATCAGTTATCAGTTATCAGTTATCAGTTGCGCAGCAAACCTTTTAACTTTGTTAATTGTTCACCGTCTAGGCTGGAAACTCTAATTTTATTTCACAACCTTGTTCTGTAAGCTTATCTGCACTGATTGATCCATTGTGTTGTTTCATAACCAAAGCAGCAAAACTTAAGCCCAAACCAAATCCTTTTACATTGTGTTGATCGCCGGTTGGCACTCTGAAAAAGCGATCGAAAACCTTATTCAAATATTCTTTTGGAATTCCCGGGCCATTATCGATAACCGATATGTAAACATGTAAACCTTTTTGCCAAAGATTCACAACAATACTTACATCATTGCCACCATACTTTTTACTGTTTTCTATCAAATTGCGAATTACCCCTTCAATGTATACCTGGTCGATAGGAATGCTTATCAATTCATTGGGTTTGTTGAATTTGATATTGATCGTATTTGCAGAAAAGAGTTGTACCGACTTCACAATTCGATCGACAAACTCATTTAAGTTGGTTTCTTCCTTCTTTAATAGGTGCTGATTAGACTCGAGCTTTGAGTGTTCCAATACTCTTGAAGTAAGACTATCCAGGCGGTTCATTTCTGAAGCAACCATTTTAAGATAGGACTTTGTTTTTTCTTTATCGTCGGAGATTCCATAATTCAGAATGGCTTCCATAGCAGCTTTTGCTGTGGATACCGGAATTTTTAATTCATGTGTAATATTGCTAACAAAATCGGAACGAAGCATATTTAGCTTTGCTTGGCTAAGGTAACTACGATAAGCAACTACCAAAGCAAATACCGACAGACTGATTAATACAATTCCGAAGATAATTTGCGGTAGAATTTCTGTAATTAGATGCAGGAAATAGTGCTCAAAGTATAGAACGCTTGCTTTATCATATCTTCGAGCATATATAATAATGCCTAATTTTCCTCTTCTTAGTACTTCTTGATTGGTTTTTTCAATCAATTCAATATTTTCCCTGTCAATTTCATCCTCATGTCCGGCTTTTATATTTGGAAAATTAATAGCTACATTTCTTAAGAATAGATTTCTTAAAAATAGTTGAGTAGTATCATTTGATTTTTTCCTTTGATTGTAAAGAATTTGGGCAGGGTAAATTTGATAACGATAACCCAATCTTAAAATGTCATAATATCGTTCATCTCTTAAACTATCAGGGATAAATGAACTAGTTTCAATAGCTCTAAAAATATTTGTATAGTTTTGATTGGTATCTATAAATTCTTTTAACTCTTTGATGTAAGCTCTTTTAAAGTCTGAACTGGTTTTTGGTGACCCTATTTTTAAGCTTTCGAAATTTATGGTGTCCTGATGATTTATAGCAGGTTTTATCACATTTCGATAAAAGAGGATAAATTCTCCATCGTTTATGGATACATGATAAAGTCTGGATAATTCTACTTGCAGGTTTTTCTTTTCATTATTGTATTGAGAATGCAACCAGTACCCCACAAAAGTGACCAATAAAAACATACTTAAAACCATTGGTGAAATGATTTTAATTTTCTTTCGATTTAATCGGTTTCTAGACATGAAACAAATATACTGGCTTTCAGTAGTAAATGTTCGAATTGTTAACCTTAATTAACCAAATTACAGTCAGCGCTAAACAGCATTTAATGAACAATTATCAATAAATTAAGACAAAAAGGAGCTGTTGACATCCATATAAGGGTTTAAAATCAGGGTGAATCATATATCTTAAAAGTATTTTTCTAAAAAAAAAGTAGGCCATTCTCAAAGAATGACCTGCTTAGATTGACTATGAAAAATTAAAAGAAAATAATTTTGTTCTTTAATGTTTATGGCATTACATCATCATGTAATTGCCATAGGTTGGATACATACCATGGCCTCCTCGTTGCTTTCTTCCTTTTCCTTTGCCATCTCTTAATTTATAACTGAAAGTAAGGATATAGAACTTGTTCAACTTGTTTGAGTAGTAATCTACAGAATATAAGTCTGAAACAAAGTGAGACCTTTGATCATCTTTACTCAAAATATCATAAGCTGTGAATGATAATTCTCCACGTTTGTTTTTTAATATTTTGGTAGATAAACCAAGGTTTAAGTGCCAAAAGTTATCTACACTATTGGTAGAAAAGTTATTTTGATAATTGTTACTTGCATTTGTTCGAAATACCAAATCCTTTAAGAAATTCCAATACATGCTTAATGAGGTAGTTTGCGATAAATACTCTGAACCAGACTTGGATGTGTTATTGGATTTCTGATAGTTGCTTGAACTGGTAAATGTAAAGTCTATTTTTTCACTAATGTTTGAACTAAGTGTCATTCCATGATTCAAGTTCCACGAATTGGTATATGCTTTTTTATCATTAACAAAAGTAGGGTTGTGAGAAAACCGACCTCTTGTGTTGATGTTCAGTTTAGACTTTAACTTCTTAAGAGGAAAGCTATACGAAATACTTGTTCCTATAGAATATTGACCATCAAGATTTACAGGTTCTGAAAATTGTCCTCCTGCAGGCAGAAAGTACAATCCGTTAATGGTTGTATCCTTAGCAGCAACAATTGTTCTTCTTCCAACAGTATTATTTGTTGTTGTTGCCATAGTATGAATCGACAAATGACTTCCTTTTTTCATGTTTGATGATGAATAAAGTGCCATTAAAGTATGAGATTTAGATTGTTCCAATTTTGAATTACCAGTTGTAATGTTTAATGGATTTGAAAGGTCAACAATTTCCTGCAAATCGCGAATATTTGGAGTTGTTGTTCGCGACATGTAATTAAGGTTAATTCTTTTTTGGTTCTTCAAATTGAGCGAATACCTAATGTATGGTTTAAATGAAAAGAAATCCTTGTTAAACTTTGTCTGAGTGGGAAATGATTCCTCATTTTTTAGACTTGTCATTTCAAAATCGGCACCTAAGCTAAAGCCATGAGTTTTGCCATTAAGGTGATAAGAAAATCGTCCTGCATTTCTGAAAGTTGTGTTTTCAAAATTATTTGTGGTTAGTTCATCCAAATCACTATATGAGTTTTCACTTTCATTAAAGTTATATCCGTATTTATCTGATTTTTGTTCGTTATAATTGAAGCGATATCCTAAACTGGCAAATCCTTTTTCACCCATAGGTTCGCTAAATGATATTCCTGCATCAACACCTGAGTTTTTCCTTTTAGAGTCTGAAATTCGATTAATACTTTGACTTACTTCATTGTTTTCATTAAAAGTCTCAGACAATTGTTTTCCCTCCGACTCGTTGTTGGAGTAATTAAATCCAGCATTTAAGTTCAAGGAACGACCTTTTTTACCCAGACTTTTTGAATAATTTACAGTTTGATATAGGTTGTAGTTTTTATTTTCGGATGAGTTCAGGTTATTATTCGAATTTAAAGGGTTACCATTTAACTTGGTATCAGAAATGGAGTTGGAATTTGATTCACCATCAGTTGTGGAAATATTGGTATTCAGCATTAACCTGTTTTTCGGGTTGGAGTTTAATGATACTCTCAGATTAATACGGTGATCATTGTTGTCGTTGGTCGAATGGTTTGTCGAATTTTGTACCTGACCAGCTAGTGCATCAGATGTATAAGTTCTTACACTATTGCTCTTGTTTTCATATTCTTGATTGCCATATTCGTAGCTAAATTCAATGTCATTTTCGTTTTTCGAATTTACAAAGTTGATTCCAAAAGAGTCATCCTGAATGTCATTTCCATCAATACTTCTATTTCCAAAATTTCTATTGCTTAATTTTAGCGGGGCATTTACATCTCTCGATTTTGCTGTAAGCGTAATGCTATTGTTATCTGAAAAACTGTTAAGGTTTCCATTGAAACCATACCTGTTATCTTTCCCAAATCCTGCAGCCACATCACCAAAAACAAGTCTTTTGTTTTTCTTATTGGTAACAATGTTTAGGGTTTTTTTATCTTCTTCATTTCTTTTTAGTCCGGTAAATTTTTCTTCATCGCTTTTGTATTCATAAACTTCAATGTTTTTAATTACATCGTTTGGAATAGTTGCCAAAGCTTGATTCATATTATTCCCAAAAAACTTTTTCCCATCCACTAATACTTCAGCAACTTCTTGTCCTTCTACAACCAGTTTACCATCCATTTCATAAAAGCCAGGCATTTTGGCCAAGAGTTCCCCTGCAGTAGCATCTGGATTTACTTTGAATGCATCTGGATTAAATACAGTGGTATCGCCTTTGATTTTTGTTGGCGGTAAGGTCTCTGTAATGTTTATTTCCTGAAGAAATTCAGAGTTTTCAATCAATTTAAACTGACCCAGGTCAATGGATGATTTATCTACGGAGATTGATTTTTTAATCTCCTTATAGCCGATAAAAGAAACTCGAAAATCATATTGTCCTGGTTTTACTTTTATATTGAAATTGCCTAATTCGTTGGTTATGGTACCTTTTTTTTGAATGGTATCCGATTTATTAATTAGTAGAATGCTTGCACCAGGTAAAGAAGCTTCTTCTTGCGAGTCTAATACTTTACCAGTTAATGTATAACTTTTCTGAGCAAATAAGGATAATCCGGTAAGGATGAAAAATATAGATAGTGAAATTCTGTACATTAGTCTTTGTTTAAAAATTCAATTCAAAGAAAGTTCACATTCATGTATTATTAGATGATTTAAGGTGAATCAAGGTTAAATAAGGTTAATATGAGAAATCGCTTATTGATTGTAAGTGATAGGTGTGTAGTGATTTGTGTGTTTGAGCTGGTGTTTTTGATGTTAAGAGTTGTTAATTGTACATCTCTCTTTTAGACAGGAAAATTATTCTTGATGTTTTGTAGTATCTAAAACAACTTTGCATATTTTTATGAATCATTATATATTTCAATAAACAAAATCGCCATTACTTTGAATAAATCAACTACAATACTACTCCTATTTCTGCTTATAAATTTTTCTTGTTTCGCCAAGGTAAAAAACAAAGGAGTTCCCTTTATTAAGAATTTTCCAAGAAGTGAATATCATGGAGGAACTCAAAATTGGGACATTACACAATCTTCTAAAGGATTGATGTATTTTGCCAATAATGAAGGAGTGCTGGAATTCGACGGAACCAACTGGCGATTAATAGAAATGCCTAATAGATCGGTAGTGCGTGCTTTGGCAATCGACAAGTCGGATAGGGTTTATGTTGGAGCATACAATGAATTTGGATATTTGGAACCCGATTCAAAAGGCAAGTTGGTTTATAGGTCTTTGGTAAATCTGCTTTCCGAGGCGGAAAGAGATTTCGAAGAAGTGTGGCAAATTTATCACTTCAGGAATGGAATTGTATTTCACACCTTTGAAAAAGTTATTTTCTATAAGGATCATAAATTGTCCATTATTGGTGACAGAATGATTTTTCGTAAGAGTTTTGTTATAGATGATTCGTTTTATGTACAGATTCTAGGAAAGGGGCTCTGTAAATTGAATGGACAAGACTTTCAGTTGGTGGCAGGCGGTGAAAAGTTTAAAGATATAGAAATTGTTAGTGTACTGCCTTACTCCGAGGATGAACTTCTTATTGCAACTGCCCTGAATGGTTTATTTATATATAATGGAAGAGAAATTGAATCATGGAATCTTGATGCAAACAAGTCATTTGTTAAAGAGCAAATCTACTCAGGTTTAGCACTAAGAGATGATCATTTTGTTTTTGGAACGGTTAGAAATGGTCTGTATATTCTCAACAAAAGGGGGCAAATTATCCAACATGTTAATACAGATTTAGGTCTGCTTAATAATACCATACTTAGTTTATTTCAGGATTCGGAACAGAATCTTTGGCTAGGTTTAGACAATGGAATTAATCACCTTGAAATTAGTTCGCCAGTAACCACTTTTCCCAGGGTAAGAGATATTGGAACAGGATATTCCTCAATTTATTTTAGGGGATATTTGTACCTGGGAACAAATATGGGCTTGTTTGCCCGTAAGTACGATTTTTTAGATATGGATTTAAACTTGAACGAAAAGTTTAGGCTTGTTGAAAAAACTTCTGGTCAGGTTTGGAGCTTGCAAGTAATAGGTGATGAGCTCATATGCGGACACACTAAAGGTACTTTTAGGATCAATCAGGATAAAGGTGAACTGATTTGTGATGTTGAAGGAGGATGGAAATATTTATATAAAAGTGAATTCCCAAATCAAATGATAGGAGGAACTTATTCTGGTTTGATTCTTTTCGAAAGGGAATCGGAAAAGGGGAAGTGGAGGTTTAAACAAAAAATCGGCGGTTTTCAGGAATCATCCAGAGAAATGATTTGGAATGATGATAACAGCATATGGATGAGTCATGGTTATAAAGGATTGTATCGAATCGTTTTAAACAATGCATTGGATTCATGTATTAATTTTAAACTGTATGGAAAGGAAGATGGGCTTCCTTCTGATTTAAGCATAGGAATTCATAAAATTCGTGATAAAGAGGTTTTCACAACCAATAAGGGCTTTTATGAGTATGTTCCTGAGATCAATAGGTTTGAAGCTTACCAATCATTAAATAATCTATTTGGAAAGGAAAAGGAGCTTACAAAACTTTTTGAGCAATCAAATGGTGATATCTGGTATTTTCAGGATGAAAAGTTAGGAGTATTGAAATTGCAAGTAGATAACTCTTATGAGAAACATGAAATGGCTTTTTCTTCGATTCGAGGTTCTTTTATAGGGGCTTTTGAGAATGTTTATGAAATAGACAGGTCAAATGTATTAATTGCTACTGAGGATGGATTTGTTCATTATAATCCGGAAATGCGAAAAAGGTATGAGAATACTTTCCATACTTTAATTAGAGAAGTGAAGGTAGCAGATAAGACAAGCTTGCAAGATTCAGTTATTTACTCTGGGTTTAAAAAGGAGGATGAGGAGATGCCCGTGATTCTTAAGTTTAGGAATAATGCAATTGGTTTTCAATATAGTGCTCCGCAGTCGAGTCAAATGCAGTTGGTCAATTATAAGTATCAATTACAAGGCTTCGAACAAGATACCTCTAACTGGGAAACCAACACAAGTAAGGAGTATACAAACTTGCCTGAAGGAGACTATGTTTTTCGTGTACTTGCACAAAACCAATATGGAGTGCAATCGGTTCCCGATGAGTTTAAATTTACAATTTTACCACCTTGGTATCGTTCAAAATTGGCCTATTTTATTTATCTCTTGGTTAGTATAGCCATTTTATGGGGCATTGTGTTGTTAGTGCGATTGCGCATAAGAAGAATGCATGAAAGGTTAGAGAAGCAACAGCAAGAGGAGTTAAAGGCCAAAGAGCAAAAGTTTAGAGAAGAAGCACTTATCGCAGAGAGAGAGATTGTACAACTAAGAAATGAAAAATTAAGGAGTGAAGTTGACTTTAAGACTCGAGAGTTGGCAAGTTCTACTATGAATATTATTCATAAGAACGAGGTTCTTTCCTATGCTGTTGGAGAGCTGAAAAAAGCATTAAAGAAGATAAAGGATCCAACAGCTCTTGTACAAGTTCGACAATTAATGAAAACTCTGGATTCAGAGTTTAATAGTGATCAGGATTGGGAACAGTTCGAATTACATTTCGATCAAGTGCATGAAAACTTCTTAAGAAGGCTAAGAAGTGCATATTCTCAACTCACCCCAAAAGATCTAAGAATGTGTGCTTATCTAAGAATGAATTTATCTACTAAGGAAATTGCACCTCTGATGAATATTTCAGTGCGAGGGGTTGAAATTAGTCGATACAGACTTCGGAAAAAATTTGATCTCTCAAGAGATGAAAATCTAATCGATTTCTTACTGAACGTGTAAAAATATCAATTTTAAGAGAAAAGGGCAGGTCTACTTGGTGGATTTGCCCTTTTTGTTTTTTGATGTATGAGGGATGTGCAATTTTTAAGAAATGTTGAGTTTGTCAAGTGTAGGTAAATCAGTGAGTTAAGGCTTCGAAAAAGTGTAATGATGTAGTAATGATGTATTGGTTTTATCGTAATGATGAGTTCGTGATGTAGCTGTTTTTTTGACATTGAGTTAGCATTGGAAGATATTGCAAACGATTTAGGTGAATAAATATTATGCCGTTTTAATGTCAAAATTACGATGGTATAATGCCGATGGATATTTAAAAAATATATAACAAACAGAGTGCAGTTGTGAATTTACTTAAATACTAATCGGTATAACCCAAATGAGTAAACTAATTTTTTTCTAATCTTAACGAACGAATTTATGAAAAAAACAGTCTTGTTTTTAGTTATGGCTTTCTTTTGTTTGCAATCTTTTGCACAAAAACAAGCTATAACAGGTTTAGTTACTTCGGCCGAGGATGGTACACCTTTACCATTTGCATCGGTTGTTATTAAAGGTACTACAATAGGTACTTCTACAGATTTTGATGGTAAGTTTAGCCTTGAAGCATCTGGTGAAGATGTATTGGTATTTTCTCTTATTGGTTTTACCTCGCAGGAAATACTTGTAGGTGATAAAACTGAAATTAACGTGATTTTGGACACCGAAACAACAGGTTTGGATGAAGTTGTTGTTGTTGGTTATGGTGTTCAGAAGAAAAGTGTTGTAACTGCTTCGATTAGTAGTGTTGATGCTGAAGATCTTGAAAAATCGACCCCTTCACGTATCGAAAATGTGCTGAAAGGGAGAGTTTCTGGTGTACAGATTACTCAAAGTTCAGGTCAGCCAGGAGCCGATTCAAAGGTTAGAATTCGTGGTATTGGTACAATCAATAACAGTGACCCTTTATATATTGTAGATGGAATGGCTGTTGATGGTGGTATTAATTACTTGAACCCTTCCGATATTGAATCTGTTGAGGTGTTAAAAGATGCTGCATCTTCTGCAATTTATGGTGCCAGAGGTGCAAATGGTGTTATTCTTGTGACAACCAAATCAGGTTCTCAGGGGAAAGCAACAATTAGCTACGACTTTTCATATGGATTTCAGAACCCATGGACTAAAAAAGCTGTTTTAAATGCTGAAGAGTACATGGTAATTATGAATGAAATGCAATTGAACGATGGAAATAGTGCAATCTATTCATCTGATCAAATTGCAAATGCAGGAACTGGAACCGATTGGCAGGATGAAACATTCAACTATGATGCACCTGTTCAAAATCACCAGGTAAGCATTAGTGGTGGAAATGACAGATCAAACTATTTTGTATCATTTGGTTATTTCAATCAGGAAGGTATTGTTGGAGGTAATTTTAACAAATCAAACTTCGAGCGTTACAGCCTTCGTTTAAACAATACTTACGATGTATTAAAAGAAGAGCGCCAGTGGTTTAAAAACTTAAAAGTTGGTATTAATGCTGGTTATACCAGAATTAAATCAAAAGGTATCGAAACCAACTCAGAGTTTGGTTCTGTTTTGGGTAGTGCTTTGGCCTTCGATCCAAGTGTTTCTGTTTATGCTGCGGATCCAGATGCAGTTTTAGCTTCTCAACCTACAGCTGTAAAAGATAAAGATGGACGTGTGTTTTCTTTGCCTCCTTCAGGTTTCCAGGAAATTGCTAACCCTGTGGCAATGTTGAATGCTCCGGATAATGCAGAAGACAACTCAGATAAGATTGTTGCTACACTTTGGGCCGAATTGGAAATTATTCAGGATTTAAAATTCAAATCCAGTTATGGTATTGATCTTGCTTTCTGGGGAACAGATGGATATAGATTTCCTTACTATCTAACATCACAAGGTAAAAACTTCAGTCGCTCTTCAGTTTGGTCAAGTATGAACAGAGGTTATAACTGGCAGATCGAAAATACATTACATTACACAAAGACAATTAATGAGAAGCATAATTTCTCTGCATTATTAGGTCAGTCTTCTAAAGAATATACCTACAGAAATTTATCAGGTACAGATTATGATTTATTAGAAGAGAATCCATCAAAGGCAGTAATCGATTACGCTATTGCAGATGAAGATGACTCTATGGTTTCTGGTGGTACAGGAGGATATACTTCTAAAACATTAGCATCCTACTTCGGACGTATCGATTATAACTTCGATGAAAAATACATGTTCCAGGCAACAGTTCGTCGCGATGGTTCATCAAACTTTGGTCCGAACAACAAGTGGGCAACCTTCCCATCATTCTCTGTGGGTTGGAATGTTACCAACGAATCGTTTATGGACGGAATGCCAGAGTGGTTGGATTATTTGAAAGTTCGTGCCAGCTGGGGTAGAAATGGTAATGAAAATATTGATGCATTCTCATACACAAGTTTGATGGATGGTGGAACTAACTATTACTTTGGTTCTGGTGATTATTCAACTATGCAGTATGGTTCGAATGCATCAAGAATTGCAAACCCTGATGTGAAATGGGAGGAATCGGAGCAAATTGATGTTGGTTTTGATTTGAGATTACTAAACCATGCTTTAACAATTGGTTTCGACTATTTCAAGAAAGATACTGAAGGAATGTTGATTGCACAGCCTATTCCTGGATATGTTGGAAAAGGAGCTCCTATCGCCAATGCAGGGGATATGGAAAACAAAGGGATTGAGTTTGAAATTACCTGGAAAGATAACATCGGTGATTTTAACTACTCAGTAAGTGCACAAGCTTCCTATATTAAGAATGAGTTGATCGATATGGGTAACGATTCAGGAGAAGCAATTTATGAAAGTAATGGTACTTCTGGAATTGGTAGTTACGTAAAAGGTCAAAATGGTGAAGTTTTCCCATTCTTCTATGGGTTTAAAACAAATGGCTTGATTCAAAATGAAGCTGAAGCAGCTCAATACAATAACACTTATGGTGAAT
The DNA here is from genome assembly GCF_026672275.1 of Marinifilum sp. D737. GTDB lineage: Bacteria > Bacteroidota > Bacteroidia > Bacteroidales > Marinifilaceae > Marinifilum. The sequence goes on along the minus strand of NZ_JANQCD010000028.1, from coordinate 51,355 downwards.
CGGCTATGCCTGGTGATGTAAGATTTGTTGACTACAACAATGATGGAATTATCAATGATGATGACAGAACCAAAATTGGTAAAGGGATGGCAGACTGGACATTTGGTTTGAATATCTCTGCGGACTGGAAAAACTTTGATTTTAATGCTTTCTTGCAAGGAAGTTATGGAAATGATATTTATGATTTCTCTCAAAGAGCAGATATTCCAAGTATGAACCGTCCAGCATGGATTTTAGATCGTTGGAGAGGAGAAGGTACTTCTAATTCAATTCCAAGATTAACATCTGAAGATCCAAATGGTAATGCACGTTCTTCTGACTTGTATGTGAAGGATGGATCATACATTAGATTGAAATCGATTCAGTTAGGATATACGATTCCTTCTTCAATTATCAGCAAAAAAATCATCAACAGATTCAGACTGTATGTAGCAGCTGAAAACCTGTTTACATTAACTGATTACGAAGGATTTGAGCCGGAAGTTGCTTCTGGAGGTTATACCACAATTGGTGTTGATAAAGGTGTTTACCCACAATCACGCACAATTACATTTGGAGCAAATATTACTTTCTAAGTCAAAAACGAAAACATTATGAATAAATATATAAAAACATTATTCCTTGCTGTTTTAATAGGTTTTACAGCCTGTAGCGATGAATTTTTAACAGTGGAGCCTACTTCTTCCCAAGAAGCAGGAGGTGATGCAACAGAAGGTGCGATTTTATCGAATCTTGGTTCTGCTTATCAGATTTTACTATTTGATAGTTATGCTGATTTTCAATTTAACAGTGTACCATTGATGTCAGACCTATTGTCTGATGATATCTATAAAGGTGGTGGTTCAGCTGGTGACCAGCAAGTTCTTTACAATTTGTCTCAGTACAATTTGAATGGTGATTTAGCACCAAACGGACTTTGGAACATCTATTATTCAGGAATTAGCCGTTGTAATGGAGTAATCTTAGCTTGCGAAAATGCTATTGGTGTTGATGAAGATAAACTGAATCAATATAAGGCAGAAGCTCATTTCTTAAGAGCATACTATGTACATTGGTTGTGGAAATTCTGGGGTAACATTCCATATTTCGAAGAAGAATTGGAAGCTCCTTATTTTGCTCCTCAGCTTACTGCTGATCAGGTTTATGCTGAATTGATTGAAGATGTAAATTTTGCAATTGAGGGCGATAAACTACCCTTGCAAACAACGGCAGTAAACGATGGTCGTGCGAGCAAAGCAGCAGCAATGATGTTGAAAGCGAGAATTGTATTGTATCAAAAAGATCAAAGCAAATATGCTGAGGTTCTTGCTGATATGGAAGAAATTTATAATAGCAATGAATTCGAATTGGCTGACTATGCATCAATTTGGGACAGAGCTGGTGAATTCGGTTCAGGTTCCATTTTTGAAGCCAATCACTTACCTGAAGGAAAAGACTGGGGTGCAGCATGGACAGGATACGGAACCAACATGCCTACTTTTATTTCTCCAAATGAATTAACAGGTACCGATTTGCTGAGCGGAAGTACTGAATATCAAGGTGGATGGGGATTTGGACCTGTTCGTACTGAAATAGTTGACATTTATGAAGCAGGTGATGCAAGATTGGCTGCATCGGTGAATCAGTTCGAAGATGGAACATACACTGCACGTTTCCAGAATACTGGTTACTTTATGGCAAAATATGCTGCTCGAAAAGATTATAACGATGCTCCTTATACAGGAGACTTGAACTATGAAAACAATGTTCGAATTTTCCGTTATGCCGAGGCTTTATTAAATGCAGCGGAACTGATCGTAGTACATGGTCAGGCAGCTACTACTGGTTTAACTGCCGAAACTTGCCTTGATGCTGTTAGAACAAGAGCTGGTGTTGCGTCTATTCCTGCAACAGCTGAAAATATTAAGCTGGAGCGAAGAAGAGAATTCTTCGGAGAAGGTATGCGTTACTGGGATTTGGTACGTTGGGGTGATACTGCTCTGTTAACTGAAAGCATACCTGAGTTTTCTTCAGTAAGAACCTGGGATGAAACAAGAAAATACTTCCCAATCCCTCAATCGGAGATTGACAGAACATATGGAGAATACAAATTGGTACAAAATCCAGGTTACTAATCACATTTAAAGTTAAAATCATGAAAAATATTATAAAATCAGGATTTGGATTTGCACTGGCAATCTTGATGATGTTGGTTGCCTGCGATCCGAATGAATTCGATAAGTCTGACTTAAATATTGGAACAGTTCCTACAGCTGAAGATGTAAGTTTTACGATAGTTCCTGGAGATGATGAATTTCATTTTGTGTTAACTAACAATACAACTGTTGAAGGAATACATATCGTGAAATGGGATCTTGGTAATGGAACTGTTGCGACGGGTAATGAAGTAGTGGCATATTATCCAACACCCGATACTTACGATGTTACTTTAACAATTACTGTAAATAGTGGTGAAACAGCTTCTAAATCAGATCAAATTGTTCAAACCGAAACAGATTATGCCTTTTTGGATAGCCCTCTTTTAAATATGTTAACAGGTGGTTCGTCTGTTCTTGAAGGTAAAACCTGGGTTGTGGATAGTCTTGGATCAGGTCATTATGGAATTGGCCCAGCAGGTGGAAACTGGCCGGAATGGTGGGCAGCAAGTCCATTGCAAAAAACAGGTTCAGGTTCATATGATGATGAATTTACTTTTAAAATGGTTGAATTCGTATTTGAATATCATAATAATGGTGATTCATACGTGAAGGATTATCAGAAGACTAACCCTAATTACTCTAACCCTGTTGAAGTTGATGGTGTTGATTGTAAAGTGGATTTTACACCAGGAAATGCTACTTGGGCGGTTGTTGAACGTGAAGGTGCTAACTACCTTGTGTTAACATCAGATAAGCCTAGTTTCTTCGGTTTTGACTATGGCGCTACCAACAATGAATTCCGAATTGAAGGCATAACTGAAAATACATTACAATTGAGTTGTATCGGAGGAGATGGTAACAGATGGTACAACAATTTAATTGTGAAAGGTTACGAAGTTCCTGTTGTTGAAAAACCTCTTCAAGAGAATGATATCATGGATGATTTTGAAGGTAATGGTAATGTGGTTTGGAATCTGGATGACATAGTTGCATTTGAAACGATAACAAATTTTGCACCTCTTGATCCTAATACTTCAGAAAATATTGCCCGATATACAAAAGATGGATTTGAGTGGACCAATGTGAAAACTGTGTTGGACTACAGAATAGACCTTACTTCAAGAAATGTTTTCACAATGAAGGTTTTTATTCCGAGTTTTAATGATTATGTAACAGAATGTGACCCAGGGACTCCTTGGTTGTCAGAGCATAATCTTAAGCCTCAGATTGATGTCAAACTTCAGGATAGTAAAAAAGGTGGAAGTGCATGGGAAACTCAACAAGTTAGAGGTTATGTTTTTACCGAAGATCAATTGGGAAAATGGGTTGAATTAACATTTGATTTTAGTGATGTTTCTGACAGAACAGATTTCGATCAGATTATCATTCAGCTTGGAGCAGAAGGACATTGTAATTCAGGTATTTTTTACATCGATGATTTCATGTTATTAGATTAAGAAGATCTTTTTTATCCGGGGCATTTAGCCCCGGTACTTTTAACTATTCGTGAAATTTGATTAGAGTGATATATGAATAATTTAAATTATTGTGTGTTAGCCATTTTATTATTTGTTGGATTTGCATCCTGTTCAAGTAGTGGTGGTGATGAAGGTGAGGAATATACAGCAGGATTTGAACTTGAGATTGATCAGGACAATCCAAACCTGGTAAACCTTACAAATACCTCTGAAGGAGACTATTTATACCTGCAGTGGAATTACGGTAATGGGAATTCCAGCTCAAAAGAAACTGATAAAACATCGGTTCGAAGCATTCATTATCCTGAAAAAGGAACATATGAAATTACCTTAACAGTTTGGGGCAAAATGAACAGTTTAAGTGATACAAAAACTGTGACCAGGACTGTTAGCATTGCAAATGATGATCCTGACTATGTGCAAGGGGAAGACTTGGTGTGGTCTGATGAGTTTAATGGAACTACAATTAATGCTGACAATTGGACATTTGAAACCGGTGATGGTGGTTGGGGAAATCAGGAACTCCAGAATTATACCAATGGTGATAATGCTCATGTCGAGGATGGAAAACTAATGATTACTGCCCGTAAGGTAAATGACAAAATGGTGGCAGGATCATATACTTCAACCAGGATGATCACATGGGGAAAACAAGAGTTTACCTATGGAAGAATGGAAATTCGCGCAAAACTTCCTTCAGGTAGAGGGATTTGGCCGGCAATTTGGATGCTTGGTACTAACCTGAATCAGGTGGGATGGCCAGCTTGTGGTGAAATTGATATCATGGAATATGTAGGATATGAACCAAACACAATTCATGCAACAGTGCACACTCCGGCAGAGCATGCAGGGAATGGCAATGGAAGTTCGGCAAGCTTGGAAACAGCCGAAGAAGAATTTCATATTTATGGCATGATTTGGGATGAAAATAAAATCCAGTTTTATGTGGATACCGAAAGCAATATTACTCATACCTATTCTCCTTCCAATAAAACTGCTGAGAATTGGCCATTTAATAAAGCTCATTTTTTCATCTTGAACATTGCAGTTGGAGGAACCTGGGGAGGTGCCCAGGGAATCGATAACTCTATTTTTCCACAAACAATGGAGATCGACTACGTTAGAGTCTACCAATAGAAAATTATTGGAATGTTAATCGCTGTAAAAGTGAAAAATATGCTGGTTAAAAAATTAAGTCTGTTTATAGGCATCGCCTTTCTTGTGTCCGCTTGTAACTTCAATAAGTCAAAAAAACAAAGCCAGGAAGCAGAAGTAGAATATCAATTGGTATGGTCTGATGAATTCGATTATACCGGTTTACCCGACTCAACAAAATGGGTATACGATACAGAAGGAAACATCCAGGGATGGGGTAATAACGAATTGCAGCATTATACACATGCTAAAAAAGAAAATGCATGGGTCGGGAATGGAGTCCTTCATATTACTGCATGTAAAGAAAGTATAGAAGGAAGAGAATATAGCTCTGCAAGGTTGAATTCAAAATCGGACTGGTTGCATGGTAGAATTGAGGTGCGAGCTAAACTTCCCGATGGGAGAGGTACCTGGCCCGCCATTTGGATGATGCCCGGAGATTGGTCATTCGAAGATGGAGATTGGCCAAACATAGGTGAAATTGACATCATGGAACATGTTGGTCATGAGGCAGGAGTGATTCATGCTTCTGCACACTCAAAAGATTACCAGTGGCAAAAAGGTACACAGCAAACTGCAACCATTAAAATTGCTGATGCCACCGAAAAATTTCACTCCTACATATTGGAATGGTCAGAAGATATCATGAAATGTTATGTAGATGATCAGCTGTATTTCGAGTACAAAAATGAAGGCCTTGGAGAATCGAAATGGCCTTACACAAAACCATTTTACCTGATCTTAAATGTTGCAGTCGGTGGTGCATGGGGAAGTATTAAAGGAATCGACAAGGAAGCTTTTCCACAAACAATGGAAGTGGACTTTGTTAGAGTTTATCAAAAGAAATAAAAGAAAAATATGAATTTAAGATATAGTGCTGCTGTTTCTTTAATTGTTGCATTGGGAGGATTTCTAATGGGATTTGATGCGTCGGTAATTTCGGGCGTTGTAAAATTTATTGAACCACAGTTCGACCTTAGTAAAATTCAATTGGGTTGGGCTGTGAGCTGTTTGACTCTTACTGCAACTTTGGCCATGATGTTAGCTGGCCCTGTTAGTGATAGGTTTGGAAGACGAACAGTCTTAAAATGTGCGGCAGCATTATATTTTATTTCAGCTTTAGGATCAGCCATAGCCCCTAATTTTATAATGTTGGTTTTGGCAAGAATGATTGGAGGAATCGGTGTTGGCGCATCGCTGATCATAGCTCCAATGTATATTGCCGAAATCGCCCCTCCAAGACTTAGGGGTACTATGGTGTCCTTTAATCAACTGAATATTGTACTGGGAATTTCAGTTGCCTTTTTTACCAATTACCTGATTTTACAATTGGGAAAATCGAATGCCGATTGGGCTACCTTGCTGCAGTTCGACGCATACAACTGGAGATGGATGCTGGGATTGGAAGCTTTGCCTGCATTGCTCTATTTTTTCTTACTGTTTTTTGTGCCAAGGAGTCCGCGTTGGTTGGCCATGAACGGCTTGGATGATGAAGCTTTTGAGGTAATGAATAAGGCTGTAGGAGAAGAAGAGGCGAAAGAACAGTTGGTAAATATTGCACGAAGCATCAATTCATCAAAGAATAAGGAACGAATTTCCGTAAAGGAGTTATTTAAACCATCCTTAAAGTTGGTGTTGTTAATTGGCATTGTGATTGCCATTACCCAGCAAATAACAGGAATCAATTCGGTGTTTTTTTATGCACCAATGATATTTGAACAAACAGGTATCGGAACCGATGCTTCATTCTCACAAGCAATTTTAGTAGGCTTAACCAATCTTGTATTTACTCTTTTTGCAATTTGGTTGATCGATAGGGTAGGAAGAAAACCACTCCTGGTTTTTGGTTTGTTTGGTATTGTTGTTTCGATGTTTGTGTTATCTGCGAGTTTTGGAAATGCTACCTACCAGTTAAGCGAAAAGAGTATATCGGAATGCTCAGGTTTTATTGAGCCTTCCAAATTAAATGAAATTGAGAATGTTGTTTTCCAAAGCGATATTGAATTCAACAATGCACTGTTAGCAAGTGTTGGAGAACAAACTTTTAAAGAACATCAATCGGAATTTATCGGAAAAGCAATCAGCATTAACCCCTGGTTGGTATTGGCTGGAATTATTGGCTTTGTTGCCTCTTTTGCAATTTCTATCGGACCTGTGATGTGGGTCCTGTTTTCAGAACTTTTTCCAAATCGGGTGAGAGGTTTGGCCATATCATTTGTTGGCTTAATCAATTCGGGAATAAGTTTCATTGTACAGTTGGCATTCCCTTGGGAGCAAATGAACCTGGGAAATGCAACTACCTTTTTAATATACGGAATATTCGGAGCATTAGGACTTGTATTTGTCATTGTAATGCTACCCGAAACCAAGGGAAAATCTCTTGAAGAACTGGAAGTAATTCTGGTTAAAGAATAGGAACAGATTGTATCCATTAAGGATAAACTATATAAAATTATTTCGATCTCGAATGAGAGTTGTGATTAGTAATAGAGTGTGAGCTATTTAATTTAAAGAAGCTAATAGCTAAAGGCTGATAGCTTTTAGCTTGTTCAGAATGGAATTGTATTACAATGAATAAATGACATTGGATTACAGAATCCTCAAATTGAATCGAAGTGAAATATAAAACTCAGAAGTTTTTTGTTGTAGGAAATTGAAGTAGAATCTATTTAGATTAAAATGAAGAAGAGTAACATTTATCTGGGAAACACAAACCTGAATTGCAGCGAGGCTGAGATTAAGGGTGAATTTGTAGACGTGAACAATGAGAAGTTCTACAAGATTAGCAATTCAGAACAAATGCCTGATTTTTTTATGAGCATGGTAAGTGATTCGGATCATTGGATGTTTATATCAAGCAATGGTTCATTATCGGCTGGTAGAAAAAATCGTGATAACGCATTGTTTCCATATTACACTGTTGATAAAATCCATGATTTTAAAGGAATAACAGGTAGTAAGACTTTATTCTTGGTTGAAAAAAATGACAGAACATTTTTGTGGGAACCTTTCGCAAAAAATTTGAATGAAGTATATCAAATTCAAAGAAATCTGTACAAAAGCATATATGGTAACAAGATCATTTTCGAGGAAATAAATCTCGACTTGGGAATTGCTTTTCAGTATGCCTGGTATTATTCGGAAAAGTTTGGTTTTGTTAGAAAATCAAAGGTCAAAAATACCGGAGCAGGCTATGTGAATTTGGAAGTTTTGGATGGAATTCAAAATATCATACCATATGGATTCGATTATGCATTTCAGAGCGAATACAGCAATTTGCTTGATGCATACAAAAAGAATGAACTCCTTCCTGAATCGGGTTTGGGTTTGTTCATGTTGAGTTCTATTCCGGTTGACAAAGCAGAGCCAAGTGAATCTTTAAAATGTACAAGTGTATGGTCGGTTGGTCTTAAGAATAAGAAAATTCTCTTATCGGCTAAACAAGAGCAAAATTTTAAGAGAGGAATGGAGCTTGAAACTGAAGTGGATGTAAAAGCTACTCGTGGTGCCTATATGCTTAATTCAGAACTGGAATTAACTCCACAAGGATCTAAAGAGTGGATCATTGTTGCTGAAATTAATCAGGATAGTGCAGCAATTTCAGATTTGAACGATTTTATTTTGAATGAATCTGATGTCATCGCTGAAATCAATAAGGACATTCAATTAGGTACTGACAACCTGATAAAAATTGTTGCTGATGCAGATGGATTGCAAGTTGGTGATGATCATTTATGTACGGCAAGACACTTTTCGAATACACTGTTTAATGTTATGAGAGGTGGGATTTTTGTTGATGCTTACAAAGTAAATTCAGCAGATTTCGTTCTGTTTGTAAAGCAAACCAATACAGCCATTTATTCAGAATTTGAAAGTTGGTTGAGCGAATTGCCAGGTGAAGTTTCTTATAGCGAGTTATTGAATGCAGCAGTAACACTTGCCAATTCTGATTTACAGAGGATTTGCCTGGAATACTTGCCATTAACGTTTAGTCGTCGTCATGGCGATCCAAGTCGTCCGTGGAATCAGTTCTCTATCGAAACGAAAAACGAAGATGGCAGTCCTAAATTAAATTACCAGGGAAACTGGAGAGATATTTTCCAAAATTGGGAAGCTCTGGCCTGGTCGTTCCCAGAATACCTGGAAGGGATGATTAGCAAGTTTGTGAATGCTTCTACTGCCGATGGATACAATCCATACCGAATTACCCGTGAAGGAATCGATTGGGAGTGTCCTGATCCGGATGATCCATGGGCTTACATCGGATATTGGGGAGACCACCAGATAATCTATTTGCAGAAACTTTTGGAATTATCCAATGACTTTCACCCGGGCAAACTCGATGAATTCTTAAGCAAAGAGATGTTTGTGTATGCAAATGTACCTTACCGAATTAAATCTTACGATCAGATTGTTAAAAATCCTCAAGATACCATTGGATTCGATTTTGATCTGAACAAAACAATAAAAGAAAAATACAAAGAGCTTGGCGCCGATGCTTTCTTGATGCATCAAGGAAACGAGATATACAGGGTAAACCTGATGGAGAAAGTATTGGTTACATTGCTAAGTAAATTAAGCAATTTTATTCCTGAAGCAGGGATTTGGTTAAATACCCAGCGCCCGGAATGGAACGATGCAAACAATGCATTGGTAGGGAACGGTGTTTCTATGGTAACCCTGTACTACTTGCGTAGATTTTTGAAGTTCTGGACTGAAAAATTAGAACAATTATCAGTAGAAGAAATTACAGTTTCGGCCGAAGTAAAAGTCTTATTGGATAAGATATTTAACCTGTTTAATACGCAATCGAACCTGTTGAATACTGGTTTTACCAACAAAGACAAAAAGCACTTTGCCGATGTCCTTGGTTTAGCTGGAACAGAATACAGAGAGGCGATCTATGCCAATTCATTTTCGGGAGAGCGCAAGTCTGTGAACGTTGCAGATTTGGTAGAGTTTACAAGGTTAGCAATGAGCTACATGGATCAGTCGATTCGTGTAAACAAGCGAGAAGACAAATTGTACCATGCTTACAACCTGATTTCAATTTCGGATGATGAAATTTCGATTCGTTACCTGTATGAAATGTTGGAAGGACAGGTAGCAGTATTGAGTTCAGGATATTTAACAGCAGAAGAAAGTTTGGAAGTGCTGGATGCTTTAAAGGCAAGTTCTCTGTTCCGTGAGGATCAGTTTAGCTACATATTATATCCTGACAGACAGTTGGCAAGATTTACCGATAAGAATAACATTCCCAAAGAGAAGGTGGAACAATCATTCTTACTTCAAAAATTAATTGAAAATAAGAATACAGAGTTGGTTTCAGTTGATCAATCGGGCAACTGTCATTTCAATGGTAAAATTCGAAATGCAGAGGTGTTAAATGAAATTCTTGACAGCTTAAATTCTGAATATACAGAATTGGTTAATTCCGACAGAGACCTTGTTCTAAATGCCTATGAAAGCATGTTCGACCATCAATCATTTACAGGGAGATCGGGAACCTTTTACGGTTACGAAGGATTAGGAAGTATCTATTGGCACATGGTATCCAAATTACTTCTGGCTACTCAAGAGAATTTCTTCTTTGCAAGCGACAACAACTTAAGTGCTGAATTGATTGGAAGATTGAAGGAACATTATTACGAAATTAAAGCAGGTATTGGAATTTACAAATCGCCAGACTTGTATGGTGCTTTTCCAACTGATGCTTACTCTCATACTCCTGGTAATGCTGGAGCCAAGCAACCAGGTATGACTGGTCAGGTGAAAGAAGATTTTATTTCGAGAATGGGAGAGTTAGGGATTCGCATCGATCAAGGGAAAATTGTTTTTGATTTGCCTTTGTTGAATGAGCAGGAAGTACTTAAGAATAAAGAATTGTTTGTTTTCTATGATCTTCAAAATGTAAAACAAACAATAGAGCTGCAGGTGGGGCAATTGGCCTTAACATTCTGTAAGGTTCCACTTGTAATTTCAAAAGGTTCAATGTCCGAAATAAAAATCACTTATAGAAATGGATCCAGCATCTTGATCTCTGGTAATGTTATCGATGAAAATATCAGTGCATCGATATTTAGAAGAGAAGATTTAGTGAAAAGAATAGATTATACAATGTCGAAAAACTAACAATTAAACAGTCGGTGTGCTTGCAGCAATTTGCAGGCATACCGATAAACTTTAACCTTTTAAGCCTAAACCTATGTCTGTAAGAAGTGAATATTTAATGTCTTTGGCAGGCGTTGATCTTGAAAACAAAAGCCAAGATGAATTACGAGCTCTATACTATCAGTATTTAAATAGAGGAATGCATGGTATCTGTTTTAGTCCATACATGGAAGGACAGGAACCAGGAACCCAGATAAACGAAGAACAGATTCGTAGAAGAATGGAAATTGTAAGTCCTCATACCAAATGGATTAGATCTTTTTCATGTACCGAAGGAAATGAATTGATTCCTAAAGTGGCCAAAGAATTTGGATTGAAAACCATGGTAGGAGCTTGGTTGGGGAAGTATCAAAGTATCAATGAAAACGAAATTCGAGGAGTGATCGAAGTGGCAAAAGCTGGTTATGCAGATATCGTAGCTGTTGGTAACGAAGTTTTGTATCGCGAAGATTTAAACGAAGAGGAGCTTCTGAAATATATCTATCGTGTAAAGAAAGAACTTCCTGGTGTTCCAGTGGCTTATGTGGATGCATACTATGAGTTTGCAAACCGACCTAAGGTTACCGAAGCTTGTGATGTGATTCTTGCAAACTGTTACCCTTTTTGGGAAGGTTGTAGTCTCGAAAACTCATACCTGTACATGAAAGATATGTACAACCGTGCATTACGAGCAGGTTCAGGTAAAAAAGTGATCATTTCTGAGACAGGTTGGCCAAATGTAGGAGAGCCATTCCATGGTGCAGAACCTTCACAGGAAAATGCGATGAAGTACTTTATACAATCACAAAACTGGTCAAAAGAAGAAGATATCGAGATATTCTACTTCTCGTCGTTCGACGAAGAATGGAAAACATCAGACGAAGGTGATGTGGGGGCCTATTGGGGAATTTGGGATAAGGATGAGAAGTTGAAATTTTAATTCGTGTACGCGCGAAGAAGGCTAAGTAAATAGTAAATGAAGAAGATTACTGAACAACTGAATATAAAATTTGACAAGGCAATTTGTTACTCAGGATTTAGAGAAGGACAGAGTCCGGAAGCGGGGATTTTTCCTACTTATGAGCAGGTTAAGGAAGACCTGTTAATCCTGCAAGGACATTGGAAATATTTAAGACTATATGCCTGTGATGAACAAACCGATACTGTGCTTGAGGTGATTCGAAATGAGAAGCTTGATTTTCAAGTGATGCTTGGCGCATATATTGGAGCTGAAATGAACAATTTTGCCTGTCCGTGGGGAGGAGTTTACTCCGAAGGACAACTAATTGCCAACAAGGAGCACAATATCAATCAGATTGAGAAATTAATAAAGCTCGCAAATCAATATTCTGACATTGTTTTTGCTCTTTCTGCAGGTAATGAAGCAACAGTAAGTTGGACAGATCACTATGTTCCGGTTGAAAGTGTTATCCGTTATGTGAAAATTATTAAGAAAGGTGCCAAGCAGCCTGTTACATTCTGCGAAAATTATGTGCCATGGCTCGATCATATTAAGGATTTAGTGGAAGCTGTAGATTTTATTTCCATTCATACTTACCCGGTTTGGGAGTACAAGAATATTCATGAGGCCCTGGAGTACACCAAACAAAACTATTACAGCATTGCAGAAAAATATCCTCACAAACCTGTTGTAATTACAGAGGCGGGTTGGGCAACGAATTCAAATGGACGTGGAATTGACCCGGAAAATGTAAGTGAAGATTTACAAGCCATATACTACCAGGATTTAATGCAATGGACAGAAGAAGAAGAGATACTCTGCTTTTATTTTGAAGCCTTTGATGAATCCTGGAAAGGATCGCCGGAACCAATGGAGCCCGAGAAACACTGGGGGCTGTTCAATCTAGAGCGTGAACCCAAGAAAGTGATGGAAAAGGAATTTACACAACTCATAAAAGCTTAACAACTGACAGATATGAAAAACTCAGCAATTAAAAATATTTCCGTATTGATTTGTATTACGATTGGATTGTTCTCTTGTAAGAATGCTGCAAAAAAAACGGATACAAGCATTCAGGAAGAAGCAAAACAAAATATGCAAATCAAACAAGAGAAAAAGGATCTTTTAGGAGGAACATCATGGGCTGTGGCTTACTCTGGTTTTAGAAGTGGGCAGCACCCTGATAGGGGAAATGGAGCTGTAAATCCGAGCGATGCAGAAGTATTGGAAGATTTAAAAATTATTTCGAAAGACTCATTGTTCAAGCTAATTAGACTGTACGATTGCGGCGAAAATTCTCAGGCTGTTCTTAGAATTATTGAAGAAAATCAATTGAATATAAGAGTAATGCTAGGTGTTTGGCTGAAGGCAGAATTGAGTGCTCATGAAACCTGTTCTTGGCTAAACGAACCCATTCCACAAGAAACTTTAGATAAAAATAGGTTGCTGAACCAGGAGGAAATTCAAAGAGGAATTGCTTTGGCTAACAAATATTCGGAAACGGTAATTGCTGTGAATGTGGGTAACGAAGCCTTGGTAGAATGGAACGACCATAAGGTGGATACCGATTCGATTATTTCCTATGTAAAAAGAGTACAGAAAGAGATTCAGCAGCCAGTAACCGTTGCCGATAACTACGAATGGTGGATTAAAAGTGGACAGGAACTGGCTAAGGCTGTAGACTTTGTTTCAATTCATGTGTACCCGGTTTGGGAAGGAAAAGACATTGACGAAGGAATGCCATATACCATACAAAATGTACAGGATGTTAGAAATGTATTCCCCGATAGTAAGCTTGTAATTACCGAAGCCGGATGGGCAAGTATTGCATCTGAGTTTGGTGAAAGAGCCAGTGAAGAGAAGCAGGAGCAATACTACCAGGAGTTGAACAAGTGGTCGAAGGAAATGAACATTACAACTTTCTTTTTTGAAGCTTTTGATGAGGATTGGAAAGGTGAAACAGCTAATCCGCTGGGAGCAGAAAAGCACTGGGGATTGTTTACGGTTGATAGAAAACCGAAAAAAGTAATGCAGGCTCTTTACCCAGAACTTTAACCAACAATATCTAATTACGAATCACTCACACCTAAAATACAAAGCAATATGGCACCCTATAAAACAGCGGCAGAAGATAAAGTTCCATTTGGACAGAAAGCAGCTTACGGAGCAGGACAGTTAACAATCAACCTTTATCCGGCAGCCTTGGGCGTTTTTATGTTCTACCTGATCTACGGATTTAAAATGGATCCTGTTTTAGCTGGTTTATTATCTGCCTTACCAAAATTTTTCGATGCTTTAATTGACCCAATCATGGGTTATATTTCGGACAATACTCGTACTCGTTGGGGAAGAAGAAAGCCTTACGTACTATTGGGGAGTATCATTACCGGAATTGCTTTTATGGTGCTGTGGCAATTGCACCCTGAAAATTCAGAAATCTATAATTTCTTTTACTTTTTAATTCTGTCGGTTGTTTTCTTCCTGGCCTTTACCATATATTCTACACCATTCATAGGTTTGGGATACGAAATGACACCAGATTACAATGAACGAACCCGTTTAATGGCGGTAGGGCAGTTTTTTGGTCAGATGGCCTGGATGATTGCTCCATGGTTCTGGATCATGATAGGAAACTCAGATCTATTTTTCGAGGAATCGACAACGGGAGTTAGGGTTTTATCTGTGTGGGTTGGAGGTGCAAGTATCATATTGGGTGCACTGCCAGCACTGTTTTGTAAGGAACTTAAATTGCCTGACTTGGAAGGTGAATCCAAGTTAAGCATGAAGAAATTAACATCAAACCTTAAAGAATTTTGGACCGCAATTGTACAAACCTTAACCTGTAAGCCATTCGTTAAATTATGCGGAGCAACATTTTTAGTATTTAATGGTTTTCAGACTATTGCGCAGTTCTCATACTTTATCATTCTGTACTACTTGTTCGATGGTAGCATTAGTGCTGCAGGAGCCTGGCCTCCATGGTTTAGTACTGTCAACGCCGCATGTACTGCATTTTTGATTATTCCGATTGTAACTCGTATTTCAACCAAAGTAGGTAAGAGAAAGGCCTTTATCATTTCCACTTTACTCTCTATTGTGGGATATGTATTAAAGTGGTGGGGATTTAACCCGGCTAATCCTTGGTTAATGTTTTTGCCATTACCATTGATCTCTTTCGGTATTGGTGGCTTGTTCACCTTAATGATGTCGATGACTGCCGATGTTTGTGATTTGGATGAATTGAATAATGGAACGCGACGAGAGGGAATGTTTGGAGCCGTGTACTGGCTGATGGTGAAATTGGGCAATGCACTTGCATTTTTAGTAAGTGGCGTAGTTTTAAAAATGGTTGGTTTTGATCAAAATGCACAAATCCAAACAGCAGAATCCTTAATAAACCTGAGGTTGGCAGATATTATTATACCTATATTTTTTGCTCTTATTGCCATTTGGATGATGATGAAGTATAGTATTTCGGAGCAGCGAGCACTTGAAATTCGACAGGCCTTAATTGCCCGAAGAGGAAAAGTAAAACATTAAATAAAACTTTATAGGACAATCATGAAAAGAAACTATTTATTGATATTATTTATAAGCATTGGTATGATGGCTTGTAATTCAAAGAATAAGAATTTGCTGGTTGATGTGTATGAAACATCAGCAGCAGGAAATAAGCTTCAAAAAATTGAAGTTGCCAAAATCAGTAAGGCAGATGCTGAAATCAATATTAAGCCTGATGAGAAATTCCAGGAAATTATAGGTTTTGGAGGTTCGTTTACTGAATCAACAGCCTACCTGATGAATCAAATTGGGAAAGAAAATCGAAAGCAAATTTTAGATGCCTATTTTGGAGAAAATGGAGCAAGATATTCACTAACCAGAACGCATATTAACTCATGCGATTTTTCCTTAAGCAATTACTCTTATGCCTCGGTTGAAGGAGACAAAGAGCTAAAGCATTTTTCTATCGACGAAGATCGTGATGATATCATTCCAATGATAAAAGAGGCCATGGCAGTTTCGAAGGATGGCTTTAAAATTATGTCTTCGCCATGGACCGCTCCTGTTTGGATGAAGGACAACAAGGATTGGAAAGGTGGAAAATTACTGCCTGAATATTACGATACCTGGGCATTGTTCTTCTCGAAGTACATTAATGAGTACAAGAAAGAAGGTATCGATATTTGGGGCTTAACTGTAGAGAATGAACCCTTGGGTAATGGTTACAACTGGGAGAGTATGCATTTTACTCCTGAAGAAATGGTAGATTTCGTAAGCAAGCACCTTGGGCCAAAATTGAAGGCAGATGGTCATGATGTAAAGGTCTTGGGTTACGATCAAAATCGTGATGAGTTGAAAGAGTGGGCCGATATCATGTATAAAGATGAGGAATCCTCAAAATACTTCGATGGTATGGCGATTCACTGGTATGCCAGTACCTTCGATTATATGCCTGAAGCATTGCAATACACCTACAAAAAAGCACCTGGTAAAATGATGATTCAATCAGAAGCCTGTGTAGATGCAGAGGTGCCGCACTGGAATGATGATGCCTGGTACTGGAAAAAAGAAGCCACCGATTGGGGATTTGATTGGGCTCCTGAAGAGCAGAAGCACCTTCACCCAAAATATGTTCCGGTATATCGTTATGCGCGTGATATCATTGGTTGCCTAAACAATTGGGTACAAGGATGGGTTGATTGGAATATGGTGCTTGACACTCAAGGTGGTCCTAACTGGGCAAATAACTGGTGTTTGGCTCCCGTAATTGTCGATCCTAAGAAAGATGAGGTTTACTATACTCCAATGTACTATACTTTGGCACACTTTAGCAAGTATATCCGTCCGGGCGCTATCCGAATTGGTTTTGACTTAAATGATGATGATTTAATGGTAACGGCGGCTCAAAACCCTGATGGTTCAATTGCCGTTGTGGTATTGAATATGAAAGAGGAAGCCAAGCAATTAAAGTTGAAAATGGCGGGAAAGGAAAGCACTTTTAAAATTGACGCCCAAGCAGTACAAACAATTGTAATTCATCAGGATAAATAAATCGAAGTCATGCCTACTATGAATAGATTTCTCTGTATAGCCTTTTTAATGATTTGCTTTGCTTGCAATCAAAAGGAAAATCTTGTTTCAATATCAGGTAGAAATATTGTGCTTAATGATTCTGTCTATCTCATTAAAGGAATTTGTTATCATCCTGTTCCAAAAGGCAGTAAACAAAGAAGCTTTGAAAGACTTGAACAAGATTTGGCCTTGATGAATGAGGCAGGAATAAATACCATCAGACTGTATTCTCCTGTTGATGATCAAGCAGTATGGGATCAAATCCATAAGGCAGGAATAAAAATCATAGTAGGCTTTGGTTACAATCAAAATGGACATTTTGATATTCTATCAGGGAGTTTTGCCAATTTCATTAACAAGTATAAATCACACCCAGCCATTCTTTTTTGGGAATTGGGGAATGAATACAATTACCATCCCGAGTGGTTCGATGGTGATCTGAAAAACTGGTATACTGCATTGAACCAGGCAGCACAAAAAGTTCATGAAATTGATAAGCATCATCCTGTTGCTACGGCTCATGGAGAATTACCCGATTCCTTTGCACTTTCCATTTGTACTGATATTGATATCTGGGGTATGAATGTGTACCGCTGGGATGATCCGACAGGCATTTTCGGTAAGTGGAAAAGCATTAGCAAAAAGCCAATGTACCTGTCTGAAGCCGGTGCCGATAGTTACATGACTATTTCGAAGAGTGGTTATGAGCAAGGTGAGAATCAAAAAGCCCAGGCCGATGCCACCAGGAGGATTTTAAAGTCGACTTTCGGGAATCAGGAGGTATGTGCAGGAGTTGCTTTATTTGCCTTTGTAGATGAATTCTGGAAAGCAGGAAATCCGGATACACAAGATCCGGGAGGTTGGGCACCAAACAGCAGTGGTGTTCCGTATGATGGTGCTCCCAATGAAGAGTACTGGGGCATTGTAGATATCGAAAGAAACAAGAAGGAAGCATTTCAAGTTGTGAAGGAACAATATTTGAATGCAAAGAAAACAAACTAACAGACTGTGTTTTATTGTTGGACAGAGCATTGAGATAGACAGTCAGGAAAAAAGCTTTAATGAGTCATCTTCTAAAAAATAAGAACCTGGAAATTTGCATTGATATGCCTTTTGAGAATTATCAGTTTTCGAGGTTTGACTGGACAGGGAAGATCACATCCGTGAAGTTTAACGGCATTCCCATTTCTACCCAGGAAAAGATAAATGGTGACCCTGAAAATGTGTTTGGTAAGGGTTTTTACAATGAGTTTGGTATTGAAATGCCTATTGGTTTCGATGAGATAAATGAAGGAGGTACTTTTCCAAAAATCGGTGTGGGAGAATTAAAGAAGGAAGGAGAAGCTTACAACTTTATTAAATTCTACCAGGTAAAACCTGCCAGTTTTAAGTTGATTAAAGAGTTCAATAAACTAAGAATCGAATGTGTCTCGGGAATAGTGAATGGTTATTCTTATGAGCTAATAAAAGAAATAGAATTATTGGAAAGTAGTTTCGAGATTCGATATCGACTGAAGAATACAGGTAAAAAGGCCATTCTAACCAATGAATACTGCCATAATTTTTTAGCCATCGATAATGAATTGTTGGGCAGCAATTACATCTTAAATTTTCCTTTCGAACTTAAGCCGGAATTATTTGGTGAAGTTCTTAATCAGGAAGGAAAAGTGATTGTAAATAAAGAGGAAATTACTTTCAATGATATTCCTGAAGAGCAGTTTTTTTACGGGAATCTTACAGGAGGTAAAAGTGTATTTGCAAGTTGGGAGTTGCTTAATACCAAAAGCAAAATAGGAATTCGGGAAACAGGAGATTTTGAAACCTCAAAAATTAACCTGTGGGGATGGAAGCATGTAATTAGTCCTGAATTGTTTTTTGAAATTCATGTGAAACCTGATGAAGTGATTGAATGGAAACGAACTTATAGTTTATTCAATATAGAAGAATAACAGCTAATTATAAATTAGTTAAAAAATGCAGGAGAAATGAAGTTATATCTAAAAAACAGGAAGGATTTGTCTTCTTTGGAAATTCAAAAGATAGTTGAATTACTTTCCTCTATCTGGCCTCCAATTGAAGAAAGTATTGATATCAATCAAATGATTCAGGCTTATTCAACTACGCCTCTATACTCATTTCATAAAGTTCTCTTGTATTATAATAACGAAGAACTTATTGGACATACCGAGATATTTAATAGAGAAATTTTTGTAGGAACCAGTAAAATGGAAATCCTTGCCTTGGCAGGCGTTTGCGTTAAGCCGGAATTTAGAGGTAAGGATATCGGTTTTAGTATGGTGGAAAATGCATTCAGATACGTTGATAATGGTAGGTTTAAATGTTCCATATTTCAAACCAATGTTCCTGGATTCTATGAGGGAATTGAATGCAAACAAATTCAAAATAGATTTGTCAATCGAAAAAGTAAAACTGATGTAAATAAAAACCCGTGGAGGGATCCTTTTGTTATGTTGTATCCGGAAAGCCTTAATCTTGGCCTGTCTGAGATCGATTTAAATGGGGAATGTTATTAAAAAGTGAAGTGGTTTTGTAACATCAAGTTCAGGTTTTATTTTAATAATTAGAAATCAAAAAGATACTTAATACATTATAATTTGAATTTATGAAAATTACGGCCTTAAGTTCTTGCTGTGTGGATTTGTATCCAGAGTTGAATGAAGTATATGTTGGAGGAAATTCATTGAATTTTGCCACTCAATGTAAATTGTCGGGGATAGCCAATGTTTCAGTAATTGGAGCATTAGGAAATGATAAATATGCAGAACTTATCGAAAATCATCTCGATAAAAGAGAAATAGATCGATCCGGATTGTATAGAATTGATTCTCCCACAGCTTCAAATAAAATCTTTATAGATAATTATGGCGACCGATATTTTAAAGCCGACAGTTGGCAAGGTGGTGCATTTGATAGGTTTCGTTTGTCGGAAAGTGATTTTGGTCATCTGGAAAGTCAGGATATCGTTGCAATGCCTGCAGGTGATCCCAATTTGGATCTCTTTTTGAAAAGACGAAAAAAAGAACAGCTGGTCGTTATCGATTTTTTGGATTACCATCCAATTGAATTTATTGAAAATCGAATTAAAGATATCGACATATCATTTTTAAGTGCAAAAGAAGAAATGTTTGATGATTTGAAAGTTGTAGCTGATAAATCAGGAAAAATGATAGTGGCAACTATTGGAGCCAAAGGCAGTGTAGCTTTTTATAAAGAAAAGTGTTACAGAATGGATGCTTTACAAGTTGAAGAAGTAGTTGATACCACCGGATGTGGCGATGCATACCAGGCAGCATTTGTGATTGAATGGTACAAATCGAAAAATATTAAACAGGCTATGTATAAAGGAAGTTGTGCTGCAGCCAAAGTTTTATTGTTTAAAGGTGGTGTTGAGTAAGACGAATACACTTCTAAAATCCATATTACAAGATAAATAACATGAAAAATATAGAGTCAAAACTTTCACTAAAGGAGAAAATCGGGTACAGTTTAGGAGATACAGCCTCCCATTTTGTTTGGGATATGGTTGGTTTCTGGATTCTGATATTCTACACCGATACTTTTGGAATCTCGGCCGCCGCCGCAGGAACCATTATGCTAATTGCTCGTTTTTGGGATATGATTAGCGATCCGGTAATGGGAATTATTGCAGACAGGACAAAGACCAAATGGGGAAAATTTAGGCCTTATATTTTATGGATGGCTGTACCTTATAGTGTTTTAGCTGTTTTGACCTTTACTACACCAAATTTGGGTCCAACAGGTAAGGTAATTTATGCTGGGACTACCTACTTTTTATTAATGACAGTGTTCACTGCTATTAACCTGCCTTATTCATCTTTAGGAGCTGTAATGACTTCCGATTCATATGAACGTGCTGGTTTAAATTCCTATCGATTTATATTTGCTTTTGTTGGGCAATTTATTGTTTCTGGAACTGCACTGTCGTTGGCTTTGTATTTTGGTGGTGGCGATACAGCTAAGGGATATCAATACACATTAATATTGTTTGGAGGAATCAGTTTGATTCTGTTCTTAATTACCTTTAAAACTACCAGGGAAAGAGTTCAACCTCCAAAAGACCAAAAGGAGAACCTAAAAGAGGATTTTAAAAACTTATTTAAAAATAGACCTTGGGTAATTTTATTTTTTGTTGGCATCATCTCATTTATCATGTTTGCCATGCAGAATTTATCCATTGCATATTATTTCAAGTATTATATTGGGAATGAAGAAAATGTCCAGTTATTCAATGTGATTGGAACGGTAGCGCTTATTGTTGCTATTCCGTTTTCGAAACCATTGGCTCAAAAATTTGGTAAGAGAAATGTGTTCTTGGCTAGTTCATTATTGTCTGGATTTTTCTTCATTTGCCTTTATATCCCTTCTTCCGATAACCTGTTTCTGATATATACTTTTAATATTCTTGCGAAAATAGCTTATGCTCCGGCAGTTCCTTTGTTATGGACCATGTTGGCCGATACGGCAGATTATTCTGAGTGGAAATCGGGCCGTAGGGCAACCGGCTTGGTATTTTCGGCAGCTACCTTTGCACAAAAGGCAGGCTGGGGAGTTGGAGGAGCTTTGGCAGGTTGGTTACTTGCAGTTTTTCAGTTTACACCAAATGTTGAACAAACAGCAACTGCTATTACAGGCATTAAAATGATGATTTCAGTTTTCCCTGGAATATTATATATGTCGTGCGCGATTTTATTGTATTTCTATACGATTGATCATGAAACTTGCGAACAAATGAAAAGGGATTTGGATGCAAGGAGATTAAATGGATAGAATCTGTTTTTTATAAATAACAAAAGGCTTTCGTATAGAAAGCCTTTTGTTTTATGTAGGAATTGAAGGTTTGCTTCTAAATAGTTTAGGAGGTAAAAATGGAAAATCGTTCTTCTCCCATTTTTTCTAGCTTTGCAAGCTGTTTAAACATTTTAAAAATTATACTTGGTGAAACGTACATTAACTTTTTTATTTATCTTATTTTCTATTGCTGCACAAGCTCAGTATTGGTTACCTAAATCGTCGGGAGAAATTGTGAAGCACAAATATTATACACTTAGTTATAATGAAGAAGAAGAGCAAGCAAATTGGGTAGCCTATAAGCTTACGAGCAAAATGATTCAAGGTTTGGCAGAGCGAAAAAATAATTTCAAAGCAGATCCAAAAGTCACAACTGGATCTGCAAGCTTATCTGATTACAAGGGCTCTGGATACGATCGGGGGCACCTTTGTCCTGCCGCATCAATGAAAATTGATCAACAGGCAATGAGTGAAAGTTTTTATATGAGTAATATGTCTCCTCAAGTTCCAGCTTTTAATCGAGGGAAATGGAAAAGTTTGGAGGCTAAGGTCAGAAAATTAACACTTAAAAATGATTCACTTTATGTAGTTTCCGGACCTGTTTTTAAAAATATGAAAGGCGAAATTGGTCACAATAAAGTTTCTGTTCCTGGTTATTATTTTAAGGTGATATTTTTTCCGCGTCAAAAGAAAACATTAGCTTATTTATTGCCTAATCGAAAAATAGAAAAAGAAATTGATACGTTTATTGTCCCTTTGGATAGTATCCAAAGTTTTTCAAACGTCTATTTCAAAGGTTTTGATAATGCTCTTTAAAAAATAAGTATAGATATTTCTGATTACTTAAACTGCTTCAATTGTTGGAGCAGTTTTTTGTTTTAACGGCAAAAGCATATTCATCCAATAGAATCAGTTTTCAACTTAAACTTCCATTTTGTTTGCTGTAATAATTTACGAAGAATCAGTATTGTTTTGCATACAATGGAAAACTATAAACTATTACAAAATTCAGAATTAGAAATCTTTTTCTAAATTTGAATTCGAGAAAATAGTCTATGACAAATCTAAACAACCCATTGTATTCGAAATTAAAGGCTGGAAATAAAAATGCTTTTCAAGAATTGTTTGAGGAGTATTATACTTCTATGTATTTCTATGCATGTAAGTTTGTAGATGATGATTTGGCAAGAGATTTAGTTCATGACGTATTTATGATATTTTGGCAGAACAAAGAAAATATTACAATTAAATCCTCTTTATCTGCCTACCTCTTTAGAATGGTTCGTAATAAATGTCTTAAGGAGATTGAAAGACAAAAAGTTAGAGACGATTATAGTACAGAATCATTAAATCTTGATGAGTTAGCTTATTATAACGATGGTATCAAAAGTATCATTGAATTAGAATTGGAAGAAAAGCTTAAAAAAGCTATGGATAAGATGCCCGATGGTTGTCGTCAGGTGTTTGTTATGAGTCGTTTTAATGGCCTAAAGAATAAAGAAATTGCTGAACAACTTGGAATTTCTGTGAAGGCAGTTGAAAAACAAATCACTAAATCTCTAAAAATTCTAAGGCTTGAGTTAAAAGAATATCTTCCCCTATTGGTGTACATATACTTTAATGGACGAGATTTTTTATAAAATGATGTGGTCGAATTAGAATACAATAAAATTCCTTATTCCAATTGTTGATCTTCACAGCAAACTGACCATTTAATATCACCGTAGAATTATAAATATTAAAAAAATGAAAATTGGAGGTAGGGTAAAATCTATTTTTCCGATCATGTAAATAGAAACCGATAATTAAAGATGGATAATAAGGATAAAATAGCAGAATTCCTTCAGGGACAGCTTGGTGAGGAAGAGCAGGTTGAGTTTCTTGAATGGGTTTATTCGAATGCCGAAAATAAAAAGGAGTATTTTCAGCAGAAGGATATCTGGGATTCCTATAAAATGTATTCGGAAAAAGGAAAAATAAATCTGAAGAGGGAATGGAGAATTTTATCCAATCGAATTGATCTATTAAAAAATCCTAAAGTTTATACCATAAGAAAGAATTTTGGTTTATGGATGAGGGTTGCTGCAATAGTAATTATAGTATTTGGTCTGGGATGGGGAACTAATATAGTTTTAAATTCTTTTGACAAAGCAGAACAGATGGTGCATCAGCTTGAAGTTCCTAAAGGACAGAGATCTAAATTGGTTTTAGCCGATGGAACGGAAGTGTGGTTAAATTCTGATTCGAAATTGGGTTTTTCATTCGATGATGATAAAAAACAGAGAATTGTAACATTAAGTGGAGAAGCATTTTTTAATGTCAGCAAGGATAAGGAAAAACCTTTTGTTGTAAATGTGAAAGGTCAAAGTTTAAAGGTTCTTGGGACTATATTTAATGTGAGATCATACGATAATGAAGAGAATGTATATACAACACTTGAAGAAGGAAGTGTTGAAGTAAAAGCGGCAGGGCGAACCGTTGTAATAGAGCCAAATCAGCAATTGATTTATAGCCGAAGAAGTAATAGGTTATCATTGAAAAAGGTAGAAACAAATTACTATACCGTATGGCGTGAAGGTCGTTATGTTTTTGAAAATGAAAGTTTCGATAATTTGATTCGAATGGTTGAAAGATGGTATGATGTAAAGTTTGAATATCCGAAGGAGTTTTTTAAAAACATGCACTACTCTGGAGTTATTAAGAGGACTAAACCTGTTGAGCATGTTTTGACATTAATTAATTACACAACTAAAATCAAATATGAGATTAAAGGGGATGTTATAATTATTATCCCTGATGAATAAATACAAACAATGTTTTTTATTTCATCATTTACTAAAACGTTTTAGTAAATGATACAAAATTTGAAAATACTATTGCCGATAAGGAGCTTTTTAAATAGAAAAAGGGAAATGCGGTAACATTTCCCTTTGCAAAATAAACCTCTTTATTGAAAAAAGGATTCATTAATTAATAACCGCTAAATTTATGAAAAAAAAATCGTTTTTAATGTCTGCTAAATGGAGAGAATATGGCAGACGCTTAGCAATTGTTTGCTTGGTGAACATTTTGCTGTTACTTTCTACTGCATATACAGGCTATGCAACGAACATTAATCAAGAGAAGCGTATTACTGTAAAAATGCAAAATGTTTCTATTGTAGATGTGTTTAAAGAAATACAAGCTAAAACTGACTTTGATTTCTTTTATAAAAATGAACAATTGCCTCAATCAAAGAAGATTAGTGTAGATGCAAAGGATTTGTCTGTTGAGGAAATTTTAAATCGAGTACTAAAAGGTACAAACTTAACATTCAAGCTTGTAGATACGGACATTGTTATTTCGCCTCTTCAGCAAAACAATCAAGAAAAAAGGAAAATTTCGGGTAAGGTAATCGATTCTAAGGGATTACCATTACCAGGAGTTAGTGTTGTTATCGAAGGAACTACGCGTGGTGGTGTAACTGATTTTGATGGGAATTACGAAATCGATAACGTAGAGTCGAACCAGGTTATACTGTACTCTTTTATAGGTATGACTTCGCAGAGAGTTATAGTATCTGCTGCTACAAGCTTCGATATTACACTTCAAGACGACACACAAGGTTTGGAGGAAGTTGTGGTAATTGGTTATGGTGCTGTTCAAAGAAAACAAATTACCAGTTCTGTAGCTACTGTTGATACTGATGATATTGCTAAGGTAACTGCTTCTTCTCCGGTACAGCAAATTCAAGGTCGTGTAGCTGGTTTAACAGTGTCTACTCCTAAAGGATCAGATCCTAATGCTAGTCCAGACATTTTAATTCGTGGGGTAACTTCTACAGGAGGTCAATCGCCACTAATCATTGTTGATGGTGTTGCCGTTGGATCTTTAGATATTGTTGCTCCTGAGGATATTGCTACTTTTTCAATTTTGAAGGATGGTTCTGCTGCTGCAATTTATGGATCCAGAGGTACTAATGGTGTGATTTTAATTACTACCAAAGAGGGGAAAGAATCAAAACCAACAGTTGAATATTCTGGTTATTACGCATTTGATCAGATTAGCAAAAGACCTGATGTTTTAACTGCTGATGAGTTTCGAGCTTTAGGAAATAAGATGGGTGTTGCAACAGGAGATGCTTCTACCGATTGGTACGACGAAATGCTACAGTCTAATCACAACACGGTTCATAATATCGCATTTAGTGCAGGAAATAAAAATTCGAATTATCGCGCATCTATTAATTATATGGACAATAAAGGTGTTGCATTAGAATCTTTTAAGAAAAACTTAAGTGGTCGTATTAATATCAACCACAAAGCAATTAACGATCGATTAAATGTGCGTTTGAGTTTATCTGCTTCACAAGCAAAATACAGATTGGCAGATTATGGAGCTTTTGGTTCTGTTGCAAAGTTTAATCCTACCAGACCAGTTTATGAAGAAAATGGAGAATTTGCAACCTTCCAGGAATTTGGTGTAGATAATCCAATTGGAAATATACTAAATTACTCTACCGAGAATATTAAGAAAGTTTTATTAGCGAATGTTTTTGCTGAGTTCGAAGTAGTAAAAGGATTAACAGTTGGAGGTAGAGCTGCCTGGAAAGTTGAAGATGCAAATTCAGGATCTTATACTTCATCGAAAAATGAAAATTTAGCAAAAGATGATATTAAGGGTGTTGCAAGTACCTCATCTTTTTATAGCTATAAATATACCTACGAGGGAAATATCAATTACAGAAAAAGGTTCGATAAGCACGATTTTAATGTAATGGCCAACTATACTCACGAAGAAGATACCTGGTATACCTACTCTATGAGTAACTCGGGCTTTGTAAACGATAAATTTCTATGGCATTCAATTGGTTCAGGACTTAAATTAACAAATCCTGTTAATGATGATGGAGTTCAGGATTTGAATGGACCTGCAAGTATGGGAAGTGGAAGAAGCGAGAAAACCCTTGAATCCTGGAGAGGACGTTTAGTGTATACTTATGATGATAAATATGCATTAACAGTTAGTTACAACAGAGAGGGTAGCTCTATTTTTGGAGAAAATAATAAATGGGGTAATTTTTATGGAGTATCTGCAGGTTGGACCATATCTGATGAAGATTTTATGGAAAAACTATCATTTGTTAATTATCTGAAATTGCGTGTAGGATATGGAGAAACAGGTAACCCAGCTACAGGCCCATATAATTCATTATCAACGGTTGTTCAGGAAGGCTTGCCTTATGTGTTCAATGGAAATGTGGTAAGTGCATACGCTTTAGAAAAAAATCCAAATCCTGATTTGAAATGGGAGCGCAAAAAGGAATACAATATTGGTTTTGATTATGCTCTTGCAAAAAATCGTTTTGATGGTAGTGTAGATTTGTACTCAAGAAAAACGGATGATATGTTGTATAGCGCAGCGGCTCCTGTTCCTTCTTTAATTAAACCTACCATTGTTAGTAATATTGGTGAGATTTCTTCAAAGGGTATTGAGCTAAGTATAAATGCTAAAATTCTTCAAGATACAGAAGTAAAATGGAACGCTAACTTTAATGTTTCTTATAATGTAAACGAGGTTGAGAAACTATCGAATGCCGATGAAGAACCTGTTCCTTTTTATGCCGGAGATTTGCCAGGTAATGGTTTAGGTAGTGCCTACAGAGTAAAAGAAGGTGGATCTATTGGTGATTTTTATGGCCCTCGTTTCGATAAGTTCGATGAAAATGGTGGATGGGTATTTAAAGATCTTAATGATGAAGTTGAAGGTTACCATGCTGATACCGATAAAGAAGTAATTGGTAATGGAATGCCTAATTATTTTGTTGGTTTAACCAATAGTTTGGAATACAAAAGATTCGATTTGGAGATTTTTATGCGTGGTGCTTTCGATTATCAAGTGCTTAACGTTGGTAGAATTTATATGGAGAATCTTGATAAATTTCCTCAAAGTAATATTTATACATCTGCTTTATCAAGCCCACTACGTGCCCCTTCTCAATATTCAGATTACTATTTAGAGGATGGAGATTATTTAAAAATTCAGAATATTTCCTTAGGATATACTTTTGATACAAGCAAATGGAAGAATGTCTCCTATGCAAAATTATATGTTTCATGCAGCAATGTGCATACTTTCACTAATTACTCAGGATTATCACCTGAACTTGGAGGCCATTCTGGTATTACCCCAGGATTTGATAATTTGAATTTTTACCCTGTAACACGCACATTTACAATTGGCGCTGTTGTTAAATTTTAATTGGAGGAGATTATAGAATGAAAAAAATATCATTATTTATAGTAGGAGTTCTGGCATTGTTAATGCAGTACTCTTGTTCCGAATTAGATGAGAAAGTGTACAGTAGTAATTTAACTACTAATTTTTATACTTCAGCTGAGGAAATTGAAGGTGCTTATATGCGTCCTTGGTCACATTTGCTTTTCTGTGATACCTATTACTATTTAAAGTTGAGAACTTTAGGTACTGATATGGCAGCATGGACAACCAAAACATCAGAAAATCATGGTTATGATAATGCTCTTTGGTCTGAATTGCACAAGCATACCTGGGGTACTCGCCACGGCGAAATAGAATCATCATGGAATACGGTTTGGGAAGGTGTTGGTTTTGCCAATGCTGTTCTTGAGGGGATAGAAGAAAAGGATTTTGAAGAAATGGGAGTATCCATTCCTAAATCTGAGATGCAGGCACAATTGCGAGCTTACAGAGCATACATGCACATGATTGGTCTCGATTTTTGGAGAAATATTCCGATTGTAACCAAAGTAGGAGATCCTTACTATCCAGAAACAAAATCAGCACAGGAAGTATTCGAATTTATAGAAACAGAATTTTTAGCTATTAAGGAAAGTTTACCAACTGCTTTCGAACCTTATGCTCAAGGATTTTTTAGTCAGCAAAGTGTTGAAGCTTTACTATCTCGTTTGTATCTAAATGCCAAAACTTATATTGGCGTCGATAAGTACGAGGATGCCATAAAAATGTGTGATGCTGTTATTTCTTCTAATTTTTTCGAGTTAGAGGCAGACTATTTAAGTGCTTTCTCAAAAGATAATAATTTATCAAAAGAAAACATTCAGGTACTTACCCAAAAAGGGGGATCTTCTATGTCAGCACCTTTGCACGCACTTACTTGTTACTGGAGCAATCACGTAGATGCAGGTGGATGGAACGGAATTATCACACAAGAGGGTTTTTATGATTCTTATGGTGATGATGATACTCGTAAAAAACAATTTGCAGTTGGTCCTCAGTTTTATGCAGATGGAACTCCTGTATATATTGAAGCTGGAAACCCGGGTAGTGGACAGCTTGTTTATTCTAAAGAGGTAACAACTTTCCATAGTGAAGGTTTGTTTGAAGGAGCACGTTGTAAAAAATATGAGGCTATTGCAGGTTTAAACTGGAATCAAGAGTACGATATTGTTTTAATTCGTTATGCAGAGGTACTTATGAACAAAGCAGAAGCAATTATGCGTCAAAACAACGGACAAGCAGATCAAACTGCGGTTGATTTGGTAAATGAAGTGAGAGAACGTGCATTTGGAGATAAAATCGAAGAAAACAAATACACTACAACTACCTTAACTTTAGATGAGTTATTGGCAGAGCGTGGTAGAGAGTTTGCTTACGAAGGACACCGTAGAACCGATTTAATTCGATTTGGAAAATATTTACAGCCTCGTTGGGAAAAAGAATCAACTAGTGAAGCTACAAGAATTCTATTTCCAATACCACAAACTCAGAGAGATATCAATACCAACCTGAAACAAAACGACGGTTATTAATTAAGAAATTTGAGCTGGGCACTGGTTGCCCAGTTCAACTAATAAGGTTTTAGCTGCCTAAATGGTTGTAGTTAACAGAAAATAGAAAAGCATGAATAAATTATTGTTAGGAGTTTTCATTTTTTCAGCTTCGCTTTTACAAGCATGCTCAGCAAAAAAAAATGGAAATCTTAAAAGTGGGGGAGATTACACAAAATTTGTAAAACCTTTGGTGGGTACTTTAGGCGAAGGAAATACTTACCCTGGTGCTCAGGTTCCTTTCGGAATGGTTCAGTTAAGTCCGGATACTGAAAAATGGGACTGGGGAGCTGCCTCGGGTTACGAATATTCTGATAGTACCATTTATGGTTTTTCCATGACTCATTTGCATGGAACAGGAATTCCTGATTTAGGTGATATTTTATTTATGCCTACAACAGGTAAATTGTACATTAACGAAGGGAAAAAAGATTTATCAGAACCTGGATATTTGTCAAGCTTTTCTCATGAAAATGAGATTGCTGAGGCCAATTATTACTCTGTTTTGTTGGATGACTACCAAATTAAAGCGGAATTAACAGCTAGTAATAGAGCTGGATTAATGCGTTTTACTTTTCCAAAATCAGATAGTGCACATATCGTTTTGGATTTGAGTCATGTATTGCGTCATAAGGTAATTTGGTCGAATGTTAGAGTTGAGGATGACAATACCATTACTGGGATGCATCAGGTAAAAGGCTGGGCGAAAGAACGCTATGTTTATTTTGCTGCTAAATTTTCCCGACCTTTCGATGCTACTCGTATTTTTTCGAACAAAAAGGAAGAAAAATACGACTCATATAAAACCTACCGATTTAGAAGTAGTGTAGAGTCAGCTGGCCCCGACATTCAGTTTGTTGCCGATTATTTTACAAAAGAAGCGGAACAAATTATGGTAAAAGTGGGTATTTCGGCAGTAAGTACTGCAAATGCCATGAAAAACTTAGATACAGAAATTCCTCATTGGGATTTTGAAAAAATTAAATCCGAAGGAAAAGCCCTTTGGAAAAACGAATTGGCTAAATTCGAAGTAGAAGGAAGCAAAGAACAAAAAGAAACTTTTTATACAGCCGTATATCATTCATTTATGGCACCCAATACCTATTTTGACGTAGACCGTTCTTATCGAGGTTTTGATCAGAATATTCATAAAGCAGAAGGATTTGACAATTATACCGTATTTTCTTTGTGGGATACTTATCGTGCAACGCATCCCTTGTTTTGCTTAACACAGGCCGATAGAAATGCCAATATGATTAATTCTATGTTGGAGCATTACAAACAAAGCCCGGATAAATTGTTGCCAATATGGTCTTTTTGGAATAATGAAACCTGGTGTATGATTGGTTATCATGCTGTGCCTGTAATCGTTGATGCTTACTTTAAAGGAGTAAAAGGTGTAGATTGGGATTTGGCCTATCAAGCATGTGTTCACTCGGCAACTCATCCCGAATACGATGCAACAAAAGAATACGAAAAATTAGGTTATGTACCTTACGATATAGAAAATGAATCGGTATCGAAAACCCTTGAATATGCTTACGACGATTATTGCATTGCTCGTATGGCTAAGGCAATGGGTAAAACTGAAGATGCTCAGCGATTTTCGAAACGAGCAAGGGCTTACAAAAATCTTTTCGATTCTAATATTGGCTGGATGCGACCTAAAGACAGTAAAGGCAATTGGATGCCAGATTTTGATCCTCATTTTTTCAAACACTTGGGTGCTTTTACAGAGGGTACTACCTGGCAGTACACATGGACAGTTCCTCATGATGTTCAGGGATTAATTAACTGCTATGGTGGAAATCAGGAGTTTACTCAGAAATTGGATGCTGTTTTTGCCAATAAAGAGGGTAAAGATTATATAGGAGTAGATGATATTCACGGTAGAATTGGAGATTACTGGCATGGAAACGAACCGAGCCATCACATCAGTCATTTGTATTCTTACGCCGGACAGGCGTGGAAAACACAGGAGCTAACGCGTAAGATTATTGCTACTCAGTATGGTAATACGCCTGGTTCTTTATGTGGAAACGATGATTGTGGACAAATGTCGGCCTGGTATATTTTTAATGCTATGGGTTTCTATCCTGTTTGTCCCGGTAGCGATCAATACATAATCACTTCTCCAGCTTTACCATATGTCAAAATGTATATGAGCAATGGTAATGCAATAGAAGTTATTGCTAAGAATTTTTCAGAGAAAAATATTTATATCCAATCGGTAAAAATAAATGGTATTGATTGGAACAAAGCTTGGTTTAGTTATTCAGATATTGTGGATGGAGGGAAAATAGAGTTTGTTTTAGGTGATGTTATGAATAAAGGCTTTGCATCATCAAAATCAGCTTGCCCTCCTTCATTCTCTGATGGTATTGAAGAGAAGTAATCGGCTTTAAGCCAGACAAAAGTATTTTTATAAATTAGTAACAAATTACTAAAATACAGATTTATGAGATCAATTATTTTTGCCATAAGTAGCTGTTTCTTTCTTGTTCTTGGAAGAGGAGCATTTGCCCAGGATACTGATTTAACAAAGTATGTAGATCCATTTATTGGAACCGAAGAAATGGGACACACATTTCCAGGGGCTTGTGCTCCATTCGGAATGGTTCAGTTGAGTCCCGATACAGATAGTGTACAGTTTATTCACGAAGGAAAGTACAATAAAGAAGTTTATCGTTACTGTGCCGGATATCAATATCAGGACAAATCAATCGTTGGTTTCAGCCACACACATTTAAGTGGAACAGGACATTCCGATTTAGGTGATTTCCTAATTATGCCAACAGTTGGGAAGGTAAATTACAATCCAGGAACAATCGAAAATACCAGCAAGGGTTATCGATCCTTATTTCGAAAAGAGACGGAAAAGGCAGAGCCTGGATATTATACAGTTGAATTGGATGATTATAAGGTGAAAGCTGAATTAACAGCCACGCAGCGTGTAGGGTTTCATCAGTATACTTTTCCTGCTACTGATAATGCTCATATTATTCTTGATTTAACTCATGGAATTTATAATTACGATGGCAAGGTTTTGTGGTCTACCATTCGTGTTGAAAATGATACTTTGGTAACAGGTTATCGAATAACAAGAGGTTGGGCAAGATCTAATTATCAATATTTTGCCATGACTTTTTCTAAGCCTATTAAAAATTACGGATGTCGTAATAATGAAAAAGTGGTGTACAATGGTTTTTGGCGCAAATTCGACGAAACGGATAATTTTCCTGAAATGGCCGGAAAAGCATTAACTGCGAATTTTGATTTTTCTACTAAGGAAAATGAGAAGATAAAAGTAAAATTTGCCTTGTCAGCAGTGAGTACTGAAGGAGCATTAAAAAACTTGAAAGCAGAAGTTCCTCATTTCGATTTTGACAAAGTTAGAAAGGCTACCAAAGCAGAATGGCAAAAGCAACTAAGTCGTGTGCAAGTGGCGGCGTCTGAAGAGAAAAAAGTTACTTTCTATACTTCCTTATACCATTCATTCATCAATCCTGTTGAATACATGGATGTGGATGGAAAATACAGAGGTTTAGATCACAACATTCATCAGGCTGAAGGTTTTACAAACTATACTGTTTTTTCTTTGTGGGATACCTACAGGGCACAACATCCTTTGCTTTCGCTGATACAGCCAAAACGTTCGGCTGATATGATCAATTCCATGTTGGCACATTACGATCAAAGTGTTCATAAAATTCTTCCTATTTGGAGCCATTTTGGTAACGAAAATTGGTGTATGATTGGTTATCATGCAGTACCTGTAATTGCCGATGCTTTGGTAAATGGGTTGGAAGGTGTTGATAAAGAAAGAGCTTTAGAGGCTTGCTTATCAAGTGCAAATTATAAAAAATACGATGGTATTGGTGATTACCTAAGTTATGGGTATGTGCCTCACGAAACAAACAGAGTGGGAGCATCTATCACACTAGAGTATTCATACGATGATTACACAATTGCACAATTGGCGAAAGCAATGGGAAAAGATGCTATTGCAAAAGAATACATACAGCGATCGGAAAATTGGAGAAATTTATTTGATGATAAAACAGGCTATGTACGAGCCAAAAGCAAGGCAGGAGAGTGGGTAAGTCCATTCGATCCTTTGGATACTCATGCAGCTGGTTTTATCGAAGGAAATTCTTGGAACTATTCCTTATATGTTCCTCAGAATGTTAGTGGTTTGGTTAGCAAAATGGGTGGTGAGAAGCGTTTTTCAAATCATTTGGATTCGCTTTTTACCATGCATATTCCAGACAAATATTTTGAGCACAACGAGGACATTACCCGTGAGGGGATTATGGGTGGATATGTACACGGAAACGAACCTAGTCATCATGTTGCTTACATGTACAATTGGGCAGGAAAGCCATGGAAAACTCAAGAGCGAATCAATCAGATAATGAAAACCAAGTACCTGAACAAACCTGATGGTTTGTGTGGCAACGATGATTGTGGACAAATGTCGGCCTGGTATATTTTTTCATCTTTAGGATTCTACCCTGTTTGTCCTGGTTCTGGTCAGTATGCAATTGGAGCACCTTCGGTTGATCAGGCAGTTCTAAATTTGGAAAATGGCAAACAGTTTACCATAAAAACTAAAAATTACTCATCGAAGAATATTTATATCAAATCGGTAAAATTAAATGGTAAAAAGTGGGATAAAAACTATGTGAACCATACTGATATTGTAAATGGAGGAGAGTTGTTATTCGAAATGAGCAGTCGTCCAAATAAAAAGCGCGGAATTTCAAAGGACTCTTATCCTTATTCTACTACAAAATAATTTTAATGTGAATTTCTATGGCCGGAAGCCTGGCTTTTGGCTATAGAAAACCCTTTTTAAATCACTTAAAAATAACAGTAAGCGAAATAAAATAAACATGATAAAAAACACAAGTAAACACATGCTGTTAGCATGTGTAACAGCACTACTTATGTCTTGTAATTTGCAGGAAACCACTCCTGTAAATGTAGCAAATTACAAGTGTAAAGTAATTTCTGATAGAGGTGATTCTCCTGTTGGTGAAGAGGTTAGTAAGTTGATTGATGGAGATATTTATTCGAAATATTTAACATTTAATAGCAGTGCCAGCATTCAATTTACCACTTTAAAAAAATGCAAGTTAAGTTCCTATTCGTTGGTTTCGGGAGGCGATGCTGAGGAACGTGATCCGATGATTTGCGTTTTAGAAGCTAGTAATGATAAGAAAACGTGGCAAGAAATTGATAGGCAAAAAGATTTACAGTTTTCTGGGCGTAATCAAAAGCTAAGCTTTCCTGTATCTGCAAATGAAAACTATAAATATTATCGTTTGCAATTGGAAAGTAATGGAAACGATATTTTGCAACTTTCCGAAGTTGAATTATTGGCTGCCTGGGATAGTAATGATAATACTCCAATAGCTTTGTTTAAAGCAGAAAACAGAGCCTTTTTTACAAAAGGATTGGTTGAGTTTAACAATTTGTCTGTGCAGGCTGATGCTTACCATTGGTATTTTAAAGGAGGAAAGCCAGAAACAAGTACAGCAAGAAATCCAAAAGTGAAATACGAAAGTTTTGGGAAATATCCTGTGCAGTTAATAGCCGAGAATAAGGGACTGAAAGACACTATAATCTTAAACGATTATGTGAATGTTAAACGCGTAGGTGCCTGGAATCAATTCTCTTATCCTAAAATTAACTTCGTAAATAAAACATTAGGAGGAAATGGTGATTTGTACACAGAATTGGTTCCAAACCCTAAAGAATTAATCAATACTGTTTGTTTAAATGTTTGTAAGATTTTGTACAGAAGTGTTGATGAAATTGATGTTTTAAATGTTTTAGATTATTCAATTGAGGATTTAGAAACCATATCGGCAAAAGGAGGGAATCCACCACATATCAATATCTTCTTTAGCTCATTGTACCTGAAAAATAAAAAAGGAGAAATGAGCAATAAGGATTTGGTAGATGAGATTGTAGGTGTTTTGTATCATGAATTAGCTCATGGCTATCAGTATTCACCAAAAGGAGCAGGAGCTTATGCCGGAGGATCTGATTTTTTCGGTTTTTTAGAAGGAATAGCTGACTATGTTCGATTAAAAGCAGGATATTCCAGCTACGAGTACAGAAAAGTTGGTGGTCATTGGAATGATGGTTACAAAACAACAGCTTTTTTCATCGATTGGTTACATACAAAAGATCCTGATTTTGTATACAAAATGAACCAAACAGCAAAAACTATTATTCCTTGGTCTTGGGATGCAGCTACCAATAAAATCTTTGATCAATCTACTCAATCGTTATGGGATGAGTATCAAGCGTATTTAAATGCGAATAAATAATAATAATCAATTTTGATTGCAAAAATAAATAACCCTAAACAATTTTAATTATGAGGAAATTAGTAAGTGTTTTCTTTATTGCATTACTAGCAATTTTAAGCAGTTGCGATAAAGAAGAATCGTTTCAACTTGATAAAGTTGAGGCCAATGTAGAAGCCAAGTTTGTATCCGATAAGCAAATTGTATTTCCTGGAGATGCAGTACAGTTTACCAACTCATCGGTTTATGCAACAAATATCGAGTGGACTTTCGAGGGAGGTTCTCCTGCTACCAGTACCGAAGAAAATCCTATTGTTACCTATA
This sequence comes from Marinifilum sp. D737, assembly GCF_026672275.1. Taxonomy (GTDB): domain Bacteria; phylum Bacteroidota; class Bacteroidia; order Bacteroidales; family Marinifilaceae; genus Marinifilum. Next base: position 15,118 of record NZ_JANQCD010000028.1, on the reverse strand, counting down.
CCGAATTAGGAGCTTTTAAGGCAAGCTTAAAAATTAGTAATGAGTATGGTGAGAATATTAAGGAAGTTGTTGATTTTATTACAGTAACAGATGATGCCGGATGGGATAGTTTCGCTTTTCCAACCATTCATTTTACCAATCAAACCATTAACGAAAATGGTGCTTTGTATAAGGAGTTAATACCTAATGAGCAAGATTTTATTAAACATGCTTGTTTAAAAGTATGTTTCGAATTGTTCTTGTTAGCTAATGATGTTAATCAGGTTTCTAATATTACCTATACAGTAAAAGATTCAGAAACCATTTCGGCTAAAGGAGGATCTGCTCCACATATCAAGATCGATTTTAGCTCAAGCTATTTGGTTCAAAAGAAAAATCAAGGTTTAAGCGATGAAGAATTGATTAGAGAAATCGAAGGAGTATTAATTCATGAAATTACTCATGGGTATCAATATGAACCTCAAGGAGCTGGAGGATATGAGTCGGGAACTGATTTTTATGGTTTTATTGAAGGTTTAGCTGATTACGTTCGCTATGTTGTAGGATTTACTCCTGTAAGCAAGCGTAAAGCAGGTGGAAACTGGAATGATGGTTACAATACTTCCGCTTTCTTTATTGACTGGTTGCATTCAAAAGATCCTAAGTTCATTTACAAGTTTAATGCTACTGCAAAAAATATCAACCCATGGTCGTGGGAGGAAGCAATTAAAACGGTATTGGGAGCAGATGCTTCGGTAAGTGCATTGTGGAACGAGTATCAGGCGGATATTGCTTCCGGGAAAATTTCTGAAATAGATGCAGATCTAAAAGAAATGAGAGAGGCTAGAGAGAAGCCTGAATATACTAATCAGGAGCCTGTAGCCGATCTAATTGATGTTACAGATACAGGTTTTACAGCTATTAGAGATACTGAGTTTGATTCTCCTTCAGGTGAAGAAATAGGAAATATCATTGATAATAACATTGCTTCTAAATTTTTGATTTTTACTGATAATACATGGGTGCGTTTGGAGAGCGAAACTTCTTCTGTTGTTTCATCATATACTTTAACATCTGCTGATGATGCTCCAGGCAGAGATCCTAAAAAAGTAACTCTTTCGGCTAGTAACGATGGCGAAAACTGGGATGTTTTAGATATTAGAGAAGATGTTTCTTTTGAAGAAAGACATCAGACCAAAGCTTTTGCTTTTAATAATAACAAAGAGTACAAATATTATAAATTCGATTTTGAAAATACCGACCAAGGGGGAATTTTTCAGTTAGCAGAATTAGAGCTAATGGGAACCAAAGAAGGTGGAAATTCTGGTTCTTCTTCAGAAACTGTTGATATTACTGATAATTCTACAGCTACCTGGCAAGAGGAAGGTTTTGACTTTTTCGATTGGGGATTACCAAGCTTTGCTTTTGATAATGATGCAGGAACTGCATTTTTTAATATGAACGACAATACTTGGTTTACTTTCGCAACAGAAGCTAAACACAATGTTACTAAAGTAGCAATTACAGCAACTGCTAATATTTTAGGCATTGATTATGTATTTACTCCTGATACTTTTGTATTAGAAGGTTCGAATGATGGAGAAAACTGGTCTGAAATTACCTCTGTATCAGAAACAGGAATAGTAGCTTTCGAAGAAAGAAAAGAGTTTACTTTCACCAATTCAGAGTATTACTCTTACCATAGAATCTCAATGACTGCCGAAATTGAAGAGGGCGATAACAAAAGAATAATGATTGGCGAATTGGAATTATTTGGTACTGCTGAATAATTCGAATTAGAAGATCTACTAAACAAGCCTAAGGTTCCAGTCAGTAATATTGCGCTGGAACCTTTCTTTATATATACTTTAATAAAAAATGTTTAGGGATATATATTTAACTTTAAGAGGTGTCTTGATAAAATTTAGTTACAATTAATAATTTGGACCACAATAATGAGAAATTTTATATCGATTTTAGTCTTAAGTATAATCTTGTATTCGTGTGATACAAAAAAGGATTATACGCAGTATGTTGATCCTTTTATCGGAACAGGTGCTCATGGTCACACATATCCTGGTGCACAGGTTCCATTTGGAATGGTGCAACTAAGCCCTGATACTCGAAACGACGAATCTTGGGATGGTTGCGGTGGTTATCATTATTCCGATTCTTCTATTATCGGATTTAGCCACACTCACCTATCAGGAACAGGGGTTTCCGATTATGGAGATGTTCTATTATTACCTATAACAGGTAAGGTCAATTTGAATTCAGGAACAAGTAAAAATCCGGATGCAGGCTACCGTTCACGTTTTTCTCATGACTCGGAGAGTGCGGAACCTGGCTATTATTCTGTTTATTTGGATGATTACAAGGTAAAAGTTGAGTTGACTGCAGGGAACAGAGTTGGATACCATAAATACACTTTTGATGAGGAAGGAGAAGGAAAAATATTGCTCGATTTAATTCATCGTGATCCTGTTATTGATTCTGAAATAAAACTCATAGGCGAAAAGCGAATTGTTGGAAAAAGAAGATCTAAATATTGGGCAGGTGATCAGCAACTGTTTTTTGCTATCGAATTCTCCAAGGCTTTTCAACGCGTTGAATTGTTTAACGCAAAGCAAAAAAAGGAAAGTGCTGAGCAAATCAAAGGAACTCAATTGCAGTCTTTGGTATTTTTCGATGTAGAAAAAGGAGAGGCTATTGAGCTGAAGGTTGCTTTATCGAATGTAAGTGCAGAGGGTGCACTTAAAAATCTGGAGAAAGAATCGGAAGAAGTAAACTTCGATAAGGCAAGAAAATCAGCGAAAGCGATTTGGAAAAAAAGCTTGGGCAAAATAGAGGTTGAAGGTGGAAGTGTGCAGGAAAAACGCATTTTTTACACAGCTTTGTACCACTCTTTACTAAGCCCAAATATTTCGCAAGACGTAGATGGAAAGTACAGAGGAATGGACGGAAAAGTGCATACGGCCAAAGGTTTTACCAACTATACTGTTTTCTCTTTGTGGGATACTTTTAGAGCATTACATCCATTGTTAACCATTATTGAGCCAGATAGATCTGGTGAATTTGCACAATGTTTGGTTCAAAAGAGTAAGGAGTTTGGAGAATATCCAATGTGGGAGTTGGCTTCGAACGATACTCGTTGTATGATTGGTTATCATGCTGTTTCGTTAATTGCAGATGCACATGCAAAAGGAATTACAAATTTTAGTTTGGAGGATGCTTTCACCGAAATGGAGCGAACTGCGATGCTCGATAAAAGAGGCTTAAAAGCCTATCGAACCTTAGGATATGTACCTTCCAATAAAAGCAGTCAGGCCGTATCCAAAACATTGGAATATGCCTATAACGACTGGTGTATAGCACAAGTGGCAAAAGCCTTAGGCAAGGCCGACAGATATTCTTATTATATGAACAGGGCCTCTAACTATCGTAACATTTATGATCCTGAAGTTGGGTTTATGCGTGGGAAAACCGATGGGCACAAATGGGTTCCCAATTTTGATCCTACAGCAGTTGGATACAATTATACTGAAGGAAACTCCTTTCAATATAGCCTGTTTGTTCCGCATGATATTCCAGGGGTAATCAGTTTGTTGGGAGATAAAAAAGAGCTGGAACATTGGCTTGATAAATTATTTGCAACTGAAATGGAGCACGAACTTGGTGATGATACGGATGTAAGTGGTCTAATTGGTCAGTATGCTCACGGAAATGAACCAAGTCATCATATGGCATATTTATACAACTATGCAGAAGCTGCTTGGAAAACGCAAGCAATGGTTCGTGAAATAATGGCTACACAATACCAGGATACACCTGATGGCTTGTGTGGAAACGAAGATTGTGGTCAAATGTCGGCATGGTATGTATTAAGTGCAATGGGCTTTTATTCCGATTGTCCGGGTAAATCTGTATATGCCATTGGTTCACCGATATTTTCTAAAGTGAAAATCCATTTGGACAATGGAAAAACTTTTACACTTATTGCAAATCATAACAGTAATGAAAATAAATATATACAATCAGCGATACTGAATGGAAAAGATTTGAATTTAAGTTCTTTATCACATGCAGATATTCTAAAAGGAGGAAGTTTGGTATTGGAAATGGGGGATACACCGAATAAAGCTTGGGGCACAAATATTGATTTGAATGTTGAGTTTAAGGCTGCACCAATTGCTTACCTGACAGAATCATCAGATGTGTTTATTGAAAAATTTTTGGTAGATATAAGATGTAATGATCCTGAAGCTGAAATCTACTATACCCTCGATGGATCAGAACCTAATAAACAAAGTCAACAATTTAAGAAAGCATTTAAAATCGGTAAAAGTTCAAATTTGAGTTTCAGAACCTACAAAGAAGGCTGTGAACCCGGAATTGTGGTAAAGCGAGGATTAACAAAGCAAAACTCGGGAAACTATCATGCAAAGAAGATCGAAAAAGGGTTACAATACTCTTATTTCGAAGGAATTTACCGTTCTGTTTACGATTATGAATTGGATGAGCCTGTGAAAACAGGAGTTGTTTCAGTTCCCACTTTGGATGTTTGCTCGAGAAAAGAATGGATAGGACTCGATTTTAAAGGCCTGATCGACATCCCAAAATCGGGAGAGTATACTTTTTATATGTCGTCGAACGATGGATGTAAGTTGAGCATTAATGGTGAGGAACTGTTTGAAAGTGATGGACGAAAAACAGTTACTTTTGGTCAACAGGCACAATTACAATTGAAGAAGGGATTGCATCAAATACAAATGGGTTTCTATCAATGTTCGGATCATATTGATTTGGTGGTTGAGTGGGAAGGCCCTGGCATTGCTCGTCAAACAATCCCAAAGGAATTTTATAAACACTTGGCAAATTAGTTGCTATTATTTAGTTGATTATTCCAATAAGGACATTATCCCACAAGGGGTGTAAATGAAATAATAAGGGTTAGGCATATGGTCTAACCCTTTTTTTATACAGCCTGGAATCTGGCTTGTGGATTTAATATTGTGTCTTTCTAATAGTTCTTCCATGTGGTCATTCTGGTCAATCTGCAGAGGTTACACTTTCAGTGGATCCGGGAGCAAAGCACATTTACACTTTCTTTGGAACAGTTGAGGCTGAGGAAAACTCTTTGTACCAATACCAAATGGTGTCTTTGATGCAAGTGGTTTTATGTATTAATTGCTTTAAACTGCTTCAATAAAAGGAGCAGTTTTTTTGTTTTAAAAGATAATTTAAGCAAATAAGGTTTAAATTATATTTAAACTAAGAGTAATGAGAAAGAGCTCTCATTCTTGAAAGCTCTTTGTTTACTAGTCGGGGCGAGAAGATTCGAACTTCCGACCCCACGCCCCCCAGACGTAATCTTTTATTTGCAAAGTGTCAGAAAATCAAACGTTATGAATAAGGGTGTGATTAGGTTTGCAATCTTTTTGCAAGTTTTGTTTGTTGTTTTTATTCGAAATACTAATTTACCATCTCACTCATTGATAAAAAAGAACTCAAATAATTTTATGCAATAAATTATTTGAGTTCTTATATAAATTCGCTTTCCAATTCTGCGCTTGTCTTATGTAAATGTCAGTTAATCAGATTTAATTGAATTATTGGTTTTGCATGTTTTGTCAATGGGTTTTCTTTTGTTTTGTTTTCCATTTTTTCAATTCCGCAGCAATCATCTTAGGTAATTTGTTTTCAATAAAAATATTAAAAGCGCTTACTCCAATAAATTCAATTAAAACTTGACCCAGTTCATATACTTTAGTTTCTTTTAAATTAGGAATAAAGAATTCTTCAGATGTATCATTTTCTCTTGCATTATCAATCGCTTGCATAAAATCTGGTATATATTTAAGAGGATGATATCCTCCTGGTGTAAAAGTCGACAAAGCATTTTTGAAATTATTGCAAGACGATATGGTGGGGTTTGGCTTTTCCTTATTCTTATGAAAATAAAGCCAAACTTCAAAGCAAGGATTGCTTATTACAATGTGCCAGTTAGGATATTCTTCGCAATACATTGCTATTTCTCTAAGTTGACTTTCACTCCAGCGGTCTTTATCCATGACAAACCATAATTCATCTTCTTTTGATAATCCTTCTTTGTCAATGTACTTAACGGCTCTATCTAAAACCCACTTAGGAGCAGACTTATTATCATGGACAACTGTCATTTCAGAATCACTTACAATATCTTCAATAATATCTACAGCAACACGAGGTGAGATATATCTAAATGTTTTAAAATATTCAGGCTCTCTTTTTCCTCCTTCACATGCGATTGCAAATAACTTATAATCGCGGAGTAGAGCTAATTCTGGTTCTCTTTTATATCCTCTCTTCTTTCTCATCGTAGTCATCATTCCAATTTAATTCAATGAGGTTGGCTAAAAATGGAATTGCTCCAAATCTGCCTTTTAAATAGCCTTTTCTTATATCAAGATCATATCTAGGTTTAAAATCACTTAGGGAATATAATGAAGAAGATCCGCTCTGTTTGTCTTTTTCAACAAACCAAATTTCATCTTGCCTGAATATTTTAAAATCAAGTAAATTTGATTCGTGAGTGGTAAAAATAATCTGTCCAATCATTCTTTCGTCGACCATTATCTTTTGAATCAATGTTTTTAGCAACGCGGGATGCAAGCTGTGGTCAATTTCATCAATAAGAACGGTTACTTTATTTTTTAAAATTAAATCAAAAGCAGGGATGAAATCTAATAACCTTTGAGTACCATCTGATTCTTCTTCTAGATCAAACTTGACATTTTCCCCAAAAGAATTTTTATGGTATGAAATAACTTTCTTTACAAGATATTTTTCATCTTCTTTTGTAACAATAACTGCTCCTGAATCAGATGGAAGTACAATGTGTGAATCTTCATCTAAATCTGAAATGATTTCTTTTTTTAATTTTTCGTCATCCTCACCAAAATATTTGTCAATATCAGTATCTTCAGTACTTAATTCAGAAATTCCAGTATCAAAGGTTTCAAGCAAATCATTTGCAAAACCTTTAAATCTATTAGAGGTTGATAACATTTGAACCAAACCAGTGAACTTACTGTGAGGATATATAACTAACAGTTTATCTTTTATCCAATTTATGGCATCTGTTATATCCTTAATTTTAAGACTATCATGTTTACTTAATAATAGTTCATTATTTTTTAAAAGGTTGTCTTCTAAAAGCTCAATTAGCAATTTTGCTTTTTGTGTTTTTAGATATTTCGGAGCCATTTTGATCGTTGGTTTTTTACTTCTTGATAGAGTTCTTTCAAAAATCAACTTATCCTCTTTATTTATACCTGATTCATACAAATATTCCTCAGTTACTAAATTATTATTAATGTTTATACCATAAGAAAATATTTTTTTCTTAGCTTGAAATTCTATTTCAAAGAATATAGGTTTATCATTATTTTCATTTTCAAGTTTGAACTTCTTGTCTTCAATGTTTTTTGGAACAATTCCACTCATTACCAAATCTTGAAAAAGATCAATGGCTCTAATCAAATTGGACTTACCTGCACCATTAGCTCCGTATAGTGCACTTCCCTTAAGAATATCTAATTTTCCAAGGTTATAAACGTGATGTTTGTGAGTTTTTAAGGAGCCCGCTATCATATTGAACTCTACTTCGGAGTCGAATGATAGAAAATTGGATGTTACAAATCGTATTAACATGTTTGATTAATTTTGGGCAAATATATGAGATATTTTCGTTAGTTGATTGGAAATTACGCAAAAAAACAATAAAAATCAACTTATTAAAGAGATTATTTCTCTTATGGCAATGTTTTTTTGTTGTTTCAATTAAAGAGAGACGGGGGTGCTATTGAAGCCATCACCTTTTCTTAAAAAAGCTTGTCTAGTCCTGAAATAGCTTTACTTGTTGTGTAACTCTATTTCAGGACTCTCTTAGTATTCCTTATTATCCAAAAGTATTAATATATTGTTGGTCATTACAATATTTAAGAGGAATTAGAAACTACTTAATAACTCCTCTGTGAAACAATCCCAATAACTTTATATACCTGTCTAATAAACTTCTTAGGTATTTCGAATTCGCTATAGTTGGCATTATAGCTTTTTAAAGTGAAGATGTCTTTGTCTTCATTTTTTGCAATAACCTTACAGTACACCTCATTTTCTGTAACAACAACAAAGATGTTTCCATAATCAAGGTAATCTCTCCAGTTAGGCATGTTGCGCACAACTGCAATATCTCCGCTTTGCATGGCTGGCGTCATTGAATCTCCTACAATAGTCAATGCAATATCATCTTCGCGAGCAAAAGGAACTGATAGACTATCGATAACATACTCATTACTTAGTTGCAATTGTCCAATTCCAGCAGAGGCCTCTGAGTTATATAAAGGAATGGTTAGAGCATGTGTTTCATATGGTTGAATTTCATCGGAATCGATAGATAAATCAGCTTGAAGCATATCGCCTTTACCAGTTAATAGCCATTCGTAATTAATTTCGAAGTGATTTGCAATTGAAGACAAAACTTCGAATTTAGGCTGTCTCCCAGCAATGTAATTTCTAATATTTGCTTCACTTGTTCCAACTTTAACAGCAAACTTCGAATTGTTACCATCACAGAAGTACGAGACAAGTTCTTTTATTCGTTCGGATATATTACTCATATCGAAAAGGTTATATTTTTAATCGAAAAATGTTTCGATTTTTACTTGTTTTAATCGAACAAACATACGTATATTTGTGCGAGAGATTATAACAAATGTAACAACAAAATTCGAAATACAGGATGGAAAAGGAAATAATTCGAACAAAAGTTGATTGGGTGGCCACACTTGACCAATTTTCAATTGGAGATCTACACCAATTTACAGTTGGGACAAGAGAGATTTTTAATATTCGACAGGTAGCATACAGACTCAAAAAGAAGTCGGGGAAAATTTTTGCAACCACTACACTTGATAATGGAATAGAAGTAAAAAGAGAGGAATAAAAATGAAGAAACCAGAAATAGTTTGTGATTTAAATCAAAAGAAATGGCTCAATCTGCAAGAAGCAATTGCTTATTTGGGTTTTGGTTCAAAAGATACTTTTCAAAGCTGGAGAGAAGGTGTTAGAATTCACTCCCAAAGCAATAAAATGATCTTTTTGAAATCTTATAAAACAGGAAAGAACATTGTTTACAAGAGAACGGACATTGATAATTTCATGGAAGAATATCAACGAGTCAAATTAAATCTTAAAAGTGCCTAAATATGAGAGCTACAACAAGACAAGGTGTTTGGGTATCTGAGATTAAAGAGAATATCCATGCCATTATAGATACGAACCGAAATCAAATAATAAAGTGCGAGAAAGGAGTGCCAAGAGTTTTTCAATTTAAGAATGAAATTACAACCAGACATGTTTCTCTCATGCTTCACATCTTTAGAAGCAGTGCTCTTATTTGTAATACTTGCGAATCGATACAAGAAACATTCAAAGCAAAAAGGAATTATTAATTTCCTTTTTGCTTTACTGAATTCCCTATGAATACCATGGATTCAGAATAAAGTACGCAATTAAAAAGGGTACGAATACACAGGTTTTCTCAAGCCTGTTTTTTTCGAAAATTGCTCACCTGGGCAAACGAAAACGCATGTAAACAGGGTACGCATGCACATGGTTTTTCCGATAATTAACTCACTACTTTTAAGACCTCTTCCACCATTGATTGACGGTATTAGCATAGAACTTATTGACTTTGATTTTCACCTTTGGGAAAGATTACCAGAGCTTGAATTTTCTGTGTTGACCGTTGTTGGATCAGGAATGGAATTGGGAAGTAGAAAAGCTCACCACAAAGGACTTGACTTTATTATCGAACCAAAAGGAAAAGCCAAAATAAAAGGTTCCATTCATAAGTTCTTTAATGATGGAGATCACAATATCAACCGATTTACTTACGAAGATTTTCAAGAAGCAGTTGGCCAGCTTTCGGTATTTGGTGTTAATCCCGAAAATGCAAGACTAAAGAGCTTCGAGATTGGTTTGAACCTGGATACCTCAGTTTCAAAAATTGAAACAAAAACTTTCCTGGAAAGTGTTTTGTATTGTCGTGGTGCTGAACGTTCTGAAATGGAGTTGAACGGAAAAACAGGTTATGGTTATGCCTATAAAACTACCAATGCAACTTACAAGTTCTACGATAAGGCCGAACAATCTAAAGTTCAATCAGAACTGTTAAGAGTTGAAACAAAGTTCACACGAATGAGAGCCGTTGAAAATTACGGTATTTACACTTTGGCTGATTTACTGGATGAAACAAAACTAAGTCGATTAATTTCGGACAAGTTCCTTAAGGCCATTGATGAAACCATATTCTTTGAATGGGATCAGATTAAAACTACACGCCGTCTTCCAGCCAAATATAAAAGCAAGTTTAAAGACTTAAGGAATCCTGATTGGTGGATTAAAGATGAACGTAGCCGAAAAGAAAGACATCGTAATAAGTTACTTCTTGAAAAGCTAATTAACCAGTATGCAAAACGGAACATTAAAAACATCCTGAAAGACTTGATTTCATTGGAGCTAACATACTTTTTACGCAGTAAAAAAGGTTACGAATACACCACTTTTGAAAGCCTGAAAAACTGGAATAAAATCGATAACGCACAAAAAATGGGAACGGATACACAACGTATTGTATGTGCGGATTCCACTGACCAGAGGGAGGTGAAAAAAGAGAAAAGATATTGTTTGACCTGTGGGAAGGATATTACCCATCAGAAAAAAGGATCAAAGTATTGCAATGATCAAAGAAAGTGCAGAGATAAGGCTTACAACCTGAAAGTATCAGAAAAGAAAAAGACCAGGCAAACAGCAAAGCAAAAAGAGATCCTAAACCTGATTAAAGATTTGGGAACAGAATTCAATATGGTTAGAACCACAAACCCAAATAGAAAAAAGAAAAAAGGAGTGCCAGGTCGAAAGACATCCATCATAGTCGACATAGGAGGAAAGAAAAGATATTTCCATGGAGTTGCAGCTCGATTCTTCCTCAAAGAATTTGAAAAGAAAACAGAATCATTAACCAACCAGCATGAATATGAAACAGATTGTACTTGAAACACTGAAACGGATCATTGAAAGGAAAAAAGTTGCAAACAAAAGTCCAGACCATGTAACCTACCTGGAGCTGAAAAGTGAATTGGCTGAACAGAGAGATCAGGCTCTTAGGGAGCTGTGGAAGGAACAAAAGATAAAATCGGGGAATACCCTTAATGATAAATTTATAGAACTAGAAGAATGAAAGTAAAACTTAGAATATCGAATCATGAAGTTTGGGAGAAATGCCCAATATGTAATGCTACCTATGATTTAAGAATGGACAATCATTGCCCAATTTGTAAAGAACCCCCAAAATCAACTTGACCATGGAATACAGAACAATGAACAGAAAAGAACTCGCAGCGGAACTGGATATTTCCTATGCGACACTTTATAGAAGAATGAAATTACTCGATCCAGAATTTAGAAAAGCGATTACAGGAAAATCCCTGCTGTTGGAAAATCAAGTAAGATACATTCACGAACAAATATCAGGATTAAAAAAATGGGGTTCAGGTTCAAAATAGGGTGTACTTCAAACCGAACCCAAAAAGAGAGGGAAATTTTAATGATTTCCCCTTCAAAACCTATTATTCTGAACCCACTCTAAAAATGAACCCGAAAAGAAGAATTTTTCAACATGGAAAAGAAAATTTTTAAATACGCTCGAATTTCTACCTCTGAACAAAACGAAGCCCGACAAGTTGAAGCTTTGAAAGATTATCCAGGCGAAATGCTTATTGATAAAATTTCTGGAAAAATTCCTTTTGCAGAAAGACCAGAAGGAAAAAAGATCATTGGATCGGTGAATGAAAAATCGATTTCAGAATTGATTGTTTTGGATGTTGACCGCCTGGGAAGAAATACTCTTGATATCATGGCAACACTTCAGCTGATGAAAGATCACAAAATTTGTGTTACGGTTCATCGCTATGGATTGAAAAGTTTTGTTGATGGAAAACCAAATCCAACATTTGAATTGATTTCGAATATCATGTCAACATTAGCACAAATTGAAATTGAACGAACCAAGGAAAGACAAAAAGAAGGAATTATCCAGGCAAAACAGAGAGGAGCTTATAAAGGTAGACCCAAAGGTTCAAAAAATAAGGATAGTATTTCTTTGATTGATAAATACCCAATGGTCACCATTTGTATAAGAAATAACATGAGTATTAATGATACTGCAACAGCAACAGGAAAAAGCAGAAGTACGGTAAAAAGGGTCAGGAAAGAATTCTTTGATTTATTAAATAGAAAAGATTAGTTATTGCTTAGATACTTTATCTAAATAGATTCTAAACTGAGATCATGGATTAATTTTTTTTATGATTCTCAATCAGCGTCTCAATTCAATTTGTAATTTAAGGGATTGTTGTAGTTAATGTATTAAGAATTAAATAAAAATACTCCTAGAGGTAATTTTTGCAATAAAGAAGAAAATGATTGCTAAAAGTAAGCTGAATGCAATAAGTATGAGTACTGTGTATAATAAACTGTTTTGCTCTGTTATTAAACGTATAATGAACACTTCTTTTATACTTTCAATTTTTATAATTGGTTTGGTAATTAATACATATGGACAATCGAGTGTGGTTGAATTGCCCAAGGTAGCAACCTTTAATAAAGTACAGATAGGAGATATTCCTAATCAATCAAAAATCAAATTGAAATTAGATCCGCACTTCAATATTTCAGAAATTCAAAAGCAGAATCAAAATATAATTCGACAGTTAGAATCAAATCAAAAAAGAAATTCATATTATCAATTGCAGGATATTTATACAGACTTAACTCAAAATTCGATTAACTACAAATTACCAGATTTAAGTCCCTTGAGAGGAACAGAATATTTTCAATCGGCATTGAATGATTTGAAAAAGATGCTGAGTGGAGAAACTCCACTTAATTTGAAAAAAGCGGTTTTTATCGTTGAGAACGCTTATTTTGAGAATAAATTGGATTTCAAACAATTTGAAAGTTCAATTCAGCAGGCAGTTGATATTTGTCAATTGTCAATGACTGAAAATAAAATGAACACCAATGATAATTTTGCGAAAAACCTAAGTATTTTTAATTACATGTCCGATACTGTTCAGGTTCAATTAGCAGGACAGGAAAAAACACTTATCCATTACCCAATTAAATACGATTTCAAAGATTACATGGGTAATGAAAATTGGAGCAATATGTTTGTATCAAAACTTATGGCAACCAATTCAGGACAATGCAACTCCATGCCACTATTTTATTTAATACTAGCCCAAGAGTTGAAAACAGAATCTTACCTGGCTTATTCTCCAAACCATTCGTTTATTAGATTTAAATCTCCAAAAGGTAATTGGTTAAATGCAGAACTTACTTGTGGAGCAATTGTTACTGATGCTGCAATTCTTGAAAGTGGTTACGTGAAAACCGAAGCCATTAGAAGTGGAATTTATATGGACACATTAAGTATGCATGAAACCGTAGCTACATTGATAAATACTTTAGCAAGTGGTTATACAAAAAAATACGGATACGATCCATTTGTAAAAAAATGCTCCGATTTAGTAAGAGAATATTATCCAAATCAATTGAATGCTTTAATGTTGGAATCTAATTGGCAAACCCAAACGATGATGTACATTGCCAAACAAAAAGGGAAGCCAACTGTAAAAGAGTTTGTTAAAGATCCCAAAGCAAAAGTGGAATTTGATAAAATGCATCAAATATATGGACAAATAGATGCTTTAGGTTATGAATTTATGCCTGAAGAACACTATCAAAAATGGTTAAATAAAATTAAAGAGGCAAAAATAAAACCTGAAAATCAGAAAAGTATAATTCACCAGATTACCAGATAAATGAAAAAGGCATTACTTTTAATATCGATAATATTTGTTAGTATTTCGGTAAAAAGTCAATCAGCGGAAACGCTATATGATTCAACACTAACAGTTCTTGAAGGGATGATTGAAGATAGAACACCGATAGACTTTAAGAATGCTGTCTATATGGTCGAAAACTCATTCTATGAAGGTAAGCTTTCATATAAAAAGTTTTGTGAGGCTATTAATTACTACAAACATCTTTGTGAAGGGCTAATAAATGCACGTGATTTGAAATACAACGAATCGGACAAGGAGGAAGTTTCTGTTTATGCTGCAGTTTTTAGCGTGATGAAAGACACGATTCCTATTGAAGTTGAAAAGGGAAAAATAATTTACAATTTGCCTTTGACTTATGATTTCGAAGATATTACGGGAGAAAAAGATTGGACAAAAATGTTTGTCTCGAAACTTCTGACAACTTATAAAGGAAACTGTCACTCGTTGCCATATTTATATAAAATACTTGTAGAAGAGTTAGGTGGCAATGCATATTTGGCATACGCCCCAAATCATATTTACATTAAGCAACACAGTAAAGCTTTTGGCTGGTACAATACTGAATTAACAAGCGGAATGTTTCCGATTGATTCCTGGTTAATGGCATCTGGCTATATTCATCTTAGTGCAATCCAGAAAGGAATATACATGGATACATTAAATGCAAAGCAATCAATAGGGACATGTATGCTTGATTTAGCAATGGGATACCAAAAAAAGTTTGGAACTAAAGATGGTAGTTTTATTCTGAAAGTATGTAATAGAGTTTTGAAATATCATCCGAATAATATTAATGCATTATTATTCAAAGCTGAAACAAAGATGAACCTATGGAAGCAGGATAATGGAAAAACAAAAGAACAAAAACAAAAGGAATTTGAAGAAATCCAAAAGCTTTACGTTCAAATACATCAACTAGGGTATCGAAAAATGCCAACAGAAATGTATTTGAACTGGTTGGTTTCTTTAAAAGAAGAAAAACATAAATATCAAAATCAGAAAATTAATCTAAAAATTAAATAATCATGAAGATAACCAAAATTCTAGTTGTTGCCTTTTTGCTAGCTTCATTTTTAACAAGTAAGGCAGAGAAATACCCTTGGGAAAAATATGGGTTTAAATTCAAGGTGCTTACATTAAGCAATGGAAAATACCAGGAATTTCACGACTTAGAAGATGTTGTTGAA
>NZ_JANQCD010000027.1 GCF_026672275.1 Marinifilum sp. D737 | reverse complement strand
ACAAAGCCTTAAAAGCTTGCAAATCCGCATACTATTAAGGCTTTGTTCTTATTTTTTACAAATATTACTTGATTGTGCAACGGTTACTTTTGTTAGCAATAATTTTTAAGGTCCAAGGGAAATATAACGATTTACAAACTCACCATTTTTAACAACCCAGTTTACTTCATAAAATCCAGCCCCATCACTATTCGTCATTCCAACAATAAGAATGTCCTTATAATAAATCACATATGAGTTTTCAAGATTTACCCGATATAAATCAGTGTAATATTTCTCCGGTATTTGTATTATTTCTCCATTAATTCTCAGATTCACTTCTGTTAGTTTATTTTTGGGATTACCAGTATCAGTACCCCATATATCCATAAAGTATAAAGAGTCTATTTCTACTTCTAATAACTTTCTTTTCCTTATTTCAATCAACATTGAATCATTTTTATATTTCACAGATTCATCATTGATCTCATTTACCGGAATCCTAGTTTGAATTTTATCTAAGGGTAAAACACGACTACGGTGCATATATCCACTAATATAGTTCTCCATATAGTTTCTTGCTTCTTTATCAGTTCGTGTAGATTTAAAGCATGAAACATATATCCATTCTTTCTTTTCAAAAAAATCATCTCCATTATATTCAAACACTTGACCATCTACAATTTTAGAATCAACTTTCGAATTAATATTAGGCTCAATACGAATATTTGTAAATCCATCATTATCATTGATTATGGCAGATACAATTTGTCCATGTAGTGATAATGAAAGAAAGTAAAATAGGATAATAAAAGCTATTCTCATTTTTTTAATTATTGCTAACGTAAAAGTGTTTTATCCTTTCGTTTGATAAAATTAACAAAACATTATTAAGAGAGATGAATTTTCTTCACAGAGTAATTCCAAATAAATGATAAAACATGTCTGAATAATCTTACTTGAACAAACTCTAATCAGAAAATCACAAGAAAGGATTCTTGCGGCAGGGGTGGTGGGCAATAGAACAGTTTCCAGGTATTCCAATGTGCAAGGAAGCGGGTTTTCCAAGGGTAATTTTGTGAGGGTGAAGTAGATTTTACGAACAAAAACCGTTATAATCTGGAAAAATATGCTGTGCAAGCTTACACAAGCCATTTTACTTTTGAAAAGTATGCTTTGTAAGCTTACAAAGACCATTTTACTTGTGAAAAGTATGCCATGTAAGTTTACAAAGCATGTTCTACCATTTTAAAATATGCTGTGCAAACTTGCACAAGCCATTTTCATTTTGAAAAGTATGCTTTGTAAGCTTGCAAAGACCATTTTACTTGTGAAAAGTATGCCATGTAAGCTTACTAAGCATGTTCTACCATTTAAAAATGTACAATGCAATCTTGCTAGCCCTACTTTTTAATTTTTTATAGCAGCATGTAAATTATTTATCACTCTCTTTTATACCATTGGCACTAACCGCAGCGCCAATAATTCCGGCACCATTTTGAAATTCGGCAAGCAATACGGGCACCTCCACATCAATTTCGCTTTCGAACTTATCCAATTTCTTGCTCACACCTCCACCAATGATAAAGTAATCGGGAGCACATATTACATTCACATGATGAAGAAACTCGTTGAATCTTTTTCCCCAGGCGGTAAAACTCAAGTCTTGCTTTTTTCGAACCGAATCGGCAGCATATTTTTCTATTTTTTTACCGTTCTTGTATTTTAATTGTCCCAATTCAAAATTGGGCAACAGTTGTCCATTATAGAAAACTCCAGAACCAATTCCTGTTCCAATGGTGATCATTACCACCAGGCCAGGTTTATCTTTCCCTACTCCATATCTCATTTCTGCCAAACCAGCCGCATCTGCATCATTCACAACAGTAACATCCAATCCGGTTTTATCACTGAAAAGTTCATCCACCTGAACACCTAGCCAGGACTTATCCAAATTACCATATGCCATGGCTTTACCATGAGAAATAATGGTAGGAAATCCACAGCCAACAGGCCCTTGCCAATTGAAATGATCAACAATTTCTTTTATCACATTGGCAACAGCTTCTGGTGTAGATGGCTGGGGAGTTGGAATGCGAAATCTTTCCTCCAACTGCCTGCCTGTGGCCACATTCACCGGAGCTCCTTTAATTCCCGAACCTCCAATATCAATTCCAAGTATTTCCATAAATTCTAATTGTGGATTTTATTTAATGAGTAAAAAATACAAAATTTCTAACGAATTAAATCATTAAAAAAAGTCACAACACATCATTTTGTATCAATATTAATCACCTAAAAATTGGGAATAGCGTAACATCGTTTACAGTTTAAAGGTATAATGAAATTGAATCAACCATTTTAACTTATCTCCCCCATATGAGTAAAAAAAGCATTAATTCCATACTTCGAAGATCTACTCTAATTATAATATCCACCATCTTATTCAGTTTTATCTCTATAATTATAGTTACTGAGTATTACCTATTTCAAAAGAATTACAAAGATGAAAAACAATTGATCGAAGATGAAAAAAAGCTGTTTCTTAAAAGTGCAGTCAAAAATGTTATTGCCTATTTGAATCATGAAGAAACCTCTTCGGAGAATAAAATGAAACTCAAACTACAAGACGCAGTAAACAATGCAATAAACCAGGCTAATAATATCTACACTCAGAACAAGGGAAAGAAAAGCAATTCAGAAATAAAAGCTTTAATCAAAAGCGCACTTAGGGAAATACGACATTTCGACAATAGGGGCTATATTTATATTATTGATTTACAAGGCAACTTAATAATGTATCCTTTTTGTAAATCGGCTGAAGGCACTAACATATTGGATGTCCTATCCCCCTCCGGCGAAAGTATCATTTCAGAACAAATTAAAGCCATTAATAATAAAGAAGAAACTTTTCACAGCTATCTTTGGCACAAACCTTGGTTAACAGACGATACTCTTTATGCAAAAACTTCGTTTGTTAAAAGGTTTAATCAATTCAACTGGCTAATTGGTTGTGGCGAGTACATTGATGATCACAACAAAGACACTAAAGAACATGCAATTAAGTATCTAAAAAGCTCCTATTCGCCCAAAGATTGGAATTTATTTATTAATCATTACGATGGTACTTCTATTATTATTAATTCAGATAAATATAAGGCTGGCGTAAATATTAAGGAGATTTCCAGCGATAATGGTTTGAAAATATTTAAGGAGGAATTGCAAATTGCTCAATCGGGTAATGCCGATTACTTGTATTACAATTGGCCAGTTAACGAAACCGAATTTACAGCAAAATTGGCATATGTTGATGGATTTGAAAAATGGCAATGGATGGTTGGAGCATCCTCGAGCTTAAAACAATTTAACGATATAGAGCTCCAACGAATGAACTCATTCTACCGAATGTCCTGGCTGAGAATCATATTACTCATCATCCTCTCAATTCCTTTAATGTTTATAATAGTAAGCCAATTCAGAAAAACCGCAGGTAAATTTAAATTTGAGTTAAACATACTCTTCAATCAAATAGAATCTGCAGTGTTTAAAGACAAGAAAATTACAAACACTGAATTCCAAACAAAAGAGTTTCATCAACTGTCCGGCAATATCAACAAGCTACTAAATCAACACTTTAAAAATGTAGATGCACTGAAGAAAAGTGAAGAAAAATTTCGAGTTCTGGTTGAACATGCACCATTAACCATTTTAGGACTTGACAACAATGGAATCGTTCAAATTTGGAACAAGCAATGCGAATTCTTTTTCGATTTAAGCAAAAAGGAGGTAATGAATCAAAAAGTGCCAATTGATAAAGTATTTGAAGGAGAGCAAAAAGAAAGAGTTCAAAATAAAATACTTGAAAATGATCCTGAATTTAAGCTTTTCCCAATAAAGCTTAAAAATGGCAAACTTGCCTACCAATACTGGGCCTCATTTAGAGTATCTGCAGATTTGTTAATTTGGGTGGGAAGTGATGTTACAGAATTAAAAAACACTGAAAAAGAATTAAAAAAGAGTAGAAATTTCTTAGATACATTATTAGAGAGTATACCATCACCTATATTTTACAAAAATACAGAGGGAATATATTTAGGAGGCAATAGTGCATTCTTTAATTTAATTGAGATGGATCCCAAAGAAATAATTGGTAAAGGAGTTTTTGATTTATATACTGAAGATTTAGCAAAAGTTTACCATGAAAAAGATGTAGAAGTATTTAAAGGCAAGCATCAACAATATGATTTTGAATATCATAAAGAAGGAAAGGATTTAAGAAATTTTACCTACTACAAAGCTCCATTTAAAAATCAAGATGAGCAAATTGAAGGCTTAATTGGTGTAATGCTCGACATTACGGATAGAATAAAATTTGAAACTGAATTGCAAAACAAACAAGAGGAACTTAAAGCTCTAAATGCCACTAAAGATAAGTTATTTTCAATCATTGCTCACGACTTAATAAACCCTTTTAACGTAATGCTTAATTCTGGTGAAATGTTAGCTGAGAGCGTTAATGAGAACGATATGCAAGGCGTTCAAGAAATGATTGAAATGCTTAATCCGGCAATAAAAAATGCTTACGACCTTTTATTAAACCTACTCGAGTGGTCAAGAGCACAAACCGGCACCATAAAGTTTCTCCCACAAAAGACAAATATTTGTGATGATTTGCAATCCGCAATCAAACTTATGAGTGGCATAGCCAAGGCAAAAAATATTGATTTAATTTTTGAAAAAAAGGAAAACCCCGAGGTATATATAGATGTTAACATGCTACAAACCATTACCCGAAACCTTATCTCCAATGCCATTAAATTTACACCGGAAGGCGGACAAATTAAGGTTTACACAAATTCATACACCGATTATTTACAGCTTTGTATCAGCGATAATGGCATAGGAATGGACAATGCCACCAAGGATAATTTATTTAAAATAGATAAAAGCTCGTCTAAAAAAGGTACAAATGATGAACCTGGTACCGGCTTAGGATTATTACTGGTTAATGATTTTGTAGAAAAACATGGTGGTAAAATTACAGTAATTAGTGAACCAGGGGAAGGCACTGATGTTAGCGTTTGGTTTCCTATAAAACAATAGATCAAGAATTGATTATAAGAATACTTTAGTGTAAACTCTTTGAATGTATTGTCTGCAGTTATAAAAAAAATGAAAAAAGTCCACAAATTGATAATTATAAATCCACACGAAAATGTTTACTTTGATCTGGCAATTATCACCTGATTACATTTAGAAAATTAAACAGGTGCAATAAATCGTAAACACTTGATTGGGAAAAATAATTATGGATAAAGTAATTGAGTTTTTAGAATACGAGATTTTTAAAATTGGAAGCTTTTCCTTCACATTTGGAAAAATAACCAGCACTCTCATTACCATATTAATCACCATATTTTTACTCTGGCTAATAAAAAAAGCAATATTCCGTAAAAGATCATTTTTAAGTATTGATAAAGGCAATCTATACTCCTTGTTTCAAATTATCAAATACCTGGTATGGATCATTTCCTCATTGATCATTCTGGAGACATTGGGATTTAAACTAAATGTGCTTTTGGCCGGATCGGCTGCCTTACTCGTTGGGGTTGGATTGGGCTTGCAGAATACATTCAATAATTTTGTTTCAGGGATCATATTGCTATTCGAAAGGTCGATAAAAGTTGGAGATATTTTAGAAATAGATGGAGATGTGGTTAAAATGGAAAGAATTGGCTTAAGAACCTCTTCGGCAAAAAATCGCGACGACATCATCATTATCATTCCCAATTCACTAATTACGAGCAATAAGGTGATCAACTGGAGTCATCAATCCGACAAAACAAGATTTAAAATTTGTGTTGGCGTAGCCTATGGTAGCGATGTGGAATTGGTAAGCAAAGTATTAAAAGAAAGCGCACTGGAAAGCAGGGATATTACCGATAAAGACTCTATTCTTGTAAGGTTTGTGAATTTTGGAAGTTCTTCTCTCGATTTCGAATTGTTGTTTTTCAGTAGGAATATTTTCAGGATTGAAAATCTTAAATCAGACATTAGGATGTTGATAAATAAAAAGTTTATCGAAAACAACATTTCCATTCCATTTCCTCAAATGGATATTCATTTTAAATCGGATGAAACAGGGCATTTTAGTAAATAATCACAATCAAGAATTGATTTTTGGAGTCTTTGTTGTATAGTATTAAATAAAAAAGTACACTGCATGATTTATAGTGGATAGTTCTTTAAATTATATCGTTCATAAGGTGACGCATAAATAATCTCTACTCTGTTCGGTCGAGCTTTATGGGCATTGGAAGGACAAGCTGCTTATCCGTAGAAAAAATATAGAGAGACGGGGAAGCTTCGAAGAATTGAGAAGATCACCCCGCCGAACTTAGTTTTTTCAAGTAGAAGCTGTTTGGGCTTACTCGCCCTAGATTTTTTGCTGACTTTTTCATCAATGGAAAAAGTCAGAGCCATGCGGCTTGAGCAAAGTAAAATTAACTTAAGGAATCATAGAATGATTAATTTTCAGTACTTGATTTAATTCGAGTTCGTATTTCACATAAATTCTCAAAAATATAATGCGATGTAGTTTGCGACCGATGGGCATTAAAAAAACATACACATAAAAGTAATTTTCAATCCTTGTTTCATATAAATAGTAAAAGTTTATTCCAACAATTACACAATATGACTGTCTGCACAATCTTAAAAATCCTACTTTTTAAGACAAATAGAACTGGCTTAATATCATTATATCATATGACGAATGTCAGTTCTTTATAGATTTTCTTGATTTTACATCGCGAAAATTCCCATCATCATCGAAATTGTGAAAATTTCCTCCTTTTTTGCCATACACTTCCCTATTTTTATTGCCCTAATTGCATTATTGTATACAAACAACAATACCAATCATGAAACAAAGATGAATTTTAGCATACTAATCTTTTTATAGATTTATGATGAAAGTTCATCAAAAGCTCCTCCCGATAAGGATCGGGATGACTCAACCAAAAATTACAAGCAAATGAAAAAACATTTACTAACATTCCTATTTCTTTTAATAGGAATTGGTGTTTTTGCACAGAAAACACCTGTTACAAAGGCAAATTATGAATTACCTGCAAGGTTCTCTCCTACCAAATTGAGATCTATGGTATTTTCGACCAGAGTACGTCCACACTGGCTTAAAAACGGTGAAAAATTTTGGTATGCCTACCAAACTTCCGAAGGATTAAACTATTATTTGGTTGATCCGGCAAAAAACATGAAAAGCAAGCTTTTTGATCCTGTAAAAATGGCTGCTGATATGAGCCGTTTAACTGGCGACCCTTTCGATGCAAAACACATGGACATTAAAAAAATGAAATTCATTAAGAACGAAAGAGTTGTTCAGTTCGAAGTGAAAAGTAAATTGGCCGAAGAAGAAGAAAAAGATGAAGAAAACGGCGACAAGCAGGAGGAAGAAAAAGACGACAAGAAAAAAGACAAAAAGAAAAAAATGGTTGCCAAAGTTTGGCATTTCGAATACGAACTGGCAAGCAGAAAACTACGTCTTTTAGATGATTTTGAAAAGCCATTGGAACAAAAGAAATGGGCTTCGGTTGCACCTAACCAGGAGTATGTAATTTTTGCTAAGCAACACAACCTGTATTGGATGGATGCTGAGAATTACAAAAAGGCTCAGAAAAACGAGAAAGACACTACCATTGTTGAGCATCAATTGACCACTGATGGTGTTAAGGATTATGCTTACGGTGATACCGGATATGGTAAAACCAATACCGAAAAAGAGAAAGAAAAAGATGACAGAAAAGCTGCTTACGTTACTTTCTCCCACGACTCAAAGAAATTTGCAATTATCCGCGAAGACGAAAGAAAAGTGAAAGACCTTTGGGTGTTGAACTCAGTTGCCAAGGGTCGTCCTACCTTGGAAACCTACAAGTATCATATGGCAGGAGAAAAAGAAGCTCCTCAGTATGAAATGCAAGTATTCGACTGGGAAAGCAAAAAATCTGTTCTTGTAAAAGCTGATGCATGGAAAGATCAAACCATTCGTATCTTAAGAGCTCCACGCAAAAAGGCAAATGCCGATGATGATTTGAAATTCTCCAAATGGCTTTCGAAAAACAGCAATTTGATTTACTTCCAACGTCAAAGTCGTGATATGAAACGAGTTGACATCTGTTCGGCAAATACCACAACAGGTGAAGTAAAAGTAATTATCGAGGAAAGATTAAATACTTATATCGAAACACGCAATCTGGTTACCATTAACGATGGCAAGGAGTTCATTCACTGGTCGGAACGCGATGGTTGGGCTCACTTCTATCTTTACGATGCAGAAGGAAAGGTGAAAAACCAAATTACATCAGGTCCTTGGCATGCCGACGAAGTACAAGGTGTTGATGAAAAGAACAGAGTGCTTTATTTCACAGCCAATGGACATGAAAAAGGTGAAGATCCTTACTATGTTCACCTGTACAGAGTAAACTTTGATGGTACTGGTTTAAAATTGCTAAACAAAGGAGATTTCGACCATCAGGTAAGCCTGAATGATCAAAACCATTACTTTGTAAACAACTCTTCAAGAGTAAACACCACTCCTGAATCGAAATTATACGATACACGCGGTAACAAGATTATGGATTTGGAAACTGCTGACCTTTCATTACTATTCGAAGCTGGCTACAAGTTTCCGGAAATCTTTAGCGTGAAAGCTGCTGATGGTGTAACTGATCTTTACGGAGTAATGTACAAGCCATTTGATTTTGATGAGAACAAGAAATATCCAATCCTAACTTACGTATATCCTGGTCCACAAACCGAAGCCGTTTACAAGAGCTTCTCAACTCGCATGGATCGTGCAGATCGTATGGCACAATTCGGCTTTATTGTTGTTACCATGGGACACCGAGGTGGTCACCCAGATCGTTCGAAATGGTACCACAATTACGGATATCAAAACATGAGAGATTATCCTCTTCTTGACAAAAAAGTTGCTTTGGAACGTTTGGCTAACCGTCATGATTTTATTGACATTAATAGAGTTGGTATTTTCGGTCACTCAGGTGGTGGATTCATGTCAACAGCTGCAATGTTTGTATATCCTGATTTCTTTAAAGTTGCTGTATCGGCTGCGGGTAACCACGATAACAACATTTACAACCGTTGGTGGAGTGAAACTCACCATGGCGTAAAAGAAGTTGTTACTGAAAAGGATACTACATTCCAGTACAAAATTGCAACCAACCCAAGCCTGGCTAAGAATTTAAAAGGCAAGCTTTTACTGGTAACTGGTGATATCGATAACAATGTACATCCGGCAAATACCGTAAGAGTTGCCAACGCATTGATTAAAGCCAATAAACGATTCGATTTCTTCATTTACCCAGGTCAGCGTCATGGCTTTGGTAACATGAGCGAATACTCTTTCTGGTTAAGAAGTGAATATTTCTGTAAACACCTATTGGGTGATTACCGTGAAGGAGCTGATTTTATTGAAATGCAAAATGAAACACCTAAAACCTGGTAATTCATTTGTCAGATAATATTCATCCCGATTTGCATGGCAGATCGGGATTTTTTGTGAGGCTCTCACTCCAAAGTGAGATTCTCACTAATTTAATTCCAATTTGATAACCAAAAACTGACAACCATAGCCATCATCCCCTAAATTACATGAACCTTGTGACTTGCAGCTAACCAATAACCACTAACTACCCAATCGCGAAAATCATAACCAGCATCTGCGTCCCCTTGGTGAATACCCTTCGTTTTCCTTTGTGGTTAATTTTACTTAAGATCTCTTCCGTCGCATGTTAAGATTCCATATTCATAAAGGCATGCAGTTGCGACGATTATTTATAAAACTTACTAACCCAGGGCAACATTCGCGTAGCTCATTCACCCTGGGCTATAAAGATCACGCTCCTCTGGAGCTTTATTTACAAGTGACTAGTAATCAGTTAGCATTTTTTCCCTGACAACCGATAACCGAAATCTGACAATGCGATAGCTTTGCTGAAAACATCAAATCATTCCATATATGCATTACAAAATGTTATCTTGCAATATGAAACTAATCCTTACCCTTATACTAACATCTTTTATTGTGACCAATTCAAGCTCCTTTAAATCGGAACAATTAAAATACCCTCGTGTTCGTGATGCATACGCCAAAAAGGAAAATGGCATCCTAAAGCTTCTCAACAGCAAGAACATTAAAAGTGATGAATTAGAAGTGTATTTGCGCGCTTTTAAATTTGGGCAGAAGATTCAGCTATGGGGTAAAAACAAATCAGATCAAAAGTTCAAATTGATCAAAGAATATAAAGTCTGTAGAAAATCCGGTAAGCTTGGTCCCAAAAGAAAGCAAGGCGATTTACAAGTTCCTGAAGGCTTCTATTACATCGATCGATTTAATCCTGCCAGCAATTTCCACCTCTCTTTGGGCATTAACTATCCAAACCAATCGGATTTATTTTGGGCCAACAAAAACGATCCTGGCGGAGATATCTTCATTCACGGTTCATGCGTAACTGTTGGATGTTTGCCAATTACTGACGATCAAATTAAGGAATTGTACATCTTTTGTATAGAGGCGAAAAACAATGGTCAGAAACAAATTCCTGTTCACATTTTCCCTGCCAAATTATCGGATAAAAACTTTGAGATACTTCTTTCCAAATATAGGGAGGATATGGATAAGACAACAGTTTGGAAAGATTTAAAGCTTGCCTACGATTCTTTCAACAAAACAAGACAAATTCCAAAAGTTACATTCCTAAAAAATGGGAAACATTTAATAAAATAAGCTGAGTTCAACTTAAGATACTTAATTCAACAAACTGGTGATTTGAAGCTTATCCTCTTTATTAACAGTTAGCAGTTAACAATGAATAATTAGTAATTAATAATGAGTAATGAATAATAAAATGGTAGGTTGTAGGAATTTGGTTCTTCGATCTTCCAGCTTTGCTGGTCTCGATACTTTGGCAGTTATCAGTTAGCAGTAAACAGTTATCAGTTAACAATGAATAATTAGTAATGAACAATTAATAATGAGGAGGTGAGGATTCGGGATTATACCATTCGACTTTTCGACCATTCAACTTTTCGACCATTTGACTTTTAAAGACTCTCAAAAAAAAGGCACCACAAGGGTGCCTTAAATATTCAATCACATTTATAAATTACTGAACAAAACCTTCTCTTGCTCCGCCAGCAGCGAATAAAGCTCTCATTCGGTCATTCTGACCATTTGTAAACATGTACATGCAGTTGTCATTCACGTAATCCATGAAGTTCATAGTCATATCGTTGGTACGACAATGTACTGTTGGATATGAAGGACATCCGTAGTTTGCTCTATCTGAGCTTGGTGTATCTGTTACAAAGTCATCCTGACGACATCTGCCATCACCCCAAATGTGACGAAGATTCAACCAGTGACCTACTTCGTGAGTAGCCGTACGACCGTAGCCATACTCACCACCTCTTGAGTTTTCACCGAAGAAATCGCTACCAATCACAACACCATCAGTTTCCAGTGCTCCACCAGGGAATTGAGCATATCCTAGAATACCTCCACCGATTTCACAAACCCAAAAGTTCAAGAAACTTGTTGGATCAGTAGCATCGATACCACCTTGGCTTGCATACTTCATTGCATCATTGGTTCCCCAAGAAGATTTTGTTGAAGCTTTTCTATTAACACCTGCCAATACGAATGTAATATTACAATCAGCAATATCATCGTTAAATTCTGTAGGAACTCCACCAGTATTAGGATTCAAATCGTTGAAATCTTCATTCAAGATATCAATTTGAGAATCGATATGAGCCTGAGTAACAGGGTGTGCAGGATCTTCCAAAATGTTTACAATCACAGGAATGGTAATGGTTCCCTGGTAAGGAACTGGATCTGGATCTGGATCTGGATCTGGCTTAACAGGTTTACCCTTATTGGTACTGGACGACTTCGCAGCAATTAATTGTCTCGTATGTTTTTCAATAGCATACATACGCTTTTCCAAACCAGGATTTTCTTTTAATTTTTGGTTTAGAACTTTCATCGAACCGCATTTGCATGCAGGACCATGAACATGTGCAGCTTTTACACCTGTGGATTCTTCTACTGCTTCCGAAGTATACACATAAAAGTCACTCATGTCAACAGCAATGTCATTTGTCTGTTGAACTTTTAGTTCACTGGATTCTTTTTGACAGGAAGCCAAAAACAGCCCTAAAACAAGTAAGGGGAAAAATAATTTTTTCATAAAAAATTAGTTTAAATGGTTAATGATTCCCCAATTTAAGAATATTATACCTAAACCACCAAATAATTTTTCACAAAGAGAACCTTAAGTCAATTACATCCCTGATCTGAAGCTCTTTACAAATGTGCATTTTTTAACAAGTCAAAATAAAAAGCTTATTTTTTATTTGTTTTATGATTATAAAAACAATCAAATCAACATATTATATTGAACGTAATGTATCAAAATTAAGTAATCTAATCTTTCTAAAACCCCATAGTAATTACAAAAACAAAAGAGAAACTACTCTTATTTAAAATGAAACATTATTGACATATTTTTCAATTTAAATAGAATTATGAGGGAAGTTACTATTCAATAGTGTTGCAGAATTCTCTTAATATCTTCGCCGTTGTTTCCCAGTCTATGCATTCATCGGTAACCGAAACTCCATATATCAATTCTGTCTTATTATCAGGAATGGACTGTTTTCCAAAAGCCAAGTTACTTTCAAGCATAAAGCCCATAATAGATTGATTACCATTTTGTATTTGCGCAGCAATATCCTGAAGAACAATTTTTTGATTTTTGGCCTGCTTTGCTGAATTGGCATGACTACAGTCTATCATGATTTTCGGATCTATTCCCAATCCATTCAACTTGTCTTCTATTTCCCGAACAAATTTGCTTTTATAGTTTGCTTCCTTTCCTCCTCGAAGTATGATGTGAGTATTTGGATTTCCCTTGGTTCTTATCACCGATACATTTCCATTTGGATTAATACTCACAAAATTTTGCGGAGTTCCAACGGCTTGTATTGCATTTAAAGCGATATCAATATTACCATCTGTGCCATTTTTAAAGCCTACAACCGAAGACAATCCACTTGCCATATTTCTATGACTTTGCGATTCTGTTGTTCTGGCACCAATCGCAGTCCACGAAAATAAATCTTGAATAAACTGTGGCGTAACAATATCCAATGCTTCTCCTGCTGCCGGCAAACCCAATTCTGCAATGTATACCAAAAGTTCTCTTGCCTGTTTTAATCCTTCCTGTATCATACAGGAATTATCCATGTGGGGATCGTTGATTAAACCTTTCCAGCCTACTGTTGTTCTTGGCTTCTCAAAATAAACCCGCATGACAATAAAAAGTTTATCCTTTAACTCATCCGCCAAAAGCTTTAATTTTTGAGCATATTCTTTTGCCGCCTTACTATCGTGAATGGAACAAGGACCAACAATAGCCAATATTCGCTTGTCTCGCCCATTTAGTATATTTTTTATGGTAGTTTGACCTTTATGAACTGTATGGATACATTTTTCGGTTAAAGGGTACAGCTCTTTTAAAGCAATTGGGGTTATGATGGCTTGTTCTACGCTTACATTTAGGTTTTCAATTCTTGGATCTACCATAGGGACATTCTATTTGGTCAATATCGTTAATGAATACAGATGTATCTTGATTCGATCTGAATTTAGTTTTTATTTTTTAGTGAATGAAAAATATTACACAAAGAATAATTGATTCTATGGTCTTTTAACAAAAACGATTTAAATTTTGAATTAGGCATCAATGTATATTTTTCCTATTTTTGCAGTTCATGATTAAAAGAACAACTTCTACATATCATTCGGAGTCCGCATTATAGGCAAGTCATTGGATTTGTTTCGAATCAACTTGCCGACACTTCACTTATAGCATCATTTTTATTTGATGCCTGTTTTTTTATACCGTAAATTTTAGAAAGAAATTGCAAAAACCATTCTGCTGTCAATATCTTCGTTAAAAATTACATCAAAATACTCACTTACTACAGTAAGCTGTGTTTTTTCAATAGTTTTTGCCTGGATCTTGTTTGCATTGATAGCTTTTTCAATACTTTCTTATAGTGAATTAATTTCAGCTATCACTTGCTATGCTGAAAGTTAAACCGAATGTAATGAATACATTATATAAATTGGGATGGTCTCATTTTTTTGAATCATCTCTTAGTTCAGAAGAAAAACAAAATATGACCATTGGTCGTGTTTCAACTGTAAATAAGTCGAATTGTATCGTAATCCATGAAAATGGAATTAAAACCTGCGAGTTAGCAGGAAATTTAATGTTTGGACTAGAAGAAAATGAGAAGCCCAAAACAGGCGACTGGGTATTGTTTCTTGACTATGGCGATTTGGGGATCATATCGAAAGTATTGCCACGTTACAATTGCCTTTCCAGACAAAAATCAGGAAAAGAAATTGCAGCGCAAATTATAGCTTCAAATATCGATTATGCGGTTGTTGTTCAATGTCTTGAAATTGGCTTAAACCTAAGACGATTAGAGCGTACAATTGTGCAATTGCAAAACTGCAATATCCAAGCCATTGTTCTGATCAACAAAACAGATTTACCTATTGACAATGAACAACAAGAAATCATGAATTTCATGATTGACACTTACCAGGCAATTCCAATTAGTGCTAATATTGGAAGCAATTTGAATTTGCTTAAGGATATGATTCTAACTGGTAAATCCTATGTTTTTATTGGAGCATCAGGTGTCGGAAAGTCCTCAATCATCAATTCTTTGCAAGAAGGAGATGATTTAAAAACAGGAGAAATTAGTCAATCCACAATGAAAGGAGCACATACAACCACTTCGAGAGACTTGTATATCCTAAAAAATGGTGGACTTGTAATTGACACGCCTGGCACTCGGGAATTTGGATTGACAGCTCCAGGTTCAGAATCCGGATCATCTGGTTTTCATGGAATCAATGAGCTTGCAAAAGGCTGTA
Organism: Marinifilum sp. D737; assembly: GCF_026672275.1. GTDB lineage: Bacteria > Bacteroidota > Bacteroidia > Bacteroidales > Marinifilaceae > Marinifilum. Next base: position 55,474 of record NZ_JANQCD010000027.1, on the reverse strand, counting down.
AGTTTCATAACTGTACACATACCAACGAAAAAGGCTGTAAAGTTTTAAAGGCTGTTAAAGCTGAAAATATTTCAGAAGATGAATACGAAAGCTTTATGCGCTTGAATCGGGAAATGGAACATTATGAAAGTAGCTTACAAGATCGGAAACAGAAAGGAAAGAAGCTTTCCAAAATCATTAAGAATATGAAGAAATCGGGTTATAAAAGTTAAGCGTCATTAAAAACAAAGGGCTCAGATTATAAATCCAGGCCCTTTGTTCTTTCTTTTTATCTAAGCAAAAATTCTACTTAAAATTCCTTTTCGCTTATTGTTGTAATGCATTGATTTGTTACCATTACAAATGCTATCAAAGATTTGCCCCCAATCAGGTAAACCACCAAAATTCATATCATCAATATACATATCCGCTTTAATTTTTCGACTGATATTTCCATCAAAAACTTCTTCCGGATAATTTTTATTGACAGCATAAAACTCTACTCCTTCCAAATTAACATTTAAAATATGCACCAAAACTTATATATATCTCACTACACTATTAACATTATAATTTTTACTTATCACATCCGTCAAGTCTAAAATTTCCATAATTTAATTGTATTTCAAATCAATAAGTAAAGTTGACTTAATATCCCTTTTAGTTTTATGTATTGATATGATTTTCAGATTTTAGTGCAAGCACATAATAATCAACACTACAGACATGATTACAACTTTCAGTTAAACCTAAATTCAACCAAATTGGCATGAAGCAATTAAGAGAGCTCAGGTAATTCATAAAATCAAACTATAACGAATAACTTTCATTGCTGTTTTTGCTTCTCATTACATTGTGAAAATTATTTTATTCTTATTAATCAGATGATTATTTATAAATTATTCTTATTTTAAAGAATCTTATTCTTAATCAAAAGAAAATAACTATGAAGAAAATCATTATGCTGTTAAGTTTCGCATTTATTATCTTACAATCCTGTGGCGATTCAAAACAAAAAGACAAACAGGTACCACCTCCTCCTCCTAAACAAGAAAAAGTGGAAGCAGATTCTGTAGCCGTTGAACTTGAAAACACAAAAGAAGATATCGAGAAGGCTTCGGAAGAAGTTGATAAATTATTGGAAGAAATTTAAAATCTATTTGCATGAAAAAATACATTGTTATTCTATTGTCATTTTGCTTCATTCTGATTGCAAACACAGAACTTCTAGCTCAGAAAGGAAAAGATGGAAATAAAGGAAAAAAGAAAAATAAAACTGAGAAAGTTCACAAAGTCAAAAAAGACAGCCTCGAAAAAGATGTAAAAAAAAGACATAAAGCACAAAAGGAAAAAGCTCTAAAGAAACAAGATTCTTTAAAGCAAGAAATGGAGAAAAAGGGTCATGCTTATGGAAAAAACAAAGGCGAATTAAAAGGAAAAGAGTTTGGTCAAGAAAGAGCAAGACAGGCTAAAATGATTCGTGAAGAACGATCGAAGGCTTTAAAAGAAACAATTAAAAGTAAGGATGAAAAAATAAAAGAAGCGAAGGATAAAATTAAAAAGTCGAAAGAAAAACTAAAGGCCTCAAAAGATAAAGGAGAAATTTCTGAGGAAGAGTTCAATGAAAAGAAAGAAAAAATTGAAAAGGCTGAAAAAAGTGTAAAAGCTTTAGAAGAAAAAATTAAGAAAGCAAAAAAACTAACCGAAAAAGAGGAAATAGAAGATTAAAAAAAGGTGCAGTATCTGCACCTTTTTAAATTTATCATCGTGATAGATTTGAAATAAACGTAAACAAACTACCTTCCATTGATTTATCTATAAATAAGCTTGATGAAATGATTAGTTTAAAAATCTGTGAATATCAATCTCTTTATCAAGAATGTAATTTTTATTTACCAATGAACACATCATTTCACGAGCAAAATAAGGTGCTAATATCACACCTTTTGTACCCAAGCCATTAAAAACTGCTATGTGTTGATTATTGGGGTGCACTCCTAAAACAGGACGGCGATCGCTCACTGCAGGACGAATACCAGACCAATGACTAATAATCTTATAAGGCAAAGAAATTAGCCTATCCAATCGAGATAACAGATTTGTTCTGGTATCGAGAACCGTTTTGCCATTTTGTTTTGAATAATCGTAGCTTGCACCCACTTTAAAACGAGAATTACCCATTGGCATCACAAATAAATTCTCGTCTATGATGTAATCTTCAGCTAGTTTTTCACATTCTATTTCAATCAGTTCCCCCTTTGTAGGTATAAATGGGATGCTTTTAAAATAAGGATTCTTCGTTGCATGATGACCTTCGCAAAACACAATGGTCTTGGCGCTTACACCACGCCAGGTAATATGCCCGTTTATAAATCCAATGTCTTGATATTTAAAATTAGCTTCGATTAGATTGCCGTTTTCTTTAAAAAACTGTTTCAACTCTGATAAAAGCTTTGCCAAATCAAGATAACCCGACTTCTCTACTCTATCGAACAGGCTAAAATTGTCAATTCCTCTTTTAATCCAACTGGTATCGGCACTTTCCATATAATCCGAAAAGTCTCCATCGAATATTCGTTCGTTCCAAACTCGAATTTCATTTTCGCTAAGTGCTTGTGTAAAATCAACAGGATGTAAAAATTGATGTCCAAGTTCATTTTCTATATCTCTGTAGAGATTGGTCATTACCGGCAGCAATTCATCTACCTTCCAATGTTTAGCAAGCTTGTCGAAAATGGCGGGATTATATCTTCTGGTTGCAACATCTGAAGCCATATTTTCATCGGGGCTTGACACAATCTTAAATTTGTGACCTGCTTTGTACATATCGTAAGCAAGAAGAGAACCGGCAATGCCTTGCCCAACAATCAGGAATTGATTATCCATAGGAATTTGTAGTTTAAGTCAATTGTGTTTTATGTACGCCGCATCTAACAAAATGTTACTATTTCGCAGCAAAGACAAACAAAAAACAATGGATGCCAACTACTTCAAAAATCGTCGAATATCAATTTCAGGAGCCAAAGGATAATCGCTGACTGAAAGAAAACGTGTCATTTCACGTGCAAAGTAAGGTGCCAGCATAACACCTTTCGTACCCAAACCATTAAAAATGGCAATGTGTTCATGCAAAGGATGTATTCCTAAAATAGGACGACGATCAGAAACTGTTGGTCGGACTCCTGCCCACTGATTAATCACCTTGTAAGGCAAATCAATCAAATCGTCCAGCCTGGATATGATATCCATTTTTGCTTCTTCGGTTGTTTCCTCATCCAGCTGTGTCCAATCGTAGGTGGCTCCTACCTTGAAACGATGATTGCCAACAGGCATAACAAACAACTTCTTGTTCAGGATGTAATCCTCCAGCAATTCATCACAATGTATTTCGAGTAGCTCTCCCTTTGTTGGTTTAAAAGCCAGGTCACCAAAGTATGGATTCTCGGTGGCCCGATATCCTTCACAAAAGACAATGGTTTCGGCCATTAATCCATGCCATGAGATTTGATTGTCGATAAAGCCCAAATCCTTGTAGTCGAAATAAGAATCAACAATTAGTCCCTCGCGCTTAAAGAACTTACGCAGTTTCTTTAACATCTTGGGTAAATCAACATAGCCCGCCTGAGTTACTTTCCCATACGCATGCATCCCTTTGATGCCTTTGCCTACATTATTAACCAATATATCAGAAATAAAATCTCCAAAATTATCCTGAGCTCTCCTCTCCTTCCACATTAGGCTTTCATGCTCCGATAGTGGCTTTAGAATATCCTTCTCGTACAGAAACTTGTGCCCTAACAGCTCTTCCAACTCACGGTAGGTTTCAAACATTACAGGCAAACAATCATCCACCATCCAACTTTTTGTTAATCGTTTAAACACAAGCGGATTGAATAAACCTGCAGCAACATCAGAAGCTTTACGAAGCTCAAGGCTAGATATGATTTTAAAGCTTAAACCTGCCTTATACATGTTGTAAGCCAACAATGAGCCTGCAATGCCTTGCCCTACAATTAAAAACTGTCTATTCATTTGATTCTGTGGATTGATGATTGGTACTTTTTGATATAAAAGTTAAGGATTTCATAAGTAAACCTAAACATTTTCCATTAAATAAAGAGTAAAAGATCCTTTTTTATTGCCAATTGCTTTGTGATTTATCCAAATGAACTATTTTTGCAATGTTTATTTATTCTAAATAGCGATAACAAAAACTCCAAATTACAAAAAACAAGCACCAAACATTTGAAAATGATAACCTACTCCAATTGAGAATTTGGAGATTGAATATTTGATATTTTAAATTATGCAACTGTATAATAAACTGAGCAAAGAAGAACTAGTGAAGGAAATGGAAGCTGAAGATTTTACGCGCAAAACCATTTCATTTTACCGATATGTGAATTTTGAGGATCCAAAAGCTTACCGCGATGAGTTGTTCAAGAAGTGGTTCCTTTTGAACTGCAAAGGAAGAATATATATTGCCAAGGAAGGAATTAATGCACAAATGAGCGTGCCTGAGCATAACTTAGATGCCTTTTTTACGGATATGAATAGCCGAAAAGAATTGGCTGACATGCCTATAAAATGGGCTGTTGAAGATGATGGAAAATCGTTTTACAAACTTACCATTAAGGTTCGCCCTAAAATTGTTGCCGATGGTTTGGATGACAACACATTCGATACCTCCAATGTAGGTACACATCTATCTCCTGTTGAATTTCATGAGGAGCTAAGCAATCCAGACAACGTTGTTATCGATATGAGAAATCATTACGAAAGTGAAGTAGGCCATTTCGAGAATGCCGTTTGTCCTGACGTGGATACTTTTCGTGAAGAGATTGATTTGGTAGTTCGTGACTATGCCAAAAATAAGGACAAGAAGTTTTTATTGTATTGTACCGGAGGTGTACGCTGCGAGAAAGCCAGTGCATATTTAAAGCATCATGGATTTGAAGATGTAAACCAGTTGCACGGTGGTATCATTGCCTATGCACAAGAGATCAAACAGCTTGGATTGGAATCGAAATTCAGGGGAAAGAACTTTGTTTTCGACGAACGCCTGGGCGAAAGCATCAATAATGAGGTAATTGCCAAATGTCACCAGTGTGGAAAAGCATGCGATACGCACACCAATTGTGCCAACGATGATTGTCACCTATTGTTTATTCAGTGTGATGAATGTCGTGAGCATTACAACGGATGTTGTACCGATGAGTGCAAGGAGATAATTGAATTGCCAGAGGAAGAAAGAATTAAATTGCGTTCAAAATTCCACGATAAGTATAGCAAGAGTCAGATATACAGACAGAGGATTAGGCCAAAGCTAAAAAGAAGTACAAAGTAATAAGGATAAAGTATAACAAGCACCCCTTCGCCTGTCGGCACTTCCCCTAAAAGGGGAAGAATCAAAAATCATCTGATTACTAATAACTGTTTACTGCTCATTGTTAACTGATAACTGAATAAAATGAATTTCTGGCACAACATACAAACACCAAACTTTTCGCTTGCTCCAATGGAAGATGTTACGGATACATCCTTTCGTGAGGTTGTTTTAAAAAGTGCAGCAAATGGCAAGCTCAATCTTCTGTTTTCTGAGTTTACCTCGGTTGAAGGCATGTGTCACCCAGTTGGACACGAGAAGGTGAAGCATCGTCTGCAGATTAATGAATCGGAAAAGAAATTGCTGAAAGAGAAGAATGTAAAGCTGATTGCGCAGATTTGGGGAAAAGATCCTGAAAAGTATTACAAAACAGCTCAATACATTGCGAACGAGACCAATTTTGATGGCATAGACATCAATATGGGTTGCCCAGTGAAGAATGTGGTGAAAAATGGTTGTTGTTCTGCTTTGATTACTCAACCCGATTTGGCCAAAGAGATTATTCTGGCAACCAAGGAAGCTACCAATTTGCCATTGAGCGTAAAAACCAGAATTGGTTTTAAAGAGGTAGTTACCGAATCGTGGGTATCTCATTTGTTGCAAACGCCTATTGATGCATTGACCATTCATGGTAGAATTCAGAAACAAATGTCGGAAGGAATCGCCGACTGGAACGAAATCGCGAAAGCGGTGCAATTGAGAAATGAGTTGGCTCCACACATCAAACTAATTGGCAACGGCGATGTGGAATCGTACCAGGAAGGATTGGACAAGTGCAAGACTTATGGCGTTGATGGTGTGATGATAGGCAGAGGAATTTTCAAGAATCCCTGGTTCTTTCATCCCGAAAAGGAAGAGATTGAAATGGAAGAAAAGATTGACCTGATGTTGGAACACACGCGTTTGTTTGATAAAACCTGGGGCAATTCAAAAAACTTTGCCATTCTGCGTCGTTTCTTTAAAATTTATACCAACGAATTTCGTGGTGCTTCTTCCCTGCGTAATGATTTGATGAACACCAGAAATGCGAAGGAGGTTTATGAGGCAGTGAAACAGTTTACTGTGAACAGTTAGCAATTAACAATGATCAATTAATAATTATCAGTTAACAATGAATAATTAGTAATAAATAATAAAATGGTAGGTTGTATGAAGTTGGTTCTTTGACCTCCAGCTTTGCTGGTCCCGATACTTTGCAGTTATCAGTAAACAGTTAGCAGTGAACAGTTATCAGTTAGCAATTAACAATGAATAATTAATAATGAGGAGGTGAGGATTCGGGATTTAACATTTTAACTATTCTACTTTTTAAATTCCAGCTTTGCTGGTCCCGATACTTCGGGATTATACTTTTTAACTTTTCCACTTTGCTACTTTTGCACTTCCAGCTATGCTGATCCCGATACTTTGCAGTTATCAGTTAGCAGTAAAAAAGATTAATAATGAATTTATAATACCCCTCACGCAACCAATTGTGTTTTCTGCATCTTATACAATATACAAAAACAGAGAGCTATTTTAAGCTCTCGAATAGTTTAGGTATAATGCCGATATATAATTTGTTAGACATTAGAAGTGAAGCGTACTAATGGCTTATACAAATTAATAATCGGTATTATTCATGTAAGTTTTACAAAAACAGATGCCCAATGAAAGCCAAAATACTTGTACCATTCGTATTTGTACTTATTGCATTGTTCACTGCATGCGATAATGATACCAATATCCCGGAAATTGAATCGACAGATTATTTTCCACTACACATTGGCGATACCTGGGAGTATAAAGATCATATCCGAAAGGTTAGCGGATCGGAAATGATTAACAACAAAGAATACAGGGTGATTACGCACGAAACCTATCGTGCTGATACTTTATATTATACCTACAATACCTACTTTAGAAGCACAGGTGACCATAAGGTATACCAACTAAACAGTGATCAATCGGGAGAGTATTTATTTGCCGACTTTAACTTAAATGCTGATGATAGCTGGACATACACTAACAACTCAAATGGTAGAGATGATGAGTGGACAGTTACATCTCTTCCCGAAATTACTTTCAAGTTTGATGATACCGAATTGGAAAACTGTAAAAGATTCTTCTACAATGCAATGTTAATTGTTGATGAAGAGCATACCATCGTATTTGCTGCTGGTATAGGGGAAATCAACAGCTTTTCGAATGCATGGGGATTGGGTGACACCATTCAAACTGCGACAATTGATGGTGTTACTTATAGGTTTAAGTAAGGGTTTGCCTGAAAGGCAAAAATCATATCGTCCAGGGGAAGGAAGCATTAGCGGCCATGGCCCTGGGTTTATGATTTAGAATTGATATTCTTGTAACAGGTAATGATATATGATTAAGTGGGCTTGTTGCGATGATAGTATTTTAATTCTGTGTCTTCAATCCTGGCGAACTCTTACTTTTATTCATTTATAATTTTAGTGGGCATTCATGAGCTCCTTTCGGTCGGTTACATTGATGAGAAAGTAACAAATCCCTATACTTATTGTGACCTGCATCGATTACACATTTATTAAAGCTTAAATCCATAATTGTGTTATTTCAGGTAATGTTCTTTGTCTTTAAGCCAGACAGGCTCTTACTTTCTCCATTGATGAGAAAGTAAGCAAAGAATCTACGGCGCACCTACTCAGTGACCCATAACGGCTCAAAAGCGAATAGAAATAGATAGTCTCACTCATTCTTCGCTCGACAGCATTTCTATTTGTCGCTTTCTCTGCCTATGGGGCCCCACTTGCGTAGATGATGCCGATCTCCACAAGCATTAAGACTTGTACTTTATTTCAATAGTCATTACATCCTGATTTTTCATACCTTTTAACTTGAATGGCTATTGCTAATTTAAAGGTGTATCTTTTGATTGAAATGGAACCTATTTTTAGTTTACGTAACGATACATGCGTATGATTTGAGTATCCCAATAGTGATCAACTACCAGTTCTTTTAAAGTAAGTTCTTGGGTTGCTTTCCACATGCCATTTTTTGAATAGAATACGCCTTTGTTGTGATATACCAGATGAGAGACATTACTGAATTTGTTTATAAAGGCCAATAGAACATGATCAGGCATTGATTGTTTTAAGCTTTTTCGGGGCTTTGTTGTAAATTCGCCAATGGATTTGAAGGAATTGTTTAACAATCGTTCTATCCCATCTCCTTGTAAGCTTGAACTACTAGTAAATATATTTTGCGAATAAATGCTGTCGTACTTAAAATAGAATTCAATAGCATATGAAAAACAGTTTTGAGCAGAATTAAACATTTCCGATGTTTCTTTTATATTGGCTAGCTTTTTTTCGCTAAGTTGTTTATTAGAATTGGCCACATAACTTTCAAAAATCTTTTGATTCTTTTCTTCAACACCAAGAACAAATGTATCCTTTAACCAAGTTACCTTGTACCTATGTGTGTTATATTCTGTTTCTAAGGTATCAAGGATTTGATAATCAAGATGAATTTTCTTTTCGTTTTGTGCATGGCTTGTTCCAAATTGCAATAGGAGCAATAAGCCCAATAAAAGTTTACCTGTGTTCATTGTCTGTGATTTTAGATTAGTTGGTTTCAATTGATTTTAGAATTGGCATTTAAATTTAATAAAATAATTATTTGATCAACTAATTCGTATCTTTTGATTCTCGATAAAGGCATCAGCAATAACTTTTATGTAAAAAAAAGTCAGACCAATCGGATACTACTCGCCATTCCATTGCAACAGTTTATCTCGAATCGCTCCCGATCGAAATCCTTAATTTTACTAATTCGGAGATTCACCTTTTTAGGAGAACCATGGCAAAGCGGAGCTCATGAACACAATTGAAAATGAGCAAGTGTGAATCAAATGCCTACAGACAGAAGGCTATGATACAGATAAGCATTTGCTTTTAATCGTCACTTTCTCCTATAGGTAGGCCACCTGTACTCCTCATACCGAACTGACTTGAATGGATCATCGCATATTCAACCATTTCACATTGAAATTTAATAATTAGTCAGAATTAAGAAGATTTTGCCAGAAAGGCAAAAATAATATAGGCAGGTGCAGGGAGCATTGGCTAAGAAGTGCTCTTATTTTTTTTAATGGAAATTAAAATTCATTACTCCATAATCCCTGATTTGCAGTCAGGGGTGGCATGATCCTGTACATCCACTCTGTCTTTTGGCATATCATGCGTATCGCTGCATAAAACATGAATGCTTTGTTTTATAGCTTTAGCTTACAATATATGATTGTTGGTCCATCAGGCAATGGTGCTAAGGAGTTCAAACAATTGTTCGTCTGTGATTTCGGGTAGTACAATGTTTTCTACCGGATATTCGAATAAAGTTTGTTGGTCTGACATCGTCGATTCTTTAAAAGATGAATAAACTCTCTCCCCTAAAAATCTCTCGTTTCTAATTGTTCTGACTCAATATTCTAGTTAGCACAATACGCTTCACTAAAAACACATTTAATTTAAGAATAAATGATTACATAAAAAATTTTCATTGAAAGGTTTTGCTCTATCAGTGAGTTATTTGCCACAAAAATGGAATGCACAATACATGGAAAACTGTGATTTTTATTGGGCATGTCTTTAAATAGACTTCTCTTCTCCCTCCCTTCTTAATCTTTCTAACTAACAGATTGTAATAGCTCTTAAAATGCAGTTTTTCTTATTCTAAACTTAGAATTACACTTCAAAACTCGCTATGCCTGTGAAGGCACAAGACTTATAAAGACATTAGCATTACAATACCATATGAAATATCGTAGAAAGCAAATTCATTTAATTAGAATATTATTATTACCTAAGCTTTGAATTTGCTCAAGCCGCATGGCTCTGACTTTTTGCATTGATCAAAAAGTCAGCAAAAAATCTAGGGCGCGTAAGATCAAACTTCTTATACTTGAAAAATTTAAGTGCGGCGGGGTGATCTTCGAACAAGTTCTTAGCTTCCCCGTCTTACTAAAAATTTTTCTACGTCTAAGCAGCTTGACCTTCCAATGCCCACTGTGGGCTCTGGAGAAAAATAAAGGTCAGCAATGATAATTCTAAAGAATTACCCACTATGAATCATACAAAGCCATTATTATTTAGTATCAACCAAAATTACATAAGGTTTATACATTTTTACCATAAAACAAATGTTATTGTGTAATAGATTTATTAGATTTGATAGGCATAAAATTGGTTTTGTATACTTATGTCCCGCTCTTGAAAAATAGAATCTTACCAAAGGACTCGTTGGATAGTAAAAGGACATATTAAAAACAATCTATTCGAAGTATGAAAGAATTTAACAGGTTGGTGATTAAATATTTTCTAATTGGCATGGGAGTTGGCCTATTTAATTTCCTATTAATTGCTGGGCAGCCCTACTATTTTGATGCCATAAATTCTTTACAGCTAGAAGATATCAACTTTTATTACACCCATATTTTAAGATACTCTTCAAATGCAATTGTTGGCATTTTCATTGTTTTTGATTCCTTTAAGTATGCCAAGAATAAATATTTGATTTCACTACTTGGTTTTTTAATGCCTGTGTTTGGAGTTTGCTTTGTATTGCTTGAAAAATATTTAAATCAGAAAATTTACAATCATGGAAAATAGAGCAATAAAATTAATAGGCAAATATGCCTTATTACTTTGTATTTTATCTGGAATACAAATACTAACAAATCATCTTGTCTCTCAATTAATAAAGGACTCAATAGATACTGGATTCCAAACATATTTATTAATTGCAAGCAACCTCTTTCCTTTTTTATTGAATGCCATAACAGCTGTATTTGTGTTTTCTGATAGTAAAAAAGAAAATCTTGATTGTAAATATTCAATACTATTAACTGTGTTTTACAGACCTATTGGGATAGTGTTATTCCTACTTTATGTAATTGACAAGGAAATAAAGAGAAAATATATTACAAAGACACATTAAAAACCAAACTATGACCACACGAGAGGACTCATGCGGTAGCGAAAGGAGCTGAAAGCTCAGAATATTGACAGTAAATAAATAAAAACACTCACTATTAATCAAACTAAACAATGAACGACATAAGCACAATTATTCTATTAATCGTATTCATATTAATTGGGATACCCGTATTTTTCTATTTAGTCCCAGTTGCACTCTGGTTTTCTGCACTACTATCAGGGGTAAATCTCTCTTTGATGGAGTTAATATTTATGCGACTGAGAAAATCTCCTGTTCAGGATATTGTAATGGGTTTGATTACAGCAAGCAAAGGTGGTATTCCAATAAACAGAACTGAATTGGAAGCTCATGCCTTAGCTGGAGGTAATACTGCTAATGTTATAAATGGATTAATTGCCGCAAAACACGCTGGATTAAAATTGTCATTTAAAAACGCATGCTCATCAGACTTTAAAGGCATCGATTTGGTGAAGTTAGTGCATAAAGAAGTGGAATCACGAAAAGAAGAAGAGAAGATTTTTGAGTAAAGTTTATTCCTAATAGATAACACGAATAGAATAACTTAACATGAATCAAAACAAGAATATTTTATAATTAGAGATATGGAAAAATTCACATTACTAAGCCATCAATGGAAAGCAGCCACCCGATCGGCGTCGGCTTCCAAGAGTGCTGGCATCAAAGTCTTTATGGGCTTTGTGTTTTTTATTTTATTCCTTGAGTTACTGGGAGGAGGCTTTTACGTGGGCTCAAAACTTGCCGAAAGTTCAACAAATCCCATTGCCGATTTAATGCGCTATGGATTGTATTTCTTTTTGGCTATTCTTCTGTTTCGCTACATGCTTCAGAAACTGCCCACTTTTATGGTAAAGCCTTATTTGGTTCTGCCCATAAAAAAAAGCAAATTGGTGAACTTCATGTTAACCAAACCCTTGTTTAACAGTCTTAACATACTTCCGCTTAGTTTTGTTTTGGCAATTACACTTGGATTGCACAAACAGATGGAAGCCTATACCTTTTGGGTGCTTGTTGGTACTGTTATGACTGGCGATTTGTTTATGAACTATCTGTCTATCTACATTAAAAGAGTGCAGATAAAGCATGAATACGTCTTTTACCTGTTTCTTGCCAGTGTTGGTGCTTTGCTTTTTCTGGATCAGTTTGCCATTATCGATCTTCAGGCTTTTTCTTCCCTTGTATTTATGCAAGTAATTGCACAGCCATTGTACTTACTGCTCGGTCTGTTGCTATTTGTTGTGGCTTATTACCTGAATTTCCAATTGCTATACAATCATTTTTCGTTGGAAGACTTTGGAAAAGGCGATACCAACCAGAGAAGCAGTTTGGAGAATCTGAACTACCTGGATCGCTTCGGAAAAATAGGAACCTTTGCCCTACTGGAACTTAAAATGTGTGTAAGAAACAAACGTACCAGAACCATGCTGTTTATGGCGCCTCTGTTCTTACTATATGGATTGTTCTTTTACAATGATCCGAAATATCTCGAAATGAATGGTTTTCTGATTTTTGTAGGCTTATTCATATCAGGTGGTTTTATGATGAGCTTTGGCTTGTACTTCTTTGCCTGGGAATCGGGACATTTTGATTTGGTGCTGACCGCCAATAATACTTATAAGGATTACATCAAAGCCAAATACTATTTGATGATGTCGACCAGTACGGTGATTTACCTTTTTTCGACATTCTATGTTTTTTATGGTATTGATATCCTGATTATAAACAGCATGTGCTTTTTGTTTAACATAGGTATTAATAGCCTGTTGCTTCTCTATTTTGCAACCAACAACAATCAACACATGGATCTTTCGAAAGGTTCGGCATTTAATTATCAAGGTGTTGGCGGAAGACATTTTGTTTTAATGATTCCTTTGTTGGTGATTCCATTGTTCATTTACCTGCCTTTTGGTTTGTTCGATCAGGCCAATTTGGGTTTCGCTGTTATCGGCATACTAGGTGTATTGGGTTTACTGTTCCGCGAAAAGTTGCTGGATATCATTACCCAACGTTTTATTGAGAAGCGATACCAAATGTCGGAAGGATTTAGAAATAAGTAATTTAAAAAGAAATTAATATCATGATACATATCGATAATTTAAGCAAAGCATATAACACAGTTAAGGTTCTAGACATAGAACAATTGGAGATTCCACAAGGTGAATCGTTTGGTTTAGTTGGGAATAATGGAGCAGGTAAAACCACATTGTTCCGACTGATACTGGATTTGATTAAGGCAGACAAAGGACAGGTATTGAGTAAAAATATTGCTGTACATGCCGACAGTCAATGGAAAAACTATACGGGTTCGTTTCTTGACGAAGGCTTTTTAATTGACTTCTTAAAACCTGAGGAATACTTTAAGTTTATTGCTGATATTAATGGCGTTACCAAGGAAGAATTAAAAGCATTTTACAATGTTTTTGCTGATTTCTTTGGTGATGAAATTCTGAATAAGAACAAGTATGTTCGCGATTTCTCGAAAGGAAATCAAAAGAAGATTGGCATTTTTGGTGCTATCATTAGTCAACCCGAAGTTTTAATTCTGGATGAACCTTTTGCCAACCTGGATCCCTCCTCTCAGATACGCCTGAAGATGTTGTTGAAGGATTTACATCAGAAAAAAAACTTGACCATGATCATCTCCAGTCACGACCTGAATCATATTGCCGAAGTAAGTGAACGCATCGTAATTTTGGAAAAAGGTCAGGTGGTTAAGGACCTATTAACCTCTGATGATACTCTGGGTGAATTGGAAGGATATTTCAATCCGGAGGCTACTGTTGAGTCAGAAAGTTAAGCTAAAACTTTGAATAGATCTAAACATGTCTGGCATCGTTGAGGTGCCTGGCATGTGTTACTTCGATCTTAAGCATGAATAATAAACAAGCATTAAATTTTAACCAATGAATTACCATAAAGATTTCTTAAAGGAACAACACAAATCGAAACTTAGGATAGGAATTGGATTAGCCTTTTTACTTGTAGCAATTGCATGGATTGGCATGCAACTAATGGAGCAAGATGCCATTGGGGCTTTTGATTGGTTTTATTTCGGAATATTTGCGCTTAATGCTCTGTTTCATATTCTGGGAGGACTTGGTGTACCGATTCAAAAGCTTTTTGGTAGTGCCTTTATTGCTATAGATGATACATGCATGAGAATTAAATTGGAGGTTTATAAAAAGGAGCAATTGGTAAGGTGGGAAGACATTCGATCGGTAGATTATAACAACAGTTGCATTCGTATATTAACTGATAAAGAAAGTATTGAAATGGCTTTATCGAAATTAGATTATGGCTCGGTGCAGGAAGTAAAAAATGCAATCAATTTATTTGCAAATCCAAACCTGTAAACTCATAATAATCAAATAAAAAGCTTAAACATGACAAAATCGATAGAGAAACGAATAAAAGTTATCGAAGGGTTCAAACCTGCATACCAATGGAAAGGCAAAAATCAGGAGAAAAAAGATAAAAAACTTAGGCAGTATGCATTTCTTGATTATGGATTTGTAATGATATTGCTTTGCCTGGTAATATATGCAAGTTTGTTTGCCTACCTGGAGTATGATTTTGTATCTAAAAAGTGGGATAATGCAGCATTGCTGGTTCAGTTTACCATGCTGTTTGCATTTAAGGCTCCTTTTGCTTACCTGGAAGTTTTGCTAAAGAAGCATGCGAAGGAAATTAAAGGTTCAAACATCAGCTTTAATGAAAAAGTAAATATGGATTTAGAATTCATGATCTCCAAACTGAATGATCGCACGAAATACATATACATTACCGGAATTCCTTTGATCGTAATCATGCTGGCCGCTTTTTTTCAAGTATTCGATTTGAATCCAATTTGGAATAAATTTCCGGTAGCTGTATTAGCAATTAGCTTGTATCTATTAATCAGAATAAATTTTGATGTTTTTAAACTAAAAAGAAATATTAAGAAAGTGAATGGTATCATGAAATAGAAATAATACCAATTACTATTCAAACTTATACAAATACAGCATAAAACATGATAGAACTAGAACCTGAGTATTTAAACAAAATTGCCAATCAGTTAATTGTCATTAGTTCATTATTGAGCGGCTTTTCGATTGCAGTAATGGCGAATCTATTGGTTAGCGGTACGAAAAAAAGAATATCAAATCATATTTTAAAAGTTACGACCATTGCAGCAGCCTGCTTTTTAATCACCTTGTTTGCCATGACTAAAATTCTAATGATGACAACCAATGGCTTCCCTTTCAAATTTGAAAATGCTGATCTTGCACTTCCAAAGATCATTGGTTTTATAGCTTTTATATTGGGAGTGATTGCTCTTTCAGTTTTAATCGCTCTTTCTGGCTGGACCAAATCAAGGAAAACTGGAATATTTACCACAATTATTGGAGTCCTAACCTTTATTGCAATATTGGTCAATTTATAAGACGACAGTACAATTCTATCACCTATATTTATTTAAATCAAAAACATTAAAATAGTTACACCATGGCAAACGGACTGGACGACTTATTAGACGATGCTAAAAAGAAAGGCTCTGAACTTTGGAGCAATATCAAAAGCTCTGGGAAGGATAAACTAAAAATTGGGATACAAAAACTAAACGACGCTCTGCCTGATATTGAGAAAGCAGGTTTTGTTTTGGTTCGTTTGGATGTTGACATTGCTCTTCTGCCCCGATTGTTTGCACGATTTAAGCAAGTGCATCAAATTAGCGACGAAGAGAAAGAAGCTATTCTTACCAAAACCAAAAAGAACAAGTTTCTCAATTTTATATTAATAGGTCTGTTTAAAGCCGTTGAAATAAAAGGGGAAGTAAAGATTGACAGCATGAACCTGGAGGAGATTGAATTGGAAATTGGCCTCACTCCTTCTGCAAAGATCATTTTCCGCCGAGAGGAAAGATTAAAGTTAATGGAGTAAATTATTTGCATCACTTGCAAAGCATCCTGGAGATGCTAAGCAAATTTACCAAAACATAAAACTTACATGAAAAAAATCGAAAAAATACTAGCTGTAATTGCCTTTACCTCTATAATACTTAGCATGAATCATGTGCCTTTTGGTGGGGTTATATCTGTATTGAGCTTTACCATTTTAGCACTTTTGTACATGTATTTAAGTTTTGCTTTATTCAACGAAATTCCTTTCACGAGAATATTAAAGAAAGAAGCTTACCTGAATAGTACCAAATTACAGATTTTCGGAACAGTTCTCACCGGAATGTTTTTATCATTTAGCCTTATTGGAATGCTTTTCAAATTGCAATTGTATCCAATGGCAGACATAAATTTGCTTACAGGTATATTAGGACTATTAATTGCTGCCATAGTTTCTATAATTAAGTATTCAATAGGCAAAGACAAATTCTACGTTGATATTTTAAAACGAATTATCCTTATTGGAGTTTTCGGACTTCTTTTCACCATCACTCCCAAAGAAAGCATTTTGGAAATCAGACACAGAAAACATCCAGAATATGTAGAAGCCGTTAAGAAAGCCTGGGCCGATCCTGATAATCAAGCCTTATGGAAAAAAGTTGAAGAGGAGAGTTTAAAGATATACAATGAATAAATATAGTTCCTAAGCAAAACACCCAATAATGAGAAACTATCTTAACCTATTCCTTCAAGCAACGCTTACATTATTTATGTTGGCTTGTTCTCCACAATCACAAATCCAATATGTCGATAATTTAACAAGAGAGGACATTTCGTACCAATACCAATTCAAACAAAACAAAGACAAAGAGCTTGTAAAAGTTAAAAAGTCTGATAGCATTTTCAATTATCACATTCTCGATACGGTACTTGAAATTCATCAGTTTATTAGAGATACTGAAAAGGATTTTCAAAAACATAAAACCGATATAGATAAACTGAAGGAAAGAAAATATTTTCCACAAGTTGAAGTTGATTCAGCAAGCTATTTTCGATCACATAAATTTGATGGACAAACTTGTTTTTCTTTTGCCTTGGAGAATTTCTTCAAGCATAACAATATTAACCCCCATCCTTACTTCGATTCTGAAACCTTAATTGGTTCCAAAACTTACCTTCTTGTATTGGACGCTATCAATTTGGAAAGTAAGGCAATTTCATGGAAAGAGTTCAAAAAGAATAAACACAACATGCCCAAGGAGGCATTGTTAGCTTTACAAGAACAAGACAGGATCAATCATGGTATTTATTACAAAGAAGGTTTGTTCTATTCTAAAAATGGCCGTTCAAGACCAGCTATTTTTCCTGATTTAAAAAGCATCGTAAAATCGTACATGTACACAGATACCGTTTGGGTTTACACAATTGATAACAATAAATTGCATAAACATATTGAGAACATTAAAAGATAAGAAGTTAAAAACAAAATGAGTTCATTGGTAATTCACATTTGTATGAGATTTTCTCCCCTCATCTCATCCAACAGTTTAGTTTCTTTAATAAACTGTGTCCAGTGTTTCGATAGATCTTCGCTTAGCATGTATGCCTCACACTCTTTAAGTTGATTAATTACTGATTCTGGAATTAGTTTTTTTTTCGCCCAGTCGTAAAACTCCTGGTATTCTACAACAACAGCTTGTTTCAGGTCTTCAGGCATTACTTTGGTGTTGTAATACAGTGGCCTATCCAGCATGTTAATGTAAAGTCCATCAGGTTCAATGATCTGCTCCATTAGACAGGTACGGTACAATTCAGGTAAATTCTTAATGGATAAAACAGAAATGGTTGGAGCAATAACAAAACGAATGTGTTTCAAAGATCGAATTGCTTCTCTATTCTCCTGAAACTGCTTCCAATTGAAACCTTTACGGATGTATTCGCCTAATTTTCCATGTGCATCTATGCTCGCAAGAATTTCCACCTCGGGAAAGTGTTTCCAATAATCAAGCACATCATATTCACCAAACTTCAAAACCGAAAAGTTAGTGTTGTAGCGCAATTTCATTTGTGTTGCCTTATTCTTTACCAACCAATCCAACAATTGATAATGCTCTTTGGTAACCAAAGGCTCGCCTCCGGCAAAATAAATTTCTTTGGCTTGCAGCAAGGCACCTCCGGTTTCAGCAATAAACTTATCAAAATCAGCAATATTTTGTAGCAAAGCGATTTCCCCCAGGTTACGCTTCAGTTGTTTGCCTTCTGGAAACCATGCAGAACTAGCTCCATGCCAACAAGTGCGGCAAGCCAAATTGCAGGCATTGGAAAAACGAATGTCGAAGTAAATGGGTAATTGAGGATATTCTTTTTCAAACAGATCTCCAAACTTCTCATGGGTTTCTTGTCGGATGCTCATCCCTCCTGTTGCTTCCAATCTTTGACAAACACCACATCTGTTATCTGCTTCACCTTTCATGAATTTCTCACGAATCGCATTGATTTCATCTCCATTCCAGATATCGTTAAAGCTTTGCGTATTGCAATCCCCGTAAGGGATATTGGCCACACAACAGGCCCTTACTTTTCCTGCATTTCCTACATGGTAGTGAATCCAAGGCATTAAGCAATATGGGGTTTGTTTTGTCATGGGGCAAAGATAGGTAAACCACTGGTTTCACAAATTACTCGAATCTAAAAAAAACATATTTCATAATTGCAAATCTAGCCTTCGGTCGCACAACTACAACTCCACTTTCAATTTGTTTCAATGCGACGGATTTACATACTCATGACTGCACACAAGGCTTCACCCTGTACCAATTGCCAACAGCCTTTCAGGTTTATTCCTTTGTGCAACCTATTGAAATCCTTAGCCAACCATAGTGGTTAAACAAAAAGAGACACGATAATATCGCATCTCTTCTTATCATTATTAATTGATAAACTCTCAATTGTCTTAATCTGCCATTAAAACGGATAATGCGATACAGTAGAATTTCGACTTTTCGCTCTCGCTTCTCGACATTACTACCACTGGTTTGGTTGTTCCTTGAATCAATCCTCCAAGTTCTCCTCCTCCAAATAACATCAATCCTTTGTAGAATGAATTACATGCTTCCAAAGATGGGAAAATCAAACAATCTGCTTCTCCATTAATTGGAGTTGGGATTCCCTTGATTTCCACCGATGCAGGATCGCAAGCAAGGAATACATCCAATGGTCCATCAACAATACAATCTTTAATCTGACCACGATCAGCCATTTTACAGATAATTGAATCATCCACTGATCCCTGGAAAGCAGGATTTGGCTTTTCAGTAGCTGAAATCAAAGCTACTTTTGGTTTCTCAATTCCAAATCGTTTTGCCATCTTTACCGAATAGTTCACCATTGCAATCTTCTGATTCAAATCAGGATAAGGTAAAACTGCTGTATCGGATACAAATAGAAGCTTGTCATACTTCGGTAAATCAAGAGCACAAACATAGCTCATTACAGCCTTTGGAGGCAACAATCCCTTTTCTTTGTTTAAAACTGCTTTAAGGAATTTATCAGTTCCTACCAAACCTTTCATTACAACATCCGCCTCATCTTCCCGAGCCATACGTACAGCCTCTGTTGTTGCTTCAACATCATTTGGAATATGAACAATGGTAAAGATTTCCGGATTGATTCCTTCTGCTTCAGCCTTTGAACGAATTTCCTTCTCATCACCAATCATTACAGCTTCTACAAAACCTTCGTTAATGGCTTTTGCAATAGCTCCAATTGTATTAGGATCCTGTGCGTAAGCAACAGCAATTTTCTTTTTCTTTCCGCTTTCGCGAAGATGGTCGACCATTTGGTCAAGGGAACGAATTGGGGACATATATTTTTAGTTTAAATAGTTAGAGACGTACGGTCGTACGTCTCTACATGAAATATATTATTTTGAAGCAACTAAAGCTGCTAAAGCAATCGAATATAATTTTGTAAGAACACTATCACCACGAGATGAAAGAATAGCTGGACATTTTGCACCAACTACAAATGCACCAAGTTCAGCTTTAGCCAATTTGGTATTTGTTTTGTAGAAAACATTACCCGATTCGATATTTGGGAACACCAAACAGTCAGCATCACCAGCAACTTTCGATTCTAATTTCTTAATCTCTACTGATTCCTTATCGATAGCAACATCAATTGCCAATGGTCCATCAACATAAGCATTTTTAATCTGACCACGATCAGCCATTTTAGAGATAATAGTAGCGTCAACACAAGCTTCCATTTTTGGCAAAACTTGTTCCGAAGCAGCAACCAATGCAACTTTTGGAGTATCGATACCTAAAGCTCTTGCTACATTGATTACGTAGTTTGTTAATGCAACTTTTTGGTTTAGGTCTGGTTGAGGAATAACAGCAACATCACTACATACCAATAGTTTGTGATAGTTTGGATTCTCCATTACTGTAACGTGACTCAAAACGGCTTTTGGAGGCATCAATCCAGTTTCTTTGTTCAAGATTGCTTTCATGTACTTATCTGTACTAACCAATCCTTTCATAATCATATCGCCTTCGCCATTGCGAATCAATTCAACTGCTTTTTGAGCAGCTTTTATTTCAACTGGCTCATGCACTACAGTGAATTTAGTAACATCAATATTGTGCTCAGCACAAGTCTTCTTAATGGTTTCTTCATCACCTACTAATGTAGCATCAACAATCCCTTTTTCTACAGCATTGTTAACCGCTTCAATGGTATGTGCATCGTTAGCATAAGCAGCTACCAAACGTTTTTTCTCGTTACTTTTCAGAACGTCAATGATTTGCTCCAAACGTGTAATCATCTTCTTTATGTGTTTTAGTGTTGTTTTCAGGAATTAATTCCCGCTTGATTTAGTTGTAAGGCAAAAATATGAAATAATTACGAATCATATCTAATACTACAAATAAAACTTACGATTAATTACAAATATTAAAATTATTCTAACAATGTGACATTTTAATAACAGAAGCAATGAGCAATTAGAAACGTTCAAATATTGAGCGCAACTGATAACTGATAACTGATAACTGATAACTGATAACTGATAACTGATAACTGTTTTAGTCATTCTTAAGCGGAATAGAAAAATAAAACGAAGTGCCTTTTCCTTTAACACTACTAACCCGAATTTGCCCGCCATTCAATTCAACGAACTCTTTACTCAACATCAAACCGAAACCAGTTCCTGTTTCATTGGCAGTTCCTTCACTGGTTACCACTGTATCAATTTTAAACAGATTTTTAACTTGCGTGTCTGTCATTCCGGTACCTTCGTCCTTCACCTGGACAATGGCAAAATTTTCTTTCTTAATCGCTCTTAATAAAATGCTTTGGTTGGCATAAGAGAACTTAATTGCATTCGACATTAGATTTCTGATCACCGTATCTATCATCGACTTATCAGCATTTACTTGCAAGCTGGTAAAATCTCCCTCTACATGAATATCCTTTAGCGAAGCCTGACTCTTATGAAGCTCTATGTTTGTTTGCAATACCTCAGCCAGATCGAACTCTACTCTATTAAGTTTGAACTTCCCTTTCTGAACATTTGCCCATTCCAATAAACTTTCCAATAGCTTGAAGGTATCATCCGAACTTTTATATATCATCTCGGTAAGTTCCTTTTTCTCCTCTTCCGATAACATATCTTCATCGCGTATCAGCATTTTAGAAAATCCACGAATGGCATTAAATGGATTTCTTAAGTCATGACCTATTATTGACAAAAATCTGTCTTTTGCCTTATTGGCCAATAGTAAATTCTCATTGGCATTTTGAAGCTGAACAGTGCGCTCTGAAACAATTTTCTCCAGTTCTATCATATGTTGCTGCGCTCTTCGCTTACTGTATTGACTTGATAAATACACAATCAGTAGTATTAGTATCATTTCGGTGAGAAGAGTGTACCAACGCAAATACCAAACCTGGTTTACTCGCAAAGGAATAATCCTATTTTCGCTCCAGGAGTAGTTTCCTTCATGCTTACAACGAATACAAATTTCATAATCACCAGGTTCTAAATCTGACACAATTACCTGATTCTTATCTGAGAGAGATTTCCAATCCTTTATTTTATTATCACCTCTCATTACACAATATTGAAACTGATTTTGCTTCTGAGGATAGATAATGGCGGTTACATCCATTAGTAACATTGAGCCAGCAGTTACCTCAAGAGAACTATTCGGCTGAATAAACCAGGATTCTTCTTTAGCAATATGTACAATTGGTTTAGGCGTATTGGGGATGGTATCAGTAATATGAGCAAAAGCCAAACCATTAGACGTGCCAACCCAAAGAAAACCCTTATCGTCGATTAATAGATTTCCAACAGTAAAAGTTTTTGATGGTAAACCTTGGTCTGGAGTAAATAAGGAGATCTCGTCTTTGCGTTTTCGAATTATTCCATGACTTGTAGTAAGCCATATTGCATTATATTGGTCGATTACCACTGCATTAATTTCGCTATTGGTATAATCACCAAGGTGAACTTGATTAATATTAGAATCAAAATATTTAAATAATCCTGAAGAGCTGCCAATGTATAATGTATCCTTTACCGACCACATGTCCCGAATCCAAAAATCCATATTGCCAACATCAGGAATATCAATGCTAATATTTTCAAATTTATCTTTATTACGGTTGTATTGATACAAATAAGAATGTTGATATTCCCCACCAACGAATAGTGTATTGTTATGATTTATAAAGACATCCTGAACAATTCTCCGTTCCTTAAAATCTTTGAGATAGCTTTTAATTGTACCTTCAGTCAAGTTTACCTGGAATAATTCTTTGTCTGCCACAACCCAAACCATATTAGCATTATCAAACTCGATTTCCGAAATACTTTGGGTACTAACTTGTATGGTTTTCAGTAATTCATTTCTCAAATACAATAAGAGTTGTCCTTGTTCGGTTCCAATTAAAGTATATTCCTCAAATTGCTGAAATACATTCAAAGATCCTTCAAACTCTATATCGAGTATGTCAATGTGCTGTTCATCGGCAACTTTAAAGAAATGACTTCGGCCGGCACAAATCAATTGACCATCAGGCGACTTTCTTATGCTAGCTACATATTCTGAGTTGGCAGTGAGAAATTGGGAAGTAAAGAACTTCTTCTCCATAACAATTACCCCTGAATTTGTGGAAACCCATAATTTACCAAAATCATCTCTGTATAAATCATTTACAGTAAAGTATGGAAATCCTCCAACGGGATAAAATTTGTGTTCATCATTCAATTCAATTTCAACCAATCCCTGAAACCATGTTCCTGCAATTACCCTATTTTCATTAATCTGTTCAAAGCAAGAAGCAATAATATCCTTCGATATGGTCTCGGTATGAACTACTCTTCCCTTAAAATCAAAAATGATTTTTATGATTCCCAATGATGTACCCAGTAAAAATTCGTTGGAACCAATCTTAAAAGAAGAATGAACTAAAAAACCAGGTTGATATGCTGATTTATCGAATGAATTACTTTTCTGGTTAAAATTGTAAAACCATCCCTTTTGAGAAACTACGATTAGATTGCCATTATCACATTCCAAAAACTGAAAAGATCTTGCATAAGAGCTCGTCAAGTTTTTTTCATCCATATGATACTTCTCAACCGTGCCATTATTTAATCTATACAAATGATTGTAATCTGAAATCCAAACCTGTTGCTTCTTGTCCTCAAAAACATGTTTGGGATATTTTGGTGACGCAGGATCCAGGTTGCATTCAAGTATCAATTCCAAATCATTGGCATCAAAAGAAGGTTTGATCTTGTAAATTGCATCATCAGATAAAGCCAATAAGTTGCCACTTTGTAGCCTAATTAACTCTTTAAAATATTGTGATTTTCCTTCTGGTACTTCGTATAAATAGAAATTATCATTGATCAAGGAATATACTCCGGCATCTGTAGCAAAGTAATAGATCCCAAGTGAATCTTGAACTGTATATTTAACAAGCTCTTCGTTTAATTTATTCTGCTTATTGTATTCATGGAATCGAAAATTGGTTCTTTGGGCATAAATCTCACAGAACACAATCATCAATAGTGTTGTAATCAAAAATTTATATAAAGGTAGCAGCTTGGTCATATAGTCATTTTTAAAGAATCCCAGCCAATTTAGTGTGTCATCAATGCACTAAACGGCAATCCTTCTGATTTGTTACAATAAAATACGGCAAAATCGACTATTCATCAAATTAAATATCAACTTCACACGTGATTAAAAGCAATTAATCATGAAACGAACACTTCATCTCATACTTTTTGATTTTCAAAAACAATTGACAGCATGAAACTTACTACAGAAAAATTCCATAAGTACTATAAATGCAATACTTTTCAGAAAATGGCATAAAAAAAGCCTGGCTATTCGCCAGGCTTCCAAAATATATCTTAAGGATATCTTATTTCAATCCGTTCAAGATTCTCTGAGTATCAGATGCAATTACCAACTCTTCGTTAGTAGTTATCACCATAGCAGCTACTTTTGATCCTTCTTTAGAAATCACAGCATCTTTACCTCTTAAACCATCATTCTTTTCAGCATCGAAATCAAGTCCTAAATAACCGAAATCTTTAATGATTTTCTCACGAGAAACAGAATCGTTTTCACCAATACCACCAGTGAAAAGAACCAAATCAACACCACCCATTGATGCAGAATAAGAACCTACAAATCTCTTCACACGATATGCGAACATATCTAAAGCCAATTGAGCTCTTTCGTTTCCACCTTCAGCAGCAATTTCAAGGTCTCTCATATCAGATGAAATTCCTGAAACACCAGCCAAACCTGACTGTTTGTTAATTAACTTATTCGTTTCTTCGATAGAAAGATTTTTCTTCTCTGCAATATAAAGAAGCGCACCCAAATCAAGGTTACCAGTACGAGTACCCATTAAAAGACCTTCATTTGGTGTGAATCCCATTGAAGTTTCAATGGATTTACCACCATCAATTGCACATACAGAAGCACCGTTACCTAAGTGACAACTAACAATCTTCTTGTCTTCAATGTTCCACCCTAAGATATCACAAGCTTTGCTTGCAACATACTTGTGACTTGTTCCGTGGAAACCATACTTACGAACTCTGTACTTGTCGTAGCATTCGTATGGTAATCCATACATAAATGCTTCAGCAGGAAGAGTTTGGTGGAATGATGTATCGAATACTGCAACCTGTGGTAAACCTGGAAGTAATTTTTCCATTGAAAGAATTCCTTCAAGGTTCGCTGGGTTGTGAAGTGGAGCCAATTCACAACAAGCTGCTATGTTTTCTTTAGCTTTTTCGTCGATTAATGCACTGTCTTTAAAGAACTCACCACCATGAGCAACACGGTGACCCGCTGCGTTAATTTCTTTCAAATCAGAAATCACACCATGCTCTGGACTTACCAACGCCTTCAACACCAAATCAATACCTACGCTATGATTTGGAATATCCTGTACCAACTCAAATTTATCTTTTCCTTCTGGCTTGTGAGTTAATACTCCCTCTTTTAAACCAATTCTTTCAACTAGACCTTTAGCTAACAATGTAGCCTCATCACCCATGTGAAGCAATTGATATTTCAAAGAAGAACTACCGCAATTAAAAACTAAAACGTTCATTAGATTTTTTGTTTATTTGTTAAGTTTGGATTTTACTACTTAATATTCATTTACATTCCTGCTGCCTGGTTTGCAGTAATCGCAACAAGATTTACGATATCGCTTACAGAACAACCTCTTGATAGGTCATTAATCGGAGCTGCCATACCTTGAAGAACAGGACCAACTGCTTCAGCACCTGCTAAACGTTGTACCAATTTGTATCCAATGTTTCCTACTTCCAAAGTTGGGAATACCAATACATTTGCCTTACCAGCAACCTTGCTACCTGGAGCTTTTTTCGCACCAATAGCTTCTACGATTGCAGCATCAGCTTGCATTTCACCATCAATCTGGAATTCCGGAGCCATTTCTTTAGCCAATCGAGTTGCTTCTGCAACTTTATCAACCATTTCGTGTTTTGCTGATCCCATAGTTGAGAAGCTCAACATTGCAACACGAGGTTCCATTTCAGCAATTGCTTTTGTAGTTTTAGCTGTTGCAACTGCAATTTCGGCCAATTCGCTTGCTGTTGGGTTCGGATGAACAGCACAATCAGCAAATACCATCATACCATCATCTCCGTAGTTCTTGTCTTTCAAAATCATAATGAAAGCACCAGAAACAACCGAAATACCTGGCATAGTTTTCACAATCTGGAATGCTGGACGCAATACATCCCCTGTTGCATTTAATGCACCTGCAACTTCTCCATCAGCATCACCAGCCTTTATCATTAAAGTAGCCAAATAAAGAGGATCTTGAACCAATTCCATAGCTTGTTCCATGGTCATCCCCTTTTTCTTTCTTAATTCAACCAAAATTTCAGCATAAGCTTCCATTTTGTCATGACTTTTAGGATCAACGATAATTGCCTTATCGATGTTTTTCAATCCTAAACGATCAGCTTCTCCTTTGATTTCTTCAGGAGCACCAATCAAAATAATTTGTGCGATACCTTCCTCCAATAAGATATCTGTTGCTTGCAAAGTTCTTTCCTCAGTTCCTTCCGGAAGAACAATTCTCTTGTTGTGTAGTTTGGCGTTTTCTTTAATCTTTTGCAATAAGTCCATTGTAGATCAATATATTAATCAGTTTTGTAATCTCGACATTGCAAATTTAGGAATAAAAAGTAAACTGTAGATTTCTAAATTCATAATTTTTGTCAGTTTTGGCTTCATTTTTTTAATAAATAATCATTCTTGATAAGGCGCGGTTCAAAAATAAAAATGTAACTTCAATTTTTGAGAATCACACAGGCACTAGAATTGCTTAAAACTGGCTTATTTACTATGAACACCGATAATTATTCGAATCGATTTATCCAATTACAAAAACAAATTTCAGGAGAGGTTTTTACCGATAATACAACACGAATTTTATATGCTACAGATGCATCGGCATATAAAGTAATGCCTTTGGCAGTTGTTTATCCAAAAAATGAAGAGGATATCAAAACATTGGTTCAGTTTGCCAATCAGGAATCATTATCATTAATCCCCAGAGCAGCCGGAACATCCCTGGCCGGGCAAGTTGTTGGGAATGGAATTGTGGTAGATATATCAAAACATCTTACAAAAATATTAGAGCTAAATACCGAAGAAAAGTGGGTAAAAGTTCAACCAGGCGTCATTTTGGATGAACTGAACCTGTATTTAAAAGATTACAATTTGTTTTTTGGTCCGGAAACTTCTACCTCAGGTCGATGCATGATGGGCGGTATGCTTGGAAACAACTCATGTGGCTCCCACTCTATTATATATGGAAGCACTCGAGACCATACCCTGGAAGTAAGTGCCATTTTAAGTGATGGAAGCAAAGCTGTATTTGGAGATCTGAACAAAAATGAATTTGAGCAAAAGTGTGCAGGCTCCAATTTAGAGTCTAAACTATATAATAATATACACTCCATTCTTTCCAATCAGGAAAATCAGAAAGGTATTCGACAAGAATATCCCGATATTAATATTAAAAGGCGTAACACTGGTTATGCAATTGACCTTTTGCTTGAGTCTAATTTGTATACAAAGGGCGGTGACCAATTTAATTTTAGTAAACTGCTGGCCGGTTCTGAAGGAACTTTGGCTTTTACGACTGAAATAAAGTTGAACCTCGTTCCAGCTCCTCCAAAAGAGAAAGCTTTAATATGTGCCCACTTCGAAAGTCTTGAAGAAGCAATTGAAGGTAATCTTATTGCCCTAAAATACAAACCTGGTGCGGTAGAACTTATGGATGATCAAATCCTTAAACTTACAGAAGGAAACATTCTACAGGCAAAAAACAGATTTTTCCTAAAAGGAAATCCCGGAGCTTTATTGATTATAGAATTCGCACGAGAAACAACAGCTGAAATCGAAGAGATTGCCAACAAAATGGAAGATGAATTCAAAGCCAGCTCGTTAGGATATCATTTTCCCATGGTTACAGGAGCCGAGAACATTGCAAGAGTTTGGGATTTGCGAAAATCTGCATTGGGTGTACTTTCCAATATGCCAGGTGATGCCAAACCGGTTTCCTTAATTGAGGACACATCGGTAATGCCAGAGGTTTTGTTTGATTACATTGCAGAATTTAAGGAGCTAATGAAAAAGCACGATATCAGCTGTGTATTTCATGCTCATATTGGTAGTGGAGAAATTCACTTGCGACCGGTATTAAACCTAAAAGATCAAGGCGATCAGGAAAAGTTCCATGCCATTGGCCTGGATTCTGCCAAGCTTGTGAAGAAGTACAAAGGATCTCTAAGTGGAGAGCATGGCGATGGACGTTTGCGAGGAGAGTTTATTCCTATAATGATTGGCGAAAAGAATTATGAACTTCTTCGGGATATCAAAAATGCCTGGGACCCTAATCATATTTTCAATCCTGGAAAGATTGTTGATACACCAAAAATGAATACGCATTTGCGCTATGAACCCAATCAGGAAACCAAAGAAATAAACACCTATTTTGATTTCTCGTCCGATATGGGAATTGTTCGTGCAACAGAGCGCTGTAATGGTTCTGGAGATTGCAGAAACACTCACTTAACGGGGAAAGCTTTGTGTCCAAGTTACCAGGCCAGTTTAGATGAAAAGCTAAGCACCCGAGCCAGGGCAAATCTTTTTAGAGAATTCATTAGTAATTCTGAACAGAAGAATCCATTCGATCATAAAGAATTGTACGACATTTTAGATTTGTGTCTTTCGTGCAAAGCTTGTAAATCGGAATGTCCTTCGAATGTTGACATGGCCAAGCTGAAAGCCGAGTTTTTGCAACAGTATTACGATTCGAATCCTGTTCCCTTAAGAAGCAAACTTATTGCAAATATCAGCAGGATAAATAAATTGGGTAGCCATGCTCCTTCCCTTTTCAATTTTGTGAATCAGCATCCAATAATCGGAAAGTTGGTAAAACGAAATTTGGGATTTGCAGAAGAAAGAAGCATACCGAAGCTGCATCATACAACACTCAAAAAATGGCATTCCAATAATGGCAATATTGAATCAAAAAGAAAGGTTTATCTGTTTGCCGATGAATTTACCGATTACAATGACACACCAATTGGAATAAAAACCATTGAGTTGCTTCAAAAACTTGGGTATGATGTAATTATACCTAAACATGAGGAAAGTGGGAGAACTTATCTTTCTAAAGGATTGGTGAAAAAAGCCAAATTCCTTGCCATTAAGAATGTAAACCTCTTGCAAGATATCATTAGCGAAGAAAATCCTCTAATTGGAATAGAACCATCAGCGATTCTTACATTCAGAGATGAATATATCGATTTGGTACCTGAAAACATGCGTGAATCGGCAAAACAATTGGCAAATCATGTATTCATGATTGAAGAATTTCTACACAATGAAATGCAGAAAGGAAACATTAGTCCAAATCAATTTACCAAAGAATCAAAAAAGATTAAATTTCATGCTCACTGTTATCAAAAATCATTGGCTTCTACTCTTCCAATTAAAGAGATATTGAGTTTCCCTGTAAACTACTCTGCCATTGAAATAAAATCAGGTTGTTGTGGTATGGCTGGCTCTTTTGGTTACGAAAAAGAGCATTACGATTTAAGCAAAAAGGTAGGCGAGTTAATTTTACTCCCGGAAGTTCGAAGAACACCACAGTCTGTTTTAATTGCAGCTTCAGGAACTTCTTGTCGTCATCAGATTAAAGATGAAACTGAGCGGGAAGCACAACATCCGGTTGAGATTTTGTGGGAGGCTTTGAAAAAATAAATACTATTCCATAATTAAAAACAATATTACAAAAGTATGTAATTCTAATTTCAAGCATTATGGAATCATAGTTCCAAACTGTTTGGTAAGGGTATTCCATTGTCTTTGGAAAGATCGATTCACACTACTTAAGCTGCTCCCATAAATCTGACAAGGTAATTACCATTGCAAACTCCTCATGCAAACTGGCCAATGCCGTATCATGAATCAGCTGAGCAGGATATTTTTCTCCATTCACTCCTATTTTATCGAAGGTGGCAATAGCATCTTCGATTAAATAGGTTTCGAAGCCAAAGTTCCCTGCCATTCTGCTTGTGGTAGAAATACAATGGTCGGTAGTTAAACCAACAATCACCAATTTTGAGATCCCTTTTTCATCGAGTTGCTTTTTCAAATCAGTGCCAATAAAGGCCGAATTTACATTCTTCTGAATGATGGGTTCATTCTCAATTGGTTTTGTTAAATCCATGAACTCGTTGCCAGGCATATTGGGTTCCAAAGGTGAGCCCTTAGTAGTAGAACAGTGTTGAACATGATATAAAGGCAAGCCTTTATCGCGCCAGACTTTTAGAATTTTTGAGGCTTTCAGTTCTGCATCCGGATTGTTTCTTCCTCCACCCCAATACTCAATATCTTCAAATCCTTTTTGAAGATCGATTAATAGCAATGCTGTTTTATGGTCTATTTTCATCTTTTAATATCTTTTCTACTATAACGAATCAAGGGTTAAAAACACCTAAAGTTGAAAAAAAACTTTTGCATTACCAGTTCCTTTAACAAGTCAAAGGGTGACTTATAATATTTTTGAGTATTAGTTACCCTTTGACTGAAAGTTCATAAGGTTCTTCGAAAACAGCCAATTCATGCCTACAGGCTTCAAGAAAAGCTACTTTCACTTGTTTTTTACATTCCGATTCAACAGAATTACACTCAACAATTTCAATAAATTTTTGAGTGTAATATTGGTACTCATCACCAGCATAGGTATCGATAAATTTCTGGTACGGATTATTGCTAACATTCTTTTGAATAATGACATCTGCAACAGCACCATAAATCCAAAAACAAGGCAATAATGCAGCATAAGCTACTTCCAGAGGTGAGTTCTGCGCATGAGTCAGCAAGAAATTGGAATAATCGGCGAAAGCCTTAGACTGATTTTTAGCTTCTTGCAGATTAAAATGCTTTAAATACTCATTCCTCAACACAAACTCAACTTCTAAACCATCCTTTTCCAGACTTTTAAAGAAATCTCTATCCACATCACTTTTACTCCTTGCAGCTACCCTTCCCAGCGCTTCGGCATCCTTTTTCAAATAAAGAATATCCTGAGTCAGGTAATGTGAGAAACTCTCTTTGCTTAATGTACCTGTCGCCAGTTCGTTCACAAAGCGACAGGAAATTAATTGTTGATATACAGGGAAAGCAGCTTCCCAAAGTTCTTTTGTAAAAGTGCCTACTGCTTGCATGTTTCCAAAAAATGGTAAAAATGATTTACAGGTCCGTGCCCTTCTCCTATTTCGTAATCTGCTCCTGCAATTATTGCATTATTGATGTAATCCTTGGCCTTTTTAGCAGATTCCTGAAGATCGTATCCTTGCGAAAGGAAAGCAGCAAATGCCGATGACATTGTGCACCCGGTTCCATGAGTATTTTTTGTGATCATGCGAAGAGATTTCATCTCTACGCTTTCCTGCTTTTCAAAATCGAAAAACACATCTATCAACTCATCCTCATTCAAATGTCCTGCCTTAAGCAAAACTGAAACTTTGTATAGATTCGACAGCTCAGCAGCACATTCAAACACATCTTCCTGTGTTGGGATTTGTCTTCCCAAAAGAATTTCTGCTTCGGGAATATTGGGAGTGATCACCTTCACCATTGGGATCAACACCTCTTTTAAAGTTACAATGGCCTCATCCAACAACAACTTATCACCCGAGGTTGCCACCATTACAGGGTCGAGAACCACATTTTTGATTTGATATTTTTTTAGAGCATCGGCTACAACATGAATGGTTTCCGAAGAATGCAACATTCCAATTTTTATGGCATCAGCACCAATATCACTCAAAACCGCATCTATTTGCTCTGCTAATATCTGATTGGGAATCGCATGCACATTACTTACACCCACTGTATTTTGTACTGTTATTGCAGTAATAGCAGTTGCTGCATAGGAGCCACATGCCGAAATGGCTTTAATATCAGCCTGTATTCCTGCTCCACCGCCAGAATCGCTTCCTGCAATGCTTAAAACTTTATTGTATTTCATTAATTTACTTTTTTATACTGGCCATGTTTCCTTTTTGTAGGCACTGTCCCAAAACATCCATTCCATTTTAGATGCTTTTACAAAGGCATTCCACATTTTTCTTCTCTTCTCAATGGAAGTATTCGCAGCCAAATGGTCGCATATTTCTATGGCTTTTTTAACCGCTTGAGCAAACTCTTCACCTCCATAGGTATCTATCCAATTTTGGTATTGATTGTCTTTTTGATCCTGATTTTTGAGAATATAATCTCCCACCTTTTTATAAATCCAAAAACAAGGTAAGACTGCTGCTGCGGCTTCTTCAACCGAGGCGGTAGCCAATTGCTTATGAATAAAAGAAGTGTAAAGCAAACAAGAAGGTGATACACTACCATTCTGTTTTTGATCTTTCAAATAAAACTGATGCAATGCTTGCTCAACCGCAACAGTATCACTGGCAAAGTTTAAAAAGTCTTTTCTTTGTTCTGAGTCTTCCAGTTTAACAGCAATTCCTGCCAGTACTTTACCAAACTCTGCCAAATAAAGTGAATCCTGAGTCAAATAAAATTTAAATTTTTCTTTATCCAATTCGCCACTCATCAGTTCAATTATAAAAGGATGCTCCAGTATTTGAGTATAAATTCCTTCAATTCTTCTCCAGGCTTCTTCAGACCATTTCATGAATCAATTTCTTTAAGTGATAAACTCTTGTTAACGATTTCCTTCAGTTCTTTTGCTGCATTGCATGGATCTTCAGCACAAACAATCGCCGAAACAACTGCAATTCCATCTGCTCCAGCCTTAATGACATCTGCTGTATTTGTCGAATTGATTCCTCCAATAGCCACAGCCGGATGCTTTGAAAAACTCATAATTTCCTTCACACCATCCAATTCCAAAGGCTTGGCAATATCATTCTTGGTTTGAGTAGAAAATACCGGAGATAAACCAATGTAATCAACATCAAGTTGGTTTGCTTGCCTTGCTTGTTCAATATTCTCAACCGAAAGTCCGATAATTTTATTTGGCCCTAATATTTTACGAGCCACATGATATGGCAAATCGCTCTGACCAATGTGCAAACCATCAGCATCTACCGCCAAAGCAATATCTAATCGATCATTAATAATTAAAGGCACTTTATATTTTTCAAGCACTTTCTTGACTGAGCCAGCCAGCTGGTAAAAATCTTTTGAGTTTGCCTCCTTTTCTCGGATTTGCACCATGCTAACACCTCCTTTTACTGCCTCTTCAACAATATCTTCAAGCGCTTTACCATTGGCTAATTCCTTATCTGTTACCAGATATAAGTTTAAATCTTCTCTGTTCATTCTACCGCACAAAATGCTTGTTCAATTTCAACTTCGCTCAGCTTATACAAACAATCCAGAAAATGCATTTGCATACTTCCAGGTCCATTTGCTTTTGCACTTGCCAGTTCTCCGGTAATTCCCATTACTGTCATTCCATTAACGGCTGCTTCAAACAAATTATCGTTGGTAGCAATAAAAGCTCCCAATAAAGCAGTTGCCGTACATCCCATTCCAGTTACCTTTTCCATCATCGAATTTCCAAAAGCAACCCTTTCAACTCGATTCCCATCGGTGATATAGTCTACCTCTCCACTGATTACAACAATACACTCATGCAATTGAGCCAAATATTTGGCAGAATCAAGAGCTGATTTTGTAGATACAACACTATCAACACCCTTGGTTTTCATTTCCTGATTCACCAAGGCCATGATTTCAGATGCATTTCCTCTGATAATTTCCGGATTGCAATTGTTGATTATTCTCGTTGCTATTTCGTTTCGGTAAGCTGTAGCTCCAGCGCCTACAGGATCGAAGACAATTGGAATTTTTCTTTCATTGGCCCTTAAGCCTGCAATAATCATCGACTCAACCCATTCTTTTGATAGGGTTCCCATATTTAACACCAAAGCAGAAGCAATTCCAACCATGTCCTTTACCTCTTCCTGGGCATGTGCCATAACCGGCGATGCCCCAATGGCAAGAAGTGCATTGGCAGTATTATTCATCACCACATAATTGGTGATATTGTGTACTAAGGGAGAATTTTTCCTGATTGCTTCCAGGTTTTCTGTAATCATTTTTGGGTTCATAGCATCTGGTTTTTCACAGCACAAATCGCTACATAATCACCACAATCATATCCTTCAATTGGTTCTTCGGCCACCTGATTTGAATACAGAGGATGCTTGGTTAGTGTTTGTGCAAATTGAAGATTCTTAAAGTTAGCATTTTTTATGATATCGATTTTCTCTGAAGTGGTTCTCCACTTGGCAACTTTAACCAATTCTATTGGATATGGATCTCTTGGATGAACTCCTCCTAATAATTCATGATCCCAGGTGCCCACTGATTTGGCCAAGTTGTAAAGAACACCATAAGAACTCTCTTTGGGAACATCAATCATTACAATTTTACCACCAGGACGCAATGCTTCATAAGCTTTCTCAACAGCCTTCTGTAAATCGGTAATATAACTTGGAGTACCATTAAACAGAATTGTATCGAACTTTTCTTTACCCAATTCCATTTCTTCGGCCGTGGTAATTTCAACATTTAAACCTCGTTCTTTGGCAATAGCTGCCATTCCTTCTGAAGGTTCAATACCATTCTTAATGCTAATACCGAATTCTTTGTCCAAAATGGTTTCGAACAAACCACTGCCACATCCTACCGAGAATACTTCTCCTGCATTTTCTAAGAAATGTGCCACCAATTTTACTTCCGAATAAAGAACATTTTCATTTTCCAAAAACCATGCATCATAATCCGATGCATATTGATTAAATTTTGATCCCATTTTATGCTTTTGTTTTAAGTATTTTGCACAACAGCAGGAAACAAAAAAACCGCTCCACGAAAGTGAAACGGTTGTATCTATATCTTAAAAATTATATCAGACAAATCGTTTCCCTACGCTACTATTATGCAGATCAGGTAAAAGGGTAAAATCTCAGCCTGAATACATGATTCAAGCACCCCTAACGTTTCGACAAAGGTAAAATTATTTCATGAAATCTCTTGTATTTGTATAATAACCCGGAATAAAATATTTGGCTGGATCCTGGGCTATTCGTTCGTGATAACGAACACTTTCATAAAATGCTTCTGTAAGATGTAATGCAACTCCTAAAACTTCCTGTCCAACAGTAAACGATTCTTTCTGGTAACTTAAATTACCCAAATTTGGCCTCTTAAATTCCATATGATCCTCTAATACGATCACGTCCTTTTTTACATCAAAATTAAAAGGAGCTTTCTGTTCCTTGTATTCTTGCCATTTGTTCAGGTATTCATCTTCATTTGTTGATTGCGCAGCTATGGACAAAGCAATCAACAAAAAAACGAATAGCGCACTTATTGACTTCATAACATTGTGATTTGATTATGATTTAAATTTAAGCTTATCATTACTAAAAAACAAGTGAATGGCTCAATGAGTCCAATCCAGGAGAATTGCCTTAGCACCAACTTGTTTCTCTATGGCCTTTTTCATTGTTTCGAAATGCGGACAAGGATATCCAATCGGATTTCCTCTCTTGATACATGAAGCCATGGCTATAATTTCTGCTCCTCTTTCTATCATCATTTTTGCTCTTGTTACAGCTTTTTTTCCCGGGCAGCCTCCACAAGTAACAAAGCCTGTAATTTCACAAGGTCCATATTCCTTAAATGCTAATTTTCCGGAGCTAGCCACCTTAAAATCTGCACTACCAGGACACATGTCCTCAGTTTGCTGGCAACGTATAATTCCTACTTTCTTCATCAACTTATAATTACCCATAAATTAAAACACAATAATAAAATATTGTTCTCTCATCATCAAACGATTTCTATTGAAATCAATTCTCCAATATAAAAATCCTTTGTTTTAGATTAACTTTGGAGCTTCACTCATTAGATTATGCATACAATACAAGAAATATTGGCAACATACGCCAATCGAATTCTATCAAAAAAAATATTGCCAGCCCGTAAAGCCAGCTTCTCATCCATTCCTGATGAAATGAATCAAGAATTGAAAGATTGCATACAGCAAATGGGCTACAAACAATTGTATTCTCACCAGGCTGAAATGTACAAGGAGGCCATGCAAGGGAAATCGGTAGTAATTACTACCGGAACAGCCAGTGGAAAATCTTTATCCTTTTACCTTCCGGTGATTGAGAGAATACTTGAGAACCCTAGCCGAAGAGCTCTTTTTATCTATCCTACCAAAGCTTTAACCAAAGATCAACTCCGAAATATTGTTGAGTTTGTAGAGTATTTTGGCAAACATCGCATACAAGCAGGCATTTACGATGGAGACACTCCTGCCAACGAACGATCCAGAATTCGTGAGGAGGCCAATATCATTCTTACCAATCCGGATATGATTAACGCCACTTTTCTTCCCAACCACAATCGATATGGTTTCCCACATTTGTTTGCCAATCTCGATTTTATTGTAATTGATGAGCTGCATGCCTACCGTGGCGCCTTTGGTTCACATGTTTCAAATGTAATGCGCCGTTTGCTTCGAATTTGCAATTATCATGGCAACACACCCAAGTTTTTATGCAGTTCAGCTACCATTGCCAATCCGGCTGAACTGGCTGAGAACATCTGTCACCAGCCTTTCGAATTAATTGAAAAAGATGGATCGCCAGCACCTGAGAAAGAAATTCTTTTTTGGCAACCCGAATTCATTAAAGAGGCACAAAGAAAAAGATCGGTAACCGAAGAGTTAAAAGGTGTGCTACCCGATTTAATAGAAAATTGCACTCGTGTAATCACCTTTTGCATGTCGCGCAGAGAAACCGAGGTGGTAACCAAAGAGTGCCGTGATATTTTGGCACAAGATCCTTTAAAACTAGGTCCTGATTTCTCGGATAAAATATCGGCTTACCGTGGTGGATATACTCCTTTGGAAAGAGCCAAGATTGAAAAGGATTTGGTAGAAGGCAATATTTACGGTGTTGTATCAACTTCGGCATTGGAGTTGGGAATCGATATTGGTGCTTTGGATATGGTAGTAATGGGTGGATTTCCGGGAACTCGAGCTAGTTTTTGGCAGCAATTGGGACGAGCAGGTAGAAAGGGTAACAAAGCCTATGCTGTTCTAATGCTGAAGGAAAAACCAATGGATCAGTACGTAGGAATGAATCCGAACTGGTTATTGCAATCGGAATCGGAAAATGCTGTAATCGATAAGAACAATTTATACATACAGTTGGCACACATTCGCGCGGCTTCGGCCGAACTGCCTCTTAGCATAGATGATCTCGCCACATTCCCTGATTTGGGAGAGATCATCCCCTTGTTACAAAAAGAGGGTGAAATTAGCGAGCACAATGCGCAATATCAATGGAGTGGTCAGGTATCACCAGCACACGAAATCAGCTTAAGAAACATTACCAGCGATACCATTAAAGTGGTTGATCGCGAAAAGGAAAAAACCATCACTACGGTGGATTTGGTTCAGGCAAAAAAGGAATTTTACCCTGGTGCCATTTATCTGCACGATAGCATACAGTACAAGAGTCTTGATTTGGATTTGGAAAGCAAAACCGCTTGGGTGAAAGAGGTAGATTCGAATTACTACACAGAGCCTCATAAACCAGGCACAATAGACATTTTAATGGAACATGAACAAAGTGAGAAGCACCGAATTTATTCCTGTTTTGGCGATGTTCGAGTAAGTGTTTTGGTATCGGGCTATAAAATGATTCAGTTCAATACACATCAAAATCTAGGCTACGAAGGGCTATCGCAGATTTTACAAACTCAAATGGAAACCGAAGCCTGTTGGATACAAATTCCTGACAATGTGGTAAAAGTATTTGTCGCAACGGGTAAAGCTCCAAGTTTAGAGCCTCAAAAGCCTTTGGGCGAAGACAAAAGTATTCCTCGGTTCGATTATACCGAAGGATTGGTACATTGTTTAAAAGCCGCGGCAGCCATGCGTGTTATGGCTACCCATTCCGATTTGGGTGGTGATATTTTTGGTTTTGCACATCCTAAATCGCACAAACACAAGCATGCTGTTATTTTATTCGATGAGTATCCTGGAGGTCTTGGTTTTTCGGAGAAAGCTTTCGAATTTATCGATGAGATTATCAAAAGCGCAGGCCAATTGGTAAAAAATTGCTCCTGTAAAGAAGGTTGTCCGGCTTGCGTAGGAGATCATAGAATTAACAAGCATCTAATTCTGTGGGCACTTCGTTCCTTTTACAAGGAAGTTGATTTGCCAAAAGACATCAAAATTGATGGTTTAACGAATTACAAAAACTCTCCTGCACCGAAAATAGACTGGAACAGTTTAAAGGAAAATTGGCAGATCCTTTTAAATCGATTTGAAAAGGAAAATTTATTTGGCTCGCGATTTCTAAAGCAAAGCAGTGCATCAGAAATTAAAGATTCTCAATTGATTCTGTATTATTCCGACAGCAGCTTAAAATTGGCACAAAAGCCTGAAGTGATAGAAGGAATCAAATCCGAGTTATCGAAAGTAATTGATTTACCAAAGCATTTTGAATTGCTTTTGCGACCAGATGATGGAGAGGCCAATTTAAAAAATCAGCTAAAGCTGCAACGCATGATGAGTAATGGTAAAGGGTATATGAACAATTAGAGAAACTCTTATTAAAGGCCGATAAAAACACCTATAAAACAGATCATACAATACATTTAAGATTGAGCTTAAAACACCTACATAGAAAATTAAAGAACAGTGAATTGGAAAATTCAGAATTCGACCCGATTTCGGCATTCGAATCTTTCGAAACTCCTGTAAATCACCATATCATTCCCTTGGAACGCTATACCGAACCAAAGGAGGATTACAGCGCTATTGTCACGAAAGTGGAAGCGAAAAAGCCACAATTGGCTTCTGCTTTAAAAAAACTCAATTTGTATCAGCAACAAGCTGTATTTTCTGAGGATCAGAAACTATTGCTCTCGGCGATGGTAGGAAGTGGAAAAACTACAGTACTCACGCATAAAGTATTGTACCTACACTTTATTAAAGCAGTTCCCCTATCGCAAATGGCGGTACTGACTTTTACCAATAAGGCCGCACGTGAAATCAAAGAGAGAATACTATCTTTCTACGAAAATTCAACACTGCCAGGTAGTGGTGAATTGAGATACTTTGGCACTTTTCATTCGGTTGCTCGCCAATTGATTAAGGAACATCCCAATTTGCAGGAATTGGGCTTCACTCCTACTTTTTCAATTATGGATCAGGAGGCAAAAGAAGATTTTTTGCAACGCTTAATTGTAAGTCACGAGTTAGATGTAAAATATCGAAACAAACTGGACAAACGATTAAAATTGTACCGAATCGAAAAGCAGGTTATCTATGGAAACATGAAAAACCCAGATGATTTGGTGCAGCTTTTAGGTGTTTCGCGCAAAGAGAAACAAGCCAACAACCTGATGGATTTTGATGATTTAATATCGGTGGCAAACTGGTTGTTAAAACTCAAAAAAACATTTGTTCCCCAATGGATTGTTGTAGATGAGTTTCAGGATTGTAATGAAGAACAAATTGAACTGATTCAAAACCTGAGTGATGAAGGAAATCATTTTTTTGCCGTTGGCGATCCCAATCAAAGCATTTATGCATGGCGAGGAAGTACGAATGCAATCTTTCAGAATTACATAGATGATCAATCCTGTGCAATTATGAAATTGCCTTTGAATTACAGAACATCAGGACAATTGCTTAATGCCGCTTCCTGCCTGTTGCAACAGGATAATGATGCATTGCAGGCTACTCGTGACCAAGGAAAAAAACTGATTATCCGAAACCATTTCGATGATCATCAGGAAGCCTATTACTATGTACAAAAATTTAAAGAAATACACCAAAAAGGAACGCCTTATACTGAAATTGCCATTTTGTTTCGCACCCGACAGCAAATTGCCATATTCGAATCGATTTTTCAATTGGAAGGCATTCCTTGCGAAGTGGTAAGCAAAACCAAATTGCGAGAACAAGCAGCTCTTTTTTGGTTAAAGAATATTCTCCTTTCAGGATTACATCCAAATGATATAGATAGCATTCTGCGTGTATTTAGTTCTGGTGATTTCGGTTGCCTAAAAGCTGGAAAAAGATTATTATCAGCATTCAACAAATTCACAGAGGGAAAAGAGTTTGCCTCAAAACTGGAAGCTTTTTCATGCTTCTTATCAGAGAAATATAAAAAACGCAGCCAATACATTAAGCTTTGTCAACGCCTAATGGGATTGGCAAATTACTTGCAATCTCAAAAAAGTGATGTTGACCTGTACCAGTATTTATCGCTCGATTTCTTTTTAAAGCCAACATCAATCAACTATAAGGATGATGTTGCGGATATCAAGAATGCATTAAACGAATTGGATCGTTATACATCAAAAAACTATTTTGGCGATTGGTTGGAAATCTACCGGGCGGCCATGAGCCTGGTAAGCTTGGAAGGACATTTTCAAATTAATTCGGGCTTACAAGAGGAAAAGAAAGGAGTACGTTTGCTTAGCATTCATGCTGCAAAAGGATTGGAATTCGATCATGTATACTTAAGTGGAGCCAACAGCGGAATTATTCCCTTGGAACGCAAAAAAGCAGGATACGATCATTTAAAAGAAGAAAAAAGACTACTGTTTGTTGCGCTTACGCGAGCAAAGAATCACATGGAAATATCCTGGCATACCAAATCAAGTGCATGGAATGCACAAGATGGACCTTCCTATTTCTTGAATTCGATTCCAAGTGCTTTGGTTGAAAAAGTAAGCAGCGTTCCTGTCCGGAATTCTGTGGAAGAAAACTCTCCGGAAGTAGAATCGAATGATGGTTCCAAATGGAAGGTTGGAACAAAAGTAAAGCATCCAAAATATGGAACCGGCGAAATTAAATCTTGCAATGAGCAGGATGTAGTTTGTGATTTTGGTAAATTTGGAGAAAAGAGTTTTGCCTCAGCTTGGGCTCCATTGGTTAAAATATAAAGAGAAATATGTATCAAAAAGACTATGTTTTAAGAATGATTGAGATGATCGGTGAATTGATTGCTCAAATTTTAGGCTTACTGAATAAAAAGAATACAAAAAAAGCATCTCAGATTCTTGAGAATGCATATCGTGATTTTCTGAAGGAAGATGCTTCTTTCTTTAAGAGTATACCGAAAGAAAAGCTAACCAATAGTTTATTACAAGAACACAATTTTACCGATGAACACTTGCAAGTGTTAGCAGAGTTATTTTATGCTGAAGCCGAAATACAAAACGCAAAAGAACAAAAAGCCCTCGCAAACGAATATTACGAGAAATCTTTAATTCTATTTCGTTTTGTAGCTGAAAATTCAACTAATTTTTCCATAAGATTAGAACAGAGAATTAATTTGCTTGAAAAGAAATTGAATCATTCGTTGTAAGCATTTCGGTAGGATTGATAAAAAACTTCCTCAAGGGGATCAATTCGAATTGAATTATCTTTCTTTTCAAATTCCAGTTGTTGATACTTCTTATGGAACTGATTCCTCAGATCATCATCAACAAGTTGATATTCAAGGTAAGTTTTAGATTTGTAATAATGGATGATTGGAATCAATTCTTTTATCGAGTCATTTTTAACATGTAAGACTCCATAATACTTTGATACTGAATCTTCTTGCACACTAAAATCAATCAAACTAAAAACATTATTGGCAAGATTAAGCTTTTTATAACCAGATATTTGTCTGGTTTCAAAATGCCTTTCCAAATTATAAATATTCCGATCGGATTTGTAAAAAGCTCTAACCCGATGTTTTGCTGGCCTGGATTTTGAGACTTCAAGAGAAATAAGATTTCCAATCCTCTGTTTTGATTGCGCTCCTTTTAATGTATAAGAACCATCATACCAGCCATTATCAACCTGGTAAAAATATCTTACCGTTTGTTTCCAATTCACCTGTCCTCCAAAAGAAACGGTATGAATTTTTGTATCATAGATTACAGCATCTTGCTTACATGTTTTACCCCAAAAGAAAATCGGCAACTTAAAACCATTCCATGCATAAAAAGCAACAAAAGAGAGAAATACAATTCCAAAAGCCCATGGGTTAATTTTATTCATACGATTACTGATTTAGCTACACTTATACTATAATTCTAATAATATATTAAATGTAGTTAAATATAATATTTTTCCGTGATTATTACATGCATATGACAAATTTCATGTTCTAAAAGACCTAATTTAATTGGTGTTTCATTTAGGAAACCGCTACATTTGTTGATAACCAACTTGAACCTTTACAATGAGTTTTTTCCATAAGAGAACAAAAGCAGATACTGCTTTAAAATATTTTCATAAACCTCCCGGATATTACAATTGCGCCCAAGCAATTTTTAAAGCCTTCCAGGAGGAATACAAAATCACAAACAATCAGATTGTTGAACTTGCCAAATTTGGCAATGGGAAAGCACCCAATGGATACTGTGGAGCTTACTTTGCTGCTTTGGAACTGATTAAAGACAAGCCTGATTTAAAAGATGAATTTACCAAAAGATTTCAAGAAAAATCAGATCATTTGACTTGTTTCGACATCAGGTTTAATTACACAATGTCATGTAAAAACCTGGTAAAACTTGCTGCCAACCTACTGAACGAAATTGATTCAGAAAAAAAAGATTCTGAATGAAAGCCATTCAGGTAACTGTTGCAATTATCCGAAAAGGAGATTTTATTTTGGTCGCACAAAGAAATCATCACGATGATTTAGGATTAAAATGGGAATTTCCAGGTGGAAAAATAGAAGCAAACGAAACTGATGAAGAATGCATGGTTCGAGAACTTCATGAAGAATTTGGCATTCAATCAATAGTAACAACCTTCTATCTAACAAAACACTCACAACTATGGCAAAAAAATC
Organism: Marinifilum sp. D737; assembly: GCF_026672275.1. GTDB lineage: Bacteria > Bacteroidota > Bacteroidia > Bacteroidales > Marinifilaceae > Marinifilum. Next base: position 12,237 of record NZ_JANQCD010000027.1, on the reverse strand, counting down.
GTTTGCCTAAAAGCTTTTTTTGTTGAACATGTATCGGGAGAATTTCAAAAACGAGTACATCAAAATATCAAGTGGATACATGTTAATGAATAGAAAGACATGGATTGGGCTCCTGCCGATATCAAGTTAGTCGATTTACTTCTTGAGCATCTTCAATCAAGCAATTGATTTACCGAATCACGTAAAAAATCTCTGGTATGGTAATCTTCATCAACAATATCTCCATTCCACACCACAATATCAAGGTCAATTACTCTCGGACCAAATTTAGGCAAGCTTCTGTCTCTTCCCATCCTATCCTCCAGTCGCTTCAGGTAGTTTCGAAATTCATCAATATCATGTTGCGTTTCTACTTTAACCGCTCCATTAATAAAATCATCCTGATCGGTAATACCTATAGGTGCAGTTTTAACCCATGATGAATGCTTTCCCACCCTATGGTCTTTTGCAAGCAAACATAACATTCTTTTGATGTTTTCATTGGGATTTATATTTGATCCTATTCCAATAATGCACGAGTTCATGTTTTTTAAATTAGATTTTTCGATTTGCTTCAAGTTCTATGGATACTGATTCAGCGAATCGCAATGCATGAGGCTTATCAACTTCTACTTTAGCCCATTCCACATTGGGATTTTTCATGATCAAATCCAGAACCTGCTGAGTCAAATTTTCAAGCATTTTAAATTTGCCTTCTTGTACCAAAGCAATTACCTTTTTCGTAATCACTTTATAATTGTACGAGTTGTCAACATCATCATTCTTAATGGCCTCACTAACATCGGCTTTAATGCACATATTAATTACCACATCCTGTTTGTTTCTTAGTTCTTCAGGATTAAATCCAATGTATGTTCTAATCAGTAAATTTTTAACGCGAATAATTGCCATAATCTAATTTTATAAGAGTTGTTCTCCACCATCGCAATACAATATCTGTCCGGTCAAGTTGTCGTTTTCCAAAATGTAATCTATCGATTGAAGAATTGGTTTTACTCCTCCTGTTTTTTTCATCGGAGTTTTATTGGCCAAATTCTTTAAATATTCCTCTCCTTTTCCCTCTGGTGGCAAAGTTACACCTGGTGCAATTCCATTTACTCGTACATCTGGTGCACATTCTAAAGCCATCATTTTTGTAAGATGTGCCAATCCCACTTTGGAAATGCTATAAGCAGCATGAGAATTTGAATACCCAGAAATTCGTGTATCTAAAAAATTAATAATTAAGCCTCTATTGTTATTTAAAACAAAATCTCTTGATACTATAAATGGAGCTTTTAAATTCACATCCATCTGCAGGTTAAAAAGCTTTACATCCGTTTCCCGAATAACACCAGGATCAAAAACCGAAGCATTATTTACCAATAAATCCAATTGCTTAAAGTGATTCATCACCTTGTCTATCAACTGCTCCAATTCCAATTCATTGCTCAAATCACATTGAAAGATTTTGAATTTTTGTGAAGGATATGTATTGATCAATTTTGCTTGCAACTCGAGAGCTTCTTTTTTAGATGAGTTGTAGTGCAGTGCAATATTATATCCCTTAGCTGCCAAATGTTCAGCCACCTCTTTTCCTATTCGTTTTATAGCTCCTGTTATTAGGGCATTTCTTCTTGTCATTTCAAATGATTTTATCGCTTTCCATTAAAATTAAAAAATATTCAAGCTTTTAAGAAATTTATGATAAGATAATTTAAAGATTCACAGAAAATATCATTATTTAATTCCTATTTTTGATTTTTGGATTTAACTATTCTTAAATTTAACAGGTAACAAATGATAAATATTCTAATTGAGGAGGAACTTAAAAGCACATGGCCTGATCTTAAACTAGGAGCTATTCAATGTAATGTTGAAACACAAGAGGATTGTCCGGAACTTTGGAAGGAAATCAATGAATTCATTGAGAGAAAGGAAAAAGAATTAGATCCTGAAAAAATAAGACAATTACCGAGTGTAAAAAGTACAAAATTGGGATATCGCAAAATTGGTAAGGATCCAAGCAGATACAGACCTTCTGCCGAGGCTTTACTAAGAAGAGTTGCAAGTGGCAAAGGCTTGTATAAAATCAATAATGTTGTAGACCTTTTAAATTTGGTCTCGATTGATAGTGGATTTTCCATTGGTGGTTATAATGCAGAAAAAATAAATGGTGATATTCGGTTAGGAATCGGAAGAAAAGATGAACCTTATAAAGGAATAGGACGTGGTGAATTAAATATTGAGTTCTTACCGATTTTCAGAGATGAATTGGGAGCTTTTGGAAGCCCTACCAGCGATTCTGTTCGCACATCGATTACCAATGAATGCTCACAATTTTTAATGATAATTTTAAGCTTTCAAGGAAATCATGAATTACAAAAAGCAATGGACTTTGCCGTTTCATTACTACAAAAACATGCCAAAGGAGACAAGATTGAAACACGAATCATATAAAGTAGAAAAGTCCGCACATCAAATGCGGACTTTCGTTTTCAAGTCTGAGTAGTAATTTAACGTAACACTTACCTTAATTCATTGTAATACAAATTTAATCACTGAAGTATAGGATACATTAACAGGTTTACCACGCTGTTTTCCTGGCGAAAACTTTGGTAAATTCTTAATCACACGAATTGCCTCCTGATCCAAAGAAGGATCAACACCTCGCAATACCTCAACATCATAAATACCACCATCTTTACCCACTATAAATTTTACAAATACCCTGCCTGTAATTCCATTTTCCTGAGCCAATACAGGGTATCTTAGGCTTTTGTATATGTGTCGGTACAATTCTGCATCGCCCTCCTTCCTGGTTTTACAAATATCAGGTCGAAAAATTGGCATTTCTTCAACAATAACAAAGATTTGAGCTTCATCCTCTTCCTCTTCTTCTGCTACAACTTCTCGAATAGGCTGAATATCCACTTCTGTTTCCTGGTTGATTTCTTCCTCAACAATTTCTAACTCTTCTTCTAGTTCAACATCATCTTCAACAATGGTGATAACATCCGCAATCTTGATTTTAGGAGGTAGTTTGGGTGGAGCCTTTATTTCTTCCTGCCTGGTAATCGGAACCATTTCCTCATCAATTGTAAATTCTGCTTCCGAAGTAAATTGGGTAGCTTGTTTTACATTTGATCTCCATTCAAACGAAACAAAGGTTACAGCCAGAGCCACGACCATCCCAATTTCAAAGAATAAGGATTTCCGCTTTTCCAAATCAACATTTGGATTCTTTTTAGGAATCATAGCTGTTCATTTTAATGGTAACAAATTGCGATCAACAATAGGTGCATTTAGAGCATGATTCAATAAGAACCATGCTAAAATCGTACCTCATGAGAGGATGAGTTCAAAGAACGTTTTACTTATTAATAGTACGAATTTTGATCTTTATTGTTTCGAAAAAACCGAACAGCTACACTTTGATATTCAACCTATTGCAACCTAAAGTTCACAAAAGCAGAATAATATACCGGAACAGGTTTTAATCGTTGCATGCCTGGTTTAAATTTTGGCAAGCTTTTAAGTACCCGAATGACTTCATTGTCCAAAATTGGATCAACCGAACGAGTGATTTCGATATTAGAAATATCGCCACTTTTGGTAACTACAAACCGAACATATACTTTACCTTGCAGCCCTACTTCTTGAGCTGTAACCGGGTACTTTACAGATCTCTGTAAGGTTCGAAACAGATCCATATTACCCTGTTTGTAATTGTCATTTTTATCAGGATTAAAAACCGGCATATCTTCAACAAGCGCAAAGGGTGTTTCTTCAACCAACTCTTCTGGATCTTCCGTAACCACAAATACCACCTCATCATCAGGATCACCAAATGAATCCTCAGGCTCATAATCTATTCCTTCTTCTTCATTGTCTACCAATAAAGGTGTAAGCAACTCTATTTTCTTAATTTTTGGTGCTTCTTTAGGCTTTTCAGGTTCACGATAAGTAATTGGTATCAACATATCCACATCGTCCAATACCTCTACAACAATATCTTTGGGCTCATCAAATGGAACCTCGTATTCGAAGGCAGTTAAAACCAACACAAAACTGCAAATCAATCCAAACTGCAGAAACATGATTCTTTTCTTCTCCAAATTATATTTAGCATTCTTCTTCTCTTTCATAGCTCTTTGAATTAAAGGTTCAACAACATCTCACAACTAATTTCTTAGTTAATATCTATAAAAAAATTATTGCAGTACAAACGAAATATATCCGCTAAACCATACACTAACAGGCTTATTTCTTTGTTTTCCAGGTTTAAACTTAGGCAGATTACTTACTACTCTAATCGCTTCCTTATCCAAAGATGGATCAACAGAACGAACTACTTTAATATTTGCAATTTCACCTGTTTTGGTCACAACGAATCTTACAAACACTTTTCCCTGTATACCATTTTCTTGAGCAATTGTAGGGTAACGAGTCATTTTCTGCATGGTAATGAACAAATCACGTTGTCCTTGTTCGTAGGTTTTGTTCTTTTTAGGATTAAAAATTGGCATCTGCTCTACTTTCACAAATGGCGTATCTTCATCAACTTCTTCTACATCTTCATTCACAGCAACAATATCAAATTCATCATCTTCTGATAAGCTTGCATCTTCGATCTCAAGATCTTCAATTTCTTCGTCGTCATCTGCCAATAAAAGTTCTGCTAATTCCATCAACTTTACCTTTGGTTGTTCTTTGGGTTTTGGCTTATCCTGAACAGTAACAGGGATAATTTCATCCGTTTCTTCAAGGATATCCATAGTCAACTCCTCTGTTTCGGCAACTGGTGTTTTGTACTCAAAAGCAGCTAAAACAATTAAAAAACTGAGTAGAAAACCGATTTGTAAAAACATTCCTCTTTTCTTTTCTAAATCGTAACGGGGATTCTTTTTTACTTCCATAACATTGAATTTTGGTTAGACAATAAATTGGTTTTGGGTGTTATTCCTAAAGAATTAGTCCCTAGAACTAATTTCTTAGTTAATATACGTAAAAAATTTTATTTATTCAAAGCAAAACGGATAGGAATTGTATAACTCACCTTAACTTTAATTCCTTGTTGCTCTCCAGGAATCCAATAAGGCATACTATTTATAACACGAAGAGCCTCTTCATTTAATTCCACATTCGCACCTTTAATAATTTTTGCATCTGATACACTGCCATCTTTATTCACATTGAATTTTACATATACCTTTCCTTCGTAACCTTGCTCAGCAGCTAAAATCGGATATCTTAAATTTCTGGCAACCCACTTTCTTAAGCTTCCATTTCCTCCAGGGAATTCTGGCATTTTCTCAACAACAGTATATTCTTGATTGTAATTTTCTAATTTCGCTAAATTATCAGTATGATAATCCGAAGCATTTTTAATTCTTGCAAGAACTGGTTTTCTAATTAATATAGGTTGTTCAATTGCAAAATCTTTCAACTTAAAATCAACTGGCAATGTATAAGCCACATTTACCAAATTGCCTTTGTGCTTACCCGGTGTCCAATTAGGTAATCCCTTTACCACTCTCAATGCTTCCTTATCCAATTCAGGAGAAACACCTTTATTTACATATACATTTTTAACTTCTCCTGATTTCCCAACAACAAAACTAACAAATACCATTCCTTCCGTTTGGTTTTTCTCTGCCTCTTTAGGATATCTCATTTCATTGGTGATATACTTTTTCAGTACATTAATACCACCAGGATATTCAGGCATTTCATCAGCAATTCTATAAATTTGATTAGGGCTAACTTCTTCCTTATGCTTTAATGCTGAAATCCCACTTGTAGCTGACCCTTGAATAAAGTGCAATTCATCATCGTAAGTAGAATATTCTCTGTCTGAAAAAGAATAAAATTGTTTTAATCCATCAGGAATAAATTCTTTAAATGAAAAGTTTTGGGAATTTTTTTTCTCTTCTTCAATCGTAAAAGCAAATGCTGATAGTAATACCAAAACAATTGGAAGCAACAATAAAAGCTTAACCAGCGCAATCTTAGGAGTTTTAATTTTACCCAACATCGAAATTCTTTTCTTCAATGTTGATTGACCAAAGTTATTTGCCAACCGGAACAAATCTCCTCCTGCAAATTGATTGACAATATGCATTTTGTATTCATTCGGATTAACCGAACCATTCACCACCTTGTCATCAGCTAAATATTCGTGTACTTCCTGAATAGAACTTTTATACATCCAAACAAATGGATTAATCCAAAAAACTACCGTAAGCACCTCCAACACTAAAAGGTCAAATGTATGCAATTGATCCACATGTACTCTTTCATGTGCCAATATGGAAGCAAACCCAGGCTTTTTATAGTCCTGGTTACTTACGAAAATTGCATTTAAGAATGAGAATGGCGGATAATCATCCTTCATTACTACCAACTGCACTCCATTCTCACGAATTCTTTTATTTGTTCTGGTCCAAATAAACAATTGAATCAGGTTTTTGAAAAAACGAAGAGTCAGCAGCAATAATCCGATCAGGTATACAAATCCAATATATTGATACCAATTAATATGATTATCGGCAGTAACCACAACTTCCTCCAACATATTCGCACTTAAATATTGCTGAGAAGTTAATACCACCGCATCAAGCATTGCATAGTCTGATGTTACCGGATTTGATTCTACCTGAAAAGGTATTTTAAGAGATGGAATAAGTAAGGAGGCGGCCAAAGTCAGCATCAAAAACACACGGTTGATCCTGAAAAAGGTATCCCTTTTCAGAAACAACCAATACAAGGCATAAAAGAATGCCATGCAGATTGCTGATTGTAAGAAATATAGAATTACGCCTGTTACCATTCACCAATAAATTTTAAGAGCTTTGCTTTTTAATTTGCTCTTCAACCATTCTTTTAACCTCTTCCAATTCCGATAAACTAACCTGCTCTTCCTTTGCAAAGAAGGATACCATATCTCGGTATGAGTTCGAGAAATAATTTCTTACAAATCCTTTCATGAATTTGCGCGTGTACTCTTTTTTGGTAATTAATGGGTGGTATCTATGACTTTTACCGAATGCAACATGTCCAACAAATCCTTTTTTCTCAAGAATTCGAACAATTGTTGAAACTGTATTGTAAGCTGGTTTTGGTTCAGGAATGAGCTCAATTACTTCCTTTACAAAGGCACTTTCAAGTTCCCAAAGGATTTGCATCACCTGCTCTTCAGCCCTAGTTAATTCTTTCATTATTATTTGTATTATTTAAAGTGGGACAATTCGTTTTTGTTTCTTAAATTTTGTTTTATGACTTCTGACTTAAATATAGAACTATATATTTAGTTTTCCAATACTGATGAATAAAAATCAGCAATAAAATTAATAAGTCTTTGAATCGCTTTATGTAATCGTATTATTATTTGCTTATTTGAAATGAATCTGCATCGAGATGTACAGGAAATTTGGCTCTAAAATCATTCAATTGACTCAAACTTATGCTGTAAGTCTGAATGTTTGTTTTATGATCTTCACATTTTGTAAGAAGCTTTCCTTTGGCATCGAACAGGGATGAATCTCCCGAGTATGATAAATTCATTCCATCTTCACCTACCCGATTCACACCTGCCACATAGCTTTGATTTTCAATAGCTCTTGCTTTTAAGAGGGTATTCCACACCTCTCTTCTAGGCTTTGGCCAGTTGGCAACATATAGCAATAAATCGTATTCATCAATCCCTCGGCTCCAAACCGGAAAGCGCAAATCGTAACATACCAGTGGGCAAATTCGCCATTTTCCAATATTAAAAATCACACGTTGCTTTCCTGCCTGAAAATGCATTTGTTCCTCTCCCATTCGAAACAAGTGTCTTTTATCATACTGAGCTAAAATTCCCCCAGCATTTACAATATACAACCTGTTAAAATACTCCGAATTTTCTTCTACAATAATGCTTCCCAGTATTACAGTTTGAAGTTTCGATGCCCATTTCTGCATCCAATGAATTGTCATCTCAGCAAATGGCGAAACCTTGTTTTTATCCTTCATTAAAAATCCAGAAGTAAACATCTCTGGCAAGACGATTAGATCACTTTCTCTATCAATTTTTCCAAGTAATTCAGAAAAATGATTCAAATTGGCTTCTACATCTCCCCAAATCAATTCGGATTGAACCAAGCTAACTTTTAACAGATCGGACATAACAAACAAATTTACAAGCCAGTAGAAAACTTCTCAGGATGTTTTGGCTTTGAGTTTATATAATTGCTCTTTATCACTTTCATATCCTCATCAACATTACCTGTTGGATAAAAAGGTTCTCCACAAGTTAAGGTTTTATCCTCATAATTGATTTCCGCCATGTAAATGGGCACATTTGCTTTTAAAGCGATAAAATAAAAGCCTTTCTTCCACTCTGGTCTTAAACTCCTGCTGCCTTCGGGCGCAATTGAAATGTATAAGGATTCTCTTTTCGAAAATTCTTCGGCCAATTGATCAGTCATATTCCCTTTTTTCGATCGATCAACCGGAATTACTCCCCACGATTTTAGAAGGTATTTTAATGGAAAAACATAGAGTTCTTTCTTCATTAAAATGGTAGTTTTCACATTGTGCGACAAAAAAGCCAACTTTCCCCAAACAAAATCCCAATTGGAGGTGTGAGGAACTGCAATAATTACAGCTTTTTTTACTTCAGGAATCTCTCCTATATATTTCCAGCCGAACATTCTCATGATCAGCCTACTGATACTTGCTCTCATATTTATTTATTGAATCTAATGCAAAACAATCAATTCTTTATCGGTAAAACAACCTTTCCTCAAAGAAAATCTCTGAAAATAGCACAGATTGGGCCAAGTATTCCTCTAAAAATTATTTATTTTTGCAAAATCTTACTATTCTTACAATTAAATTAAAGCTTACACACTAAAAACATATTCACTTTGGCTTTTATACAAAAAGACGCAATTTTCTCCGGAAAATGGTTTTATAATTACTCACTGGTTATTGCCGGGGCATTTATTATGGCTGCTGGCTTTGTATTCTTTATAGTTCCGCACGATTTGGTTCCAGGAAGTATTTATGGAATCGGGATTGTAATCAACAAACTGACTCAAGGTCTGTTTCCTCAAGGTTTGTTTGGTGCATTAAATCCTACTGATTATACCGGATTCTTCTCGAATATCCTGTACCACTTCATGGATTATTCGAACGATTTGTTCCGAAAGTTTGGAGGAGGAATTCCAGTTGGGATTGCAAGTTTGGCAATAAACATTCCTTTAAGCCTTCTTGGAATTAAAGTTCTAGGACCTCGATTTGGTATAAAAACCATACTGTCTTTTGTTTTGTGTGCTTTATTTTTGGATACAATAACAGCTTGGTGGGGCTTAGTTCCTTTGGTTGATGATGTATTGCTTTCCTGTATTTTCGGAGGTATTTTTATTGGATTTGGCTTAGGCTTAATTCTAAAAGCAAGAGCCACTTCGGCAGGTTCGGATATTTTGGCAATGATTGTTGCTAAATTCGCAAAAACACCGCTTGGGCAAACCGTAATTTATATCGATTTCCTAATCGTTTTGAGTTGTTTATACATCCAACTTGATTGGCAAATTCCTCTGTATTCACTGGTAGTACTATTTATTATAGGTAAGGTTACCGATATTACCTTGCAAGGCTCATCCTACGAAAAGGCCTTATTTATCGTATCTGATAAATACGAAGAAATCAAAAACAAGGTAATTGGAGATATGAACAGAGGCGGTACCTTTTTAAAAGGAACCGGTATGTATGATGGAAGTGAAAAAAATATGATTTTCATGGTGGTAAACCGTCGCGAATTATCGATGCTTCAGGATTACATCCACTCGATTGATCCTGAAGCCTTTGTTACAGTTATGGAAACCAACGAAATTTTGGGAAAAGGATTTAAATCTTTAGATGATAAACCTGCATGATTAAGGTGAATTCAAATGTAAATAATGCAGTTCCTTATAAAACACAAAAAGCAATCCTCATTTGGATTGCTTTTTTATTTTAGCCAATACTCTTTGAAATTTTGTGGTCTGTAGTTCTTTCATTTTATCGCGTAAAATGTCTGATCCGGTAATTGGAATCTCTGCATTACCAATTTTTAAAAACATGCTGAATACCTCCCGATCTGATTCGGGAATTTCAGATAAGTCCATTCGAGATACAAATAAGCGAAGTTGCTCCTCCTCTTCTATACTTGTACTACCTGCATAGTATTTGGTAAGCAATTCGTGATAAGAAAATTCCTTTAGGATTCCTTTAGGGTCAACCTGTGCTCGAACTAACTTTCGTACTTCAGCCAACATCGACTGTACATTATTTAAGCCAAGTCCAACAATTTTGGATATCTCATCAACGCTCATTCTTGACAAAGAGCGCAAACACAAGATTTCAGCTTGAATGGGAGCCAAATCATTCAACAGCTCGCAAAAACGCAATAGCACAGGGCTCACTTCAGTATTTTGATTAAGAACTCCTTTTGATGCAGCTTTACCTTGCATTTCGTTTTTAGCCAAATCTCTGGCAATTTTAAAAACAGGAGTCAAATCGGAATGAGATAGCTCTTTTCTTTTGTTCCAACACTCTTCAAATGTTTTTTCAACGATTTGAATGGTTTGATCAGAATTCTTAAGAATACAAAATACATAGTAGTATATCTTGTTCGCATTGGAAAAGATAAAAGTATTGAAGTGAGATTTGTCCATTAGTCAAGTAGTAGTTGTATCGCTTGATACCAGTTTTAAAAAGTAGATATACTTGCAGGGCTTGTAAATGTTACAAAACGCAAGAAAAAAGCGAGTATTTAAACTCGCTTCAAATTACATTTTTTTATTTCAAAGGTGAATTAGGTTCTTTAGCCATATGGTTATAGGTAAGCTTCTCTAACAGGCTTGGGAACCATTTTTTCAACCATACGGTTAGTTTCCCCTCCATAAAAGTCATAATCAATTCTCTTTTTCGCTTTACAACAGCATTGGCAATTAAACGCGCACATTCTTCGGCACTCATCATCTTGCTTTCATCACGTGGGGTTTCGCCTTGTGATGAACCATCGGCAGTTAATGCTACATTTCTTACATTAGATGCTGTAAACCCAGGAGCTGCTACCAATACATGCACACCTGTTTTTAGGTTTTCAACTCTTAATGTATCCAGAAATCCACGAATGGCATATTTCGATGCCGAATATCCAGTACGAGCAGGTAGGCCAATATATCCAGCAATGGAAATTACACCTACAACCGACCCTTTTGATTTGGTAATATAAGGCATGGCATACTTTGTACAATATACCGTTCCCCAAAAGTTCACATCCATTAATTGTTTAAGTACCGACAATTCCAAATCGGCAAACATGGCTCTCATCGAAATTCCTGCATTGTTAATCAATACATCAATTCCTCCAAATCTTTCAACAGTTTTATCAATTAAATTCTTACAATCCTCCTCTATGCTAACATCGGTTTTTACCGATAATACCTCAATTCCTTTGGCAAGAATTTCCTCTTCTACCTCTTTTAACTTTTCAGTATTTCTTGCCGCAAGTACAATTTTTGATCCACGAGAAGCATATTCGAATGCCAATGCTTTACCAATACCGGAAGATGCTCCGGTAATCACTACGATTTTATCATTCATAAGGAAGATTTATTTTGCAATTTTTGAGTCCATTTGCATGAACTTAGATAATGAATCACAAAATTAGAATTATTTTTTACGGTTTTAGAAACTGTTAAGATTTGTTTTTAGAATTTTTTATCGATGAAAAGTGAAGCATAACAAGGCAAATTTTATTTGAATAGAACCACTATTCAAATAAAATTTAACGAAATTACGCTTCATTTCTTCATATAAAAAAGCTGAAGGATAAATTTTAAACAGTTTTTTAGAAGCTTATTCGATTTTTTGAGATTAAAAAGAAGAACAAATTTTGCTCATTTTTTCACTAAAAACGGGCATTATCATAAGCGAACAAAGCAGTTTTTAAAAGTTTGTATTTTTTTTTCAATTTCTTTTCGGTTTTATATCAAATTACGAACCAAGGATATAAATTAAATTGGGCCTGTTTCTGGGGGCAAAAACCTACAATTTCCACAAAATTGAGTTTGCGATTTAAATTTAATCGCTCTATATTTGCATCGCTTTTGAAAACAAAGGCTACACAATGATTCCTTAGCTCAGCTGGTAGAGCACAACACTTTTAATGTTGGGGTCCTGGGTTCGAACCCCAGAGGGATCACTAAAGACAACCAAAGTCTT
>NZ_JANQCD010000026.1 GCF_026672275.1 Marinifilum sp. D737 | reverse complement strand
ACACCAATCCAAATCGTGGCAAAACCACCCTCTTCATCATGTTTTTCCTATCGCCCTACCGTTGTAAAGCGGGTGCAAAGATAAGGCATACTTTCTCACTATTCCAAATGAAAAATGCAAACTTTTTACCGCAAACATGCTAACAAGTTGATAGTCCGAGAGAAAAAATCCAGAAAAAAACATCAGCGAATGTGTTTTTTGATTGTTTTGAATGTCTATTCGCTGATTTTTTCATGCACAATCATTCGAAACAATCCGGTAGGGATAGAAGCGGCATCCTTTTTCGAAGTATGAGAAAAAGATATAGCGTATAGCCCGGCCCGAAGGGTACCGGCATAATTAATGATGGTTTTCACTCTTTTTAACGAATGTAAATGACAGTTTTATTACAGATATACTATCTTCGTGCTAATAAATTGTTTTACACATTAATTCTCTGAAGGTGACAGATAGACTTGTTATTATCCCGACCTACAATGAAAAAGAAAACATTGAAGCCATTGTAAGGAAGGTGTTCTCGCTGGAAACAGCTTTTGATATTCTTGTAATTGAAGACAATTCTCCTGATGGAACTGCAGATATTGTAAAAGTTTTGCAGAAAGAGTTTTCTCAACTACACATTATAGAGCGAAAAGGAAAGCTTGGCCTGGGTACTGCTTATATTACCGGTTTTAAATGGGCACTAGAAAACAATTACGAATATGTATTTGAAATGGATGCAGATTTTTCGCACAATCCGGAAGATTTGGTTCGTTTATATGATGCTTGCGCTAATCAAGGTGGTGATATGGCCATTGGCTCTCGCTATGTTTCTGGTGTAAATGTTGTAAATTGGCCTATGGGTAGAGTTTTGATGTCGTATTTTGCATCGAAGTACGTTAGAATTGTAACGGGAATGAAAATTCATGATGCAACTGCTGGCTTTAAATGCTACACCAGAAAGGTACTTGAAACCATAAATCTGGATAAGATTAGGTTTAAAGGGTATGCTTTCCAGATAGAAATGAAATTTACTACGTGGAAATTTGGCTTTAATATTATTGAAGTTCCTATCATTTTTACAGATAGAACACAGGGAACCTCAAAAATGAGTGGTGGTATTTTTAATGAAGCTGTATGGGGCGTAATTAAAATGAAACTGCGCAGCTTTTTTACCAAATACGAAAGATAGATTTTAAAATACTTAGAACTAAACAACCAAAATGTCGACTTATTTAATACAAAATGCCTTAATTATTAATGAGGGCAAGAAGTTCGCCGGAAGTGTTCTGGTGAAAGATCAATTGATTGAAGAAATTTATACATCTGCTCCTGAAAAGGTTGATTCATCGTGGAAAGTTATTGATGCTGGTGGAAAATTGCTGATTCCTGGTGTGATTGATGACCAGGTACATTTTCGTGATCCTGGAATGCCACACAAAGGTGATTTGTATACCGAATCGAGAGCTGCCGTAGCAGGTGGTACTACTTCGTTTATGGATATGCCGAACGTGAAACCACAAACAGTTACTCAAGAGCTACTTGCAGATCGCTACAAGCTTGGTGCTGAAAAATCGTTGGCCAACTATTCGTTCTACATGGGTGCCACCAATGACAATTTGGAGGAGATTTTAAAAACAGATCCTAAATCGGTTTGTGGAATTAAGATATTTATGGGTTCATCGACAGGAAATATGTTGGTAGATGATATTGATACGCTTTCGCAGATTTTTGAAAAAGCGCCTCTTTTGATTGCTACGCATTGCGAGGACACTCCGATGATAGAAAAAAACCAAGCTGAATTCGTTGAGAAGTATGGTGAGAACATTCCTATGGAATACCATGGTGTGATCAGAAGTGCAGAAGCTTGCTACAAATCTTCATCGAAAGCTGTTGAATTGGCTAAGAAATACAACACTCGCTTACATATTCTACATTTATCTACCGGAATGGAAATGGATTTGTTCGACAATTCGATTCCATCGAGGGATAAAAGAATTACTACTGAGGTTTGTGTGCATCACTTGTGGTTTGATGACAAGGATTACCTGACCAAAAAATCGAGAATACGTTGGAATCCTGCTGTTAAAACCAAGGCAGACCAGGATAAACTTTGGGAAGCTTTACTTGATGACAGATTGGATGTAATTGCAACAGATCATGCACCACATACTGAAGAGGAGAAAGATGGCAATTATTTGAATTCAGCTGGTGGAGGTCCATTGGTTCAACATTCGCTTGTGGCTATGTTGGAGCAAGCTCGACGCGGCAAGATTAGTCTTGAAAAAGTGATTGAAAAAATGTGTCACACTCCTGCTGAGATTTTCCAGGTTGAGAAAAGAGGCTTTATCCGTAAAGGATATTACGCAGATTTGGTATTGGTTAAGGAAGAAGATTGGACTGCCAACAAAGAAAACACATTGTATAAGTGTGGTTGGACTCCTTTCGATGGAGAAAAATTTCAATACATGATTGAAAAAACTTTTGTGAATGGTAACTTGGTGTACGACAATGGTAAGTTTGATGAAAGCACGAAAGGCATGCGCTTAAGTTTCGATCGTTAACAAACACATTATATATAGAACATGAAAAAATTCTATTATACCTCTACAGCTCTGATCATTTCAGGGCTGTTTTTGTTTTCCTGCCAAAGTAAACCAGAAAATTCACCTGCAAAAACCAAAGGTGAGCTTATTGCTGATCCAATTATTTACGAGGTGATTGTAAAAAATCCTAATCCGGATGATGAATGGCTGAATGAATGCCTGGAGCATACCAATAGTTCCTACTTAATAGAGCAAGTTTTGAAAGAAGTACAAGCTGGTAATCTAAAAGCGTATGATTATTACGACAATCACGAATTATCCATTAGTGAAATCGAACAAATTATTACAGAAAATGATTTGAATGGGAGAACAGGCAAAATTCAGTTTGAAGAGAATTGGTATTGGGACAAGAATCAGTTACAACTCAAAAAAGAGGTTAAAAAACTGATGTTTGGTTTCGAAATATACGATGCTACCGGAAAACTGAGAGGTTATAAAGCCAGTTTTGTGGTTGACTTACAAAAGTAGATGTTAAAACAAGTTACTGACTATTTTTTAATATGAAAATCGCTTTGATTTTAATACGAGGCGATTATTGACTTATGCAATGTGTATATATTTTCGTCCGAGGCCATTGTTAATGTATGCAATGGGTTTGTATTTTCATCCGAGCTGATTGCTAACTTGTGCAATGGGCTTGTATTTTCGTCCACACCCCATGTAAGTTACTTACACACCCCTCGTATTTTCGTTCGAGACCATTGTTGAAACATGCAATGGGTGTGTATTTTCATCCGAGCCGATTGCTAACTTGTGCAATGCGCTTGTATTTTCGTCCGAGACTATTGTAGATTACTTACATACCCCTCGGATTTTCGTCCGCACCTCTTGTAAGTACGCTAAAGCATCAGTAAAATCAGGAATTTTATTTATAATGCCTAGTTAAATTATATTTATGAATTAGAAAGCGCAGTTCACCACAGCGGTTTGTTATTTCAATTCTCATCAACCATCGATAAAATGCTCTTTTGATCCACTGCAAAAAGTATTAGTTTTTGCTTTTTCCATTTTCTTCATAAAGTTCGAAAGCATAATCAAGGTGAAAAAAGTACCTTTGCCTAACTTGAGAATTTCATTCTCAACTCCTAATCCATTACTCTCGATAGTAATCGGGACCATATGCATATAAAACGAACATGTAAAGTTTAAACACATGAAAGTACTATTTATAGATTCAACACACCCTCGTTTATTGGAGATGCTTCAAAATGCAGGCTTCGACTGTACTTATGCTCCTGAAAAGAACAAAGAGGAACTACTTGAAATATTTCCAGAATTCGATGGTTTTATCATTCGAAGTAAATTCAAATTGACCAAAACAGAACTTGACATCGCTTCCAATCTAAAATTTATTGGTAGAGTTGGTGCAGGCCTGGAAAATATTGATGTGGAATATGCAGAAAGCAAAGGCATAAGATGTTTTAATGCTCCGGAAGGAAACCGAGATGCCGTTGGTGAACATGCCGTAGGAATGCTTTTAACTCTTTTCAATAATTTGTGCCGCTGCAATTGGGAAGTTCGCAATGGAATGTGGAGACGCGAAGAAAATCGTGGGATTGAGATTATGGGCAAGACCGTAGGGATTATAGGATACGGAAACATGGGTGGAGCCTTTGCTCAAAGACTAAAAGGATTTGGCTGCAATGTAATTGCCTACGATAAATACAAGTTTGGCTATACTGATGAATATTGCCAGGAAAAACAATTAGAGGATTTGTTTGAACAATGCGATATTTTGAGTTTGCATGTACCGCAAACCGAGGAAACCATGTTTATGGTGAATGATGAATTTCTAAATCAATTCAAAAAACCGATTTTCCTTATTAATACTGCCCGAGGTAAAGTGGTTCGTATTGCTGATTTGGTGAAGAATCTAAAATCAGGACAAGTTAAAGGGGCTTGTTTGGACGTACTGGAATATGAAAAAACATCTTTTGAAGATTTGCATGCATCAGAACTTCCTGCTGAATTTCAATATTTAATTGAGGCTGAAAATGTTTTGCTGAGTCCGCATGTAGGAGGATGGACCCATGAATCGAACATTAAACTTTCTGAAGTTACTGCACAAAAAATAATTGATGAGTTTGCATCATAAAAATCAAAAGCCTCAAGTCTATAGATTTGAGGCTTTCATTTATTATTTATAAGTTTAATTCAAAATTGTGCAACCAAATCCGGTTCTCTCATAAAAACTGATTGCTTTTGCAATTGCTCTGCCAAATCGTAAAGAATTTCAATCTCCGATGAGTTGGTAAACCAATTCTGACTTGTATATATTCCTATATACGATCTACCTTTTAAGTCTGGCATAAAATCAAGATTCAACATATTTATGCCAACCCTTAATCTAACATCAAAATCAAAAGCTTTTAAAATTAACTTCTGAATTTTGTCATTTGTAAAGATCTTATTGGTACCAATTGCAGTAAACTCATCGAATACTACCTGGTTATCAAACGAATCAGCACCTGTTTTATAATATCGTTTTTTCGCAAAAAGACTCATTTTATCGAATATGTGTTTTTTGCGAACACATATCTTTGTCTCTCCTGAAACATCAATAGGAAAAAATACACCGCTAAATATTGAAAAATTATCTAGCCTACGAGAATCTCCAAAACAAGCAAAAATTACTCTTTTGTAATCATTCTCAGGTATACTTACAAATCTTCGGTGGTAACTTACAGGATGCAGTGCATTAGAAGGATACGCTTTCTCGCTAAAATCAATTTTACGATGCGTTTTAAGGGCAAAATCTTTTAATTTTTCAATAGCAGATTTTTCTTTTTCCATGTGGTAGCTGTGGTTTTAAAGATTAAAGTTTATCTAGACATTAATATACTTCAATTTCAATTCAGAATCAAAACACATTATTAACAGCCTGTTAGCAAGTTTCAAAAATGTTATATTTAAACCCAAGCTCCACAATTTTTCCATCTAAAATCCAAATGCCATTCCAACTCCAAAATAATGATAAGCCTCATCGGTTAACTCAATTTCCGATTCCATTATTAAGGACCAACCATTACCAACAGAAACTCTTATTCCTAATGGTATCCAAAGAGGAATTTTGGTTTCATCTCCAAAAACAATATCCATATCCAAACCCGTAATCAATTTGGTTCCTCGTGCCAATGGTACGGTAACATTTGCCGTGCCATCCAATGCAAAATCGTGAAAGTGGTGAGCTCCTGCTGATAATGAAAGCGTTTTACTGAAACCAAATTCAATATCTCCTCCATAATAATTTTCATCTCCAAAAACACCGAATTTCGCTCCCAAATCAATGTTCTGTCCTAATCCAACACCTGCATGAAAAAACATCATAAAATCAGTTTGTCCATCGTAAACCAACAATGATGGTTCAAAACCGATTGCAGCTTCTCCTCCTTTCAAAATTCCAGATGTATTAAAAACCTGAGCCTTTGATAAAAACGCTCCACTCATCAGTAACAATAGAATAATTGCCTTTCTCATATCTTCATTAATTATCAATTCTATTTTTAAACTGAGAAAGGCCTTTTTTTATTGCTGTTTCTGCAATAAAAAATCCCTTTCCAAAAATGAAAAGGGATTCGTTTTCGTTTTAAATCTCGTTAATATATTGCTTTTGCGATGTCTTTCACACAATTGGAAGCCATTAATGTATAAAAGTGTAAAGATGGTACACCATGTTGAATCAACTCTTTGCTCTGCTGTATTCCCCACTCCACTCCAACTTGTTTCACCTCATCGTTGGTTTTGCACTTACGAACTTCGGCTGCTAAAGCCTCTGGTATTTCGGTTTTAAAGATCTGTGGAAGCACATTTAATTGCGACAAAGCTGATATTGGTTTAATTCCAGGAACAATGGGAACAGTAATTCCAGCTTCTCTCACTTTTTTCTCAAAATCGAAGAATTTTTGGTTATCGAAAAACATTTGCGTTACGATATAATCTGCTCCTGCATCCACTTTTTTCTTCAGCCAATATAAGTCCGATTCCATATTTGGAGCATTTTCATGTTTCTCCGGGTATCCGGCAGTACCATAAGAAAATGGTGTTTCAAATGGCTCAACATGGGTACCATCCAAAAAGATTCCTTTATTGATATCGTTCACCTGTCCAATTAAATCAATAGCGAACTTGTGCTCTCCTTCACTCGGAATGAAATCGTGACGTGGTGATTTATCCCCTTGCAAAAGCAATAAATCATGAATGCCCAGGAAATTCAGATCCAACAATGCATTTTCAGTTTCTTCAGGAGTAAATCCGCTACAGATTACATGAGGAACAACTGTAAGTTTGTATTTATTCTGAATGGCAGCTGCTACTGCAACAGTACCCGGACGCTTGCGAGTGATCTTTTTCTCGAATCCTCCATTTGGGGATTCCACGAATACCACCTCATCGCGGTGTGCCGTAATATTAATGTACTTCGGATCGAATTCCCGAAGTTTTTCGATGGTATTAAATACCTTATATATACTATTACCCCTTAATGGAGGTAACAGTTCAAAAGAGAAGTGTGTGGTTTTATTCTCAATTGCTTGATTTAAATGTTCGATTACTTTCATTGGTTAATTTTAGATGTAAGATTTTATTAAATCTCAAAAATCGTATTCTAATAATTTGATGTTTTTACAAAATTGCCGTCAACAACCTGCTGGCTTCCTCTTCTGAAATTCCTTTTCGTTCAGCGTAGTCTTTTAGCTGGTCTTCCTTGATTTTATCAATCGAAAAATAAATGGCATCGGGATGAGCCAACACCAATCCACTTACCGAAGCAGCAGGATACATGGCATAGCTTTCTGTTAATGTAGCACCAATATTCTCCTCAACCTGCAAGAAGTCCCAGAGTACTTTCTTTTCGGAATGTTCAGGCAATGATGGATACCCAAAAGCCGGGCGAATTCCCTGGTATTTTTCGCGCAACATTTCTTCAACGCTCAGGTCTTCTCCATTTGCATATGCCCAATCTTCCTTACGGATTTGCTCATGCAATAACTCTGTGTAAGCTTCTGCCAATCGATCTGCCAAAATCTTCATCATGATGCTGTTGTAATCATCATTTTGCTCAGCATATTTTTGCAGGCTCGCTTCTATACCAAGTCCGGCTGTTACTACAAATGCGCCTACATAATCTATTTTTCCAGATTCAATTGGAGCCACAAAATCGCTCAAACACAAATTACTTAATCCTTTTGAGAATTTCTCCTGCTGGCGAATTTGAGTGAATCGCTTCAATTCCGAACTTCTTGCCTCGTCAGAATAAATCACAATATCATCGCCCACTGCATTTGCAGGGAACAATCCATAAACAGCACTCGCTTCCAAAAGATTCTCTTTCTCAATTCGGTCCAACATTTTATTGGCATCCTCGAAAAGTTTTTTTGCCTCATCCTTGTAATCCGGATCTTCCATGATTTCAGGATACATGCACTTCAATTCCCAAGCTACAAAGAAGAAAGTCCAATCGATATATTTTCTAATTTCACTGATAGAGAAGTTCTTCTGTACCTGCAAACCTGTTTTCTTTGGTTTATATATTGGTGATTTTATCCAATCAATTGCCTCTGCATTTTCTCTTGCTTCTTCCAAAGAATAGTATTCAGCCGATTTCTGTTTGGCATGATTCTCTCTCACCTTTTGATATTGTTCTTTCACGCTATCCAGGTAATCGCCACGTTTGTTTTTATCACACAATTTCTTGAAAATACCTACCGACTGAGAAGCATCACTCACATGAACAACGCCATTCTTATAATTGGGTTCAATTTTCACTGCCGTATGCAATTCTGATGTTGTTGCTCCTCCTACTACCAAAGGAATATCGAATCCTTCGCGTTGCATCTCTTCGGCAACAAAACACATCTCTTCTAAAGATGGTGTAATCAAACCACTCAATCCTATGGCATCGACATTTTCCTGTTTGGCTATTTCAAGAATTTTCGAGCATGGAACCATTACACCTAAATCGATTACCTCGAAATTGTTACAGCCCAGTACAACATCAACAATATTTTTACCAATATCGTGAACATCTCCTTTTACCGTTGCCATTAATATCTTGCCCGCATTCCTGGCATCGGCAGCATTGCTTTTTTCTTCTTCGATAAATGGCTGAAGATAGGCTACTGCTTTTTTCATTACCCTGGCAGATTTCACCACTTGGGGAAGGAACATTTTCCCATCACCAAACAGCTCACCAACTATATTCATTCCATCCATTAAAGGTTTTTCGATTACCTCTAATGCTTTCGGATAGTTTTGACGTGCCTCTTCTGCATCCTCTTCTATATAATCAGTAATTCCTTTTACCAAAGAGTAAGACAATCTCTCATTTACAGATTTTTCTCTCCATGCATCAGTTTTTACCTTGCTCGTACCAGCTGATTTTAATCCTTCAGCAAATTCTATTAGGATTTCGGTTGCTTCAGGCTTCCTGTTTAGTACAACGTCTTCAACCTTCTCTAGTAATTCCGGTTCAATTTCATCGTAAATCTGCAACATTCCAGGATTTACAATTCCCATATCCAAACCTTCTTTTATTGCATGATATAGGAAAACCGAATGCATTGCTTCACGAACCACATTGTTCCCCCGGAAAGAGAAAGACAGATTACTAATTCCCCCACTGATTTTTGCATGTGGAAGATTCTCTTTGATCCACTTTACAGTCTTGATAAAATCAACAGCATAATTGTTATGCTCTTCAATCCCTGTAGCAATTGCCAATACATTTGGGTCGAAGATGATATCTTCTGGCGGGAAGCCCACTTTTTCTGCTAGTATTTTATAGGCTCTGCCGCATATTTCAATTCTGCGTTCATAAGTATCGGCCTGACCTTTTTCATCGAAAGCCATTACCACTGCAGCAGCTCCATATCTTTTTATTTGGGTAGCATATTTAATAAATTCCTCTTCTCCCTCTTTCAAAGAAATAGAATTTACTACGGATTTTCCTTGAACACACTTTAAACCAGCTTCCAGAACAGACCATTTCGAAGAATCAATCATAACAGGAACGCGAGAAATTTCAGGTTCTGAAACCAAGAGTTTCAAAAATACATCCATTTCTTTTTCGGCATCCAACATGGCATCATCCATGTTCACATCAATAATTTGAGCACCATTTTCGACCTGCGAACGAGCAATTGACAGCGCCTCCTCGTATTTTTCTTCACGGATTAATCTTGCAAACTTTCTAGAACCTGCAACATTGGTACGCTCACCAACATTTACAAAGTTGCTCATAGAGTTGATGCGCAACATCTCTAATCCGCTTAAGCGAGTTTCCGTATCCACATCCGGAATTTCTCTAGGTTCAGCATCTTTGACAGAATTGGCAATAGCAGCAATATGATCAGGTCTTGTTCCGCAACATCCTCCTACAATATTTACCTTTTTGTTCTCCAATAGCTCCTTTAAATCACCCACCATGGTGGTAGGAGTTTCATCGTATTCACCCAATTCGTTTGGCAAACCAGCATTAGGATATACACTTACATATACAGGCAATAATGTATCCAATTGTTGAATAAATGGGATCAAATCTTTCGCACCAAAAGCGCAATTCAAACCAATACTCAACAACCTGTCACATTTCATCGAAGTTACAAAAGCTTCCAATGTCTGGCCTGATAAGGTTCTTCCACTGTTATCGGTAATTGTTCCCGAAATCATGATTGGCAGGTCCAAACCTCTCTCTTCCAAAAGTTGATCTGCAGCATAAACAGCAGCTTTTGCATTCAATGTATCGAAAATTGTTTCTATCAATAAGGCATCAACACCTCCATCAAGCAAACCTTTAATTTGTTCGGTGTAGATTTCTACCAAATCATCAAAACTTACATCTCTATAACCCGGATCTTCCACTTTTGGAGACATTGATGTAGTTTTGTTTGTTGGACCAATGGCACCAGCGATCCATCTTGGAGTATGTTGATCTATTTTCTGAATTTCATCAATTGCTCTGCGAGCATTCTTCACTGCTTCCAGATTCAATTCATAAGCAAGCTCTTCCAATTGGTAATCAATCAAAGAAATGGCATTTGCATTAAAAGTATTGGTCTCGATGATATTGGCACCTGCTTTTAAAAATTCCAGGTGAATATTCTTAATGATTTCAGGCTGAGTCAGCGTTAACAAATCATTGTGACCTTTTTGATCCGCTGAAATATTAGCAAATCTTTCTCCTCTAAAATCCGATTCAACTAATTGATATGATTGAATCATGGTTCCCATTGCTCCATCAAGAACCAAAATCTGATTTTTTAATGCCTCTCTTATCGTAAAATTTTGCTCCATATTATAATAGCTATTAGCCTTTAGCAACTAGCTGTTGGTATTTTTTAATAATCTCAATTTGCTACTGTCAGGTAGATTGCTGTGTTGCTATTTTTTTGCTCTACCAAAACATGATGCTTGTTTTGAATTTCTTCAATCGTAGCTGGTGTATAATGTCTAACGGTTATCAGTTCCAAATCTTCACTCAGGTCTACTTCATATTTTTTACTCAATTCACCAATTAGCTCCTCGATATTTCTAGCTGAACTATTGGCACAAAATGCAAAACTAACAGCAGTGTTTTGAGTAAAATTAAGCTTAATTCTATACTTTGTCACGAGTGAAAAGATAAAAACCAGATCTTTTTCGCCTATAAATGAAAAATTTAAGGGTTTCAAGTTCACCATCACTTGTTTTTTCTTCACAATATAGTTTGGCAACATGGGTTGAGGCTGCTCTCCCTTTGTAATCAAGGTTCCTTTTTGCGATGGATCGATAAATGATTTCACCCAAAGAGGAATCTGTTTTGCCTGCAATGGTTTTATAGTTTTGGGATGAATTACCCTTGCCCCATAATACGACAACTCTATTGCTTCGTGATATGGAATTAAATCCAATTTGGTTGTTGTTTCAAAATAATCAGGATCAGCATTCAATATTCCCAACACATCCTTCCAAATGATCATTTTATCAGCGCCAAGCAGATGAGCAAGGATTGCAGCCGTATAATCTGAACCTTCTCGTCCCAGAGAGGTTGTAAATCCTTTCTCATCACTAGCTATAAAGCCTTGAGTGATATAAAGCGCTTGCGAATCATCAACAAATTTTGCATTTGCTTTTTCCTTAGATGATTCCCAATTGATATTGGCATCAACGTAATTGTCATCCGAATCCAAACAAGTTCTAATATCAACCCATTGATTCTTTTGTCCAGTTTCATTCAAATAACCAGAAATTATGCTTGTTGAAAGTAACTCGCCAAAACCAATCACCTGATCGTATTCAAAATTGAACTGATCAGATGATGGTTTTGAAATTTTGGTTTCCAGCTCGACGAAAAGAGCGTTTACTTCCGAGGCAATTTGCTCTGGCACTTCTTCGAACAATTCGTTGAGTACTGAAATGTGGTTCTTTTTCAGTATCTCGAAGTGCTTCCAGGCATCATCGCTTCCGGAAAAATATGCATCTACCAGTTCTTCCAGCAGGTTTGTGGTTGAACCTATTGCCGAAATCACAACAGTAAGGGGTCGCTTTACCTTAGCTATTATCTGGCAGATGTTTCGTATGGCAGCAGCATCTTTAACAGATACACCACCGAATTTGTATATTATCATGTTACTTCTTGATCTTAGGTGTGATTTTTCACGAGCAATTATTCGTCTCCCAAATAGGCAAGGAAAATATCTCTCCCTTTAATTTGCTGACGAATTTTTATCAATTGGGAAAGATTCAATGTTCCAATCACATAATTGAATTCTTTTCCTGTAAGAGATTCTCTAATTTCTTTGAACTCAAACAAAGCCAAATCGTCTTTGTTCGTATATCTCAAATAAACTTCAACCTCCATATCGTTGGTATACTCTAAGCCTCCATAGTATTTCAGCTTTTTGTACTCATATTTATAATCGTAAGCCAAAGCTGTGATATCAGACAATACGGCTGATCCTGTTGGATGAGCTCCTGCTCCTTTTCCATACATGAATTGGTTATCGTAGAAATTTCCTTGAATCAACACACCATTGTAATGACTCTCTACTGTATACGCATGCTCTTCGGGTTTCACAAACTTAGGGGCAACCAAAAGGTTCACATGGCTTCCATTTACCTTAGTTACTTTCCCTAACAATCTGATTTTATATCCTTTCTGCGATGCCAATTCGATATCCTTTGGCGATAGATTCGATATTCCAAAATTGAATACCTGATCAGGATGAACGAAAAGTCCAAAACCATGAACGGTTAAAATGATCAATTTATATAATGTATCGAATCCGTCTACATCAGATGTTGGATCACTTTCAGCAAATCCCAAGTCTTGTGCTTGCTTCAAGGCAACATCATAATCCAAATTTTCATTAAAAATCTTCGTAAGAATATAATTCGATGAGCCATTCAGGATTCCACTTACCGATTGCAACAAATCATTATCGTAGTATTCTTCCAGGTTCCTTATAATTGGAATACTACCGCAAGCAGATGCTTCATATACAAATGAAACTTTGTGCTGCCATTGCAATTGAATCAGTTCCTCGATATGGTAAGCCAACATTTTTTTATTGGCTGAAACCACATGCTTTCCATTTTTCAAAGCTGTTTTTACAATCTGATAGGCTGCATCAGCATCATCAATCAATTCGGCAACAACATTAATTTCAGGATCGTTTAATATATCATCAGGGTTCGTGGTTAAAACTTCTGAATCTAAATCTCGCTCCTTTTCACCATCTCTTACACATACCTTTACAATAGAGGCATCCAAGCCTTTGCTATTTTTCAGAACGTGGGCCAATCCGGAACCAACAACTCCGTATCCGAATACACCTATTTTAAGTTTATTGCTCATTGATTTTGTTTTCGATTAAAAATGATTGTAATACTTTGGTTAATTGTTCTTGTTCTAAAAGGAATCCATCGTGACCATACAGCGAATGGATTTCCAAATATTGAGCTTGCGGAATATGATCCGCAATAAATTTTTGTTCGTTTATTGGGAAAATCTGATCCGAATCGACTCCTATCACAAGTGTTCTTGATTTGATTTCATTCAAAGCATTGTCTAATCCACCTCTATTTCTTCCCACATCATGGCTGTCCATGATTTTTGACAAGTGCCAATATGAGTAAGCATTAAATCGTCGAGCTAGCTTTTCCCCTTGGTATCTTTGATAAGAGCTTGCCCGATAATCATCCGTCTTATCATTTTCATTCTCTTGTTGTGAATGATCGTAAGTTGCATAGGTTCTGTAACTCAACAGTGCAATTGACCGAGCTACTCTCATACCATTCAACCCGGCCTCATCATTCGATTCCTTCCAGGTCGGATCAACTTCTATCGACATTCTTTGCGATTCGTTAAAGGCAATCCCCCAAGGTGAGTGCTTGGCATTCGATGCCAAAACCACCAAATTGTTTAACTTGCCATTCAACAAGTAAGCCCACTCCAAGGCTTGCATGCCTCCCAGTGAGCTCCCAATCATCATATGAATGCGCTTAATATTTAAATGTTTTCGTAAAATTTCGTGTGCCGCCACCAAGTCGCGTACGGTCAGTTGCGGAAAATCGTGATAGTAAGCTTGTCCGTTTTCCGGATTTTGAGAAAGAGGTCCCGTAGTTCCATAGCATGAACCAAGAAAATTGGCACATACGATAAAATAATCTTTAGGATTAAAAAAATCATTCTCTCCAAAAAGCCCTGCCCACCAATCAAAAACATCAGAATTGGCAGTAAGTGCATGACAAACCCAAATCACATTGTTTCGCGAAGGATCGTACTCCCCATAGGTGTGATAAGCAATGGTCAACTCCTTAAGGCGTTCGCCCGATTCAAGTTGTAAACCTTCTTTATGGATGTAACAATTTGGATTCACTTGTTAAAAATTTTGTTTATTGCTGATTTTGTTTTTTTGATTTCCTCATTTGTGATAATGAGGTTAAGAGTATCTCGATCGAAATTCATCTATTAAATTCCGATCGAGATTGCTATAAGAACTAATTAATTGTTTCTACATTAATGGCCTTTTCAACCGCTTGTTTGATGTCTGCCTTAATATCTTCAATGTGTTCAATACCCACTGAAATTCTTAGCAAACCTGGCTCAACGCCCGATGCCTTTTGCTCTTCCAAAGTCAATTGCTCATGAGTTGTTGAACTTGGATGAATGATCAAAGTTTTTGCATCTCCAAGGTTGGCTACATGAGAAAGTAACTCAACTCCATCTACCAATTTATCGGCAACTTCTTTTCCGCCTTTCACTTTGAAAGTAAGTACCGAACCAGCACCTTTTTTGAAATATTTCTTTGCTCTTTCGTAGTATGGACTCGATGGCAAGCCAGGGTAATTTACCTGTTCCACCCAATCTTGTTCTTGCAACCACTCGGCTAATGCTAAAGTATTTTCGACATGACGATCCAAACGAAGCGAAAGAGTTTCCAATCCTTGCAGTAGCAAAAATGAATTGAATGGGCTCTGGCTACATCCGTAATCTCTCAACCCTTCAACTCTTGCACGAATTGCAAAGGCGATGTTTCCAAAAGGTCCATCTACTCCAAACACATCAGAGAAAACCAAACCATGATATCCTTCAGATGGCTCAGAAAACTGAGGGAATTTTCCATTGCCCCAATTGTAATTTCCACCATCAACAAGCACACCGCCAACTGCAGTACCATGGCCACAAATCCATTTGGTTGCCGATTCAACAACAACATTTGCTCCATGTTCCAATGGACGGAACAAATATCCTCCAGCTCCCAGAGTATTGTCAACAATTAGTGGCAAATCGTGTTCTTTTGCAATTGCTGATACCTTCTCGAAATCAGGAATTGAGAACTTTGGGTTTGGCAATGCCTCCACGTAAATCGCTTTTGTATTTTCATCGATTAGAGGAAGAATGGTTTCAGGATGATCAATATCAACAAACTTACACTGAATGCCCAAACGCTTAAACTGTACCTTAAACTGGTTGTAAGTTCCTCCGTAAATTTGTGAAGCACTAATGAAATTATCTCCTGCTTCCAAAATATTGGTCAAAGCCAAAAATTGAGCTGCCTGTCCCGATCCTGTTGCAACTGCGGCAACACCACCTTCCAATGCGGCAATTCTCTTTTCGAAAACATCATTGGTTGGATTCATTAATCGAGTATAAATGTTTCCAAACGCTTTCAAGCCAAACAAATCGGCTGCATGTTTCGAGTCATTAAAAGTGTAAGCTGTAGTTTGGTACAAAGGAACTGCTCGTGAATTTGTTGTTGCTTCAACTTCTTGTCCTGCGTGTATCTGTAGTGTTTCGTATCTTAAATTATTTGACATGGCGATTCTATTTTATAGCTGCCAGCCTCAATATCCTGATAGCATATCGGGATTGCATAATGCTGTAGCAGCTTAGGATTTAATCCTTGATTTAAAATTTGATTAATTTGGTATTAGAAGCAAAGGCTTCTGATGGTCGCAAATTCTGTATTTATCTTATGTACAAGCAGACTGAACAGTTAGATGGATTCAGTTTTGATTGCATCAATTCCTATTTCTGAAAATCAGAAACCATTGAAAAAATAATTTAGAATTTGAATTCCCTGGTTCGGAGTTATTTTATACGCACCAGCATCTAAAAAATAGGGAAAAAATTTAGACAGAATGCGTTACAGCATACGCATCATTCGCTGCATTCGCATCATAGTGGTAATAGATGCCAAAGTTTGCAACTGAATGTTTTGCTCTGGTTGAGCCTGCTTTTGAATGTGAATTTCTGTCTTCTTCATGATCTTTTAATTTATATTCACCAAATTAAATGGTCAGGATTTGACACCTTTCAGCTTTTGGTTTTTGCCGGGGTTGTCAGAAGGTCATCGAGCCTGTTCTCTCACTTCTTCTGTATAAATTAATGATATCCTCCTGCGAGTATTACCTTAAATATCTGTAACAAATATAGGCATGATTTTTTAATCTCCAAATAAAAGAGGCGATACTCTTAAATTTTATCTCCTGAAAATGTGCTAACTATACCTTATATATGCAAAGGTGATTTTTTTGTAAAAAAAATTAAAAAAGAAAACCCCAGGTTAAAACCCAGGGCAAGTTATAATGAATTTCTATCTGTTTATACAATCACGAATTGAGCTGTATCTCTGCTTCGTTGTTCCAACAAAATTTCTCTTCCGGCAGTCATTCTTTCCACCGCCTCATCATCATGATGACGAATGGTAATTAGTTCTACATCATCGTTGTATTTCACTTCAAAATCCTGTGAAATTTCATCCAACAAATTATTCAATCTTCTTTCGGATTTATCGACACATACCGAAAAGCTAATTGCCGAATTTTGAGTTAAATTCACCTTCATTCGATGCTTTGCAAAAAGAGCGAACAAGGAACTTAAATTTTCCTCCAAAATGAAAGAAAAATCAGTTGGGCGAATGGATATCAACACCTGATCTTGTTTGCGAATAAAAACTGGCAATTGCTTTTCCATCTGCTTGGATGCAGTGCTAATTAAAGTACCCGATTCGCTATAGTTAATAAAGGATCGTACCTGTAAAGGAATCTTCTTTCGCTTGATTGGTTGAATGGTTTTTGGATGAATCACTTTTGCTCCATAAAATGCCAACTCAATGGCTTCCTGGTACGAAATTCTATCCAGCTTCTGAGCATCATCCAACCATTTTGGATCAGCATTCATAATTCCAGGAACATCTTTCCAGATTGACAATTTATCCACATCTAAAATGTAGGATAGAATTGCAGCTGTATAGTCCGATCCTTCTCGACCCAAAGTTGTAGTTTGATTGGTGGTTGTTCCACCCAAAAAACCCTGAGTAACATACACAAAAGTGCTGTTAAAGCTAAAGGTTTGATGCACCAACTTGTGCGAAAGATCCCAATCAACTTTTCCTTCTCGGTAACTATTGTCCGTTTTTAAACAGGTTCTGATGTCAACCCATTTATTTGGCGATCCACTTTTGCGTAGATATTCCGAAACAATGGTAGTTGAAATTAACTCACCAAACGAAACGATCTGATCGTAATCAAAATCGTAATCCAAAGTTGGTTCTCCTTGCAAATAAGCATGAAGTTGCTCGAACAATCGATTTACTTTTTCATAAATCGCATCTTCCTTATTTGCAAACAACTCATTAATGATGTCGAAATGATAAGACTTTATCTCACGAAACTTTGATTCTACCAAATCTGATTTTACACAAAAATCATCGGTAATTTGCTCCAAGGCATTGGTAGTTTTACCCATTGCCGAAAGAACAATTATGGTTTCGTCTTTATAAGATTGAACAATCTTTACAAAATTTTTGACACCCTCGGCACTATTTACCGATGCACCTCCAAATTTAAATATGTTCATGGAAAATTACTTAAGTTTTATTGTTTTTGGCTTCCGCCACTTTTAATAAAAATTGAAGGTACTAAATAAAGCTTGAGCAAAGCAAAAATATTTTTCAACATTTTGCTTTTTTTACATTTTTTAAGATAAGAAAACACTGTATAGCAGCTCCAAAATGATTTAACCGTAAAAAGCACTATTTTGATTTTAAAAAAACTTTTCTGTCAACGTTTGAAATAAGGGTTTGGCATTAAATAAAAAAGCATAACTTTATGCCACCAAATGAATGTAAACCAAAAGCCTTTTTAAAATGACTGAACACAATAATGTTCAAACCCTGAATCAATTTATTATTGAGCGTCAGTCTGATCATCCGGGAGCAAAAGGAGAGTTATCTCGTTTGCTTCATCACGTAGAAATTGCTGCCAAAATTGTAAACCGAGCTGTAAACAAAGCCGGTTTGGTAGATATTCTAGGCGAGCACGGCGATCAGAATGTTCAGGGGGAAGATCAGCAAAAGCTAGATGTTTTTGCCGATACACACTTTATTGATGCCTTAAGAGCAAGTGGCGAATGTGCTGCTGTAGCTTCGGAAGAGAACGAAGACATTATTATTTTCGAAGATGAGATGTGCAAAAACGGAAAGTATGTTTTCTGTATGGATCCATTGGATGGTTCTTCGAATATTGATGTAAATGTTTCCATTGGAACCATTTTCTCGATTTTTGAACGGATTACACCTCGCGGACAAGTTGCCAACATGGAGGACTTCTTACAAGAAGGAACCAAACAGGTTGCTGCGGGATATATAATCTACGGATCATCAACCATGTTGGTGTATACCACAGGTAATGGTGTAAACGGATTTACCCTCGATCCATCAATCGGAGAATTCTGTTTGTCGCATCCAAACATCAAAACACCAAAATCGGGAACCATTTATTCCATTAACGAAGGGAACTACATTAATTTCCCACAAGGAGTAAAAAAATACATTAAGTATTGCCAGGAGAAAGATGCTCGCAGCAAACGACCATTTACTTCGCGATACATTGGTTCTCTGGTAGCCGATTTTCACCGCAATTTGTTAAAAGGTGGTATTTTTATTTACCCACAAACCAATAAAAATCCCGATGGCAAGTTGCGATTGATGTATGAATGTAATCCTGTAGCATTTATTGCTGAGCAAGCAGGTGGCATGGCTACCGATGGAAATGGCAGAATTATGGAAATTACTCCTGATTCGTTACACCAACGTGTGCCTTTCTATACTGGTTCGACCAATATGGTGAAAAAAACAGAAGAATTTTTACACTTCTTCAACAATATTTGATTTCAACAACTAACCAGAAATCCAAAATGCAAAGCCACTTCTCGTTTGAAAAGTGGCTTTGGTTTTTATTTCTGTCTGTAATTCTATATAAGTAATCATTGACATCCCTCCCTCTTTGTTGTAATTTAGCTACACCAATCTCATAACTTCTTATAGCATACTTTTTTTCACTTTAAAAATCCTATAGAAATGAAAACGATATGCTTACTATTAGTGCTATTTCATTTTGCCATACCAGCTCTATCGCAAGAAGAAAAAGTAATTATCAACAATATTGAGTTGAACCAAAGTCAAATGGAAGAATTTGAAGAATATTACGGTACCAAGCCTCTTCCGGGTAATTACTGGTACGATAAAACCAGTGGTTTGTACGGTGTTGTTGGCTATGCTTCATTTGGTTTTATGCTGCCCAACCATAACTTAGGCCACTTAAAGCGTGATGCCTCGAACGGGCAAACCAATGTGATTGTTAATGGCAGGGAATTACCACAAAACGAATGGCTGGTTTGGAGCTATGTTTTGGGCTATTACATTCAGCCGGGAAATTACTGGTTCGATCATTTGGGAAATGCTGGCTATGTTGGAAATCCAATTCCTACCGTAAATTTATACTTGGCCGCACAACAAAATGGCTACAGCGGCAAGGGAAGTGGTGGCGATAATTTTTGGTCAACACGATTTAGTTCCGGCAATTACGATCAAGGCAATACAAGAGGTTATGTGAGTGTGCCGGGGCATGGGCCTGTTGGCTATGGATTTTAGAACTCAACTTTGCCACTCCTGAATTAGCAGTTTCACGACTTACATTTTTTTATAAAACAATGATTTCCTGTAGTTTTTAGGTGTACTCAATACTTTTTTCAAAAAAATATCCTGTATCTTAACATTCTCCATTGCCGCTTTAATAGACTTATCTAAATGATGCATCAATCGTAGAGTGCTGTGATCCGCATTTTCAATCTTTTTTAAACACTCAAGGGAAGATTGAAAAGAAGTTTTCATACTGTTCATCATTTCAATTAAATATTCATCTCCTTTATCAGGCTTGAATAATTTATTCCTAAAATCAATAAACTGATTATAAGTATAAATCCCTTCTTTATAAAAAAGAAGAGCATCATTGTATTTAGATACAACATTATTATATTGCCATTGCACCATGTTATTCTCTATATCCTTTACATGGACAAAAGTCATATAGTCTACAACAATATTCTGAATTATTCTTCTCCTTGTATTTTTTAAACGTTCGATATTTGATTGTTGACTATATAATTTAAGACTATCGCTAACATTGAAATAGTTCTCTGCATTTTTTTTCCCTTTTTTCGAGTGTCGAAACTCAACAGATGTAATAGGATATTCAAGCAATTGCCATAAAGGATCAAATGGCATATGTGTAGCAATTGCTTTATGTGGTCTCATTTTGTAGTAATTCATATTTACCTGACGACTAAAATTTGTTTCATTGATATTCCCAGCACCCCAGGTAGGATCATAAACACTCCAATTCGAATCCAATTTTACAACACACCAGGAGTGTGGTGCAGAACTGATTCTTCTTTTAATTTTTGTATAACCAGTTACAATATGAGATTCAATATTTAAAAGTGACAATGCATCATGAAAGAGACTAGCATAACCATCACAAATTCCTTTTCTTTTTAATAGTGTATTGGAACTGCTTGTCTGATCATTGTTATCCAATGAGTAAACATTTTCAATATCATAGCTGATATTATTTACAATCCAAACAAAAAGAACTCTAACTTTATTTTCATCCTTGTTAATTTTTCTATCAATATAACCAGCCAGGTCTTCTACCGAATAAGTTACAGAGTCAGGAATATTCAGAGCCAAAACATCCTGATAATTATCCTGTGCTGATACGTCCTTGTTTTCGACAAAAAATAGGAGATTAAAGAGAAGTAAGCCCAATAGGCAGTATTTAAGATTCATGTGTAAGTGCTTTTTCAAATTAGAAACGATCCACAAAAGCTTCAATTTATCATTTCCAATGATAAATTCATCTTTACCAAAAATAAACTTATCGTAAAATAACAAAAAAAATCACTTACTAACAATAAGTTTAATACAATACAATAAGATTATTTGTATAATTTTAATAGATCATATCCTATAACTTATAATGAATTCCGAATAATTCAATAGGAAGCAAACATGTTTGTAAGATTTCTTCTAAATTTGTCTCTCAATCAATAAAAAGGGATTCATTGGAACTGTACCGATTATCATTTGGAATATCCATTTAGTACACTGTATTTCTAGACGTTTTTCAAATGCATATCGGCATAATACCTGCATAATTTAGGGAAATAAATGGTATTAAAAGAACTTAAAAACATTTTTGCTGAGCATCCGGCACGATTCAGCATTGAGAAACATTTACATGGCAACAGCAATTTTCATTTACACTTGCGTGGATTGGTAGGCTCGGCTTTGCCCGTTATGGTTTCATCATTGGAAAGCCAGACTACACCTCAAC
Source organism: Marinifilum sp. D737 (assembly GCF_026672275.1). GTDB lineage: Bacteria > Bacteroidota > Bacteroidia > Bacteroidales > Marinifilaceae > Marinifilum. The sequence continues at coordinate 49,099 of NZ_JANQCD010000026.1, read as the reverse complement.
TATTTATTCTGAATGATAAGGAGGAAGCTGCCTATTTTTATAATGATTTGTGCAGTTTGATTAACGAAAGTTCGGTTCTTTTTTTTCCATCATCATACAAGCGTTCGGTACAATACGAAAAAACGGATAGCTCCAATATCATTCTGCGCGCCGAAACTTTAAACCGATTAAATTCTAATCATCAACCAAGCTACATTGTAACTTTTCCTGAGGCAATTGTTGAGAAAGTAATCAGTCAGGATCAACTGACCGAAAATACCCTTAAAATTAAGATTGGAGAAAAACTCTCGCCTGAATTTGTAGAGGAAGTTTTGGTTGATTATGAATTCGAGCGGGCCGACTTTGTAGTTGAGCCGGGCCAGTTTTCGATTCGTGGGAGTATTATCGATATCTTTTCTTTTTCGGATGAACATCCTTACAGAATTGATTTCTTTGGTGAAGAGGTGGAATCCATTCGTGTGTTCAATGTAGAAAATCAATTGTCCATTAAAAAGCTGGATACGGTAGATATCATTCCAAACATTCAGGAAAATCTTTTAAAAAATTCCAGAATCTCATTCCTGAACTTCGCACCAGGCAATTCTGTTTTTTGGTGTAAGAATGTGCAGTTCATCAGCGATAGAATTCAGGCAATCTATGAAAATACCATTGAGAAAGTTCCTACATTGGAATTGGGAGAAGATACGGTTGCCACTAAAGATTACCTGATAAAAGGTTTGGATTTTATCGATCATCTGAATCAATATTCGTGTATTGAGTTTGGGCAAAAATTCTTTTTCCCAACTGGGAATGAAATTCAGTTCAACCAAGCACCGCAACCTGCTTTCAATAAAAATTTCGATTTATTGGGCGAGCACTTACTGAATAACAATGCCAGAGCCGAAAGCAATTACATTCTATCTGATAATGCCAAACAGATAGAGCGTATTCAAAATATTTTCGACGACAAAGGCATTGAAGTAGAATTCCAACCTGTGGATCAAACCTTGCACGAAGGTTTTTCCGACAGAGATTTGAGAATCTCCGTATTTACCGATCATCAAATCTTCGATCGTTACCACAAGTTCCGATTAAAAACAGCTACCGTGCACAAAGCAAAGGAATCGGTTACCCTAAAAGAAATCAACCGACTTCATCCGGGAGATTATATTGTGCATGCCGATCATGGTATTGGCCGATTTGGAGGTTTACAGAAGGTTGATGTGAATGGGAAAGATCAGGAAGCAATCCGTTTGGTATACAAAGACAACGACATACTGTTTGTGAGTTTGCACTCGCTACACAAAATTTCGAAATACAAAGGCAAAGACGGCTCGGCTCCAAAAATTTACAAATTGGGAACCGGAGCATGGCAAAAACTAAAAGAGAAAACCAAGAGCAAGGTTAAAGACATTGCCAAAGAATTGATCGCCCTATATGCAAAACGTAAGGCCGAAAGAGGTTTTCAGTTCAGTCCCGATTCGTATATGCAACAAGAATTGGAAGCTTCATTTATATACGAAGATACCCCAGACCAGGTAAAAGCTACAAAGGCTACCAAAGAAGGAATGGAATCGCCATTCCCAATGGACCGATTGGTTTGTGGAGATGTTGGTTTTGGGAAAACCGAAATTGCCATTCGTGCAGCTTTTAAAGCTGTAGCCGATAACAAACAGGTTGCTGTTTTGGTTCCAACAACCATTCTGGCCTTCCAGCACTACAAAACATTTAGCGAACGGTTAAAGAATTTCCCATGTCGTGTTGATTACATCAGCCGCATGCGAAAAGCCAAGGATCAAAGAGAAATATTAAAAGATCTTAAGGCTGGACAAATCGACATTTTAATCGGAACGCACCGAATTATTGGAAAAGATATTGACTTTAAGGATTTGGGATTACTGATTGTTGATGAAGAGCAAAAGTTTGGTGTAACTGTTAAGGAAAAGTTGAAGCAGATGAAAGTAAATGTAGATACCTTGACCCTTACAGCAACACCTATTCCAAGAACACTTCAATTCTCATTAATGGGTGCTCGCGATTTGTCAATTATCAATACGCCTCCGCCAAACCGATATCCAATTGTAACCGAAGTTCACAATTTTAACGAAGACATTATTCGCGAAGCCATTTCATACGAGGTGGAGCGCAACGGGCAGGTTTTCTTTATCCACAATAGGGTTCAGAACATAAAGGAAGTTCAGGATATGATTCACAGAACGGTTCCTGGAGTTTCAACTGTTGTGGCCCATGGTCAGATGGATGGACCAAAGTTGGAGAAAATCATGCTTGAATTTATTCGCGGCGATTACGATGTGTTGATTGCAACAACCATTATCGAATCGGGCTTAGATATTCCGAATGCCAATACCATTATTATTAACAATGGTCAGAATTTTGGATTGAGTGAATTGCATCAGTTGCGAGGTCGTGTTGGTCGTTCAAACAAAAAGGCATTCTGTTACCTGTTGACTCCTCCAATGGAATCGATGACCCAGGAAGCCAGACAAAGACTACAAGCCATCGAAAACTTCTCTGAACTGGGAAGCGGATTCAACATTGCCATGCAAGATTTGGACATTCGTGGAGCTGGAAACTTACTGGGAGGCGAGCAATCTGGTTTCATTACTGATATTGGTTACGAAACCTATCAACGAATTTTGAGCGAAGCAATGCTTGAGTTGAAGGAAAATGAATTCAAAGATGTTTTTGCTGACGAAAAGAAAGAGGAAGAAAAAGAGGTCATCCGTTTTATTAACGATTGCCAGATTGACACAGATCTTGAAATTTTGTTCCCTGAAGAATATGTAGAAAGCATCTCGGAAAGAGTTCGACTGTATCGTGAATTGGATAACATCCAAACTGAAGAGGAAATCGAAAAATTCGAAGACCAGCTAAAAGATCGTTTTGGCGATTTGCCTGAACCAAGTATTGAATTGCTAAACGTGGTTCGTTTAAGATGGTTGGCTCTTGACCTGGGAATTGAAAAGCTGATTTTAAAAAGCAACAAACTGGTTTTGTATTTCATTTCCGATCAGGATTCTCCATTCTATCAATCGCCACAATTCAGTAAAGTGCTTCAATTTTTACAAACCCAAACAGTTCCTTGTAAAATGAAAGAAGCAAAAAACAGACTGAGCTTAAGCTTCGAAAAAGTTTCGAATATACTTGCCGCTACCGATATATTGAAGAAAATTACTCAGGAATAATGATAAAAAAAGATCGCTAAGTTCAATACTCAGCGATCTTTAAAATTCTTTATTAGTGTATGATTTAATCTTCGTGTATCTCCCTAACCAAAACCAAAACCTTATCATTTCCCAGGTTGGTAATGCGAGCTTCATACCAATGCTCTCCTTTAGTTGTTTTCATTTCGTATTTGAATTTCTCCATAAAACCAACACTCAAAACTTTCTCTATTTTCGCTTCAGCCAACTGCAAAACTTCTCCTGAAAATACTTTCTTTAAATGGGCACCAATTATTTCATCTTTTGGAAGAGCTAAAAAAGAATCATCTTCCATTTTATAATCCTCAAAAATTCCCTCTTTATTCACAACAAAAATTAAATCAGGAATGGCATTGATTAAATCTTTATTTCTGCGCTCGCTTTCCTCTAACATTAACTGGCTTTTCTTGCGAACCGTTACATCTCTTACATAGCAAACGATTCCTTTATCGATTCCCTTCTCGTTTTTTAGCATCGAAGAGTATAGCTTTAGATAAGTTTCTTTACCATCGATATCAAATAGAAGTTCCACTTCGTAATTGCTACTTTTTTCAGTTGGAATCAACAAATCTTCAGCAAATGATTTTTCTCTTCCCGATAAGGATAAATCGCTATAAGGCTTTCCAATGATTTCATTTTCCTTTTTACCGAATATTCTTTCGCATCCTTTGTTCCATGATTTAACCATTCCATTTAAATCGAAGGTTACCACTCCATCATGAAAATGGTTGATAATATCTGCTTTTTCAGCCAACATCTCCCGGTAAGAATATTCCTGGGTAATATCACGAATAATAAATTGAAGATTGTTCTTTCCATTAAACTCAATATGAGCAGCAGTTAAGCCAACATCAAACGGGTCACCATGAATGGTTTTAAATTTTAAGTGAGTATATTCTATTCCCTGCCCCATCTGAACAGCTCGATCGAACTTTTCTTTAAACTCCTCTTGATACTCTTCACTGATATAGGAAAGAAGTTGAAGTCCCATAAGGTCTTCAATATATGCTGTTCGAAATAATTTTAATCCCAAACAATTTAGATATTCAATTCCACCTGCTTCATTAATCACCAAAATTGCCTCTGGCGAATCGGTTATAAAATTACGGAATCGCTTTTCTCTCATTTTCTGGTCTAAATCAAACTGATGCTTGTAAAAAGCCAATTCAATTGATATTCCCAACTCTTTTTTATCGATTGGTTTTACCAGATATCCATAAGAATGTGTATTAATAACTCTTTGGATGGTAGACTCTTCAGTATCGCTGGAAAGGAAAATAACCGGAATATCAAATTTAGATTTTATCAATTCGGTTGTTTGAATACCATCCAGATCTCCTCCCAAATGAACGTCCATAAGAACAATATCCGGATTTAATTTTTCACACAAACGAATGGCTTCTTTACCATCTTCAACAATTCCTAACAAATCGTAACCTAATTCCTTTAAGAACATTCGGAATATTGTCGAAATTAAGTTGTCGTCCTCAACGATTAAAATCTTTTTTTTCATTAAGCAGTAATTGAAAATTTTACCGATACTAATACCATTTAATACCTAGAGCATGGGTTATTCACCTTTAAAAAAATTAAAGAGGATTAATCTTTATTAATTCCTTTTGAAAAACCTGTTGGGCACTTAATTTATATGCCTAAAGTTTACTAATTTTAAGCGATTTTACAAGCTATTTATAATAATACACTTCAATTATTTTCCATTGAATCTTATAATTGACATAGGCAACACAAAAATTAAAGCTAGTATTTTCCTAAGAGGAGCATTAAATACTACCAAAGCTTCTGAAAAAGAGGATGTCGAATTTGCAAAGGAATTACTAGGAGAATTCACGACTATAGAAAAGGTAATCATCGCTTCGGTTCGTGAATATCCCGATAAGTTGATCAATTTTCTTAAAACGAAAATCCCACATGTTTTATTTTTTGACTCTAAACTTCCTATACCGGTAGAAAATTTATATGAATCAAAAAAGACATTGGGTTACGATAGATTAGCTGCATGTATTGGAGCATACGCTATGATTCCCAATCAGAACATTTTGATTATTGATGCAGGAACTGCCATAACCTTCGATTTCTTAAATAAGAAAGGACAATACATTGGTGGATGCATTTCTCCTGGTTTAAGTATGCGATACAAAGCATTAAATCATTTTACAAAGAAACTACCACTGCTTTCTGTAAATGAAGATTATCCACTAATTGGGAAAAACACCAACCAGGCAATAACCGGAGGAGTACAAAATGGAATTGTGTTTGAAATAGATTCATATATCAATCAATTAAAAGAGAAACATGCAGATCTAAGAGTAATATTAACTGGAGGCGACGCTCCTTTTTTGTATAAAAGTATTACCAATACTGCTACTCTCGAAATGAATGTACTGGCAATAGGGCTAAACCATATTCTCGAATTTAATATTTTGGAACGCTCTAATAATTAACAAAGTTTTTGTTGATTTCCAATTTATTTATAGTTTTGCAAGAAGCTAATTTTAGAGCTTTCAAATGGTTATTTAGAACGAATTCAAAACTTATACTGAAATTTTGGTATGAGTTTTGCAGTTTTAGTTCCAACAAAACTAAAACTTTCGTTATATTTATTCTGACTTAATAGATATGACATTTTTCAGGATATCCTAAAGCCCATTTTTATAGTTTTGCAACAATTAAACTTGATTATAAAAAATTTAATAACATGAAAACAAGATTTACAATCGCAACTGTGGTTCTTTTGCTTTCAAGTATGTTTACCCTTAAGGCACAGACTTTGGAATCAAAATATGGATTGGATAGTGCTCAGACTGTATTGAACGCCTCTCTGTATGTTGAGATGGTGAAGCAAAAAGATTATGAAGAGGCTCTTCAAGGATGGAGATACGTTTACAATAATGCTCCAGCTTTCCAAAAAACAACTTATATCAAAGGTGTAACAATTATGCGTGGTATGCTACGTAAAACCAAAAACCCAAAGTATATTGATACTTTAATGATGGTTTACGATCAGCGTATCAAATATTTCGGAAAAGACCGCAAATATCCTGAAGGATGGATTTTAGGCCGTAAAGGTGGTGATTTATTCAAGTATAAGAAAAAACATATCCCATCGGTTAAAGAAGCTTACAGCATTTTGAAGAAATCTATCGAAATGCAACAATTAAAATCAGAAGCTACTGTAATTAATTACACAATGGAAGCTTCAGGTATTTTGGTTAAAGCTGGAGAAATCGAAGCTGAAGAAGTAATCGACAACTACCTTCTTTTCATGGATATGGCTAAAAAGCAAATTGATGCTGAAACCAATGAAAAGAAAAAAGAAAACCTTGATAATGCTCGTAAAAATGTTGAGCAAATTTTCTTCAAAGCTGGTGTTGCTGACTGCGAAACATTAAGCAATATCTTTACTCCTAAATTCGAAGCAAACAAAGACGATATGGTTTTGATCAACAAAATCCTTCGTATGTTGAATCGTCAGGAATGTGAAGATGGTGCTTTATACGCAATGGTTGCTGAAAGAAAATATGAGTTAGAACCAAATGCTGATGCAGCTCACAACTTGGCTAAAATGTTTATCAAGAAAAAAGAATTTGGTAAAAGTATTGGATACCTGGAGCAAGCAATTGAATTGGAAGAAGATGCTGACATCAAGGCTGACTTACATTACAAATTAGCATACATTCAACTAAGTCAGAGTAAACTTAGTGCTTGTAGAACCAATGCTTTAAAAGCTGCTAAATTTAGATCAGGATGGGGTGAGCCATACATTCTAATTGGTAAAGCTTATGCTGCATATGCGCCAAAATACGGTTCTAAGCCAATCGAGAAAAAATATTTGTATTGGTTAGCTGTTGATAAATTTAAAAAAGCTAAAGCTGTTGATCCAGAGTGTGGAGAAGAAGCTAGAAAGCAAATCGCTACTTATTCTAAGCATTTCCCAAATAAAGAAAATGCTTTCTTCGAAGGTATTAAGGATGGAGATGTAATCACTGTAGGTGGTTGGGTTAACGAAACTACAAAGGCTAGACTAAATGAATAGTACGCCAAAAAATAAATACAATATTATCAAAAGCATTGTAATCCTTTCGGGGATTGCGATGCTTTTGTCTTGTGAGAACAGCATGAAAGAGGTGCAGAGTCTTACAACCAACGAGAATCTTCCTTTGCAACAAGGTAAAGAAGTTGAATTTATATTCACCGATTCAACTAAAATTCAATATCGAGCTTTTGCCGTAGAATTTATTGAAACGGATTCGGAAGAAAGCGGAATGCTTCAAGAATTCCCCAAAGGTGGCAAGATCATTTCGTATGATAAAGATGAAAGTATAGCCTGGGAAATTAAAGCCAACTATGCAAAACATTATCCTAAAGAGGAACTTTGGGAACTAAGAAATAATGTGGTTGCCAAAAGTGCGGATGGCAAGACAATTAGTTCTGAACTGATGTTTTGGGATCACACCAAACAGTTAATTTATTCAAATCAGTACACCAGAATTATCACAGCTGATGGTCAAGTATTGGAAGGCTCTAGCTTTTCAATTGATGAAGACATGAATGATTTAAGACTGAAACAAGGCTCAGGAAAAGTATATTTTGAGGATAAAAATGAGCAATAATCAATAAAGCTTATTATCTTGCATACAACAAAACCTGATTAAAGTGAATCAAAAATTACCATTTGTATTAGAAATCGTTTGGTTGATTGTAATGATTGGCAGTGCTAGTCTTGCGGTATACAGAACCATGCAAACCAATTTTTCCGAAAATATTTTATTGTACATTATTGCTATTCTTGCAGCACTAATGTATACATCGCGTAGATACCTTAGACGAACCCGAGAGAAAAACCAATCCCCAAAGTAAATGAATGATCTGATCATCATTTTTGCCATGCTTGCGCTTTCAGCCTTTTTTTCAGGAATGGAAATTGCTTTTATTGCTGCCAACAAATTGCGCATGGAATTGGATCGAAATAAAAACACGGTTTCGTCCAGAATTATATCCATCTTTTCCCGATTTCCAGGACACTATATCAGCACAATGTTGGTTGGTAACAATATTGCTCTTGTGGTTTATGGTCTTTATATGGCCAAAATACTTAAACCATCAATCGAACTTTGGGTTGATACAGAATCATTGGTTTTAACCGTACAAACGATTATTTCTACAATTCTTATTCTGGTTACGGCCGAGTTTATTCCAAAAACATTATTTAGGCTGAACCCTAATTTTGCATTGAACCTTTTTGCCCTGCCAGTAATGTTCTTTTATATCGTTTTTTATCCGGTTACAATAATAACCATGATGCTATCGAAGAACATTATTCACAAACTATTCAACACTAAAATTACGGAAGACGAGGAAACGCAGGCTTTTGGTAAAGTTGACCTTGACCATTTGGTACAAGAGGGGCAGGATACTCAAGCCATTGCTGAAGATGAATTGCATGATATCAAGATTTTTAGAAATGCATTGGATTTTTCCAAAGTTAAACTTCGCGAATGTATCGTTCCAAGGAATGAAATAGAAGCCATGGAATTAAATGGTGAACTTGAAGATTTAACTCAAAGATTCATTGAAACTGGCTACTCAAGAATTTTAATCTACAAAGAGTCCATAGATAACATTATTGGATATGTTCATTCATCGGTAATTTTCAAAAAGCCACAAAGTATTAAATCTGCTTTAAGTCGAATTATTTTTGTGCCGGAAACCATGGCAGCACATAAGTTGCTAAACCTATTTACCAAGGAGCAAAAAAGCATTGCTGTAGTTGTTGATGAATTCGGTGGTACCGCAGGTATGGTTACCATTGAGGATATCATGGAAGAGATATTTGGTGAAATTGAAGATGAACATGATAATATCGATTTGGAAGAAGAAGTTCTATCTGATAATGAATTTATATTCTCCGGTCGATTAGAGATTGATTACCTGAATGACAAATATAATTTGAACCTTCCTGAATCGGAAGACTTCGAAACCTTGAATGGATTCATTCTATTTAATCACGAAAGTATCCCTAAATACAACGAAACCATCAGAATCGAGAACTTTAATTTTAAGATTGTAGAAGTAAGTAATACAAGGGTCGAGAAGATTAAACTAACCATTATTACTTAGTCTTTTTGTTTCTCATCCACTGAACATTAGACTCAAAATCCTACCAAAATACAATTTCATCACCCCCCATTGATATTGGTGAGAAAAAGTCTCATCTGAGCATCATTTTTAAAACATTCATCAAGTAAATTTTACTTTACTATAAAAGACACCAAACTGATAGCTATAAAAAGCAATCATTTCCCATTTTTTTGTATATTCGTAGCCTAATTAAGAAATATTTAAATCTTTTTCGATGGCAACATTACAGAAAATAAGAAACCGTGGTGTGTTTATTGGGATCATCATTGGGGGAGCTTTGTTTGCATTTATTGCTGGTGACGCTCTAAAATCGGGTGGTTCCTTATTGACGAATTCACGAAATGAAATGGCAGAAATTGCAGGTGAATCAGTAAATATTCGAGACTTTCAGAATCGATTCAACCATAATATTGAAGTAGCAAAAATGATGTCTGGTCAATCTTCAATTCCATCAGAACAAATGGATAGATTAAGAGAACAGACTTGGCAGCAAATGGTTCAAGAAATGGTAATGAATGTTGAATATGATGAATTAGGAATTTCAGTAACTTCTGATGAATTATTCGACATGGTTCAAGGTAGAAATATCGATCCTACAATTCGTCAAATGTTCCAAGGTCAAGACGGAACTTTTAACAAAGAACAAGTAGTTGCAACTCTTCAACAGTTAATTAACGCTCCTAAGGGAACTCCACAAAAAAACTATTGGTTGAACATCGAAAATGCAATGACTACTCAAAGAACTTTAACCAAGTACAATGCTTTAATTCAAAAAGGTTTGTACATGCCTAATGCAATGGTTAAAGATCTAGCTACCAAAGGAAGCAAAAAAGTAGATATCAATTATATCGTTAAAAATTACAACTTGATTCCAGATAGTACAATTACTGTAAGCGATTCTGAAATTAAAGAGTATTACAACGAACACAAAGATTTATTCGAACAAACTGAGTCGAGAAGAATTGATTACGTTCCATTCTTGATTGAGCCTTCGACTGATGATTATAAAGCTACTGAAAATTCGATTGCTGATTTAAAAGCAGATTTTGCTGCTGAAACCAACAACGCTCAATTTGTAGAATTAAATGCTGATACAGATTTCAATCCTCTTTATTTGAAAAAAGAAGACATTACAAATGCTGATTTAGCAGAATTTGCATTCTCAGGCCAAAAAGGTGATGTTAGTAATGTATACTCAGAAGGTGATTCGTACAAATTAGCTAAAATCAACGAAGTTAAAATGCTTCCTGATTCTGTTAAAGCACGTCATATCTTAATTCGTCCGGTAAACGGTGATTATGCTACTGCACAAGCTAAGGCAGATAGCTTAAAAACATTACTTAAAAAAGGTGCTCGTTTCGATGATTTAGCAAAAGCTAATTCTGATGATCAAGGATCTGCAATTAATGGTGGTGATCTTGGATGGTTTAAACAAGGACAAATGGTTCTTCCATTTAGCGAAGCAGCTTTCGATTCAAAAAGAAACGAAATCAAAGTTGTTTTAACTCAATTTGGAGCTCACGTTTTACAAGTAACCAACAAAGGAAAATCTGTTAAGAAAGTACAGTTGGCAATTGTTGATCGTAAAGTTGAAGCAAGCAATAAAACGATTCAGACAGCTTATGCAAAAGCACGTACATTTGCTGGTAACAACCTTAGCAAAGAGTCTTTCTTAAAAGCTGTATCGGAGCAAAACTTACAAAGAAGAACTGCTAACCTAAGAAGAGATACCAAGAACATTCCAGGTCTTGAAAACTCAAGAGAATTGGTTAGATCAGCATACCAAACTGAAGACATGGAAAATGTTTTGATGAACAACGACCAGTCAGCAGTATTTGAATTTGGTGATAAATTTGTTGTTGCAGTTCTTTCTGACATCAAAGAAGAAGGTTTCGCAAACATCAATGATGTAGCTTCTACTATCAGACGTGAGGTTAGAAAAGAAAAGAAAGCTGAGCAAATGATTGCTGAGTTCAAGAAAAACAGCCAGGGAGCTCAATCGCTTCTATCTGTAGCACAAAAAGCAAATCTTGAAGTAAAGAATGCAACTGGTGTTAGCTTCTCTTCATTCCAGATTCCTGGTGCAGGTATTGAGCCTAATGTAATCAGTACTGCTTCTCTTCTTGAAAAAGGAAAAATTTCTGCTCCAATTGAAGGTAACCAAGGTGTTTACATGGTATTAGTTACCAACGAAGCAACTGATGAAGTTACTGATGATACAGTTGAAGCTTTCAAAGCAAGATTAGAACAAGGATACCAATATCGTACAAACTATCAAGCATTCCAGGCATTAAGAGAAAATGCTAATGTTGTTGATAAAAGATATAAGTTTTACTAGACAATAGTAAATGCATAAAGAAAGCGAGGTGATTCATTCATCTCGCTTTTTTTTTGCACAAAATTGTTGATGTAGCTACATGGTGTATTTTTCTTGCTGCAGACTGCAGGACGATTTCTACACACTGTATTTTCTTTGCTGCAGCTTGCAGGAAGAAAAATACACCTTTGGGTAATAGATTGTATTAAGCTGAGTTTGCCGAAAGTTCACTATAAAATTTAAATGGGATTATTCGCAATCTCACTTAAAGAGAGAATACCAAGTGGAAGAACAAAAAAAAAGAGCTGTCAACAAATGACAACTCTTTTCAATATCGTGTAATAAAAGAATTTAGGAAAGTAAAGCTTTTACCTTATCAGCAACGGCTTTTCCATCAGCTTTACCTGCCAATTGTTTTGTAGCCATTCCCATTACTTTTCCCATTTCTTTCATTGATGAAGCTCCTGTATCAGCAATAATTTTTTGAACCGCTACAGTCAATTCCTCATCGCTCATTTGAGCTGGTAAATAAACTTCAAGGAAACTCATTTCAAGCAATTCCTTTTCAGCCAAATCTTCTCTTCCACCACCCTTATAGGTATCAGCCGCATCTTTACGTTGCTTCACCAATTTCTGAATGATCTTAACTGCTGCCGCATCTTCAATTTCCGAAGCTCCTGTTTTAGTCATTTCAAGTGTAAGAGCAGTTTTTGCAGATCTTATTGCCTGTAACTTATCTTTTTCTTTTGCTTTCATTGCAGATTTCATATCTGCATTAATTTGTTCAAGTAAGCTCATATTGTATATTTTAATGCTTTCAGCTGTCAGCAAACAGCTTTTTTATTCTCTTATCTGGCAAATTATTCGTCGTCCAGTGTAAATTTAATCACATTTCCTGAATGATAACGCTTTTGATCCAGTTTCTGTTGTTTTCTTTTGTAGGCTGGAATACTTTCAAATTCATCAATTTCGGCATCCTTTAAATCGGTAAGAACCACTTTTTTCTCTTCAACCTTTGGTTCCTCTTCCAAAGCCATTTTGGTTTGTTGAGCCATACCTCTTCCACCTCTAAATGCAGTGGTTTTGGGCTTCTCCACTTCTTCAGTTATTCCTCCATTTTCGAATCCTGTTGCAATAATGGTAACGGACACTCTATTTCCTAAAGCCAAATCCTGACCTGTTCCCCAAATAATAGATGCACTGTCACCAACGGCTTCCTGAACGTAGTCAGTAATTTGACCAACCTCATCCATGGTAACTTCCTCTTCTCCCGAGCTGATATTTAAAAGAATATTTCTTGCTCCACGAACATCATTGCTATTCAACAATGGAGAAGTCAGAGCTTCACGAATGGCATTTACCGATCGATCTTCACCTTCTGCCGAAGCTGATCCCATTACCGCGACACCACTATCGGTCATTACGGTTTTCACATCTTCGAAATCCACGTTAATGTATCCGTGCAAGGTAATAATTTCGGCAATCCCCTTGGCTGCTGTAGCCAATACGTCATCTGCCTTGGCAAAAGCCGTAGAGAGCTTTAAATCTCCGTATATTTCGCTTAGTTTCTCATTATTAATCACCAATAATGAGTCTACATTCTCTTTTAATTTATTGATCCCCTCAATTGCTTGATTTAACCTTTGGCGGCCTTCAAAACGGAAAGGAATGGTAACAATTCCTACAGTTAATATTCCTTGTTCTTTTGCAGCTTTAGCAATTACAGGTGCAGCACCAGTACCGGTACCACCCCCCATTCCGGCGGTAATGAAAACCATTTTGGTATTATCGGCTAAAACTTCATTAACATCATCAATATTTTCAATAGCCGATTGTGCACCACGTTCAGGTTTATTTCCAGCTCCTCTTCCTTCGGTTAACGATTCTCCCAATTGTATTTTAACAGGTATTTCGCTATTCTCCAAAGCTTGTGCATCGGTATTGCAAATCACGAAATCTACATCCTTAATGCCTTGCTGAAACATGTAATTTACAGCATTACCACCACCGCCACCAACACCAATTACCTTTATAATTGATGATTCATTCTCGGGTAAGCTAAAATCAATTAAATCTTCTGCCATTTTTTATACTTCTAATCTCTCCTAATTTATAATCACTAAATCAAATCATTGATCTTACATAGGAGTGTCTTTGTTATCAAATATATTTGAGAAACTTTTCTTAAACCAACCATTTAAACTTTCCTGTCCTTCTTTGAAGTCATCCTCATGATCATCCTCTTGCTTATTTTCGACCTGAGGATTTGGTTTGGATTCTGGCTTGGTATTATTGCTTTTTACTTCGAAATTTTCCTCTTTTTCTTCCTCGGAGCGTTTACGCATTAATTCTTCGCGACGCTGAATTTCTTCTCTTCTTTTTGCTGCAGCTTTCTCCTCTTCTGCAGCCGGATTTTCAATGATTAGTTCCAATTTTGGAGCATCCTCATCTCTTTTCCGAGGTTCAATCATTAATTCAGGAATAGGATTTTCAGAAAATCCAGTTGCAATAATGGTAACACTTAACTCGTCACCCATCTTCTCATTATAACCGTTTCCCCAAATCACACTCACATCATCTCCAACAACATCCTGCACGTAATCGGTAATCTGACTCACCTCTTGCATGGTAACTTCCTCATCACCCGAAATGATATTCAAAAGAATATTTCGAGCACCAACAATATTATTACTATTTAAAAGAGGTGATGTTAAAGCTTCTTCAATGGCTCGAATTGATCTATCCGGACCTGAAGCAGTAGCTGATCCCATAACAGCCACACCACTATTTCTCATTACGGTTTCAACATCTGCAAAATCGACATTTACATATCCGGCAACGGTTATGATTTCAGCAATACTTTTTGCGGCTACCGACAGAACACTATCAGCTTCGGCAAAGGCATCGGAAAGCTTTAAATCTCCATACATTAACCTCAACTTTTCATTGTTGATAATCAACAATGCATCAACATGCTTTTCAAGATTTTCAATTCCTTCCATAGCCTGTTGAATTCTTTTCTTCCCTTCAAATCTAAAAGGTATTGTAACAATCCCAACCGTAAGCACATCTTGCTGTCGAGCCGCTTCTGCAATAATAGGTGCAGCACCAGTTCCGGTTCCTCCACCCATTCCAGCAGTTACGAAAACCATTTTGGTTTTTTCACTCAAAACCTTATTGATATCGTCTAAACTTTCGATTGCAGATTCTCTTCCTCGTTCAGGCTTATTTCCTGCTCCTCTTCCTTCGGTTAGCGATTTTCCCAACTGAACTTTAATGGGTACAGGACTATTTTCGAGTGCTTGTGAATCAGTATTACAAATTACAAAATCAACCCCCGTAATTCCTTCTTTTAACATGTGGTTGACAGCGTTTCCTCCTCCGCCACCCACACCAATTACTTTTATTATGGATTTTTCTTTTGGTTCAAAATTAACCGGTAATAATTCGTCAATCATGATCTCACAGTATTAGGGTTACAATATCTTTTTTTACATATCCACATCTTGGGTATCAAATAAAGATCCAAGGAATGCTGTAAATCCTTTTTTCTTTTTTGGTTTATTTCCATTTAAATTGGTCTTTTCTACAGGCTTTGTTTTGGGTTTTTCCATGCCTTTTAATAAAAGACCAATAGAGGTTGAGTACATTGGATGATCAATATTTTCTTCCAAATTGACTTTTGAGTTTCTAGGGAAACCAATTCTTACATCCAAATTCGTTCTTTGCTGTGTTAAAATATCCAGATTGGTAAGTAAACCTCCCCCTCCAGTTAACACAATTCCAGCTCCAATTTTATCTTTCAAACCTGTTGATTCAACCTGGAATTTTACAGAATCGATGATTTCCTCCATTCTACACTGGATAATTTGAGCAAGAAATTTAAAAGAAATGTCCTTCTCATCCCATCCTCCGGTTGCCGGAATAGTAACTACTTTATCATCCGAAGTCATATCAGCAACAGCTTCACCAAATTGCACTTTCAATGCCTCGGCCTGACGTGAAAATACCGAACATGCTTCTTTGATATCTTTGGTTACATGGTCACCACCAAAAGGAATAACCGAAGTATGTTTTAAAACGCCATCAAAATAAACGGTAACATCTGTGGTTCCACCGCCTATATCAACAAGCACAACTCCTGCCTCTTTCTCTTCCTTAGTTAAAACCGCCAGGGATGATGCCAAGGGTTCTAGAACCAATTCTTCTACATCCAGGCCAACTTCACGAACACATTTTTCGATATTTCTAGCTGAAGCGGTTCTACCAATGATAATATTGAAATGACCATCTAACCTACGTCCTGCCATTCCAAGAGGGTTCTTTATTCCAAGCTCTTTATCAACAACAAATTCCTGAGGAATTACATGTAAGATTTGCTCACCAATTTCAACAGGATGCTTGTAATTTTCATTGGTAATCTGCTCAATATCTTCCTTTGTAATTTCTTCAACTGAATTTTCTATATACTTAAACTTTCTCTCTTTAACTATACGAATATGCTGTCCGGCAATTCCCACATAAACTGTAGAAAATTCCTTATTGGTTTTCTCTTTCAAACGAGCCACAGCTTCATTAATAGCCTCGATAGTAAGTTCAATATCATGAATTACTCCACGCTTTACACCTTTAGAAACAGTACGCTCCATACCCAAAATATTAAGCTTTCCATCATTGGAAATCTCACCAAGTATGGCAACAATTTTTGTTGTTCCTATATCAATTGCGGCTATTATATTATTCGTCCCAACCATTCTAGTTCTTTTTTGTACAAACCACCTGATTTTCGTATTTCAGGTTGATTTTTTTGTATCTGTTCCACCCGGTTTTTGTAAATCCATCGGTGTACAAAGCATACAATTTTTCGAATTTCTTCTGATAATTTTCAATGCTTCCCAACTCAATTTTATGTGCTCCTACACGAGGTACTAAAACATACTCTTTTCCGCGTGTAACATGTATTTGAGTTATTTGCGACTTCCAAAATTCATCATTTGTAATAAATTTTACCAAATCAAAAAGCTCTTCTTTTATCAACTGCTCATTTACTGCCCCCGAAACCACCAAAACCCTTGATGTAAATTTAGGGGACAATGGCATTTTCTTTCCTTCCTCATCAATATAATATCCTCTTCCCTGTAAAATACGAACAATTGGATTTCTCTGATGTATCTCAACAATCAGATTTCCTGAAAGCGAAGAATAGATTTCTGACTTTTTCACATATGGAACCCGATTGATCTTGTCCTCTAAAACTTCCTTATTTATCGCATAAACAGAGTTTCCTTCCCAGTCTGGATACTGTTTTTTTACAATCTTCTCAACATCCTTATTACTAACAAAACCACTGTCGATGCTATCTTTCACCTTAACTTTTATATCGTTTAGGATAATAGCATCTCTCTTCTCACCTACAAACGAGAAGCTTACCAGCAAATATCCAAGTAACGATATCCAAATTAATATGACAGTAATTTTCTTAAGCATGCTTTTATTTTTCTATCAACATATTTTTGATTGGTTCAACCAATTTATCTATATCCCCGGCACCCAAGGTCAAAAGAACTTCCAAATCTTTTTGATCCAACAAATCAATCAACTCTTCTTTTGAGCAAGTGCACACAGGAACTGTAATATTTTTCATGATCATCTCAGAGCTTACCCCTTCGATTGGTAATTCACGTGCAGGATATATATCCAGCAGGATTACTTCATCCAACAGGCTTAAACTTTCCGCAAAACCATCTGCAAAATCTCTGGTCCTGGTATACAAATGCGGCTGAAAAACTCCCGTAATTTTCTTATTCGGATAAATGTCTCTAACCGATGATATACTTTCTTTCAACTCTTTTGGATGATGCGCATAATCATCTATAAAAACCAAATTGTCTTTTCTGATTTGATAATCGAATCTTCTTCTGACCCCTTCAAATGATGACAAGGCAGCTCTGATTTCTTCTTCCTTCACTCCTCCAAGAATAGCGACACTACAAGCTCCTATTGCATTTTCCACATTTATTTTCCCTGGATAAGAGAATTTTAACTTTTCAAATACTCCTTTCGGATGAACCAAATCAAACTCATAGAATCCTTCCACAAGTGTAAAGTTTTTAGCATAAAAGTCCGCAACTTCATCAAGAGAATAAGTATACTTTTCAACTTTTATATTTTCGAGATGTAACCCTTTTTTATGAACTAATATTCCATCCTGCTTTATTTGACCAGCATATTCCTGAAAACTCTTTTCAAGTTCAGATTTATCACCATAAATATCCAAATGGTCGGCATCCATTGATGTAATCAATGCAATTTTAGGATGCAACTGCAAAAATGATCGATCAAACTCGTCGGCTTCCAGAATTACCCATGGACTATCTTTACTCAATAAAAGATTAGACTGATAGTTTCTGGAGATCCCTCCCAAAAAAGCATTACAACCCATTTTTGAATTGTAAAAAATATGAGCTGTTATGGTTGAAACCGTAGTTTTCCCGTGAGTACCTGCAATTCCAATTCCATTTAAATCATCCGAAAGCAAACCCAAAACCTGAGATCGTTTCATAATGGTATAGCTATTCAATTTAAAATAGCTCAATTGCTGATGATCTTTTGGAATAGCAGGTGTAAACACCACCAATGTATTTTCCTTAATCAGAAATTCATTTGGGATGGTATCCAAATCATCTTCGAAAGTAATCTTAATACCTTCTTCCAGAAGCTCACCTGTTAGTTTGGTGGATGTCCTGTCATATCCAAACACATTCTTACCAATGGAATGGAAGTAACGTGCAATTGCACTCATTCCTATTCCTCCAATACCAACGAAATAAATATTTTTAAAATCTTCTAACTTCATATTATATCATTGCAAGAATGTGTTCTGCTATATCATCTGCTGCATCAGGTTTGGCAAGCAACTTACAATTTTTTGCCAACTGAGCACATTTTTCTTCCTTATTGATTAAGTCTAAAGCTTGTGGAATTAAATTCACTTCTGCTTCAGCATCCTTTACCATCACCGCAGCATCTTTATTTACCAATGCCATTGCATTTTTGGTTTGATGATCTTCCGAAACATTAGGCGAAGGCACCAAAATACATGCTTTCTCCACCAAGCACAATTCAGAAATGGTTCCTGCTCCTGCTCTTGAAATTACAATATCAGCAGCAGCATAAGCCAAATCCATACGGCTCAAAAAATCAGTAAACTTTAAATTAGGCAAATCCCAATTTTCAAGCTCTTTTTTTACTTTTTCTATATAAAACTTTCCTGTTTGCCAAATCACCTGAACTCCTGATTGAGAAATGGCATCAAGTGAATTTAAAACACTATTGTTTATGGTTCTTGCACCCAGGCTACCTCCAACAATCAATATGGTTTTTTTATCAGGATTCAAGTCAAAATGCTTTAAGGCTTCCTCTCTTTTCGATTCAATTTCCATCAAATCCTTCCGAACAGGGTTCCCTGTCAACACAATCTTCTCTTTTGGAAAGAATCGCTCCATTCCTTCGTAGGCAACACAAATTTTCTTAGCCTTTTTAGCTAGTAATTTATTGGTGATCCCGGCGTAGGAGTTTTGTTCCTGAATTAATGCAGGCACACCTAGTCTTGCAGCTACATGCAATAATGGTCCGCTGGCATAACCTCCAACACCAACCACAGCATCAGGTTCAAAGCCCTTCACAATTGCTTTTGCTTTCCATATACTTTTTAACAAGCGAGGGAAAAACTTTAAATTCTCCTTCGATAAACTTCTTTGCAAACCGCGAATAGGCAATCCAACTATATCATATCCAGCAGCAGGAACTTTTTCCATTTCCATTTTTCCTTCGGCACCTACAAACAAAATCTCACAATCCTGATGTTTTTGTTTTAAGGCATTGGCAATAGAAATGGCCGGATAGATATGTCCTCCGGTTCCTCCGCCGCTAACTATTATTTTAATTTTCTGCTTCATTTAATCTTTTTTCTTCTTCGTTTGCCCAATTGCTAATACTTAGTATCATCCCCAAAGCGGCACTGGTAAATATCAAGGATGTTCCTCCCATACTTACCAAAGGCAATGGCTGACCTGTTACAGGAATTAAATTCACCGAAACAGCCATATTTGTCAAAGCCTGAAAAACGATACTTAAGGTTAAACCTATGACCAAAAATGCGGGAAATGTTCTACTACATTTCCGAACTATTATTCCGGCCCGATACAGTAAGAACAGATACAAGGCAAGAATTCCAAATCCTCCAACCCATCCCATTTCCTCGAGTATAATGGCATAAATAAAATCGGAATATGGATGTGGTAAAAAATTACGTTGTGTACTATTGCCCGGCATTTTACCAAAAATACCCCCCGAAACAACTGCAATTTTTGCTTGTTCCACCTGGTAGTTTTGATTATTGTTTATGCTTCGTTCTTCATCGAAAAAGTTCTCGATTCTACTACGAACCGTTTGAACACGCCCTAAACTTGGAATTACCGGAGCCAATGCAATTAACAACACCAAAACCAGCAATACAGCAGCAATACTACCAAACAAATATTTATAAGCTACACGACCTATAAACATCAAAATATAACAGATACCTCCTAATAATACTGAGGTAGAAAAGTCATCTAAAAATATCAGAAAGCACACTATTCCAATTGGAATAATCAGATGAATAAAAGCTTCTTTACTACATCCGAGCTTTCCTTGAAACCTCGATAAAGTCCTGGAAACATGCAATATCAAAGCCAGCTTTGCCAATTCAGAGGGTTGAAAATTAAATCCAATTCCTGGAATTGTTATCCATCGGGAAGCATCATTCAAATTCGTTCCTATTAATTTGGCCAATATTAGCATCCCAACCGATATTACCAGAATGATGTTTGCAAAACTGGAATAATATCGATGTGGCATGGCATGTACAAAGTACATTATGACAAAACATCCACCCAATAAAACCAACTGCTTTATCAAGAAATAAGATGTGTTTCCTCCACGAACTTTATAAGCCAAGGTTCCCGTTGAGCTATAAACCACCAGCAACGAAACCAAAGACAATAGCAAAATGACAATCCAAATTACTTTATCGCCTCTTAGTCTAGGATTCTTAATCCAGTTCCACATTCTTGCCAGCCAGTTCTGCATAAACTATTCCTCTTTTTACAGATTTCTTACTTCTTCTTTAAATTGATCACCTCGGTCTTCATACGATTTAAACAAATCGAAACTTGCACATGCAGGGGATAACAATACTACCTCATCCTTACTAGCGATTTCATAGGATAATTTCACCGCTTTTTCCATCGAATCAGCATCTACAATGGTCTTCACTCTTCCATCAAAAGCTTTATGGATTTTTTCATTATCAACACCTAAGCACACAATTCCCTTCACTTTCTCATCAACCAAGTCAAAAAGTACTGAGTAATCATTTCCCTTGTCAACACCGCCAACAATCCATACAACAGGCTCTTCCATGCTTTCCAAAGCATACCAGGTTGAATTAATGTTTGTAGCTTTTGAATCATTGATAAACTGAATACCACGCACTTTCACAACTTTTTCCAATCGGTGATTTACACCCTGAAAATCACTTAGACTCTCACGTATTGCATCTTTTCTAATGCCTAATACACTTCCGGCAATTCCTGATGCCAATGAGTTATATACGTTGTGTATTCCAGGTAATGATAAATCCTTTTTATCCATAGATATTTTGTATTCGTTACAATCAATTGTTAACAATTCTTTCTCAAGCCATCCACCTGTTTTCAGTTCTTCTTTAACTGAAAAAGGAAATAGTTGAACTTTAGAGTTCCAATTCTCCATTTCTTTGCTGATGATTTCATCATCGCAACAATACACAAAAGCATCTCTTTCTGTAAGATTTTGTATAATGCGAAACTTCGAATCGACATAGTTCTGCATTTTATAATCGTACCGATCTAAATGATCAGGTGTAATATTCAATAAGATCGCGATATCCGCTTTAAACTGATACATTCCATCCAGCTGAAAACTGCTCAATTCAAGCACATAGTAATCAAAATTTTTCTCGGCAACTTGCCAAGCTAAACTTTCGCCGACATTACCAGCTAAACCAACATTTAAGCCTGCTTTTTTTAGCATATGATAAAGCATTAATGTTGTCGTGGTTTTGCCGTTACTACCAGTAATGCAAATCATCTTTGCATTGCTATATCTTCCTGCAAACTCAATTTCAGAGATTACAGGAATCCCTTTATCCTTCAGCTTTAAAATTAAAGGCGCCGTGTCTGGAATTCCAGGGCTTTTCACTACTTCACCAGCTAAAAGTATTTTATCTTCGCTATGTTTTCCTTCTTCAAAATCTATTTTATACTCTTGAAGAGCTTTTTTGTACTTATCACTGATTTTTCCAAGATCAGATACAAACACATCGAATCCTTTAGCCTGAGCAAGAACTGCTGCTCCAACTCCACTTTCTCCTGCACCTAATATGACAATTCTCTTATTCAATGTATAATGCTTAGTTTTTAATGTTTAATGATGCTTTAGCAGATTTAATAATACTTGTAATTAGTTTAATGATCTCCACCGCATCTTTATTTATATTTTCATATTGATCCAAACTCAAGTAATCTGTTTCTTTTAAAAGTTTCAACCAATACATTGTTTCATTAATCTCTTTCTGTCCGATAGCCATTTTATGGATAAAATCCTTCTTTGTTTCTGCAAATTCAGCTTCTCTAATCATTGCTCCAACGCTAGTTCCTGATCTTAAAAATTGCTTCGATAGTATAAATTCCTTTTTCTCTTCGATCAAATACCTAAACATTTTCACTATTCGAATTGCAAAAACAAAACTTTTATCTTTTATGGCATTCTCTTTCAGTTGACCATTAAACCTTAATCATTAAAAAATTATCTTATTTTAAGTGTTACAATCGTGATCACCGCAAGGAAAATTCCGATAATCCAGAAACGAGTTACAATTTTTGGTTCAGGATATCCCTTCATTTGGTAGTGATGATGCAATGGAGCCATTCTAAATATTCTTCGACCTTCTCCATATTTCTTCCTGGTATATTTAAACCATGACACCTGCATCATTACCGAAATATTCTCTACCAGGAAGATTCCACATAAAATAGGAATCAGCAATTCTTTATGAATAATTATTGCAAATACTGCAATGATTCCACCCAATGATAATGAGCCTGTATCCCCCATAAATACTTGCGCAGGGAATGAATTGTACCACATAAATCCAATGGTTGCACCAATAAATGCAGCAATAAACACTACCAGCTCTCCAGAATTTGGAATATACATGATATTCAAATAATCAGCATAAACAACGTGCCCCGACACATAGGCTAAAATCCCCAATGTAGCTCCAATAATTGCTGATGATCCAGTTGCTAAACCATCCAATCCATCGGTAATATTTGCACCATTGGAAACGGCAGTAACAATAAATATTGTGATAATTATAAACACCAACCAAGCCAATTTAGGAGCATGTTCTCCTGCAAAACTTACCAGATATTCATAATCAAACTCATTATTTTTAAAAAAAGGAATGGTTGTTTTGGTTGATTTAACATCGGTAGTTAATCTGGTTGTGCCAGGTTGTTCCGAAGTAAAACCCTCATCCACCAATTCTGTCTGCACTCCAATTTCGTCAATATCCGCTTTTTCGCGAACTACAACATCATCACTCAAATAAAGAGTAAGACCAACAATTAATCCAAGTCCAATCTGTCCTGCAACCTTAAATCTCCCTTTTAAACCTTCTTTGTCTTTCTTGAATACTTTGATGTAATCATCAACAAAGCCAATAAAACCAAGCCAAACAGTTGTGATCACCATTAAAATAATATAGGTATTCTCTAGTTTTGCAAAAAGTAGAACAGGAATCAAAATCGAAATGATAATGATAATTCCTCCCATTGTAGGCGTACCTTTTTTCTCAAGCTGACCAGCTAAACCCAAATCACGAACGATTTCACCAATTTGTTGTTTTTGAAGTAATAAAATGATTTTCTTCCCAAATACCGTTGATATAAACAAGGACAACATAATTGCCATTGACGCACGAAATGAAATGTAATCGAACATTCCAGCACCCGGAAAATCTAACTGATTTAAATATCTGAACAAATAATAAAACATACCTACAGTTTAAAAATTTCTTGTATTACTTCTTTATCATCAAAATGATGTTTCACTCCTTTTATTTCCTGGTAATCCTCGTGACCTTTTCCTGCCACCAGGATGATATCTCCTTTTTGTGCCAACATGCAAGCTGTACGAATGGCCTCTTTTCTATCGGTAATTGCTAAAACTTTTCTCAAGTCACTAGCATCAACACCTTCTTTCATATCCAAAATAATCTGATCCGGTTCTTCCGACCTTGGATTATCCGAAGTCAAAATCACCTTATCACTTAAATTCGCACTAATTTTTGCCATTGTTGGTCGCTTGGTTTTGTCTCTATCTCCACCACATCCAACAACAGTTATCACATGCTCGTTTCTGGTTCGTAATGCCTCTATGGTTTCTAAAACATTTTTCAAAGCATCAGGAGTATGGGCATAATCAACAATAGCCATTATTCCTTCAGGTGATATAATACTCTCAAACCTTCCGTCCACCGAAGTAAGTTCGCTAATTCCACGAAGTACTTCCTCCTTCTCCTGATTTAATAATCTGGCTGCTGCATATACGGCCAATAAATTGTGTGCATTAAAGTCACCAATAAAATTGGTCCAGGTTTCAACACCATCAATCTCCATCAACATTCCGGTAAAGTGCTTTTCCAAAATCTTACATCTGAAATCAGCAAAAGAACGCGATGAATACAAAAACTTATGTGCTTTTGTATTTTGCAGCATCAATTTTCCATTCTTGTCGTCAGCATTGGTAATGGCAAAAGATGTTTTACCTAGATCATCAAAAAAGCGTTTCTTCACTTTTAGGTACGCATCAAATGTTTTGTGATAATCCAAGTGATCATGCGTAATATTGGTAAATATTCCTCCTTTAAATTGCAATGCACCAATTCGTTTTTGATCAATTGCATGTGAACTTACTTCCATAAAGCAAAACTCACACCCTTCAGCAACCATATCTGCAAGCAATGCATTTAATTGCAATGGATCAGGAGTGGTATGAGTAGCAGCAATTTCTTTCTCATCCACATAATTTCTTACCGTTGACAATAATCCCACTTTGTACCCTAACTTTTTGAAAAGTCGATACAATAAAGTAGCAATTGTTGTTTTTCCATTTGTACCGGTAACACCTACCAGTTGAATATCATGTGTTGGTTTTCCGTAGTAATTGTGTGCCAATTCAGACAATACAGTCAATGAATCTTCAACAATGATATATGTAATTTCAGAGTTTGTAACTTCTGGCAACTCTTCACAAACAACAACTTTTACACCTTTCTCTTCTACTGATGCAATATACTTGTGCCCATCACTCACAGTACCCCTGCAAGCTACAAACAGGTCTCCTTCCTCTACCTTTCGGGAATCAAAATGAATGTTGTTGATCTCAACATCACTCATCCCCTTTAGGCTTTCTATTTTAACCGAACTAAAAAGTTCATTAATATTCACACTCATATCTTATTCTTTAAGATAAATCAATAGTTATTCTATCTCCCGAACGGAAATTGCTACCAGGACGCAAAGATTGTCTGGAAACAGAACCAACTCCACGTACTTGAACTCTCAATCCTACATTTTCCAATATATATAATGCATCTTGCACTCCCATTCCTTTTACATTCGGAACCAAAAAGCTCTTTATTCTTCTGTATTTGTATTCAATCACGGAGTCCTTACGAGATGTAACGACCCATTCTGTTTGAATTTTCGGGTTTGTGATATCAATATTCAAATCATCAAAAACCAAATCTAAATCTTCTTTGCTCCCGTTAAGCGAAATTGGCACTTTAGGTCCTTCCTCTTCTTCATTTTTTCTTTCCGGATGCATGGAATAGCTCATTGCATAAACCTTATCAGCAATTGATTTAAAAACCGGACCAGCAACCTGATTTCCATAAAACCCTTTCGTTTTATTTGGGCGATTAATTACTACTACACAAGAGTACATAGGATCATCAGCAGGGAAATAGCCCACAAATGATGCCTGATAAACCTTATGACCATAGCCTTTTTTGCCATCTGCAATTTGCGCTGTACCAGTTTTTCCAGCAATCTTATAATTTGAATTTCTCAAGTTCCTGGCTGTTCCTCTCAAAACTACACCTTCCAGCATATTCTGAACGGTTTCCAATGTTTGTCCTGAACAAATTTTTGATTTTAAAACTTCTTCATCAAACTTTGAGATCACTTCACCATGGTATCTAATCTCTTTTACAAACTTCGGTTTCATCATTTTACCATCATTGGCAATTGCATTGTAAAAAGTTAGCGTTTGTAATGGAGTTTGATGCACTGAATATCCTATGGACATCCATGGCAATGAAATTCCGGACCAGGTTGGATCATCAGGATATTTTATTTTTGGCGTACCTTCACCTCTAATTTCCAATCCAAGAGGTTCATTTAAACGAAAATCGTACAATCGATTAATAAATTCTCTTGGTTTATTTTTATAGTGCTCATCTACCAATCTCGAAATCCCAACATTCGAAGATTTTTCAAAAGCTTCCTGAACCGTTATCTTTCCATATCCTCCATGATGAGAATCTCTCATTTTTGCATTGTAAAAACGGTAAATTCCGTTACCAGTATCAACGGAATCCATTGGGCCAACATAACCATCTTCCAACAAAGCCATCATAGATGCCAGCTTAAAGGTTGAACCAGGTTCGGTTGCCTCCCCAATAGCATAGTTATACAACTCGCGATACTCTTTTTTCTTCTCATCATAGCCAATGTTGGCGATGGCTTTAATGGCTCCTGTTTTCACTTCCATTAAGATTGCTGATCCATGATGCGCATTATATTTGACCAACTGATGATACAAAGCCGACTCGGCCACATCCTGATAATTGACATCAATGGTTGTAATCAGATCATTTCCATCCTTGGGTTCCACCATATTTACAGGCAACCATCTTCCCGACATTTTTTGCATGATACTGACACCATCAACTCCTTTCAGCTCACTTTCAAATGCACCCTCCATGCCAACTCTACCAATCAACTTGTTGTTATCCTCTTTATTCAGGTAACCAATGGTTCTTGTGGCTAGGTTTCTATGAGGTTGTTGCCGTTTATTTTCTTGTTCACAAATTAAACCTCCTTTGTTTTTGCCCAATCGGAACAATGGAAAAGTTTTAATCACCTTAAGTTCATTGTAATTTACCTTACGGCGATTAATCAGGACATAACGGTTGGATTTTTTCTTGTATTTTGAATTCCATAAGAATCTACGATATTCATTCTTCGATTTGTCATTGAAAAATCTTGACAAACAAAGAGCTAAGGAATCAACTTTCGATTTAAATACTTCATCGGTTAAACCTGAAGCTCTAAAGTCCATTCTTATTTGATAATATGGCAAAGAAGTGGCTAAAATACGACCGTCTTCAGCACAAATATCTCCTCTATTGGCACGAACAATCACATCTCGTTGTGAGATTTTTTGAGCCTTTCCTCTCCAATAATCTCCTTCGAACAATTGTAAGGTCACAACGCGTCCTACAATCATTAATGCAAAAAGCATTACAACTGCATACACCAAACCAACTCGCCATATGATATCTTTTTTTATTGGCACTATTTATCGATGTAAATTTTTACAGGAGGTTCCGTTGATTCAGTCAAACCCAAACCTTCCTTTTGAACTCGTTTTAAAACTTCCGATTGCTTACTCATATACATTAAATCCGAAGCCGTTGTAATCGACTCGAATCTTAAATCTTTCAATTCCTTTTCAAGGCTAACCATATCTCTATAAACCTTTTCTGATTTATATCGATTACTGATATAGAAAATACCAAGACAAACCAAAAAAAGCACAAATGGCAATTGCTGAACAACTGCCGATTTAGTCAAAATACTACCGTCGATAAAATCCTTTACCGAAGCACTGGAAATCTCTTTCTGTTCTTTGGTAGGACTTATAAAATCGTTGTATTTTTTTCTAAATCTAAACATGCTATTTCAAATTTGGTTTTGCAATTCGAAGCTTGGCACTTCTTGCTCTGCCATTTCTTTCAATTTCTTCTTCGCCTGGCAAAATCACTTTCCTATTTACACTTGTCAGTGGTGTTTGAACATTGCCAAAGAAATCTTTCTCAGCTCCTCCTTCAAACTTACCATCACGTATGTAATTTTTCACCAGTCGATCCTCCAACGAGTGATAAGTTATCACTACCAATCTACCTTCAGGCTTCAATACATCCGCACACTGCTCCAGCATTTCCTTGAGAACATCCATTTCCTTGTTCACCTCAATTCTTAGTGCTTGAAACACCTGAGCCAAATATTTATGATCTTTAAACTTTGGCACACATGGAGCGATCACCTCTTTAAACTGCTGAATGGTTTCAAAATTGTTCTCTTTGCGATAATTTTCAATCAATTTCACCAACTTACCAGGATTCTTCACTTCTCCATACATTTTGAAAATCTTAAACAAATCTTCAACATCGTAATCATTAAGAATATCAGCTGCCGTAAAATCTGAACTCTGGTTCATCCTCATATCCAAATCACCATCGAAACGGAAAGAAAAACCACGCTCTGCAACATCAAATTCGTGAGAAGAAACTCCTAAATCAGCTAAAATTCCATCGATCTTCTCATACCCCAGGTACTTTACAAAGTTTTTGAAGTATCTGAAATTGTGACGAACGAAAATAAAATTTTCATCATCCGGAACATTGGCTTCAGCATCTTCATCCTGATCAAAACCGATCAATTTTCCAGTAGTTAAATGCTTCAATATTTCTCGTGAGTGACCACCTCCTCCAAAGGTTAAATCCACATAGATTCCCTCAGGATTGATTTTCAATCCCTCAATACATTCATCCAACAAAACTGGTATATGATATTCACTCATTTCTAATCTTTTAATCACTATTTAAATCAAGCGCGAAGAAAGCCAATGTTTTTCTCAAAATCAATTATAATTCAGGATTAATACTCCCTCCTAAAATCTCATTTGCCAGACTGCTAAAATCATCGTCTGACAGTGCTGGTTTTTCGTAGGCTTCAGTATCCCAAATTTCGATCTTATCATCCTGCCCGGCTAAAGTGATATCCTTTCTAAAACCTGCAAACTCAAAAAACTTTTTGGGAATTAAGATTCTTCCATTACTATCAATTTGCACCTCTGCAGTACCTCTGTAAAATTCACGCATAAAAGCAGCATGTTTTTTATTGAAGGTATTTACTCTGGCTCTAACCATCTCAATTTGCCTTTCCCATTCTTTCATCGGATACAAATCAAGACACTTGTCATGCAAGTTTTTTCTAAGCACACAACGATTCTCAGAATCTCCATTTAGAAGCTTCCGAAACGCTGAAGGCAGCAACACACGACCTTTTGCGTCTAATCTGCATTTATAATCGCCTATGAATGTTTGCATTAAAAAAACCGATTTACAATTGTAAAATTAGAGAAAAAAACTCCCACTTTCAACCACATAGTCCCACTTTTATTGTATTGTTGATAACTTTTCTTTGCTGTAACAATTATTTATTATGCAGACAGGTCTATTATGTCCTTAAAATTGGACTAACAATGCAATAAATTTGCGATATTTGCAGGTCTAAATAATCTATGCTAAACTTTTATGGAAAGTAATTCAGATAATTATTTGAAAATTGATATCGAAAAAGTATTTGCAAGCAAAAGCGAAAAGCTGGCAAAACTTCTTCCTGGTTTTATTGTGCGATATTTAAAACGTATCATTCATCAAGATGAAATCAACGATTTTCTATCGAGAAATTATCAAAAACAAGGCATTGAATTTGCCGATAGTGTTTTGGAAGAACTCGATATCAATTTCAAAGTTGAAGGGCTTGAAAATATCGATAAAAACGGAAGATATTTATTTGCCTCCAATCATCCACTTGGAGGTCCCGATGGAATTATTCTAATTAGCATATTTGGAAAAGAATTTAGCAACATCAGGTTCTTGGTAAATGATATCTTAATGAATATCAAAAACCTAAGCGATGTATTTATTCCAATAAACAAACATGGAGGACAAGCAAAAGCTGCTGCAATTTTATTAGAGAGTGCATATCAATCCGATTCTACTATCCTAACATTTCCTGCAGGTTTAGTTTCACGAAAACAAAAGGGAAAAATTGAGGATTTAGAATGGAAGAAAAGCTTTATTGCAAAAGCAATAAAGCACAAAAGAGATATTGTTCCCATACACATGGATGGCAGAAACTCTAACTTTTTCTACAATTTAGCCAATTTGAGAAAATTCTTTGGATTAAAATCTAATTTGGAAATGTTATATTTGCCAAACGAACTATTTAAGCAAAGAGGCAAAACATTTACAGTCAGAATTGGAAAGCCTGTTTCTTATAAAACTTTTGATAAGAGCTTATCGTATGATAAGTGGGCCGACAAAATGAAAAGAGAATCTTACAAACTTGCAGATCACTAAAAACGAAAATTACTTTTATCAAAAATTAAATAACATTAATATTATTTGTTTCGATTAGTGATTAATTTCATTGCCCATTAAAACCAAAAATAAAACCATCCTACTTAGGATTAACACCACTTTAGAATGAAAGAAATTATACCCCCTGTACCAAGAGAAGAGCTTGAAAAGGAGCTAACAGAAGAGAGATTTGTGCGCAAGACCAACAAGGGGTCTAATGAAATCTATTGCTTTACTCATCACGACTCGCCTAACTTAATGAAAGAGGTTGGTCGATTAAGAGAAATTACTTTTAGAAAAGCTGGTGGCGGTACCGGTAAAGAGCTTGATATCGATAAATTCGACATTGATGAAAAACCGTATCACCAATTAGTTGTTTGGGATCCTAAAGCCAAAGAAATTTTAGGTGGTTATCGTTATATTTTGTGTAGCGAAGCTCCTGTTGATGAAAATGGAGATATCTATTTGGCAACATCGAGACTTTTTAACTTCTCAGATGATTTTAAAAAGAATTATATGCCACACATGATTGAGCTTGGCCGTTCTTTTGTTCAGCCGGATTATCAATCAATTAAAAAAGGAAGAAAAAGCTTGTATGCTTTAGATAATTTATGGGATGGACTTGGTGCTTTAATTGTTGATTATCCTGAAATTAAATATTTCTTTGGCAAGGTTACCATGTATCCTGATTACAATAGAGATGCAAGAAATCACATTCTGTATTTCATGAACAAAATGTTTAATGATGTAGAAAAATTGGCCTGGCCAACTACTCCGCTTCAAACAAACATGGATGAAGAGCAATTGGCGAAAGATTTTTGCGGTGAAACTTTCGATGAGAATTATAAAATCTTATCACAAAATGTAAGAAAAAATGGAGAAAATATTCCTCCTCTTATCAATGCTTACATGGGTTTATCGCCAACGATGAAATGTTTTGGCACTGCAGTGAACACGCACTTTGGTGATGTTGAAGAAACAGGAATCATGATTACCATTGCAGATGTTTACGATCAGAAGATAGACAGACACACATCGTCATATTTATCGTTTCTAAAGATCAAATTACCTAAGAAACCAAATCTGAATATCTTCAAGAAAAAATAAAACTAAATTTTATAAAATAAAAAAGCCGATCGATTGGATCGGCTTTTCTTTTCTATTTTTTTTCTTATTAATAAGATCTCTTATCATTTCCTTCCACGTAGTTAATGAATGAAGTATTCACAACTTTGTTTCCACCAGGAGTTGGATAGTTTCCGGTAAAATACCAGTCACCATTATTCTCAGGGCAAGCTTCATGCAGATTTTCTATTGATTGATACACAATCTGTACTTCAGCTTCAATACCTTCCGGAGTAAGCAGTTCTGCAATTTTCGCTGAAATTTCCTCTGCAGTAAAAGGCTTGTAAATTTCCTTTACGTAATTCACAATCTCTTCTTTTGGAAGATTTTCCTGGGCTTTACACTTTTTGTAAGTCTCTTCAATAATACTCTCCATTCCTCGCTCCTTAAGCATGGCAATTGTTGCATTAAAGGCAATAAATTCACCCATTCTTGTCATATCTATACCATAACAGTCAGGGTAACGAATTTGCGGAGCCGAAGAAACAATAACAATCTTTTTAGGATGTAAGCGATCTAAAATTCTTAAAATACTTTTCTTAAGCGTAGTACCACGAACAATAGAGTCATCAATCACAACAAGATTATCTTCCTGATTCTTCACAACTCCATAGGTCACATCATAAACATGACCGACCAAATCATCTCTTCCTTCGTCGTTGGTAATAAAAGTTCTAAGCTTAACATCCTTAATTGCAATTTTCTCAACACGAGGCTCTACAGAAATAATTTCCTGTAATTTCTCTTCAGTCCAACTGCCATTTAAGTCGTGAATCTGCTCTTTTTTCTCTTCCATTAACTTCTGACGAACCCCTTCCATCATACCATAAAAGGCAGTTTCAGCAGTGTTTGGAATAAAAGAAAATACTGTATTCTTAATATCGTGATCTACCGAATCAAGAATTGCGGGAGTCAACAATTGGCCTAATTTCTTTCTTTCTAAATAGATATCCTTATCGCTACCTCTTGAGAAATAAATTCTTTCGAATGAACAAGATCTTCTTTTCTGAGGAACACGAACCGGAACCTCTTCTATCTTACCATCTTTCTTAATGATAACCGCATTACCAGGAGTAATTTCCTTAATGGTATTGGCACGAACATTAAATGTTGTTTGAATTACTGGTCTTTCCGAGGCAACAACAACAACTTCATCATCCTGATAATAAAATGCTGGACGAATTCCCCATGGATCGCGCATTACAAATGAATCGCCATGACCAAACATACCTCCAACTGCATAACCTCCATCCCAGGACCTACTTGCACTTGAAAGAATTTTTTGAATATCAATACTGTCTTCAATCAAAGGAGAAATCTCTCTATTTGAATATCCATCATTTTTATACTGACGGAATAACAATTGATTTTCTTCATCCAGGTAGTGACCAACTTTTTCTAAAATAGTAACTGTATCGGTATAATCTTTAGGATGCTGTCCCAAATCAACCAAAAGGTTAAAAAGTTCATCAACATTGGTAAGGTTAAAATTCCCTGCCAATACTAAATTTCTCGACTTCCAGTTGTTTTCACGCATTACAGGATGAACAAAATCAATACTGTTACGCCCGAAAGTTCCGTATCTCAAATGCCCCAAATACAATTCACCTGCAAATGGTAAGTTTTCCTTTGCCCACACAGGATCTTTAAAGCTTTCTGGATTATTCTTTTCTCCTTCACGCAATCTTCCATAAATGTTTTCGAAAACTTCTTTAATGGGTTGGTTTCCACACGATCTCTCTCTGGAAATGTACTTTTCTCCAGGACTTTGATCTAACTTCAAACCAACAACACCTGCACCTTCTTGTCCTCTATTGTGTTGTTTTTCCATCAACAAATAAAGCTTTTGAATACCATATTGCCAGGATCCATATTTTTCCTTGTAGTATTCAAGAGGTTTAAGCAGTCGGATCATTGCTATCCCGCACTCATGCTTTAATTGGTCACTCATTCTTTTATTCTTAAATGGTTATTTAGTATGTATTTTGCTATTCTATATTGTCATTAACAATTAGCTCTTTCTCTTCTTTTAATGGTTCCATTTCGGAAAACATTATCTCCGTTTTCACCGGATAACAATTTGGGTAAAATTCAGAACATGCTTTATACAATTCTATTGATTCCAGTTTTGTTCTAAAATTGCCAACACGAACTCTAAAATCAGGAGCTGTATACACTACATAGGCTCTTTCTTCTGGAAATAATTCCAAAAACTCATCTTTTATTTGGAAAGCCTTTTCTCTATCGGTGCTCCCTCCAAAAAATATCTGAATTCTATATCCTGTGAAACTTTGTTTCTGAGAATTAATGATACTATCGGTTTCAAGCAATTGATCAATTCGTTCATCTTGAAGAATATTTACTGTCCCAATTGAATCGTTCTTCGTTTCAACACTTTCATAATTCTGAGCTTTCGCAGAACCTCCAATCAACATGAAAACAAAAATTGCTATAAACCAACAATACTTCATATATGTATATTTAAAAATTATAAATAGCTTCTACATCTATAACCAATTGTCTATTTCCAATTCGGAACAGAAAGAATTGGCACTTCCGATTTATTAACCATTTGTTCTGCATAAGATCCAAAAAACATGCTAAAAGTCGTTTCGGCCTGTTCAGTCATAATGGCAATTAAATCTGCATTAATTTCTCTTGCATACTCAAGAGCGGTTGTGGTATTATTATCTCCTTTACGGATCTCTTTTACCACTTCTATATTTTTCTCATTCAAATATTCTTCAGCCTGTCTCATATAGTGTTCAATCTTTCCAACAATTGCAGCGTCGGATGATTCATGAACACCTAAAACATGAACTTTTGCACTACAAGCTTCAGCCAATTCAGCTACGTAAGGAATTTTCTTTCTGGTTTCATTACTAGCATCAAATGGCATTAAAATCGTACCCACCCCACTCTTCAATAATTCTTCACGAACCGTAATCACAGGACAACTTGCATTGCTTACCACCTTAAAAGCATTGCTTCCAATAAAAAACTCTTCAAATCCCGATGCACCATAAGCTCCCATCACAATCAAGTAAGAATCGCCATACTTTGCTTGATTTACGATCTCTCTATACACACTACCGGTTCTTATTTTAAAATCAAAAACTCCATTCTCTACTTGGTAAGCAGGCGAATGAAGTTCTATCAGTTTTTCAAAATATTCTTGAACGGTATGCACTATTTGATCCTCAAATTCATTAAAGTGAAATGGAATCTCAAATTTCTTTGATTTTTTCACATGAATCATTCTCAAATCCGTACCGAGGTG
Source organism: Marinifilum sp. D737 (assembly GCF_026672275.1). GTDB lineage: Bacteria > Bacteroidota > Bacteroidia > Bacteroidales > Marinifilaceae > Marinifilum. Next base: position 14,429 of record NZ_JANQCD010000026.1, on the reverse strand, counting down.
GTTTGCCAAATTAAGCGCAAACTTTAAAGCCTTGAGCGAATCACCGGAAAAATCTACTGGAACCAAAATACGTTTCATCTTTCTTAGTTTTTCATTATTCTGTGATACAAATACAGTTCCCAACTTCAATTTACATAAGCAAAATTGGCAACGACGAGAGAATTCATTTCTAAACCCGCTCAATATCAAGGCCTTTTAAAAAGCTGAATTTGCGGGATAAAAATACACAAAATTATTTAGCTACAAACACAATTTTCAATCCAAGACATTCTTAAAAAAAGAACAAAATGAATTAGAGAAAAATAAAAGCCAACACCATTAAATTTACAAATTTATCGGGGAACAAGAGACATCTATTTTTCTAACTCAAACTCAATTAATTCCTAAGCAATAGAGTTTTTATAACAATTCTAAATGATCGCATTTCCTCTTGTTAATCAATTGAGATAATGTACCTTTGCACGAAATTTTAAACTGAGGATATCAGAATGAGCGAAATGAGCAAGAAATTGTTTTTGGAGACTTACGGATGCCAAATGAATGTGGCAGACAGTGAAGTGGTTGCTGCTATTATGCAACACGATGGATTTGAGATTACCAAAACAAGAGAAGAAGCAGATGTAATTCTAGTTAATACATGTTCGGTACGTGAAAATGCTGAGCAGAGGGTTAGAGGAAGAGTTCAGGGATTTTCGGAACTTAAGAAAAAGAACCCTAAACTATTGGTAGGAGTTATTGGCTGCATGGCAGAACGTTTAGGTGATAAACTTTTTGAACAAGAGAAAAATGTAAATATTGTGGTTGGTCCAGATGCTTATATGGATTTACCTATGTTGGTAAAAAAAGCAGAAAGTGGAGAAAAAGCCATAAATATAGAATTGTCGCTAACAGAAACTTACAAAGACATTTGTCCTTCAAGAATTGATGAAACTGCTATTTCAGGATTCGTTTCAATTATGCGTGGTTGTAATAATTTCTGTACTTATTGTATTGTTCCCTACACAAGAGGTAGAGAAAGAAGCCGTAACCCGGAAAGCATTATAAAAGAGGTTAGAGATTTGGCTGAAAAAGGTTACAAAGAAGTTACCTTACTTGGACAAAATGTAAACTCTTTCAAATTTAAAAACTCGGTTTCAGAAATCAGTTTCCCAGAATTATTGGAAATGGTTGCCAAAGCAGAACCTAACATGAGAATTCGTTTTGCAACTTCGCATCCAAAAGATATGAGTGATGATACCCTAAGAGTAATCGCGAAATATTCAAATATCTGTAAACACATTCACTTGCCGGTACAATCTGGCAGTGATTCGGTTCTTAAAGACATGCGCAGAAAATATACTCGCGAATGGTACACGAACAGAATTGAAGCCATTCGTGAAATTGTACCGGATTGTGGTATTTCTACTGATATTTTCTGTGGTTTCCACAATGAAAGTGAAGAAGATTTTAAACAAACTTTAGACCTAATGAAATGGGCAAAATACGATTTGGCTTTCATGTTTAAATACTCTGAAAGACCAGGAACATTTGCCTATAAAAATCTGGAAGACAACATCCCTGAAGATGTTAAAAGTGAGCGTTTAACTCAAATGATTGAACTTCAGAATAAATTATCATTGGAAAGTAACCAAAAAGATATTGGACAAGTTTTTGAAGTTTTAGTTGAAGGTGTTTCTAAAAAATCTGAAGAAGAACTTTATGGAAGAAGCTCTCAAAATAAAGTTATTGTATTCCCAAGAAAGGATTATAAAGTTGGTGATTTTGTCCAGGTAAAAGTTACCGATTGTACTCAAGCAACATTAAGAGGAGAATCAGTATAATTTCATTGAGCCATGCAAAATGTATGGCTCATGTTTTATTCTTAAATTTATTTCAATACTTCTACCATGAAAATCTCTATCCGCCCGGAAAATAAAAATGACTACTCTACAATATCAATGGTAAATGATATGGCTTTTGGTCAGGAAGCAGAAGGTATATTGATAGAGAAATTAAGAAAGAATAAAAAATTTATAAAAGACTTGTCCTTGGTGGCATGTATGGGCAACGAAATTATTGGCCACATTCTTTTCTTTCCAATTACAATTAAGGGAAATGAAAAAGAATTCAACACTTTGGCATTAGCGCCAATGTCGGTTATTCCAGAATTGCAAGGTTTGGGAATTGGAAGCCAATTGGTTGAAAAGGGTATTGCCAAAGCAAAAAAACTAGGTCACGAATCCATAATCGTATTAGGTCACGAAAATTACTATCCTAAATTTGGTTTTAAACCAGCTAATACATTTAATATCAGCGCGCCATTCGATGTTCCCGAAAATGTATTTATGGCTTTGGAAATGGTCAAAGGTGCTTTGTCAACAGTTGAAGGAACCGTTGAATATCCAAAAGAATTTGATGAAGTTTAGTAGCTTCAGTTCTTGCCAATAGCGAATGATTCTTTCATTCCAACAAGATCTACCAATTCAATAACATCATCGGAAAGGTTCGCTAAAGAAAACAATTTCTCGTTGGCTTTGGCTAGCTCTGCAATGGCTTTTAATGCCGAAAATCCTTGCGAATCAATAAAGCTTACCCCATTTAAATCCAGCACAACTTGTTTTCCAGATTTTTCAATAAAATCAATAATTTCTTTCTTCACCATTTCAGAAATCATACTATTAATTCTGCGTGTTCCTTCTAAAGATGCAATTACAGATTGTTCTTGTATTCGAAAATTTAACATTCCAATTGATTTTTAGCTATATAATATCAAACAAAGAAAACGGAAATTCTTTAAAATCCAATTTTATCATTCTTAACGTGAGTACGATTCCAATACCATAGTACGATACCGAACATGATTTTGTTCACATTCGAACAACTTTTTTTTTCAAAACAAGATTTCAATCAATAATCCACTTAATAATCACTTCATTATGTTTTTTGGTATAGTATCTGATAAGAATGCTTTGTCAAAAATACATCAAGTCACAATTTAGAGTTTTTAAACTAGACCAATTCGTTATGATTAAAAAACTGTTTTTTCTTACAACCTTTTTAATTGCGCTAGCAAAAAGTTTACTCGGAATGGATACACCTTTATGGCTTAGGTATCCGGCAATCTCTCCAAATGGTGAAACCATTGTTTTCGAATACGGTGGCGATCTATTTACTGTTTCGGCTGAAGGTGGTGTTGCATACCCACTAACAACTAACACAGCTTACGACTACAAACCAGTATGGTCACCTGATGGTTCTACCATTGCTTTTGCATCGAACAGATTTGGGAATTTCGACATTTACAAAGTTGGTGCTAATGGAGGTACTCCTGAAAGGCTAACGTTTTATTCTGGTAGCGAATCTCCATCTTCTTTTACTCCTGATGGCAAGCACATTTTATTCTCAGCATTAATTAGCGATGATACTAAAAATGTAATGTTCCCATCTGGTGCTTTATCTGAACTTTACAGCGTACCTAGCAATGGTGGAAAAATATCACAAATTCTTACCACTCCGGCATTGGATGCCAAGTACAGCAATAATATGGAATATATTCTATATCGCGACAGTAAAGGATATGAAGATCACTGGAGAAAACATCATACATCTGCGGTAACAAGAGACATTTGGTTGTACAATACCAAAACTCAAAAACACAGCATGTTCTCTGAATTTAATGGTGAGGATTTGTATCCGGTTTTTAGTGCTGATAACAATGAGATTTACTACTTATCAGAAAAGTCAGGTAGTTTTAATGTTTGGAAAGCTCCTGTTGATAATAAATCTGAATTGACTCAAGTATCTAATTTCGATAAGCACCCTGTTAGATTCCTAAGCATTTCAAACAACAACAAACTTTGTTATTCTTACAATGGTGAGATTTACACTCAGGAAAAAGGCAAAGATCCTGTCAAGCTGAAAGTAAGTTTAACTACAGATAATAAAGAGAATGCCGTTAGTTTCGAAAGGTTAAGTGGCGGAGCCAGAGAAATGAGCGTATCTCCAAATGGCAAAGAAGTTGCTTTTATTGTTAGAGGTGAAGTGTTTGTAACCTCTGTAGAATATGGAACTACCAAAAGAATTACCAATACTCCTGAACAGGAAAGATCGGTTAGCTTTAGTCCTGATGGCAAAGCATTATTATACGCATCGGAACGAGATGGAAGTTGGAACCTATATCAAACCAAATTGGTTCGTGAGGGAGAAACTCAATTCTCAAATGCAACTACACTAAAAGAAGAAGTAATTTTAGAATCTCCTGCTGCAACTTTCCAACCTAAATTCTCTCCAGATGGAAAAGAGGTGGCTTTCCTTGAAGAAAGAGTAATTCTTAAAGTGATAAATCTGAAAACAAAGAAAGTTCGCGAAATTTTAGGCAAAAAATACAACTACTCATACTCTGATGGCGATCAGCATTACGATTGGTCGAACGATGGAAAATGGTTCTTGGTTGACTTTTATCCTCATACCATTTTTATGTCGGATGTAGCAATTGTAGATGCTCAAGGCAATGGCAAGATGATCAATATTACCGAAAGTGGTTATAGCGATTCAAATGCGAAATGGTCGCTTAAAGGCAATGCAATGATATGGTTCACCGACCGCAGGGGTTATCGTTCTCATGGTAGCTGGGGTTCTCAATCAGATGTTTACATACAGTTCTTCAATCAGAAAGCATTAGATGATTTCAAACTTTCGAAAGAAGAGAAGGAACTGGTGAAAGAGGAAGAAAAAGCGAAAAAGGAAAGTAAAAAAGAAGAAGAGTCTGATAAAAAAGACAAGAAGGATAAAAAAGACAAAAAAGATAAGAAGGATGATGAAAAGACTCCTCTTGACATTGAATTCTCAGGAATGGAGGATCGTCAGATTTGTCTAACCATAAATCCATCGAACCTATCGGATGCAATTTTAACTCCTGATGGAAAAAAATTATTCTACCTAAGTAAATTCGAAGATGGATATGACCTTTGGGTTAACGATTTAGAAGAAAAATCGACTAAAAAGGTACTAGATTTGAAAGGTGGCGGTGGAGCTATGCAGTTCGATAAAGATGCGAAGAATTTATTCCTAATGTCAGGCAGAAGTATTATTAAAGTAGATGTAGCTTCGAATAAGCGCAAAAACATCAGTTACGCTGCCGAGATGTATCTTGATAAATCAAAGGAAAGAGAATACATGTTCAACCATGTTTGGACAACCATGAAGAAAAAATTCTACGATCCCGAGATGCATCAGCTTGACTGGGAATTTTACAAGTCGGAATACGAAAAGTTTTTACCGCACATTAATAACAATTTCGATTTTGCAGAAATGCTAAGTGAATTGTTGGGAGAATTAAATGCCTCTCATACAGGTTCTGGATACCGTCACAGCTCAAAAAATGCAGATAGAACTGCAAAACTTGGTGCATTCTACGATTGGAATTATGAAGGTGATGGATTACGCATTGCTGAAATCCTGGAAAAAGGACCTTTAAACCTAGCTGATTCTAAAATTAAGGCAGGTGTAATCATCGAAAAAATTGATGGTGTTGCAATCACAAAGAATAAGAGTCATTATCCAATGCTTAACCACAAAGCTGGTAAAAAGGTATTATTGAGCTTATATAGTCCTTATACAAAAGAGCGCTGGGAAGAAGTTGTAAAACCTGTTTCAAGTGTTAGGACATTGCTTTACGAACGTTGGGTAAAAAGTCGTCAAGAAGAGGTTAAACGCTTATCTGATGGTAAAATTGGATATGTTCATGTTCAAGGTATGAACTCTCCAAGCTATCGCAAAATCTACTCTGAAATGTTGGGCAAATACGGTACTTGCGATGCAATTATTGTTGATACCAGATTTAACGGTGGAGGTTGGTTACACGATGATCTTGTTACCTTATTGAGTGGTCAAATCTATTCAACTTTATCACCTCGAGGGCAAGACTTTGGTACAGAGCCAATGTTCAAATGGAAGAAACCATCAGCTGTTTTAACCGGTGAAGGAAATTACTCTGATGCATGTGCATTCCCATATGCCTATCAAACTTTAAAAATTGGCAAGTTAATTGGTATGCCTGTACCAGGTACAATGACTGCCGTTTGGTGGGAAACTTTACAAGACAGAAGCTTGTATTTTGGAATGCCTATGGTTGGTGTAAAAGATATGAAAGGAAAATACATCGAGAACCAACAAATTGAACCTGACATTAAAGTTCGCAACGATTACGAAATGGTAATTCAAGGACGTGATCAACAACTTGAAAAAGCTGTGGAGCATCTACTTGAAGAAATTAACAAAAATTAGTCTGTGTAGTCAAGATACCCCGAAAAGCACGGCTCACATAGGGTTTGTGCTTTCGGGAAATCTTAATTGTCTGCAAAAAATAAGAGGCAAAGCTCAATACTTCTCATTTCACCTCAAATGATTTGAGCTTTGTCCTCGCTTTAAATGGACAACAACAAATACACCCCCTTCCAAAGGAAACTCACCTTGGAAGAGTCTGTTCCTCCCTCCTCTTCTATACATTGAACAGACAAAATAAAACCGAAAATTGCACAGCATAGGGGCACCGCAATTTTCGGTTTTTTATTAATTGTTTTCACTAAAAGTATAATATGATTAGATTTGTTTTAAATCCAATCCTATTAATTATGAGTATTCTCAGAGAAATACCTAAGCTTGTTGAAGCAAATGTCATTTCGCAAAGTACAGCTGATGACATTATTCTCTATTACACTTCAAAGAAGCAAGCATCCCCAAACAAACTTCTGGTAATTTTTGGAACTTTAGGTGCAATTTTAATCGGATTGGGCATCATTTTAATTGTTGCTCACAATTGGGATAATTTTGCAAGACCACTAAAAACAAGTTTGGCATTGTTCCCTCTCATCATTGGACAAGCAGCCTGCGGGTTTACTATCCTAAAGAAGAAAAATTCACAAGCCTGGAGAGAAGCAAGTGTAAGTTTTTTATTCTTTGCACTGGGATCCTGCATTTCTCTCATTAGCCAGATCTATAATATTCCCGGAGAACTTGGATCATTTCTTTTTATTTGGATGATTCTATTTCTTCCAATTCCTTTTGTTATGAGTTCTTCAATAGGATCCCTATTATTTTTAACAGGAAGTTCATTTTATGCAATAAATGTAGGATATTGGGAGCATACTGAAACCATCCCTTATTGGTACATTCTATTTATAGGTACTACTATATTTTTCTACCTAAATCAGAAAAAGCAAAATCCTGAAAGCAACAGCATTTCTTTTCACAATTGGATGATTCCCCTTTCGCTTACCATTTGCCTGGGCACTTTCGCTGATAGTCATGAAGAAATCATGTTCTTAGCCTACATGAGTTTGTTTGGCATTTTCACTTTAGTGGGTAGCAAAGATTTTTACACCAGGAAATCCGCCATAAGCAATGGATTTAAAATAATTGGTTGGATTGGCAGTATTGTAATCCTTCTTATTTTAAGTTTCGATGATATGTGGGTAGATATCAGGAGAGAAATTTACGATAATGCCAGTTTGCAATATGCTCCGGAAGTTTATTCTACTTTCATAACTTCAATAATTGCAATATTTCTTGCTTACCAAAACTGGGCGAAAAATAAGCTTAAAACAAATGAGATATTATTTTTTGTATTGATACTGATTTTCTTGCTAAGTTCTCATACTTCTTTCGCATTTATCTTGGTCAATATTCTTGTTTTTGCACTAGGTTTAATAACTATTATTTCGGGAACCATACAAAGAAATTTAAAGTCAATGAACTCTGGTTTGCTCATTATTACAGCTTTGATCATCTGCCGATTTTTCGATACCGATTTAAGTTTTGTAGTGAGAGGCATTCTTTTCCTTTCAATTGGATTTGGATTCTTTATTGCCAATTATCAATTATTAAAGATGAAAAAACATGATGCATAAGAAAATCATATTCCCAATATTCATTGTAATTGCACTAATTCAATTAAGTATTCCTGTTAAAAGCATTTACGATCAGGAGCAAATCCTTTCTCATGGAAAAGAATTTAAATTTCAAACGGCTCCTGTCGATCCAAATGATCCTTTTAGGGGAAAGTACATTGCTCTCCGATTTAAAGAAAATGCAATTAGAGTGAGCAGTTACGAGGATTGGGCAAAAGGACAGGACGTGTTTGTCGTCATTACAGAAAATAAAGAAGGATTTGCAAGTCCCCTGCGCGCTTTGTTAAAAGAACCTACGAATGAGAAACATTATCTGACTGCCAAAATTCAAAATGTAAAAACAAATAAAGACCAATTCAATCATATCATTGATAAAGAAATTACAATTCAGTATCCTTTTAACAGGTACTATATGGAGGAAACAAAAGCCAAAGCAGCTGAAGATCTTTATCGAAAATCAACAACAGACAGCAAAACTTCAACTTATGCATTGGTAAACCTAAAAAACGGGAAAGCAACTCTTAAAGATGTAATGATAAACGATACTTCTATAAAAGATGCGGTAAATGACTTCAAATAAGCATCCTATTTTTTTAAAATCGCATAAGCATTAAATTTTGCATTAGCTCTAAAGGAATCTGTCTGTTAGTGACAGCTTCCTTTCTTTTTGTCTACTCACTTGCATTTGCGATTTCGATCGAATATGAGTTTGCCCTTGTGACAAACATCACATAACAAAGCTCATTCACTTGAACAGGTAAAGGAATCGTAATGTTTACAGTATAATCTTCGTCGAAGATTCATAATTTTTTCGTCGAGAAATATTACACTCTTCGTCGAAGATTGTAATATCTCTCGACGAAAAATGACACCTGATCCATACCTATGGTGTTGTAAGAAATAATAAACCGACTTGTGCAAACTAATGTATCAAAAGGTAATTAGCTTGTTAATTCGATATTAAACTTTTCGGTCGATACAATTGTTTATAGCCAAGTATTTTTCAAAATGCAATAATATAAGTACCTTAAAGTCAATCTTAAGAATCATATATGAATCCCATGCAAAATATCGATGGTCGTTACCTCTACTTCGCTTTTCTTGCGGGCGCCAATAAGTTGATAAAAAACTTAAATGAGCTGAATCGTATTAATGTTTATCCTGTTGCCGATAAGGATACAGGCAGCAATATGGCATCTACCATGCGATCGGTAATGGATCGGATTTCGCCCAATGTATCCTACAAATTCATGGTCGATCAGATTGCAGAAGCAGCACAGGTAGGCGCAAGAGGGAATTCAGGAATCATCATGGCCCAGTTCCTGTACGGATTAAGCAGTGAAACATCAGAGAAAAAGAGCATCAGCTTCTTAGAATTTGTCGAAAGTGTTCAATCTTCTATTCCATACATCTATGAATCGATAGGTACACCAGTTGAAGGAACCATGCTCACGGTAATTAAAGACTGGTCGGAATTTCTCTATTCGAAACGAAAGCAACTGGAAGAGTTCAAACAAGTTCTGAATGAATCCATGCAAGTACTGGAAACATCGCTTAAAAGAACTACCGATCAGCTGGCAGTTTTAAAAAAGCACAACATTGTAGATGCAGGAGCAAAAGGTTTTGTGGTATTTATTGAGGGTGTTATGGATTTTGTGAATCATGGCATTATCGATAGAATAAAGTCGCCTAATTTCATTCCTTCTGCCAATGCTGTCATTGATCATTTGGAAGATATCAATTATCGATATTGCACTGAAGCCATTCTTAAAGAACCGTCTATTTCCTTAAAAGAAATCAAAGAGATTTTAAATAAAAATGGCGATTCTGTAGTGATAAATGGAGGAAAAACCTCTTGCAGAGTTCATGTACATACCAACAATCCATCGGAACTTTTTCATCAATTGGAAAACTTTGCCATCATCAATTCTCCAAAGGTTGACGATATGCTAAGGCAGAGTGAAATCAGCAAAAATCAAAAATGGAAAATTGGGATTGTAAGCGATTCAACCTGCGATCTGCCTCAGGAAATCATCGATTCTTACCAGGTGAATGTAATGCCTTTGCATCTCTCTTTTGGCGACAGTCAATATCTCGATGGGGTAACCCTTAAAGCCAGAGAGTTTTATGAGCTTTTAGATAAATCGGAACACTTTCCTACAACCTCTCAAATTAATGAATATACTTTTGTAAACACCTATTCCCAGATGGCTCAAAACTATGATGCCATCATCTCCATTCATTTGTCTGAGAAATTCAGTGGTACCTTCCGCAGTGCTCAAAAAGCAGCCGAAAGGGTACAAAAAGAACTCAACATTCCCATACATGTTATCAATTCTCGTAATGTATCTGGTGGATTAGGTCTGGCAGTTTTGCGTATCGCGAAAGCGATTGAGCAAGGAGAAAACATGGAAACAATTCTTTCCCAGCTAGATTCGTGGTTGAATAAAACCAAGATATTTGTGAGTGTAAAAAACTTAACTGCCATGATTAAAGGAGGTCGTGTTCCTCCTGCAGTGGGAAAACTTGCAATGTTTCTAAGAATTAATCCAATTGTATCACTCAACGAATTGGGAGAATCTAAATTATTTGGACAAGCCATTGGTCAGAAAGCCAATATCAATAAAGTCATTAAGCATGTTCTGAATCTGAAGAAAGATCAAAAAATCTGGAACTATATCATTCTGCACGCCAACAGTCATGAGGTGGCCAAAAAATACGGCGACCGTTTGAATGATCTCTTGGGCAAAGCTCCGATTGAAGTGATCAACATTTCGCCAGTTATTGGGATGAATGCAGGAGAAGGAACTGTTGCTGTTGCCCTTCAATTCGAATAGATCTCCCCTTGCCCTGATCATCTCATTCGGAGTGAGGATATCAAAACCTTATTGTATTGAAAATTCAGAAAATGGAATAGAACATTTTTTATTACCAAATTGTTTTACACATGAACAATTAGCTTAAAATTATGGTTTTATATCTCAATGCAAGCATCCTAATTATCGTATTGGTAACATTACTATGGATGTATAGTGTATACATTAAAAATGCCAGTATCGTAGATATTTTCTGGGGATTTGGTTTTGTTGTAATCGGAACTTACCTGTTTTTTACAGCCGATAAATTGTTTCTGCGCCAAATCATTTTATTTGTTTTGGTTTCCATTTGGGGATTGCGCCTCACCATCCATTTATTCATTCGGAACGTAGGCAAACCCGAAGATTTCAGATATCAAAAATTCAGGAAAGATTACGGGGAACACCGCTATTGGTGGTTTAGTTATTTCCAGGTTTTCCTTTTACAGGGAGTATTAATGTTAATGATTGCCTCTCCTTTGTTTGGTGTTTATATTGCAGAAGAAAATACTCCTTTAAATGTGTTTGATTTTGTGGCTATGGCAGTCTGGATTATCGGAATCAGTTTCGAAGCAGGTGGTGATTACCAATTGACCAAATTTAGAAAACAAAGAAAAAACAAGAATGAAGTGCTCTCATCAGGTTTCTGGAAATATACCAGGCATCCCAATTATTTTGGTGATGCAGCTGTGTGGTGGAGTTATGCGCTATTTGCCATTGCAGCCCAACAATACTGGTTTGTTTTAGGTTCCTTGTTAATGACTTACCTCATCATTAAAATATCGGGTGTTGCCATGTTGGAAAGAACACTTACAAGCGATAAACCTGCATACAAGGATTATGTAGAGAGAACCAGTGCCTTTTTCCCATGGTTTCCTAAAAAGCAAGTGCAATAAATCAAATGGCCTTATCATGTTACAAAAAGCAATACAAAATCATTCCAACCAATTTCTTTGGGATCTGCACATAAAGACATTAATTTTAATACTCACAATTATTTTTCCTTTTTCGGCAATGGCAGACAAATCAAAAGAATTACAGGTAGGTGATCAAATTCCGGTTTTTCAACTTCAAAACCAGGATGGAGAACTCATCAATATCAAGAATTTTATTGGAAAGCAAAATCTGGTAATCTATTTCTACCCAAAAGATGATACGCCAGGCTGTACAAAGCAGGCATGTAGTTTTCGTGATCAGTACGAAGATTTTAATGATTTAAACGCAGAAGTTTTTGGCATCAGTGGTCAATCGGTTAGCAGTCATAAGGAGTTTGCAGAAAAACACAAGCTGAACTTCAACCTTCTGTGCGATGTAAACAATACGGTTCGCAAACAATTTGGGGTACCCACCAACTTTTTTGGCCTTTTACCGGGAAGAGTTACCTATGTTGTTGACCGATCGGGGAAAATTGTTCATATCTTTAATTCACAGTTTCGAGCTACGGAGCACATTGATCAGGCCAAAAACATTTTAAAACAACTTGAATGACATTCTTTTGGGACTACTTACTAATTCTGACAGCTTATATGCTTGGATCTTTCCCTGCAGGATATGTCTATACCAAAATCTCAACCGGAAAAGACATTCGTAATTTCGGGAGTGGCAACATTGGTTCTACCAATGTAAAAAGAATCGCAGGCAGCAAAATTTCGATATACACACAAATTACCGATATGGTCAAGGGATTATTGCCTGTCTTCTTTGTCCTTCTCATCCAAGAATATCAATTCCTCACAATTTCCCCTTCGCTAATTTACTTTGTAGCACTGGCTGCAATACTTGGTCACAATTTTAGTTTTCTTCTAAAGTTTAAGGGCGGAAAGGGTGTTAATACGACTCTGGGGGCTTCAGTTCTAATCGCACCCATATCTGTTTTCATCTCGGTAGCAGTTTATTTTATTGTGAAAAAAGGCTTTAAGTTTGTTTCCCTAGGCTCATTGGCAATTGCGGTTTGCCTTCCTCTTTCGGCCTACTTTCTGGGACACGATCAAAATATAATCCTTTATTTATTGACTTGTTCCCTATTCATATTTATAAGACATACTGCAAATATCAAACGACTTTTTAAAGGAACCGAGTTGAGTTGAGATCACTCCTCAATTTAGGATCTACACATCTTTTATTTTACATTGAACGTTGCAGTTTTCTGTGATATTTACTACCTTAACTCATAGGATGACCACCAACGTACTACTAATAGATGATTATGGAGGCCCATATTTATTGGACACCATTCGCTGCCTGAGTTATGAACAGGCTGTTAATATCTTTGTGGTTTCTCCCGAAAAGAAAACTTATTTCAATACCATTCCCTATTCGAGATATGTAACCAAATATCAATATCTAAAGTCTTCGGATCCAAAAGAGATCATTCAAGAAATAAGTGCTTTGGAAAAGAAATGGGATATTAATATGATTCTACCTGTTAAGTTCTCTAACTATCAATTTATAACAAAGTACAGAAGGCTATTTAATGGTTCGGTTTTTCCACCAATGCCTACCCAAAGTACATTTGCTACCGTTACCAATAAGTTTTTTCTTGCAGAGTTTTTAGTAAACAATTCTTTTCCAAGTCCTAAAACTAAAGAAATATCAGGCGACAATATTCAGCAGTTTAATTTTCCATTACTTCTTAAACCTAGAACTGATTTCGAGGAGAACAGAATTATGGAATGTAAGTCGAGAGAAGAATACGAAGAAAAAATCAGCAATATTGATTTTAAAGCAGATGACTATGTGATTCAGGAAAAGTTGAACGGAGAAGATATTGATATCAGTTTACTTGCTGAAAATGGTGAAATTCTAGCCTATACCATCCAAAAGGGTTTGGTACGCGAAGCCTACTCTTTTGCTACAGGGATAGAATTCCTGGAAGATCAAAAACTATTGGATGCAACCAAGGCCATAGTCAAGCAACTTAATTGGAGTGGGATTGCTCATTTGGATTTTATTTACCGAAAGGAAACAGATTCCTATTTGCTTATTGATTTCAATCCAAGAATGTGGAGTACATTGATAGGTTCATTGTATGCCGGAGTTAATTTTCCAGGTTTAATGATTTCCCGGGCACATCATAAAGAAATTAGTTTTGAAGGATACCAAAAAACCAAATTTTACCTGGCCAAAGCAGCTCTGCAAAGCAAAAGTTTCTCTGTACTTAAAACCTCATCCTGGCAATACATTGTAAAAGATCCATTGCCAGAAATTGCAAAAGGAATTGCAAGAATATTTTACCAGTCAAGGGGTGACTGATTTGCAAGATGCTTAATAGTCACCCTTTGACTTTTAGGGATTTTGTCATGGGATGACTAATCTAAAAGATCTAAATACCAGTCAAGGGGTGACTGATTTGCAAGATGCTTATTAGTCACCCTTTGACTTTTAGGGATTTTGTCATGGGATGACTAATCTAAAAGATCTAAATACCAGTCAAGGGGTGACTAATTTACAAGATGCTTAATAGTCACCCTTTGACTTTTTGATTTTGTCACGGGATGGCTAACCTAGAAGATGTACCAGTCAAGGGGTGATTAATTTACAAGATGCTTATTAGTCACCCTTTGACTTTTTGATTTTGTCACGGGATGGCTAACCTAGAAGATGTACCAGTCAAGGGGTGACTAATTTACAAGATGCTTATTAGTCACCCTTTGAATTTTTGATTTTGTCACGGGATGACTAAACTAGA
>NZ_JANQCD010000025.1 GCF_026672275.1 Marinifilum sp. D737 | reverse complement strand
GGAAGCTTCGTCCCGAAATAGAATTTGTAAGCATTTGGGAGCCAAATGCAACAAAATTCATAATCGGGAGAGAAGATCACCCCGCCGCACTTAAAGTTTTTAAGTAGAAGTAGTTTGGGATTACACGCCCTAGTCCCGATAGCTATCGGGATTTTGCTTACTTTTTGATCGATGCAAAAAGTAAGAGCCCTGTGGCTTGAACAAATTAAATCTAGGCGATAACCGGATGATTTTTATTTGGTAATTGATTAATTACTTATTGTATTTCATGTTGAATCATAATAAATTGCTTACAAAATCCTTAAACTGATAAAATATATGCAACATCTACAAAGAATTTCAACACTATTACTGTGTATGATGATTTTATTCTCTTGTAATTCGAAAAAAACGCCTAATGTATCACATATTTCTGTAGATCTTAAGATTAAAAGATTCGACAAAGACTTGTTTGTATTAAAGGAAACGCAAGATTTTACCCAGTTTAAAACCAAATATTCCGATTTTCTTCCTCTGTTTAGTTACAAGGTAGTTGGTTTGGGAAATCCTGATGATCCAAACTATATGGATTACCTGAACAAATTTCTGGAAGATTCAACAATGAATGTAGTCACCCATAAAGTGGCTGAAGTATTTCCAGATCTTTCGAAAGATGAGAAGGAGTTGGAACAGGCATTTAAATATTTAAAATACCATTTCCCTGAAAGAAATATACCGGATGTTTATGCGCAGATTTCAGGATTTAATCAGTCGGTAGTGGTAGCCGAAGATTTAATTGGGATCAGTTTGGATAAATATCTTGGCGAAGATTGTGAGTTTTATTCTTTGTTGGCTACTCCAATATATGCCAGGAAGAATATGATTCCCGAACGTGTTTCCCAAGATGTGATTCTGGCTTATGGATTAACGGAATTTCCTTTTACACCCAAGACAGATGATCTAATCAGCAATATGATCTATCAAGGAAAGATTAGATATTTTTTGATGCAGTTGATGCCGGAAAAATCGGAAGCAGATGCTATGAAATATACGCAAGAACAACTCGATTGGTGCAAAGAAAGTGAGGATCTGATTTGGGGATATATCATAGAGCAGAAACACTTGTTTACTACAGAATACCGTACCATTATAAAGTATATCAACGATGGTCCTTTTACACCAGGTATGCCACAAGATTCTCCTTCGAGAACAGGAATTTGGGTGGGTTTGCAAATTGTAAAAGAGTTTATGGAAAAGAACAAGGAATATACTTTAAGTGATTTGATGAAGGAAAATGACTATGGAATGATTTTGCGTAACTCATCTTATCAGCCATAATAAAAAGAACTTACCTTATTTAATATGAAACTTGCAATCGTTCAATTTGAACCTAAGTTTGGGGATTTGCTTCAAACCATCGAGAAGTTGAAATCGCTGCTGAAAAAGGCAAAAGAAGCGGATTTAGTCGTTTTACCAGAATTGGCGAATACCGGGTATAATTTTGATTCCAAAGAACAGGCGCTTCATTTATCTGAAACAATTAACGAGAGTGTTTTTCTTGCATTTTTAATGGATGCCTGCAGAAAGTATCAATTTTCTGTGGCAACAGGTTTTTCTGAAAAAGAGGGGGGAAAACTCTATAATTCCTCAGTATTAGTTGATGAAACCGGAGTGAAATCTGTTTACAGAAAGTTGCACCTTTTTATGAATGAGAAAAATATCTTTGAAGCAGGAAATATAGATTTATCGGTAATCGAGCACAAGGGAATTAAATTGGGAATGCTGGTGTGTTTCGACTGGATGTTTCCTGAAGCGTGGAGAAAATTGGCCTTGCAAGGAGCTGAATTGATTCTTCATCCATCAAACTTGGTTTTGCCATATGCACAGTCGGTAATTCCTTCTTACTCGTTGGTAAATAGAGTGTTTATCGCTACAGCAAATAGAATTGGAACAGAGAAAGAGCTTACCTTTACAGGACAATCGATTATTACAGGCACAAAAGGAGAGGTATTGGCCAAGGCAGGCGAAAAGGAAGAAATTCTTATGGTTGAATTTGATCCAAAACAGAGCAACGATAAGATGATAACCCCATTAAATGATGCCTTTAAAGATAGGCGAATAGATAAATACGAATAATCAAACATATGAATACAACAAACATTGACGATCAAAAAAGAAAAATCAGGAAAGAGATAAAACTGATGAAGCAGGATTATTCTTTACAACAGCGTAAGGAAATGTCGGTTCCCATTCTCGATAAAATTGAGGAATTACCAGAATTTAAGGAGGCAAAAACAGTAATGCTTTATTGGTCGATGAGTGATGAAGTATTTTCGCACGATTTTGTTTGTAAATGGGCCACAATGAAGAAAGTGATTTTACCTTGTGTAAAAGGACAAACTTTGGATTTAAAAGTTTTTAAAGGAGTTGAACATTTGGTGGAAGGAGAGAATTATGGAATTCCAGAACCCGAAGGTCCGGTGTTTATGGATGAAGATGAGATTGATTTAATTTTGATTCCAGGTGTTGCTTTCGATAAGGAGAATAACAGAATGGGAAGAGGAAAAGCATATTACGATCGTCTTCTTCAATCGATTAGTGCCTTTAAGGTTGGAATTTGTTTCGATTTTCAAGTTTTGGACCATGTTCCAATTGATGAGCATGATATAAAAATGAATTGTATCGTATATTGATTTAGAAATAAAAAAAGCCAGTGATCTGATCACTGGCTTTTTAAATATCGGTTATTCTGCGATTATTCAGCGTGAATAGCTTCTACTGGACAAGCGTCAACACAAGTACCACAATCAGTACAAAGATCTGCGTCGATTACATAGCGCTCATCACCCATAGAGATAGCTTCAACAGGACATTCTCC
Organism: Marinifilum sp. D737; assembly: GCF_026672275.1. Lineage (GTDB taxonomy): Bacteria > Bacteroidota > Bacteroidia > Bacteroidales > Marinifilaceae > Marinifilum. The sequence goes on along the minus strand of NZ_JANQCD010000025.1, from coordinate 69,472 downwards.
TTCACAAGAACCGCATGAAATACAGTCGTCGTTAATTACGTAAGCCATTTTATTTTAATTTTAGTGTTAATACTAATGCAAATGTAATATCATATTTTTAATGGAGAAACAATTTTTTCAGGAATTGCTTTATTTTGAAACAGATTAAATAATGAACAATAACAAAATATCAAATCTAATTTACAGTATTAAAGATGATTGGGTCTTTTATTTTTACAATTAAATCAAAAAAATAAGCTATTTGTTCAAATAGGATATTGCCATCCAAGCCATTACGATCATCGAGGTTTGTAAGGCCTTTTCGTTTGCTTCAAAATTTGGAGTATGCAATGATCCTTCCTTATCAGACTTAACGCCAAATCGATAAAAAGTAACCGGATACTTTTGAGAATAAAAACCAAAATCTTCAGTAGTCATTCTAATATCCATATTAACAACTCTATCTTCTCCAATTAGTGAAATGGCATCAGCTTTTGCCTGATCGGTGTACTTTTCGTGGTTCACCAAAAATGGATAACCGTGTTTGATATCAACTTTACATTCAGCTCCCATTCCTTTTGCGGTGCATTGTGCAATATCAGTAATTAACTGTTTGGCTTTGCTTCGCCACTCTTCATTCATGGTTCTGAATGTTCCTGCAATTTTTACTTCTTCAGGAATGATATTCGTAGCTCCATTTGCTTCAATTTTACCAAATGAAAGGACCGTTGGAATTCTTGCATCGCAATGTCTGCTAACAATTTGTTGAAGAGCTACAATAATATGTGAGGCAATTAATACATTGTCGGTACAGCGATGAGGCATGGCTGCATGTCCTCCTTTGCCTTTTACTGTCAGGTAAATTTCATCACCCGATGCCATGTACATTCCAGATCTGAATCCTATGGTTCCTGCAGGCATATCCGGCAAAACGTGGGCTCCCAGAATCCACTCAGGTTCGGGTTGTAAAGCTCCTTCCTCCATCATTAGTCTGGCTCCGCCCGGTAATAATTCTTCCCCAGGTTGAAAAATCAAAAGGATTGTGCCTTCCCATTCAGATTTAAACTGGCTTAAGATTTTTGCAGCACCCAACAAACTTGCCATGTGCATGTCATGTCCACAGGCATGCATCACTCCATTGTTTTTGGAACAATATTTATTTTCAGGATTTTCACGAATTGGCAAGGCATCCATATCAGAACGTAATGCAATTACCTTTTTCGATGGATTTTTTCCTTCAATCTTTCCAACAATACCTGTTTTTACAAATCCATTGGTATATGAAATTCCATATTCATCAAGCTTTGCCTGTATGTATTCTGAAGTTTTAAATTCTTCGAACGATAATTCGGGATTTTGATGCAAATAAGCACGAATGTCTATAATCTCATCTTCGATTGATTGTGCAAATTCCTGTATCTGATTTTTTAAATTGGTCATAGTTGTGGTTAATGAATGTATTTTATTTCGAAAATAAACATTTTAATTGAGCTCAGCTTATTACTTTTATACAAAGCTAATAATACTTTGTAATTCGTTTTAAATATTACGGCAATTGGTATGGTTATTGAGTTGCTTATTGCGCTCAAGTGAGTAAAATGTGCTTAACAAGTATTTAACTATATTTCGTATGGTAATCGATTAAAAATGTTTAATTTTGTATGATTTCTGAATTTTTTAGAAAAAAAATAAACCCTTTAGAGACTTTATCGTATTAAACAAAAGTTGATAAAAAATATTAGTAAGTTATGAATAGAAAAATAATTTTCTTGTTGGCAGTAGTTTTTTGTGGATGTGCATCGTTTGCTAATGCACAAAATACGAAGCCGGTAATGAAATTCGCTTCTAAAACACACGATTTTGGAACTTTTAAAGAAGAGTTGGGGAAACAAGTTTACTCTTTTGAATTTGTAAATGAAGGAAAACAGCCTATTATTATCAATCAAGTTCGTTCTTCTTGCGGTTGCACTTCTCCTGATTGGACCAGGAAACCAGTTGCTCCGGGACAAAAAGGTTTTATTAAGGCTACTTTTGATCCTAAAAACCGTCCAGGGCCCTTTAACAAATCTATTACGATAACTGCGAATACGAATCCTTCAATTACCATACTAAGAATTAAAGGGAAGGTAACACCCAGGGTTAAAACTGTAGCTGATCTTTACCCGAGATTAATGGAAGGTTTGCGATTAAAGAATAATCATTTATCGCTAACTAAAGTTAAAAACACAGAAATTAAAGAGGGCGCGTTAGAGGTATACAATGATAGTAACGAAGATATTAGTATTGCTTTTAAAAGAATGCCTGGACATCTACAGTTAAAAATGGTTCCTGAAAAATTGGCTCCTAAGCAAAAAGGTAAAATTGTTGCCTTATACGATGGAGCAAAGAAAAATGACTGGGGGTTCGTTACAGATTATATGGATTTAATTGTGAATCAAAAGCACAAGCCTGGTCAACGAATTATTGTAAGTGCTAATATTGTAGAAGATTTTGAAAGATTGACGGAAGCAGAAAAGAAGGATGCTCCTAAGGTTGAGTTTGCTGAAAGGGTATTTGATTTTGGAGAACTAACTCAAGGACAGAATGCTGAGCATGTTTTTACCATGAAAAATAATGGTGCCTCTGACCTAATTATCCGTAAAACAAAAGCTTCGTGTGGTTGCACTGCCATTGCACCTCAGGCAAAAATTATTAAAGCAGGTGAGGAAACAGAAATTAAAGTTGTCTTTAATTCAAGAGGAAAAAGAGGTCGTCAAAATAAATTGATTACTGTAATTACGAATGACCCTGTTCATTCGGCAGTTCAATTAAGAGTGAGAGGTAATGTTATTATGCCTAAGAGCTAAGAAAAAATATTACATGAAATATTGGCCTTTCAGTTTCTGGAAGGCTTTTTTTATGTGCTATTTTTAAGAGTTGCTAACAAACATATGCACTTTTCTTGATGTTTGCAGACAGCTTAGTTACTAAATTTATAACTTCGCATACATAACAATTAGATCAATGAGTCATGTCAGATAAAAATAAAAAACAGGATCATATTGAGAATGATCCATCATATAAGGGTTTACAAGTAAATTCAGGAATAAGTCAACCACCTTCAATCAATCCTCGAATAGCTGAGCGTTTAAAGAAAAACAAGCGCAAAAAATATTCTGTTGACGATTTTGTAAAAGGAATTTTAGATGGCGATAGAGGGATATTGAGCCAGGCAATTACATTAATTGAGAGTTCTAAATTTGAACATCAGAAAATTGCCCAGGAAATTATTGAAAAGTGTTTGCCTTATTCAGGAAAATCGGTTCGAATTGGAATTACTGGTGTTCCAGGTGCAGGAAAGAGTACTTTTATCGAAGCCTTCGGGAAGCATGTAACTGGTCATGGACACAAGTTGGCTGTATTGGCTATCGACCCAAGTAGTGAAAGAAGTAAAGGTAGTATCCTGGGAGATAAGACCAGAATGGAAGAGCTTTCTGTGGATCAAAATGCTTACATTCGTCCTTCTCCATCGGCAGGGTCCTTGGGGGGTGTTGCTCGTAAAACCCGTGAAAGTTTAATTTTATGCGAGGCTGCTGGTTTTGATACCATTCTTATTGAAACAGTTGGTGTTGGACAATCGGAAACTGCAGTGCACTCTATGGTAGATTTCTTCCTGCTGATTAAGATTGCAGGTGCCGGAGATGAATTGCAAGGAATCAAGCGAGGCATTATGGAAATGGCGGATTTAATTTCCATTAACAAAGCTGATGGAAACAATGTGCACAAGGCACAATTGGCAAGAGTACAATTCGAGAATGCGCTTCACTTGTTCCCAAAATCGCCTTCAGGATGGACACCAAAAGTTTTAACCTGTTCAGCAATCGAAAAAACAGGTATTGATAACATTTGGGATGCCATTATGGATTATTGTAGTCATACACAGCAAAACGGCTATTTTGAGCAAAGAAGAAGTGAGCAAGCCAAATACTGGATGTATGAAACCATTAATGAGCAATTAAAAGATGGTTTTTACCAAAAACAGTTGATAAAAGAACAGATTCCTGAATTTGAAAATAAAGTGTTAAATGATGAGATGAGCTCTTTTGTTGCTGCATTTAAATTATTGGATGCCTACTTTCAGGATATCAAGAATAAAGAGTAAATCGATATGTATGTCGAAAATGATTTCGATTACGCGTTTATTTTGGTAGATTTAGGAATTCATAATTATTAACACACAAAATACCGTACACATGAAAAAGTTATTTATCGCCATATCAGCGATTGGTTTATTTTTTACCTCTTGTAATCAAGGTGAACAATTTAAGCTAACAGGAAATATATCAGGACAGACAGAAGGTAAAGTATATCTTTCAAAAGTTCAGGATAATGAATTGGTAAAAATTGATTCGGCAGAATTAAAGGAAGGCGTTTTTGAATTTGTTGGAACTGTAGCCTCTCCTCAGAGATATTTTATTCAATTGGATGATAAAAAAGAAGCAATTCAATTTTTTGTAGAAAACTCTAATATTGAAATTAGTGCTGATGTTGAGAAATTATCAGAAGCTAATGTGGTAGGTTCTGCAGAGCAAGATGTGTATGCAGCATACAAAGAATCACAAAAAGTTTTTAATGAAAAAAACATGACCCTGCGTAAAGAGTATATGGCAGCCAGAAATGCTCAAGACCAGGTGAAAATGGATTCTATTCGCGACGTTGCAATGAAAATGCAAGAAGAAGTAGAAGCAGTAACCGATGAATTCTTAAAAAACAATTCAACTTCTGTTGTTTCTGGTTTTATTAAATACAGAATGACAGGTGGAATGGAGCTTGCTAAGATGGAAGAAATGTACAATGCGATGCCTGAAAATGTAAAAGCTTCTATTTATGGTGTTAAAATTAAAGATAAAATTGACTTGTTAAATAGTGTAGCTGTCGGTAAAACTGCTCCTGATTTTACTTTGAATACTCCTGAAGAAACTCCTTTTAGCCTTTCTTCATTGAAAGGAAAAGTAGTTGTTATTGACTTTTGGGCATCATGGTGTGGTCCTTGTAGAAGAGAAAATCCACATATGGTTGAGCTGTATAAGGAAGTTAACGAAAGAGGAGTGGAATTCTTAGGAGTTTCTTTAGATGAAAATAAAGAAAAATGGTTGAAAGCTATTGATGATGACGGTTTGGTTTGGAAACATGTATCTGATCTTCAAGGTTGGAACTCAAAAGCTGGTAAAATGTATGGAATTAGTGGAATTCCTGCAACAGTTCTTGTTGACCAAAATGGTGTAATTGTAGCTAAAAACTTAAGAAGTGCTGAATTGAAAGTAGAAATTGAAAAATTGCTTCAATAGTATATTTTAAGATATTAAGATTAGCCCGACAGATTCTTTCTGTCGGGCTTTTTGTTTGTAATAGGAATTTGACTAAATTCATTATTCTGAATCATGCAATAAAACAGCTGTGCTTTAAGTCATTTTTAAGGAGGATTTCAATTGTTGATTCGAAAAAATATTTACTTTTGTTATTTAAATCAGATCTAAATAAAATAAATCAATAAGCAAATGAGATTTGTTAATATTCTTCTTATTTCCGTATTAATGTTCGGAATATATTCTTGTCAACCAAAGCAAGCTAAAAAAGTAGAGAACCAGATTTCGGTAAGTATTCTACCTCAAAAATATTTTGTAGAACGAATTGCTGGAAATGACTTTCAGATAAATATTTTGATTCCTCCTGGAGGCAGTCCGGCAACTTATGAACCAACTCCAATGCAAATGGAACAGGTTGCAAAGTCGGTTGCCTACTTTAAAATTGGTCATATCCCTTTCGAAAATACTTGGATGAATAACATGATTGAAGCAGCAGGAGATATTAAAGTATATAACCTTTCGAAAGGAATTGAGTTGGTGCGTGGACCAGAAGTTCAGCATGGCGACCATTTTCATGAAGGAGGTATTGATCCGCATACCTGGTCTTCTCCAAAAGCCGTTATTCAAATTGCCAATAACCTATACAATGGCTTGGTAGAATTGGCTCCTGAGAAAAAGGAAACCTACAAGAAAAATTTAGATGCTTTTTTAGCCGAGCTGGAAATGTTGGATCAAAAGTCAGCAGAAGTTTTTGCAGAAGCAGAGCACAAATCATTTATGATTTTCCACCCGGCATTGACTTACTTGGCGCGTGATTATGGCTTGAACCAGATTCCAATTGAATTACATGGTAAGGAACCATCACCAGCTCATATGCAGCATTTAATTGGTGAGGCTGAAAAACATGATATTAAGGTTGTTTTCATTCAAAAGCAATTTAATAAAGAAAATGCTGAGGCTATTGCAAAGGAGATTAAGGCCGAGGTAATTCAAATTGATCCTTTGAATGAAGATTGGATGGCTGAAATGAAAAGCATTATCAATCACTTAAAAGGCGAGGCTTAAACTCAAAAACTAAGATGAACAAACTTCTGGAGCTGAAATCCATAAACGCAGCCTACGATGACAAGTTGGTATTGAAAGATGTCGACCTGGTAGTGAATCAAAATGATTTTGTTGGAATCATTGGGCCAAATGGTGGTGGCAAAACGACCTTATTGAAAGTGATTCTCGGTATTTTGAAACCGATAAGTGGAGAAATCCACGTGAATGGAAGCTCGATTGGCTATTTGCCCCAAATCAATCAAATTGATAAAAAATTTCCGATTTCTGTTCAGGATGTGGTTTTATCTGGTTTGATGGGCGTGAAGAAATTATTTGGAAGATATAGTCCGGAGAATCGAACACGTGCGAATGAATTGATGAATCAAATGGGCATTCTTCATTTGAAAAATAAGAACATTGGCGAGCTTTCGGGAGGACAGTTGCAAAGAGTATTTTTATGCAGAGCAATTATTTCTGATCCACAACTCTTGATTTTAGATGAACCAGATACTTATGTCGACAGTAATTTTGAAGGAGAATTGTATGATATTTTGGATCAATTGAATGATCACATTGCAATAGTAATTGTATCTCACGATGTTGGAACCATTTGTTCGCACGTAAAAACCATTGCTTGTGTAAATCAAACATTGTGTTACCACGATTCCAATATCATATCGCAAGAGCAGTTAAAAGCATACAATTGTCCTATCGATTTAATCACTCACGGAGAAGTTCCACATCGCGTACTAAAGCATCATTAGTAATATGAACTCTATATTTGAATTGTTTCAATATCAATTTTTTAACAATGCAGTATTTGCTGCAATAATGGCTAGCATTACTTGCGGAATTATTGGCTCATACATCGTTGCACGTCGCATTGTATTTATTAGTGGTGGAATTACCCACGCGTCTTTTGGAGGCATAGGAATTGCCTGGTATATGGGATTGAACCCAATTTTGGGAGCTGCATTATTTGGTGTTCTATCTGCTTTTGGGATTGAATGGTTATCGAAAAAAACAGATGTAAGACAAGACTCTGTTATAGGGATATTGTGGGCATTGGGAATGGCATTGGGTATTATTTTTATTTACATGACTCCTGGATATGCACCCAATTTAATGAGCTTTTTGTTTGGGAATATACTTACTGTTAGTAGTTTAGATTTGTTTCTTCTGTTAGGCTTAAGCATTTTAACCATTCTTGTTTTTGCAATGTTTTTGAAACCAATATTGTATGTAGCCTTTGATGAAGAATTTGCTAAAACACAGCGTATTCCCGTTCAGTTTATCAGTTACCTGATGATTGCGCTAGTTGCTTTGGCAATTGTGTTGAACATTCGTGTGGTGGGAATCATACTCGTGATTTCGTTTTTAACCATACCACAAACCATTGCCAACATGTTTACCAAGGATTTTAAAAGAATGATTTTTGGTTCAATTGGTTTTGGTTTATTAGGTTCTTTCATTGGTTTGCTGGTGTCGTATGAAATTAATGCACCTTCGGGAGCAACCATTATATTCTCTTTTGTAATGCTGTTTGTGATTGCCAAGTTGGTGCAATTATCACTAAAGGCCATTAGAAGAAGAGAAGGAATTAAAGAAGCAAAATAGGATAGAAGAATTTTTCTATCAATGAATTAATATATAAAGTATCTGTATTAAATTAGCAGAGCGAAATTTGTACTAACATAAACAACAAAATAAAAATGAGTTACGATTTAATAGTAGTAGGAAGTGGTCCTGGTGGATACGTAGCTGCCATTCGTGCTTCGCAATTGGGAATGAAAGTAGCAGTTGTAGAACGTGCTGAATTAGGTGGTATTTGTTTGAACTGGGGTTGTATCCCTACCAAATCTTTGTTAAAATCAGCGCAAGTATTCGAATATATGAAACATGCAGGCGATTATGGTTTGTCTGTTGATGGAGATGTAAAAGCTGATTTTGAAAAAGTTGTTGCTCGTAGTCGCGGTGTGGCTGAAAAGATGAGCGGTGGTATTCAGTATCTTTTCAAAAAGAATAAAATTGAAGTTCTTAATGGTTTCGGTAAGCTGGTTGGTAACAAGCAGGTTGAAGTTTCAGCTGAGGATGGAACCAAATCTACTTACGAAGCAAAGCATATTATTTTGGCTACAGGGGCTCGTTCTCGTGAGTTGCCAAACCTTCCACAAGATGGAAAAAGAATCATTGGTTACAGAAAGGCATTAACTCTTGAGAAATTGCCTAAGTCGATGATTGTAGTTGGGTCTGGTGCAATCGGATCTGAGTTTGCTTACTTCTATTCAACGATGGGTACTAAGGTAACTTTGGTAGAGTTCATGCCAAATATCCTTCCTATTGAAGATGAAGAAGTATCGAAGCAAATGGGCCGTTCTTTCAAGAAGAACAAGATTAAGGTGATGACCAAGTCTACTGTAGAATCGGTAGAAGGTGAAGAAGGAAACCTTAAAGTAAATATCAAGAACAAGAAAGGTGAGATGGAAGTACACGAGTGTGAAATCGTTCTTTCGGCTGTAGGTATTGCTCCAAATACTGAAGGTATTGGTCTTGAAGAAGTAGGTGTAGAAACTGAAAACGGACGTGTAATTGTAGATGATTACTACCGCACAAATGTTGAAGGTGTTTATGCAATTGGTGATATCGTGAAAGGTCCTGCTTTGGCACACGTTGCTTCGGCTGAAGGGATTACTTGTGTTGAGAAAATTGCAGGTATGAAGGTTGAACCTATCGATTATACTACCATTCCCGGATGTACTTACACCGTGCCTGAAGTAGCTTCGATGGGTATGACCGAGCAAGCTGCAAAAGATGCTGGCCATGAAGTGAAGATTGGTAAATTCCCATTCTCAGCTTCAGGTAAGGCAAGTGCTGCAGGTGCTAACGAAGGTTTCGTGAAATTGGTATTTGATGCAAAATATGGCGAGTTACTAGGTGCTCACATGGTTGGAGCTAACGTAACAGAAATGATTGCTGAGTTGATCGTTGCTCGTAAATTAGAGACTACAGGTCACGAATTGATCAAAGCAATTCATCCTCACCCAACCATGTCGGAGGCGGTGATGGAAGCTGCAGCTGCTGCTTACGATGAGGTGATTCATATCTAAGCATAAAGACACAAGCTTTAAGCTCCAAATAGGAGTTAGAAGTTTAGAAGATAATATCCCTGAAAAGGGAATATAGAATTAGCCCGAGGTTTTGCCTCGGGTTTATTAATTTGAAAAAAATGAACTTTAGATGACTTAACTGCTATATAACGTTCTTGTTTCCTAATTAAATTTTTAAGTTTGCGTGGACAATTTATACAACCTACTAAAACAAACAGTACAGATGAGAAAGTTATTATTGGTTCCTGCAATGCTTTTGGCATTAACAGGAGTGTCACAAGCTCAGAAATCAGGATCTGTAGATGCAAAAACACTTGAAGAGATTCGTTCCAGCTTTAAGTTAGATGCAAATACACAAGCAATCCAAAACGCGATTACTAATACTGAAAGCATTAGAGAATTATCTTTGAACAGATCAAAATTTGGTAAAACCGATCATTACTTTAAATACAGAGTAGATGTAAAAGGGATTACCGATCAGGAAAGTTCAGGAAGATGTTGGATGTTTACTTCAATGAATACCATTCGTCCAAATGCGATGAAGAAATTCAATTTGAATGCATTCGATTTTTCACACAACTACAACTATTTCTGGGATATGTTTGAGAAATCGAACTTGTTTCTTGAAAATATTATTGCAACTGCCGATCGTGATATGGATGATCGTGAAGTGGTAACTTACTTTAAGTCTCCTGTTGGTGACGGAGGAGTGTGGAACTCTTTCTATAATGTGGCTAAAAAATATGGTGTTGTTCCTGCTGAGGTGATGCCTGAAACAAAAGTGAGTAATAAGACTCGCGAAATCGGTAAGCTATTGAATGAAAAGCTAAGAGGAGAAGCTTACAAGCTAAGAATGTTGGCTGCTGAAAAGGCATCCGCAAAGAAATTGGAAGCTGCTAAGGTAGAATCTTTAAAGTCAATTTACAGAATGCTTGCTTTAGGTTTAGGTGAACCGCCAGTAAATTTCGAATGGAGATTTAAGGATTCGAAAGGAAATATCAGCGAAAGCAAAACATACACTCCTCAGCAATTTTTAGAAGAGGTTGCTCCTGGGTATGCTGATATCGAAATGGTAATGATCATGAACGATCCTACTCGTGAGTACTACAAAGTTTATGAAATCAAGAATTACAGAAATGTTTCGGAAGGTGTTAACTGGACTTACTTGAACTTGCCAAATGAAGATATCAAGAAGTTTGCAATGGCTTCTATCAAGAATAACGAGGCAATGTATGCATCATGTGATGTGGGCAAGCAACACAATCGTAAGACTGGTGTAATGGATGTTAATACTTACGACTACGCTTCTTTGTTGGGAGTTGAGTTCGATATGGACAAAAAAGCTAGAATTCTAACTCGTCAGTCAGGTTCTTCACACGCTATGGCTTTAGTTGGTGTTGATGTTGATACAAACGAAAAGCCAGTAAAATGGGAGTTCGAAAACTCATGGGGATCAGGTTCTGGTCACAATGGTTACATTACTTTCACTGATGCATGGTTCGATGCTTACATGTTCCGTGTTGTAATCAACAAGAAGTATTTAGACGAAAAAGCTAAAAAGGCTTCAGAAAGCAAACCAGTACAATTGCCAGTTTGGGATTATATGTTCTAAGCCTTACTGTAAGATATTTGAAAAGGATGCTTTTATTGAAAGCATCTTTTTTTTTGTTCTGTATCGAATATCGTAATTTGAATTATAGGATAGCAATACCTGAATTGATTCAGTAGCTTGTTTTCTCAAAAAAAGCCTGTTAATTAATTGGCAAGATGATCAAAAAGAAAAGCCCCGAACATGGTTCGAGGCTAAGCTGTAGATATATCTTTGAAATTATTGCTTTAATTTCTTGAATATAAATCGAGTAATAAAGATCCCTTTTCCATCGCCTTTACCGCTATCACTTTCTACACCACTGGTAACGAAAGCCAACTCATAACCTTGTTCAATCAAACTATTGATTTTTGATGAGATCAAAGCATCGTTAGAAGCAATGTTTTGGAAATTGATACCTGCAATACTATAGAAGTTCAATAGTTTTGTTTCTGCAAACAAACTTACTTTGGCATCCGATCTTTTTACATCTTTCTGCTTACTTTTTTTACCATCGGTTCTTTCTGTAGTAAATGCGTTAGCATCAATTGGAGACTTTTCTTCGATAATTCTAGAACGACCGATACCCATTGGAACGATAGATTCTACAGTAGTGATTACTTTGTACTCGTATGATTGAGCATTAGCATCGATAAAAAGCCCACAGGCAACAATGAAGAGTAATAATAATTTTTTCATGTTTGGTAAATAATTTACTGGTTTATAATTATTAGTAGGTTTTAATAAAGAGCTTCTAAACTAAAAAATAGTTTTTAAAATCATGTTAATTAAACAAAATTTTTTGTTCAGATAAGCAAAAATATTTATAGAATTCATCATTATTGTAATCATGGTGCCATAATATAAAATGGCAATCGATAAGTTAAATTTATAGACTTATAAGATTCTCTTATTTCCAGTTATCGATATTTGTATCAAAGAAAATGACAAATCAATAATTAAAAAATAAGAATCATGAAAAATTTAAAAGAGAATCAAGTAAAAGTTGAGTTAACAGCAAACGAAAGAGAAGTAGAGCAATTGCAAATTTTATTGGCGAATTATCAGTTGTATTATCAAAACCTAAGAAATTTTCACTGGAATGTAAGAGGACGTGCTTTCTTCGAATTGCATGCAAAATTTGAAGAGTTGTATACCGATGCAAGTGACAAAGTTGATGAAATTGCTGAGCGTATCTTAACCCTGGATGGTCACCCATTAGGCAACTATTCTGATTATGTAGCTATTTCAACCATTCAGGAGGCAAACTCTAATACAAGTGGAGAGGAAATGGTTCAGGAAGTTGTTGATTCACACGAAGTGTTGATTGAAAAAGTTAGAAGTGTAATTGCAGAAGCAAATGAGAATGATGATGAGGGAACTTTGGATATATTACCAGCTTACATTTCGTATTTGGAGAAAATTAACTGGATGTTAAAAGCTTACTTAAAGTAATTCTAATTTATTGGGAATAAGGAAGCCTCCAAAACTTGGAGGCTTTTGTATTTTATTCACTTTTGATATCTAATATTGTTGGAAAGTTCATGTTCTCATCCATAAATTTATCCATTTGAACCGTGAATCTTTCACAGAAAACAATTCTTTGCGATTTTGGAATGTAGGGAGCTAACCTGTTGATTTCCGATAAAATCTGATCTCTCATAATTAGTTCGCCATCATCAATAATGAACATTTTTAAATTGTTCAGATTAATTCCACTAAAAGAATACAGCTCATTCAATTTTTTGGCTGTTGCAATTACCACATCCGAACCAGCATAGATTTTATCTCTTAAATCGTGCAGGTTTCCAGCATCACCTTCACAAAAAACTCTTAAATCAGTATTTTGTCCCAATTCCTGGAAAAGCTCTTTCATTTCGATCGATTTCTCTCTGCTCGACACTATAATTAAAGCTCTTGGAACATCTTCAAATTCATTTTTTAGTTGCTGAATTACGCTGATAACGATAGTTGATGACCTTCCGCTTTTTTCATCGCCACGAATCATTAAATCAACACCACTCTTTATTTTTGAAATACTCTGTTTTTGAACTTTGGTAGGTGTTTCAAAACCAAATTCTTCTAATGCATCTAGTAAGTGTTGATCTAATTTTTTCAGGAACATCGTTTTTTTCTTTAAAATTCTTAGCCGCAAATGTACAAATAATACTCATTGTTATAAATGTTTGGCAAGTTTCATCAATCGAATAAATTCACTTCTGTATCCTTCCTTGTCTTGGCCTTTTGAATTTTGAGCCAAATCAATTAACATTTTGTAATTGCATTTTCCTTTGTGTTTCGATTCGCGAAGCAATAAGCCAAAACCAGCAACTGCGGCAGAGAACTTGAAGTTCTCCGAAAGATCCTGTTCGGAGCATACATTCATAGGAATTTCTTCGGTAATTAAGATACTTTTTCTTCCTTTGGGATTTTTGTATCTGAATTTTACACTTGCAATTTCATCTTTAGAAAGAGCTTTGGCATTTAATTTTGTATCCTGATATTTCAGATTCTGATCCTTCTTTTTCTTGTTTGCCAGTTTAATCTCGTAAAGTGCAGTTACATTGTGTCCCGAACCAAGTTCGCCAGCATCCTTCTTGTCATCATCAAAATCTTCCTTGTTCAACATTCTGTTTTCGTATCCAATCAATCGGTACTCTTCTACAATTGCCGGGTTAAACTCAATCTGAATTTTTACATCTTTTGCAATGGTGTGAAGAGTTCCTCCAAATTCGTTTACCAAAACTTTTTTAGCTTCCAATATGTTGTCAATATAGGAGTAATTGCCATTTCCTTTGTCAGCAATAATTTCCATTTTATCGTCTTTGTAATTGCCCATGCCAAATCCCAATACAGAAATGAATACACCATTATTGCGCTCTTTCTCGATTAGTCTTTCCATTTCGGCATTACTCGAAATTCCAACATTAAAATCGCCATCGGTAGCAAGTATGATTCTGTTGTTTCCACCATCGATAAAATTTTCACGAGCAGTTTTGTAGGCTAATTTTAAACCAGAGGCTCCCGCAGTTGATCCTCCTGCATTTAATTTATTTAAAGCATTTAAGATTTCTTCTTTTTCGGTTCCATTGGTGGATGGTAAAACCAAACCGGAACTACCGGCATAAACTACAATGGCAACTTTATCTTCCGGGCGCAATTGATTAACCAAGAGTTTAAAAGCTTTCTTTAGTAATGGCAGTTTATTTTGTGAATTCATCGATCCGGATACATCTAGCAAAAACACCAGATTTGATGCTGGAAGGTTTTCTGTTTCAATTTTTTTTCCTTGCAGTCCAATGTGTAACAAAAGATTTTCCTTATTCCACGGACATTTAGCAATTTCGTGATGAATGGCAAAAGGATGTTCGCCATTTGGTTGCTCGTAATTGTAATTGAAGTAATTTATCATTTCCTCAATTCGTACGGCATCAATTGGAGGTTTTTCTCCATTGCTTAAAAACCTACGAACATTGCTATAAGAAGCAGCATCAACATCAATAGAGAATGTTGATACAGGAGTTTCCACTGCATTTTTGTAGTTGTTTTCATTGATTGTCGAGTACCCTTCGGTATTGTAGTTCATATCTGGCATCATTTCATAATTACAGAAGGCCATTGCATTTCTTTTACCTCTTCTTGAACTTTTGCCTCGAATTCGAATACCAGCCACACTGCCAGAGAAGCTTTTCTTTGTCTTTTTTCCATACCCAACAACAATTACTTCATCAACGCCAATTTGTTCTGCTTGCATAATAACATTTATAACAGATTGATCTTTTATTTCAATTTCCTGAGTTATCATACCCACAAAAGAATAAATTAAAATATCACCTTTGTTCACTTCAATTGTATACTTTCCATCAATATTGGTTGAAGTTCCATTGGTTGTACCTTTAATTACAATACTTACTCCAGGTATTGCAAGATTTGATTCATCTGTAACAACACCATTTATGGTTTTTGCTGAAAGAGATGTAGAAATTAGTATTCCTAGCAATCCTAATAATAATGTTATCGCTCTCATAATTCTGTTTATTAATGATTTTTGTTCGTCTTTGTCATTAGGATGCAAGGCGAGAATAAATTCCATAAAAAATTTTCATCTTTTTTCTGAAATTTTTAACTAGCATAAGAATTAAACCTGATATTAAATCCAGAAAATTTAATGTTTCGGACTAAAAGAAATCCTGATAAACTTTCTGATCAAGAGTTGTTGGAATCATATATTGATTCTGGTGATTTGGAAGAATTGGGTGCGCTTTATTCCCGATATATGCACTTGGTTTATGGTGTGTGTGTAAAATATCTGCATGACAGAGAAAAAGCAAAGGATGCAGTAAATGCCATTTTTGAGCACTTGATATCAGAAATCCCTAAATTTGAGATAAAGAACTTTAAACCGTGGTTGTATGTGGTGTGTAAGAACTATTGCCTGATGCAATTGAGAAAACAAAAATCTCAGAAAAATCAGACAGACAAATTTTTACAATCGAATTTTGTGGAATCTACTTCTTATTTGCATCCTATTGATGAGGCACCGGATTTGAATTTGGAATACAATCTGAAAAGATGTATTGAAAGGTTAAAGGAAGAGCAGCAAAAGTGTATTTTGTTGTTTTACTATGAAGAACAATGTTATCAAGAGATTTCAGATGAATTGGAGTATCCGGTTAAAAAAGTGAAAAGTTATATACAAAACGGGAAAAGGAACTTGAAGATTTGCATGGAAGAATTTGCCAAACAAAATGAAGTTTAAGTTGAGATTGACATATGAACGTTTTTTGGCCTATTTCGGTAATAGAATGACCGGAAAGGAAAAGCATGCTTTTGAAAAATCTGTAATGATGGATGAATTTGAAAGTGATGCTTATGATGGCTTGTCGAAACTAAGTTCATTGGAAATTGAGCATGATTTGGAAGAATTGAAGCTTGCTTTATCAAACCGGGTAAAATCGAAACAAAAGAAGAGGCTGATGTGGTTGCCTTATGCTGCCAGTTTTGCAATTATTATGGGTTTAAGTTTTGTTTTGTATTACATTAACCAGACCCCAAGCGTAAATGAATTTGTTGGTCAGGATATTGAGCAAGTTACACCCAAAAAGAAGTATGAAAATATCCCGATAACAGAAGAAGATAGTCTTAAAGTTAAGAAAGATCAGAAAATAGAAAAGTTAGAAAAAGTTGAGCTCGTAGAAGAGAAAGTAATTGATGTTGCCGATAAGGAAGTTCAAAATGCCGATGAAGAATTACAATTTGCTGAGGAAATAAAAGATGAGGAGATTGGAAAGAGTGAACCAATTTTGAAAGCCATAAAAGTTGAAGAAAATCAACTCTCAAAAACTATTAGTAGAAAAGTTGAAAAAGCATTATCCGGCAGAGTAGCTGATGTAGCTGCTAACAAAATGGATTCAGGAGTTAGAATCAGAGGGTTTGCAACAATTGGTAATGATGAAAATGCAAGAAAAATTTCAGGCCTTGTAGTTGATAAGGAAAAAACTCCGATGCCTGGAGTAATGATTGTAGTAAATGGAACCAATAAAGGAACATTTACTGATTTGGATGGGAAGTTTGCGATGAGCCTTGCGGATACCAATTCCAACTATAAACTGACAGCTTCTTTTGTTGGTTTTGAAACCAAACAAGTAGACATTGCAGATTCATTGCTCGTTGTTTTGGAGCAGGATGCTGTAGAGATGAATGAAGTTGTTGTTACAGCCTATGGATCTGAAAAGAAAAAGGCTTTTGCAACAGGATCAGTGACAGAAGTAGAAATGGATAAGCCTATTAAATCCTGGAATAGTGCTCAGCCCTCTCAATCGAGAAATACATCGGAATACAAGAAAAAGTTAATTGCTGCGTTACAATCAGAATTTAAAGATGATTTAACTGGAAAATATAAAATTAAAGTGTCATTTATGGTTCGCAGTTCAGGAATTGTAAGTGATATTATGATTAAAGGTGATACGAGCCTTGAGTTATCTGAGAAGATTAAAGAGCTTATAAATACTGGAGAAAAATGGATTCCTTCAGAATCCAACAATGTTCCTGCAGATTCAAAAGTTCGATTTACGCTTCGCCTAAACTTTTACTAATTACTTTTTGTTGATCAGGTAAACCCCCAATAAAATTCCGGACATACAAGCAAGATGTAGAAGTGTAATATTTTCTCCATCTACCACTCCCCAGAAAATTGCAAATATGGGAATGATATACGTAACTGACGAGGCATATACTGCAGAAATATGTCTGATTAAGCTATTCATTAATAACATGGCCAATGCGGTACCTATTATTCCCAATGCCGCCAAAGCAAGAAAATGAAGTGGCCAATTCGAAACGGCAAAAACGGGTTGAAAATCAGTAGTTAAAAGATATATTAAAGCTGCAGGTCCTGTAAAAAAGAATGAAAGTGATGTAATTTGAACTCCCGATAAATGTGAAAGTTTGGCCTTAATTGTATTGATATTGATACCATAAAATGTTGTAGCCAATACAATAAGTAAGGCGTAACTGTTTATATTTCCAAAGTTTAATTCTTTTCCTGATGTGATCAAACCCAATGCTCCAACTAAGCCTACTATCAAACCAATAGTTTGCAGCCATTTAAATTTGGTTTTAAAAAACAGAATTCCAACCAAAAGTGTAAAAAGCGGTGTTAGTGAATTTAGCATTCCAGCCAAGGCACTATCAATTTGAGTTTGTGCCTTGGTAAATAAAAAGGCTGGAATGAAACTACCTATAAATCCAGCCACAAGTAAACTTGGTAAATCTTTTCTCTGTAGAAACTTTAAGTTCTTAATTGAATAAGGAAGCAGCACAAGTGAAGCCAATAACATTCGAATTCCGGCAGCTTGCTCGCTGCTAAAACTTTTTAAGCCTATTTTCATTAGTATAAATGAACTTCCCCATACAAAAGCCAAAAGAATAAGAATTGTAAATTGAAACCAAGGTTTTTTCCAGTGCATAGTGAGTGTGTTTTGAATGCGAATGTACTGGAAATTAAAAATCAAAGCAACCAAAAAATGAAGGGGTAATTAAAAAATAAACCCCCGGGAGTAGTAATACCGAGGGCCTTGTGTGTATAACAGACTGTTATTGTTTTTGCAGAAAATCAACTTCAATTGATAATCATTAGGGTGATTTTCGATCCTGTTTAATCGTTTATATATTTATTCCTCAAAAACAGAAAAGGTAACCCTGCTAATTAAAGTTTTTTTAATTGATTTACGGTTTGTTGTAAAATGCTTAAACCTTTTGTTAACATAGATTTTGGACAGCCTATATTTAATCTCATATAGCCATTTCCTTCTTTACCAAAAGTAGTCCCCTTATTTAAAGCTAAACCAGCTTCATTAATCAGAATCTGATTTAATTTTTCCGAACTAATATTCAGATCTCTACAATCTAACCATAACAAATAAGTTGCTTCAGGTGTAACCAATTTAATTTCTGGAATATTTTCTTCAAGAAATTCTCGAACGTAATCTACATTAGATTGTAAATACTCCATAAGTTGATCTAACCAATCTGCTCCATGTTCATATCCTGCTTGCATGGCAATATGACCAAACAAATTACCAGAATCCAAATGCATGGCACATAGTAGTTTTTCGTATGTTTTTTTCAATTCCTGGTTAGGAATAATAATAACCGAACTTGCTAAACCAGCTACATTAAAAGTTTTCGAAGGAGCAATGCAGGTAATTGTTCTTTGGGCCAAATCCTGCGATAAAGAAGCTAGAGCTATGTGTTTGTGATTCTTGTAAATTAAGTCCTGATGAATTTCATCGGAGATAATAAGAAAATCATATTTTTTTGCGATTTCTCCTAGTCGAAGTAGCTCATCTTTTGTCCACACTCTTCCTACCGGATTATGAGGATTGCTAATGATTATGGCTTTTAAACCATCTTTGGCAAGTTGTTCCAAATGTTCAAAATCCATTTGGTAAGAATCTTCTGTTCTAATCAACGGATTGTGAACCAAACTGCGTTCGGTATCATTTATCACATGAAAAAACGGATGATATACCGGTGGTTGAACAGCAATTTTATCTCGCTTTTCGGTAAGACTCATTAACAACAAGGATAGAGCAGTAACTACTCCGGGACTGGAAGAAATCCATTCTTCTTTTACTTCCCAAGCGTGACGGTTTTTAAGCCAGTTTTGTACACTTAAAATACAATCTTTACCTCGAAATGAATATCCGTAAATTGCATGTTCAGCTCTTTTTATTATGGAATCTGAGATGCAGTCCGGAACATTGAAATCGGTATCGGCTACCCAAAAAGGAAGCAAATCATCTTTTCCAAAATATTGTTCAAGCTTATCGTATTTTACCGAGTTGGTATTTTTACGATCTATAATTTTATCAAAATTGTATTTCATTATTATTGATTTTTAGGAAGAGTTAAAGTATAAAATTTTATAGAGTCTTTAAAGCAGCTTTTAAAATTTGCGAATAATGTTTGGGTTGATTTAATTCGTAGAAAACTTTTAAGACATGAAGATCAGAAAGAGTGGAGCTAAATATTCGGCGATTGTTGGAATTGGCGAACGAATCAGAAAAATGAGTCAAGAAACGGGGAATGATTTTTTGCTATTAAACCGGGGAGTAAATTCGGTTTGTAATATCGATTTAAACTCCGTGGTTGACGAATTAGATTTTAATTCGAACGAAATGCAGGTTTACCCTCCATCGCAGGGAAGATCTGAGTTGAGGAAAGCCATTAATCAGCATTACTTTGACAATCAGTCCTCGCTTGATAATATTGCCATAACCGGAGGAGGAATGTCAGCACTTGATCTGGTATTCCAGACCATACATGTGGATAAGGTGTGTTTGCCTGATTACTATTGGGGGTCATATGTTCAGGTAATGACAGTTCGAGGAATGGAGTCTGAAACCTATGTCGATTTTAATAGTGTAAATCAAAATTTAGATTCTTATAAAAACAGTGCAGTAATCATCTGCGACCCCAATAACCCTATTGGAAACAAGCAGGCTGATGAAAATATTTATAAAACCGCCAAAGCGTTAAGTGATCATGGTGCAATTGTGATTATTGATTGTCCGTACAGAAGAATTTTTTGTGGAGAAGAAGACTTATTTTTCCAGAAATTAAGCCAGTTGAAAAATGTAATTATTGTTGAAAGTTTTAGCAAATCGGTAGGCTTAAGTGGACAACGATTGGGTTTTGTGCATAGCACAAACAAAGAGTTTGTGAATGAATTGGGAATTCGCCTAATGTATGCAACAAATGGGATAAATGCTTTCTCTCAATTAATGGTAGCCAAATTGTTAAGCTCTGATAAAGGACAGACTGTAATGAAAAGCTTTAAGGAGCGCACTTGCGAAGGAATAAAGAAGAATATAGAATTTTTGGAAAGCAAAGGCTTGTTGGCAAAAGATTTTTATAAGGATTCTGAACCTATTGGAATATTCGTGATTGTTAACAAATCGGAAGAGGAACTTCTTGAGGCACGAATTGGGAGTGTGTCATTAAGTTACTTTACGAGGGATAAGAAAGAATATGCATCTCGGTTTGCAAGAATTTGTGTTTCTGTTCCTCACGAAAAATTCAAAACTTATTTCGAGAGATTGTAAGTGTCGAATAAGCTAGTGACCTGAGTTCGAGTAAAAATACTCCACTTATAAGAACTGAACGATATAGAAGAGTTGTAATGTTTAATTGTGTAAATTAAGTATTGCAACTCTTTTTGTTTACCCATGAATCAGGAAGGTCTAATGGTGAAGCTTAGCTTAAGAAAATTAATAGCTTCTTTCAACCGAAAGGAGTTAAAAGGAATGTGTAAGTAGGAAGAATGAATGATTTTATAGAAGAAGGGAATTGAAATAATTCTTATTTCAGGCAGATTTACTTTATGGAAGTTCTTTACCCGACTCTGAAAGCAATTCAATTAAACCTGATCCATAAATGCCCAATTCCCAATAATGACGATTGATACAACCCGATGGACAATCGCCCCAGCCGTAGCTGTAGATCAACTGAATAAAATCGGGGTTAAAATAAATAATTTCAATTTGAGAGCCATCGCCAATGCAATTGGCAGCTTTCGCTTTCTTGATAAATGGAAATTTTACCAATTCTCTGGCCAAGGATTCCTGATTGATTCCAGTTTTGGTATGAACCAAGTACTGATCTTCTCTGATTGAATCCAATTGCAAATCATATTCATCAATTAACCAATCCAACTTTAAATTATGTGTGAAACCATAAGTTTTCCAGGAATTGAAATTCTCATTAGTGGTGTCTA
Organism: Marinifilum sp. D737; assembly: GCF_026672275.1. Taxonomy (GTDB): domain Bacteria; phylum Bacteroidota; class Bacteroidia; order Bacteroidales; family Marinifilaceae; genus Marinifilum. Next base: position 48,130 of record NZ_JANQCD010000025.1, on the reverse strand, counting down.
TTGTGATACTTGTTTTGTGTAATTTTTTAGGACATAATGCATGTACATTGAATTTTCTGATATCCGAGGATGCTGTTGAAATTGAATCAAGATAAACGATTTGAAGTGCCGCTAAAATTGGCGCAAAATGATATTCTTTTAATTCTATTTCCGATAACTCCTCCATTTCCTGGTTGGTATAAAAGTCCATGCATATCAGCTTTGCATCATCTAATAAAATTTCAAAAATAGAATCTGAAACTCGGGAATCTTGAATGATTTGCGTGGGAAAAATTTCAGTAGTCTCACTGTCACATGCATACAATAGGTATACACCGAATAGCAATATAGACAGTACACGGTTTTTCATACGATTAAAAATTGGGAGACTGGTTAGGTCTTAAAATGTTGATGCTGGGTTGATATTGAATAAATAACCCGACATTATTTAATCAACGAAACATCTTTCATTTTGTTGTTTCAAGTTACAACCTTCTGATGAGTATGTAAAGAGCAAATTTTGAAATGTTTAGAAAAAATTAAATTTCAACTTGATGAACAGTTCAAATTTATTGGTGTAAAGATTTGTTAAAAGAAAACATTTCTTCACTTAATCGAGTAGAATATTTTACATTTGACAATCTTAAAAATCAACAACCGTGAATATATATCGACCTTTAAAAAATATTTTAGCATTAATTGTTGTTTCGGGTACAGTTTATCTTACTGCCCAGTTGTTTAATTACTCAACCGTAAGCGACAGAGGCAAAGATCCTGAAAATAGCGAATACATGAGTCGCTATAATGTATATGCATTAAAAACACCCGACAAATTAACTTTTGGCGATGAAATCGTTCCAATAAACAGGTGGGATGTAAAGGAATCGCTTGATAGGGAATTATTGGTGAATACCTATTGGCAATCTCAAACTTTATTGTTCTTAAAACGAGCCAATCGTTATTTTCCAATTATCGAACCCATTTTAAAAGATCAGGGAGTACCAGAAGATTTTAAATATTTGGCTTTAATCGAGAGTGGATTTGTACCAACAATTAAATCGCCAGCCGGGGCTGTTGGGGTTTGGCAGTTTATGAGTGGTACGGCAAAAGATTATGGTTTGGAAGTATCATCAGAAGTTGATGAACGATACAATATTGAAAAAGCAACTCTTGCGGCTTGTAAATACCTTAAGGATTCGTATAAAAAATACGGAACCTGGACCTTGGTGGCTGCTTCGTATAATGCTGGTAGAAGATTTGTTGATAAGCAATTAAAGTTGCAAGATGCAGGTGATTACTATGATTTGTTATTAGGAGAGGAAACAGGTCGATATGTCTTTAGAATTTTGGCCATTAAAATGATTATGGAGAACCCTTCGGCTTATGGTTTTAAATATCGTGAGTCTGATTTGTATCCGGAAATTCCAACCCGAAAAATTAAAATTAAAACTCCTGTAAAGGATTTTGCGGTGTTTGCTAAGGAAAATGGAGTAAACTATAAGGTTTTAAAGTACTTTAATCCATGGTTACGAAGAGCATACCTTACAAATAAATACAAAAAAGAGTACGAAATTACGCTTCCTGCCAAAGGATATATTAATTTTGCATTTTCTGATTATAAAAAGCCTGATGGTTCAGTGTCAGAGAAATAGATTGTTGGATTTGCAAAAGGAGATTTAGATTTGAGTTCCAAAAAGAATAAAGAAATAAACGGTGTAGAACAGCTCGAAACAGGAAGTGTTGATGTGTTTGGAGCACGAGTTCATAACCTTAAAAATATTGATGTAAGTATTCCTCGTAACCAACTTTCGGTGATTACCGGATTAAGTGGTAGTGGAAAATCATCATTGGCATTCGATACAATTTATGCCGAAGGTCAGCGTAGATATATCGAAACATTTTCTGCTTATGCCAGACAATTTCTTGGCGGGATGGAACGTCCCGATGTGGATAAGATTACAGGCTTAAGTCCGGTAATTTCTATTGAGCAGAAAACAACCAACAAAAATCCACGCTCTACGGTAGGAACCATAACTGAGCTGTATGACTTTCTTCGATTGTTGTATGCAAGAGCCGGTGTTGCCTATTCGTATGAAACAGGTGAGAAAATGGTGAAGTATACCGATGAGCAAATCATCAACTTGATTCACGAAAAATTTAGCGAGAAGAGAATTTACATTCTTGCACCTGTTGTAAAAGGGCGTAAAGGACATTATAAAGAACTGTTCGAGCAAATTCGCAGAAAAGGATTCTTGTATGCCAGGGTAGATGGAGAAATTGTTGAATTGTTGCATGGTTTTAAGGTCGATCGTTATAAAAATCACGATATCGAAATACTAGTTGACAAACTGGTTGTTGAAGAAGTTGGAGATAAGCGCCTAAAAGAATCTGTGCAAACAGCTATGAAACATGGTAAGGGGATTACCATGATTCTGGATAAGGATAGCGATGAGGTAAAATATTACAGTCGTCTTTTGATGTGTCCATCTACCGGGATATCATACAATACTCCAGCACCTCACAGTTTTTCTTTTAACTCTCCTCATGGGGCTTGCCCAAAATGTAAAGGGCTTGGCCGTGTAAATGCAATTGATTTAGAGAAAATTATTCCAGATCAGGCCTTAAGCATTCGTGAAGGTGGGATTGTGCCCTTGGGCAAATACAAAAACAGTTTGATTTTTTGGCAGATGGAGGCCATTGGGCGAAAGTATGGTTTTGATATGAATACCCCAATTGAAGAAATTCCCGAGGAAGCTCTAAGTATAATTTTGGATGGTTCCAGCGAAACATTCAAACTTGAAAATACGCCATTGGGGACATCGTCAAATTACTTTTTGAGTTTTGATGGTGTGATAAAGTATATCACAAACCAGGAAAGCAATGGAACTTCAAAGAAAGCGAAGAAATGGGCTGAACAGTTTGTGAAAACAGATGTTTGTTCCACTTGTGATGGAAAGCGATTGAAGAAAGAAGCATTGCATTTTAGAATTCATGATAAAAATATTGCTGAACTAGCTGAAATGGATCTTGGTTTATTGGGTGAGTGGTTTCAGGATTTGGAGGAGCACTTAAGCGATAAACAGAAAAAGATTGCCATTGAAGTTTTAAAAGAAATCAGATCTCGTTTGGGATTTCTTTTGGATGTAGGACTTGAATATCTTTCATTAAATAGGAGTTCTGTAACTCTTTCAGGTGGAGAATCGCAACGGATTCGTTTGGCAACGCAAATTGGTTCGCAACTGGTTAATGTGTTGTACATTTTGGATGAACCAAGTATTGGCCTGCATCAGCGTGATAATGAAAGATTGATTCAATCTTTACAGCAATTAAGAGATTCTGGAAATTCGGTAATTGTTGTTGAGCATGATAAGGACATGATAAAATCTGCCGATTATGTGGTGGACATGGGACCTTTTGCAGGAAAGCATGGAGGTGAAATTGTTGTTGCGGGTAATCCTGATGATATTGAAAAGGGAGATAGTTTAACAGCTCAATACCTGAATGGCGATAGAAAAATTGAAGTGCCAACAGAGCGAAGAAAAGGAAAAGGGAAGAGTGTCGATTTAAGAGGTTGTACCGGTAATAACCTAAAGAATGTTGATGTTAGTTTTCCGCTTGGAAAGTTCATTTGTGTAACTGGAGTTTCGGGAAGTGGAAAGTCGAGTTTGATTAATGGTACTTTGCAGCCTATTTTGTCGCAACATTTTTACCGATCAGTTAAAGATCCTCTTCCTTACGAAGATTTGGATGGAATTAAGAATATCGATAAGGTAGTGGAAGTAAACCAAGCTCCATTGGGCAAAACTCCTCGTTCGAATCCAGCTACCTACACCAATGTTTTTGGTGATATTAGAAAGTTGTATGAGAAATTGCCTGAATCGCAAATTAGAGGTTACAAAGCGGGTAGATTTTCTTTCAATGTAAAAGGAGGAAGATGTGAAACCTGCCAGGGAGCTGGAGTTCGTTCTATTGAAATGAATTTCTTGCCAGATGTGTATGTGCATTGCGATGAGTGTAATGGAAAGCGATACAATCGAGAAACTCTTGAGGTGCGTTACAAGGGAAAATCAATTGGCGATGTGCTTGACATGACCATTAACCAGGCTGTAGATTTCTTTGAAAATATACCTGCAATTCTAATAAAATTGAAAGTTTTGCAGGATGTCGGCTTAGGATACGTAACCCTTGGGCAGCCATCAACAACTTTGTCGGGTGGTGAATCGCAACGTGTAAAACTGGCAACGGAATTGGCCAAAAGAGATACCGGAAAGACCATGTATATTCTGGATGAGCCAACAACGGGTCTGCACTTTGAGGATATCAGGGTGTTGTTGGACGTTTTAAATAGATTGGTTGATAAAGGCAATACCGTGATTGTAATTGAGCACAATATGGATGTGATCAAAGTTGCCGATCATGTTATTGATATCGGAAAAGAAGGTGGTCGAAATGGAGGTGAGATACTCTTTGAAGGAACGCCGGAAGAATTGGCCGAATGTAAGGAATCATTTACGGCTAGATTTCTAAAAGAAGAACTACAATAAAATATATCAAATCCCCGCAAGGGGATTTTTTTTACCCTAATTTTTCATGATTAAGAAAATTTAAGATTTTCGAAGAAGACTGATATAGCATAATTATTATCTTTATACAACTGTCCTGAATGTATAGGATAGCCATTAAATCTACAGCTCATGGGGAAATTAATAGATATCTACTTCGAAGATCTTGATGAAAAAAGATCTTATGCCGTTGGAACCGACCTGCAAACCATTTTATCAGATATTAATATAAAATTGAATGGTCCGGTATTGGGTGCAATGGTAAATAATAAGGTGAAAGAACTTACCTACGAAATATACAAACCTAAAAATATTCGCTTTATTGATCTTGCACATCCTGCAGGAAGAAGAATGTACATACGCTCTTTGTGTTTTGTTTTGTACAAAGCGGTAAGGGATCTGTACCCGGGAACAGGTTTTAGGTTGGAGCATTCTATTTCGAATGGTTTGTATTGTAGATTGACAGATAAAAATATCGTATTGACTCCTGCAGATATTGATAAAATAAAGAGCAGAATGAAAGAAATCATAGCTGCCGATATGCCATTTATACGTGAGGAAATCGAAACGGAAAAAGCGATTGAGATTTTTGAAAATCAAGGCCTGAAAGAGAAAACAGGATTGCTTCAAACAAGAGGAAATTTGTATACCTCAGTGTATCATTTGACTGATTGCGCTGATTATTTCTATGGATATCTTGCACCTTCTACAGGTGTGTTAAAAGTTTTTGATTTGCAACATTTTTATCGTGGAATGCTTTTGGTGAGTCCTAAAAGAGATGAGCCATCGGTTGTTGAAGAGCGAATTGATCAAGAGAAAATGCTGAAAGTATTTAGTGAATACAAGCGGTGGGGAAAAGTATTGAATATTTCGAATGTTGGTGATTTGAATCGATATGTGGCTGAGAATAACATTTCTGAAATGATTAAAATTTCTGAGGCTTTACATGAAAAGAAAATTTCTCAGATTGCTGATAAAATTAGAAAGTATAGGAAAAGAATTAAGTTGATTTTGATATCCGGGCCATCATCATCGGGGAAAACAACATTTGGAAAACGATTGGCTATACAGTTGAAAGTAGCTGGCTTAAGTCCTGTGAATCTTTCGATGGATAATTATTTTGTGAATAGGGAACTTACGCCAAGGGATGAAAATGGTGATTATGATTTTGAGGTTCTTGAAGCTTTAGATGTTCAGTTGTTCAATCAAAACTTGGTGGATTTGATGGCAGGAAAAGAGATTGAATTGCCAAAATTCTCCTTTGAAACAGGGCAAAGGTATTACGATGGAGAGAAGTTAAAGATAAATGATAAACAAGTGCTGGTAGTTGAGGGGATTCATGCCCTGAATCCAGGACTTACTCCATTAATTGCTGACGAGTCAAAGTATAGAATCTACACTTCTGCCCTTACCTCAATTTCAATCGATGGTCACAACAGGATTCCTTCTACTGATAATCGACTAATAAGAAGAATTGTTCGTGATTACAAGTATCGAAATTATAGTGCGTCGGAAACTATTAGCAGGTGGCCAAGTGTTCGAAGAGGCGAAATGCGAAATATATTTCCTTTTCAGGAAGAGGCGGATGTGATGTTCAATTCGGCATTACCTTATGAATTGGGTGTTTTAAAAAGATTTGCAGAGCCAATTCTAAAAGAAGTGCAGCCAAATCAGCCCGAGTATTCCGAAGCAAACCGACTTTTGAAGTTCTTTAGTTACTTTTTACCAATTTCAGAGGAAGAGATTCCACCAACATCTCTGATGAGAGAGTTTTTAGGAGGAAGTACATTCGACTATTAAATTGTTAATAACTTTTTCACCTGTTTATATCAGTCCTGTTTTTGCTGTTAATATCCCATTCGGCAGAGACAGGATTTTTTAGTTATTAACAACTGTATGCTAGTAAAATTAGGGTATGTGAAGTTTATTAACAAATTGTCAACAATGTTGATGACTTGTTAATTTCGTGTTAATAAGCTAAGGTAAATAGAAAAGCCCGAATCTTGAGAAACGGGCTGCAAATATAGAAGAAAATATCTTTCGTTTGTAAGGTATGAGTGAGATTTTTTTGAGAAAAAATCGAAAAAATAGCTAACTATCTCTTCATCATGCGATCTATCTCACGTTTGTGATCTTTTTGTTTTAAGCTTTCGCGTTTGTCGTAGTGTTTCTTACCTCTGCAAAGTGCAATTTCCATCTTTGCAAAACCTCTTTCGTTAATAAAAAGGCGAACTGGAACTATGGTAAGGCCCGACTCTTTTGTTTTTCTGTCCAGCTTATTTAATTCTTTTCGGTTGAGAAGGAGTTTTCTTTCTCGTTTTTCTTCGTGATTGTAGTAGGAGCCAAATTTGTACTCCGAAATGTGCATTCCTACAACATACAATTCGTTGCGAGTAAAATAGCAGTATGAATCAACCAAACTGGCTTTTCCAGCACGAATTGATTTGATTTCGGTTCCAAAAAGTTGAATTCCGGCTACAAATTTCTCAATGAATTCGTATTCGAAACTGGCTCTTTTATTTCTGATGTTAATATTCTGCATCCTTATATCTTAAATTCCATGCAAATTTAGTATTTAAATTGTTAATGGAAGCCTGAAGAGAATTGAAAACATCCTTTCAAATATTAAAGGAAGAACAAGAATCAATAGACTTGCCATAACAGTAAAGCCTGGGCGCTTATTGCTGGCTATTGGTAAAATTGAACTTATTCCCAGCCACAATATTCTAATGAAGTATAGTTCCAACAGTAGACATATCTGGTTTAAGAATGAAAATGGGGTAAATAGCTGTGCTAATCCGTGAAAAATACAGAATGTTGAAGCACTGTAAATTACGAGCTTAAAAATCACAACTTCATCGATTTGGAGCTGGAAATTTGGTGCAAGTAAAATAATCAGTTTAGCTGCACAGTATAATCCTAAATTAAGTGCTAAAAAATCAACAAATAATTTTGAGCCAGCAATTAAAACATCCTTTGTATGAATATAGGAGCCTCCTGCGGCAATAATTGCGCATAGAGCAATCACAGGAAAGGAGAAGTTTCGAAATAACTCTTTAGTTGTTGAGTTTTCCGGAGCAATTCTTTCCCATTCTCTTTTGGGTGTAAGTAGTAGGTTACGTGTTCGAAAGAGCGAATTTAAAACACCTTTTGAATTGTATTCCATTTTTGAATCGTCTTGTTTGATACTGTCAAAATTAAACAAGTTTTTAAAAAAGTGAAGAAATTATGATTTTTTAGAATTGATTTAGACTACGATTTAAAAGCCTAAAAAGTTAGCTGTACCTATAAATAGCGCACCCAACACTGCATAAATGGAAAGTAGACCGATTAGAATAAATGTAAAATAACCAGATCTTCTTCTGTCGGGAACATTTAAAATTGGGGTAATTCCTTTGTATAAAATATAGAAGCTGTATAATCCGAAAATAGTGAGGTAGTTAATGATAGGGAACAGGAATGCAATAGAATTAAAAATGAAGCCTGGAGTATAGGAAAATGCAACTAAAATATATGCTCTTTCGAACCTTTCCTTTTTTGTAGGAAGAACAGCAAAAGGTCTAACTACTATGGAAGAGATGTAGATAGATGCAATTGATAGAACAAATGTAGTTATGGAAGAAAACAAAAACATATCAATATGATCTGTTGAATCTTTTTCGAAAATAACAAAGCCTAAAAAGTTACATGCAGACATGATTAATGCTAAAGGAATAATCAGTATAAACAGAAGTTTCGAGCTTTTGATATTTACATGATCTAGAATTGAAATCCATTCCTTTTCGGGAGAAATTAACAATCGAAAAGTATGTTTGTAGGTTGCAAGAATTGTCATATTGATTGTCTGGTTAGTGAAATCAAAAAACTTAAAGTAATTTTGTTGCCGAATTCTAAATTTTCGACCTATTTAAGATAGGCATTATCCTGAGAATGAAACGTCCATTATTAAATAATTATTTAATTCTTGGTGAGTTTCATGTGATAACTAAAAGAAAATTTAAACACATGAAAAATCGGATTGTTATTTCGATTAAAATTTAATGAAGATGCGTTACAATTTATTGGTAGTTTTAGGTGCAACTGCAACGGGCAAGACAAGTTTGGCGGTTAATTTGGCTAAAGATTTCAATGGTGAAATTATTAGTGCTGATTCTCGTCAGATTTATCGTGGTATGGATTTGGGTACAGGAAAGGATATTGAGGAGTATGTTGTGGATGGAGTTGAAATACCATATCATTTAATTGATATCGCCGATGCAGGATACAAATACAATGTGTTTGAATTTCAACAAGATTTCGTTAAAGCATTCGAGGATATTTCATCCAGGAAAAGACTGCCGGTTGTATGTGGTGGTACAGGAATGTACCTTGAAGCAGTTCTGAAAGGTTATAAATTAATAGCAGTTCCTAAAGATCAATCTTTTAGAGATGAGTTGGAAAGTAAATCGCTTGAAGAGCTTGAGGTAATGCTTCGATCGTACAAAGATTTACACAATAACAGCGATTTAGAAACAAAGAAAAGAGCAATCAGAGCCATTGAAATTGAAAGATACTATGCTGCAAACCCTCAAATTGACATGGAATATCCAGAAATGAATCCATTGTTGATTGGAATAAAATTCGATAGAGAAAGCAGACGCGATAGAATTAGCCTAAGATTAAAAGAGCGTCTAAAATCAGGAATGGTGGAAGAGGTTGAAGCTTTGTTAAAATCTGGTGTATCTGCAGAAGATTTAATTTACTATGGCCTGGAGTATAAGTTTCTTACCCAGTATGTAACAGGGCAAATTACATACGATGAAATGTTCTCGGGATTAGAAATAGCAATTCACCAATTTGCCAAGCGCCAGATGACCTGGTTCCGAAAAATGGAACGAAGTGGCAGCAACATTCATTGGTTGGATGGTTACATGCCACTTGATGAAAAAATTGCCAAGGTAAAAGAGTTGTTTAACGCTTAAGAAAGATATTCAACAAGCTTATCGTACGAAATGCGTGTAATGCCAAGTTCATCCCATTTTTCAAAAGGAAGTGGGATGTTCGGAAGTTCTTTGATGGCATCCTCAATTACATAAACTTTAAGTCCTCTTTCTGCAAGTCCAACAACTGCGCAATCAACGCACACATTTGTGGTAACGCCATATACAAAAACAGTGGTTGGATTGATTTGTTTTAGTAAACTGTATGTGTTTGGGTTTCCTTCAAATACATCAAAAGCATCTTTTCTTATGATGATGTTTCTGTGTTTAGCAGCTTCGCTTAATTCCTTTTCATTGTAAATTTTATTCCAAAGAATTTCGGGACAGCTTTCATCAGGCTTGGTTTCGGAAATGTACTCTGCTCCTAATGAATTTGCCATACAATGTTCCGGAAAAGTATTTACAAAATCAGGATTTGAAGATAGTTCGGCAGAATTAAGGTAATGATAATCTGCTGTGTTTATTACCTGTATGTTGTTAAAATTAGCCAATTTTGTAATTGCTTCAAGAGTAGGTTGAATTTCTTCAGCGTTTTGAGCATAAAGTTTTCCGTTCTTACTCATAAAGTCGATTTGGGTATCAACATTCCAAAACAAGATATCTTTTGTAAACATATTTGTAAGTCTTTCTTTTTTATAAAAATACAACCGATTCCATCCTATTCAAAATTGATAGGATGAATTAATCTAAAGATATCGGAAAATTAAGGCTTTTTGTCATGGATTTTGCAGTCGATAACGAATATATTTTAATGTAGTGACGAACTTTTCTAATTTAAATTTTGAAAATCGATACGAAGACAATAAATGAACAAGATAAGAACCATATCCCGTAGTCGGGTAATTTATCATATGCTTTTTTGGGCGGTTGCTACAGTATTTTGGTTGCTAACCATGTTTGTAGCCAGTAATTTTAAAAATATACTAAAGATTGAGCCAGTGTTGATGACTTTGGTTTTTAATCTTTGTTTTGCGGCAGCTGTATATGTAAACCTTTTGATTTTAATCCCATTTTTATTTAAACGACAACGCTTTTTTCTCTACGTTATATCAGTCTTTGCAATGATATCTGTTGCAGCATTTGTGATAGATTTTTTGCTGGTATATCCTTTAAATAGCTTTGTTCAAGGAGAACAGTATTTCGAGGAGTTAACCTTTGTGGTTTGGGTTAACTTTGCAATATTTACTTTAATTTATGTTGGTATTACTTCTGTTTTGTCGATGACACGAGAATTAATTGTTCTGCAAAAAGTTACTGCTAATTTTCAGGATATTGAGAGGGAGAAATTGGAAGCTGAATTAAAAGCTCTTAAGGCTCAAATAAATCCACATTTTTTATTTAATACCCTTAATAACCTATATTCACTTACTTTAGATAAATCAGATAAAGCACCAAATTTGGTGTTAAAATTGTCTGATATGATGAGGTATATTTTATATGAATGTAATGATAGGTATGTATTTGTAGACAAAGAGTTGGATTTTATTAAAAATTACCTGGATCTGCAAAAAATCAGGTTAGATGATACCATTCCTGTAAAGATAAATGTAAAAGGAAGCGCTTCTCAAAATAAAATTGCGCCTTTGTTGTTCGAACCATTAATTGAAAATGCATTCAAGCATGGATCATATGGCAAGAATAATAATGGATTTGTAAATATTCTATTTAACTTTGAAGAGAAGGATAAAATGGAATTGTCAATTGAAAATCGATTTGATAACAAATGGCAAGATGAGGAGCGAAAAGCAAAAGGGATTGGAATAAAGAATGTTACTCGTAGATTAGAGTTGTTGTATCCGGATAAACATGATTTGAATATTTCGAAACAAGATGACTTGTTTAAGGTGAATTTACAAATTGATTTATCGGAGCAAAATGCTTAGAGTAACATTTAAAACTCTGACAAAAAACAAAACGCATGAAGTTGAAGTGTTTAATTATTGATGATGAGCCATTGGCACAAAGAGTACTGGAAAAGTATGTTTCAGAACTCTCGAGTCTGGAGTTAAAAGGCAAGTGTAGCGATGCTATTGAAGCTATGGAGGTTCTTCAGCAAGAATCGGTGGATCTGATTTTTTTAGATATTAATATGCCAAGATTGAGTGGAATAAACTTTTTAAAGTCCTATAAAAATCCACCAATGGTTATTATTACCACGGCATATACAGAATATGCATTGGAAAGCTATGAGTTGAATGTGTTGGATTACTTGAAAAAACCATTCTCATTTGAGCGTTTTTTACAAGCAGTACAGAAGGCCGAAGAAAAGGTGAAAGCCCTTGCCGAACCTCAGGAAACTACCAAGGATGAGTTGGAGTATATTTTTGTAAAGGCTAATAAAAAAACAATCAATATCAACCTGGATTCCATTCAGTATGTTGAAGCTTTGGGGGATTACGTTAAGATCTTTACCAATGAAGGACATGTTGTTACTTATCAATCATTGAAAGGAATTGAAAGATTGTTGCCATCTGCAAAGTTTTATCGCATTCACAAGTCATATATTGTGGCTTTGGCAAAAATAAAATCGATAGAGGGAAATATGGTACATATGGATAAAGGTACCATACCAATAGGAAATAATTACAAGCAGGGATTCTTCCAAAGGATTCATCCCGTGTAATTTTTTATAATCAAGTCTGTTTGAGTAAGTAAAAGAGTCGATTTTCAGCATCGGCTCTTTTTTTGTTGTGAAAAAGGGATTGAATTTAGGTAGAACGCAATTTTTAGGTGTAAGAACTAAAAAAGAAGTCAAATATAATGCGCAATTATGCTAGGAATTAGCTGCTATTTGTTAAATTTAGGCTTTGATAAATTGAATCCGATCAATATTAAATTTAAAAGACTATGAACAGACGTGCTATTTCTCGTTATACCTTTATTCTTTTTGCTTTGGCTTTAAGTGTTGTAGCTTGTAAGCCAGTTGATAAAAAGAAAAGTGGAGAACAAACAGTAAAACCATTATTGAAGAAAGCTATTGAAAGTGAAGTTAAAGATGTTGTTTATCCCTTACCTACTACTTTCGAGTTGACTTCTATGTTGAATCGTATTGGAGCTGACTATATTCTTGGTTTATCAAATTCTACAGATAACGCTGATAAATATTTCACGGAAAAAGCAAGAGCTCTTAACCTTGGTGTTTACAGTGCTGATTTAAGTTATGCAAGTACTTACAATCGTAAGCAAGAAACAATGTTGTTCCTTAAAGCATCTAAAACATTAATCGATAACCTTGAGATTACAAGTGCATATAACAAAACTTTGGTTGATGATGTAGAAAAAAATCTTGATGATAAAGATCAGTTGGTGAAAGTAATTACTAACTCTTTCTATGACACTTATGAGTTTTTGAATAAGAATGGAAAAGCGAACCTATCTCTATTGGTTGTAAGTGGTAGCTTTATCGAGGGATTGTATATTGCAACTCACATCTCAGAAAATACCTACGCAAACCCTGAAATTGTAAAAGTAATTTTCGATCAGAAAGCTTCTTTAGAGAAACTATTGAAAGTTCTTGAACCAGAAAAGAAAGATCCTAATGTTGCAGCTTTAATTGCAGAGTTTACAGGATTAAAAGCTAGCTACGACAAGGTTGTAGAGGGAAAAATGACCGAGGAACAATTGAATGAAATTATTGCTAGCGTTGCAAAATTAAGAAACGGTATTGTGGAGTAGTCATATTCCATATGAAGATATTAAAACTGCCTTCCAATTTGGGAGGCAGTTTTTTTGTGTCAATTAAGCTGAAATTGCAATCTTTTGTAAAGAAATAAATTGTAATTTTAGAAACAGTGCAGATCTGCCAAAAAACCATAAATCATATTTGTACATGGGGGAATCGATACTAAATGCTCTAATGCACCTTTTTGCAATTGTAGCCAATACAAAACAAGAAGGTGTTTCCGGAAAAGGAAGGATTATTGTAGAAAGCTTTTTAAGTCGTTATGTGAATTCTGATATTCAGGATGAATACTTGCGATTGTTTGAGAATTATTCCGAGTTTTATCGCCGTGAAATGCAGTATCAGGCAATAACTTATGCTCGCCAGGCGGATATTCTATCATTAACAGAGGCTTATAAAGTTTGTAATAAGGTAAAAGCGGAATTGGTACAGGAAGAAAGATTAATTGTATTGCTTCGCTTGATGGAATTCGTTTACGAAGATAAAATGGTAAGCGAAGGAGAGTTTGAGTTCATTAGTATTGTAGCCGAAAATTTTAAAATTCCGCGTTCCGAGTTCATCAATTGTTTAGCCTTTGTTTGGGGCGATACGGTTGATGATTTTGATAAAAGCAAATTCCTGATTATCGATAATAAAGTTACCGAATGGTCGGAGAATTTGTCATGGTTCATGAAAAAGGAAGCCAAGAAAAGTGAAAACGAAACCAAGCACATGTACTGCGAAAATTTGTATGGACGAATTATCGTAATGTACATCGAAAGTGTGAACTTGCTGGTGTTTAAATATGAAGGAGAGCTGAATCTTTACCTGGAAGGGAACAAGATTATTTCCGAAAAAACCTACCAATTGGGGAATGGTTCAATTATAAAAGGACCAAACATTCAATCGATATACTACTCAGATATTGCTGCGAAGTTTTTGAAGGAAGAATCGCAAGAGAAAATCATTTTTTCTGCCAAGGACATTGAGTTCAAATTTAGAAATTCGAATAACGGAATCCAGAAATTTAACTTGTCTGAAGAAAGTGGACAGTTGATTGGGATAATGGGAGGTAGTGGAGTTGGAAAATCAACTTTGTTGAATGTTCTTAATGGAAATCTTACACTTAGTAATGGTGAAATTAGAGTTAACGACTTTGATATCCACCGAAATAAGCTTGCCATACAAGGTTTAATTGGTTTTGTTCCTCAGGATGATTTGTTGATTGAAGAACTGACCGTGTTCCAAAACCTTTATTATAACGCCAAGCTTTGTTTTAAAGATTTTAGTGAGATTCAAATCCTGAAAACAGTTTTAAAGATGCTTCAGGATTTGGCTTTGTATGAAGCCAGGGATTTGAAAGTAGGAAATCCGCTAAACAAATTCATTAGTGGAGGACAGCGTAAACGCCTGAATATTGGTTTGGAGTTAATGCGCGAACCTGCTATTCTTTTGGTTGATGAGCCTACATCAGGGCTTTCCTCTACCGATTCGGAAATGGTAATGAAACTGCTAAAGCAGCAGACTTTAAAGGGGAAATTGGTAATTGCCAATATTCATCAACCATCCTCGGATATCTTTAAGATGTTTGATAAACTATGGATTCTGGATAAAGGTGGTTATCCAATTTACAATGGGAATCCTATTGATGCCATTGTTTATTTTAAGACTCAGAATTCGCAGGTAAATGCATCAGAAAGTGAGTGTGTAACCTGTGGGAATGTAAATCCTGATCAGATTTTACAAATTGTTGAGACCAAATTGATCGATGATCAAGGAAAGCCAACAAGAGACAGAAGGATTTCTCCTGAGAAGTGGTACGAAAAATATCAGGACAATATAGAATCAAATCATTTGCCATTAAGGGCAGAGAAGAAGTTGCCACAAAGTGATTTTAAGATTCCGGGAAAGGTGAAACAATTTTCCATATTCTGGATCAGAAATGTTTTGTCGAAGCTGACCAATAAACAATACTTGATCATCAATTTGTTTGAAGCGCCTTTGCTCGCGGTTATTCTTGGTTACTTTACCAAATACACTGCAAATGGGGCTTATGTGTTTGGCGAGAACAAAAACTTTCCTGTGTTCTTGTTTATGGCTGTTGTGGTTTCTATGTTTTTAGGACTCACGGTAAGTGCCGAAGAAATTATTAGGGATAAGAAAATATTGCAGCGCGAAAAGTTCCTGAACTTGTGTAGAATCAGTTACCTCACATCCAAAATCATGTTTTTGTTTGTGTTATCGGCCATTCAGTCTATCTCCTTTGTTCTGCTTGGGAATTTCATTCTGGAAATTGAAGGAATGACTTTTGCCTATTGGCTGGTCTTGTTTACTACTGCATGTTTTTCGAATTTGGTGGGTTTAAATATATCTGCAGGATTAAATTCGGTAATTACCATTTACATTTTGATTCCGCTGATATTGGTTCCACAGCTTTTGCTTGGTGGAGCAATGATTAAGTTTGATGATCTTCATTATGGTGTTACCGACAAAGTATATGTGCCAATTGTGGGAGATATGATGACTACACGTTGGACCTACGAGGCACTTGCGGTTACTCAGTTTAAGGATAACGAATTCGAAAAGCACTTCTTCGATCATGAAAAAGGCATTAGCGATGCTTCATTTAATAGTTCATTTCTGATTCCTAAACTGGAATCGGTTCTTTTGGATTGTGAGCGAAGTGTGGAATTTGAAAAGGATACAACAGAAACTCAAGCTCACTTTAAAATGCTACGCAATGAAATTAAGCAATTGGCTGATAATTCAGGATTGGCAGTTTTCCCTGAAGTAAACCAGTTAAATCTTAAAGATTTTAATTTGAATGTAGTGGAACAAACCAAGAGCTTTTTAGATCAGGTTGAATTGTACTATCTTGGAATGAGTAGTGAATCAGGATATAAGAAAGACTTTGAGTATTCGCGATTGGTTGATTCTTTGGGACGCGATGGAGTATATGAGTTCAAACAGAACTATTACAATCAGGCTTTAGCTGATTTGGTTTTAAACAGGAACGAAGTAAACAAGATGATTGAGGTAGATTATCAACTGATTCAAAAGAAAGATCCAATATTTATGTCGCCCGATAGTAAGCTTGGTCGTTCACATTTCTATTCAGCAGTAAAGCGAATTGGAAACTTCTATATCGATACTTATTGGTTCAATCTTGCAGTGGTATGGTTGGGCACAGTACTGTTGTTCTTTGCGCTTTGGGCCGATGTGTTGCGCAGGATGATGAACTACTTTGAGAGCATTAAACTGGTTCGCAGAGAGAAGAAGAGAAAATAGAATTAATTGCGAATTTGGAATTTACGAATTACGAAAATGCGAAAGCGTTTATGATTGATATTGTAGAGACGTAGCAGTGCTACGTCTTTTTTTATTTATTCCTCCCTTTATCTCCTTTTAAAAGGGGATTTGAAAAACCAAACTATCGATTCAACTTAGGGGAGATGGGCAGGGGTATTGCGTTTTGGAAAATCATTTTTGGACATATCTTTTGTTCATAGATATGTTTTTTATAATTTCGCCACCCAATTAGAAATCGAGATTCAAGTAATTTAATTTACTGAATGAGTCATGACAAAATTGAGAAATGCTTAAGCTGATGTCATGCTTCACTCTTAAGAAAAAAAGCGCCCTAACGCTACAACTTCCTTCTTGATTTTCCTTAAACCAGAATGAACTGTTTTTTAATTTGAAGATTGAATATGATCTTTTCATTTTAAGGAGCAACTCCTATTATGTAAGCAAAAGATTGATGATCTAATACGTATTGTAGCAGCAGTGAGCTAATGTAAGTTTCTTTTGATATCTCCCGGATTCTGAAAGAAAAGGTTTAGTGAATGTGTGGTATGATACTTTTGTGTTCTTGATGTAAGTATTTGTGTGATGTTGAAGTGTTTGCGCTATTGATGATAGGATTAATTCTCGTGTAGTTAAAAGAATTATAATTTCTAATTAAATTAAACAAGATGTTTGATTCGTTTATCGTAGTTTTGGTTTTTTCAGCTATTTTTAGTCTGATTAATACCAAATATTTAAAGCTTAGTTCAACAATAGGTATGATGATTCTTGCCCTGATGATGTCAGTCATTATTTTATCTGTTAAAGAATTTGCTCCTGGTTTATATCAATACATTCCAACATTTGAGAGGGATATTCATTTTCGGGAGTTTTTGCTGGAGATTATTTTGAGTTTTTTGCTGTTTGCCGGGGCAATGCACATCAACATTCAAGAGTTACAAAGGCAGCGTAAGGCCGTATTTGTGTTTGCCATTTTCGGAACCATTATTTCTACCTTTTTGGTGGGAACCTTAACTTATTTTGCGGCACAAATGCTGTCCATAAATATTCCATTCATCTATTCTCTTTTATTCGGCGCCTTAATTTCTCCAACCGACCCCATAGCAGTTCTAAGTATTCTTAAAAATTACAGCGTTCGAAAGGATTTGCAAATGAATATTGAGGGAGAATCTCTTTTTAACGATGGTGTTGGCATGGTGCTTTTTGTAGTCATATTGCAGGTTATTAACCGAGGGTATCAGAATGTTGGTATCGATGAGGTAGTGCTTTTATTTCTGCGCGAGGCAGTGGGAGGAATAGGCTTTGGTTTGCTCATTGCATTTGTAGGATTTGAAATTTTAAAGCGAACGGAAAATAATGCAAAAACCCATTTGATGCTGACCATCTCAATGGCTTCCGGAGGATACGCACTGGCTGAAAATATTCATGTATCACCTGCATTGGCTATGGTTGCAGGCGGATTATATCTTGGCAAGAAGATTCACAGCAAGGAATATTCCAAAGAGAATTTGAATCAATTGGTAACCTTCTGGGATGTTTTGGATGAGATATTGAATGGGGTTCTGTTTGTATTGTTGGGCTTCTTTGTTACTCTCATAAAGCCGGAAGCTGTAAATATTCCTTTGGCAATTATTACGATTGTAATTGTATTGGTGGCAAGATATATTGCGGTTTTAGTACCGTTTCAGCTAATTAAGCATTCAAACAAAAAGGTAAATAGAAAAACGATTTTGATACTCACCTGGGGCGGACTAAGAGGTGCTCTGGGAATTGCTCTGGCATTGTCCATACCAACCGATCATTTTGGCGATTTGTTCGTGTTTCTCATGTATTCAGTCGCACTGTTTTCTATTATCATACAAGGTTTAACCATAGGAAAACTTGTGCAAAAACTGGATTTGGTAAATCTGTCAAAAGAATAAGCTTAATAAAAAATACAGGCAGAGACGTAGCATTGCTACGTCTTATTTTAATTACAGCATTATTAAATGGATTTTCGATTTAAATAATTCACAAAAAGCAAGCTGCAGGCAATCACCATCATCCCGATAATCGAAACGGTATCCGGATTTTCATCGGGTAAAATCATCCAGCTTAGGAATGCACCAAATATTGGAATGATAAATTTCCAGGTGTTTAGGTTCGATACTTTTACGTTTGGGCGCTGAAGCAATCCAAACCAAATGGTAATGGCAAAGGCCGATACCATGGCCAGCCAGCCAAGTGAAATCCAATATTCGCCAGGCAGCTTAAAATTCCACGAAGGATTTTCGATAGGAATAGAAGCCAAAATCAATCCTATTCCTCCAATAATCATTGAGAAGGAGGCCAGTACACGTGGAGGCATATCCTTGGCATCGCGCGATACAATTACATTGCCCGTACTACCTACAATATTATTTAGAATCAGAATTCCCACACCCAAAGGAATGGTGGTAGAAAAAACAAAATCCGATCGTCCCAAACTGATAATGCAAACTCCTGTCATCCCCAATAGGATGGCAAAAATCTTTTTCCAGCTCATTTTGTCGTTGCTCAACATCAGGTGGGCCATAATGGCTGCGAAAAGTGGTTGAGCTCCAATTAACATGGCTCCCAATGCGCCGGGTACGTAGCTAATTCCCATGTAGAACAATCCGTAAAGAAAGGTGGTTTGCAATAATGCTACCCAAAGTACAAACTTCCATCGCCTTTTCGACTCCAGAATTTTAAACTTTAAATCTTTAATAAAAGGCAGTATTAACAAGCCTGATATAAAGAAACGCAAACCTGCAAATTGCAATGGAGTGGTGTATTTCAATCCAATTTTAATTGCGGTAAAGGGAGTTGCCCATAAAAGGCAGGCAAATATTGCCAATACAGTGGTTGATAGGAAGAACTTCTTCATAGGTGATTAAAAATTTTCTGCAAACTTAGGGATTTTTAACTGATTGGTCAGGAAAAGTGAGTTTTAATGCTTAAAAGCCTGGCAATACTTGTAAAAAATAAATAAACGATAAGGAAATCTAAATAATACAAAGGGTAAATTAAAAATTCGAAAGGGAATAGTAAATAACAAAATATAAAAATGAATAAATCAAAACGTTTAACTGATAATTAATTGTAAAAAATATTTTATCTTAAAGATTGATAATAATTTACAAGAGAAGATGAATAAAAATCAGCAGTTATTGGCTCACGCCAAAGCAACAGAAGTAAGAGAGATTGCCAGAACAATTGTTGACTTTTGGAAAGGAGAGGAAATAGATGCAGAAGAGCAATTTCTTAACAGACTTGAAGAATTAGATGAGCAAAGCATTATGCTTAGGGATTCTTTTGGGAAATCCCGAAAAGGTACTTTTACAGGGGACATAAGAGAGTTGAATAAACAAATTGCAAGTTTGTTTGTGGGCTTAAAGTATTTGGTGAAATCGCATTTGCATCACCCCGATGAGTTTAAAAGAAAAGATGCAAAGAGAGTTTGGAAGCAAATTGTTGCCATTGGTGTTAATTCTCACAAGTTGAGTATTGAAGAAAAAGTATGGGGTTTACAAAAGCTAATGGAAGTAACATTGGTAGGTGAGTTGAAAGCTGAAGTAGAAAATTTAGATGGTCTTAAAGTGTTTCTACTTGGCTTAAGAGATTTGCTTAATCAGCTAATGACAACTCGTAGTTTAAGTATGAATGAGAAAGTAAAACGAAAAGAAAGAATACAGACTACGGCTCAGGCCCAAAAGGTACATCGTTTCTTAAATGAGGAAATTCTTCCTTTCTTATTTACTCTTCGTAAACTTGATCCTGATAATTACGGTAAACTGGCACGAATTGCAGAAAACGATTTGAAAGAAATTAATAGGAAAATAAGAGCTCGCAGAAATATGTGGGCGAAGAGGAGAGAGGAAGCGAAAGAGGTGTAATTTATTGCGATATGAACTTGAAAGTATTCTTGAAAATTATAAAAAGAAAAAGTGCATCCGAAATAATTATTGATTGGATATTTGTTTTGATAGGTGGTTTTTTGGTTTATGATACAATCAATTTAATTTATGCATATCACTTCACAGGGATGTTATTCTATATAATGTTTCCAATGACAACATTGGTTTCACAGTTGATTTTGGGACTGTTTTTTTTAAGGGCTGGTGTAAATTCCATAATGGATGGAAAAAAACAATTCTATTTGAAAAAGATTACAGGCTTAATGCTGTTGTTTTATCCTATTAATATTGTTTTGTTAGAATTATTTAGGTCTGGCAAAACTTATGGGTACCTTCTTTATTTTGCGTTGATTCCATTAGGGTTGTTAATATATGGTTTGGCGCAAAAAGCCGAGAATTATAAAAGAGAAAAGGAGAATCAATTTGTCATTGCAGATTGGAAAATGGTGTTTGGAGTGATATTTATTTACCTTCTAATAGATTTGATCTTCTATAAGTGGAGCTATTTAGATCGGATTTTATAATGATGAGAATAGAAGGATAGAACTGTTGAGATTCTCACTTCAAGTGAGGTTCTCAATAAAAATTAATCACTGCCCTAATTTCATACAAAAAATCAAGGGGTGACTATAAGCGCAATGCAAATAAGTCACCCCTTGACAGATTAGGATAAAAAATCCCCACCAAAATTGGCAGGGATTCTATCTGTTATCTTATTTCTAAGATCTATTTTTTCAACCATTGATCTAACCAGCTAGCGAATTCGCGCTGCCATAAAATTCCGTTTTGGCAACCCAATACCCAGTGATTTTCTTCAGGGAAGTAAAGATATTTTGCAGGAATGCCTCTTAGGCGAGCTGCATTAAATGCCTGCATGCCTTGAGAAGCTACAATACGGTAGTCTTTCTCACCATGAATTACCATGATTGGCGTATCCCACTTGTCAACAAATTTGTGTGGAGAGTTCGCGTATGAACGCTGAGCAATCTTGTTCTTTTTGTCCCAGTATGCACCGCCAAGATCCCAGTTTACAAACCACATTTCTTCAGTTTCCAAATACTGAGCCTCAAGGTTGAACATTCCGTCGTGTGCAATAAATGCCTTAAAGCGCTTGTTGTGGTGACCAGCCATCCAGAAAGTTGAGAATCCACCGTAGGATGCACCAACGCAAGCCAAACGATCTTCATCAACATACTTTTCAGCTTTTACATTATCGATTGCCGATAGGTAATCCTTCATATTCTGTCCACCGTAATCACCCGAAATCTGCTCGTTCCATTCCTGACCAAAACCTGGTAAGCCTCTGCGGTTAGGAGCAACAATCACATAACCATTAGCCGACATCATTTGGAAATTCCAACGGTAGCTCCAGAACTGAGAAACTGTTCCTTGCGGACCACCCTGGCAATAAAGAACTGCAGGATACTTTTTGTTCTCGTCGAAATGTGGAGGTTTGATTACCCATACCAACATCTGCTTGTTATCGGTAGTTTTTACCCAACGTTTTTCAACAGTAGCAAGGGTTAACTGATCCAAAATGTGCTTGTTTACGAATGAAATCTCTTTTGCTTCGCCAGTTTTGGCATCAACATTGTAAATTTCTGCAGGCTTGCTCATCGATACACGCTTGGCAATCAATTTGTCGCCAAGCGGATGAACAGTTTGGTAGTTGTGAACACCTTCGGTGATTTTGTGAATCTTTCCGTCGGCAATATCCATGCGGTAAATCTCGTCGGTAGCATGCCAGTCGGAAATGAAATAAATCGACTTGCTGTCTTTTGTCCATGCAAGGTGACCCACGTTCTGATCGAAACCTTTGGTCATGTATTTTTTCTCACCAGTGGTAAGATCCATTAGGAACAAACGAATCTGATCGGCTTCGTATCCATCGCGCTCCATGCTTTCCCAAGCCATGTACTTTCCGTCAGGCGAGAATGCGATGTTCTGATCGTAACCCATCATGCCTTTGGTCATGTTTTTGGTTTCGCCCGACTCTACATTGTAGAAATAGATATCGGTGTTTGTAGAAAGTGAATATTCTACCCCAAATTTTTTGCGAGAAGAGTAAGCAATGTTTTTGCCATCAACGGTCCAGCCTACCTGTTCCATTCCACCCCAAGGGCGCACAGGAGCTTCCCAATGTTCACCTTCCATAATATCTTTACCACCTTTTAGCATGCTTGCGCGATTAAAATCGGCAACAAAAAGGTGAGTGTAAGTTTCTACCCAATGATCCCAATGGCGATAAAACTCATCGGTAATTACTCTACCGTTGGTTTTTTTCAAATCAGGATGCTTGTCGTGTACATCTTTTCTTAGCTTAACCTCTTTCGAGTAAACAATTTTTAATTCGTCTGGCGAGAATTTAAAATCGTTAATTCCACCTTCAACATTGGTTAACTGTTTGCGATCTGTTCCATCGGCATTCATTTCCCATACCTGAACAGCTCCGCTTTCTGCAGAAAGGAAAGCAATTTTACCATCTTTGGTCCAACGCTCGCCCCACTCTTTGGCAGCTGTGTTGGTAATTTGAGTTGCCGCACCACCAGCTACTGGCACTGTGTATAAATCACGGTACGATTTGTCTTCTTCTTTGTTGAAGTAAGTTACTCCGTAAAGAACTGTTTTTTCGTCAGGCGAGATGCTTTCTCCACCCAATCGTCCGAAAGACCATAAAACCTCCGGAGTCATAACGTCTGAAGCCAATTTGGTTTCAGGAGTTTTGTAGGATGAATCGTTTTTTGATTCTTTAGCTTTTTGCTCACAAGAAGTTAATCCTGCTACAAAAGCCAATCCTAACAAAAAGTACTTGTTTGTCATGATTGTAGATATTTGTTGTTTGTATAATTTTCAGCACCGTAAATGTAAGGAAGAATGAACAATTATCAATTAAGAATTATCAATTTATAAAACAGTAGAGATGCATGGCATGCGTCTCTGAGGGGATTGGCTTGTGTAGTCTAATCATATCCAATCGTAAAAATCTTCGTCCATAAAAAAAAGGCCCCCGCATTGCGAGAGCCTTTCCTTATATAATAGGTATCAGAATTTATTCTGCCGGATTGTTGATGGCATCAATAATCTTGTTTTCCAATTCTTCAGCCAATTCTGGGTTGTCGTTGATTAAGTTTTTAACAGCCTCGCGACCTTGACCTAGTTTGGTATCACCATACGAGAACCAAGAACCCGACTTTTTAATGATGTTGTAGTCAACACCCAAGTCGATGATTTCACCAGTTTTAGAAATACCTTCTCCGTACATGATATCGAATTCAGCCTTACGGAATGGAGGTGCAACTTTGTTCTTGATCACCTTAACACGAGTGTGGTTACCGTTTACTTCGTCGCCATCCTTAATCTGACCAATTCTACGAATATCCAAACGAACCGATGCATAGAATTTTAATGCGTTACCACCGGTTGTTGTTTCAGGATTACCAAACATTACACCAATCTTCTCACGCAACTGGTTGATGAAAATACAAGTAGTATTCGTTTTGTTGATGTTCGCAGTTAGCTTACGCAATGCTTGCGACATCAAACGAGCCTGAAGACCCATTTTTGAATCACCCATTTCACCTTCAATCTCTGCTTTTGGAGTCAATGCAGCTACCGAGTCAACAACTACCAAATCAATAGCCGATGAGCGGATCAATTGATCAGCAATTTCTAATGCCTGCTCACCATTGTCTGGCTGAGAGATCAATAGATTTTCAGTATCTACACCTAATTTTTCAGCATAGAAACGATCGAAAGCATGCTCTGCATCGATAATCGCACAAATACCCCCAGCTTTTTGCGATTCAGCAATTGCGTGAATGGCCAAAGTGGTTTTACCTGAAGATTCAGGACCATATATTTCGATAATTCTACCTTTAGGATATCCACCAACTCCCAATGCCATATTTAATGAAAGTGAACCGGAAGAAATTGAAGGAATATCTTCAATTTCTGTTTCACCCATTTTCATGATAGCACCTTTTCCATAGGTCTTGTCTATTTTTTCCATGGTTAACTGAAGGGCTTTCAGCTTTTCCTTGTTAATTTCTGCAATGTCTTTGCTCATAATATGTGTTTTTAATATTTTTTCCTTAAAGCATTCAGCACTCGGCTTTCAGCTTTCAGCCATTAAGTCTGAGAAATTTCCCCTACATTCTTGCTGACTGCTGATAGTTGTTCGCTGATTGCTATTTTAATTCCATTTCAGAAAGAATCTGATTGGTGTGGTCTTTGGTCTTTACTTTCTTAAAGATTTTTTCGATTACACCTTCTTCAGAAATCACGAAAGTAGTTCTAATTACTCCCATGTATTCTCTTCCGTATAATTTTTTCATTCCCCAGGCACCATATGCTTCCAGAATTTCTTTTTCGGTATCAGCAATTAAATTGAATGCCAAATTGTGTTTTGCAATGAATTTTTGATGCGATGCAATTTTGTCGGGGCTAACACCAACAACTTCGAAACCTAAATTTGTAAGGGCATCGTAATTTTCGTTTAAATTACACGATTCCGCGGTACATCCAGGTGTATTATCTTTAGGATAGAAGTAAAGAATTAGTTTTTTGCCTTTAAAATCAGTTAAGCTTAATTCTTTTTCTTCTTGGTTTAATCCCTTGAAATCGGGTGCTTTATCTCCTTCTTTTAAATGTGTCATTTTTCAGAAATTTGAATTACAAATATACCTTAATCCGAATATCCGAACGAATTAATTCGACTAAAGTTATCAACCCATGAAGTTAAAAAAAATTGTGTCTGAAATGGATTAAATCAAGGATCTTTTTTTTAGATTAAGCTCTGATATTTTGTTAATTCAATCTTTCTCTGGCTATTTCGTACTTACACTTTATATATTATCTTTGTTATAAATATTTACTATATTAATATTTTTATAATTGTAGGCCTTGTTTTAGGGGAGTTTATGAGAAGGGGATATGGACAGGCTTTAAATAAAATAATTAATATTTCGGATTATCTTTTAGCAAGAAATTAATTCTATGAACAAAACTATGAGATTACGCAGCACGTTGCTTTTAATCGCTCTGTTTATTGCCCAAATATCATTTGCCCAAAGCTTTAGCGGAGGAAAAACCGAACAGCAAATTGAAGAGGAAGCCTTTACTTTTTTTGATGATGAGAACTACAAAAGTGCAATGCCTTTGTATCAGGAGCTCATGAATGTATATCCTCAAGATCCGGAATACAATTATTACCTTGGAGTTTGCCAGGTGGAACTGAATAAAAATGTTTCTGAAGCAATTAAACATCTTAAAATAGCTTCAACCAAGAATGTAAATGCATCAGTCCCATATTATTTGGGGCGTGCTTTTCATATGAATTATCAATTCAATTCGGCAATTCGTTACTACAGAAAGTTCCAGGAATATTACAAGAAAAAATCTACAGGTATTGATCAATTGATCGTGATGTGCCAGAATGGTTTGCCATTAGTGAATTCATATTATGTGATTGATGTTCGAGATAAAAAAGTAGTTAATAAGCAAGAGTTTTTCCGCTATTATACAATTGATGGTTTTGATGATAGATTGTCAAAGAAAACAAAGAGTATCAAATCAAGATATGATGGAACTGGAGATGTGGATGTGGCATGTTTGGCAAATAAAGGTCAATACATATATTTCTCTAGCTATGGAAAAAACAAGAAAAATGGCAGGGATTTGTATCGTGCCAAGCGTTTAAAAAATGGTGGTTGGGGCGAATGGGAAGCACTAACTGCTTTGAACACAGGTTTAGATGAAATTTACCCTTATATGGCAGGTGATGGCAGAACATTATACTTCTGTTCTCAAGGTCATGCAAGTATGGGGGGATTTGATATTTTTAAATCGGTATATAACGAAATAACCGATACCTGGACTGAACCTGAGAGTTTAGGTTTTCCTATCAATTCAACCTCTAATGATTTCTTTTTTGCAATGGATGTAAACGATGAGTTTGCTTGCTTTGCTTCGAGCCGTGAGAATGGGAAAACGGATGTGACGATTTATAAAATTAAGATGTCGGAATATCCAGAGCAAAAAGTGGTAATGAATGCGGAATCACTGCCTGAATTGGCGGTGCTAAAAAAAGGAGGAAATGTTATGCCAGAAAAACCTGCAGCTGAAATGGCTTCCTCTGAAATAAAGTATACAACTAAATTTACCAGTGCTAATTTGCCTTACTTTAACTTTCAAATTAGTGAAGAATTAACCTACCATTACTTAACGGAGTTTAAATCGAATGAGGCAAAGAATATTTTCATGCAATCGAAAAATGATAAATTCAATTCGGATAGCCTTTATAGTGTAACGGAAAACTTGAGAACAAAGTTGGCAGATGCTAATGAAGCTACAAAAGCCGGATTGAGCAAACAGATTTCGAACCTGGAAGAAAAATCGTACGAGTTGGGAAATCAAGCCAAGCAAAAAATGATGCAGGCAAGGACTATTGAATCGGATTATTTGAATAAGCATATTGTTGGAACTATAGAAACGGATGTTATTGCACAATCAGACAAGAGTGAGCATTTGGTAATGACTTCGGAGGAGCTTCCAAAAAAATCGGAGAATGTGATAGCAGGATATGTTTATCATTTACAAGTGGGAGTGTTTTCAAGCAGAAGAGATCTTAAGTTTTTTGAAGGTTTAAATCCGGTTAAGGAAGAATTGGCAGGTAATGGCAAGTTGTATAAATACATGGTTGGAAATTATCCAACATTTGCTTCTGCAAAAACAGCTATTCCTGAAATCAGACAGTTGTTCCCTAATGCATTTGTAGTTGCGTACAAGGATGGTAGGAAAGCAAATCTTGCACAGGCAATAAAAATAACCGATCAAAATTATCAGCCTACCGTAGTGGCAAAATCAACATCAAAACCAATTGAAAAACCTAAGACAGTAAAGGTTAATGGTGGAGAAGTTGTATTCAAAGTTCAGGTGGGGGCTTTTGCGGAAGAGGTTCCGCAAGATGTGAAGGATAAACTTAAAGCATTTTCGAAATATAAGATTGAATATGCCAATGATTACAGAGGATATACAATTTGTACGGTTGGAAGCTTTGATTCTTATAGCAAAGTTAGTAAATTGAAAATGGAACTTAGAGAAGCTGGATTAAGCGATGCATTTACAGTAGCTTATTCCGGAAGCGATAAAATTACCATTCAACAAGCATTGGAAATTCTTCGACAATAAAAAATGACGATATGAGTAATTACGATGAAGGATATTTGGGGGCGGAAAATGAGGTTTTGGATGATATCATTAATCGTAACACTTTGCTTTTGCATAACGATGATTATCACACCTTCGATTTTGTTGTAGATGCACTTGTTGATATCTGCAATCATGATCCTGAACAGGCAGAACAGTGTGCATATATTACGCATTACAAAGGCAAGTGTGATGTGAAAAAAGGAAAAATGAGTGTTATTAGACCAATGAGAGAAGGTTTGGCGAAGAAGGGATTAAAGGTCACAATTGTATAATTTTAGATTTGGAATTTAATGACAGCTTTAATTATTGTATTACTTATTCTATTAGGAGTTCTTCTTTTGTTACTAGAATTTTTGGTGATTCCAGGAATTACATTGGCCGCAATAGGTGGTGTATTAATGATTGGTGGAGGGATTTACTTGGCATATGATCATTATGGAAATACCATTGGGCATTTAACGGTGTTGGCTGCTATTATTTTCTGTGGAATATCTTTGGTGTTGGCTTTAAAGTCTAATACATGGAATAAAATAATGCTGAAAGCAGAGATAGATTCAAAAGTAGAAAAGCTAGAGGAAGAGAAAATACATGTAGGTGATAAAGGAATCTGTTTATCTCGACTTGCACCTATGGGAAAAATAAAAATTAATAAAACAGTTGTCGAAGCAAAATCTACAGGTGCTTATATTGATGAAAAAAGCAAAGTAGTAGTTATTGACGTAATGGATAAAATTGTAATTGTAAAACCTATATAAAAAGATACAAATGGAAGGAATTGGTACAATAGTTTTAATATTTGCTGCTGTAGGAGTTGGAGTTTATATTCTCTTCGTCTTTATTCCAGTTGCATTATGGTTTTCTGCCCTGTTATCAGGAGTTAGAATTTCCCTGGTTCAATTAATCTTTATGCGTTGGCGTAAGGTTCCACCAAAGGTTATTGTTAGTGCATTGATTGAAAGTACAAAAGCTGGTTTAGATCTTAACCGAAACGAACTTGAAGCGCATTATTTAGCTGGTGGTCATGTGTCTCAGGTTACCCATGCATTGGTGTCGGCTTCTAAGGCAAATATTGAACTTGGCTTTAAAATGGCTACCGCTATTGATTTGGCTGGTCGTGATGTTTACGAAGCAGTTCAAATGAGTGTAATTCCTAAGGTAATTAATACACCTCCAGTTACAGCTGTTTCTAAAGATGGTATTCAGCTAATAGCAAAGGCAAGAGTTACTGTTCGTGCAAACATTCGCCAATTGGTTGGGGGTGCAGGAGAGGAAACGGTTCTTGCTCGTGTAGGTGAAGGTATTGTATCATCTATTGGATCCAGTGAATCGCATAAAACTGTATTGGAGAATCCTGATTTTATTTCAAGAGTTGTATTAGAGAAAGGCCTAGATGCTGGAACGGCTTTTGAAATTTTATCGATTGATATCGCAGATATTGATATAGGTAAAAATATTGGTGCAGTTCTTCAAACCGATCAGGCCGAAGCAGATTTGAAAATTGCACAAGCAAAAGCAGAGGAACGTAGAGCAATGGCTGTAGCTTCTGAACAAGAAAATAAAGCATTGGCTCAGGAAATGCGTGCTAAAGTAATCGAGGCGGAAGCTGAGGTACCAAGAGCAATGGCTGAAGCTTTCAGAAATGGACAGCTTGGTATTATGGATTACTATCGTATGAAGAATATCGAAGCTGATACAAGCATGAGAGAGAATATTGCAAACCCTAAAGATAAAGGGAAGAAGAAATAAAATTCATTGAATTTTGAGTAAAAGCCGAAAGGGATTGTTTCCTTTTCGGCTTTTTTTAAAAATATTTCAAAAAAAAATAAAATCTAATCTCATTGATTTATAATTTACTATAATCAGGGCTGGAGCATTCTTTGAATTATTGCGAAAAAAATATTTTGCACATCAGAAATTTTTACATACTTTTGCTTCCGCAATCAGGAGAGGTGGGTGAGTGGCTGAAACCACCAGTTTGCTAAACTGGCGTACTGAGCAATCGGTACCGGGGGTTCGAATCCCCCTCTCTCCGCTAAGTTTTCGGGGTGTAGCGTAGCCCGGTTATCGCGCCTGCTTTGGGAGCAGGAGGTCGCAGGTTCGAATCCTGCCACCCCGACCGAAAATTTTCAGAGGAGTTTAAAAGCTTCTCTTTTTTTATCGAAAAGAGTACCCAGTTTTTCGGGGTGTAGCGTAGCCCGGTTATCGCGCCTGCTTTGGGAGCAGGAGGTCGCAGGTTCGAATCCTGCCACCCCGACTGAAAAACTTGAGGAGTTAAAAACTTCTCTATTTATTGAAAAAAATACCGAATTTTCGGGGTGTAGCGTAGCCCGGTTATCGCGCCTGCTTTGGGAGCAGGAGGTCGCAGGTTCGAATCCTGCCACCCCGACTGAGAAGAGAAGTTCATTTATGAACTTCTCTTTTTTTATGCCTGCCAAAATTGTAATTCCTTTCGTTGCATTTATTAAATTTGTGCGCAACTAAACAACAACAGAAATGGAATCGATTAAAGAATTATATAGAATTGGCTGTGGTCCTTCTAGTAGCCATACAATGGGACCTAGAAAAGCAGCAGAAGAGTTTCTGCAAAGAAACTCTGGTCATGATAAGTTTGAGGTAACTCTATTTGGAAGTCTTGCTGCAACGGGGAAAGGACACCTTACAGGTGTTGCTATCGAAGAGGTTTTTAAGAGCAAAGAGCTTGATTTAATATGGAAACCCAAAGAATTTCTGGAAAAACATCCAAATGCACTAAGGTTAAAGTCCTTTAATAAATCAGGGGAACTTGTAGAAGAATGGACTGCTTATAGTATTGGAGGCGGTGCCATTGTTGATGATAAAACAGAACATTCCTCACAGTCAATTTACGATTTAACTACTATGGATGCTATTCTTGAGTGGTGTAAAGAGAATGAAAAGCAACTTTGGGAATACGTTTTGTTAAGAGAGGGAGAAGAAATTTGGGGTTTTTTGGATGAGGTTTGGACTGCCATGAGAAATGCCATTAAAAAAGGTATGAACAATGAAGGGGAACTTCCAGGAGGTTTAAAATTACCTCGTAAATCTCATTTGTATCATTTAAAAGCAAAGACCTATAGTGGGCCAATGCGAAAGCGTTCGATGCTTTATTCATATGCATTGGCGGTATCAGAAGAGAATGCAGGAGGAGGTACTATTGTAACAGCGCCAACATGTGGAGCGTGTGGAGTCTTGCCGGCAATTCTATATTATCACAAAAAATTCTACAAGTTTAAGAAAAAGGATATTTTGAAAGCTTTAGCTACGGCAGGATTAATTGGAAATATCGTAAAATTCAATGCGTCAATTTCTGGTGCAGAAGTAGGATGTCAAGGTGAGGTTGGTGTAGCTTGTGCAATGGCTTCGGGAGCGGCAACTCAGTTGCATGGTGGAACCATTTACCAGATTGAGTATTCAGCAGAAATGGGCTTGGAGCATCATTTGGGATTGACTTGTGATCCTGTATTGGGCTTGGTTCAAATTCCATGTATCGAGCGTAACGTATTTGCTGCAGCTCGTGCTTTAAATCACAATACTTACGCATTATTATCCGATGGAAGACATAGGATTAGTTTTGATCAGGTAACTGAAACCATGATGAAAACAGGTTTGGATTTGTCATTGTCTTACAAGGAAACCTCGCTTGGAGGTTTGGCTAGTTTAAAAGGATTTACCTATAGATAATAGATATTGGCTCATTTGAATAGAAACCAAGTGAGCCAATTATTTTACTTAATAAATTAGGTGTTTTGCCAGTAATTTCTGCATTGTTTTCATACTAATCGGCTTGGAAATAAAATCATTGCAGCCTGCCAGTTTGGCTTTTATTTTATCTTCGCTTGTCGAATAGGCTGTTTGTGCAATAATTTTCTGCTCAGGATTGATTTTTATAATTTCCTTACTTGCTTCGTAGCCATTCATTTCAGGCATCTTTATATCCATAAAAACAAGCTTAAACTCTTTCTGCTTGAACAGTTCGATTGCTTCAAGTCCATTTTTTGCATGTTCTAAACGACATTCAGGAGCAATTTCCTCCATTAAAGATTCAAAATATAGGTAATTTATTTCTTCATCTTCAACAACCAAAATATTGCAATTGTTACTCTTTTTGTATGGTTTTGTGTTGTTTTCTTGATTTGGAATAATACAGTTTTTCAGTTCGATAATGAATTTACTTCCTTTATTAACTTTAGAAATTAGTTTAATTTCACCATGAAGTAACTTTACGTTTTCTTTTACAATAGAAAGCCCCAGTCCTAAACCACCTTGCTTGTTGCTAATTTCACCTTCAGCTTGAGAAAACCTTTCAAATATTTGCGTATGTCTTGTTGTATCTATTCCAATACCTGTGTCTTTCACATATAACTCTACTATATTTTCATTAATGTGGTATCCAATCTCAATTGAGCCTGAGTTGGTATACTTGAGTGAATTTTCAATAAGGTTAACTAGGACTTTCCTTAATTTGACTTCATCAGAACGGATTAAGCTGTTTTCGTCTACTAAATCTTTGTGCAGATATAAAGATAGATTTTGCTTTTTTGCCTGAGGCTGAAAAATAGTGAATAGTTCAGTTAGTAGATTGTTAAGATTGAATTCGCTTTCGTTTAATTGAACATGTTTTGTTTCGAGTGCCGAAATTTCCAGAATATCATCAATTATTCTTAAAAGTTGGAATCCACTGTTCTTAATAATGTTGAGGTATTGTTTTCGTTTTGTTGGAGTAATGCTCTCCAACTCAAGGAAATCTGTAAACCCAAGTATTGCATTCATTGGTGTGCGAATTTCATGCGATAGGTTTTGTAGAAATTCCGATTTTAAACGATCGCTTCTTTCAGCAATTTGAATTGCTTTAATTAGTTCTTCGTTTTGATTTTTATATTCTTCTGCTAAAACTTCGTACTCTTTATTACTTTTTAAAAGTTCTTCTTCAGAATGTTTTCGATCAGTAATATCCTGGACATGAACTATTGTATAAAGAAATTTACTCTTGGAATCAAAAATCGGACTAACGCTGGTTAGTCCCCATTTTAAAATTCCATTATGGGTAAGATATCTTTTCTCAATCGTAAATGCTTCTTTGGTTTGTTTGCAGCGCTGATAGCGTTGTTTACTCGTCTCTATATCTTCCGGATGAGTAATATCTATAAAATTATTTTTTTTAAGATCCTCAGGAGTCGATTCCATCATTTTGCAGAATGCAGAATTTACTGATCGGAATTTTTTGTCCTCACCTACAATTGCCATTCCAACATCTGAAGCTTCAAATGATGTTCGGAATTTTCTTTCACTTTCAGCAAGTGCTGCATCTGCCTTTTTTCTGTCGGTGATATCTATTGTGGCAAGCATGGCCTTTGCACGATCCAGAGAGTTATAGTCTACTGATAGTTTAAGGTAAATTTGCTTGGCAACACCACTTAGGGTTTTAATTTCACCTTCGGTTTCAAATTCTTTTTGACCATTTGCAAGAGCAATAATTTCATCTTTAAAGACCTCGTAGGATCTTGAAGTGAAAATTTTGTCTAAATTTCCTAGTAGTTCTTCTTTTGATCCGGCATCATGTAGTTTTAATGTTGCCAGGTTTACGTCTGTTACCTTAACTTTCTGCGAACATAAGGCAAGAGATTCGGGATGTTCATTAAAATAATCTTTAAAGTTTGTTATGCCATTTTGTTTTAATTCATCTAGATATTGATAAAGCTCAGAGAATTCTTCTTCCCATAAAGGCACAGGAGAGTAATTAAATAATGTTTGATATCTTAGGTTATTAAGATGTCTTTCTTCTTCGGTTTCTTTTATGGGGGTAATGTCTTTTAAAATACCTCTAAGTTCTATTGGATCTCCTTTTAGATTGTAATTAATTCTGCAAGAGGCTTTTATCCAAACCGTTGAGTGGTTTTTTTCGGAAAGCCTAAAGGTTGATTCACAATTTATTGATTTATTACTGAAGCATTCGGAGAGTTTGTCTACAAAGCTTGCAGTATCCTCATGTTTAATACAATGCAGAAAGCTTTCTTTTGTATTTCCAAAAGTTGTGGTTTTTAAGCCAAATACGGTTTCTGCACAATCGGACCAATGAATTTGATTTTTGCTGAATGACCAGTAGAAAGCCACGATTTTATCATTAGATAAAAGATGATGATAATTGCCGAAGAAATCACATTCTATATTGTTTAGAGAATCAATTTGTTTACGTAATCTTTCAATCTCTTTTTGTAATTCAGCTGGATTGTTTGTATTTGGCTGACTCATTGGCTGTTTGATTAATAGTATATACTATTAAAGTTATAAATTTTAATGAAGCTTACAAAACAGTTTCATATGTTGCTAAATAAAAAAAAGAATGATTCGGAAATCATTCTTTTTTTTATTTTACTTGCTCATGTAACTTTCTCTAATTGCTTTGAACTCTGAACCTTCCTTCCAATTGGGAAAATGATCTTCGTTAGCCAATTTCCAGCCCACTCTAAACAATAGTTTGGCATCATCTACAACTCCTTCTAAATTCCACCAATCTTCATATTCGTCAAATGGCTTGTGATAGTGATTTGCCAACCAGTATTGTTCTTTTTCCGACATGAATTCTTTTCCTTTGTCCCAGTGATCATTATTGCCTCTAACAAATAATGAAGGAACTCCAACGCGCGCAAAGCTAAAGTGATCTGAACGGTAATACATTCCTGATTGTGCATTTGGATCAGGAAGTATATAGCGATTTTGAATTTTAGCAGCTTCAACTACATAGTCTTCCAGTTCAGATTGGCCATAACCTGTAATCATTACATCTTTCATTTTACCATAAGGCAACATCAAGTCATTATTGATATTGGCAACAGTTTTCTTTAAAGGGAAAATTGGATGATCGGCATAATAGCCTGATCCATTTAATCCTGATTCTTCAGCCGAAGGAGCAAAAAATACAATAGATCTTCTTGGCTTTTGAGGCATTGCCTTAAAAGCTTCTGCTATTTCAAACATCCAGGCAAGTGAAGTGCCATTGTCTACAGCGCCATTGTATATTGAATCTCCATTCATTTTAGGGCCAATTCCCAAATGATCCCAATGTGCAGAATAAAAAATGTATTCATCTGCCAAATCGGTTCCTTTTAAAACGCCAAGCACATTGTTGGTTTTGTCGAAACGAGCTTTGTTGTGAAATTTAATCGATAATTTGGTGTTGAAATCAAAACCTTTATAGTTTGACTTTTTAGCCTTTTTCAACTCTTCAGTTAAATTTTTACCACAAGAGTTGAATAAAGCTTCAGCGGTATCCCAGGTTAACCAACCTTCGGCAGCACAGCGCGATTGATAATTGTCTTTTGCTTGCTGATATAATTTAGGAACCGAAGCTGAGTTTAAAACTACAGACCAGGGATATCCGGCAGGTTTTGTTTGGTGAATAATTAATAATCCAGCTGCACCTTGTCTTGCAGCTTCTTCGTATTTGTAGGTCCAGCGTCCGTAGTAGGTCATTTCGTTTCCTTTAAAGAAGCTCTTGTCTGTAGAGCCAAATCCAGGATCATTCACCATTACAACTACAGTTTTTCCTTTTACATCCAAATTTTTGTAATCATTCCAATCATATTCAGGAGCAACAATTCCATAACCGGCAAAAACCATTTCAGAGTTTTTTAACTCAATATCATCTTGCAATCTTCTGGAGAATATTACGAAATCATCTCGGTATTTTAATTCTGATTTGCCTTTGGGAGATTGTAATTTTATGTCCTCTGTTATATCAACAGTAACCTCAACCAAAGGAACTTCTTGAAAATAAGAATCTCCATCTATAGGTTCCAATCCCATTTTTTTATAAAGATTGGCAATGTAATTTATTGATTTTGTTTCTCCTTCTGAGAATGGTTTTCTCCCTTGGTACTCATCAGATCCCAATTCCTTAATGTATTCTACCATTCTTTCGGTAGAAATAACCGATTCGGCTTTTTGAAGCTCTTTTTCAGGAGTACTACATGCAAAAACACTTCCGGTAAGCAGAAATAGAAATGCCTTTCTTAGCTTATTAAAATTCATCTTTTAGGTTTAGTTTTAAAATTCAAATATACTTACATTTTAGACCATTATTAAAAATTGATAGTTTAAACTTGCCATTAGATAAGGGGATGTTTTGCTGAGAGCCTGTAAGGTTGTCCTTGTATAAAGTAAGTAAAGAAGCCATTCTTTCTGGTCTGTACGTCTACCTTCTGAAAAGTAAGCCGCCCTTCGCAAAAGTAAGTAGTCTTCTCGGGCTGTAAGAAGGTTTTGTGAAATTGCTGAGATTGTAATCTGAATCACAATATGGCAAAAATGATTGTTTTATCTTGCAATTGTAGTTCAGGTATATTTTAAAGAATTCATTCGTTTTTGTAGTTTTAGGTTGAATTTAAGTTGTAAATCATGAAAGAGAAAAGGAAATATAGAACCGTTGAGATGTTGTTACGAATCGTAACAGCTATAATTTTAATTCAGACTTTACATTTTAAATTTTCTGGTCATCCACAAGCTATACATATTTTTTCGACCATTGGGATGGAGCCTTGGGGAAGATATGGAATTGGAGCAATTGAATTGATTACCGGTGTTCTTTTCTTTTTGCCTAACTATTGGAAAATTGCATCCTTAATTACTGCTGGCTTAATGGCAGGAGCTATAGGTTTTCATCTTTTTACACCTTTGGGAATTGAGGTAGTTGTTGATGGGATTTCGGATAACGGACAATTGTTTGCAATGGCTATCGCTGCTTTAGTACTTAGTATGATTCTAATTTATAGAGCCAATTTTCCTCAATTGTATAGAGAATTTTTTAAAAATAGGATGAACTAAAATGAATGGTTCATTAAGCTACGATGAAAAATGTTCATGTGCAAAAAGTACTTTTTGTATCTATGTGAGGCGGTCGCAAGATTTTGAAGATTCAGAAAAGGATTACCTGGTTAAAACCATTACCAACAATGGATTCTCGGGTATTCTTTATGTAAGTTCGGTTCTTGCCGGTTGGGCAATTGTAGCTGGAATAATAGATTCGGTATTGTTTCCAGGAATTATTGCATATGCAATTTTTCATGGAGTTGTGGATTATAAAGTATTGACACCACCCATTCTTTTTTTATTGGGAAATTTTTTGGCAAAATTGGTGTATATCACTTATAATTTACGAGGAAAAGTAAAGGCTTTGGATATATTAATAGCTGCATTACCATATGCCGGATCAGCTTATCTCTTAAGAAAATTTCTTGTAAAAGATAAGCTGATGCGTAAAGCTGTAAGTATGTATTTAACTTCTCAAAAGAATGAGGTGAAAAATAAACTGTTTAGTTTATTTTCAAAAAAGCAATAGTTATTTCTCTTCAATTGTTTCTATGTAACCATAGTAAGAGATGTGACTTTTATTATTAGAAGTAATGAATAAGCTTGTATAGCCTTGTTTCGAAATTTCCATTTTTATTTGATAGGTATCTTCTTTTCCTTTGGCTTTAAATCTTACCTCATAGCCTTTTTTATTCAGATTTTTTATTTCTAAATCATCCGCTGTTGTTTCAAATAGAATGCCTCCTTCATCATTAATTTTTGCAATATAGGCTTTACCCCAAAAGGGAAGGTAAGCTTTTGTAGAATCCTGATTTAATTCCAATTCATACGAAAAGTTTAAATCTTTGGTGAAACCAGAACTTGTTGTAAGCGATCGTGGAATGAATGTAAATTTTTGATTGCTTACCAATTGCTCTATTTCTTGTCTTTTAATTTCCTTCTTTTGTTGTCTTTTAGTTTTTCCACTAATCTGAGCAAAACTGTTGGCAGTGGCCAATAAGAAAATTATTAAAACAATTAATTTGATATTTTTCATTTTTTTACTTTTTAGTTCATATGCAATTTGGCATGAACTATGCCAAACATTGTTCAATTTCGTTAAAAAATTTGAAATTGTGTTGAAATTAAATAGGTTTACTGCCTATTACTAATAGATTAGATTTGAATAGAATGAAGAGAATTAATTTACTAACACTTTTGTTGGGGGTATTTGTTTTTACATCTTTTTCACAAGAAAGAGATAGCCGAGGATATATCGTAAAAGTGGGAGATGTGGCTCCGGATTTTGAAATGAAATTAACAAATGGCTCTACAATTAAATTATCAGATTATAGAGGCAAAGTGGTGATGCTACAATTTACTGCTAGTTGGTGTGGGGTTTGCCGAAAAGAGATGCCGCATATTGAAAATGATATTTGGAAGGCACATAAGGATAAGGATTTTGCTTTGTTTGGAATCGACAGAGATGAACCGCTTGAAAAAGCGAATAAATTAATCAAAGCAACAGGAATTACATATCCAATTGGTTTAGATGATGGAGCTAATATTTTTGCTAAATATGCAAACCGTAAAAGTGGAGTGACTCGAAATGTAATTATCGATAGGGATGGAAGAATTATTTTTCTAACAAGACTATTTAACCCGGAAGAGTTTGAAGCCATGAAAAAAGCAATTGAAAACGAATTGGATAAAAAATAAATAAAAAGCTGCAAGATGATTACTTGCAGCTTTTTTAATTTATTAAATGCAAAGTCTCATTATTTCATTAAGTAATTGAAATAATGTGAAATATCTTATTTTAGAGCAAAAAAATGGGCGGTGACTAGCCGCCCAAAAACTACTACTTAAATTTACTTATGAAAAAGAACTTTCAATCACCCTATGTATTAAAAGTATCCATTCTGCATTAAAGATACCATTTGTTTTTAAATCCAACCATATTGTAAGTTTGATTTTTACGAATAAACTCATTTTGTCAACGAAAAGCTGTTAATTGATGAATAACAAGTGGAACTTATTTATACTGTATTGGAATGATAGTCATTATAGTTCTGTTAAAATATTGTTCGAAAAATTAAATCATTTACAAGTTGTATTAGATATACCATGCGAATTTTCTTAATTTTATGGCTATATTGAGTTGAGGAACTGTGTTGGTGCAATTTTGAAGAATTTATAGGGATAAGAGTATATGGATAAGGAGTTTGTACAGGTTATAGAAAAAGTAAGAACTTTTCTGTTGAAGAACGGTTTAAAGGATTTTTCGTTTGAAAAAATTAAGGATTTCGGTGTAACACATGAGGATATCTCAAAATTTGTTGATTCTAAAGAAGAATTGGTAGAGAAAATTTTGGAGTATGAGAGAAAAAGTTTTGAAGCAATTTTTCTTGAGTACAACTTTGAAGGCCAGAATGCTATTGATATTTTATTTATTGTTAGTCAGGAGATTAATGATAAGTTTGAGCATGTTACACCTTCAATTACAATGGAACTTGAACAATATTTTCCTGAAATTTATGCAAAGCATATGGAAGATAGAATGGAGTTTATTTTTGATAAAATTCAGATCAATATCCAAAAGGGAATTGCACAAGGAATGTATCGAAGTGATTTAAGCGATGAAATGGTTGGACGTATGTATCTTTCTCGATTAGAGGATATGCATAATCCAGACTTGTATCCGCCTGAGCGTTTTAAATTTGGAACGATATACGATACTATGATCGATGAGTTTGTAAAAAGTATTGCAACCGATGAGGGATTAAGCTATTATCGACAGCGCAAACAGTTGTTGGGCGTATTAAGTTTTGGACGATAAAGAGGTTTTATGAAAATTTCGCTCGCTCCTTTACAAGGATATACCGATTGGGTTTTTAGACAAGCCTATCAAAAGAATATTGGGGGTATAGATGAGTTCTATACTCCTTTTCTCGTTTTACAGAATGATGGTATCCTAAAGACTGCCCATAAAAGAGAGGTTGAACCCTACAAAGATAGGTGTACTGATTTGATTCCACAGTTTTTATGTGGGAGTTCCGAAGAGTTAAGTTTTTTTGAGGCGTACTTTTCAGAATTAGCTTATAGCAAAATGAATTGGAATATGGGATGTCCATATCCAATGGTAACAAAAAAAGGAAAAGGATCGGGATTGTTGCCAAATCCTGATAAAGTAAAAGAAATTTTAAAAACGGCATTTCATAATAAATTAGAGTTATCGGTAAAGTTGCGATTGGGCTTAATCGATGATTCTGAAGTTGATTCAATACTTCCCATCCTAAAAGACTATCATGTTTCAGAAGTAATACTTCATCCAAGAATCGGAAAACAACTTTATAAAGGCAAGGTAAACTTAAATCGGTTTAATGATTTGTATGAGAAGTATGAAACTTACCTTGGGTACAATGGAGATATTTGTTGTAAAGAGGATTTTGATAAGATTAAAAGCTTATTTCCAAACTTGCAACATGTAATGATAGGGCGTGGTTTGCTGAAAGATTATTGGTTGCCACACAAAATAAAAGGAATTGCCTTGCCTGATTCTGATGAGAGAAGAAATCAACTTAAAAATATCCATAATGATATTTTTAAATTGTACGCTTCGTATTTGCAAGGAGATTCTCAAATCATGCAAAAAATGAAGCCATTTTGGGAGTATTTTTCGTCGCATTTCGAAAATGATAAAAAAGTTTTCAAAGCAATTAAGAAATCGGCAGGAATAAAGAAGTATGAGCAAGCGGTTGAATTTGCTTTTTCGCAACGACTGAAATTAGATTAAGGATGAAATACAATATAGAGCATAACCATCAATTTCTTCATGTAGAATTTGATACGCCGACTAAAATACTTAGTTCTGCAATTTTAAATGGAGGATTTCAAAATGCAAAGCATTTTCTGAATACAAAGGTGGATGCAAATTTTAATGGTGAGAGAACTGAATTTGAAAAGCCACAAGTAAGCCTTGCCAGGATGGTTGAAACAAATTCATGGGAGGGTGTTTGTGTTGGTATGATGACTGCTGCTATAATGAAAACTTTTCGCAAAGTTCACATTGAAGAACAGGGAGTTTGGATTGATGTATTGGTAACTGCGGGGGTTTCAAATGCAAGAAGAGCTGGTGATCCAGCTGATTACAAGTTCATGAATGAGGAGTGTGAGAAGGTAGGTACCATTAATATATTAATCCTAACTAATGCTAGTTTATCGGATGCAGCTATGGTCGAATGCTTGATGATGGTTGCGGAAGCCAAAGCTGCGTGTATGCAAGATTTGAACATTAAAAGCCGGGTTTCTAATAATATAGCAACAGGCACAGGAACCGACTCAGCAGCAATTGCTTGTGGAGATGGTCCCGAAGTTGTTTATTGCGGCAAACATGTTTTGTTTGGAGAGTTATTGGCTAAGGCTGTAATCGAAGGGGTAACTCAGTCTTTGCAAGCTGATAAGTGATTTTCAATAAATTTTACTCGTTCTTTAATGGAAACTTTCGGTAGTTCAATAGTTTGAAAGCCAAGTTCATTGTAGGTTTCTTTTAAAAATTGATAGATTTCCATTGAATCATCAAAGGATTCAGGGCGTTCGGCGTCGTTTATAAATAT
The DNA here is from genome assembly GCF_026672275.1 of Marinifilum sp. D737. Lineage (GTDB taxonomy): Bacteria > Bacteroidota > Bacteroidia > Bacteroidales > Marinifilaceae > Marinifilum. The sequence continues at coordinate 7,102 of NZ_JANQCD010000025.1, read as the reverse complement.
CTCTTGCCAAGGTGGAGCAATAAATACAACTGGATTGTACTGATTGCTTTTTTCATAGTATTTTTCTGGAACTTTCAGACCACCGCGACGCACATATGCAATGATATCAGGAATACCTCTGTCGTAAAAACAATAATTTGTTGAGTTACAATCTCTCAATTGTTTACTCATTCTTTCAAAACAGATTTCAGCAAAAGCAGAAAGGTTTTTCCACGGAAGTTTATCACCATTTATTTCGTGTTGTTCCCGAATAACAATACGTGATATCTCTTCAAAGCCTTTATATTCTTTATCAATTAATGCGTTTAAAAGACTTGATTTACCAGAGCCTGGGCCACCGGTAATTATATATCTGTTATTTACTTCCATATTTTACTCTTGCGATAAATGTTGGTAAAATAGCTTCATGTCAACACTCTCGCGAATTACATCGGCTAATTTATCGTACTGTTCTTCTTTGAACTTTTTATAATTGAATTCATCATCGGAAATCGCTTCAAAACCTGATAATAAATCATTGATAACAATGGGATTGTCTAAAATTCCGTGAATGTAAGAGCCCCAACAATTATCATCTAAAATATATCCTTCTCGTTTGCCGTTCGATAATCTATTCAAACTATTACCTTGAACTAGTGATTTGCTCTGTCCCATGTGAATCTCATAACCTTCACAGATATCTGTATAATTTTTAAATACAAATTCACATTGCTCAGTTAATTTTTCTTCTGTAATTACTGTTTCAATTGGCAATAATCCAAGTCCACTAATTTGTTTGATATTACCTTCGATGCCTTTAGGATCAGAGATTATACTTCCCATCATTTGGTATCCCCCGCAAATGCCAATTACTTTTTTGCCATTTTTGCGCGCATTAATTATGGATTTGGCTACACCATTGTTTTTTAACTCTTGTAAATCAGAAATTGTGTTTTTGCTTCCAGGAATAATAACAATGTCAGCATTCTCAATTTCTTGAATATTATTGGTATAGTACAAATGCACTCTGGGATCATGTTCAAGCACTGAAAAATCGGTAAAGTTCGCCATTCTGGGAAGTAGGATAACTGCACAATTGATTTTTCCTTCTTGTGCATTGTTAAACTTCTTTTCTAAACTTACAGAATCTTCTTCTTCGATATGGATATCTCTAAAGTAGGGAAGGACTCCAATTACAGGTTTGCCTGTAAGGTCCTCAATTATTTTTTTTCCTTCTTCAAAAAGCTTGATGTCTCCACGAAACTTGTTGATAAGAATTCCTTTGATTTGATTTCGTTCATTTTCATCCAAAAGAGCAATGCTGCCGTAAACACTGGCAAAAACACCACCTTTGTCAATGTCAGCAATAAGGTAAGTAACCGAATCAGTCTCCATTGCCATTTTCATATTGGTAATGTCTCTGGATTTAAGGTTCAATTCCGAAATACTTCCTGCTCCTTCCAAAACTATTGGATTGAACCTTTTTTCTAATCGATGAAATGCAGATTTGGCCTCCTCAAACAAAGCAGATTTATTATTTCCCATGAAATAATCATATGCACTTTGTGTGCCAACAGGCTTTCCGTTTAAAACTACCTGAGAACTTTTGTCATTTGTTGGTTTTAAAAGAATGGGGTTCATATCAGTATGACAATCGATGCCACATGCTTCTGCCTGAACCGCCTGAGCTCTTCCTATTTCAAACCCTTCGGGTGTAGCATAAGAGTTTAATGACATGTTTTGTGCTTTGTATGGAGCCGGATTGTATCCATCTTGTTTTAGAATTCTACAGAATCCGGTATTTACAATACTTTTTCCTACATCAGATCCTGTTCCAACGAACATTACAGGTTTTAGTTTTCTCATGTTTAAAATCTTAAGATCAATCTTATTACCCTAGTTTTTGGCAAAAATAACTTTTTATTGGTGAGTTGAATTGGTTTTTAAACATTCTATTGGAAATTACCTGTTGTCAAATTTTGATGCTCTTGATTTAAAATCATGTAGAGTTTAATCATTCTAAATTTGTAATCAAAGGTGAATAGATTTTATATGGTTATAAATTATTATTAATTTTGCTATTATTGTAATGATTTGTAAGATGCTTGCAAGTTAATTGTATAGAATTCATCTAATGGATAATGATTATAAGCCATTTAGATTGACCCTAATTGTTAGAACATGAAGATTCAAATTGATGAAGTAGATCAGAAGATATTGTCTTATTTGATCAAAAACGCACGTATACCTTTTCTGGAAATTGCCAGAGAATGTGGAATTTCGGGAGCAGCAATTCATCAGCGTGTAAAAAAACTTGAAGACGCTGGCATTATTGATGGATCGCGTTTTATTGTGAAACCTCGAGCTTTAGGCTACGAAGTTTGTGCATTTGTAGGTATAATTTTAGATCATGCGCATCAATATAAAATGGTTGTTGATAGCATTGAGGCAATACCAGAAATTGTGGAATGTCATTTTACTACAGGTAATTATACATTTTTGGTAAAGATGTTGTGTAGAGATAACCAACACCTTATGGATGTGTTAATAAATACGCTTCAAAATATTGATGGAGTATCCAAAACGGAAACTCTAATTTCTTTAGATCAAACCGTAGATAGAGAAATAAAGTTATAATAAACTGATATCAAAATTTAAAGGCTTCCGTTTTGGAGGCCTTTTTTTATGGATTAAACTGATAAATGACATAAAAAAGAATTTAAAAGCAAGCTATTTTTGTATCTTACAAAATCTTAAAATTTAAATACTATTAACATGTTTCCAAAAGAAGTTTATATAAACAGACGCGAGAAATTGCGTGCATCAATGAAAGATGGAATTGCGATTGTTCTTGGTAATCCAGACGCTCCAATGAACTATGCTGGTAATATTTACCATTATCGTCAGGATAGTACATTTTTATATTTTTTTGGTATAGATCATCCAGGTTTTGCAGGTGTTTTCGATATAGATAACAACAAAGACTATGTTTTTGGTAATGATGTAGATATTGATGATATCATTTGGATGGGGCCTCAGCCAAGTGTTGTGGATCAGGCTGCAGAGTTTGGTTTAGAGAATACAGCTCCATTTGCCGAATTAAAAACTTTTGTTGCAAAAGCAGTGGAAGAAGGTCGTAAAATTCACTTTTTACCTGTTTATCGAGCAGAGAATAAAATATTAATCCACGAAATGTTAGGAACACCTCTTGATGCTATTAAGGAGAATGCCTCAGTGGAATTTATTAAAGCTGTTGTTGCTTTACGTGAAATTAAGGATGAATACGAGATTAAAGAATTAGAAAGAGCAGCTGCAATTGGTTACGAAATTCACACTACAGCTATGAAAATGGCAAAAGATGGTGTTTATGAAAGAGAAATTGCCGGCGAATGTGAGGCGATCGCATTACGAGCAGGAGGTTTGTTGTCATTCCCGGCTATTGTTTCTAAAAGAGGTGAAACACTTCACAATCATGAACATGGAAATCTTTTAAAAACAGGTGATTTGTTATTGGTTGATAGTGGAGCTGAAACAGATACTCATTACGCTTCGGATAATACCAGAACATTTCCTGTAGGTGGCAAGTTTAGCCAAAAGCAAAGAGAGATTTATGAAATCGTATTGGAAGGAATCAACAAAGGAAATGAATTGATTCGTCCAGGGGTTACCTATCAAAGCATTCATCTTGAGGTTTGCAAGGTTTTGGCAACTGGATTGAAAAAACTTGGATTGATGAAAGGTGATGTGGATGAAGCGGTAAAGGCTGGTGCTCATGCTTTATTTATGCCACATGGTTTAGGACATATGATGGGTTTAGATGTTCATGATATGGAAGATTTTGGTGAAAACTATGTAGGTTATGATGATGATGTTCAAAGAATAGATCAGTTCGGAACAGCTTATTTACGCTTGGGTAAGGAATTAAAACCAGGATTTGTTTTGACAAATGAACCAGGCATCTACTTTATTCCTGCTTTGATTGATAAGTTCCAAAACGAAGGTTTACATACAGAATTCATTAATTACGATAAAGTGAATGAGTATCGTGATTTTGGTGGCATTCGCTTAGAAGACGATGTTCTTGTAACAGAAAATGGAAATAGATTAATTGGTAAAAGAATTCCTATTTCAGTTGAAGAGGTAGAAGCCATCATGAAATAATTACAAGCCCAATATTTATAAGGCCTAACGGTCTCTCCTTGGAGAGACCGTTTTTTTTTAAGTTTGACCCCTTGTTTAATTTTTATTAACTTTACTAAATATTTATACAAATGTGTAACAAATAAACTCTTACATCAGTTTAAAAGGTGTATTTGTGGAGTAATTTAAAGTGTCCATGCAATAATTTAATGGGTGTATTGAATGCTTTAACTCTAACTTGCTGAAATAACATTGTTGATTAATGCGAAATAATAGAAAGATGTGATTTGAGATATTTGCAAATAGATCTTTTAAACTTAACCACTATAACCTTGAACCTTTAGATATGAGAAATGATAGGATTTTTACTCGTTTTCAAAAAGTATTAAAGTCAATTTCAATTTTCATGCTATTGGCAATTCCTTTGTCCGGATTTGCTCAGTATGATTATGAGCATTATGTGCCACCGTTTTATAATGGATCAAGTAGTACTCAGGATATCGGAATACATAAAGCAATATTGTCTACCAATTCTGATGCTATTACTGTTGAAGTATATCAAGGTAAGAAGTTTATAAAAACAATTAGTGTTACAAATGATACGCCTGGCGAATTTTTATTTAAGACTCCGAATGGTAATAATTCAGGTACGATATCTAAACCTTATACGCCTCCAACTAGCTACGACTTTCCTTACAATGTTATTGGTGTAAATGAATTGAATAAAAAATTAACCGATCAGGGATATCGTTTTTACTCAAATGATGCCCCGTTTTTTGTCAATATCCGTCATTCAACTTATGCGCAAGGGGGATCATTAACTACTAAAGGTACTTATGCCTATGGAACCGAGTTTTATACCGGTCATGTTTATACAGATAGAAATAATTCAACACATAGGAGGAGTCATTTTATATCTGTTATGGCTACCGAGGATAATACTGATATAACTTTTGGTAATATAAACTGTAGGTATTATACAATTTTAGAAGGAGATCAAGTTAAGTTAAGACCAATTTCATCTGATGAGACGATATCTGTTAATTTAGATAAAGGAGAGAGTTATGTAATTGCTGTTGATCATGATTTTTGGGAATTTTATAATCTAAACTGGTTTGAAAGGAATGGAATGAATGGTACTTCTGTTAATTCTACTAAGCCAATTGTTGTAAATACTGGATCATGGACATCAGGACCAAGGGATGGACAAGATATGGGTATTGATCAAATCGTTCCAATTGAAAGACTTGGTAAGAAGTATGTTTTGATGAAGGGACAGGGGAATAATACTACAGAACGTCCTATTGTTGTAGCTACAGATGATAATACTGAAGTTCGTGTGAATGATATTTTAGTAGCTACTTTAGATAAAGGTGATTATCATGTTATAAACGACCCGTATAAGAATGGTATTTATGCTTATGTTACTTCTAATAAAGATATTTACGTATATCAAACATTGTCGGGCAGTAGAAGTACAATAGGACCGACTGTAGGTATGAATTTTATACCTCCATTGTCAACTAGTGGTATACGAGAAGTTACAGTGCCCAAAGCACATTTGCTTGCAGATGATACAAGAAATGTTAACGGAGTCATAACGATATTAACTCAGCATAACGCCGTAGTGCGATATTCAAGAAATGGAGGGCAAGCAGTAACTCTTGATCATTCTAAAGCAATACCTATTGGAACTTCCAAAGAGTGGGAAATGTATAAGTTTAATGAAAATCTAAATGGGCACTATCGCTTTTTTGCGAATAAAGCAATAAATGTAGCTTGGATTGTTGAATCAGATTGGGTAGGTGCAGCAGGTTACTATTCAGGTTTTACTAAAGCAATTTCGAAGATTATACCCGATTTGGATGTAGATGTTGAAACAGATTTAGGAGTATTATGTGAAAGTTTTGATGAAGAAAAAATAACAATAACAGCACAAGGTTCTGCAGATTTCTTCGAATGGTATGTTAATGATATCAATAGTAAACCTTTTTCAAATACAAGATCAATAGTTGTAGATGTTCCAGATGAAGAAACATCATATTATGTTGTTGGATCATATAGAGATCCATCTTTAGATCAGCTTACAAATGGAGATTTTAGTGAAGAACCTATTTCAAATTATATCTATGCAGGGAAAGGTGATTATGCCCAATTGAATAATCCTGGAGAATATTGTCGTGTATTTGAAACTACACAAGCAAATCCAAAATTTCAATCCCCTAAATTTAATGATCTTCATAATGATTATATGTTTATGGCGATTTCTAAAAATGCTGGAGATACAATTTTGGAAACAATTCCCATAGATGTTGTTGAGGGATATACATATATTTTAAGAGTTTATGGTCGTAGTGTTTATAATGTGAGTGATCCAAAATATAATAATCCTCAAACTTTAGAGGTTTTTGTAAATGATCAACTTGTTGAGGATAATTTTACAATGAACGATCCTAATGCATGGCAATCTGTAACTTCGGTATGGCGTCCTAAGTCTACGGATGAGATAGGAGTGATTAAATTAGTTAATAAAAATCCTTCTGGAGTTCAGTCTACATTTGCTATCGATAGTATTTCGTTTGGTCCTTCGGTTGATGCTACTGCTGTATTTGTTGCAAAAGTAATACCGAATTATAGCTATTCAAATAATGGAAAAACGTACCAGTTCTGTCAGGGAACAGAAAAAAATATCGATGTTTCGAATGGAGACACAAGTTGGTATAATTATTCCTGGTCTAAAAAAGATGCAGCTGGAAATTATATTGACATAGAAGATGTTTCGGGTGAACTTGCAGGAACCAAAACACATGAATTAATTTTCTTGAATCCACAACAGGATGACGAAGGAGATTATAGATGTCAGATTAGTTTTAAAGAAGAGTATAAAGATTGTGCTACTTCGACAGATGATGTACATGTTGATTTATCTGTTCTAGTAGATGAACCTGCAACAGTTCGTATTGATGCTGACAAAACAAATTTC
>NZ_JANQCD010000024.1 GCF_026672275.1 Marinifilum sp. D737 | reverse complement strand
AAAAAAAAAGATGGAAGTAAAGGGTAAAAAGTTTTAAATAAAGAATCTATAGAAATTATCCAAATGTTAAAAAAACGAAAAAACAGGGCTTTCTACGAAAATCATCGTACTAATATTTTGTATTACGAAATCTTTCGTATATTTTTATCTACGAAATTAATCGTATAACGGAATTCACCACAAAATGCCAAAGAAGATTAAGCCAACCGAAGCAGAACTAGAAATTTTGCAAGTATTATGGACTTATGGTCCGTCGACAGTACGTTTTGTAAACGAAAAATTAAAAACCGGTAGAGATGTTGGATACACAACAACTTTAAAGGTGATGCAAATCATGACGGAAAAAAATATGCTTCGAAGAGAAAAAAACTCTCGGACTCATATTTATGAGGCTATTGTGGAAGAAAAAGAAACCAAAAATCTTCTCATAGATAAATTCATATCTACCCTATTCAACGGATCAACATCGGGAATGGTGTTGCAAGCCCTTGGCAATAAAAAATGTAGCGCCGAGGAACTGAATAAAATTCGCAATTTAATTGATGATATTGAATCGTCACAAAAGTCTGAACCCCATGAATAGTTTTAGTATATACGAATTGGTTGATGCAGTGGGCTGGGCTTTACTGCATTCGGTATGGCAAATCGTAATTTTTGGCCTTATCACATGGCTTCTGTTTCGATTTATATCAAAAGACAATGCTAAACTAAGATATGGTGTGGCAAGCTTGGCTTTGGCATTTATATTTGTGAGTTTTGCCATTACATTTTTTCATTATCTCCCATTAAGAAGTAATGGTAATGGTTCCGCTTTAAGTTTAAGCCCTGAACTACTATTGTACTTTCTCAATAGTCCTGAAACTCTAAATCAGTTTAGCTTTGAAAATTTACAGATCGACAGATATTTTCCAATAATAGTAAACATCTGGATTATTGGCGTTTGTATTCTTTCTTGTCACATGACATTCAATTATCTGCAATCCATTAAATTGCGAAAACACCTCACCTATCCTGTATCGAAACAAACGCAAAACATTGCTGATAAGCTCATTCAAAAGATCAACTTAAAACAAAAAATTACAATATTAGAGTCTGGATATGTTCAAACTCCATCCCTGGTAGGATATTTTAAACCTGTGGTTTTATTACCGGTAAGCATGCTAAGCGGAATACCGGAAAATCAATTGGAAATTATTATAGCACACGAATTGGCGCACATCAAGCGTCACGATTATTTATTTCAATTTATTCAAGGCATAATAGAGTTGTTATTTTTCTATCATCCTGTTGTTTGGTGGCTATCTTCTGTGGTTAATACCGAAAGAGAACACATTTGTGATGACCTTGCGGTAAAGGTTTGTGGTGAATCCTTAACCCTAATTAAAGCATTAAATAATATGGAAGCAATTAGAAAAAAGAGATTCGAATTGGTATTGGGTTTATCTGGTAAAAAGGATAATCTTTTTAATCGAGTACAACGAATTGTAAGACCAAAAGCATCGGCTAAAAAAACAAACAAAATCGTTTTTAGTAGTTTATTTGTTTTTCTTCTTAGCGGATTGATCTTGATTTCGAATTTTGCCATTTCTGGCAATGCATTAACCGGCAAACAGTTCTTTTCGAAGATTAATGTTTTAGATCAAAATCAACAAAATGGATCTGATGCCATGCTGCTTGCGCCTGATAAGCAGAAAAAGAAATCTAAAAAGAGTAAAAAAGCGAATGAGAAACTTAAATTAAAAGAAATTGTTGAAGTAGAATCAGAAATTGAAGATGTAGTTGAAGTGGCTCCTGAAGTAGAACTGGAAGATGTTGTGGAAGTTGCTCCTGAAGTGGAGGTAGAACCTGTTGCTGAAGTGGATCATGAAATGGTAGCACCAATGGATTTTGATGTTGATTTTGACTTTCCTCAAGATTCTTTAAAATCTAAAAAATACTTGCAGAAAAAGGTAAATGAAATAATTAAGGAGCAAAAAATTGAATTAGAAAAAGCAGCTAAGGAATTAGAAGAAATCAAAGTAGAAATGAACTTTGATGAAATGCGCCTGGAGATGGAAAATGCTCTGAAAGATTTGGATATTGAGCAGATTAAAAAAGAAATGCAAGAGCAACAGGCCGAATTAAGACAAGAGCTTGAAGAGTTGACAAGCAAGAATTTAAACAAGCAACTTGAACTGGAAAAAGAACTTCAGAAAGAAGAACTAAGGAAAGAGTTGAAAGAAATTGAGTCTGACAAAAAGCTTAGTGAAAAAGAAAAAGCTGAAATCAAAAAAAGAATTCAGGAAACAATTGAAAGAGTTAATTCCAAAGAATTTCAAGAGCAATTGAAGCAAAATATCGAAAGATCACAAAAATCTCTTCAAGAGCATCTAAAAAAAATGGAATCAGGAGAATTTGAAAAACAACTTCAAAAACAAAGAGAATCCATAAAAAAACAAATTGAAAAGTTCAATTCTCCAAAATACCAGAAGGAACTTCAAGAGAAACTTGAAAGAAGCAAGGAAAGCATTCAAAAGCATTTGGAAAAGCTAAGTACTCCTGAGTATAGAAAAGAACTTAAAGAGCAAATTGAAGGAGAGAAAAATAAGAAGAATCATTCCATTCGAATTAAGAATTTTCCTGAATCCGATAGTTTATTAATTATTCTTAATGGAAAAATAATTGACAAAAACACATTTAGTTCCTTAGATCCAAATACCATTAATTCTATCAAGGTACTAAAAGACAAGAGTGCTACCGAATTATATGGTGAAAAGGCATCAAATGGAGTCATAATTATTAGTACTATCGAAAATAAAAGAAAAACTGCACATTGGGTTCAAATGAAAGGAGTTTCAAACCATAATAATCCTCTCATCATTTTGGATGGTAAATCAATGGAATATGAGAAATTTAAAAAGCTGGATCCTAACAGTTTTAAAAGCATAACAATATTAAAAGACGCATCTGCCACTGATCTATATGGAAAAGCTGCTGAAAATGGTGTTATTGTTATTACAAGTAAAGATGAAGCTGAAGAGTTGACAAACCAGTTTCGTTTAGAAAACTTTTCTGAAAAAGATGCACCATTATTCATAGTTGATGGAAAAAGAACAAATGCTAAAGCAGTAAATAAACTATCGCCAGATGATTTTGAAAGCATAACCGTTTTAAAAGATAAAACAGCATTGGAAAAATATGGAAGAAAAGCCAAAAATGGTGTTGTTGAAATTCATTTAAAAAAGTAAGAACTATCGTAGCAATAGTATAAGGAAGGATCACTTTAAAGTGATCCTTCCTTTTTTATAATACACTCTGATTTGCAAGCAGAACAACAAATTCGTAACTTAATGATGGGAATATAAAAATTTGCAATCATGCTTCTAATTCTGGTGATATTATCATCCTATATCCTTATTAGAATAGTTTCAATATTCAGCAATTATCTAAAGGCTTTTTCCAGAAACGAGCACTTTCGTTTTGCTTTTGGTATTGCTGCAATCATAGTAGGTGCATTACATATTATGTTTCCAACTTTTTTTAGTCACCTATTCTCAACCATTTTTAAATCGACCTACACGGCTACAAGCATTTCAGGATTTATCCAAATCATTTGTGGAGTTGGGCTATTAATCAGACGAGTATACAAGGAAGCTGCCATATTACTAATGATTCTTCTCGCGTTATTTATACCATTAAGCATTTTTATGATGACGGATTACATTCCCGGACCATTGGGACCGGAATATGAACCCATTCTTGGATATGTTAGAATACTATCATTCCCCTTATTGATATGGACTTTATTTAAAGTTTGTGATTTGTCTCCAAGAAAGGGACTTCAAACCAATCGATTTAAGCATGATATTTAAACAATTACAAACCTAAAATTTATAATATGAGCTACTATATTAAACGAAGTACAAACTTTGGATTCGATGAAGCCATTGAACGGGTTATCAAAGCTGTGCAAACGGAAGGTTTTGGTATTCTTACCGATATTGATGTAAAATCAACCTTAAAAGAGAAAATTAATGTTGACTTCAAAAAATATCGAATACTGGGAGCCTGTAATCCAACATTTGCTTATGAAGCATTACAGGTTGAAGATCAAATTGGAATAATGATGCCATGTAATATTACTGTAATAGAACAAGATAATGGTCATGTTGACATTTCAATTATGGATCCTACGGCAGCTTTTAATGTAATTGAAAAAGAAGAGTTGCAACCTTTTGCTATCGAGCTAAAAATGAAACTTGAGCGTTGCCTTACCTATCTTGATGATTAATCAACAAAGCCCCTTAACTATGAAATCATTTCTGATCCTAATTATTGCAGTAGTGTGCATTCCCAACTCTATATTGGCGCAAGAAGAAAAGAAAACTATTGATCCAACTCGACAGTTTGACTTTTGGGTTGGAGAGTGGGATGTTTATACCGAAGAAAATTTAGTGGGTAAGAATACAATTGTCTTCCTGCAAAACAAAAATGTAATTCAGGAGAATTGGGTTTCTGAGAAGGAAAACTTCACTGGTACCAGCTACAGTTTCTACAATCCAAAAACAGCCAAATGGCATCAGATATGGATCGATAAGAATGGTAACAACCTGCTTCTTGAAGGAACATTTTCTGATGGCAAAATGATTCTTTCAAGTGATTTGGACTCTAATATGGGTGAACCAAACTCTATACACAGAATAACATGGACACATCTAACCAATGGCAATGTAAAACAAGTTTGGGAATCAACTACCGATAATGGAAAAAGTTGGAATATTCAATTTCAAGGGATCTATAAAAAATCAAATCCTTAAGTAAAGTTCGTTCAATACAGATTTCCATCTATGTCAACCATTGGCACAAACCTTACGGGTATAACATTGTGTTGTACCACTTTGCCTTTCTTTTTTTCCAAAAGAACCAATTTCTTTACATACTTTAAACCAACAGGAATTACAAGTTTACCTCCTTCAGCCAACTGATCAATTAAAGCTTGGGGTATTTTTGTTGGCGAACAGGTTACAATAATGCCATCGAAAGGTGCTTTTTCCGGCCAGCCTATATATCCATCTCCGTATCGGGTATTAACATTTTTATAGTTTAAAGAATCCAGAACAAAAGCTGCTCTTTTCTGCAATGGCTCCACAATTTCTATGCTATAAACCTCTCCTCCCAACTCTCCAAGAACTGCAGCCTGATAACCTGATCCTGTTCCTATTTCCAATAGCTTCTCTCCTTCTTCCACCTCTAGAAGTTGAGACATTAAGCCAACAATATAGGGTTGTGAAATGGTTTGTCCATGCCCAATTGGAAGTGGACGATCCTGATAAGCATACTTCTTCAAATAGTTAGGTACAAACAAATGTCGTTCTACTATTTGCATGGCTTTAATAACATCCGAGTCATTTATTCCCCTGGATTTTATCTGCTCAGCCACCATTTTAAACCTTTTCTCTTTAAAATCCATATCCTGAACATTTTGTCTCACAGGAACAACAATACCAATAATCAGTAATCCTATACCATATATTAAACCAAAGTTCATGTTATACCTTTTTGATATTGAAACAAACCGTATTGATTGTATACTATAAATTTACGACTTTATAAGTGCTCTGCGAAATATCTAGCTATACATCTTTTTATTGCTGATATACCAAAAAGGAGATTTATTTTATTAAATTCACAATTGACCTTTATCTCTTTACTAAAACACCATAATATGAAGAAGTTTACAATCCTATCTATCTGTTTTCTTGTTTCATTAAAACTAATTGCGCAACAATTCAATCTTGTAGATTTTTCTCAAAATATATCGGCAGAAAATATTAAAAATGATGTTTATGAACTAGCTTCTGAGAAAATGGAAGGAAGGGAAACTGCTAAACCAGGACAAAAATTAGCTGCTGCGTATATTTACAAACAATTTAAGGAAGCTGGATTAATTAGCTATCAGTTTAAAACAGATAGCATAAGTTATTTTCAAGATTTCTCTGTTTATAAAAAGGATATTCCAATAATTAAACTCTCAATTAATGAAAATGAATATAAAGCCTACGAAGATTTTTCAATAACAGGTTATTCTAATTTAAAACGCAACAAGATTGAATTGGTATTTATTGGATTAGCTCAAGATAGCATTTTTAAGAATAAGGATTATTCCGATAAAGCGGTTCTTTTTCTAACCTCAAACCTTTATGCCGGACCAGCCAAGGCTATTGATATAATGAAGGAAACGAAAGCCAAGATTGTATTTTATTGTAATCCAAATAATCCACACCAAATACAAAACATTATACAACGACAAAAGAAGATGTTTAGTAGAAATCAATTACTAGACCCAAGTATTTTTGAGAAAAAGAATCCTTTCGATTCAATATCACAAGGTAAATTGTATCATGGTTTTGAAAGGTTGAGAACAACTTATCAAGGTCCAATAAGCGAAAAAGTTGTAGCGAATATCCTTAATGTAAAACTAAAAAATCTTAAAAAATGTATTGCTGGAAACCCATTAGAGATTAAATATAAAAATAAACTGACGATTGATCTTGAGTTCTCCAATACTTACAACTCGCAATCAACCGAAAATGTAATTGCCTGTATTCCTGGCTCCGAGAAAAAAGATGAATACATTGTTATTAGCGCTCACTATGACCATATAGGTGCAAACGGAAAAAAAATATTTTATGGAGCTAACGATAATGCTTCAGGTACAGCTTCATTAATTGAAATTGCCAGAACATTAAAAATGGCAGTAAATTCAGGATTAAAACTGAAAAGAAGCATATTATTTGCCACTTTTTCGGGGGAAGAAAAAGGCCTGCTGGGATCAAAATATTTTGTCGAAAATAAAACGTTTCCACATGACAACATTAAAGCGAATTTAAATATTGATATGCTTGGCAGAAAGGACAATCGTCATGATGACCATAATTTTGTGTATCTACTGGGTACAAACGATCTGAACCCAAAGCTTAAAACAATTACGGATAGTATCAACAATCAATATCCAAAACTAGAATTGGATTATTCCTACGATACTGCTGATAGTTTTCTATATTCTGCATCAGATCAAGCGTCATTTGTAAAAAGAAACATCCCTGCAATCTTTTATTTTAACGGATTACACAATGACTATCACAAAACCACCGATACTCCGGATAAAATAGATTATGACGCCATAAAAAAAGTAAGTAGCTTAATTTTTCTTACTGCCATAGAATTGGCTAATCAATAGTAAATTAGAAGCATTCACACAAAGTTCGTAATCGTAATTTTTTAGGAAGATTATTAAAACTTAAACAAAAAGAAAACATAAATTCATTTTTTACGTAAGTTTGTATTGTTCATTATGAATTCTATAAGCATACAATTATGAATATCAAAAAATCATGCCAATACCTTAGTATTGCGATATTATTCATGGGAATGATATCTTGTTCGGAAAATGACAAGCACACTGGTTTTATCGATCCGAATGAAGAATTGTTAATTGGTTTAAGCGAAGTTGAAGGCTACGATCACACTTACAATTACGATTTTAACATATTGAAAGAAAGGGAAAGTGTTGACTATTATATTCCTGTAAGTATTGGTCAGGCTTTAAATAGAATTCCTGCAGAAATGAGAAATAAAATCAATCTTATTTCTACATCAGAATTGCCTTTTGACGTTAATACTCAAAAAGCAAATATTGTTACCTCTTGGAATGACAAAAATCAACTCGTATTTCAAATTCAAATCTCATATTTGGAGAATGATGAAAGTTATGCGACAAATTTCAAAGATTTCTTTACAATTTCAGTAACTCAATATCCAAATAATCCATTTGATGAAATGAGTGAAAAGGAATTGGAAACTTTGAAAGAAGATCTGGAAAAAAGAAGATACCAGAACTTAAAATTAACCGATACAGATACTTTATACTATTTGCCTAAGTCGGATGATAACATGTGGCCACGAATGTTTGACTATTACAAATATGTAGAAGTAGAAAAAAGAATTTATAAAGAATCTACAGGCTCTTACCAATATTACGCCTGGTACAATGGTTTGATCTTTAAAATCGGTTTCAATATGGATATTAGTACTGTTGATGCTGAAGCTTTGGTTAGAAAAATTATACTAGCCAGCTAGAGATATTATATTCCCAATAATAAAAAAAAAAGGACGGTTAACTGTCCTTTTTTTATTTGCTTAAATCTCTCCTGCAACTGGCAGCTAATGCCATATCTTCAATTGCCAATTGAAGTAGCAAAGGATCTTTATCTGCTTGATAAAGCAATCGATATACTTCACGGATTGATAAACTTTGTTCGTTTCGTTCTTTCAGTATCAGTTCATCACCTTTATTTATGGTTCCTTCACGTAAAACGCGAATGTATACGCCAGGAAATCCTGCTGTAATAAACTCTTTTACCATAGTATCACAAGAAAATCGATAATTCAGCTTAAAACATGGTTGTCTGGGCTGTGTAACTTGAACCAAACATTCACCAATCTCATAAACATCACCAATTTTAACCTCCCCTTCATCCAATTCCGAAATGCTTAAATTTTCACCAAACATTCCATAATCCCATTCCAAATCAGGAAATCTGTTTTTCCAAAATTCATAATGCTTTGCAGAATACCAATAGCATGCCTTGTCCACTCCTCCATGATACCTTCTGTCAATTACAGAATCATCTTTAACATCCTCTTTGCCTAAATAAATTCCTTCATCAACCGGAAATTTATACATGCCGGTATTCACTACCTTTCCATGATAATTGATTTCTACCGATGTTCCTTTATTAGTCGACACTACTTTCATAGCAACTATTTTTTAATGGATCTTAAAATATATACTACCTCTTTTTTTAGACTCTCATAGTCCTCTTGTCTGATATCAAGAATCATTTCAACACCAATTCCGTTTTGAATTGTATGAAAAACTACAACTGTATTTTTCTTCTTATTATCATCAATATAAGAACCCAAATACCCCATTGAATTCTCTAATGAGAATAACTCTTGCTCTTTTGCAATTACCTTGTGAATATCAACGCTTAACCTTCTTCTCTTAAAGGATGAGAAATCTAGTAGAGAATTCTCTTTACCAATATATTGCAAAGTCAAAATGCACGATGGGACTACTCCACTTTTTAGTGTTTCACCATCTCCTGTCCTGGAAAAAACAAAGTTCATCAGCTTACCTTCTTTATATTGATCTTCCAGACACCAATTTCCTTTTGGAAAACCAATATTGATATCCGGCCCTTCAATAAAAAAACTATTCCGATAGGTTTCTATTCCAATTACATCTCCATTCTCTGCCCAGTAAGTCCACTTCCCAAGTTTTTTACCATTTTTAAAACTACCTTTTTGTGATAATGCGCCATTTGAATAATAATAGGCTGCTGGTCCATTTAAAGTATCATTTTTAAAGTTTACCGATAAACTAGCCTTACCATTCGGATAATACTCAAGATACAAACCATTGGCCAGGTTATTTTGTGCGATAAAATCACGTAGTAATTTACCATCTTGCCTCCATAAACGAATATTTCCTTCCTGAACTCCTTTTGTGTAGGAAAACTGCTTCTTTTTATTTCCATTGGGAAAATACTCAATACACTTGCCATCCTCTATTGCTGAATCCTGAAAACCTTCTTCATACAATCTTTTCCACTCAATAAAATCGGCTTTAGGCATGTAATCTGTTTCAGATAGCAAAGTACCCGAAATGGTATAGTCTTTAACCTGGTATTTGCCTCCTGCAATGGGGTAAATAACACTATAGTATTTGGCTTCAGATTTTTCTATTGAAAGCCAGTCTTTGTCGAAATAAACTGTTTTTTGTCCATGACTTAATGAGGAAAAAAAGATCAAATTAAAGAACAAAAGTAGGTACGGTTTCATAGTAATGTGTTTTGAATGGATGCAGCAATATTCATTCCTAAAGTTACTTTTTTAAAAGTTTTCTGGCATTTTCATGAAATTTTAAATGTCGCAAACCATTAATCAATCCCTCTTCGGTATAATAATGCCAAAAATAATCGAACCTATGCTCTACTCCATGCAGGACTTCAAATTCATGATTCAATTCCAATTCATTCAAATGATCATGTAAATCGTAGATGCATCTGCGATTCTTGGTCAGCACAAAACTATCTTCTGTGCCAATCTCCAATCGCAATGGAATTTGTAACTCTTTTAATGCTTCCAGATTTTGTGCTGCTAACTTTTTATTTGATGGTAATGTATAATCACTTACATATCCCATGCCCACAATGGAAGCAAACTTTCCCGGATACTTCAGGTAATAATGAATGGCTCCTGCTGCTCCACGTGAATGCCCTTCTATTGAAATATCATTCCTTTCAACACCGGCATTAAAGTTGTCCTGACAATATTGAATAAACTCTCCCAGACGATCTCCTGCAATTAGACTTTCATTCTCTGGGGTAAACCATTGCACATTCTCTCTATCATTATCACCCCGAATTCCAGCAACTACAAGTGGTTCAATTTCACCATCCAATATCCATTTGTTAAGCTGCTCTTCTTTTACGTATTTATTAAAAGTGGTCTCATCACCACCTTGTCCATGCATAAAAAGTACCAATGGATAGTTCTTATCTTTAGAAAAATTGGGTGGCAAATAAACAAAGTATGGTACCCAGCAACGTGAACTGCTATTGAAAGCAAAAAAACTAATTTTTCCATCCTTAGTTAATGTATCTTTTATTTCATTATAGCTTTCGAAACAGTATTTAGAGGCATTCATATTCAATATATTATCTTTCTTTTAAAATGTACTTTAAGTGCAAGTAATTATCAGAATAATGTTGTAACTTCTACAAAACTAAAAATTATCACTCAATAAAAAATTTTTCGAAGCACATGAACTCACCTAATTTTGGTTTTGCCTGAAACACTGCGTATTTAAATGATTTCAGTTCTCCAATATTAATTCTCTCTATATAGGCATAAAAATTACTGATTAATATAATTTGTGCGTTATTCAAATCAATTCTACATTTGTGTCAGTTACAAAAACAAAGAAAAATAAACTTTAAAATAAATCTAAGATGCAAACTTTAATCGGAAAAAAAGCTCCATCATTTCAGGCTAGCGCTGTAGTAAACGGAAATCAAATTGTTGAAGGATTTTCTTTAGAGCAGTTCGTGGGAAAACAAGAAGTAGTATTCTTCTTCTACCCTCTTGATTTTACTTTTGTTTGTCCAACTGAGTTGATCGCTTTCCAGGACAAATTGGCCGAATTTGAAAAAAGAAATGTAGCAGTAGTAGGTTGTTCTGTTGATTCAGAATTCTCTCACTTTGCTTGGTTAAATACTCCAAGAAACAAAGGTGGTATCGAAGGTGTTACCTACCCACTTGTTGCTGACTTGTCTAAAACAATTTCAGAAAACTTTGGTGTATTGGCTTCTGAGTATGATTACGATGCTGAAGGAAATGCAGTTTCGACTGGTGCTCCTGTTGCTTACCGTGGATTATTCCTTATCGACAAGCAAGGTGTTGTTCGTCACTCTGTAATTAACGACCTTCCATTGGGACGTAACGTTGATGAAGCAATCCGTATGGTGGATGCACTACACCACTTCGAAGAAAATGGTGAAGTATGTCCAGCTAACTGGAGCAAAGGTGAAGAAGCTATGCAAGCTACTGCTGAAGGTGTTGCAGAATACTTGAGCAAGAACTAAGAATAAGAAACAAATTAATCTCTATACCACTTAGGTGGTTAAAATCAAAAAATACAATATCATGAAAATTAATACATATCAAGATATCACTACTATCGAAGGAGAAGCAAAAAAAGATTATATCGATAGACACTCAGCATTCATTCACTGTGATGAATCAGCAAAAAAAGGTGAAAAATTTAAGGTTAAAGTGAAAATAGGTGATGCTTATGCACATCCAGATGATTTCGATCACTATGTAGCATGGGTTCAACTTTGGGACGGTGAGAAAATGTTAACTCAGGCTAACTTCTCAACAGGAGTACTTGGTGGAGTAGCAAACCAAACCGAAGTTGATTTTTACGTGGTTCCATCTCGTAAAATGAAATTAACTGCAACTGCTTTCTGTACGAAGCACGGATTATGGCATTCAGATGAGAAACTAGTTGAAGTTTCAGAATAACATTTTCATAGATTTGTAAAAAAGGGAAACCAAGTGGTTTCCCTTTTCTTTTTTTATTCTTTTTGATCTTTCTTTTCTTTTAAATATTTATCAAGGAAAGTCACAATTTGTCCATATCCCTTGATTTCATTTTCCTTCTTACGGAAACCATGACCTTCATCCGGGAAAACGATATATTCTACAGGAACATTGTTTTTCTTCACTGCCTCCACAATTTCGTCCGATTCCACCTGAAGAACACGAACATCATTTGCTCCTTGAAGTACCATTAATGGTTTGCTTACTTTATCGGCAAAAAACAGTGGAGATTTATTATACAATGCTACAGAATCCTGAGTTGTAGGATCACCCATTTCAGCATACAAAGCTTTTCTAAACGATTCCCAATATGGAGGAATTGATTTTAGAGTTCTCAACCAATTGGTTACTCCAAAAATATTTACCCCTACTTTAAACTCTTCAGGAGTATAAGTAAGTGCAGCCATAGTCATATATCCACCATACGATCCTCCAATAATACCAATCTTATCAGGATCAACAACGCCCGTATTCATTAAGAATTTCTTTCCCCAGATGCAATCCTTCAAATCCACATCACCATGCTTTTTATCGTCCATAGCAAAGAATTTCTTGCCATAACCACTACTTCCTCGGTTATTAACAGCCAAAACTGCATAGCCTTGGTTCACCATATATTGAATTAGTGTGAAGTAACCAACACGCGATTGTCCACCCGGACCACCATGTACCCAAACCAAAGCTGGTACTTTATTATCGGCACTTGCAACTTTTGGCTGATAGTAAATGGCAGGAATTGGAAGACCATCAAACGATTCGTAACGAACCACTTCGGCTTCAACAAGATTTGCAGGATCAATTTCAGGGTTTAAGGTATTGGTAAGCTTTCTGGCTTCTTTGTCTCCCATATCAAATACGTAGATATTATTTGGAGAAACAGATGTTCCAACCACCAATCTTCCTCTTTGCTCATCTTTCGTTATGCGAATCGATTTGATATCGGCTCCAGGAATCTTAGGCAATTGAACCTCTTTTCCACTTGCAATCTCAACCACTTTGATATTGGTTTTTCCATCTTCATTGATACCAATAATCCTATAGGTTTCATTATAGCTGTGATATGCATACCAAACATCCCAATTGGTTTTATAAACCAAACTTTTCTCGCCTGTTTCAATATTATACTTGTTTAGGTAAACAAAATCAGAATCTTCATTGCACAAATAATACAAGTACTTGTTATCTAAACTAAAGAATTGTGGATTATAGCTTGCATCACCAAAATGTTCCGAGATGTGTGTACGCTTGCCTGTTCTTCTATCGTACAAATACATTTCATTATTTGTAGTAGTTAAACTTTGTGTTAATGCAAGATATCTGTTATTCTTACTCTTTGCTTCAACATCAAAACCATCATTGTTGGTGTAAATTAGTTTATGATTTGGTTTGCCATTAAGAATAGATTCAACACTTACCTGGTACAAATCCATAAACTTAGGATTACGTTTGTTCGATTGATAAAAGAAAGATTTTTCATCACGATCCCATCCCCAGAAACTTGCTTTTGCATTTTCGAATGGAGTTAGATCAGTAATATTTCCTTCCTCGTCTCTCATGTAAATGTGATTGTTTTCATTTCCACCCTGATCAGCCGAAAACAACACCTTATCGCTATTTGGGAAGTAGGAAATGGCAAAGTAGGATTCTTTTTCGGAGGAGGTCAATTGTTTCTGAGCCGAACCATCAACCGGAATCTCGAACAGGTTATAGATCCCTGTTTCGTTACTGCTTACCAATAACTTCGATTTATCAGAAGAAAATGATCCTCCGCTTACTCTAATGTTTTTGTAGAATTGCTCGATACTGTACGATGGTACCGTAATCTTTTCTTTTGCTGGCTCACAAGACACAAGAGCAACAACAAAAATCAATAAAATCAGATAATTACGTTTCATAATTTTTTAATGAAGGTTAGAAATACTTTTTGAATTAAGTATTGAGAGTGGTGTCAGCTATAAATTTATAACATTGTATCGGCTTTTACAAAATATTTACAAGCGGTTCAAATCATTTAATTCTGCTTAAGAATTAGCTTTCGCAATCAATCAATTCAATTCAAAAGCTCTATATTTGCCCAATCTTTATAAAAATGATATTTGAGACTAAATAGTATGAAAGAATCTGTTGTTATTTTGTGTGGTGGAGGTCCAGCACCAGGAATTAATACTGTAATTAGTAGCGTTGGTAAGGTTTTTTTAAGAAATGGTTACCGAGTTATTGGTTTACACGAAGGTTATAAAGGTCTTTTCTCTGAAGATCGTAAAATGGAGGAACTAGACTTTGTAACTCTTGATGCAATTTTCACCAAAGGTGGTTCACACCTTAAGATGAGTCGTTTTAAGCCTAAAGACAGCGATTTTTCAACCAAATTCTTTATTGATAACAACGTAAAACTATTGGTTACCGTAGGTGGAGACGATACTGCATCTACTGCGAACAGAATCAGCAAATATTTGGCTGATAACAATGTGAACATTTCTAACATTCACGTACCAAAAACCATTGATAACGATCTTCCATTGCCAGAAGGAACCCCAACATTCGGATTCCACTCGGCAAAAGACGAAGGGGTTAAGATTGCAACAACGGTTTACGAAGATGCTAGAACTTCTCAAAACTGGTTCGTATTGGCTGCCATGGGTCGTGAAGCGGGTCACCTGGCATTCGGAATTGGTGCTGCATGTCATTTCCCAATGATTATCATCCCTGAGATGTTCAATAAAACTGCTATCTCGGCAGAGAAGATTGCTCAATTGGTGATCTCATCTATTATCAAGCGTAGAATTTTAGGATTGAACTATGGTGCTGCTGTAATTAGTGAAGGTGTTTTCCATTTTATGAGCGACGAAGAAATTGAAAGTACCGGTGTAAACTTTACCTATGATGCTCATGGCCACCCAGAGTTGTTCAACGTTAGTAAATCTCACGTATTTAACATGCTGATTCAGCGCAAAATCAAATCTTACGGACTAAACATTGGAACTCGTCCGGTAGAATTAGGTTTCGGTTTGCGTTGTTGTCGTCCTATCGGATTCGACTTGAGCCTTTGTACTCTTCTTGGCGATGGTGTTTACACTTTATTCAAGCAAGGCCATTCGAAATGTATGGTGACTGTTGATCCTAAAGGTGATGTAGCTCCACTTTTCTTAAAAGATGTTGAAGATGAAAATGGAAAAGTAAAACCTCGTTTGGTAGATGTGAACAGCGATAAAGTTCAAAATGTAGTGAATTACAACTTACATTATCTAACTGAGGAAGATATGGAAGCAGCTAAGGAGTACCTTCCGGATCCAGAAAATTACATCTTCAAAAATATTTTGAACTGGAATTAAAATTAATGTACAATTAGTAATGAGTAATTAATAATTGTAAGGATATAAAAAAGGCAGTTGGAGCAATTCAACTGCCTTTCTTTCTATTGTATCCTTGTAAATACCATTCATGCAAGGTCTCTACTGTTCCCTTATTTGGTAAAATACACCTCTCTCCTGTTCCACTTTTTCGAATCCTTTCAGGCTGGCCAGATTTCCCAAACAACGATCAATTTCTTCTTCACACAGTCCGAGCATTGTAATTAGATCTTCAACCGTACAAGGTCTGCGTGATATGGTTTCCTTGATTGCCGTTTCGGTATCCGAACGGAATTGGGTTTGTGTCGACTGCTTGGCTTTGGCAATGATTCTCACATTATCCAATTGCCATAAATCCATTACCGCTTGCAACTCTTCTTGTGTTGCTCCTCGAAGGTTGGCAACAGTTCCCGGACGATCCAGGGTATTCAACTGAACGATATCAGGAGTAATTTTTAAGATGATTTCCTTTAGGGCCAATAACTCTTCCTTGCTGTCGTTATAATTTGGCAAGATGAATACTTCCAGCCAAATTTCACCCTTAAACTCAGCACTAAAATCGATCATTCCCTGAATGTAAGCTTCAAAATGAATCTCTTTATGCGGACGGTTTATCTTTCTGAATACAGGCTCTGTTGCTGCATCTAATGATGGCAGAATCAAATCTGCTTTGTTAAGCGCTTCTCTTACCTTCTTATCATGTAAAAGAGTTCCATTGGTGATTACACACACCGGAATATTTGCCTCATTCTGCTTTACAAAAGCAATGATCTCTTCCAAATTGGCATTTAAGGTTGGCTCACCCGATGCCGTTATGGTCACATAATCGGGAGCCTGATTGTGCTGCAAATAATGGCTCAACTCCTCCTTAATTTTATCTGCAGAGATATAATCTTCCAGTTGAACCGATAATTGTGTTGTTCTTCCAACTTCGCAATACACGCAATCAATTGAACACACTTTTTTGGGTACCAAATCTACCCCCAACGACATGCCCAAACGTCTCGATGGGATTGGCCCAAACAAATATTTATACATTCTTTCCTTTGTCATCTTTTGCTAAACTTACAGTTCTCTTTCGAACCGTGATTTTACATAGCAAACCTAATGAAATATCTTAGGATTTTCTCTCTTTCAACAAAATTTCTATTTTTGCATGACACACCTATCAAATTCTAACGGACAATTCGTAAATTTTAAGTAATTAACCATCGGGAATATCCGATTAAACGCACGAATATGTCTGAAAATAATGTAAATGCTTATTTGCTTCTTACTTGTCCCGATCAGAATGGGATTGTAGCTAAAATCACACAGTTTATCTACCAAAGTGGTGGCAATATTATTGCGCTGGATGAGCATGTAAATCAAAACCAGGAATTCTTTTCCTTTCGTGTGGTTTGGAACATGAAAAACTCTAAAATTCCAGCCTCAGAATTGCATGCTGCCTTCGAGCCGCTTGCCAAGGAGTTTAAGGCACATTGGAGGATCGAGTTTTCGGGACAGAAACAACGTGTGGCCATTTTTGTATCCAAATACGATCATTGCTTGCAAGAGATTTTATGGAGATACAATATGAACGAGTATGAGATTGAAATTCCATTGATCATCTCCAATCATCCCGATTTGCAGCACATTGCCGATGCTCATAACATTCCTTACCACGTATTCCCCATTACAAAGGAAAACAAACAGGAACAGGAAGCCAAAGAGATTGCTCTTTTAAAGGAGCATGATATCGATTTGGTGGTGTTGGCTCGCTATATGCAAGTATTATCACCAGATTTTATCGAAGCCTATCGCAATAAAATCATCAACATTCATCACTCTTTCCTTCCGGGATTTGTGGGCGGAAACCCTTACAAACAGGCCTACGAACGTGGTGTAAAAATGATTGGTGCAACCAGCCACTTTGTTACCGAAGATTTAGACGAGGGACCAATTATCGAGCAAGATATCATGCGCATTACCCATAAGGATACCATTCCCGATTTAATCCGTAAAGGTCGTGATTTGGAACGTATTGTTCTGGCTCGAGCGCTTAGCTACAAAGCCGAACATCGTATTATTGTGGATGGTACGAGGACAATTGTTTTTGGTTAAGATGGTTTGGTCTCCCGACTTAAAGTTCGGGTGACCAATAGCTTAATTTTTATTGAGAACCCCACTTAGAGTGGGAATCTCAAATGTTTTGGTTAAAATTAGCTCACCCTGGCCCTCTCTTCATAGAGAATAAACTCTTACTGGTTCGAGTTTGGGATTTACCATCCAATAAAACCAAATTGTAAATTCTTAACACCATGAGCCCTGATCACAAATTGGGGCCAGGTCCTCAGCTAAAGCAGAATATTAAGGAATAAAATCTGGATAGATCATATCAAATTCAATAGCTTCTATCCCTAATTTACTTCTCTCCTTTTTAAAATCGCTCTCATCTAATGGTCCCCAAATCATATCTCTTTCAAATTTTGTTTTTTGATTCATTTTAATGATATAGAAATTCGTAAGGCTTGTATCCACTTTATATCCACCTTTAAAACCACTTGTCGGATGCTGTTTAGCAATTATGTATTCATCATTGTGCCCAACAGCAAAAACATACTCATCAATAATCATTGATGAACCATTGGAATGAAGCTGGTCTTCTTTAGAAATTGTTTGATTTTTAGGAGAATCAATCCAAAGAACAATATATCTCCCTTTTATCCTATCTGAATCACTATCAAACAAACCAAAACATCCCGATAAGAGAATGACAAGTAGAAGTGACGCAAAAATGTTTTTTATCATGATACATTAAATGTTTTAATTTTCTTGCCTTATTGCACCCAAATTAATCTGTATACTATAAATCCAGCAACGACAGGAATAAACAGAATGGATTTCTTCATATTTAATCCTGTAAATTCCGGAGTATTCTCAGATTTACTTGCTTTTTTTATAATAGTACTTCTCACAGAAGGTTCACTTCTGGTGATGCTTTAATTTCATATTTAAGCTCCCCCTACCCCTGTCCGCAAGGAAAGGGAATTTGAACTACCCAGTTTTATGGATGGTAAATTACTTGTGGGATACTCCTCTTCTTCTCAATGAGAAAGGTCCCGGTAGTCATCTGGAGTGAGTTGAGGCATTTAAAACTATTCTTCCAGCACAAAAGTCTTACTACACATTACCTCACCTTCATGAATGATCTCAAAAATCCATTCGCCCTGCTGCATTTCCCAATCGAACTCGAAGGTGTAGAAGTCGAAGCCTAGCTCGTCGCTGTATTCGTCTTTTTCCTCGGTGGTTTCAATAAATGCTTCATTGCTTTCCGGATTAACCAATTTAGGATGCTTGATTCTACACACAAAATCAACACGCTCTGCAATCTCAGAACCTGTTTCAAAACGATAGCTGATTCCAAAGCTCAAGCCTTTCTCAGGGTAAATAATATGTGTTCTTTCCTGGAACTCCATATCGTCGGAATGCAAAAAGTAACCTGTTGAACTGCCAGGAACATATTCCTTCTTCGTTTTCCCTATGGCTTTACAAATTCCGTAATCCACTATTTTTATTTTCATGCTTATTGTCTTTACTGATACCGCCTTTCTTCCCCTGAGGGTATCACTTTAAGTGATGTTCTCAGTTTACTAGAAAAGAAGCTTACAAATGATTGATACCCTCAATTGAATTGAAAGCATCAAAATTACAGCTTTTTCAGCGTTTGATGCCAGTATATTCCTTCAAATATTTCCTAATTCCTTCTAGTCTTTGCTTGGTCCAAAAAATATAAGTTTTATAGTAATCTGAATCCGTTTGTTTCTTTAGGTAAGGCGCATCGAATGTGATGTGATCTCTGGCTTCTGTAAGGAGATTATTAATCCATCGGCATATGGGACTTTTATATTTTATCACCTCATATTTTAGTCCTTGCCTGGCAAGTTTTGTCGTAGTGTTTGTATGATTCAATTTGATAATTTCGACAAATATTAAGACACATTTTTTCTTAAAATCAGTCTTCTCTTCAAGACTCACAGCATCCTTTTTTAAAAGAATCTCTGAATCATCAATCAAAGTACCTAAATCTGATATCTGTTTAGGAATTAAGTTCACTCTTATCTTACATTATTTTAAGTTAGGATACTCTTCGCTGGTTCGAGTTTGTAACTCGGACCTTATCGAAATTCCGCATACTCTGCTAAATACAGAACTATTTTATCCACAAGACACAGATTTGCCGCAGTTAGCAGCAAATTTCTGCTCCTTAGTATTTCCAATTCACAGGTTTCGAGTTTTGGATTCCAATACTCAAAAATTGAATTGGAAATTCTTTACACCATGAGTCCTGATTACAAATCAGGACTAGCGAGGCACCTCAAAACTACCTTTTTTAGTGGTTGAAAAAATCACAAACCTTACTAAATACAGTATCAAAATCGTTGGTGAGTTCCTGTGATGGCTTGCCATTGGAAGGAAATGGATTTTCATGGCTATATTCCCTGTCAAAATCCAACTCATCAACTTTTATGTCAATATCATGGTAAGCTCCCTTCAAGGTATTCATTACTTCGTAGGAAGGAATTACAATGTCTTTTTTTAGTGTGATTGCATAAATTTGATTTTCATATTTTTTAAACAACTCCTCTCTAAAGCATCTCATTTTCTGGTAATCCAACATCGCATAAAATATTTTCCCTTCCAAATGATCTTCCTCTATATAATGATGTAGCAAGTTGTCTTTTTGTAACATTTTCTCAAAATGCTCAACCAAAAATGAATACAGGGCAACATTGGCTTCACTATCAAGAATAAATTTAGAAACCGGGGATAAACGATTAAAGGTAGCACCGCTGCAAAACAGACATACCTTTGTATTGGCGAAGTAATTCTTGTGATTGCTCAATTTTAAGATTTGAGCCAAAAAGCCTCCTATGGAATAGGCAAAAATATCAAATTCAAAATCCTTGCTGATAAAATGATGCTTGCCTTCCCTGCACTCTTCAATAAACTGGATGATATCATAATAAGTCTGCAAGCCTGACCAAATAAAACGTTGTGGCATTGAATGCAATCGCATACTTATGGCAACATTCGACAGGGTAGAATTCAGCACATTAGGATATCTCTTTTTTCGCTCCTCGCTTAACTTGTACATGCCTCTTTTGTTACTCCAATGTTTTGGTGCTCGCTGCATGTGAAAAGCAATTGGAAATAAAATTACGCTGCTTCCCGTACCTTCACAAATCGATTCGGCCCAAGGCAGATATTTATCCCAGTCTTTCTCGTTAAAACCATGAAAAAGAAACACTACTTTTTTAGTAGATTCTACTCCTGCAGGCTTTATTATATGATACTTGAAAGATCGATTTTCTTCAATGGAAATATCCTTAACATGAACATTGTGGTTAATGGTTCCTACCTCTGTATAAAAAGGCGATTCATGTTGTAAATCCATATGATGAGATACACAATGGTAGTCGATAACTCCAGGAAGTATTTTATAGGATAAGGATTCAAATTCACACTCTTTCAACTCTGTTCTATTATTCATAACTCCTTAATTTTAGAATACTAACTCATTTTAACACTTCTTTATTGCCGTTTATGTAAGATATTTTTGATATCGAAAAGGCACTTGCTCTTCGTTGATGAAAAAACATGCAGAACACTAGCGAAATGATCACCAACTAAGCTGCTCTGCGCCTGTGAATTTACAGGTTTCGAGTTTGGGATTTCCAATCCTCAAAAAACGAATTGGAAATTCTTTACACCATGAGCCCTGATTACAAATCAGGACTAGCGAGGGTTAAGATATTTTAATATCGATAAGACACACGCTGGCGCAGATTTTTAATCCCTGCTAATAGTTTATTTACATACTTGGCTCAGATTACAAATCTGCGCTAGCGGGAGTCAACCAATCTTTATCTAAGAACCCAAATCTACAAAAATCCCCACCAACAATCACACATTTTTCAAAAAACATATCTACACAAACCAATTCTATTGTATTAAAATATCTCGCCAACATTTCAAGCAACACCAATATCAACATATTTCTAAAAGCAAATAAGCACAAACATCAATTTGGCATAGTTTTCACACAAAATAATCAGCAAATGAGTTGTGGCCTATATTTTGCACAAACGGGAGCTTAAATATCGGTATGGGTGCTTATTTTGTACAAATCCGGGCGTTTTAATCGTTGGGATGTGGGATTTTGTACAAATTTATCGTTCAGGATCGATAATTGTCAAAATTTTGTGCAATTCTGGGATCAAAGATCGATATTGATGCTTATTTCGTACAATTTTTGGCCTAAATATCAGTATTTATAAATATTTTGTGCAAAATTCTTCTTAAAGATCAATTAAGGCGATTTTTTTGTACAAAATTGGCCTCTGCATCCATATTGGCTCATTATTTTGTACAAAAGAATCATCAAATTCATTTTGGAAGACAAATTTTCTGTTTTATTTTTCGCCCAAGTCATTTGGGTGAATATTTTGTCACAAAATCATCTCTAAATCAATAATGATGGTATTTGGATGACAATATGATCCTCAAATCAATATTTATCTTAAAAATATAACAAAACTAATAAAGTTATAATAATTGGTTCAGTTAACAAAGACATTATTACTTTATTTCACTTATCATACATTTTTAACACCAATTAACATTTGCCCCTGGATTATATTTCGTAAATTTTGTTTGATTTTAGTCCTTAATACAAAAATCTAAAAAAAATGTCAACAACTATTTATTATTATTGCAGTGGTGATGAGATCAATAGTATCGGCAAAACCATTGAAGCAGAAAATGCTAAGATAGATACCAGCGAAGATGCTCTTCTTACGCAAATTATTGCTGAAGTAAAGCAAGAACGTTTGGTATTGGAAAACAGTATTAAGTATAGTAAAAGAGGCTCTATTAATATCAGGCTAAAGGAACTGGATGATATTTTCGACCATGATTTTGCCTGTATGAAAGGCTTTATCACTGCCAACAAAAACATGGACAATGAAGAAATTGCCGCAAGTGCCAACGAAATTTGGGATTTAATGGGCGAGTACAATCATCAGCTTCACAAATTAAGTTTCGAAGGGCAGTTTACCAATGCCAATATCCTGTTTTCAAAACTTGAAGAGCCTGTTATGAAGGCCAAGCTAAGGAAATTGGTTGGTGTGAACGACTGCTTTGTAAAGGCTAAAGCATCCTTAAAAGATGCGGAGCTTTGCTACGAGGAGCTAAACGCAAAGGAATCTCAAATTCAAGATGTGATTGCTCCATCGAGTCAGAAGAACATTCTTCGCAACATCATTAACGAAAAGCTCTTACCACATTTGAACAACTGGAATATGGTACAGCCTGATAAGTATGATGTTTTATTGGATGCCATCAAGCGAAGAATTGAAGAGGTAAACGCTAAGGCGCGTGCTCGTAAAACCCGAAATGCCAATGATGGCATTGAGGATGAAACCACCGAAGATTAATTCCATTTTTATAAATTTTAAGGGCTAATGCATAGGGCACACTCTGGTGTGCCCCTTTTTTTTATGCTCACTCTGACACCTCACCCTAACATTCTTAATAAATTCAGATTAGGGATTATTATATGTGTTAAAAGATTATCAAAAAATGCTTTAGAGTTCCGTTGCATGATAGTAGGAATCTATTTTTAATGCCTTCCTGTGCGACCGATTTGAATTTCTAACTTTACCCAGGATGGCAGTGGTTATCACGACTTTATCCTGGGCTACAAAGATATATGCCCTACAGGCAACATTTACATGTCCCAATAATAGTGCGTAGCGCAAACATGAGTAGATTAGGTATGCAAATTTGCTTGGCACTCCGTAGAAGTTACACCATCTAATCTACATTTTATTGATGCATATAAAGAGTAGCTCCTCAAGGAGAAGGAACCTAGGGGTGAAGTAGAAATATTGATTTTTATTAATTAAGACTGAAAGTTTTACTACAATAGCAAAGGGCGCTGGCCTACTCTATTGCTAACGCCTCTTCGTAACTAAACTAATGAAAATAAGTAACTGCTGCTCTTTGTAAATGAACCCATTGTTAATTATTCATTGTTAATTGCTCATTGATCACTGTTCATTGTTTTTCGGGCCAGGCGGTGACAAAAATCTTGCTTTTCGTTTCCCGAATGTCCTTTTATCCAGTTAAACTCCATCAGTTTTCCTTTGCAAAGTTCGTTCACCTCTTTCCAGTATTCGGCAAATTGAACATCACGACCGAAGGCAGTCTGCCAATGGTTGTATTGCCAAAAATGCACCCATTGCACCAAGCCTCGAATCACAAAACGGCTATCGGTATTGACCTGTATTTTCTCGACCGATTTTAGGCGCTGTAATCCATCCAATATGGCAAGTAGCTCCATCATATTGCTGCTTCCTCCTTCAATCATCCGGGAGTAGATCTGCTGTGTACCATCCGGATCTTCGGTAAATCCGCCATAGGCCGATTGATTGAATTCCGTGGAGTGTGATCCATCGGCATAGATTTTATGAATGTCTTTGGTTTCGGTCTTACTGGTAGTAATTTGTAGCTCATCTTTTCGTCGGTCAACTCTAATGTAGGTATTGAAATCGGCCTCCTTTAAAAATCGAAAACCTTCTATAAACACACAGTTGATGGTTTGATTGGGCTTCAGCTTTCCTTTAATGGCAGAACGCACCACCTTTTCGAACTGAAATTGCAGCTTGTGAATGCTTGCCGCTAAATTCGACTCTTCTTCAAAATCAATCTCTCCCCTATTTGGATCATAAAACAAACGAAGATTTTCATTTTCATCGGAAAGAAAACATTCCACCCGATCTTCTTTTATGGATTTAAGCTTTAGCTTGATTTTTATTACTTCCAATTTGAATACTTTTTCTGCAATTTAAGCTTTAGGATTAATATAGCTTGTGTTTTGGGTGGCATTTATGGTCTTTTTATAAATTAAGACTGAAAGTTTTAAAGCAATAGCAAAAGGCATCGCCCTTTGACTAGATATATTACATTTTTTCTAGCCCTGAAAGGGCGTAAGCTTACGCCCTTTCAGGGCTTCTATTCTCATATTAACTCCAAAGTAAGGCGTTGCCCTACTCTATTGCTAACGCCTCTTCGAGGCTAAATAAATTTTGGTATATTTCTCGATACGAAGGACTAAGGGATGGGTCCAACTTCAATAAAAATTTTCATGATTAATAAAGATAAACACCAACAGTAATAAAAATTGCGGTGCTCTGCACCTAGGCATACATTTTAATAATCAAACTATAAAGATTACGCAGCTCCGCTGCTATTCAGGTTAATGTGGATTGAACATTAGCTCGGTGCAGAGCACCTTAATACTTGTAGAACATTTAACAAATTATCAAATCTAAAGGTACAGAGTACCGCTATCTAGTTTATTAAAAATTTAAAAACCTTTCTGTCTATATACAAAAGTAAAAGCCATCCCCACAATGGAGATGGCTATATTTTAAAAGGCTGTCAGGTCTATAGAGACTGACAGCTGTGTTTTACCAGATTACTGCACGTTGTTCTTCGGTGCGGTACAATGGATCTGTTTCAGCAATTTCGAATGCTTCATAGAATTCAGGAATGTTGAACAATCCACCATTTACACGGTATTTACCTGGTGAGTGAACATCTTCCTTGATCAATTTTCTTAGGTACTTGTCGCGAGTGTTTCCTCTCCAAACTTTCGAGTAAGCCAGGAAGAAACGCTGCATGTTGGTGAAACCTTCGATATCTGCTGGCTGATCACCGTTTAAAGCCATTTTGTAAGCTTCCAAAGCAACAGTTAATCCACCGTAATCAGCAATATTTTCACCAAGCGTTAGTTTACCATCAACATGAAGGTCTTCGAATGCGTAGAATCCGTTGAATTGCTCCACCAACTTCTCTGATCTTGCATTAAACTTCTCTGTATCTTCAGCTGTCCACCAGTCTCTCATGTTACCATCTTTGTCGAATCTACGACCAGAATCATCGAAACCGTGAGTCATTTCGTGACCAATTACTACACCAATTGCACCGTAGTTTACAGCATCATCACCATCTAAATAGAAGAATGGAGGCTGTAGAATTGCCGCTGGGAATACCACTTCGTTCAACAATGGGTGGTAGTATGCATTAACAGTTTGTGGAGTCATGCCCCATTTTTCCGTATCAACAGGCTGTCCTAATTTTGCAATGTTTTTAGCATCGTAGAATCGAGCTGATCTCCACAAGTTTTGGATGTAAGAGTCAGTACCCACTTCTAGTTTTGAGTAGTCTTCCCATTTGTTTGGGTATCCAATCTTCACACCAAAAGCATCTAATTTAGCCAATGCTTGTGTTCTTGTTGAATCGCTCATCCAATCCAATTTCTCAATTCTTCCGCGCAAAGCAATTTTCAAGTTGTTTACCAACTTGTCCATTCTTTCTTTTGCTTCAGGTGGGAAATATTTTGCAACGTACAATTGACCAACAGCTTCGCCCAATACGCTACCTGTAGCATCCGACATGCGTCTCCAACGTGGCTTTTGTTCTGTAGCTCCGGTTAAAGTAGTTCCGTAGAAAGCAAAGTTTTGTTTCTCCAATTCAGTTCCAACAGAACCTGCTGCATCATCTAAAACTTTCCATTTTAGGTATACCTTGATATCATCCATTTTCTCATCAACCAACATCTGGTTTAATTCTGCCATGTATCTTGGATGCATAGTAATTACATACTCTTTGATATCAGCACCTCTTTCCTTGAAATATGTTGCCCAATCGAAGTTTGGATATTCTTTCATCAATGTCTCAACCGGCTTAGGGTTGTACATTGCAGGATAGTTTCTGTTCTCTAAACGAGTATTGAATTTAGCTGCCATGCGAGTTTCAAACTTCATGATTCTCGCTGCATTTTTTGCCGCAACCTCAGCATTTTCGCCAATCAATTCGAACATTTTGGCAACGTGCTTCACAAACTCTTTACGGATGTTCAGGTTGGTTTCGTTATCAACCACATAGTAATCACGATCGGATAATGAAAGACCATCTTCTGACAAATACATGCGGTTTACCTCAGTATTTTTCATATCCTGCTCAACACCAGCACCAAATAAAGCGCTAATTCCCATTTGATGTAGGTGAACCAATTCCTTACGAAGATCTGTTGCATTCTTTAGGTTTGCAATTCTTTCGAACTCTGGCAACAATGGCTTAATACCAACTTCGTCAATCTTCTTTACATCCATTGCTGTTGCATAGAAATCTTTAATCTTTTTCAGATTACTTCCTTCTTCTGCATTTTCAGCTTTCGCTGCATCTTCCAACAAAGTGTGAACTGCTTCGTTGGCTTTTTCACCAAGGATATCAAAAGCGCCGTAACGACTTCTATCTGCAGGAATCGGAGTGTTTTTCATCCAGGTTCCGTTAGCGTATTCGAAGAAATCCTCACCTGGCTTAACCGATAAGTTCATGTCCTCTTTTTTGATCACACCAATGCCTTTTTGTGCTTGCTGTGAACATGCAACTGTAATAGCAAGAGCGGCTCCAAGGCCTAATGCTCCCCATGCTAGTTTTTTCATGTTTACTGTTTTTATAGTTTAGTTTTGATTCTTGGTTTTCTTTAAGCTGCCGAATTTATAAAAATTACGAACAATACACCTATTTTTTCGATAAGCAGGACAAATCTCGGGATAAGACTCTTTGCGAATCTTGAGCGAAAGCAATATGTTTGCATTCGTAATTAGAACTACACAGGATGAATCAACAAGAGAGCAAGGGAAAAGTAATATTGGGAATGAGTGGAGGAACTGATTCCTCGGTTACTGCTATGATGTTACAAGATCAGGGATATGAAGTAATTGGTGTATCACTTTGGTTTTATGCAAACAATCATTCTTATGATGAGAATGACAAGTACCCTGACTTTATTGTTGACGCTCAAAAACTTGCACATCAACTTGACTTAGAACATCATGTTATCGATGCACGAAAAGAGTTTAGGGATACAATCATCCAATTCTTTTTAGATGAGTATTTGGCTGGTCGCACACCTAGTCCGTGTATTCAATGCAATCCGAATTTGAAATGGAAATTATTGCTCGAAAAAGCCGATGAATTGAATTGTGATCACATTGCAACGGGGCATTACATTACCATTGAGGATGAAAACGGATTGTTCTACATCAACAAAGGGAAAGATCCTGCCAAAGATCAATCCTACTTTCTTTGGAATCTTCAACAAGACATTCTTTCCAGAACACTAACTCCTCTTGGAAAATACACAAAACCTGAAGTTCGGGAAATTGCAAAATCTTACGGCTTCGAAGAGGTGGCCAAGAAAAAGGAAAGTATGGGTGTTTGCTTTATGGATCGAAAAGACTATCGTGATTTTCTTCAGGAAATGATTCCTGATTTGAATGAGAAGATTGGGAAAGGAAAGGCTGTAGATGTAAATGGTAAAGTATTGGGAACACACGATGGTTATCCTTACTATACAGTAGGCCAAAAAAGAGGTATTGAGCTGGAAGAAAAAACCGGTTTAATGGTCAGTCGAATTGATGCCAAGAACAACACCTTAATTTTGGAGAAAAAAGCCGATTTAAATAAGCTTCAACTAAGAATTTCAGGCTACTATTTCCACAATATTGAGGAT
The DNA here is from genome assembly GCF_026672275.1 of Marinifilum sp. D737. Classification (GTDB taxonomy): domain Bacteria; phylum Bacteroidota; class Bacteroidia; order Bacteroidales; family Marinifilaceae; genus Marinifilum. The sequence goes on along the minus strand of NZ_JANQCD010000024.1, from coordinate 49,592 downwards.
ATCAAGCAAAACAATATTACCACAGTGGTAAGAGGTCTTGGCCTAAATCCTAATGGCTATTCGAAGATTACAATTTTGAATGAGAATGAACTTTTGGTTGATCTGGAAAATCCGGCATGGGCAATGGCACCCGGACAACCGGTTGCCTTTTACATTGACAACAAACTTATTGGTGGTGGCTTTGCCGAATATAACGATTAATCACAAATTGAATTTGTAAAGACGCATGGCCATGCGTCTTTACAGTACTAACTATATTATAGATGACTGACGAAATCAATAAAGCAGAACTAAACGAAGAATTGATCAAACTGATTCAAATGCGAATGCCTTTTGGCAAATACAAAGGTCGATACCTTATCGACTTACCAGAACCTTATTTGGTATGGTTTCGTGAGAAAGGATTTCCTCCTGGAAAATTAGGCGAAATGCTGGCATCTATGTACGAAATTAAATTGAATGGACTGGAAGGCATGTTGCGTCCGTTGTGCAAAAAATACCAGTAATACAGTTAGCAGTTAGCAGTTAGCAGTTACAAAGTTCGGGAGACTGTTTTGATCATGCAAAGCCCCCTTGAAATTTATTAATACAAATGCTAACAGGCAAACAGATGCTTTCTGGTCGCTCAACTTGATTCTTGTTACTTGGAGCTTAAAATTCGTAATTATTAATTCGTAATTACAAATTGATTTGTAGGGCCATAGATTTAAACAGGCAATACACCTCGGTTCCGACATCCAGGTTCATTTTTTGTTGAGAGGCCTGTGTAATGGATACAATTAAAAGAAATCCAACATCGACAAGACAATAGGTTCTGTTCTCTTTTTTAATGATTTTGGTAATTTTTCCTTTCAGTTGGTTGCGAATAGAAATGTCGCTTATTTCATTCAAGGTAATCGCTATATCTTCAGGACGTAAAGAGACATTCAACTCATCTCCCACTTTGCAGCAATCGTTAATTAATTCACGTTCTACATGAATTTCATGGCTGGCATCACGATTAATTAAATGCGTTAATCCATTCTCCACATCATGCAATTCCACTTTAAAAGGAATTACATTCATTAAACCAGCACCGCGCATGATATCCAGCGATTTTTCAGACTGTATCAAGTCAAAATAATTGCCATGTCCTTCTACACTGCCATTTCGCAGTAAAAACAACTCCTGTGTCAAACTAAGCAAATCAGGCAAATCATGACTCACAACCAGCATTGGCATACCAAGCTTTTTATTGATTCGAATCAGGTAGGGAATAATTTGTCTTCGTAAGGCAACATCTAATGAAGAGAAAGGCTCGTCCATCAAAAGCAATTTGGGAGCGCTTAACAAAGCTCTTCCAATGGCAACACGCTGTTTTTCACCTCCCGATAAACTCTTTGGTCTTTTCTCCAATAATTCACGTATTTCCAATAGATCTACTACCTCATCAAAATGAATGATTTGCTGATCATTATCAGCATAAACACTTCCAAACAAGAGATTCTTTTGCACTGTCATGTGAGGAAACAATCTTCCTTCCTGAAATACGTATCCAATCTTCCTTTTACGGGATTTTAAATTCCAATTTTTCGAGGTATCCAATATCAAGCTATCATCAATCTCGATATGCCCTTCATCTGGATTTTCCAAGCCTGAAATCAAATGCATTAAAGTGGTTTTTCCCGATCCTGAAGGACCAAAAATCCCAGTAATTCCCTTCAAAAAATTAACCTCTACATCAAGAGAAAAATTTCCTTTTTGAACTTTTAATCTGGCCGATAATGCATGCATATTAAGTGATATCTCTTGATTAATTATTTACGATGATGAAGTTTTTTTACCAAAATCTCGGAAAAAGACATGGCTGCAAATGAAAATACCACAGCTACCAAAAGTAATCGGAAAGCTGCTGTTTCATGTCCGGGAACCTGAATTTCATTAAAAAGCGCCAAGGGTATGGTTTGGGTTTCACCAGATATGTTTCCGGCAAAAATAATGGTGGCACCAAACTCTCCCAACGATCTGGCAAAAGCCAAAACAAAACCACTTATAATTCCAGGAAGTGCCAATGGCAAAGTAACACGAATAAAAGTCTGTAATGAGTTTGCACCAAGGGTTTTTGCTGCTTCCTCGTAACCTGGATCCACCATTTCGATTGACAAGCGAATGGCTCGAATTGCCAATGGAAATGAAACCACCATTGAAGCAATTACAGCTGCATAAAAACTAAATGCCAACTTTATTCCAAACCATTCGTTCAAATACTTGCCAATTAATCCGTTTGTTCCCAGCAACAACAAAAGGATAAATCCGGTTGCAACAGGCGGTAGAACCAAAGGCAAATTCAAAAAACCTTCTACAATTGATTTTCCTCTGAATTGTTTGCGCGCCAAGCACCAAGACAAGAAAACCGATGGAGGAAGAATGAAAACAGCACACCAAAAGGCAACACGAAACGAAAGTCCGATTGCCAGCAATTCATCTTCACTAAAGTTTAGCAATTCATTCATATTAATCCAGATTGAATCCGTTTGTTCTCCATATACTTTTCACCTCTTCCGATTGAAGGTACAACAAAAATGAATTTAAACTTTCAGATCTCTTCTTTTTTGCTGCCCCTGCATATGCAATGGATTCACATGCAGTAAGAGGGAATCGATAAACGATATTGACCTTTTTAGATTTCGTGGCATCAGTTTCATAAACGATGCCCATTTCAGCTTCCCCCATTTCAACCATCAACAATGCATCTCTTACATTTTTTGCTGGTAAATATCGATCAGTAAGATCTTTTTCCCATCCATAAAATTTAATGGCCTGCATTGCATACTTACCCGCTGGAACATGCTTCGGATCACCAATAGATAAACGACCGGCAAATAAATTCGGAAAATTATTTTCAATCTCTCCTCTATTTGGCTTTTTATCGTTTCCTGAAGGAACAATGACAACCAAACGATTCGTGGCCAAATTCTTTACTGTGGCCTTTTCAACCAAGTTCAAACTATCTATGTAATCCATCCAACTCTTATTCGCAGAAATGTAGTAATCAAAATCAGCTCCACTTTCAATTTGTCTGGCCAATATTCCCGACGATGCAATATTGAGCTTGACCTTAATGCCTGTTTCCCTCTCAAAGCTTCCAGCAATTTCTTCAGCAACATTTGTTACACTGGAAGCTGCAAATAAGGTGACTTCATTGTTTCTATTCTTTCTATTCGAGCAAGAAAGAACAAACATCGATAGTATGATTACAATTATGGTTTTATTCATGCAGAAATGCTTAGCAAAAGTTGAAAATAGTAATTTTTGGAGAATACTGAACTACTCAAAACAATATGATTCCCAATTCATCTTCAGTAACTAATAATTAACAAATATTTAGCAATTCTTATTTTGATTCATTTTAGATAAATTTCGTATCTTGACATCACCTATTAACACACCAAATCAACTAGTTATGCAGGACAGAATCCTATGGTATTTTGAAAACTTCAATTTTTTGGGATCACTATCTATTCTTGAAAAAATGGATTTGAGAAAGAAAGTGAAAATGCTAGAGGCTACTAAAAACCAAACCATTTATCTTCCAAATGACGAAGCAAACTCGGTATACTTTCTTAAAAAAGGAAAGGTTAAAATTTCATCTTTTTCGGATAATGGAAAAGAGTTCATTTATGCCATTCTTGGTCCTGGTGAAATATTTGGAGAATTGGCAATTACAGGACAGAGCAAAAGAGAACAAATTGCAGCTACAACTGAATATGCTGAAATTTGCTATGTAAATATTCAAGATTTTGAGCATTTTCTGTCAACGCATCCTCGCCTTAGTTTAAAGGTTACCAAATTAATTGGCTTCAGACTTAAAAAAGTTCGAAGCAGATTGGAACGTATGTGGTTTAAATCAGCTCCTGAAAGGGTAAAATGTTTATTACTCGATTTGATTGAAGAGCATGGAATTAAAATTGGTGACGAAAGAGAAATTCGTTTAAACCTAACTCATCAAGACATAGCTAGCCTGGCTGCTACAACTCGTCAAACTGTAACAACAACTCTAAATGAATTAGACCGAAATGGAGTAATTATCTATGACAGGCGGCGAATTTTGGTAAGAAAACCATCTGCCTTAAATTGATTCAACAATAATACTTTTAGGTTTTGCGTTTGGAAAAATTGACGAACCGGACCAAACCTTACTATGAGTCCAATACTGAATAAGCTAGAATACAATTCCCAATCTTTATTTAAAAGAACAACATGAGCTATGGTCAAAATGGCAGCAAAATAAACCAATCGGTGTAATGTTTTCCAATGTCGCTTCAACAACTTCATCGATCGACGATTTGAAGTAATTGCCAGTGCAAATATTATTCCTGCAGAAATTCCTGATAGAATTAAAGGTAAATCTGAAAAAATAGAAAAGAATCCTTCGTGATACATAAAGAAGAAAGCATGCAGAAATACATAAACACCACATGATATTCCCATTGCTTGCCTAACAAATAGATTACTTTTTGTGCCGAACACAATCTTAAATGGTGTAATCAGTAAAACAGCTATTAGCCATCGTATGGCCCACTCACCCGTTTGTTCAATTGCAAGCTCAATTCCAGGAACAATATCTCTTCCGGTTTTAAGGGCTACTTGTTCATCCTGTTCTATATCATCGAAAAGAATAAAATCGAATTCAGGGTATTCAAAATTGAAGCTAATCAATGAAAAAATCTTTATCAAAGGAAATAATGCCAGCAAGCATACTATCAACCACGACCAATTCTTCTGCAATAAACTCATAATACGAACTAAACTTATTTAGAATAGTTCAAAATTGGGATTTATTAATGAGGATGCAAATACCTAGATGTTGGTATTTATTGCATTAAAAAAAAAGAGATTTTCTATCCCACCTTACTAATATTCTTAAGACGTTTCATGTCAAGAATTTTCAAGTTTCTACCATCAACTGAAATGATTTTATCTTGTACAAAAACACCTATTTGTTTGGAAACACTTTCTCTACTGGTCCCAATCATGTGAGCGAGTTCTCTACGACTTAAGGGCAAACTAAATTCATTTCTCCCAAAAATAACAATCGCAAAATAAAGTATGGCATCTGCAAGCTTTCCATAAATTTTCTTCTGGTGCTGATCAATAAAGCGATGGTAATTGTTCAAACTATCGTTACATACCGAAGAAAGTATTTCATATCCAAAACGCCCATTCTCTTTTATAAACTGAGAGAATACATTCAAATCAATATAACAAACACGCACAGGAGTTAATGCTGCATAAGAATAATGATTGTTGGTATCGCTAAAAATAGAATGTAAACCCAGATAGGAATGCGGCTTAACAACCTGCAATATATATTCTTCCTGTAATCTGTTCTTTCCATACTCCTTTGCCAAACCTTCTCTTAAATAAATAATATGCGAAGTTCTTGAACCTTCTGCCAGGATAGTTTCTCCTTTTTCAAACTTAGCTTCGTTACAATTTTTGCTTAACAATTCTAACTCAGAAACCGATAGAGTTTGTGAAGCACACGAGCGATCGTCACAGGTTTGACAATTGGAAAAGATCTTATAATCTGGCTGATTAAACATGCTAAATGGTAATGTGAGATATATCACAAAGATAAGATAAAACAATCACATTCCTTATTGAATATATGCATATTAAGCTGTTGTAACTTTGTAATGGGAAGTACTAATTTGATTATGAAACCTAATAATTAGAAAAATGAAAAAATTGTTGTTTACAACATCTCTGTTAGCTTGTATTCTGTTTATAGATTACCTGATTTTAATAGCAGTAGGATGTTCTGCATTTAAATGTGGAGCTCAAGAAAGTTTTTACTGCGGCTTTTACTGCAAGTTTGCATTAAGCCTAATTACTTTATCAGTAATTGGAGGATTTTATTGCGCCAAGAAACTTATGAATAACGCTTTGTAAAGTCAGGCATATCACAAAACACTTTATACAAAACGAGGCTGCACCAAATGGTGTACAGCCTCGTTTTTTCTATTTTTTAAGGAGTGTATTTACAATCCCAAATTTTTATTTTTTATTACCTCATCCTGAAGACGACGAGCTAACTTTTGCTCTCTTACCAAGGCATTTTTTCTGTGAGTATCAAATTCTTCTCTAACCTCTTCCAAAGTTTGCTTGGTTTCAACCGTTACTACGTTACTACGTTTAAACATCATAAAGCATACCCCAGCAACTACCAGCGAACCTAAAATAAGTACCCACATTAAAGTATTGTAAGTAGATTTAGGCAACTCCATGCCTAAAAACTTCATACTATCCTTCATACGTATGGTTTCATCCAACTGCTTTTTTAAATTCTGAATTTCTGTATTAAGATTATCGATTTCACTTCCTTGATTACCGACTTTCGATTCAGATTTTTTAAGAATTGATTTTAACTGGTTTAGAGAATCTTGAACATTTGACTGATATTTATTCAACATCTCCACCTTAATCACTTCATGACCTTGCCAATTACTCGATTTTTTTGTCAAATATTGGAATTGGCTACTTATTGTACCATGATCCAATGATGGCTTCGCTTCCGGTTTAGTCGGTTCAGTTTCCTGTGCCGATAATGTTAACGAAAATAAAAACAGTAAACAGTACGTAAGAATTGATTTGTGCATTTTAATTGGGTTTCTATTATTAATTTAAGCTCTGATTACAATTAAACGATCAACATGTCTTAAAATTGCCAACTGTTCATTTTTTCTTAAACAATTTTTTAAGCAGAATTTCGACTTGCATTTATGTTACCATAAAGAGATCTGATGACCAACTTTTGCAATATACTGTATTTTGTAGCGTTTGTTACATTTTTTTTCTCTAATTCTCGAATTTTTATAAGAGCATACTGTTGAATTGTAATCAATGGCAATACCATTTCTTCTCTAAGGTTAATCGAATCTTTTAAGAATAAAGCGGTTTGCATCAACTCATCCTGATCAGATACCTTCAGTAACATTTCTATGCTTAATTGATATTCATCATGAATCCAACACCAAAATTCGCCGAACTCTTCGTCATTCTTCATGTACTCGGTTAAATTAAAGTACGACTTACATATGGATTGCATACTATTTGCCACCAAAGTTTTAAAAAATAGCGATGATTGGTACAACTTCCTGGCATCTTCAAACAAGCCTTCTTCTTCAAGTTTCTTTAAAGATGAACCTACACCAAAAAATCCTGGTACATTTTGCTTCATCTGGCTCCAGGCTCCAACAAATGGAATCGCTCTCAGGTCTTCGAAGTTTAACTTCTCCGATTGCTTTCTTTTGCCAGGTCGACTTCCAATATTTGCCTTTCCGTAATAATTAAGCGCACTCATTTTTTCCAGGTACGGCACAAATTTATCCGAAGACTTGAACCTCTGGTATTCTGCCAAACTATACTCCGAAAGCTTTTCCATTATCACACGATCCGTATCAGAAAGTAATTTCTCAGGATCATCGAACAAGCTGTTTTCAAGTGCAGCCGATAGTAATCTTTCCTGGTAAAATCTTGCAGAGTCATGCGTACCAAATTTTGAACTAATGGTTTGTCCCTGTATGGTCACTTGGATCTCTCTATTCTCTATCGTATTTCCTAATGATGAATAAAACTTATGGGTATTTCCGCCTCCACGAGCAGGAGGTCCTCCACGACCATCGAAAAATGCAACTGTAATTCCCATTTCGCGTGACAGTTTGGTAATATTCTCCTTGGCCTTGTAAATGTTCCAGTTGGCCGAAAAATATCCTCCATCTTTTGTTCCATCAGAGAATCCCAACATAATGGTCTGTTTTTTACCTCTGAATTCAAGGTGCTTTGCATATTCTTCATTCTCATACAGCTTTCGCATGGTAATTGCAGCTTTCTCTAAATCATCAATGGTTTCAAAAAGTGGAATTATATCCAATGGTATTTCATTCTGCCAAGCACACATTTTAGCCATAGCAAAAACTCTTGCTACATCATCCTCTCCTCTACAATTGCTGATAATTACTCGATTACAGGCTTTCTCTCCATTTCTTTGTTGAATTTCTTTAATGGTTCCAAAAAGACTTAAAGTATCTTTTACAACTTCATCATCAGACTGAAATAATGAAACCGGAGTATCTAGTTTTGTTAGATCTTCAAATGTCAAGCTACAATTTTGATCCTTCAATTCCGGAGCTGTGGAACAAAGTACATCAAATGCTTGTTTTATAATTCTACTATCCTGCCTGATATCTATTCCAGCAAAATGGGTCCCGAATAACAAAACCTTGTTCCTAAATTCATGCAACAACTCTACAAAGAAACCGTCATGTTCTTCTATCAATTGTTTTTCGATCACTGCCAATGATTGAAGAATCTCTGCCTGCTGAATCCTGGAAGAAGTATCTTCTCCATTCACCGCCTGCAGTATTCTTTCTTCCAAGGCTACTACTTTCTCATAAACTCCTTTAAAGCTTAATCTTCTTCTTAGCTTTCTAATATCCTTGTAATAATTTGCAAGCAGAATGCTTCTCAATCTATCAGCTACAGCAATGGTTGTATCCACCTTCACAAATGGATTTCCATCACGATCTCCTCCAGGCCAAAATCCAAAAGCAAGTATATTTCCATCCTGCTCTTCCGGATTACTCACTTCTTTCATTAAATCACCATACAATTCTGAAGCCGATTGATAGAATATATTCTCGAGGTACCAACTTAAACTTTTTGCCTCATCATATGGGGTTGGTCGTTCCTTTTTAAAGAAAGGAGTCTTACCCAATTGGGTAAGCAACATTTTAATCTGTAACAGATCATTTTTCTGAATGGCATCGATTAAATCATTAATAATTGCCAATACTGTACTTGGATAAAACTGTGTTGGATGTGCTGTTAAAACAATACGAACCGCCAAATCTTTTAGCGCTTCTCCAATCTTCTCTTTTCTTTCATCACTTGATAATCGACTCTTGATAGACTCTATTTTACCTACTCGCCGAGCATCATGTAAATCCAGAAAAGCTGCATCTTCCAATGCATCCAGTAATACTACCTGACGCTCAATGTAGCTAATTACCCGAAACATGAAATCCAGTTGTTCCGTTTCGCTCTTAAAATTGGTTTGTTTTTCGAAAAAATGATCTAAAATCTCAACAGGAGATTTTCCTTCTTCTAATCCCTTACGACACTCATCCTTCATAAGGGGAATAAGAATACCTGTTCCATGAATCCCATCTAACGGAAGCGTTAGAAAGATACTATTGTACAATTTGTACCGAAGTTCAACTTCGTTTTGAAATGTTTCTGATTGCATAGGCTTTTTATTATTATCCTCCCTCTCTTAATTATTGATTCAAGATAACAAAAAGAGTGAATTGGACTAAAGGATACAATCAGAAACTTTCAAATTTATTTTTGTATTTCAATCATTACCGGTAAATGATCAGAAGGATACCTACCCTCTACTTTAAGATCAATAATTTTATAATTGAGGATTTTTGTTGATTTATCCACAAAGATATAATCGATTCTATCTGTTACAGGTTCGTTGTGTTTGAAGGCATTAAAGGTTCCAATGTTTGATTTTTTTTCTGCCTTAAGGTGAGAATCAATCATATTTTCTGCCAAATACTTTATGGCTTCACTTTCTGGTTTTAGGTTTAAATCACCCATTAAAACAACCGGTAAATTATTTTGATTCAATTTTTGAATGTGCTTCAAGATTAACTTAGCACTTTCGTATTGAGCTTTTTTTCCAACATGATCGAAATGAGCATTAAATACCCAAAATTGCTTTCCTGATCTCTTATCTTCAAATAAAGCATATGTGCATATTCTTTCAAGAACAGCATCCCAACCAACCGATATTTTATTTGGAGTTGGTGACAACCAAAATGTTGATTCTTTTATAATTTTATAAGCCGAATGTTTATAAAAAACAGCACAATATTCACCTTTCTTTTTCCCATCATCTCTTCCAACACCAAGGTAAGAATAGTCTGTTAAATTTTCATCTAAAAATTCCAGCTGGTGACACAAGCCTTCCTGTGTGCCAAACACATCAGGAGAATATCCATTAATTAGATTAATGATATTTTCTTTTCGAAGTTCCCACTTGTTAATCCCATCATTTGGATTATCGTATCGAAGGTTGTAAGTCATTAATTTTTGAGCATGCAAACCATAGCAGAATGCAAAAAGTATGGTGCTTATGAGTATTTTTTTCATAATATACATTAAAAGAAAGGCCGTACAACTGCACGGCCTTATATAATTTTATTTAGATGAGCTAAGTACAAAATGCAATTCTCCTCCTTGCATGATTTGCTGATGAGTAATGGTTAATTCCTTGTACTCTTCACCATTTAGCAATACCTTTTCGATGTAGTGGTTTTCTTTTCCCTGGTTCTGAGTTGAAATGGTAAAAGTCTTACCATTTGGCAAATGTAAAATCCCTTTTTTAACCCAAGGTGAAGTAATATCATAAACTCCATTCGCCGGATTTACCGGATATATTCCTAAAGATGAGAATACCATCCATGCAGACATCTGACCGCAATCCTCATTCCCACAATATCCATCGGGTTGAGTAGTGTATTGGGTATTGATAATTCTGCGAACCATTTCCTGTGTTTTCTCTGCCTGATTGATATAATTGTACAAATAGGCAACATGATGACTAGGTTCGTTTCCGTGGGCATATTGACCAATCATTCCCGTGCTGAAAATTGGCAGTTTATCATCTGCTGTAGGATAATAGCTAAACATGGAATCAAGCTTGGCTGAAAACTTTTCCTCGCCAACGGTTTTTATGAATTCTGGCACATCTTGTGGTACATACCAGAAATACTGCCAGGCATTACTCTCACAAAAGTAATTGGTATACTCCTTAGGTACGAATGGAGAAACAAAGTTTCCTTTAGGATCTTTAGGTCGGAAAAAAGTTGATTTTGGATCATACAAATTTTTCCAATTCTCTCCTCGATTTAAGAAGTATTTGTAGTCCGCTTCTTTGTTTAAAGCTTTTGCAAACTGTGCAATACACCAATCATCGTAAGCATACTCCAATGTCTTTGAAACAGACCAATTTTCGCCTTCCTCATCAGTAGGGACATAGCCCAAATGCATATACTCATCAATCTGTCGGCCTTTCTCCATTGCTGATTCTTTACAAGCTTTGTAAGCTTTTTCAACATCCATTTCAATGCCTTTAAAATAGGCATCAACAATTACCGGAACCGCATGATATCCAATCATCATATTGGTTTCATTTCCTGCCATTGACCACACTGGCAACAAACCTGTTTCATCGTAATGAATTAGAAAAGATTTGATAAAATCTTCCACTTTATCAGGACATAGAATGGTGTATAATGGATGTGCTGCTCTGTATGTATCCCACAATGAAAAGGTATCATAGCGATCAAAACCCTCTGCTTTGTGGTATTTTCCATCTGCACCTTTGTGCATTCCATCAATATCTGAATGTAAGCTTGGTGTAAGATACAGGTGATATAAATTGGTGTAAAACAATTCTTTTTGTTCTTCGCTGGCTTCAATCTCAATTTGAGATAATAAGTTTTCCCATTCCTGATCGGCTTGCTTTACTACTCCATCAAAATCCCAATGAGTTAGCTCTGCCTCCATATTCTTTTTTGCTCCTTCAATTGAAGCAGAAGATAAGGCAACTTTCACCAAAATTTCTTCTGGTTTTTCTGTTTCAAAATTTGCAATCAATTTGGTTTTAGGAGAGTTAACCATCATATTTGCTGACTTATTATCTCCTTCAAACAATTCTACAGATTTAAAAGATTTTGAAAATTGCGCCGTAAAATACAGATGTTGATCTCTTGCCCAACCATTTGATTTTCTGTATCCCGATATGGTCGAATCATTTTCAACAATTATTTTAGTATCGTACGGATTATCCCAATTCAATTTGTATCCCAAATCCAGTATGATTTTAGAATCCGAATCTTCAGGAAAACTGTATCTATGGAAACCTACACGTTTTGTAGTGGTAAGCTCAGCAGTAATTCCAGAACTCAATAATTCCACTTTATAATAGCCCGGTGAAGCTTCCTCCTTTTCATGAGAAAATTTAGAGTATGGACGGTAATCTCCTTCTGGTGTTAAATTATCAGTAAAACGACTATTTAAAGGCATCAAAAGAATATCATACATATCCCCTGCTCCGGTTCCCGATAAATGTGTATGACTAAATCCTGCAATGGTTGAATCAGGCCAAAAATACCCTGCAATTCTGTCCCAACCCGGCAAACCATTATCGGGACTCAGTTGTACCATACCAAAAGGCATTACTGCTCCAGGGTAGGTATTACCAGGTCCATCGGTACCCACGAAAGTATTTGCATAGCTAGTTAATTTCCGAGGCTCTGCCTGCTCATTACTGCACGCAAAAAGACCAATCATTGCCAAACAGAAGGCTAATAATCTCATAATAAGTAAAGTTTATCTTCCAAGATTAATCAGAAGATGTAAATAGTAAATTGGCTTTTGGAAATATGCTCCAAATATAAACAAAACGAGCATTCATATCCTATAATTCACACAAAAGCTGTGTGATTTTTTTCAGATTTAATCTAAAATAATGGATCTCTAAAACCAATTAATGACTTCATCATTATCAGAGCATCCTTTTTTAAGATACAAATGAATAATATTTTAGTATTTTAGATATCTACCAACTTTAACCTAAAACTCAATGAAAAAATTAATTTACACTGTAGTACTTCTTGTAATTGTTTGCTCATGTACTCAACAAAAACAATCAGATCTTAAAAAGATCCGTAAAGGAGAATATTTGGGAGAAATAAAACCTGACAGCACCGCCAGGTTATTTGCCCCCAACTTTGTATCCAGCCATCTGCATGAAAGAGATTTTACCATGAGTCCCGACGGAAAAGAAATATACTATACCATCAGAAACGGCGCCGACTATTATATTGCCACTTCAAAAATGGTAAACGATGTTTGGACCGAGCCTGAGTTTGCTTCCTTTTCGGGGAATCCGGATTACAAAGATCTTGAACCATTTATTACTCGTGATGGAAAGAAATTGTTCTTCATGTCAACAAGACCGCCCAAAGGAAAGGAAGCAAAAGATGGATGGTTCTATCAAAACATTTGGGTAATGGATCAAACAGTTGAGGGATGGTCGGAACCATATGAATTAGAAGGACCAATAAATACTGACTCAGGGCAATATTACCCTACATTAACCAATGATGGTACCATTTACTATACTCACGAAGAAAGTAAAAATGTACAAGTCATATATCGATCGAAATTAATTGATGGGAAATACCAAAAACCAGAGCGATTGCCCAAAGAAGTAAATCCTACCAATATGCAATACAATTCGATGATTGCTCCTGATGAAAGCTACCTTATTGTTTGTACTTTGATTGAAGGGAATCGTATTGGTCGGGCAGATTACTATATCAGCTTTAATTTAGGAAATGACAATTGGACTTCATTAATGAATATGGGGAATAAAGTAAATTTCCCAAACACATTTGCATTGTCACCTTCCTTGTCTCCTGATGGAAAATATTTTATCTTTTCTAATAACAAGCAAATACGTCAGGAAAAACCTAATCTTAAGGTGATGAAGCAAAATGCTATTTCTCCTCAAAATGGTAATCTTGATTTGTATTGGATAAAAACCGATTTTATAGAGGATCTTAAGAAAGAAGCATTAGCAAAACAGAACTAACAGTAGGCATATGAAGATTTTATTGACCGGCGCCAATGGTTATATAGGTAAACGATTACTTCCTGTTCTTTTGGAACAAGGTCATATTGTGTATTGCTGTGTTCGAAACAAACAACGTTTTACACATAAAGAAAATTTCCATCCAAACGTTAGAATATTGGAAGTAGACCTTCTACTTCCAAAATCATTAGAGAAAATTCCCAAAGATATTCAGGTAAGCTACTACCTGATTCATTCTATGCTACATGGTACTGAAGGATTTGATGTTCTGGAAAAAAGATGTGCACAAAACTTTGTAAACTACCTTAAGAAAACGGAAAATCGACAGATTATTTACCTAAGTGGTATTGCCAATGAAGAGAAACTATCCAAACATTTACAATCGAGAAAAGAAGTTGAAGAGATCCTAAAAGAGAGTCGCAGTTATGTGACCATTTTAAGAGCCGGAATAATTGTTGGATCTGGTAGTGCATCATTTGAAATTATTCGCGACCTGGTAGAAAAACTTCCCATCATGATAACTCCACAGTGGCTATTAACGAAATGTCAACCCATAGCCATTCGCAATGTTATTGAGTATTTACACAAGGTAATATACAATAAACACTGCCTGAACCAGACCTTTGATATTGGCGGAACCGAGGTTCTAAGCTATAAGGAAATGCTGCTGCAATATGCTCAGGTTCGTAAACTCAACAGAAAGGTTATCATTTTACCCATAATGACGCCTCGTCTTTCTTCCTACTGGTTATTTTTTATTACTTCAACATCCTATAATTTAGCGGTAAACCTGGTTAATAGTATGAAAGTTGAAGTCGTTTGCCGACCTAATGATTTTGCCCAAAAGCTTGACATCAATCCACTTTCATACAAAGAAGCGATTGAAAAAGCCATGGGGAAGATAAAACAGCAAATGGTAATCTCATCCTGGAAAGATGCCTTAAGTAGCGGAAGATTATCCAACAAGAACTTTAAGTATGTAGAACCTCCTAGTTTTGGCTGCTATTTCGATACTAAAATTCTTCCTGTGGATAACAAGCCATTGGTTTTGGATAATGTTTGGGCTTTAGGTGGAGATCGTGGCTGGTATTATGCAAATTGGCTATGGCAATTTCGCGGCTTTTTGGATAAGCTGTTTGGAGGTGTTGGCCTAAACCGTGGACGAAGACATCCATCGGAGATAGAGATTGGAGATTCGTTGGATTTTTGGAGAGTATTATTGGCCGATAAGGAAAATAAAAGGTTACTGCTCTATGCTGAAATGAAATTACCGGGAGAAGCATGGCTCGAATTCTCAATGAATCAAAACCACCTGCAGCAAAAAGCCATTTTCAGACCCAAAGGCCTGGCTGGAAGACTGTATTGGTATTTGAGTTATCCTTTCCATGTTTTTATATTTAAAGGAATGATTAATGGCATTATAAATTACAATAAATGATTTCAAACTTTACATTCCAGCTTTAATCTTAAAAATATCCAAGCTTAACTTTACAATTTCGCTATACTAAACTTGACACACTTGACAGGTAAATTATTCCATAGTAATAATTATCTTTACCGAATAAATCTTAACTAAATAATGTTTATGACGGAAAGAATATTACTAATTTTAGTTTTAGCTTTTTCTTTATTTTCATGTTCCGATAGTGAAAGCCTTAAAGGCAACTGGATCAAAAGAGCAAGTTTTGAGGGAGAAAGCCGTGGTGGAGCGGTAAGTTTTGTAATTGGAGATTATGCCTATGTAGGAACGGGCAAAACTAGCATAATAGGTGAAATCTCTGATAATGAATCTGGTAACATTGGAGAAGAATGCATAAAATCATTTTACAAATATAGTTTAGATGATGCTTGGACTAAAATTCAAAGTGACTTCCCAGGAGAAGCAAGAAGTGAGGCTGTGGCCTTTATTGCCAATGGAAAAGCTTACGTTGGTTCAGGAGTGAATGATAAAGATGAACGTTTATCAGATTTTTATGAATTTGACCCCACAACAGAGACTTGGAATCCAAATCCAATTGACATGAACAATGGCCCTTCAGCAAGACAAGGTGCTGTTGCTTTTTCAATAAATGACATTGGCTATGTTGGAACTGGCTATGGATTCATAGGAGATGATGACAGATGCAACCTTAAAGATTTCTACAAATTCGAAAATGGAATTTGGAGCAAAGTCAATTTTGATAATGAAGATGGAGAAAGGACAAGAAATTCGACTGCCTTTGTAATTAACAACAAAGCATACATTGTTTCTGGTGAAAATAATATGCGCCAGGTATGGGAGTATGATCCTGCATCTATAACAAATACATTTAACGGATGGTCTAGAAAAAAAAATTTACATAAAGATGATCGATGGGAAAATGTTATGCGCACACAAGCCGTTTCATTTGTAATCAATGGCAAAGGATATGTTGCTACAGGAATAAATTCAGGCTTAGAACGATCTATTTGGGAATACGATCCAATACTGGATCATTGGGAAGAGAAAACACCTTTAGAAGTGGAAATTAATTCAAGAACAGATGCAGTTGCGTTTAGCCTGGATAATAGAGGTTTTATCACTACAGGTACTCTTCCTGGTTCTGGTTATTACTTTGACGATACTTGGGAATTCAATCCCCTTATGGATCAAGATGACAATGATAATTAACGATTGTAGCTTTCAAAAAGATAAAGTCCTTTGGGTTTAAACTCAAAGGACTTTTTTATTTATCTTTAAAAGAATCCGAAATCTTAGAAAATCTTTACTCTATGAAAAAACGCGTAACAGGAATAGGCGGTATCTTTTTCAAAACCAAAGATCCCAAAAGCACAAGAGAATGGTACAACAGACATTTGGGCATTCAGTGTCCTGATGAATATGGTGGTGTATTTGAATGGCAAAAAACAAGTAAGCCTGAAGAGAGTGGATTTACCATTTGGGGACCGTTTGATGAGAACACTGAGTATTTTCAGCCTTCGAAGAAAGATTTCATGTTCAATTATCGTGTTGAGAACCTTGAGGAATTGCTCAAAGTGCTAAAAGAAGAAGGTGTTGAGGTTGTTGGAGAGATGCAAGTATTCGAATATGGAAAATTTGGCTGGATTCTTGATCCGGAAGGAAATAAAGTAGAACTTTGGGAACCCATTGAAGGTCCATTTAGTGAGATGTACAAAGGAAAATCAACCTCTGAATAATATACATACATGACAAAACCAATCGTTAATTTTTTAGATCCCTTAAGCATACCGGAAGAAAATTTAAAGTATTCCATCGTTTGTTCGAAATACCAAAATACATGGGTATTTGTGCGCCATAGAATGCGTGAGACCTGGGAAATGCCTGCAGGACATATTGAAGCGAATGAAACCGCACTACAGGCAGCCAGAAGAGAGCTGTACGAAGAAACCGGAGCCAAAGAATTTAGCCTTAAACTGATTGTAGACTATTCATGTGATTGGAAAGGCGAAATCAATTATGGACGAATCTTCTTTGCCAATATTACTTATTTGGCAGAATTGCCTAAATCTGAGATTGCAGAAATTCGTTTCTTTAAAGATTTGCCTGAGGATTTAACCTATCCTGATATTCAAAACCTGGTTTTTGCAGAAGTAAACTGTCGTTTAAACAAAAATATTGAAGTGAATACCATATAGCTCCATTCTGAAAGTACTAAAGAAATAATACAGCGCGACGATTTCAAATGATTCTTTGCGCTTTCTTTTTTTACATTTGCAATCTTTGCATGAAACCAACAATTTAATACATGTCCCAAATCCACTTCCATTCCGATTTTTATGAGGCCATTAAAAACGGAAACAAAATACAAACTGCAAGAGTTGATGAACCTGCTCCGCAATTGGGTAAAGGCGAAGCCATATTTGATGACAAGCCTTCAATCGAAATACAAATCACGAAAGTGATACACAAGAGTTTTGACGAACTCACAATAGAAGAAATCGAGAAGGATGGTTTTGATTCGAAAGAAGAATTATGGTCTGTTTTGCTTGGATTTTATCCTGACCTAAAACAAACAGACCATTTAATGTTGATTGAATTCTCTACAATTGAAACGGATTAAAAATCCTTTTCTCACAAGCTGTAAATTCCAAATTTACAGGAGCAGGTTTACTTTTGGAATAATACACAAACAGGTTTAGCTGCTTTTGTCTCATCAACGAAAGTGAGTAAGCCTGTTTTTTTATTGCGTTTAAAACAAACCAAATTATTGGTATTCTGATTGGCTACAATCAAAAACTTCCCATCAGGACTCAGGCTAAAATTACGAGGATGATCACCACGCGTTGATTCATGTCCTATCAATTCCAATCCTCCATCTTCCAATACTGCATATATCACAATGCTGTTGTGCCCGCGATTAGAACCGTACAGAAACTTTCCATCGGATGAAATGTGAATATCTGCAGTAAAACTACTTCCTGCAAAAGCTTTTGGCAAGGTATGTACATTATCAAGATTTTGTAGGCTTTCTCCGTTTAGAATGGTGATTGTATTGCTTAGTTCATTAATCACATAAATAAACTTGCCATTGGGATGGAAGGTCAAATGTCGTGGCCCTGCCCCTTCAGGCATTGCAATGCGCTCTGCATTGATAAATTTATCATCCAAAATGGTAGAAATCCACAATTCGTTGCTGCCCAAATCTACAGCAATCGCTCTATTTTTATTAGGTTGAAACCAGATGCTATGAGCATGCGGTGCATCTTGTCTGCCCTCAACACTTCCTGATCCTTCGTGCTGATTTACATCCAGTAGCTCAGAAAGCTTACCCTTTTCATCCACTCGCAATAAACCCGTATTTCCTCCTGTATAATTTGCCGTTAACACAATTCCATCCTTTTCTGTAACAAAACAAGGATGTGCTCCTCCACTCGATTTCCTACTAATTAGCTTAAGCTGATCACCTATCTTATAGCTTTCAACACTCCCTACTCCATCCAATGAATTGATCTCATTAATGGCAAGTAAATTTTTACCTTTATTGGCAAAACACAAGAAAGATGGATTCTTGGTCTCAGCTTGTAAACTCAGTTCGCCAAACTTTCCCGATTTGTTCATCGTGATTTTATAGATTCCCTTAGAGTCGGTATCGGTGTAGGTACCTACATAAATGGAATAGGCTGCCTGAGTCATTTTCTTCTCTTTTGATTGATTGCATGATAGTGCAAAAATTGATATCAGCGCCAATAGGATTGTAGATTTATTCATGAGATTTGAATTTATTCACTCAAAGATAAGAGAAAATTGCAGGCTATAAGATAACTTATTCAATCATCTTAAACTTTGATCAAATTACTCATTGAATACTTCAAATTAACAATTAACTGGCACTTCTTCCCTTGGGGCTAATAAAACTGGGAGGTTCAGAATTTAATCAACAAGTACAATCTTCCGCTTCACTTGTTTATCGAGATACTGAATGAGCAAATAGTAGACCCCGGAAGATAATCCATTCAAGTTCAAATCAACACGATTGCCCGAATTCAAATATTCCATCACCTTCCTACCGGTAGAATCGAAAGTACTCAACTGAAACTCACTCACCTCATCGTGTTCAATCAATACGGTAAAAATTCCATCACTTGGATTTGGATATACCTTCACCTCTCCTTCTTCCTCATCTCCTGGTTCGGGAGTTGGATCCGGGTCTGGATCGGTATCTGGATTGGGATCTCCCGCAATGGTATCACGAACCACCAAATTGTACATTCCTTCAGCCAAATCAACTGTAATCTCAAAAATACCATTCTCATTGGAGTCTCCTGTTCTGGCCAAATCATCATTTAAAAACACACCATAAGAAGTATTGGCCTGCATATCCAAAGCAAAAATCTTTATGGTTCGGTTTCCGTCAAGCGGATTTACCGAGTAAGAAGAGTTTAAAGTATCGCCTTTCGCATGAAACAGGTACAGGTGATTCTCCCAATCAACACCAATTGTGCTTTCGTTTTCAAACAGTTCGCCACCTGCATTCGACGGATTTTGATTGTCTCCAATTTTAATGGTATGCAGATAAACCAAATCCTCGATTACCTTCGTTGGTTCAACTTCAATTCTCCATGTTCCAGGATGTGCCGAATTGAAATTTGGACTATTGTCTGGCGGATAGTTGGTTCCATTTACCCAATACTCATAAGCACTACCTCCAATTAAAGTAGTAGTTGTTGAATCTGGCAATAAGGTACGAATGGCAACATTTCCATTCCCATGCGAGGCCTTGTAATCTCTGCCATTATAGGTAATCATTTTATCGGTAATCGTAGTATTTACCACCTGACCATTGATATCAGGACGATTGGCAAAGTGATTGATGTACTTGGCCTTTCGTTCTTGCGACGATACATTTCGCAAATGCAAATGATCCAACACAATTACCCTATCAGGCTTGTGATACAACAACCTGCGTTCAAATCGATCCAATTTATCGGATGCATAAGAATCTGCCGCATCGCTGATATAATAGGCATACTCATCGCCAGAAGCAAACTTTAGCCACTCTCCTCTTTTGTGATCACTATCGGTAAGCTCTCCCACATTCTCCAATCGATCGGTCCATATTTGTCCGCCATCATTCGAAACGGATCGCCCAAAGGCACGGTAAGACTCTGATCCATCGAATACACAAATGGAATTGTGTGCAATGGTACGCGAGTAGTAATTGTTATAATGATTCGTGGCATAAGAATCGTAATGACCAGCATCCAAAATCTGGGGTTTGTCTTTTATAATTACAAAATGGTTGTTGTCTCTGTGCTCATGATCGGCTCGTTTGGCTGGAGCACAGTAATACCAGAGCATGGTGGCATCCTCATCCCACGAAGTTCGGCTAACAGCCAATCCGGTTTTGTCGGCCCACCAATCTAAAGGAGGTTCGGGATGCGAAACCGTTGCTGCTTCAAAATCTTTAAATAGCAGTTTCTGGAATACCAGGTTCGAATTGTTCAGGTATTGAGTTGCTCCATATTTTTGAACCAAATACTGACTTCTTTCGTCGCCAAATTCGGCTGCATGACGATACATTACCCTGTTGGCCTGATCTAAATCAATTACAGCATCACCCAAATGAATGGTATAGTTATCCGGACGATAGAAATACCAGTATTGATTGATGGATTCTCTTATCCAGGCTTGTTCCTGGTAGTAATCAGTTCCGGTACCGATTTTCATGTCATCAAAAAACTGGTACTGACGAGGCAAACCGAACATGGAATAAGCAGCGCCCCAATTCCAACCTCCATCATCATCACGAAAGTGAGCAAAGGCTGGTAAAATGCCATTTTCCCATTTGCCTACCAAGGTTTTGTACCAGGAATTTACATCCGACATCTGGCCTGACGATAAACCATCGGCTCCGTGCAAAGCCAAGGTTGCATGCATGGTAATTCCGCAATTGTATATGTTGTGACTGGTTACATAACTATTGCCTGAAGGAGTCAGGACATAATTGTCCATAAAGTATTCCAACACCCGGAACAAAGCTCTTGAAAGCTGTTGCCTCTTCCGCTGAGGAACATCATTGTAAGTCCAATCGAGAAGAATGGCTCCGTAATTGCAATTGTTCCTAAGGAGGTTCTCTTTGGTATCTCCTGAGTAATTGTCGAAGTTTAAGGAGTTCAGGTAGTCTACATATCTTGAAATGATGAATTCGCAACGCTTCAAAGCCAATCCATCTGTTCCCATTTTCAACAGAAAGGCAGTCATACGCGACATTTGGAATGCATCACTCGAACCAAACTCATAATTCCATTGTGTAGAATCCGATCCAACCATATAGGTTTTTGAACTGGTAACCCAATTTCTATCGTAAGCACTTTTAAATCGCTGGTAAGTTTCCTGACACTCTCCACTGGATATATTCGCTTTTAACCAGTCAAAGCGCTCCTGACTCAATTCTATTCTTGGATGTTGCTCATTAACAAGTGGAACATCCTGGGAATAACAACCAAACAGTAAAAAGAAAAACAGAAATACCAATACACTTCTCATCTTGTCCCTTCATTTGACATATCGAAGTATAAAATACAAAAATTCAAGGGATTGAGCAGATTAATATTTCATAAGCCTGCTTATTTAGAATGATGAATCTGTTCTATCGGAAAATATGGGAACTAAGCAATTTGATTATTCAGCTTTCTGAACTCTCTGATGATAAAGATTCCAGCCACCATAGCTGAACCAACATCTGAAATTGGTCCTGCAAACCAAACTCCATCAAGTCCTAAATAATTGGGTAGTATAAAAAGAATAGGAATCAAAAGAATTACTTGTCGCATTAAGGTAAGCAATGCTGAAACTCCTGCTTTTCCTATGGATTGAAAGTAATTTCCTACAATAATCTGAAATCCAACCACCGGAAGAGCGATTAGAAAGGTTTGAAGTCCTTTGGCACCCACCTCCAATAATTCCTTGTCGGTGCTATTAAAAGCCAACACCATGGTTTCAGGAAACATTTGAACCATTATCCATCCAAAAACAGCAATACCTGTTGCAGCAATCATACAAATTTTTAAAGTCTCTTTAACTCTATCGAAATGTTTGGCTCCATGACTAAAACCAAAAATTGGTTGTGCTGCCATATTAATAGCAACAATGGTCATAACAATTAGCATGGCAACCGAATTGATTACCCCCATGGCTGCTATGGCTACATCAGTGCTAAATTTAATCAACTGCACATTATACAATCCTTGCACAAAGCTACCTGCAATTTGCATAGAGAATGGTGCAAATCCAATGGAAATAATATACCAAATGATTTGTGGATTCAATTTAAAATTAGTGGCACTCAACCTAATTACCGATCGATCACTTCTAAAGTGTTTGATCACCCAAATGCACAATATAAGCTGAGATATAATGGTAGCATAAGCTGCTCCAGCTACTCCCATATCCAAAAGAAAGATAAATATTGGATCGAGAACAATGTTGGTACCTGCACTAATTAACATGGAGTACATGGCAATTTTTGCATTTCCCTCAGAACGAATCAAATTGTTCAAAGAAAAACCAACCACATTAAAAACAGCACCATATAAAATGATATTTAAGTATTCATTTGCAATATCCTTGGTATCTACCGAAACTCCAAACAATTGCAAAAGCGGATCTTTAATGGCAAAACCTAAAATGGTAATTAATGCAGATACAATAAGCATTAAGATAAAAGAATTTCCCAAAACCCATTCTGCTCTTTTAAAGTCTTTCTTACCAAGATTTATTGATATTCTAACACCTGCCCCCAATCCTATTAACATCCCAAATGCCATAAGAATAAGCATAATAGGATACACCGCACTTAATCCCGAAAGTGCTATTGATCCAACACCTTGGCCTATAAATATACGATCAACCACATTATACAGCGAGTTAATTACAACTCCTGTAAATGCAGGCCAAAAATATTTCCACAGCAAGCTGCTTATTTTGACATTCTCTAATTCGTATACGTTTTGGCTGTTTTTATCCATAGAAAGTGCGACAAATGTACCAAGAATGCCTGTTAACACAGACTAATCCCAAATAAATTTTGTTAAAAGTCGGTAAGTGGTATTTGTTTACAGGCAAAAAGTCCCTGATTGCCTGTAAACTTATGCGAAAAAAGTTAAATAAAAAAAGACGTCAAGCTTTAAAGAATTATTTCAGTTTATATCGATCACTTTCCGCAAAATAGTCCATTACAATGGTTCTTCGATTAAATTTAGCCGAATGTAATACCCCATCTGGTATAAAATAATGATCGCCTTTTCTATATTTTTTGGTTTCACCATCAATTGTTAGATCCATATCTCCATCGATCATCATTCCCCACTGTGCTCCATGCGAGTGGCGAGGCACTTCACCAATTGGTTCAATATCAAAAAATACAATCTGATGGTTTTCTCCTTGCGCTACCCAACCGCGAACTCCATTAAAAGGAATATCAGCTTCAGGCAAATTTTTAATCATTTCCGGATAGATGTCTTGCATTTGAAATAAGTTTTAAATTTGCCGGAAATTTACAAATATTTACTGCCCTCGCGTATACTTAGCGGCGATAAAGGATACTTGGAGATAAATTCTTTGACCCAATCGGGATTAAATTTTGAATACTGTCGCAATGCCCAACCTATGGCTTTGTTCACGAAGAACTCATTACTCAGGTTATTTGCAATAATTGTCTTTGAAAGAAATTCTGTATCTACATCATTCTTGTATTTTAATTGAAATAGAATGGATACACGTTTCAACCAAATATTCGAACTAATGATCCAATCATCCAGAACCTCAGTCTTTAATTCAGGATATTTTTTACACAATACACCTACCAGCGGAGCCAAGACATCAACCGAGTCCCACCACGATTTTGTAACGATCAATTGCTCTATGTTCGAAATATCTGGTTTTTCAAGCTGCTTCTTTAATTTCGCAAGATATTCCAGAGCCAGGTATTGAAATTCTCGTTCAGAAAGTTCCCACAGATAATTGACCAAATTCCAATCAATCATTTTCTCTTTGGTAATTTTCCTTAAAAAATCCTTACTCAATTCAACTCTTTGTGGTTTTGGCAAACCCAGAAAAGGGAAATGATTTTTCATATATGCCGACATTTTTCTGGCATTGGCCTCATTAGAATTCTTTCTAAACTGTTCTACTATTAGGATGGTTTTTGTTTGCATGATAACATTGTTTTTACTAAAGTTTAAATTATTCTATTAGCATCTAGCTGTTTTTTTCTTCTTTCCTACCCTTCCTTTATCAATTATTTTCTGCAGGTATTCCGGAGCAAATGGCACTTTGCATGATGTTTTTCCCATGTAAACATCTACTTTACCAATCTTCTCTGCATGCTTCATAGCCAAATTCGTTAACGCAGAAACATAAGCACCCACTGAGATTACAAAACCATTCATTGTATATTTTACCCGATTCGATGAAGTATGAATCTCCTTTTCAACTCTCGTCATCAAACTTTTAAGCAGACCCACATCTAATTCTTCATCGTTTTTTACAGCCACTAAACTCGATAATGTAGCCCAACCTGCAGCTGCAGTATTTTCTTCCTTGGATTCAATCCACTCCAAAGCCAACTCAAAACCAAATTGAGACTCTGCCGCAACCCAAGGCACAGTGTATTCACTAATCATGTACCAATAAGCTCCTTTTACCCACTTTTGAAGATCCTCTTTGCTCATCATTTTCTCATCCGCAATTAGTCCTGCCAAATACATGGCATCGGAATTTCCTGAATCATACAATTCCAATGAGAGCTGATAATCTTTTTTAATCTTCTTTACAATTTTCTTCAAATCCTGAACTTTTACACCATAAAATGGTTCACGAGCTCCATGTTTTATGAGAACATTTTTGGTTCCTTCGTTTCCGTAAGATTCCAACTCTTTGAAAACTTCATCTTTGGTCATTGTACTGTTAATTTTATTTCTTGAGATTTACGTTTAATCTGGTTTAATTAGTAACATATACTAAACTTAATAAGCTAACAACATCAAGCCTTGCCCTTACAATTGTTCATTGATAATTGATCATTGCTAATTGTCTTTTGCGTTTATTTTAAACACATCAGCATAAACCAATCGTGCTTGATTTTCTTCATTTGCTCCACTTGCAATACTTCTTATATTTCTACTGACTGGAGGTGCTCCCTCAAATTCTTGTACAATTACCTGCAAAGGCTGGTCTTTATACTTTCTGCTCAACTTAAATTCACGAACAATCGTGTAGTAATTGTTTTTCACCACGCTGCCTGATATTGCAATTCTCACTCCCTCATCCTCCAAACTCTCCTCATTCCTACCATCGTTTACACTTCCGTATACTGGCTGAACCAATTCTGGATCGAGGAAGCTAATGTCTAAATAGTTTCCTGTATTCCCATTTCGATACAATGCATTGGATATTACTCCTTCAATCTGAAGGGTAAATCGAGAATTCATATTGTCCTTTTTAAAGGTAAGCGTTGCAATTCGCTCTGGTACCAATTGAATGTAATCGGCCATCACAATGGACGACAAGCACACATCACGCCCCGCCTTACGAACCGAGTGTTCTTGATATCTGGCCAGAGCCAATTTTACGAATGGGAAATACATCTTGCCATGGTTAATGGCAAAATCAGCATACCACAACTTCCTTTCCTTGTCAAACGCTACAGGATAACAAATTGCATTTACTTTTACATTCTCCTTGCCGGGATATACCAATCCCTTGTCAACACTTGGATTGTGTCTAAAATCATTGATGCCCGGATAGTTCATGCTTCCAAGTTTCGATGGGCGAATGGGATCCTGTGCCCAATGGGTAAACATGGTATTAAATCCTGGTGTTCCCAATGCAGCAATGGTCTGCGATATCTTCGATGGATCCGATCCCGGCAAAACTACAGCCAACATTTCATCTTCACCAGTTGAAAACCAAGGGCGCTTTAGGTACACGCGCAAGCCTCCACCCAAACGATGCTGACGCATTACCATGGCTGTTTTTGTCTTTCTCCACTCGAATGTTGGGATCACATAATCAACAAATGGTATTTTCGGTCTATCGGAACTTAAGATGTTTACCTTTTCGAACCATTCTCCATCCCTTGTGATCTCCAAACCTTCCGATTTGATCAGCTTGTCGAAATGCTCAGCATATCGTGTTGTGGCTTCAGGATGATAATCTACATATCGGTGCTTGGTATCTCCAAACTTGTGCTGTAATGCACCACTGAATTCGCTTGCCAGACCCACTTTTAATTGTGGCTTAAGCTGATTGCCTTGTCCCTGAATGGCAATTTGTTTGGAAGGATCTTTCTTCTCTGGAAGATTTCCTTTATCCACAGTTTTATCGTGATATTGAATATCCATTTCTTCAACATTATCCGAATGGTCTACCCAATCGGGCTCAACCGTTCTTGGATCATCTCTTCTGTCCTTCCAGCGTGCTTTGTATTCTACCTTATGAGTTGAAAATCCATGAACTGAAAACCTTGTATGCAGCCATGCATGCGTATCGTCGTAATTCTTATCCGGATTAATGATTTCGATTTTAGGAGCATCCACAGGCTGTTGAACTGCGTGAGTCAACTCAATTTCCCGCGCCGGACTAATCATCCAATGCCTTCCTGTTTTTGCCAGTTCTTTAAGTTTTGTAATATTCCCCGGATTGTCCTCCTGCAGCAACTGCCACATCCCGGAAAACTCCTCCAGATCCTTCTCTTTCCAAAAAGTAGAAAACCTCAGTTTAATTCTTTCTCCCTTTGGTAAGGATACCATTAACACACGTGCTGCTGCATTCCAATGAAATGCTGTATTTCCTTCCACCAACTGAATTCGTAAGGATTTGGCTTTGTACCACTCCTCATCAGAAAGATTGATATCCGTATCATTCGGACTCAATTCCTCATTCCCAAAGAAACTAAACAATCTTGGCTCAAAAGTTTGTGAATGCGATTCATCATATCCATCAGCTAGAAATAGAGCTATACCTGCTGCTGCAGGATCAGGCAAATAAATCAAATCCACCTGATCTCCCTTGTACACTTTTTCCTTTCCGTTTTCACCCTTTTCCAACTGCACTTCTTTCGAACTGATCAGTTCATACAGCGCCTTGGCAAGTTCAGGATTGTTCCCGAAAGCCTTATCGAACCTGGCATGCTGTTCTGCAATCAATTGTGAATTTCTTGGTGGCAAGAAATGTCTTGTTGCCTTTGTGTTTTCAATTGAATCCACATTTCCATAACGCCCCTGGAACTCCTCGGTGCTCATATTGTAATTGCTTCGAACTACCAATTCTTCCAAAGCCTCTCCATCTTTCAATTCCGATCCCAAAAGCAATACCGGATTCATCAAAGCATCATACCTATAATATCTAAAACCACGGATAACAGCCTCACTTACTTTTTCAGGTTGAGAATCGAGCAGCACACTATTGCCTGCCAAATCCACAGTTCTCACACGTAGCATATAATCCTTTCCAAAACGCAATCTTGGTAATGTTCCCTTAAGCGTTTCTGTTTTGGTATGTAGTCGAAACTCCCTGGTGGAATCAAACTCATATTTCTTTGCCTCCACATTCTTTGATGTATTCACATAGTCCACGCGTTTTGATGGATCTACATTTTCATCCTCAGCTTCATTAATGGCAAAACCAGGTTTGGGAACCGATAAACTCCATCCTTCCCAGCGAATCATGTTTTCTCCCACAAACAACTCATTGGCATTCTCTGTATCTTCGGCTGCGGCGGTTTGTATGAATCCTTCATCAGCATTTATATCATCAATAAACTCTTCCACATTACTGGAATCGAAGTAGGAATAGGATTCTTTCCTCATGTGCAAAGAATGCCAATTCTCAGGTTCTGTCGAATAAGCAACATCCATTCTATATCCTTGTACCAAATCTTCGGCATGTAGTTTTTCATCCGAAAGAATGAGCTTTAAACTATTATCCATTTTCGATGGATCGATGATTTTGGCTTGCAGTTGTTTTGCTTTAATAAATCGGGCATTTAAATGCTGTCCCATTCCATTTCGTGCGATTCCAATACCTGCCGATCGTAAGCTTGGCAGGCCTTCCTTTTCAGGCTTATCAGCAGGGATTACTCCATTTTTGAATCGTTTACTTTTACCCAAATCCAACTCCACAATTTTCAACTTCACCTCTTCCTGAATCTTATTGTCCACCATCTGGTTTACCTTCAAGGCAAGTCCATCGGTATCAATCTGAAATGCGGTAAACTTATCGGTATTGATTTTCACAAACCCCAAATTGATATCAGAACCTTCCTTTGATTTTGCATAGAATCCTTTTTCGGTATAGCGGTAAGCCGTCAAAGGAACTGAGACTTCAGTATTCGTTGTAAAATCAATATCCTGAACGATCAATCGCATGGAATGATTTGCAGGAAATCCATTGGGAATATCCATACTAAAATCGAGCACAACCCCCAATTTTCTTTGAATTTGCGGATAAGTACTGACCACCGCCAGAATATCATGAAACTCGAATTCAGGTTTCTTGATCTTAGCCAAAGGCTCATATCTTGTTGGGCGATCCGTCTTATGAAAATCTCTAAACTGTGCAAAATCCATTTTAGGATTGGCCTGTTGCTGGAAAGGAACGAATCCATTCTTTCTTCTGAGTTCATCCAATCGTCTGGAAGTAGATTCATCCACATCCAAAAAATCGGATTCCTTAAACACCCTTCTTCCTGCAGCAGTTGTCGCATTGCTTTCCGGTGGTTTTGGTGTATCTCGCTTTTTAAATTTCGAAATCTGTCCCAAACTTTTCGGGTCGCTCAAGTCTTTAGGTTCAAGTAATCGATCCGGATTTTGAACACCAAGCCTTTTGTAGGTATCCAATACAAAACTCTGCACATGTTTGATTGGATAGGAATGAATTCTACTGGACGTTAAATCTTCTTGCTGAAAACCATCTACACGAATATCCTTGTGCATCAGCTTGTCCCACAAGTCTTCATCCAGAATACCAGAATTCAAATCTATATCATATTCATTGCCATTCTTCAACCTTAGCTTAAAGCTGGAGTTCTTCAACTTTGCAGGCCAATTCTCCATATCAGGAAAACTAGCTAATGTGCTTGAACTTGCATTTTCGAGGCGCAAACTTACCTGCACCGAAAATCGCAATTTTTCTTGTTCATCAATTCGATGTGGCAAACAGGTGAATATGATTTTTTGTTTCATTGCTTAAGTTAATTGTTCATTGCTAATTGTTCATTGCTAATTGTTCATTGCTAATTGTTTAAGCGTAAGCCTGGCAATATTCCAGCCAATCGTTTTCTTCCATAATCATTTGGAAGGTTGGGTCTGCATCGGCTCCCTTTAATTCTCTTCGAGCTGTTAAAGTCACAGTTTTGCTGAAGAATAACACTTCAACCTTCACTTTTACAATGGCTTCACCATATAATTTTTCAACCTTTCCATTCTGGAACATGGCGACAAAAGCCAAATAAATTTCCAAGGAAAGACTTATGATTCCAAGTATCGATAAATATCCGTTAAAACGGATGTAACCTGTTAGTATGGTTTCGGTATGATCATCCACGATTTCCATACTGAAATAGAAACCTCCCATTACAGATACACCTCCACTTGCTACTCCAAAATTCATGGATAAGGCTGCACCAAACTCGAAAGCCGCCTCCATTCCAACAAATCCTTTTACGCTGGTTTTCATCAAGAAATAACCTCCACCACCAAATGCAGAAACCGTTAATAGGAATGGTGATTCACGCTTACAGAAATTAAAGGAAAGGGTAAGTGGAGCTCCTGTAAATGGCAGATGAACTCCAGCTCCCAGTGTCATATTTGCAATGGTACAAACACCGACCTCTACACTCGGTATAGCCAAATCGAAGCCAGCTTTAACTCCTGCAGGTGATAGTTTCATATATGGTCCATCAGCAAATCCATTGGAAGGAATCAAATTCTGCAATTGATTTACAAAACTCAATGGCCCAAGGAAGAGAATTGAATCGTCTTCCGCCATTTCCACTTTCACATCAGCTTTCTTACCCGATCCTCCTCCAAACTTCAGAGATTTAAAACTAACCCGAATCAATTCTTTGATCTCAATAGAAAAATCAGTGAAAGATGCATTTACACCAAACTGTGTTTTTTGTGAAGTATCGAAAGGCCTACTTAGCTTACTTAACACTTGCAATGCTTCACTTGGTTTTTGAACATTTACCGTTAGAAATCCTCCAAATAAAGACTTACTGGCTTCCATTTCCGGTATCCAACGATATTCTACCACAAATGCCTTATCGGTTTTGTATGCATTAAAATTTGGGATTCGAGGAATCTGACTGGTCAATTGCTGTTCCAATTCATTGACTTTCGACTCCAATTGATTTCTCAAATTCTGAATCTCCTGTTCAATCGCTGCCTGGGCATCCTCAGCCGCGGTTTCCAAAATGGCTTGTTGTTCCAGAATATCTTCCTTTAGGGATTCCATTTGCTGACTGATTCCACTTAAGGCTTCAGACTGTTGATTTCCTTGATCCCCAAAGTTCAAATTGCCCAATAGTAAATCGAAAATGGACACCACACCAAACAGCTTGGCAACAGGCATATCACCCGAAGAGGCAAAAAATTCTGCCGGATCGAATTCCAAATTTTGCAATTGATCCACTGCTCCTCCCAAAGGTCCTTTCAACTTCGAAAGGGAGGTAACCTGTGTATTGGGACTCATAAATCCACCGGACTTATCTGATCCACTTGAAAAATCGGCTTTTAAATTGTCCAAAAGCTTGGCAAATACTTTGGCTGCATTTTCATCATCTTGCAACTCAATATTCACAAGATCAGGATTTCCAGTTAATTCTTCTATTGCCTTCACCTTAACCGAAGCAGTCTTCACCTTAGGATGAAACTTCAGCACTGTAGCTGCTTTATTTTCAAGAGACAAAGCTCCAAAATCGATTCCTCTTGTCTCAAATGTTGTATCATCTTCTATCAATGAAGGAGAATAGGCCACCTTTTGCAAGTTGAAATCGGCCTTGAATCGATTCATCTCAGCGTTGTATACATCTACCAATTGCTCTGATTTGGTTTCATTATAAGCAGCCGACTTGCCTATAAATATCAATGGCAATTTAATTTTCTGTTCTCGCCCTTCCTGATCAACCAATAGTAAATCAAAAATTAAATCCGTACCACCACTTCGAATCAAGAAGTTGTAATCCCCACCCATATTCACCAAATCAACAGGCGCATCCAAATCTGGTGTGCGTGTAGCTGGTAACTCAACGGTTTGGAAAGGAAACGGAATAAACCCATTTTGTTGATCCCTCATCTCATAATATACAACAGGCTCAAGAATCACAATGTACATTCTTTGGCGATTCACAGCTGCTCGTGTTGCCTTATCTGGTTTTCTCTCGGTAACCTTTACCAATGCAGCTGTATGTCCAAATGGAAACAGGAATCCTGCTTCAACTACTTTTACATAATGATCCCTACCTAAAGTTGATAGGTGTTCCCATTCCAAAAGCTCCAAATCAGGTTGTGCATGAAAATCCGGGTAATTAAAGTTTGCATTAAAATCAATCCATGCGCCTAAGGATGACATCATAAATCGTTTGGCCTGCACAGCTCTTGGCATGTAAGACTTGATTGTAAAATTCGAAGTTTGATGAACGATATTGTGTCGATCTCTTCCATCTAAGGCTGTTCGAAACGGCTTATTTCTTTGTGGCTTAGGAGTTAATTTTTTGAATGCATCCCTGGCCCAAAGTGCACGAATGCTTCTAAATCCTTCCATTCCATCTTCATCAATCTCCCCATTTTTTAAGCGCACACCCATGCGTGAATGCCACAGTTCCGACAACTCCCCTTTATTGGTTATTAATGGATTATTGAATTGTAGATTCTGAATATTTCCTTTTGGGATTTCTTTATGATCCTTTAAATGAATCCTCTGCTGATGAGCAAAACCAGCAAATTGATTGGGCGAAATGAATAGTCTGGTTGGCGCCTCAATAGAGGTTTCCAGTAGGTTCGGTTTTCTCATCTCCAACAAATTGGCTTTTAATGCTGCATAGTTGATCTTTGCATACAGCTGTCCACTTGCTTCAGCAGGTAAGTTTTTCGATAACTGATCTTTATTATAAAGAGATCTGCTACTTAAACGATTCTTTGAATATTTCGCAATGTTTAAGCTCTGTTTGCTAATCGTTTTTGGTTTGCTAGTACTTTTCTTATTGATAAAAGAACCAAGATTCTGAAATTTATTAATTACTACTTTAACTGGCTCCAATACCCTGGCACGATAATTTACCCTCAACTTAAAACGTGACCAGTTTAACAATTCCTCCATAATAATTGGCATTCCCTTAAAACTGGAAGGAACCGAATACACCAATCTGCTTTTTCCACTACGAATGTATTTAGCAGGTAGAATTACATTTTCATTCCCCTCACCTCCTGGCAATGAATTGTTTTCCCAAAAGGCTTGCTCCAATGTATGTTGAGGAGGAAACACAACTACCATAGTTGCCGGCTTCTTCGTATTGTTAATTTCTAAATAGCTTTGTTGATCTTTTTTTATGTATTTGAAATTGTAGAACTCAAACTGAAGAAATAACATATCCTCAGGTCTAAGCACACTCAATCTTATAATTTCCTTCTCTTTAATTTTAATCTTTCCCAATCGGGAATCAATAACAAGCTTCTTTTTCGATTGCAATTTCTGATCCTGATATGCAATTTCAATAACTGGCTTCTCCGGATACTCAACTGCCAAACTAATGGCATCCGGTAAGAGGTATTTGGTAGCAACTATATGAGCCAAACCATTTACAGAATTTATTCTACCATTGGTACCATGCATTTCAAATGCAGCTTTCTCATTTGAATTAATCAGTTGATAAGAAGCCTCGGAAAAATTTGCCCAAATACCATTATTTGCAATACTGGCAATGAAAAACAAGTATTCTGATTGCTGATTTAGCTCAATTGCAAGTTGGGAACGATAAAGTTTAAGCGATTCTTCCAGATCATCATTAATTCTCTTATGAAATAAAAAGCCATTTGCCTCCTTAACATCCTTTTCATCAACCAATACTACCGACGAACACCTCCCTGAAAGCCTCTCAGATTTTAATATTTTAACCTGATGCAGTACCTCACTACAGCTATTCAATTCTGAACCATTACTAAATTTCCAATTTGATAGAAATGCTTCTACATTTTGAGTTGTGATACTCAATTTTAGTTTTGGTTCAAAATTGGAATTAAAATACCTAAGATCTTCTTCAACCGGAATGCTTAAACAAATTTGTTCAGCAGTTCCAAAAACATCATTGAATTTGTAATTTGCCAGATTTTTTCCGCGTAAAGTTATTTTCCAAAACTTATCAATGATAAAATGATAATGATCTTCAATATCCAAAGAATACCAATTATTCAATTCTATTCTTTCATGCAGATAAATTAATGAGTTAATTTCGATAGTTCCATTAATCCAATCTGCCAGATTAAGATCTTTCGATATATCCAGCTTGGTAAAAGTGATTTTTATTCTCCAGGATAAATCATTGTAAAGAACGGCTTTAAAATCTATTGGCAAAGCAGTTCCCGGATAAAAAGCATTTCGCAGAATTAGATGATAATCTTCCTGTTTTTTACGAAAAATCAATTTTGGATTACCATCAAAAGAATTCAAATTGATATTCCATGAATTTCCTTCCTCAGAGTAAAAAGCAATGGTTTTTCCCCTCTTTCTATATTGAATATCATTACCAAGAGCCTTTCCCAAAGCCTCTAATGAAGGTTGAAATGCAAGAAATCCAAATCCCAAACCTCTCAGAAAATTTCTTCTACTTTTTGACTTAGGTTTATTATTTTCTTCACTACCTCTCGCTTTTTTCAGCTTCTTAATATCCAAAATTTTCAAGCTCATATCCCTCCGATTTATCCAATAGAATAGAAATTAAGAAAGACAGAGCTGAATGTCAAGCAGAAAGTAAATTTATTTTTATTGAGTATAAATAAATTTTGATTAAAGTAATGATAAAAAAAGCTTCACCTTAGGATGAAGCTTTTTTTATTGAATTGTAATCGTATTAAATATCATTTTCGGAATGTCGCATTCCTGATTTTTTAGGTTTAGCTCTCATAATTCTATATCGCTTACCAAAAAAGTATCTAAAACTTAATTTGGCAATTTGAGTTTCTCTGTATTTAATTTCCTTATTATAGAACTCAGGATCTGAAGTATGAACCTTAAATCTAAAAGTATTGAATATATCATTAGCCGTAAAAGACAAACGTCCTCTTCCTTTTAATACTTTCCTACTCAATCCTAAATCTACATAGTAAAGGTTCTGATACTTTCCTTGTGCAACCAATATTTCCGATTGATAACGGAAGCTTGCCTGAAGTTTAAACCACTTTTTAAAGTTCATAACTGAAGTAACTTTTCCAGTAACCTCCCACATATCACGGGTTCCAAAGTTATATCCTTCTCCTGGTTTTGTTTCTTCATATATACCTGCCACATATCCACTCAAACTCCACCATTTATTTAGCTTGGTTGATCCTTCAAATTCTAGTACAGAGAAAAATTTCGAATCAAAATTACCATATTGAACAATGGATCTATTGGTTTTATCTTCAATGAATCGGTATTGATTAATCAGATTCTTTTGATAATTCACATACAAAGTGGTCTTGTAACTGGCCTTTTCTCTATCGAAAGCCATCGACATTTCAATATTGTGATTGTAGTAGGCTTCAATATCCTGCACTCCCAATCTTTGATTTTCCGGATCACGAAGATTTTGAAAAGGATTTAACATTCCAGAATTAGGTCGATAAATCATCCGGCTATATGCCAATTGCCATTGCTTCTTATCCGAAAACTGATACGACAAGTGAACACTTGGAAAAAGATCTAAATAATCATCCTTAAATTCTTTATTGGTATTGATGTCAGAATATTCAGCACGAAGACCTAATTCGTAGGCAAACTTTCCTTTTGAACCAGAATACATTGCATACAAACCATGGATGTTTTCTTCGTAATTAAAATCATCAGTTAATGAACCAACCTTATAATCTATTTCATTATTTCGATATAGATAACCCGTTTCAAACTTGCCTTTATCCCCTACAGGAAGCACATAATCTACCTGCGCAACAGCCTCTTTTCTTGCGGTTTTATAATAATCCGAAGACAGCTTCGTCACAGCTTCACTAGCAATTATTTCCTCAATGGAAAGATCACGATAACTGTGTTCCCAATAGTTCCCGGAATTATCTGCAGCATTATCAGTATAAGCCAAATCTATCGAAAGAGTTTCTCCTTTCTTTGCAAATTTGTGCATAAAAGATGCATTGTATACCCACGACTGCAAATCCAAATCCACGGCACTAAGTCTATAATCAACGGTTGGCATCGCACTACTAACAACATTTGTACGAGTATAATCGTAGCGCCCATTCCAATTTTGAAGAACATCCTGGTACTTGGTTGAAAAGGTCAATGTATTATTGTCATTAATCAGGTAATCCAAACCCATTTTTCCAATGTGGTATCGATTTCCAAAATCAACATCAGCATTTTCCAATAAAAGAGTATGAACATCTTCTTTCTGGATTTCTCTCTGAACATTGTAATCACGCCCTGCCCAGTCGTCTTTATAATTGTAAGAACCAAAGAAGTTTACTTTTCCGGTACGATAATTACCGTTAAAACCACCTGACTTTTTATCCTTGGTACCTACCGTTGCTGCAACACTACCATTAAAGCCTTTTACTCTGTCTTTTTTCATGATAATATTGATGATTCCTCCTGCTCCTGTGGCATCATATCTGGCAGAAGATGTACTAATTATTTCAACACGATCAACATCATGAGCAGACATACCATTTAAAACTTCCGCCGGATTCATCCCCAAAAGCCCGCTGATTTTACCATCAATCAAAATCTTAACATCAGAACTCCCTCTGAATTGAATTCCTCCTTCAGCATCTACACTTAACCTGGGAAGGGTATTTAAAACTTCATTTATGGTTCCTCCATCGGCAACCGGAGATCTGGAAACATTGTATACCGTTTTACCAAGTTCCACTTTGGAAAATTCTCTATTCCCTTCCACCTTAACTTCAGAAATTGTTTTAGTCTCAAGCTCAAGATTCACAGGATTGGAAAGAATCTTACTCTCTCCATTCTTTATATCAAACTGATTACTATTATAAGTGGTATATCCCATATACTCAACCTTAAAATAATAGGATCCCGCACTTAATTGTTCAAGTAAAAAATCGCCTCTTTTATTTGTAATTGTTCCTTTTACAAGCTTTGAACTGCCAGACGAATAAATAGAAACCGTGGCAAATTCGAGTGGTTTGCTTGATTGTTTTTCAACGATTTTCCCTTTTAAAGAAGAACTCCCATTTTCATCTGATTGGTTATTTGAAAAAGCCACATGAGAAGTGAAAATGCACATTAAAATGATAATGAACGCACTCTTGGCGTAAATAAATTTTAGGTTCATTGTAGTAATTAGATTAGTTAACTGTAGTTGGGCAATACAAATATATATGATTATGTTGAAAATAGAAATACTGTTTCAAAAATATATTGAATATTTATAATAAAAATAAATCCACTTATCCATCATTTAAACCATTTCACTTAAAATTTAGGAAATCACAAATTCTACAACCAATACCAATTCTTACTATTTTTAGTAATTTTTAAGCAAAAAAAATCGTTACTACAATTATGCAATAACGAATTTCTCGATGCCAGTTCAGATTAAATTTCCAATTGCTTCTTTAGAAGTTTGAATCCATTACGGCTAACCTTTAAACTTTCTCCTGATTTTAATACAAGCACCCAATTGTCTTT
Organism: Marinifilum sp. D737; assembly: GCF_026672275.1. Taxonomy (GTDB): domain Bacteria; phylum Bacteroidota; class Bacteroidia; order Bacteroidales; family Marinifilaceae; genus Marinifilum. The sequence continues at coordinate 12,519 of NZ_JANQCD010000024.1, read as the reverse complement.
CTCATATGGTTGCAATTGTGAAATTTGATCTATTTTAACCAAATAGGATCGGTGTATTCTACAAAACTCATTGGGATTTAAGTGCGATTCAAAATATTTCATGGTCTTTTGCTTCAGGTATCGCCCATCAGCAGTATAAATCATTACATAATCATCTTGTGCTTCGAAATATTTAATTTTATCAACCGCAATTACATCAATCTTGTTTCTCGATTTGATTACAACTCTATTGATTAATTCTTCAGATTCATCGTTGTGTGATTTAATTTTTTCAATCTGATCTTGATTGTCATTAGAATTCGCAATTCTCTCTTTTGCTTTATCCAATGCGGTAAGAAATCTATCTTTTGAAAATGGTTTCAACAAGTAGTCAATGGCATTGTGCTCAAATGCTTTTATTGCATATTCGTTGTATGCTGTAGTAAATACGATATTACAAGGTCTATCAAGTAACTCCAGCAATTCGAATCCTGTTAGTTTAGGCATTTGCACATCTAAAAACACCAAATCCGGATGTAAATCATTAATCGCTTTTAATCCCTCAAAACCATTCGAGTACTCTCCTATAACTTCAATATCCTTTTCAGAATCCAAATAGGTAGATACCAAATTTCTGGCCAAGGACTCATCATCTATAATAATTGCTTTTATCATGATTGTATATTTTGTGGGAATTCTAAATGTACGGTAAACTGATTTTCGGTTTTCACAATCTTCATTAAATCGCTTCTTCCATAAATTAAACTTAATCGCTCCTGTATGTTTCTTAATCCAATACCATTGCCTCTTGGAGGAATGGACTCTGGGTCAAAATTATTGCTAATTGTAATTTTTAGTACATGGTTTACCAATTCACAATTGGTATAAATTGTTACTGGCTCCAGACTTTCATGAACACCATACTTAATTGCATTTTCATAAATTGGCTGTAAGATTAAATTTGGGATCTTCAAATTATCACAATCTGAGGTAGAATTGAATTTCAACACCAATCTTTCACCAAACCTCACTTTTTCAATATCTAGATACAGACGAATATTATTCAATTCGTTTGATAAACTATTTAACTCCTTTAAATCTTGTCCTAATGAATACCTTAAGAAAGTAGACAATTTAACAACCATTTCCCGCGATTGCTCCGGACTTGACAATGTAAGCGAACTAACCGAATTTAAGCTATTAAACAGGAAATGAGGATTAATCTGAGATTTTAGAGCATTTAATTCAGCTTCCTTCACCAAGTTTTTAAGTTCTGATTCCTGAATGGTTTTATCCTGAAAGTTTCGGTAATAAATTATCAGATAATAAACCAATATTAGATAATCGTATACACAGAATGCAAAAAACACCTGCCAATGTAATGGTATAAAATAGTTAATTCCATCTGGATCTTCACCAAAAAAGCCAATTCGAATTTGATATGCCGCGGAAACCCAAATCCCAACTACAATCGCTCCTGCAGTTAAATGATGAAGTATAAAACCCAAAATTCCGGATTCATCCATACTAATGTAACGAACTACATACCAAACACATGCTCCTAAAATAAATAGAGGCAACGAGAAGCTAAACGAGTTTACAAAGGAGGAATATAAGTCATTTCCATCAAAATACCACCCAATTAGAAAAAGAAGCAACACGAATAAAATCCACGCACCAATATAGATTGGTATTCCATAAAAATTTCGTAATAAAGGATGCCTCATCTTTACTATTTATACGATTTAATTTCGCAACCTCCCAAAGCAACCAAGCCTTTAATAACCAATTCCTTTTTTGGTTCTACCACATAATTGGCAGTTGGCATTCTTTTATCTGCTACTCCTCCTAAAACTGCCGAAACTTCCACCTTAACATCCCAATCGGAAGGCACAATTAAAACACAGCCTCCAAACATGGCAAAAATATCTATCACATTGGTTCCTTCCGCCAAATCTGCATTCGTTAAATTTATTTCTGATCCTCCGAACAAACAAGTAATTTTACCTCCCTTAAAGTTTTTGGTATTGATCATCTTCTCTCCTCCGCCAAACACATTCAGTTCATCGATATACCCTGTATCATTACTGTCAAATTTTCTACCTTCAGGCATACATTCATTTCTTTTTCTAATGATAAAGATTCCCACAACAATCAGAATTACAGGCCAGAATAATCCCTTCCAGTGGAATCCCCAGTCGAAGATAATTGGCAATAGAAAAACTCCTCCAACTCCCATTAAAATTAATCCAGTCGTTTTATCCTTTTTCCCGGCATAAAAGAGTGCTCCTAATCCAAATAACAATGCTGGCCATGAAAAAATAATATCCTTCATGTAATAAGGAAAGATATCCAGATTTTTCAATACTAACAGGCAACCAAACAAGATTAAAAAAACACCAAATATTATTCTGTTATTTTGTCTGGATTCTTGATCTTTATGATGATGTTTCATGATTTTATATTTTAAACTGTTAATTTATACTTTATTTCTTACATTCTTTTGAGACAGGTTGGAATATATAAGCCACTCCCGCTACAATTAAAGCTATCGGTAAAAACCAAATTTCCCAATCAGCTGGCATAAAAATCATTTCATCCAACAGAAAATAAAACCCAACTGCAATAGCAACAAAACCACCTAAAATTTTCCTCTTGATAACAATTGATAGCAAGCCTACTAAAATTAGTATAGACTCCCAACGATACAGCCAAGTCCAGATAAAATCAGAATGAAAATTTAGTCGCTCAAGCATAACAACTACTCCAACTATTATTAATCCAATGCCAACAAAAAGGCTTTTATTTCTTCTATGTTCATCCATATTGTTTGATTTAGGTTTCACACCAATAATTTTATTGTATCACTAAATTATTACAAATGCCTTTTTAATTTCATGGCAAATCGGTTAACGGAACACCTGAATCGGTAAATGACATTTCAGATAATTTAATTGTGTCTATAAATTTGGCATTATTCCCAACTGTGCATCAATTCATTAATTAAACCAATAAAAGATTCCGCCAAAAGCATGTAAAATTAAGCTTAAGGTTTACTATTTTTACAATTCCTGAAGATGTTTTATTCTTCAAGTCTATTCACGAATTGATCACAATTAGATTATGAACCAACAAGAAGCAAAACTTCGCATTGACGAACTTCGCAATCAATTACATACACACAATCACAATTATTACGTTTTATCTCAACCAAGCATCTCGGATTTCGATTTCGATATGCTATTGAAAGAGTTGATTGAACTGGAAGAAAAATATCCTGAATTTAATGATCCAAATTCACCCACTCAGCGTGTGGGTAGCGATATCAACCTCGAATTCAATCAGGTAGAACACAAATATCCGATGTTATCATTAGGGAATACCTATTCTGAAGATGAAATTCGTGATTTTGAAACCAGAATTAAAAAATTGATTGATGGTGATATTAAATATGTGTGCGAATTAAAATACGATGGTACATCCATTTCCTTAACCTACAAAAATGGAAAATTGGTTCAGGCCGTTACCCGGGGCGATGGAGTTAGAGGTGATGATGTAACTGCAAATGTGAAAACCATTCGATCGGTTCCTTTGCAGTTAAGCGGAAATGATTATCCTGAAGAATTTGAGATTAGAGGCGAAATTTTAATGCCTTTTTCAGTATTTGAAGAACTAAACAAGGAGCGCGAAGAAATTGGAGAAACACCATTTGCCAATCCAAGAAATGCAGCTTCGGGAACACTTAAAATGCAGAATTCTGCCATTGTTGCCAAAAGAAAATTAGATTGTTACCTGTACTATTTATTGGGCGTAAACAATCCTAAAAGAGAGCACTTTGACAATCTGCAGACCGCTAAAAACTGGGGCTTTAAAGTTCCATCTCATACGGCTCTTTGCAACAATATCGATGAAGTAATCGATTTTATTAAGTCATGGGATGAAAAACGTGATAGCTTGCCAGTACCTATCGATGGAATTGTTATCAAAGTAAACTCGATTGACCAACAGGAAGAGTTAGGTTTTACGGCAAAATCGCCACGTTGGGCAATATCATACAAGTACAAGGCTGAAAGAGTATCTACTCAATTGAATCAGGTTACCTACCAGGTGGGTAGAACAGGTTCAATTACACCCGTTGCCAATTTAGAGCCTGTACTTTTGGCGGGAACTACAGTAAAGCGTGCATCACTTCATAATGCCGACATCATTAACAATTTGGATTTACATGAAGGTGATACCGTTTATGTAGAAAAAGGAGGTGAAATTATTCCAAAAATTGTGGGTGTAGATGAAGCCAACAGGATTAATGGAGCTGGTAAAATAGAATTCATCGAAAATTGTCCTGAATGCGACAGCAAACTGGTTCGCAAAGAAGGCGAAGCAAATCACTACTGTCCGAATGACAGAAGTTGTCCGCCTCAAATTAAAAGTAGAATCGAACACTTTATTAGCCGACGAGCGATGAATATCGATGGTCTTGGAGAAGAAACCATTGATCTGCTATTTAAAAAAAACTTAATTCAGGATATTTCTGGTCTATACATCTTAAAGAAACAAGATATTGTTCCTTTGGAACGTATGGGTAATAAATCGGCCGATAGAATTTTAAACAGTGTTCAAGATTCACTGCAAGTTCCTTACGAAAGAGTATTGTATGCATTGGGAATAAGATATGTTGGTGCAACTGTTGCCAAAAAACTGGCCAAAGCCATTCCTTCCATCGACCAATTGGCATCATCAACTGTAGAGGAGTTGGTAGAAGTTGATGAAATCGGGAATAAAATTGCCGAAAGCATTGTTGAATATTTTTCGGATGAATACCATCAGGAATTAATCAGTAAATTGAAATCTTATGGACTTCAGTTGGAAAAAGAAGTTTCTGATTCCGGTGAAGGCAGTAATAAATTAGAAGGCCTATCCATTGTTATCTCCGGCAGTTTTGAAAAGCACTCGCGTGATGAGTTGAAAGAATTAATTGAATTGCATGGTGGTAAAAATGTTGGTTCGATTTCTAAAAAAACAAGCTTTTTACTGGCTGGCGAGAAAATTGGTCCTAGTAAGTTGGCTAAGGTTGAGAAGCTAGGGATTCCAATGATTTCGGAAGATGAATTTTTAGAAAAGATCAATTCCTAAGTTAAAAGTTGCATATGAATTTTACCGCAATTGATTTTGAAACCGCAAATGGCAAAAGAAATTCTGCCTGTTCGCTTGGTTTGGTTAAAGTTGAAAATGGTGTAATTGTTGACAGTCGGGAATGGCTGATCTCACCTCCTGAAATGTATTTTCACCCGATTAATGTGAGCATACATGGCATTACAGAAGATGATGTAGCCAACCAGCCAAGTTTCAATTACATTTGGGATGAAGTGGAGGATTATTTACAAGACAGTATGGTGATTGCTCACAATGCAAGTTTCGATGTTTCTGTGCTGCGTGCCTGCCTGAATACTTATGGAATTCCCAATCCGGATTTTGATTACATGTGTACCGTTCAAATTAGCAAGAATTTGTGGCCAAGCATGCCCAATCATAAGCTCAATACATTGGCACATCTTTTTGATATTCCCTTAAAGCATCACGATGCACTTGAGGACACTATAGCTTGTGCAAAAATTGCAATTAAAGCTTGTAAAAGCATTAGTGCAAAAAACATGAATGATCTTGCAAATGAGATAAAGATAAAGCCTGGCAAAGTTTTTAATGGAGGGTATAGATCTCCTAAAAAATATAAATAGATTACATAAATTAGGCTTAAAAATTTTTCATAACTTGTCAATTCAAATGAGTTTGCCATAAAAAGCCTCTTGACGACAAGTCTGAATTTAAACTATTATTCTGAAAATGAGTTTTATCCAAAATATCAAACAAAAGCTTGCTGATCGCATCATAAATAATAAACTAAGCAAAAATCCCAGAAAAAAGGAGTTCCATAACTTGCAAAGCGCAAAAAACATTGGAATTCTATTCGATACTCTCGATGATAAGAATTACCCAAGAGTGAAAAAATTTTCGGATGATTTAAGCAAAAAAGGATATAAAGTTCAAGCGGTTGGTTGGATAAATGCAAATGAATTGCCTGATTTTGGTGTGGCTCAAAAAATCATTTTCTATACCAATAAAGATGTTAAATGGTCGGGTGAACCCATTTCTGAAGAGTTAATCAACTTTATGAAGCAAAGATTCGACCTGCTGTTTATTTTATCAGATTCGGACCACATTTCATTCAGATACCTGGCAGAATTGTCAGCAGCAGCTTGTAAAGTGGGTTCTGCATCGGATCAAAGTGGTCGTTTGGATTTAATGATTAATCAGGGAAATAATAAATCCATTGATAATTTAATAACAGAAAGCCTTAACTACCTATCACTAATAAAAAAAGACTAAAATGACACTTAATAAATTTGAAGGAACAGGAATTGCCATTATTACCCCATTTCTCGACAATGGTGATGTTGATTTCGATTCTTTACACAAGCTTGTAGATTTTCAGATTACCAATGGGGTAAACTATTTGGTAGTATTGGGAACTACAGGAGAAGCAGCTACCTTATCCAAAGATGAAAAAGCAGCTGTAATCAATTCTGTAATCGAAACCAATGATAATAGAGTACCATTGGTGGTAGGATTTGGAGGCAACAATACAAGAGAAGTTGTTGAGCAAATCAATCAATTCAATTCCTTTGATAAAATCGATGCAATTTTATCAGTTGCGCCTTACTATAACAAACCAAGCCAGGAAGGAATTTACCAGCATTACAAAGAAATTGCTTCAGCAAGCCCGGTACCTGTAATCATTTACAATGTTCCAGGCAGAACAGGTGTTAACATCAATGCCGATACCACCATTCGTATTGCCAATGAATTAAGTAATGTTATTGCGGTAAAAGAGGCTTCTGGTAATATGGAACAGATCATGCAAATCATCAAAGACAAACCTAATCATTTCATGGTGATATCAGGTGATGATGCACTTACCTATCCAATGATTCAATTGGGTGCTTCAGGAGTAATTTCGGTTATTGGAAATGCTTTTCCGAATGAATTTAGCAGCATGGTAACACAAGCATTGGAACGAAAAAGCGAAGCTTTACAAAGCCATTATCATTTTTTCGATATCATTAAAGGTATTTTTGAAGAAGGCAATCCTGCAGGTGTAAAAGCCATCCTTCATCAAAAAGGAATCATACTAAACAACTTAAGGCTTCCTCTTGTTCCGGTAAGTGAATCACTTTACAAAAAATTACATAATTTAAAAAAAGAGATTAATAGTATGGCATAAATATTGCTAACTATAAAGTTTAATAGTTACACTTAAATTGAATTTACAAACAAAAATGATTAGTTATATGAAACACTCATTTCGCCTATTTGTTTTCGCTCTTGCATTGGTAAGCTTTGCTTCATGTTCAAGACAAGTAACAAGAGTTTCTCCAGATCAACAAATTGATTTAAGTGGTCGTTGGAACGATACCGATTCCAAACTGGCTGCCGAAGCTTTAATTGATCAGGTTCTTAATCAAGGTTGGATTTCTGATTATCAAAAAGAGTTCAATAAAAAACCAGTGGTAACCGTTGGTTTAATCATGAACAAAAGCTCTGAGCATATCGATGCTGATACTTATATCAAAGACATTGAAAAAGCAATTTTGAACGACGGCCGTGTGCGCTTGGTTCAGGCTGGTGCCAAAAGAGAAGAATTGAGACAAGAAAGAGCAGATCAACAAGATTTCGCTTCTAAGGAAACCATTAAAAAATGGGGACGCGAATTGGGAGCGGACTTTATCCTTCAGGGAGACATCACCTCAATTATTGATAGTTACAAGAAAGAAAAGGTAAGATATTACCAACTAAATCTTGAATTAACCAATCTTGAAACCAACGAATTGGTTTGGATTGGTGATAAGAAAATCAAGAAATACGTTAATCGATAAAGTTTAATAAGGGAAGATTCGTCTTCCCTTCTCTTCTCTACTTTGGCAATGAACTATATGCTTCCTAAAAACAAGGCCTTTATTTTAATTCTATTTGTTAGCAGTTTATTCTTTTCAGGATGTGCAACTTACTATGCACAAAATGAGGCATTCAATCAGTATTTCCTTAACGGAGATATTGCCAATGCTGAAAAAATGCTTGATCAGGATCCAAAAAACAAAAGAAATAAAAACCGTTCTTTATATCTTTTAAATAAGGGTACCCTTGCCTGGATGCAACAAGATTACCAAAAGGCTACAAATTATTTCAACGAAGCCGACTTATTTATTGAAGACCAGAGAAAAAACATTGCCAATGAAGCCTTGGCACTTCTTACCAATCCGGCAACAAAACCTTACGTTCCCGAAGATTTTGAAAATGTAATGCTGAACTTCTACAAAGCATTAAGCTACCTGGAATTGGGCAATACAGAATCTGCATTAATTGAATGCCGAAGGGTAAACGAAAAACTTTATGCTTTAAATGACAAGTACCCAAGGAACTATAAAAATCGCTATAGCGATGATGCCTTTGCTCACATTTTAATGGGCTTAATCTATGATTCTTCCAAGGATTATAACAATGCATTTATCGCATATCGAAATGCATTTAAGATTTACGAAGAAAATTACACCAAAAACTTTGGAACTCCCGCTCCTCAGCAACTTAAAGAGGACATGCTAAGAACTGCTTCCCTTACCGGTTTAAACCAGGAATATGAATTTTACAAAGAAAAATTTGGCTTCGATTTTATCAAAAGCAATAAAGATGAAGGGGATTTAATTTTTATTTGGCTTACAGGTTTAGGACCGGTAAAAGATGAATGGAGCATTAATTTTAGCGCGCTAAATAGCAGAGATGGATACCTTACCATGGTAAACCAAGGTGAAGATGTTAGTTTTCCTTTCTACATTGGCGATATGGACAGTGACAAGAGAAGTTCATTAAACGATTTGGAATTTGTTAGAGTTGCTTTCCCAAAGTACCGTGAAAGAATGCCAATATTTACCAATGCTTCTATCCTGGTGAACGATACAATCAATTATCAATTGGAAAAAGCAGAGGATATTAATGCCATTGCCTTTAAATCTCTACGCGACAGAATGCTAAGAGAAATGGCGAACTCCTTATTGCGCCTGGCAACTAAAAAAGCTTTGGAAAATTATGCCCGAAGCAAAGATGATACTTTAGGAATGTTTGTTGGCCTGTTAAATGCTGTTACCGAGAAAGCCGATACCAGAAACTGGCAAACTTTGCCTCACAGCATACATTACAAAAGAATCAGATTGAAAGAAGGTGAGAACAACCTAAACCTACAAGTTAGCTCTCCAAATGGTTCTATGAGTAATCAGAACATTCAGGTAATTATAAAAGCGGGAAAAACCAGCTTCTATACTTTCCACAATATGGAATCAAACTAACAAGTGTAGTTTCATTAAAATAAGTTTGAAAAAGAAATGCTTTGATTTTGAATAAATTCAAACTGCGACAATATTTTTAATCAAGCTCTGGTTAAAACCTTCGACCTATTCAAGCTAATACAGACCCATTCCTTATCGAATTCTGTTTTGATTTCGGCATTTACCGTTAAATCTTCATTAAAGAATTTTTGACAGCCCATAAACAATCCGATAGCCAAATCAATAAGATCGTATTTCGACTGGTAACTTACCGCAAATGTATTTTGACTGATTCTTTCAGCCTTAAAACCTGGTATGCCTTTGTGAGGAAAATCAGCTTGAAGTTTTACATGAATAAAATAGTCGATCTGCTCTAAGAATTCGAAAATATCTGAATTGCCTGCAAAATGTGGACGGTAGATAATAATCAAGCGACTAAAAAGATACTCGCCGTAGATTTTGGTCAAATCTGATGGAGCAATTCGAACTTCATCCGCCAGTCGATTGATTAGCTCGTGAAATTGTGTATAAGGATAATCCATATTGGCATTGAACACACCATGATCTCCTGCTTCCAAAAATGGAATGATTTTGTCTACCGCCTGAGAGCCATACTCTCTTTCTGCCATTTCCAGCAATTCAGTAAAAAATATCCCTTTCATTCAATCCTGTTTTTATTACCTATAACGAGAGTAAATATTTTTTATTATCCAAAGTATTAAAGTGGGGTTTTGTTTTGTTCCTTGTTGCGCATTTCTTCCAATAGCTTTTGCATGGCCAGGTACTTTTGCTCATAATCCCATCTTCCCTTATCCTTTTGATGTGCTGCCTCATAAAACTTGAATGCCTGTTTGGGTTTATCCGTGGATTCATAAATTTCACCAGCATAAAAGTATGGCTCTGCCCTTTCAGGATAATTAACCGATGTGTAGGTCAAAAATTTTATGGCTTCATCATATCTTGCTTCTTGCTTTAATTGCAAACAAACACTTTCCAACAAAGAGTATGGCAATTTTTCCTTTCTACCATAATTCAGCATGATATCTCGTAAAAAACCATTTGCACTTCCTACTCCACCTTCTGCCAAATCTTCAACGCTAGGGTATTTGTAATCCTTAAAGATTACTTCCATTCCACTCATTAAACTTTTTCGATACAAGCTATAATGATCTTCATCGGGCATCCATTCATATTTCCACTTTAAATCTACAGGAGCTTTCTCTTCCAATAATTTGGCAAGCTCTTTACAAGCCTCCAGCATGTTCTTGGCCTCTTTGGCAAAACTCATAAACAAATGCTTGCGTACACTGGATTTTTTTGTCAAAAACAGGTCCATATCATGAAGCATGGCGGTATCGTTCCACCATAAAATTGGACTAAAAGCCATGTAACGATCAAACAATTCGGGACGTGAAAGGAATGCATGCATTACAAACAATCCACTATAGTTATGCCCCATTACCAAACGACGAGAGCTGCCTCGGTATTCCTTCGCTACAAATGGAAAGATATCCGTTTCCAGAACTTGTAAAAAGGTATCGGCTCCACCTCTGCTTGGAAATATGGTTTTATTCAAAACCGAATCAACAGGTGTCATATCTCTAAATCGATCGGTATTGGGAATACCAACAACAACATGCGGTGGAATAAAATGATTGTCCATCAGAAAACTTAGCACCTCAACTCCTGTAGCAAAGTTAGACTCTGCATCCAGTAAATAAATAACCGGGTAACTGAAATAAGTATCTTTGAATTCATTTGGCAATAGAATTCTCAAATCTCTTTTTTCCTTTAAAATTGTAGAATAAACATTGGCATTAATAAGGTTTTTGGGATTAACCTTTGCAAATAAACTACTCACACAAAAAATCAATAATAATGCAGCAAAAATACTTCGCTTCATACAAGTAGGGTTTAAGTGAATTTAACCTTATTAAAATACAATTATTTACAATATGAAAAAAGCATTCCTTTATTAACTAATTATTTAAGATGATTAATGCAGAGATATTATCAAGAAAAAACCGAATTCAGTTCGAATCCGGTTTCAATTCCTAACCAATCTACCTACTGCAGATACAAGTCTAAGGTCAACTCAAAATCATCATATATGGTTTTGTCTCCCAAATTATCGAAAAAACTACCCGATCCATATCGTACATTAAACTTACTTCGGTCAATCACAATTTTCCCACTTACATGCAAATTATTGCCATGCTGATGCATATTTACCTTAAAGCTAATTGGCTTGGTAATGTCTTTAATGGTGATATTGCCATGTACTTCATAGTTCCCTTCACCTAAATTCCTGGCCTTAAGCATTTCAAATTTTGCTTCAGGATATTTCTCTACACCAAAGAAATCATCCGATTTTAAGTGTCCTTCCAGTTTGGCTCTGTACCCGTCGTCCTTGATATCCGTACACACAATTGTACCCATGTCAACTACAAAGCTTCCTTTTTCAAGCTTGTCTCCATTTAGCATCAAACTTCCTTCCGATACTTTTATGGTGCCAGAGTGTTCACCAGTTACTTTTTTACCCAACCACTCAACTTTGCTCTTTTCGCTATTTAATTTCTTGTTTCCACCATCTGCACTAGCGCTAAGTGTAAAAACAAAGGCCAATACCACAAGGAATGCTGTTTTTCTTAAAATGGTTCGTTTCATATTTCCGTTTTTTAATAATTAAGATTTTTGAATCGATTTGAATGAGAGATTCACAGTATGGAATACAATCTCGATACACTATTTGTTTTCATCTGGTCATAATTTTCTTTCTTTTGCCAGATGGAAGCCGCAAGATTAAAATAATTATTGTCCTTTTTTTTTAATAATTATTTAAATCAAGCTCGTTTTATTCCAAATAAATTTAAGGAAATATTCCTTAGCAATGGTTATGAATTCTTGTTAATGCCATGTTAAAAATGAAGCTGAACAAAGAATATCCTGTGAAACCCAAAAAAAATTTATTTTGTAAGTTTCTACTTACAAACCGCTTAGAATATTTCTGACAAAAACTTTCAAAAAAAAGAGAAAAAAGGCTTGCATAAACCAAGCTAAAACCCCTATATTTGCAGCGCCTTTAAGGAAAACGGACGCGTAGCATAACTGGATAGTGCACCACATTACGGCTGTGGAGGTTGGGGGTTCGACTCCCTCCGTGTTCACT
>NZ_JANQCD010000023.1 GCF_026672275.1 Marinifilum sp. D737 | reverse complement strand
TTACGTAACTTCGGCTATGCAATAAAAAATTGAGCTTCGCCACTGAAAACCAATAAGTCACTCTCGAAATCCCAGTAGGACTCTAAACAACTTCATTTCGAAAAACCAATCAAATTTATAAACAATAATTTTCAATGAAAATATTTTACCTTAATAATATTTAAGAGAATTACACATTTACTCCTATCCCCTTGTAATTTTTTAGGCAAACACAAAAAAAAGCTCTAAAACCCGGGAACTTCCCTAAGTTTTAAAGCTTTTATCATATCTTTTAAATGTAGATAACTATTGTTATTCTTTGATCATTTTCTTTGTATATCCCATGCTGTAATCTCCGTTTTGCAGCACCAACTTTTCTTCCGTTAATGTTTTAATTTCATAGCTTTCCTCATCGATTGATGAACTGCCATTTCCAATGCTTTTAACGGTTAAAATTAATTTGCTCCCCTCTACTCTCCATTTCTGATACAAAAGGGTTGCCATATTATCAGAACGTGCCGTTCCATCCTGTAGCATAGAAAAGTGAAGTTGGGATTCAGATGTATCCAACCAGGAACCTACCAATAACTGTTTATTGACAAGGGTTTCAGATTTTTCAAGTCCTTCTTTTTTAAGCTTCTTCTCTTCAGTGTTTTTGTTTTCTTTACAGGCTCCAAGAGAGATTAATCCCATCAATAGTAAGCCTAATATTGTTCTAGTCATGTTGTATGTATTTAAATTCTGGTTCTACATTGAATACAGTGGATCATTAAAAACAAAAAACTGAATACTACGATCATTCTTCAGTTTAACTTTGCTCAAGCCGCATGGCTCATCCTTTTTATTCATCTTTAAGGCACAGCAAAATCAATATACATATTTTTTGCCATATCATTCCTGAGCCAAAAGCTTTTCCTTTTTATTGATACCTGTTTTAATATCCCAAATCTTCGTTTATCAGTACAATTTTAATCCGATTTTTGGGATAGGATTTTTCAGTAATGGTCCACGAATTACAAATTCTATGCGGACTGCTACAATCCATACATTTCCCGGTTTTCTGGCATGGAATATTCAAGTTCTTATGGCTTTGGGCATTCTTTATTGCTGCAAGTTCCTTCACCCGCTTCCTGGCTGATTCCAGATCTTTTACAATCTTGTTTCTCCCAACAAACAAAACCACATGTCTCGGTCCGAAAGTGAGTGCTGCAATTCTGTTTCCAATCATATCCAAATTTACCAAACAACCCGTTTCCGTTATGGCATTACTCCCGGTTAAAAACAGATCTGCAGTCAAAGCCTTTTTCCTTTGTGAAATTTGTTCGCGCCAGGTATCCTCGGGCTTAAATGTATCGATAAACTCGTAAGAACTGCAAGTTTTGATGTAATCAAGCACTTGGGTTTCATGCATTGTTTTAGAATCACCGTAGGAAACACTCTCTGCTTTTAATCCTGGCAATATCTCATCAACAAATGTATGATATGCAGCTTCGGAACTCTCCGAAATGTATACTTCAAAATTGTTTCGTTCCAATTGTTTCTTCGTCTTTACCAGTAAATCCATAGTAAATTGTGTTTTTGAGCTTTGCTTATTGGTTATTAACCTGAGTTCGATTTAAAATATTGTCACAGTTTAATACGATCAAGCCTAAGAGGCTCGAATTGCTTCCCATTAAAACCACTGTCTTTTTCGAAATAAAACTACTCCAAAAAATGATAAAATTAAGGATCCAAATATGATTGATGGCATAGCCCATGCTGAATTCTCCATAAAATTAGGCACGTTCATTCCGAAAATGCTTGCTGCCAAAGTGGGAATCATTAATACGATCGAGATCAGTGTCAACTGTTTCATTACAATATTCAGGTTGTTGGAAATTACAGAAGCAAATGCATCCATCATTCCGCTTTGAATATCTGAATAGATCTGAGCCATCTCTAGGGCTTGTTTGTTTTCAATAAAGGCATCTTCCAATAATTCCTCGTTGATCAAGTTCGTTATCTTTTTTGAATTGCGAAGTTTAGCCAGAACAATTTCGTTTGCTTTGATTGAGGTAATAAAATAAACCAAACACTTTTCCATCTTCAACAACTTGTTCAACTCCTTGTTTTTAATTGATTTTTCAATGTCTTGTTCAATCAATGAAGTCATTTGGTTGATTTGCTTCAAGTATTTCAGGTACAAATTTCCTGATCGGAGAAACAGTCGAAGTATAAAATTAAGACTATCGGTAATCTCCTTGTATTGATCTCTAAAAGGCGATGGTTGTCCAATGGGCAATACCTCATTGTCTTGCAAACACAAGGTCAATGTAAATTTTTCTGCAATAAAAATACCTAAGGGGATGGTATAAAATGGAACTCCATTGTTTTTTACTTCCACCGGAATTCTAAGAATGATCAAAGTCCATTTGTCATCAAACTCTATACGAGGTCGTTCATCCTGATCTAATATATCATTTACTAAATCATTGGGCAAATGGAATTCATCATACAAACGTTTAAGTTCGTCTGCGTCCGGATTTGTAACATTAATCCAGCAATCATGTTGTGGGCTGTTAATTTCAACATACCCGCCAAAAGTTTTGAAGATTTTAATCATGATGATGTCTCCTTACAATTTTATTCTGTAAGGAAACACAAAGCCCTACAGAATGTTAATACTTTAGTTTCGTATGATAAGGGCCTTCGTCCATTGTCATTGAATTTTTTAAATTTTCGTATGCAAAAGTAATATCATTTTTTCGCTAAACAATAAATTTGGAACAAACATTTACCGCTTATCAAATTTTGTAACACAACATTCATATTTGTAAGTAGAAATAAAAAAGCTTTAAAGCCCGGAGAATTTCCATGGCTTTAAAGCTTTCATTTGGTTTGCTGAAAGAGAATTTGAATTCACTCCACGAACAGTGGTTTACATCTTCCTGGCTTTTATGGAATACATATGAGGAATTTTAGCTCCATGTTTTTCCGACACCCATTTTCCTTCGCTAAGTTCCGTCAGGTTGGGAAAACAATTGTACACCTGGTAAGGAAACTCATTCATAAATTCAACATTCAAGCCATTTGAAATCAAAGCATTCAGAACCTCGCTTAAGGAGTGATGCCATTCGATGTGCTTTAGGTTTTTATTGGAAATCTCTGACTTGTCGGTATAAGATTTCTCTACAATGGTTTCTAATGGAGCTGACTTGAAATAACTATCGGTAATTTCAGAATCATCATTTAGGGTATAAATAAAGGGATGAAATTCCACCATGTAGAACACTCCCCCTGGTTTTAGATAACGGTTTATAATTTTCGCCCATTTGTCGAGATCATTTAGCCAGTTGATTGCACCATAAGAGGTATAAACAATGTCGAAAGTTTCGTCCAAAACCTTCTCAATGTCATATACATTGGATCGCACAAAGTTGGCCGGAATATTTAATTCTTGAGACAATTCAGTGGCCTTACGAATAGAAGCATCAGAAATATCCAGGCCCACCACTTCGGCTCCTTCTCTGGCCCAGGATAAAGTATCCATTCCAAAGTGACATTGAAGATGAAGCAGTCTCTTCCCTTTCACATCTCCCAATTCTTCCAGTTCGATAAAATTCAAGGAGGTTTCCCCTGCTTTAAAAGCTTCCACATTGTAAAAACTTGATTCTGTGTGCAGAGCTGTCAATTCATTCCAGCTCTCTCTATTGTGTTCAAAATTATTCATCGTGTTTTTGTTACTTATAAGGCTTGTTACATTTTGTCGCAGACTCTCCATAACAATAAGGAGGTCATCATCTTCTAAGAAGTTTGGTTTTCGTTTTGTGATGTTTTATTAGTGCTTAGCAATTCTTTCGTATATTAATTCTTCAGGATGAAATTTAATTAAACGTATTTTTTCAACTCTTGCTGAGATGTATTGCATGTTTTTACGCAACACCTGGAAAGCATTCAAAAATTCCTCTTCAGCAATACCCATCGCAAGCGTACAATGTGGAATCCAATTCTCAGGGTGATAATAAACCCACTGTTCTGAGAATGTAAACAATTGGTTATACAGTTCTTTTTGAAAAGCTAATAAATCCATTGTTACTTTTGGATTTAAAAAAATAACATTTTCTGCTCCCTGAAATGTTCCCAAAGCATTCATCGAAATTCTTAATGACGGTATGGCTATATTTTCTATAAGCTTTATCGTTTTCTCAACATCTATTTCGTCAGCAACTGATAAAGCCATATGAGGAGTGCTTTTTAGATTTGTCAATTTATTTTCGATACCATTGGCATCTATGCTTTCAATTAATTTATGAATCTGTTCTTCACTTTTGGAATCAAATATTATTTCAACTGCATATCCCATCTTTTTTTTATAAAATCGCAATTTTAAGCTTTTTTTTATCCTATTAATTTTGATTCAAGGTACTCTCCTATTGAATCAACACTGCTTGCTATTTCATGTCCCCAGAATAAGTCACCAGCAGTATAAAAAAACTCCATATCCCCATCTTCATATATATTCAGTCCATAGAGTTTAATTTCCGTTGAAAATTCAGCTTTATCTATTATGCTTTGATCTTCGTCTAACCAAACATCATTTTTCAACTTCAACATTTCATTCATCATGGAATCTTGAAGTTCTTTTGATTTAGCAATGGCTTTTTTTGTTGTCAGCAAATTTTTATCAAATTGCTTTTTTTCAAAGTTTGAAAATGAAAGTTGAATTTCGGTGTCATCAAGCAGGATTTTACCACAATAACTATCTAACTCATCATCTAAAGTTAAAGTGCCAAAAAAATCTGTATCAATAGTTTTAGCAGCTTGTTTTTCAATTTTAACTTTCTCCTTAAACTCATTTGTAAATCCCAAAAAAGTTTCAAGTATTTCACTCTCTGATAATTTATAAAAAGTCCATAATTTGTTAATTTCCTGGAAATTTGTTGTGATTTTACCATCATCGAAAAATATACTGATGATATCTCCATCTAATTCAAGCTTTCTGTAATTTATTCCTTCAGGTAATATTACATTTCTAGCATGAACAGCATCGCCAAGGATTCTGACTAAAGTCATCCCTTTATGAGATTCTTCATTTTCTGCTGCTGCATTAAGCATATTTTGTTTGTCATCTACAGTATTGCATAAATAATCGCGCATAACAACAAAGTAATTTCTATCCAAACTTATAGCAGCCAATGGATAAGATTTTGTGAATTTAAAAAGTGCATTTGATTTGTTTTCAAATTCTGCCCTCAAGGCTTCAGTTAAATTAGAAACTTCCCATCCGGTCATTTCTGTTTTCTTTATCCATTTTAAAATCATTTCAATATCACCTATTTAATTTATAACGATCATACTACAATTTCACGGTATCAAACTCTATCCAGAATGTGTTAACATTCATGGAATTTAGATTTTGCCAGCTAACCCACCAGCAAGGAATATACTAGTGGTTTATTTCATTGTTGATATTTTTCCTGACTTTATCAATTTTCTTTTCAATTTCTGAATAATATTCAAGAATAAAGTTTCTGTTTTCCTGAATCTTCCACAGGTAAATCAGTAGCTTATTTCTTTTATTCTTTTGAATTTTCAGGGGCAAATCAATTCCATTAAGATTGCCAACACTGTCAATATTAAAGTGTGGGACTAATTCTTCATTAATACCTTTGAAATAGTTTTCTTGAAATTGCATTTCTGAATATTCTTCTTCCAATTTCCTTAAAGTGTTATAGTCATACTCATAGAGCGTGATTATTTGAAGTCTTAATGAATCATTATTAATTAATTCGAGTCCTTTTGATTTTAAGGTTTCATATCCGGCTATATTCTGAATGGATATAAAATCACGCGTAAGTTTTAAGTAATGGAACATCACAGAATCAGCATTTATGTTCTTTCCTGTAAATGCTTTTCTAAAATACTTGCAGGCAGTAATTCCATCCCGATGCCCCTTTTCATTCAATTTAATATCAGTCAAGTCTTTTTCGAGGCCATTTGATATTTCTGTAAGAATTTTGTTTTCGGATCAAGCATCTCTCCTGTTTTCATTCCAATTGTTTAATGCAAATGCAGAAACAACAGCAATAAAAATTGACAAAAACTCAAATCCGTATTTTCTCCAATTATCAAATTTCATTTTTTTCATGATTGTTCTTTTAGGTCAGCAATGGGTTTGGTTAGGCCACGGCTTTTTATCTCCAAATGTTTTTTATATAATTTAAAATTAACTTCCCTCTGATCTCTTGCTTCTTCTCATTTCCAATTAATATTCGATCCCTTAGTTTCATAAATGGTTTCTCTATGAACAGATACAATATCAATCCGCCTATTACAGCAAGGATCAGACAAATCCAGAATACATTTTGCTGAATAAATCCATTATCCATATCGGTGACCCAGATTTTCACAAAGTGATATACCTGCTTATGGCTTAGGTAAATAGCATAGGATAATGTTGCAATAACAAAGGTGAATCGAGATTTTAACTTGTAAAGAATGCTTGTAGGACTAATGGCTCCAATCACAATAAATCCATAGGCCAATGAAATCAATGGCAAGCCATATACCATTGCTTTGAACGAAAGGATACTTTCACAAACTTGATAGGCAAGCAGAAATAAAATCAGTCCAAGCAAAAGGCTAGTATTTCCATATTTGTTTAAGAAAGCTTTCCAGCCTGGTTTAAAATTAAAAATTGATGCAATCAAAACACCAACAATCAATCCATCCATTCTGTTGTGACTTGGGTAATACACTTTTTCGAGAAGTCCTTGCACCATCAGTCTTCTACTACCACTTTCGATAAAAGGCTGAACAAACTCATTCCAATTGTAAATTCGAAGTAAAATACCTATTCCAATTAAGGCAAGCATAAAGTATGGCGCTAGCTTTTGCAATCGCGTTTGAAAAAACAGAATGATGCTGATAGGCATTAGTAAATAAAACTGTTCCTCTACACACAAAGACCATGCATGGGAAAAAGATTTCTGAGTTTGGCTGTCGAGTCCATAGTTTTGAGTGAAAGTTAGAAATTTCCATAATGGTGGCAATCCCGAACCTTCTCTTAAACTACCCAATGAATAATACAATATCAGTACGGCTAAATATGCCGGAACAATCCTAAACAAACGTTTCATGTAAAAACGCTTCAAATTGATTTTTGAATTGCCCTTAAATTCCTTTAAAAGCTGAAAACCGATCAGGTAACCACTCAAAACAAAAAACAGATCGACTCCAGTCCAACCAATCCGTTTAATTGGTTCTAACCAATCAGGAATCCCTCTCCCATAATGAAAGATCATCACGAGAATAATTGCAATTGCCCTTAAATGGTCTAATCCATGCAGCCTGTTTGTATTGTTCGTGAAAATCTTAATCATTCAGTGTTTATTGAACTCCATTAGCCTTTATTCTTTTTCCTTTCTTATTCATCCACCACTTCATTGTTAACCCCCAGGCCAATCCGCAAATCATCCAAGTGGGTATTCCTATTAAAAGGCTTCTCTGTGTAATTTCCTCTCCTTCAATCAAAGGAAATATTATTTGCATTACAACAAACATAAATAAGCCAAAGAAAAAGCCTGATTTCAACCAATTTTTAGTCGAATTTTTCTTTGCTGGTATTTCGAGCTTTATGTTTCTATATCTGTCTGGCTGCTTACTTAACCATTTTTGTTTTAATGATTTTACAAACCATCCCCAAATTGGGAAAGTTACAGCCAATACCATTAATGAGGTCAAATTTCTTTGAACAGGAATGATATTGGTACAATTGTCGCAATAGAAGCCAAACCAATTTTTAAATGCAGTTTTGTTTTGTGATGACCATTTTAGTCCTGAATGTAATTCTCCACAATGAGGACAGGGAACCAAAGAACGTTGATAAAATGGTTTGTCTCCTTCCCTTTCGATTAACATTACTTTTGGAATTGTCTGCCCAAAAATCAACTCGTTTACAACCAGTCCTGGATTTATAATCCAATGCAATATTACAGGACTTTTCCAATTCCAAATCTTGTACTTTTCTTTGTTGTAATCCATTTCCTTTCGATTTATAATAAGTACTTTCAGTCTATGGTGCACACAACTTATACATAAGCATACCACTGCACTTGGTAAGCATTATCCCGTTAAATTTATAAACAATCATTTTCAATCGAAACATTTTACATTAATAAATTTTAAGAGAATGATTTATTCTTTTTTTTTATACTGGTTGTTCAACAAAAAAAGTGTTCCTCGAAGATTTCTTCATGGAACACTTTTTCTTTATTACAAATGAATTGGCAATAGCACAATTTTTAAGTTATGTGCTAACCAATAGCATCAGACATTTATTTGTACATTTTGTTTTATCAAATTATTAAGAATAGAGCCTATTGTTTTTCCAGATAATTTAATACCTGTTCTTTATAATTTCTGCCAATGGTAAACTTTCGGTCATCCAGCTTAATGTATGACGATGTGTAGTGGTCAATTTGATCGATATTAATAATAAAAGAACGGTGAATACGAATAAATATCTCTGCAGGTAATTCCTTTTCCATTCTCGATAATGATTCGTAGCAAATGAGACAGTTTGTTGTAGTTTTAATTTTGATGTAGTTGTCTACTCCTTCAATATACAGTATGCTATCTGCAGGAATATTATAATTCTTTTTATCTGCCTTAATATGAATGATATCTTTTCGCTTTGTAAGTTGTGTTTGTTCCATTGAAAGAAACTTGTTGATTGCTTTTAAAAACCTTCCGGTAGAAATAGGCTTTACAAGGTAATCAAGAGCGTTGAGATCAAAAGCATCAACCGCAAATTCTCTATAAGCAGTGGTAAAGATTACATAGGGTTGATTGGGTATGGCTTTCAAAAATTCAATGCCAGAAATAGATGGCATATTAATATCTAGAAACAATAAATCAATATCTCCTTTGTTTAAAAGTGGTATTGCATCAATAGGCTTTGTGTACATTCCAACACACTCAATCTGATCACTAAAATTTCCAAGATGTTCCTGTATCACTTTTATTGCCAAAGGTTCATCGTCAATAATCAGACAAGTATATTTATTTTTACCGGGCATTATCGTACAATTTTTAGTTTAACTTCAAACAGGTTCTTATCCCTTGATATTTGTAAATCATATCTATTCTGATACAATAGATCAAGTCTTTCTTGCACATTTTTAAGACCTAACCCCTTACTCTTTATAGTTTTGTGCTCAGCAAGCACAGTATCATGCTTGTAATTATTGATACTGAATTGTATTCTGGGTGAAGTGATTTCTAATTTCATCGAAATAAAATCCTTGTTGGTTTGTTTTAATCCATGCTTGAAAGCATTTTCAACGAAGGGAAATAGAATTAATGGGGCAATTTTTATCCCAGATACATTCTTAGGAAAATCGGTCGTTACATTAAAACTATCGTCATGTCTTATTTTTTCAAGCTCAATATAATTGTTGATGAATGCCACTTCTTTGCTTAATTCTACCTTTTCTGTATTGCATTCGTAAAGCATATATTCCAATAAATCGGATAAGCGTACAATCACTTCTCTCGAAATAGCAGGGCTTTCATTTACCAGGGCATAGAGGTTATTCATCATGTTGAAGATAAAATGAGGATGAATTTGTTCCTTAAGAAGTTGTAATTGCACTTCTTTGAACTTTAACTCCAACATGTTTTTTTCCTTCTCAATAATTGATTTCTCTTCTTTGGATCGATAAGATTCTTTCGTAAAATAAAAAACAGATGATAAGAGTGAAATCAAATAGGTACCTGTTAGTAGAATTATAACATCTTCGAAAGATGGCAAAATTGTATTGGGAAGAGCAATATTGCTGTACAAAGTAATAATAAACAGAGCAAAACTAATCAACCATAAGCTTATAATAATCAAGAAAATGAGTAAATATATAAATAAGCCTCTTTTACCTTTAAATAAAAACTTAGGAATTAAAATTTTATTACATACCCTAGCACTCGCAAAGCTTATTATTAAAAGCAAGATAGATAGGTTCGTACGTATATGAATATCGTAATGTCTATTACTGAAAACAAAAAACATAAATAAAGCTGCTATGAACCAATAAATGATTTCCCGGATTGAAAAAAAATTGTTTCTTGATTTTATGTTTTTATTGATAGCCATAGCTAACAAATATAAAAGGAAATTGGTTTCATTAATAGATATAATCCTTATTTTATGCCAACAGCACGAAACACACCCTGAATAACACAAATACTATTTATTGTTTTAAATTTGTTGTTAAGAATGTCATTTATGTTGTTCCCATAATAATATTTTAAAGCTTATCATGAATAATTACAATTGTTCCATTATTAATATTTAAATTTAAAATCATGATAATTAGATTCTTTTATGAAGGTGGTCCCACTTTCATGTCTCTTGTTTACCTGATGTGGATCATCGTAATTAGCCTGGCAGTTCGTTTTATCATTTTGTATCGCGGCAGTAAAAATCCTCAAAAACTAAAAAAGACAAACGATAGTATTTTGTTTTTTGGGAGTCTCGCATTTTTAATCGGGATAAGCGCGCAAATGGTAGGTCTTATTCAAGCTTTTGATGTTATCCAAAGCATGGGTGGTAACAGTATAGGCCCACATATGCTAGCGGGGGGATTAAAAGTTTCTTTTATCGCCCCATTTTTTGGCATGATGCTTCTAATCATATCATCTATCATTTGGTTTGTGTATCGAAATCTAAAAGATTATCCCTCGCACATTCAAGCTATAAGTGAGTAAAAGGAAACATTAGGGTTTAACAAGTCTGGTATTCTTATACCTGCTAAAGATAATTCTACAAAAAAAGTTTCAGGAAGAATTCTTCCTGAAACTTTTTCTATATCGTCGATGAATTGCTTATGCATTAATATCTGCATGCTTCTATAAAACACGAGTTACATGATTACATTAGTTGGGGATTTTTAATAAATCACCTCTAATTCTGCAACCAAAGGGCGATGGTCCGATACAACAGGTTCCTCCAATAAATCAATACGAATCGCCTTAATTTTTACATCATTTGTATTTCGAAAAACAACATGGTCCAATTCAGCTTTGCTTTCTCCCTGAAAGCTTAAATTATCATCGCCTTTGTTTACAAACTCAAACCCTTGCTCATTAAAATAATTCATTGTAGTAGAGCCTGGTGAACAATTGAAATCGCCAGTTATTATTACTGCTTTGTCCATTGTATTCAAATATTGTGTCAGAACTTTGGCCTGGTTTAAACGAGAAGACACTCCTTCATCACTTTCTACCCAATCGAAATGAACATTTACAAATACAATTGTGCAGGCTTTAGCAATTTGTACTTCGTGAATTATGGCAGAGCGAGGTTCTGCAATTCCATCAGGCAATTGCAATCTTTTTGTTGAAATGATAGGCTTTGCCGACAGGCTTGCCATACCGTATTCACCACCATCAAAGTCCATGAATTTACTAAAGGTTCCAGTCATATTTGTTTTTTCAGCCAAATAAGAGCTTTGTTCAATCTTGTTAGTACGCAGGCAAGAATCATCAACCTCTTGCAATCCGCATAAATCAGGAGCTTGTTCTTTTATTATTTCTGCAGCACGCGATAAATCCAAAACATTGTCCATTCCTTCTCCGTGCCTGATATTGTATGACATTATTTTCAGCTTCGTAATTTGTTTCTGATCGCAGGCATAAAAAATACACATGCACACACACAATACAATAAGGCTTATTCTTTTCATTGCATTTTCTTTCATTAGATTTGGTTTTACTCTGTTGGTCATCTGTTTATTTAAATATTGGGTAATTTGTATATAGATTTTTGTACTTACTTTTATTCTTCTTATCTACTTTGCTATTAAACACAAACTTAATCTAAAGTGGCTTTTACTTTATAACTATTCGTGTTTCAGATATTCGATCATGCCATCCAATCGGTTTTTCTGATAGAAAAGACAGCTGCTCTAACGGAATAAACCGGCATAGCGTTCGCAATAAAATGTCAATAAAATTAAGCTTTTTATTATCTAATCGAATAATTTTTGTTTTAGTTATTAGCTTCCCTAATGTTGTGTTAAAAATTCCTTCAAAAACAACGTAATACAAAAATACTATTGGTAGAAAAGTAAATTCTAAATTTATTGTTTCTCCTTCTTTCAAGTTATTCAGGAGTTCTAATTTTTTCAATACGATTACAATTACAGGAAGAAGTATAAGCCACAAAATAGAAATGGATATACTATCTACCATCCAGTTTATAAATCTTTTTGTATTTGATGCTGTTTTAGTGGAATTCATTTATTAGAGATTAGTATTAATAGTAGATTTAATACACCTGCTATAAAGTGATATTACTTATTTTCCATTTGCTTAATCATGTTGATATTATAGATATCAAATGGAGTGAGCTTATCCGTTACATCATCATATTTTGGTGAATACCAACTTAACTTACCAAAATGCTCCAGTAAATCCGGACTTTTGAATCGATACCCTAGTTTCGCAAAAAATTCATTTCTTTTTAGCCTTAGGTTTAACTTACTTAAACGTTCCAATTTCTGTTTATCCAGTATTTTCTGTAAAGGATAAACTTTTTGAAATTCTCCAGATTTTTTGATTACATAGAAAGTATAGTCCAATGTTTCAGTAATTTCTGTTGAATCAAGATCAAATAAGTCAATTGTATCTGGCATATGATAGTTATAATTCTTTGCCCTGGTTGTTTGGTCGAGAATTTGAACCAATGAATCGGCGAAAATCTGAAAGTGTCGAGAAGAGTATGATGTTGATGACAAATCCATGTCAGAAGATTGCTCTACCGACAAATAATCAATCATTTCTCCTTCCGAGCTGTATGAAGCTAAAATGGTTTCTCCTGCAACACCATACATCGATACGCTAAATGTCAATAAATAATTTTCGTATAACTTGTAATGGTCGGTATCTTCGCTATAGATTTTCCTATACGGATCATTTTCATCATCCCATTTGTTGCCAATAAATTTGTTGATGTGATATCCTGGTATCTCCTCAATAATATTATCTGATAATTCTAAAAAATATTCGAAACTCAGCGTATCCAATTTCCTGGTAATTTCCATTGGCTTATCCATTTTAACTGTTGATTGATCAGAAGAACTTTTTGAGGCTTTTTTGTCTTTCCTCTCACCTACCGAACTACAAGAATAAATTACAAGTAATGATATAATTAGAAGTATATTTTTCATTCGTCATTCTTTAATTTCCATAATGGTATTGCTAAAATTCTTAAGCTATTAAACCCCTGCCTCATCTAACCTTTCCAACAATCTTCCTATTGTTTTCTAATTAAAAAACTCGTCCAAACACCTTTCAAGTCTTTTCCAGGATAGGTAAATTCTATTCTATCTTCAAACTCATTTTCGGAGACTTTCTTGATGATCCAGCAAGCCTTTTCCACTGCAGGACTTTCATCAGATTCAGGCATATTTTTAAGCTTTTCGCTCACGAATACAAAGATTGTATCTGTACTAAGAGAATCGATTAAAATGAATTCTACATATTTTTTGGAAAAGTATTGGTCACAAATTACAATTCGATTACAAAAAATCACCTGCCTCACAGAATCATAGGCAATATGGAAACCAGTATTCTCGAAGCGAGATCTATTGGATACCTGTATTTCTTTTCCATCTTTTACCCATTGAAAATTGGATTTAAGTTTTGAGGGTGACTTATCGAAACCCTCAACCGGACCTGCCCAATCGCCAATAATAAAATTCAATTTTTCAAGTGGACTTTTCTGGGCAAAACTTACTCCCGAAACAATCAAACCAATTACCAAAACAGCTATTTTCTTCATTCTTCTTAAAATTAAATTTATTCTTCTCAGCCTGGCTCTTCAATTGCTTTTGTAAAATACGAGCTAATGAGGGTTATTTTTTATACAAAAAAAGTAATCCATCATAAATTGCTCTGGATAATATTGAATGATGATTGGCTTTATCATATCTTTTGAATTTATAATTAAAGTTCTTCTTTTTAAGGCCACACAAAATGTTATTTAATGCTTCATTTGGAGTAACTGTTAAAGAGACTTCAGATGTTCCATAGGTTAAAAATAATTGATGATATTTCAATGAGTTCTTAAATTCATGGAACAGCTCTTCTTTGAGCAGTTCAGATTCATTCCACGATAAAGAACCCGAAATTAAAATATAATCATCTATTAAGTTAGGTTCTTTCTGTAGTAAATATGTACCGAAAAGCCCTCCAAAAGAATGTCCTAACAGACCTTTTCTTTTATTTAAATTTGGGTATTGATTTTCTACAAAAGGAAACAACTTCTTGGATAAAAAACTAATGAATTCTTCGGCACCTCCTGTATTTTCGGGAATTAAAAGAACACCATTTTCACCAACTCCAGATTTTACATTAATAATCACGCCATTAGGGTTAACAGATTTGATTTTTTTTGTATTAAAAAGAGATCGATATTCAGAAGGTGTAAAATCCTTGGTTCGCTGCCTATTAAAATCCTGTTCATTCCCTTTAATGGAAATACCAATCAAAACAACATCTTCAACATACTCACACCTATTTAAAACATTATATGATCCTGTTATTAAATCAGATATAAACCATGAATCCAAATAGTAGAGTACCTTATAGTTTTGCTTTTGATCGAAATTTGGTGGAAAAGTAAACTTGAGTATATAATCACGCTTGCTGGAAGAAATTTTATGAAATTCTATTTTATTGCTCTCTCTTGTTTTTTGTCCGTAAACAGGAGAAATAAATAAAATGGTTAAAATGAATACTAAATGCTTAATATAGATTCTATTTTTGTTCATAATTGCTGCTAAATATGTGCTAATCATCTCGTATTTAATATTCTTTAGGTATGCTATAGTATCGCACACCAGCTGTAGCAATCCTTTTAATCAAACTCATTCCATTCACCGAATTTAATATAGATCAACTGGTTATCTTTAAATTTGTACTTTGTAAATGAATCACCTCTTTCGTCCTCGCATGCAGAAACCTGATTCAGATTATTAATTACGCTATCTGGAAAATGGAAAAACTTATCCATGAATGTTTTTTTAGACATCCCTATTTTTATTCCATTATTCAACTCAAGAGATTTATCGTATAGAATTCCCTTTCCCAGAAATACTTCATAAACATCTTCAGCATATTCCGCTTTATAAGTAACAATGCTTACTAAATTGCTATCATTTCTGAAGATATCTTTATTTGATTCACTCTCTTTTGAATATGAATAATCTTTTAAATAACTCTTGACTTTTGATTTGTTTAATTCTCCAAAAGGATTGTATAATTCATCCTGGCAGCATAAACTCACTATTGAATCTTTAATTGACATCAAGTACTTATCAAAATAAACACTGTCTGATTCTTCAATTTCTTTTTCAGTACGATCATTCTTCTCAGGTACAGTTGAAATCACCTTCATCGCTTGTGCTTTCGTTCTAACCTTATCCTCAATATTAAGCTTATTTGTATTCTTTTCGCACTTTTGTGAACATTCACAAAAGAAGATTAGTAATAAAACGTAAGGTAGATATTTCATAATTCTGTTTTCGGATTAACACTAATATCTATACAAACACAATCAATTACATTATAATTTCTTGTCGTAGCTTGTTATCATTCTTTTTTAATGCCCTTCAAAAAAAACACATCCAGCTGAACTGTTGACCAATCCAAACTATTAATTGGTCTAACAGGTGGAGTTTCTTTAATCGATTTTATGGGCATTATCTCCTTGATATGTTTAATCGGTTCAATAGAAGTTATTATATTGCAAGCACCCTTTTCAAATCCAATTCTCTTTCCTTCTAAATCATAAAAAATACCTGATTCCCTCCATCCAAGAAATTTACCGTTGAAACCATATATTAATTCATCTCTTTCCGAAGTATAATAAGCTGTAGGTTTCCCATCCCAAAGATATATTATGGTTTCATTCTCTTTCGAATAATTGCAATACGCTACAGCATTACCATTTTTGTCATAAATTGTTAATTCATCCTTAACTTGATTCTCTATTTCTTTGCTGTCTTCCTTATTACATGAACACATTAGTACAAAAAGCATAAAACTTAAATAAAACAGTTTTTTCATAACAATTTTAAGATTATTTATTTTTCAATTTGTATACAAACACAAGTAGTTAATTTAGCCTCCTTATCACTAATGCCTTTGTAAAACACGAGCTACAAGCTTTCACTAGCTGGGTTTTTACCGAAATATTGATTAATCGCTCTTGTTTTACTAATAAATGGGTTTAACTTTCCCCATTTGGTATAGATTTCCTTTCTATCTCGCCCCAATGTGAATAGCCTATCATAGTATGAAATTTCATCACCACTATCTAGCAAGTAGGTAGTATCAGGATAAAACTCAATTAATTCATCCTTAAGCAAGCCAATACAGGATATTACCTGTATTTTGCTACCATCATTAAAAGTAAGTGTTCCTAAATGGCTTTGGTGTTCTTTTTTTAATTCAAGATTCCAGACGATTTTGTTACTTGACCGATAAGAAGAATCAATAAATACATAGCTACCCGACCAGTCGATTTGAGAAGTCGCAATACTATCCAGTTCTGCCATTTTATTTATCTCATCTATCCTTTCCTGATGTCTTTCATCTGCGGTTACATTGCTGTATAAAACCAATATCGCTGAACATACAAGCCCTACTCCAATTGCAATAAGTCTTTGTTTGCTTTTTCGATAATATCCTTCTCTTTTAGGATATCGATTCCAGAATACTTCTCTTGGCCAAAATAAAGCCATAAAAACCAGGCGTATTATACTATACCTTTCTGTTTTTCTATCTTCTAGTTCTTTTTGCCATAAAGCTTCGCTTTCAGCCTTAAGCTCTTTTATTCTTTCTTTTGAATAATCTTCAGACACCCCTCTTTCAGTAAGAAGTTTTTTCGCATAAACAATGGCATCTTTCTGCCAATCATCTTTTTCAGCATATACAATAATTATTAAATCATCATCTGTATACTCATCTAAAGCATGAAATTTCTTCATCCATTCTTTTTTTTTACAATTGCATATAAGCTATACAAGCAAAATCAATTAGATTTATTTTTCTTATTTCTTTTACAAACCTCCAACTACAATCCCATACCAGCACCTTTTTCTTCCATCATCGCAATTCCTGCTTTAAGAATTCTATAATTTTATCGATGGCTTGAGTATTTAGCCTTAACAGCTCGTTGCTGTGACCATTTTCAACCACATACAATTCTGTCTTGACATTCGTTTCTTTCATGAATTTGTAAAAATCCTCTACTTGTTTGAATCCAACAGCACGGTCGTTTTTTGCATGAAGAATTAAAGTGGGAGGGTAATCAGCTTTTATGTTGTCGGTTAAGGTATATTTTTTAAGTTTCCCAGGTTCTTTGGCCGGGTCGAAACCAAAAGTCAGACACACAGCCAAATTGTTCTTGATCAAGAATCTACACAATTGCATTCTTGTATCGTAGTCGCCGTACGAAACAATTGAATCCTTCACAATATCATACGGACCTGCTTGTTTTAAAACAGACAGATCTCCCATTTCAATATCTTCCGAAGCAAATCCGGTTGGTGCAGAGATGTCGATGATTGCATTGGGAGCAGTTTCCTTTTTAAATCCGCTTGCAAGAGCCAAATATCCTCCTGCCGATCCCCCAGCTACGGCAATCTGATTGGTATTGATATTGAACTGTTCCAATCCGTTTTTTCTTACCCAATCTAGCATATCCAGGACATCGCTCATGATTTGATCGAGTTTTGTCTCGGGAACCAAACGGTAATCCGCAGAAATTACCGCATAACCCGATTCAAGCAATTTGTCTCTTAGCCCTTCATGTAATCCTTTGTCTCGGTTTCCGAAGATAAATCCGCCTCCATGAAAATAAATCAGAACCGGATGCAGTCCTTTTGTTTCTGGTAAAAAGACATTCGCTTTGATCTCATGTCCTTCAACCCTTTTGTAAACAAATTCTATTTTTTCAGCAGGATGATTCCATGAGAATGGTTTGAGAAAAGGATTTTCTTGAGCAAAACTTATTCCCGAAACAATCAAAGCAATTCCCAAAACAGCTATTTTCTTCATTTTTCTGAAAATTAAATTTATTTCCCTCAGCTTTCCTATCAAATTGCATTTGCAAAACATGAGCTACAAACTCTTACTAGCAGGAGTAGTAAAAGCATCCTTCACTTTATCATCATCAATTTTATAAACAATAATTTGTTTTGTATCCTCATAGTTTTTCTGTAAAAACTTATTTAAAGACTTAAATGTATCAGACTGAAATACTTTACCATTTTTTGTGTAAAATATTTTATCTCGGTAATATACGGCGTGTATAACCGACCCCAAATTGTCAAAAAAAGCAAGTAAAACATCATTCGGAATAGGTTTTCTTCGATTTTTCCTTGGATTGGTAGAAAATTCAGTAATCCTTTTAAAATAATTATTCAAAATTTTCTCTAATGAAACACCATCAACATTTGTTGTTTCTTTAAAAATGTTTTGACTATAGATTTCACTGTTTTCAAAATACTTCTCCAATGCATATGAAAAGCAATTTTGTATGTTCGCTTCATTTGTGAAAAAATAACCTTTCGAAGCAAAATAACCTTGTTTTTGGGGCTGTTTATAAGATGAAGTATCTGTATTTTCATCTTGCTTTGAAACACTCACTCTTATCGTGTCATTTAACCACAATACATCAATGGTCATATACTTCTTTTCTAATTTTATTGTGTCCAGGATCGTAGATTCGATAGTAATCGGTGAATGAGTTGACAAATTTGACTGACAATAAGCTTCAATAAAAATAAAGTTGAGAAGTAAGGTGATTGTTAAATATCTAAAAAATATCATTTTATAATGTATTTATGCTAATATATTAAATAACGCAAGTAATTAAGTTCATTTTTCTTATTGGTTGTGAAAACACGAGTTACAAGCTCTCCATAGCAGGAGATTCAAACCTACCAATCGTCATCACCACCAATGTTTTTAGGCTCAAACATTTTCAGGAAAGTATAATCGTAAATGGGTACTGAATTTTTAATAAATAATCTTCCAAAGAGACCTTTATTAGTAATTGCATGCGCATTCAAAAGTTCTATACTTCCTTGACTTTCTGATGAGTTATCATATTTTTTAATCAAAGTAATTTTATTGATGGTAACGCGATATCGTGATTCTTTAAACTGTATTGAAACAAAAGCTGTATGATAATATTCCTGAATTAAATCAGGAGTTTTGAATACAGAATAGCCTGCACCTCTATGGTCTGGTTCGAACAGTCGCAATTCGCCCGTTAAACCATTATCTGTAAATTCAATTTCTTTAAAAATACCTGAATTTTGAAAATACTCTTTAATGGCAGTCTTTTGAAGTTCACTTTCAAATACTTTTTGCCAAGTGACTTCTCCTCTTACATTTTTAAAATTTCCTTCACTTTCCTGACTATAAACAGGAAAGCTTAGCGTAATAATTGATAGTATTATAAGTAATTTTTTCATCAAGTTGGATATTAATTGATATGAGAATAATTAGGCCTCTGTTATCACACAAATAATCTCCAGTGGTTTTGTTTTAAACATTGGCAGCTGTATTTTATCACTCTTTTTAATTTTCTTATTTGTATATCGTTTCATCGTATATCCAAATCCTAGTCCACCAATACTCCATATTACAATTCCTATTAATATTGATTGCAAGGTAATTTCCTGATCTTCAAAATATGGAAAGATTATTGACATCATCAGAAACATAAAAACGCCCCAACTTAATCCAGTTGCTACCCAAGTCTTTTTGTCGAATGGATTGGGAATATGCTCTACATCAATATTGTTAAACCTGGCAGGTTGTTTTTCTAACCATTTTGCTTTCATTCTTTCTTTAAACCAGCCCCAGATCGGAAAAGTGATGGCAAGTATGATAAAACTAAGCCCATTGGGCAAGCAAGGGATTATATTTCCACACTCTTTACAATAAAGTCCGAACCAATTTTTAAATGCAGTTCCGTTTTGTGTTGACCACGTTCTACCATCATGCATTGCCTGACAATGAGGACAGGGAACAAATGTTCTTTCAATTCTTGGTTTGTCAATCGTTTTATCTTCTAAACTAACTTTAGGAACTTTCTGACCCAAGATCAAATCGTTTATAGCCAATCCTGGATTTAAAATCCAATGGAGTATCATCCAGTTTTTCCAAGTATAAATCTTATATCTTTTTTTATCGTAATTCATCTGTTTCTCCGTTTTAGATATGGAAGACTATAGGATTGTGCATCTGCAATATTACCCTTGATAATTGTCTTTCATCCAGATCGTTTTTTTGTTTATCACTAATCCATATCCCCTTTTCTTTTTGTAAATAATTGTTCCAATAATAACCATTGCAATAGTTGAAATGCGAAAGATATTTGAGTAAAGACCACCAAAAGCATCATTCCCAGCAGAAAATAACATCCAAAGCAGATTCATAAATAGATGCAAAAATATTGGAACCCATAGGTTATTATCCCATTCAATATAAGTCCATGCGAATAATGCAGAGCCTAAAAGCGTTGTGATAAAAACACCTATTACCGTTGATAATTCTTGACTTTGATACAAATGTGCTGAAGCAAATATCAAAGAAGGAATAATAAGAGAAAGAGTAAAACCAAAGCGCGTAAACCTATAAATCTGGCCGAAAAAATAACCTCTAAAATACAATTCCTCAAAAAATGCCGCTGCTAATGCTCCAACTACTATTTGCTTCAATGTTATTTCAAAATTAAAATTGAAAATTAAAGCATAACCAATCAGCATGGGTAAAATGCATATAAAAGCAAAAATGAGTCCTGTTGATATTTCTTTCTTTAATCCTATGCTTTGGAAAAAATCTTTGGGCTTGTGAATTATAGACATTGCCAAAAATATTGGAATTCCAATCGCAATATAAGCTATAACATAACTTATCGAGTAGACATTAAAAATACTATTTAAAGCTTGTATTAATTGTGAGAAAAGTAAATTATGAAGTATAAAATAGGCTCCAAACGAGATTATTGTAGTTGTTAGTAATTTTATTGTCTTATTCATTTTACATTATCCTTTAATTGAGTGAACGGTCTTTCTAAAATTTAAGGGCGATATACAAACACCGCCTTATGAACCACCCCCTTGCTACCGCACGCGTCCTCTCGTGTGGTTTTGCTTTAGAAATAGAGCCACACGAAGGGATTCGTGCGGCAGCAAGGGCAATTTTTATATTAATTCTTCTCGATATAGCTATAAATATTTTTCTTATTTCAATCATTTTATCCCGTGATTCAGTCATTTGTTGATCCTTTGCGCAAATTGTACCACGACTTGAATATCAGGCCTATCAAATTTATGAAAAACCCATAGCAAACAATAATATTACCGGAGTAAAATAATATACATACATAAAACAGAATAAGTCTATATAATTATTGTTGGGTACAATAAAGCTATGGCACTCCTACTACAACTTAGGTTTGACTGTTCTTTTCCAATAGAATTCAACCTCTATTCCATATCATCTTAGCCCTCTCCTCGAAGAGAAAAATCAGAGCTTTGTTTGATCAGTTTATTTGTGTGGGTAGCGGTCATTCCTCTCTCTTCCCCTTGTCTGTGGTGAATTTTGTCCCAGGCAAATGAATCAGCTAGGCAGCAACTCTCCTCCTCATCAAGTTCAACTCAATGAGCATACCGCTTACTACTCCTATGGTATAGGCCAAAAAATCCGACCATAAAAAGCCTTGTCCCAGAACCAATGCTGCAAACCTGTTGCTGCGCAATGTATTGAGCCAATCAACTTGTATCAGTTGGCTAAATTCAACCAAAAAACAGACACTCAAAGCCAATGCGGTCAAGTTCCTAATACTTACTGCAGGAAAAACAAAGGCAATCATCCAATACATCATCAATGCCCATAAGGCATCTCCCAATCCCAAGTTTATGATTTCGGGTAGATCGTTGGAAAAATGCCTTGAGGCCAAACCAATAACAATGGTAAGGATAATTAGAAAGAAGTAATGGAGTCTGTTTCTTTGCATTGGGATGTTTGTTTATTGGAGGTGATATGAATTTTTGTGAATATTAACTTTCAGTTCAATAAGTAAAGTATTTCCAAATAAAGATGAAGCCCAGTAGCAATACCACCATAGTGATCATCGTAAAATCTACAGGCCTTCTCTTTGCAAAGTTTACGACAGAATATCTCTGAATGGCAAAACCCGCTCTTCTCATGCTGTAATTTTCTTTACCGGCATACCTGTTTGCCACTTCATCTCCTGCTATTTCTTTTAGCAATTCGTAATCTTTGCGCCTTACTTCTTCTTCGTGATTTATCATGTTTTTGTTGCTCTATGATTTTAAGTGTGATTTGAGTTTGTTTGGCTATTAAAATGAAGAAATCACACTTCTAACAATTAGAATGAAGCTAATGCCACCCAATAATAGATATGGACTAACATTAAGAACTCCTTTTATGAATCCAAATCCATTAAATTTCATTACCCCTTGAATCATCATCTTTAATGTCCACAACCATATGACCAGATAGTACAAACTGATGATCCAGTACAAATGACCTTCCGGACTCAGCACCATTCCTGTAATGCCTAAATACAAAATTACTGGTAACTTCAGAAAGATTGGAACCACTGCATAAGCTGCAACGATTCGTAAGTCAATAATTTTTCCTTTGCCATTTAAAAGTTTTCCAATCCCATACAGAATATAAGTAGACAGATATCTTCCCATTAGCAAACCAAGCCCTGCAGTCGCCAACACAAATCCTAAAAAGACAATAATCATTGGATATTCCTGAAAATGATGGTAATCTTTAAAGAAGGAATCTATTCCAGCAACTGCTCCTCCCAACATAAAAAGAAGGTTGGCATTCGTTTCTAATTGATCTTCAAATTGGTCATCCAGATAATCAAAGGTATCCGAGGTTTTAAAAAGAATATTGAAAAATGTATTCATGCTGTTACCTGTTGATTTCAATTGAATTTGATTTCATTGCTCCCTTAAATAGTTCATATCCAACATCTGATTCCAGATTTTCATCCTCATATGATAATTGCATACTCAATGAATATTTTGAATCTGCCAAGTGTGGAAATATTCTTTTCAATTTAACTTCCTGTTGAAATTTACCTGTACAACCAGGTAATATTAGTACCGAATTATTCTTGGTCACAAATAAGCTATCAATATCTAAAATTTCATCACTGGGCCAATATTCATGTACCTTACCTGTTTCTTTACTTTTAAATACAAGCTTAATAAGCGACATAAAAACAGATTCATCACGAGGAAAATAAAACAATACACTATCTTTTTGACTTGTGTTTTTTACTTCTATTTCCAGATGAATTGCATTCTTATTACTATTCAACTCTTGAATGTGCAATTCGAGCTGTGCTTTGCAATTCTCACAAAAAATAAAGAATAGTAATACTAATAATAGTTTCTTTGTCATTTAATTTAGTTTTCAATTAAATATCCCAGCCTCCCGAATTCTCGGGACAGGTTCTAAAGGGGGTATCCTTCGCACTGTTCCCTTTAGGGATTCAAAGGGTGAACGCAGGGGAGAATTATGCCTCTTTACTATAGCTCGTTATTACATCATCAAGGAAGTTCATATATTTCATTATTCTATTGTTGATGCGGCCATAATCTGAAAATAATCCTGGACCATTTTGCTCTCCTTCACAATAAATAACTTCATCGATGTATGAGATTTTAATTTCTGTAAAGTGTCGTTCACACCTATAGGTTTCCGGACGATCTTCTACCAGGAAGTAATTTTCACCTCTCCCCAAAACATACCAATTTAAATCGTATATGACTCGATTGGTATATTCAATAAAAGTGGAAAGCTTTAGTTTTCTTCTAAAACTTTTTTGCTTTGTAAAATGATCGAAACCAAAAGAAAGTTCCGCTGGAATTTTAATCTTAGACACTCTTTGCCTTCTTCGTACACGCTCACCAATTATATTTTCCACTTGAATAATTGCGTCGTGTTCGACTTTTCTCGCCTTTAAAATCTCAACACCAACAAGCCGAGCCTCTTCATTGTATTGCCTTTTGTCACAAATAATTTTAAGCAAATCTTTATTTTCTTTGCTCTCTAAAATTTTCTGCCAATTGTAATTACTCATTTAATATACCTCAAGTTTTTTTTGAAAAAAGCATGAAGTTCAAAAGCTAAAACACTTAGCTTAAGGACTTATTTTTGATTGCCTTTACAAGTCTATAAATCACATATCCAATGGCTATCATGTTAATCAAGTGCCATACATTTAAGCCAATATAGTTTGCTTTTTGCCAAAAGCTCATACTATCTAAACTCCAATAAGCCCCTTTTTTTTCATCATAGAAGTCGTCATAATTCATTAGCATTAAGCTCAGAAACAGATAAACGATCAAATCAAATAGAAGCAAGCCAAAAGCAATTAAAAAACTCTTTATTGAAAAAAAAATCATTATTGGATTCTTTTAGCTTTTCCTTATTAACTCTCTATCAACTTTCTTTTCCACTTGTATAAATCTACATTTTTCAAGCTCTCCTTTTTATACAAACTGAATGTTAGATATACGACCAAATTTATAAACAATAAGTTTTAATCAAAATATTTTACTCTGATAAATTTAAGAGAAAGATTTGTCACCTCCCACAAAACCCCTTCACCAAAAGGCGAAGGGGTTCTTCTACTACCAATTATAAATCCACATCGAATGAATTAAGGATTAAAGTGAATATTTAAAACTTATGATTTTATATCAATTCATTCAAATGCACTGTTTATTCATAAAACTATTAATATATCATTGAAAATTATGGAATACCTATTCTTACCATTTATTATTAAGTTCCCATGATAAAACCCACAAAGTATACTTCTACTATTTACAATTTACTTAGCACAAGTTGATTTCCTTCCTGTTTAATGCTTAACATGGCATTGTATTTTTCGCTCCAAACCGGTGCGCCATACTTTCCTTGCAGGGCTTTCCCATTTAGGTAAACTTTTTTAGAAAAATCCATACTACGGTTTTCTATAATATATCGGCCTCCATCGATATAAGCATAAGTACTTCCATCAGGAGATGCCTGAAATTCTTTTATATCACTGTATTCAACATCATTTACCAACTGATTATTTCGATACAGTTTCCATTTGTGGTTTGGACCTTTTTTAATGCGAAGAGTGTAAAAAAGATCAGAAGTATTTTCAAGTGTAAATATCTGTCCTGCATCCAAATCGCCATTTACAAACAATTTGTTTTGCTTGTACATGATTTCGTGTTTGGTGGCAGCTACTTTGGCATCCACATTCAAATGTATCAGAACTTCATTATCGTATGGTTGAAGAGTATTTACATTGGCAATGTTGTTATTGATTTGCATGTCATTGCCATTTTTATCGACATGAGTTTTCTTATCCTCCCCAACATAACAAACATAAAGATCACCTGTATTGCTCATACACGAATAAACCAATCCATTAATTCCAGTAAGATGTTTTTTATTCCAAAGAATTTTACCGTCAATACCCAAATATTGGTAACGTTCCGTTTGTGTATTGTAATGTCTGTAATAAACTTGACTACCAGCTTCTTTCACGTATAAATTCCCTTTGTAAGGACCGTGCGTATTTATAGTTTGATTGGCAATATCGTATTCGTAGACTGTATTGCTCGAAGTCTTTGTATCCAGAATACAGAATGCCACATAATTCGGACTTACCGTGAACTGATTCAACGATTCGTTTGGTTTGCAATTGTATACATATTCGCCACAACGCACTTCTTGATATGTATTGTAATAAATTTGCTCGGTTCCTGGAATAAAACCAATTCCTTTATGCGCAATCATTTTAAAAGGACCATTTTTTTGTTCGTGATCCACATAAACATACATCTCATCACGTTTTTCGGGAGCACTAGCATAAATCAATTTGCCACTTTCCGAGTAAACTGGTTCACTCACCATTTTTGCCCCACTTACTTTATTCATCCCATTTTCGTAAATGCGATAATCATTTTGCGACCACTGAATACTGTATGCAAATTTACCAGAATAAGTATCATATTCAGGTGCCTGACTTAGTCCCCAATAATAAAAGGCTTTGTTGTTGCCAATAATTGGATAATATTTATTTTCTCTTGTGCCGCAAAAGCTAATTCGCTTGCCATCTTCGCTCACCCATTTGTCGACATCCGGATCTCTATCAAGAGAATAAATATGATCATATGGGCCTATTTTTTTACCATTAAATATTAGGTAATAGTCATACTTATTGTATTCCTTTGGTGTTCTGGCTTTTCTTAAATTCGCTCCAATAGGACGTGGGCCATAATATGGGCCGTAAAATTCATATACTTCTTTTGTTGCATTAGGAACACGAACCACTGCTACCGTATATTTAATCCCTCCATTTTTGTTTTTCCCAATTTTACCATAAACAAACTCTTCATTTCCCTGAAGTGTATAAATATTGCTTCCGATATTTACTTGTTCATTAACAGTTGCTATTGAATTATTTTCGGGATAGTTTGGATTGTGGTTGTTTGCAAAAAGCGTATCGTTAAAAACTATGGCCATAAACGCCACAAGAAAGATTTTAAGCTTATTCATTTGTCATTTTTAATATTATTGCCAGCAATCTTCAAGTGCTTGCAAGCGATAAAATGGGAAGTGCAGTAATTTCATAAAAAAACACTAGCACACTCAATTCTAACACTTCTAAGCATTAGAATTGAGTATTTGTAGTTACAAATTTATTTTAACGAACAGGTATCAAATACCATTCTGTGGTAATTGCATTGTGGTCGTCCCAAAGGTGTATCTTATTACCGTTATTATCGGTTTTATTATTTTGCAAACACACTACCTTACCACTTTTGTGATATATCTTATAACTACCGTTAGGTAATTTTTTTAGATAAAATTTTTGCGATTCACCACCGTGCTTAGACCAAAAGTGTAGCGGTGTACCTTTACTTGTACCTCCTCCTTTACAATCTACAACACCATTTGCACTTTTCGCAGCTTTAATCCAATAAAATTCCCCATTAGGCGTTTTTTCAAATTTAAACATTTTATTATTTGAAGAAGAATTTCCTTTTGTCCAAATCTGTGCGCGATTTCCTTTTTTCTGCCAATCTGCACCGCCAAATTCAAAAAATCCCTTACTACCTCTACCATGACTCATGGCTGATTGAATATAGTAGGTTTTAGATTCATCAACTCTTGATCCTTTTAATGATTTATTTACTATTCCAACTTTTTTATCTACTACTATAGGTCTATTTGTATTCGCATCTAAAATAAACCATTCGGTTGAAATTGCGTTGTGATCATTCCAAAGGTGCACTTTATTACCATTTCTGTCAGTTTTATTATCTTTAAGACATACTACTTTTCCACTTCTATGATAAATCTTATATCTACCATTTCCTAAATGTTTAAAATAGAAATGCTGAGATGGTTTTCCGTGAGTATCCCACAAATGTAGAGGCGTACCATTTTGAGGTGGTACATTTTTGGCGTCAACGTTTCCTTTACATGCGCATGGTTGAATAAAGAAATATCCATCTGCATTCCTGCGCAGATAAAATAATTTATTACTGTTATTATCTTTGGTCCAAATATCCATTTGATTTCCTTTTCTCTTCCAATATTTCTCGCCGCCAGGAAATTCCAGAAAACCTTTGCCACTTCGCCCATAACTCATTGCCGATTGGATTCTTACCCTTTTGTATTGTGGCATATCAGCTCCTTTTTCGTACTGCGCCTTTAATGGTAAAATACTCCCAAATAAAAGAATTATTACTAATGATAATAATTTAACATTTTGCATAATTATAAAATTTTGAATTAATTAATACTACTTTTCAATTTCTAGGCTTTCCTAATTTAAAGCAACTGACAAGAGTTCACTTTTACTGTTCTATTACATGAATATAATTAGCTTATATTTTAATCGAACCAATTCTCTTCCATAGTTGTCCATCACCTAAAAAATCGAATTCCAAAACAAATGCATATCGAATGAATTAAGACTTAAAGTGAATAAAGAAACTTACGATTGTCGCTCAATCCCTTCGAGTGCAATGTTTATTCACAAATCTATTTTTTGCGATTGAAAAATTATAGAATCCCTATCCTTTTCAATTCGTTATAAAGCTCTTTTCTCTTGTTCAAATCGTTTAGCAAGGCAGAATCACTTGTCTTTTTAAGGAACTCCTCAGCCTTTTCGAAATTTCCCGTCACCATATACAAAATCCCCGCATC
Source organism: Marinifilum sp. D737 (assembly GCF_026672275.1). Taxonomy (GTDB): domain Bacteria; phylum Bacteroidota; class Bacteroidia; order Bacteroidales; family Marinifilaceae; genus Marinifilum. The sequence goes on along the minus strand of NZ_JANQCD010000023.1, from coordinate 54,499 downwards.
TTTGTTTGCAGTTGCAATCGATCTTGAATCATTAGCATTTGCTGCAATCTCTGCAAAAATATCAGCCGCTTCGGCATAACTTCCTTTTCTAAGTAGTTTATTAGCCGATTTGTTCGTTTTTTTCAATTCTTTATCCTTGATCTTTTTTACTTTTTTCACATCATAGGTTTTGCTAAGCAATCTTGGTGTAATTTCAGCCACAATGGTGTTCAGGTAAGGAGCAATACATTTCATGGTAATATCGTAATCGCGAATTTCTCCTTCGTAATTGCCATCTTTGGTCAATTTAGGAGCTCCCAAATATTCTTTCGAATAATGATAGGTCATATTCATTTTAGAATAGCTTTTTACTGCCACACCATTTTTGTTGGTAAATTGCAAATCGATAGAAGCTTCGGCATCCTTATTTTTCGAATATTTTTTCACGAAGAAAGGAAGTTTGTGTGTTTCTGTGTTGTACTTTCCCTTTAAACCAACCTCTTCATTTTTTCTTAAACTTGAACGAATGCTTCCTGAAATTACCAAATCGGCCTCAGCCTCACTATTCACCAACTGGTAGAACTGAGTGCTCATCCAAGGTGTACAAAGCTTATGTCCTGCCTTCTCTCCAATTCTGGCATTCTGAATGTTCTCTTTTAATATTTTTTTCACTTCCATTCCTGTTCCTCTGTTCCACAATTCACCATCCTCAACAGGAATATCTTTAATGTATACCGTTTTAACCCCTTCGAAAACAAAAGAAGGCATTTTCATGGTATAGGTTCTTACTTTCTCGGCATTGGCAAAGCTTGTTGCAACAATTACCAATGTTAACATTGCAAATATCTTTTTCATGTATATAGATTTTCTTTAAGTTGTCACATGGTCCCGATAAGTATCGGGATTTGTATGATTATTTCTCAATTGAATTTTCACATTTAATTATTGCACTCTAAATAACTTCCACATCGACTTATCTCCTTCGGGCTTATCTTTGAAAGTGATTCTTTTGCCTTCTGGTGTATCCACAAGAGTTAAGTATTTAATATCGGTTAACTTATAGTGATCCAAGCTGCCGGCATCATTCATTTGTGCTTTTCTTTTGGCATCGTAAAAACGAACATGCTCACCATCCTCACATACTTCAACATATATTAAACTTGCATTAGGCCAATCAGCATCAGCTGCAATGTGAATCTTTAAAAAACCATCCTTGTCGATAAACAAACCATCGCTACCACTCAATACTTTCTTACGTAAATTGATTTGATTGGCCTTCACCTTATCCGATTTGTAAGTATATGTCTGCGTCTGCAAACTTTTATCATCATGCGGAGTCTCCACCAATCTAAAAACACAAGCCGACTCTTCATCTCCACTTGTAAACACCAGTTTCAATATATCGTAATTCACAAATCCTTCTTCCGACTTGCATTTGATCTTAAAATAAGGCTGTCCCAACATGGTTCCTGACTTATTGGTTTTAATTTGAGCATGCAACTGAATGCCAAAGAATAGAATCAATAATCCTGTAATTAATTTTTTCATTCGTTTCATTTTTTATTGACTTTTTTCAACTCCTTCTCAGATTGAAATGGTCAGTTTTATAATCATTCTTATTTTTAAAATTGCCCCCTATGCTAATCACAGTTCTACCCAATTATTCACACAAAAAGCATAGAGAGCAATGCACAGATTTTCAAATTATTTGGCTGCTACTTCCTGGTTTTCTTCAACATGAATGCTACAGCCTGTAGTTTCAACAATTTTGTTTAGGTTCTTTGATATGATTCCCTGGAAATCTGAATACCTCTGGTAAGAATCTTTAATTTTCGTGGTATTCATTTTAATGTTGTTGTATTCATTTTTCACAACATCAAGCTTTCCTTTCAGTTCATCCACTCCCGGAACAGTTGGAAATTTAATCTTCATCTTATTCATAATTGGTTTGGCAGCTTTCATGCCCAAATCAGCAATTTTCTCTGCAACAAAACCTCCTGCACTTAACGCTTTGTGAAGCGACATTGTGGTCAATTTAAAGTCAAACTCTTTTTTCAGCACTTTGTCCATTTCATGAGTTACTTTACTCGCCTTATCGAGCACTGGCTTAATTTTACCCAATCCGTTCTTGATTTTTTTAGCTGGATTATGCATTACGGCCAAGGCTTTGGCACCTTTCTCGAATGTACTTAAGCTGCTGTTCAAGCTTCGCATTTGGTCTGATGCTCCTTTTAAACCTTTATTGACCTCTTTAATTGCACCTTCCACCTTCTTAAAATCACTCTCCTTCTTCAGGGTTTTGATGCAATCATCGATGGTAGCAACAGTAAGTTCACTCTTTTTCAATACATCTTTGGTAGTGGCAACAACACCTTTCAATCCGTCTACTGCTACTTTCACATTATGAACTGCAGTTTTCGTAGGGTCGATAAATGGTTTTTCGATGGTATTAAACTTGCCTACCAAACCTCCAACTGGTTTTTGAGCAATGGATAATGATTTGGAAGTCACATTACTCACTGTTCCTACAATAGGAATTAGATTGAATGCTTTAAGGGTACTCCCAACATTTTTCATTTTGGTATTTAAATTTCTGGTTTGATCAGATACATAAGTTAGCATATCCATTACCTCACAACTTTTGTCAACAGCCGTCGAAACCGTATTGATTCTTCCTGTTAGTGCTGTATACTGTTTCCTGGTTTCTGCCAAATTCTTCTTTAAGCTCACCAACTCACTTCCCACTTGCAAGGAGTAAATGCGATACATTGAGTCCTTGTAATCCGGAATCCACTTTTGAGCATTACGATAAAAAGCAATGATCTTATCCTTTTCCGATTTTGATTTTTCCAATTTGATTGCAGATGCATAATAGTATTCTGCAATTTTCTCTGTTGCTGCCTGCAAAGAGTTTTTGGCATCCGGATGGCTTGCATTCCATTTTAAAGCCAACTTAAACTGGTCAACCGACTGAATGTTATCATCCACCTTTTTTGAGTTGAACAATTCCAAACCATTTTTGTAATAGATTTCAGAAATCTTATTGGCTACACCCTTTCTTGATTGGCTGGCCAAAGTCAAACTTGGTGTAAACTTTAAAGCATAGCCCCATGCTTTGTGCGCCAACTCCAAAGTAGGAATCTCATTTGATTTTTGATTCTCTTCGGCAAAATCGGTAAAGTACTTGGTAATTTTTTGTGCCGTCTCTGTTCTGATTTCTGTAACACAGTATTTATTATAAGCTTTGATAAACTTTTCGTAAGCTTCCTGTACTCGCGATGCATCAATATCTGCTTTACCATTTGTCATGATTAAATCAAAAGCATACTTTACCGATGCATTGGCTTGCTCTGAGTAGTCCACAAAGTTGGTGGTCCACTCCCACTTTCCTTTCGGATCAACAAAAGGCAATTCAACCTGCTGTACCTTCGAATAAATAGAAACCAGCAATTGTAATTTTTCAGCACGTTTCTCTGCATCCGAAATACTACTTGTATTTTCTGAACGATTTAGAAAAGACTTTGCTTTGGTTAATGAATTGTCAAAATGGGTATATACAAACTTCTTGAAGGATTTCACTTCCGAATCGATAATAATTGCACTAAAAGCATGATCTAATCCTTTTAGACTATTTCCTTTATTCATTTCCTCTTTGGCAAGTCTAAATTCGCCTTTGCCTTCAGAAAACATTCCGCTTGCACCACAGCCGTATAAAACAACCGATACAACAAACAGGTAAACAGCTGAAATTAATAATCTTCGAAGGGTTAAGTTTTTCATCATATTTTTTATAATTGGTTTAAGATTAATTTTAGCAGGTGACTTTTCGAAAATCAAATAATTTCGAGCATTCATGCATCAATATGCATCTTTCATCACAATATTTATTTTACAATTATTATTGATCACAAATATGCAAACATCCTTAAGCCTTAGGTAAAAACAGCAATAGACATTGCAATAGACATTTTAACGCGACATTAATCAGCAATTAGTAATCAATCACTTACAGAACACAACGTCCATACATTCCTATTTGTAGGAAAATTTCGTTTTTTTTACTTTTACTATCCCTTTAACAGTATAACATTTTATGAAGCGCTTTTTTCTCTTTACATTCGTTTGGATATTTTTTATCGCAAATGCTTTTTGCAACAATAGAATCGATTCTCTTCTGAATATTTCTCAAAAGCAAACAGGAAAAGAATACTTACATACCTATCTTAAAATTACCGAAGACTTCTCCTGTGGAAACAATGGCGACACAATTATTTATTATGCGGAAATCTGTCACTCAAAAGCTCTTGAGCTACATGATGACATTGCCCAACTAAAAGCTTTGTTTTATTGGAGTTGTGGACTTTACTCAAACAAAAAGTACGATAACTCTTTAGAGAAAGTTGAACAGGTAATACATATATCGGAAAAATTGAATAGACCCAGGGAGGTATTGCAGGCCTATTATTTAAAGGCCAGAAATTATCAAGGTTCAAAGCAATACGATCTATCCATACTAAGTTTTCAGGAGGCTTACCATTATTCTACAAGCCTATTTGAATCGGAAAACAAAGAGTTCGCCATAAAGTATTATCATGCTATTCTTAAACAATTGAGCTACACCTATTGGTACGCTGCAAAACTCCATGATGGAATTGAATTTTTCCAGAACGAAATCAATATCAATACTTCATTTTCTGAAAATCTCTTGAGATCCTACTATACCAACATTTCCTTTTTATACAACAGAGGCATAGATATAAAGCAAGCTAAACATTACCTCTTGAAAGCTGCCGAAATAAGTGATAAAGAAGGAAATACAGATCATATTTATATGGATCAGGCTTATTTAGGTGCACTATATGCCAATATGGGCAATTACCCAACAGCTATAAAACATTATGAACGAGCATTTCAAATAGCCAAAAACGAAAAAAGCAGCAATAAAATATCCTATATAATTCTTAATCTTGGCATATGTTACGATGCAAACGGCAACTTAAAGAAAGGTGTAGATTTAATTTTTGACGGAATAGAGTATTTCATTAAAAACAATAACAAAGCTGCAGAAGCTAAAGCTTATCAACATTTAGGCCGTTTAATGATAAAATGGCACAATTTTAAAGATGCAGATCAATACTTACATAAAGCTATTAGTATGCATAAGGAACTTAATCTACCTTATATAAGCATTGCTGATTATTCCAACTTGATCATATCTAAATACAGTCAATCCGAAAAGGATTCTATATATTATTATTTGGATATTATAAAAAGCAAGGCAGATAAATACAATGCTACCAGTGCTAAGTGTATATACTATCTCAGCAAATCGCAACTTAATCTATATTTTGACAAAAATCCACGAGCCGCATATTTAAATTTAAAAAAAGCAGATAAATTTTGCTCCACATTGAAATCTACTGCTCTAAGCACCTACATCAACAAAGCCTATGGAGATTATTATTTAATGAAAGACAGCTTATTCCAAGCAAAAAGACATTTCTCTAATGCATGGGCAAAGCGAAATTCCCTACTAATGCTTGTGGAAAGATCAAATATTGCACAATCATTATCTAAAGTTTACAAAAGTTTAAACCAAGCAGATAGCGCATACATATATTTACAGAAGGCTGATAGTATCAACAAAAAAATCCATCATCGTGAAGATGTATTGATGCTTTACCAAAAGGATAATGATTTTAAAGTTCTACAGGCCAAAAAACAACAAAAAGCACTGGCAAAAGAAAACAAAAAGCTTTTCGATCGAATTCTATTCATTCGAGCTTTCTATATCATCCTATGTATTAGTTTAATTGGCCTTCTTGTGATATATATGAAAAAACGAACAAGAAAATTAAAAACAGAAATTCAAATTAAAGAAAGTGCACAGGAAAAATTAAAGCAACAAAACCAAATTGATAAAACTACCATTGAAAAAAACAATGAGTTGCTAAAAATTAAGGAAGAAACCATTGAACAATTAAAAGAAAAACTTGCCAACAATCCAACAGCATTCACTACAGAAAAGGAAGTAAATGAATTGGAAGCTCTTTTAAGTGCAAAACTGACTACGGAAGAAGACTGGGACAATTACCTTCAACTTTTCACAAAGAAAAATCCAAATTTCATTCCTACTTTAAAAATCAGATATCAAAACTTATCGAGAAACGAAATCAAAATCTTCACTCTCATCAAACTTGGACTTACAACTCGCGAAATGTCAGGAATTTTAATGATATCACCATCCAGTGTAAATACGGCACGATATCGCTTGAGAAAGAAATTAAAACTGGAAGGAGATCAGAAACTGGAAGATATTATTGCAGAAATGATAACGCAAATTCAAGTCTAGGAAATATTTTCACGCAACCCATTTCACATTTCTTCATCATTTAATTGTATAAATGGTCTGAAAAACGACAAATGCAGATACAATTCGGGTACTATTTTTGTTGTAGTCAGGCTAGTATAACTCTAAAAGAAGATGCGATGAAGAAGTGGATATTTATTTTATTAATGGGTTTACTGACGGGTTGTCTGGACGACGATGATAAATACATCTATCATACCCACGATAACTCTGTAGTTTTGCTAAAAATCAACTATACCGATTTTGAATTTGAGGGAGGTACTGAAATATTTCTTCATTCAGAATTTAACGAATCTACTAACATTCCAATAAGTGTTGACTATGTTCCACCGGGAGACTTTGGAAGTATTTCCCTATACTACGAACCTAAAGAAGAGTTAATTTTTGAAGGAAGTATTATTTGGGCTGGATCAGGAAAAAGAACATTCCCTAGATACATTTATCATCCTGATAATTTTTTGTATCTGGATGAAGAAATTGAAAAACCTGCCGACGAAAGGTTTCAAATTATTTTCCCTGAAGAAGGAGTTGATTACCCTCTAGAGGATATTTGGAATTCGATTAACGACTTGGCCATTGTAAATAGATATTTAAAGGGAGGAAAAAACATTGGGCTTTTCCGATACACACCAAGCGTTGGTGTAGACAATCCCAATGAATGGAGTTGGTACGTGATAATGAACACAGTACCCAACTAACCACTAACTATGAAAGAAAAGGAGATGATGCATTTGCATTTATCTCCTTTTTACTTTACAGGTTAAATTTATTTCATTAGTGCTTGTAATAATCAGCATCCTGATTAATTACTAATCATCATTTCACAGTTTTCTTCATAATTCCAATGTAAGACCAATTTAGGTCTCTCAACTTTATGGCTTCATCAATTTTGCCCTGTGTTTCCTCGTCGACATTGAACACCTCATTTCTACCATAAGCATCGAAATAATGCAAGTATCCTTCAAACATATCGAAAGTCATATGTGTCATACGCACACTACTTCCCGAAGGCATTAATACTCGAGCTAAACTCCAATGACTCATTGTTTTTGCATCTACTCTTTTCTGATGAATTGGCAAAAACAATTCCATTTCAGCCTTTTCATACTCATCGAATTTTCCTTCTATGGCCTCCATAAAATTCATTCGCATTACTGTACCCACCTCCATTTTAAAATCATCATCAGTAGCTGCCACTACTTTCATGAAAATTCTTTTGCTTAACTCTCGCGAACCAACCGATTCTTTTAACTCTGCTTTCAATTCCTCATCCGACATATTTGGATAAGCCTTCTTGGCTGCAGCAAAAGTATCTCCATTTGCCATAGCCTTAACCGGATCATCATAGATGGTAACGGTTAGGTACTGATATCCCTGTTCACTTCCTCCAGGCTTAAGCGACCAAAGGTCCCACCCCAGTATTTCGCCATCTTTTAGGCGTTGTTCGTGTATTTTTTCATAGAAGGTTTCTGTTACCCAATAATCATTCTCCATGTCATCGGCAACCTTCATAAAATCAAAAACCAAAAATCTTTCCTGCTGTGCCATGCCAACACTGCATAACAGAGCAAACGTAACCAATAGCAATATCTTTTTCATTTCAGCAAGTATTTAGTGAATAATACTTAAGTTACATATTTTTCTCTCTCAAAACAATTCGAATTTGGCGAACCCTCTAATTTATAAGAGAAATCAAAAAAATAACCTTCTTTTATTTAGATAGAAGCTTCCAACTTATATTGTTTCACAAACATTAATTCTAGTAAACACACCCAAAAACAAAGAAATCATAATACCAGAGCATTGTTAATTTTTGTTAAAACCAATACTTTACTTAAGTTTTCTACTATTTTTTTAGTTACATTTATACTGTATAACAAAACATGAGGCGGGAGAATAGAGGGGATCGATAAATTAAGACTTTCACTTGAGAACAATTCAACTACTAGCTCAGATTACAGGTTTAATCTCATTCCTATTTCTTTATTCCTGCAATTCTAAAGGTTCTGATGAATATTTTACCTATAAAATACATCGAGCCCCTTTTAATGAAAAGGTACAAATCACAGGTGAACTTGAACCTATTAATACAACTACAATTTCCTGTCCAAATATTCGAACTGATGCTGTTATATCTTTTTTGGTTCCCAATGGAACAATGGTAAAAAAAGGCGAAATCATTTGTAAACTTCAATGCTCTAATCTTGAAAATCAACACAATATTAAATTACGAGATTTAGATATTGAAAATGCTGAGCTTCTTAAAATTCAAGCCAATCAGAATCTTCAGCTACAACTGCTACTGGCGCAGCAGCAAACCATTGAGGCATCAACATCAATCAGAAGGTTAGACACCCTTCAAGAACAGTTTATTAGTAAGGCAAAACAAAAACTATTACAATTAGAATTGCAAAAAGCTGAAATCGAACTGACTCAAATCAGAAATAAAATTATTAGTCTAAAAAAAATCAATCAATCTGAAATTAATAAACAGAATTTAAAAATAAAGCAAGCACAGATTCAAGCACAAAGTTCCAAACAGCTTTTGGAGCAATTGGTAATAAAAGCTTCGAGTGATGGTATTGCTCTAAGAGCAAGAAAATGGGGACAAGGTCCTGTTCTTGTAGAAGGAGATGCTGTGTGGAGAAGAATGCCCATTGTAAAAATTACCAATAATTCAGAATACCTAATAAAATTTAAATTACCAGAAGGTGTTTATAAAACCATCAATAAAGAAGATGTTTTTACAGGAGTTATTAGTTCAATTCCCAATTCATTTGTTGAGGGTAGTATTACACAGAAAGCTCCAATGGGTAAACCAATCTCAAAAGATTCCAGAGTTAAAGTATTTGATATCACAGCAAAAATAGACAGTCTGAATATCAATCCAAAACCAGGACTAACTGTTATTTGCGACGTAGCTACTCAAAAAATTGATAGTGCACTAACAGTTCCTTTAGTGGCAATTCACAAGCAAGACTCTGCTCAGTATGTATATACACAAGACAAAAAGAAATTTATACGAAAAGAAGTAAAAATTGCATACAAGAGCGCCTCTCTGGCAGTTATTGAAAAAGGTATTAATGCTGGCGATGTTGTTTCCTTACATAAACCTGATAGCAGGTTGATAACATCAACGGTAAAATTATAAAATAAACCAAAACAGCTCTAACAAACTATGTACAAGTATTTTTTCCCCTTACTCCTATTTATTGTTGGCTGCAACAGTAAATACAATTCGGAAATTGGATTGTACACCGTAAAGAAAGGTGATTTACAAATCATGCTTTCAGAAGAAGGTGAATTAAAAGCAACCAATTCCATAAACATTTCATCTCCAAATATATCATGGCGATATGGCAATCTCAAAATCATCAAAATTGTGGATGATGGAACTGAAGTTTGCAAAGGAGATACAGTTATCATTTTTGATCCATCAGAAGTAGGTAAAGTGATTGAGGAATCGAAAAATGAACTTGAAATCGCGAAAGCAGAATTGGAAAAATTAAAAGCTCAGCATGATTCAAAGCTGGAAGAGCTTGAATCTAACCTTAAGGTATCTACCCTATCTCATGAAATATCGAAAATTAATTTTGAATTGGCAGAATTTGAAGCTGAAGTAACCAGAAAAGAGATAGAGCTAAAACTTCAGAAAGCAAAGATATCACTGGGAAAAGCAAATAATGAGATCGAGAATACCAAAAAAATGCAAAATGAAGAGTTGCAACAATCTCTTCTAAAAATCGAGCAGCTTAAAACCAAATTACAGGAAGGTGAGAATGCTTTAAAAAGTTTGACTGTAATTAGTCCATCGAATGGAATTGCCATTTTAACGAAAAACTGGCGCACCAATAACAAGTGGCAAATTGGGGATCAAACCTGGTCGGGAAATCCAATGATTACATTGCCGGACCTAAGTGAGATAATGGCGACGGTTCAGATTAATGAAATTGACATCTCAAAAATCCTGCCTGATCAACATGTGGAAATTAGATTAGATGCCTATACTGATACCATTTTCAAAGCCAAGGTGAATAAAATAGCGAATCTTGCAGAAAACAAGAACAACAAAACAAAAATCAAAGTATTTCCTGTTGAAGCATTAATTGAAGGCAGTTCTAAAAAGTTATTGCCAGGTATGACAGTAAGTTGCAACATTCACATCTCAAAAATAGATGATCAAGTATTGATTCCTACAGATGCATTATTTTCCAAAGCCAACCATAAATGGGTATACCTCAAAAAAGGCAACTCATTTGTTCGTCAGGATGTGGAATTGGGAGCTTCTAACAATGATTTTGTGATTGTTGAAAAAGGCCTGCAAACTAAAGATATTATTGCTCTTACCGATCCTTTTAAGGATGAAAAAGAATCCTAAATAACACGAAAATGAAAAGTATTATAATGTATATTATTGTTGGTATTCTTTTATGGTCGTGCAATAAAAAATCAGACAAGAATATCCACAGCATACAAAATGGTGCATATGTTGCCTCAATTAATGAATCAGGGGAATTGCAAGCTGTAAATTCAAAGGCTCTCTCCTTACCATCTATAGGCTTCAGGTATGGATTTGAGTTCAAACTAATTCAGCTGGTTGAAAATGGACAAGAAGTAGCAAAAGGAGATATAGTAGCAAAATTTGACCAATCATCGGTTAAAAAAGTAATCATCGATTTAAAAACCAAACTGGAGCTGGAACAAGCAAATTTGAATAAAACCAAAGTCAGTAATGAAATTCAATTAAGAAAGCTTGAAACTTCTCTTGAGGAAGAGAAAGCCAACTTTGATCTTAAAAAATTGGAAATTGAAAAATTCAAATTTGAATCGGCTCAAAAACTAAAAATCAAAAAGCTTGAATTTGAACAAGTACAGTTAAAATTAGCTGAAGCAGAAAAAAGAATTAATCTTCAACAAATAATTGGTGCGAACGAACTTAAAATACAGCAGCTAAAGGTAACACAAATCGAAAATGATATTGAAAATGCCTATTCTGCTCTTGAAAAACTTACCATTACAAGTCCTATTAATGGAATTGTTCAAATTAAAACAAATAGAAGAACGAAATTAAAATACAAAGTTGGGGATGAACTATTTCTAGGTCAATCTTTTGCTTTGGTTCCAGATCTTAAAAAGATGAAAGTACTTACCAAAATTAACGAACTGGATTTTAAGAAAATTAAAGTCGGACAAAAAGTTAAAGTTTGTTTAGATGCACTTCCATCGGTAAGTTTTCAGGGAAAGATTAATTACTTGGGTAAATTGAGCAAACCCAAAGATACCGAAAGTAGTGTTAAAGTATTCGACTGTGAAATTGTAGTAGAAGAATCTGACCCAAGATTAAAGCCTGGAATGACAGTTAGTTCTGAGATATTCTATGCCGATTTTGACAAAGTAAACTTTGTAAGCAACGACTGCATCTATACCACCAAAGGAAAATCCTATGTATACATTTTGGAAAACAATGAGGCCAAACAACATGCAATTTCCATTCAGGCTGTGAATAGCAAATTCAGCATGGTCCAAACTGATCTGAAAAAAGGTCAAAAACTCATTCCTATTCAAGAAATCACAAAGCAAAAAAGTTAATACACTTTAATCATGCAAATAGAAGAAAACATTAGAGTAGCTATTAATGGTTTAATTGAACACAAGGTAAGATCATTTTTAACCATGCTTGGAATCATCTTTGGTGTAGCATCAGTAATTGCCATGTTATCCATTGGTGAAGGAGCCAAACGAGAAGCTATTAAAAAATACCAGCAATTGGGAGTCAACAATATCATATTACGCGACAAAGATCTATCAGATAAAGAACTTGAAAATGTTCGCGCAAAATTTTCACGAGGATTGTCGATGAAAGATGTTGAATCGATCAGAAGCATTGTTCCACAAATTGATGCAATCGTTCCTCAGGCAGAAAAACAAACGGAGGTAAAATTTGAAGACAAATCTCTTAAAGCCAATCTGATTGGGGTTACTCCTGAATATGATGAGATTCTAAATTACACCGTTGAAAGCGGGGGGTTTATTAACAGTGACCAATATCAACGCCAACTAAAGGTTTGCGTAATAGGTTCTGAGGTTGCCAACAAGTTTTTCAATCTTGGAGATCCTTTGGGACAAAGCATTAAAATTGATGATCAATGGCTGGAAGTTATTGGGGTATTGCAAAGCAAAGCCTTATTTACCGAAACGGTTGGAGAATTGGCTTCAAGAGATTTAAATTCCGACATTTACATTCCTCTTACTACTTTTCATGGTAGATTTGATAAGGAAAAGCAGCTAGCCAGCGAACTGAAACAAATTACAATTAAAGTTAGAGACTCGAAAAACATTTCGAAAGCGGCACAACTGATAGAAAATGTAGTTAGCCGACATCATTTTAGTAACGATGATTTCAGCATTGTGATCCCTGTAGAACTATTGAAACAAGAAGAAAAAGAAAGAAGAATTTACAATATTCTTTTAGGTTCTATTGCGGCAATCTCCTTATTGGTTGGAGGTATCGGCATTATGAATATTATGCTGGCAACCGTTATGGAAAGAACCAGAGAAATTGGAATTAGGCGTGCCATTGGTGCCAAAAGAGATGCAATCTTGTCACAATTTATAACCGAATCACTTACCATTAGTATCACAGGTGGAGTTATTGGCGTATTGTTTGGGCTCACCTTGTCCTTAAGCATCAGTCTCTTCACCGAGATAACCACAAGCGTTACACTCTATTCCGTTGTAATTGCATTTCTGTTTTCGGTAATTGTTGGAGTTACATTCGGATATCTTCCTGCAAAGAAAGCAGCTAACCTACGTCCAATTGAATCAATACGATACGAGTAAAAACATTACCATGCTTATAGAAATTAAAGACCTAAAGAAGAAATATACAATGGGTGAAATTGAGGTTGAAGCATTGCGTGGCATCAATCTGAACATCCAGGAAAATGAATTCGTTTCCATAATGGGACCTTCGGGTTCCGGTAAATCTACCTTGATGAACATTCTCGGCTGTTTGGATAATCCAAGCTCTGGTCATTATATATTCGATTCGGTAGATGTTTCTATTTTGAACAATGATGAGCTATCGGAAATTAGAAACAAAAAGATTGGATTCATTTTTCAAACATTTAATCTATTACCCAAACTAAGCTCTCTTCAGAATGTTGAACTCCCTCTTATTTATGCAGGTTATGACAAAGTAGAGAGAAAGCAAATTGCCAAGGAAGCATTGAACCGAATGGGACTTTCTTCAAGAGAAGAGCACAAACCCAATGAGCTATCGGGAGGACAAAGACAAAGGGTTGCCATTGCAAGAGCCTTAGCAACAAAACCTGGAATTATTCTGGCCGATGAACCTACAGGAAACTTAGACTCTAAGACAGGAAATGAAATAATGGCTTTATTCAGGGAACTACACAAAGAAGGAAATACCATTATTCTAATTACCCATGAACCTGATATTGCAGAATATGCTGATAGAGCCATTGTTATTAAAGATGGACTAATTGTATCGGATAAACCAACAACAAATAGTACTGTACTAAGCTCAAAAGAAAGTTCCCTAACATCCTAAAACACACAAAAGAATGAAATATACAACTGTATTATTGATGAGCATTTTATTAGCTCCAATAACTATCACTGCTCAAAACAAAGTACATACATTAGATTTGGAATTGAGTATTAACATTGCTAAAGAGCAAAGCTATAGCATTCGCATGTTGAGTGAGAGCTTAAAAGGTGCTGAATACAACTTAAAAGCAGCTACAAGTTCATTTAAAACACACATCACCATGGATATGGAGTTGCCAAACTACTCTGAAAGAATTACTTCTTTTCAGGATTCAGAAGGATTAACCTACTTCTCTGATAAACAGTTATCCTATTCTGGTAATCTAAAAATAAACCAACCGCTACCTACCGATGGTAATATTTTTATACAATCTGGCTTATACAATATCGATGATTACGATCAGGATGAAAAACAATTAAGGCTTTCTACCAGATTTGGTTTTACTCAACCCATACAATCATTGTACATGTACAATGAAATCAAATCAGAGTACGAAAAAGCCAAAACCAATTACGATTTAACAGGTAAAAGATTAAAAAGAAACGAACTGGACATTATCTTTCAGGTAAGCAGGACCTTCTATGATTTGCATGCTTCCAAAGAACGAATGAAAATCGCAAAAAAATCATTAGATCGCCAGAAAGAGGCATTTCAAATTGCTGAAAACAAATTTAAGGCAGGATTAATACGAGAAGTAGAAGCGCTACAAATGGAAGTTGATTTGGGTGAAGCAAGAAACACCTACGATTTATCCATTGTGAATTATCAGTCTCAGTTGAATTTATTTAAACAAACCCTGGGTTTACCTTTACAGGATAGCATTGTTCTTGTAAGCGATTTTAAATACAATCCCATCCAAGTAGACGTAAAGCAAGCTGTAAAGTTGGGCTTAGACAACAGGATGGAATTAAAAGAAAAGCAGCTTGAATTAAAACTGGCAGAATTGGATATTAAAAGGGTAAAGTCTCATGGTGCTTTATCAGGAAACATTAATGCTTATTACGATTTCATTGGTATTGATAGAAATGACATTGACATCTCCTTAAATAAGGCGATCAAGAATTCCTGGAGTGATCTTAAGGATAGACCTGGTAACTTTGGAATCTCTTTACAGTTGAGAATTCCAATATTAGATTGGGGAGAAAACAAGGCTCGTGTTAAGGCAGCACAAACCAGAATCAATCAAAATTTAATTGAAATAGAAGAAGAAACCTCCGATATTGAAAGAGAAATAATCAGTACGGTTAACAAACTTCATAGTAGCCTTAGAAGATTGCAGCTATTAGAGCAAAATGTGAAAGTAGCTGAAAAAAGTTTTGCCATTTCACAATCTCGATTTGCAAATGGTGATATCGATACACAAGCTCTTGCTTTAGACAGAGCGAGGTTAGACAACTCACACATTTCACATCTGGAAGCCTACATTAGCTACAAAATGAATTTGGCAGATTTAATGCGAAAAACATTTTTTGATTTTGAAAAAGGAATGGCAGTGCATTATTAAGAAGATTTCAGTAAGGTAAGAATATAATAAAAACTAAAGATGGAATCATATTTCCATCTTTAGTTTTATAATAAACACCAATTTACTAATTTTAGAATTGAAGCACTAAAAACCAAACAATATGAAAACCTTAAACTGGAAAAAAGGCCTTTTTAGTTCTACATACCAAATATACTCTGGCAGTAAACAAATAGGTTCATTAAGTAGTCGTAGCTTTTCACAAACCAGTGAGGCCGAAATGAATGGAAAGAAATATACTTTTCGAACAAAAGGATTCTTTAAGCAAAAAACTGAGGTTTACAACGAATTTGGAAAGCTGATTGGTGACATTCAGTACAACTCATGGATGACAAAAGCTCAAATCAGCTTAGACTCTAAATATTACTATTGGAAATACAATAATATGTGGAACACAAAATGGACCATACAAGGAGATGACAATACACAGATAAATGCCTGTACCAATTCATTTAGCGGAGATATTGAAGCCAATACAGATGATGAATTGGCAATACTTTCAGGTTTATTTGTAACCAATTACTATATGCAAATGAGCTTTTCTGTAATGATAATCGTATTTATTCCAATATTTATGAGTATGGTGAATTAGAAAATGATCTATAATTTTTGGGCGATATTTTCGCCCATTTTTATTGATGTCTCATATCCATGTCGAGTGTTTTCAACAATATCCTCATCGAAAACAACTTTATCTTTCTCAAAGAATAAAACAACGGTAGATCCACCAAAAGCAAAGTACCCTTTCTCACTTCCCTTTTCTACAAATGTATCTTGCTTGTAGGTTTGTATAATACTACCTACCATAGTTGCTCCAACCTCCGAAATCAAAATATCTCCATACTCTTCGGTTTTCAGTATGCTATACGCTCGCTGATTCTGACAAAATATTTCCAAACTCTTCTTTAGAGCCAAAGGCGAAACCGAATAATACTTTCCTTTAATTTTTTTCGATTTTGATGCTATTCCTTCCGCTGGAAAATGATAACGGTGATAATCGGCTGGAGCCAATCGAATAATAGCCATT
Organism: Marinifilum sp. D737; assembly: GCF_026672275.1. Taxonomy (GTDB): domain Bacteria; phylum Bacteroidota; class Bacteroidia; order Bacteroidales; family Marinifilaceae; genus Marinifilum. Next base: position 38,028 of record NZ_JANQCD010000023.1, on the reverse strand, counting down.
GCTCCGTCTACATATTTCTTTGCCAACTTATTATTTCCTAAAAAGCTATTAACAGAAAATTCCGATCCCTTTATAAAAAACGATTCTACATCTTTAAGCGAAGAAAAAGCAAGAATTTTTCCATCAGCAGGAGAAACGATGGCATTTCCAATTGGACGTTGTTTATCTTGAATTTTACGATAAAAGAAATCGTTAAAATGCTTATAGGATTTACTATTTGATTCGTGATAAATGGAAAGATCTATTCCATTTTTTTTAACAAAACGCTTGATTTGTCCTTTAGACAAGCGGCTATTCATAAATCTACCGCCAACAGCCGAAACTACTTTTCTCTTTACAAGTACATGCAACGATGCTTTTCCAAAGAAAGATCCATAAAGCCATTTTAGCATCCCCTCACCGGGTACTACTTCTTTTTTCACTTCACCACTCTCTCTTTCAATATATTCGATGTACTCCATAAACGTTTTAAGATTATACAAGCTACAAATTTAGCAGTATTTCAAGAATAATCATCAAATTCGTTGGCTCTTTTAGTTGATTTATCCAAGAATTCTGAACATTCACCCTATTTAGAATCGCAGAATCATATTCAACATACTTTACTATCTTTAGTTTTTATTTCATTTAGTAAACCTTTATTCATTAGTCCAAATATGTATAAACACTTCCCTACCCTTAACAGTAAGAGACTGATTATTCGCGAGATGAAATCTACAGATGCAGACATTGTCTTTACATTCAATTCTTCGAAAGATTGTTTGAAATACATCCTTAGGGAACCATTTCAAACAAAAATTAAGGCAATCGAAAAATTAAATTTCTTTTTAGAGGGCAATAAGAAAAACACTGCATATTGGTGGGTGTTTACTTTAAAAGAAACCGGCGAAGATATTGGATATGGTGGATTATTTGACATCTCAAAAGAACACAGCAGAGCCGAAATTGGCTATGGAATCATACAAAAACATTGGAATAAAGGTTTTATGTCTGAAATTATTGATGAAATCATCCATTTTGGAAAATCATCATTATCATTACATAAAATTTATGCTTATATCTTAGATGGAAATCAGGCATCAATACAACTATTGAAAAAGCGTGGTTTCGAAAAAGAAGCACATTTAAAAGAACATTCATTCACCAACGGAAAATATTGGGATGAAACAATATACAGTTTAATCAACAAGTAAGAATATCAGATTTCATGAAGTACATTGCAATCCTCTCTATAGGCATACTGGCCTATCTTTTGTTTAAAAAATTATGGTCCAATAAAAACTGGATATCACCAAAAAAAACTTTCCCAGGCAATTGGAGAAATATTCTAATCCAAAAAGTCAGTTTTTACAATAGCCTTTCGGCTGAAGAAAAAACAAGGTTCGAGTATAAAGTTCAAGAGTTCTTATTGAATTGCAGAATTACAGGGATTCATACCAAAGTTGATGATACCGATAGAGTTTTGGTTGCTGCCAGTGCAATTATTCCTGTTTTTGAATTTCCCAATTGGAAATACACCAATCTGTTTGAGGTGCTGCTCTACCCCAACAGCTTTAACGACAAATTTGAAACGCAAGCTGAAGATGCCAGAATTTTAGGCATGGTAGGAACAGGTTATATGGAAGGCAAAATGATTCTTTCGAAACCAGCTTTATTGCACGGCTTCTCAAACGAATCGGATAAGAAAAATACGGCCATTCATGAATTTGTACACCTTATCGATAAAATGGACGGCAAGATAGATGGTCTTCCTTCCATATTGATGGAAAAGCAGTACTCTATTCCCTGGTTGGATTTAATCAGTAAGAAAATTGAAGAAATCTACGAGGAAAAGTCAGACATCAACCCTTATGGAGCAACGAATAAAGCCGAGTTTTTTGCAGTAATCAGTGAGTACTTTTTCGAAAGACCAAAGTTGCTGGCCAAAGCTCATCCGGAACTGTATCAATTGCTGGAGGAGATTTTCAATCAGAATATGTCAGAACGAAAATTGCTTCGTGCCAAACAGAGCATCAGCAGAAACAGTCCTTGCCCATGCGGAAGTGGATTGAAATTTAAGAAATGCTGTGGCAAACAGCACTATTAGCCTAAGTTCGATTTAATATATCCAACACAGAAAATCAGATTTATTCAAGATTCACTTTAAAAAATTTGAAAGAATATCTGAGAAAATTTCTACTCAAAACCAATGTAACCTGTTACAATATTTTAAATCGAACTCAGGTTATTAATTTAAAATTCAAAAATGAATCAACTTCAAAATATTTCAATACTTCTTTTGATTGCTTATTTCGCGGGCATCATGTTTATCGTTTTGCGATCAAAAGCAAGCAAAAACACCGAAGATTACTTTTTGGCCGGGCGCCAACTGCCCTTTTGGGCATTGGCCATTACCTTTATCGCATCCTGGTGGGGAGGTGGTTCTTCTATCGATTTGGTAGATCATGGATTTAACCAGGGACTCTCCTCCTTCTGGATTTATGGCATGCCTGTGCTGTTTTCCACTTTCCTGATGTACCTTTTCTCAAAAGCCATTCGTAAAATTGGCACCATTACACAGCCACAAATCATGGAAATGCGCTACAACAAAACAGTAGCTCTGCTCCTTTCCATTCTCATCTTAATATTTATGATTTTGGGTGTAGCCACACAAGCAGTTGTAATTGGGAACTTTTTCCAATCCTTTTTCGATGTAGATTATAAGATTGCAGCATTAATTGGGACGGGAATTGTTGTGCTTTACTCTTTCTTTGGTGGTTTTAAAGGAGTTGTAGTAACCGACATCATCCAATTTGTATTTTTATTAATGGCAGCCATTGTGCTTTTCATATTTGCGTACAATCATTCGGGTGGATTCGAAAAAGTGCAGGAGATTGCCTTAAGCAGAAACAAACCTGAGTTCTTTTCCTTCTTTCATAACCTATCAAACAATTTTGTATTCATCATCACTTTTGGCTGTTCGTGGATGATACAGGCCAATATCTGGCAAAGAATATCAGCTGCAAAACAACCTGACGATGCCAAGAAAATGATGGGTTTGGCATTCATTGTATTTATTCCCTTGTATTTAATGGTAACATTAACAGGAATGTTGAGTTTGGGAATATACGAATCAGTGCCTGAAGGAGGAATTGTGCCTGCTATAATACAAGATTATATGCCAATTGGTTTGGCAGCATTATTATTTGTTGGTCTGTGTTCAGCCATCATGTCAACCATGGATTCCATGATCAATACAGGAGCATTAGTATTGAGTGTTGATGTTTTTAAGAACCGATTCAAGCCAACAGCCAAAAACCATGAAATGGTTTGGATAGGAAAAATTGCCACCCTCATTATTGCGGTGCTGGGATTGTTAATTGCCATTGAAATTCGCTCTATCCTAAAAATCACCTGGATTGGTTCCGATTTCCTGGCAACAGGAGCTTTTGTACCATTGGTATTGGCCTTTATCTGGAAAAAAGGAAATTCTATGGCAGCTACCTTATCCATTATTTTTGGCTTGCTGTTTTCGAGCTACAATTTATTGGTGGCCTTGGGTGTAAACCTGCCAACTGCCTGGGAGATTGCCTCAGTACAACAAGCGGCTTATGGAATGATTGGTTCAGCATTGATTTTTACTATTGTAAGTCTTTCAAGCAAAGCAGAACAAGAAAAAGCAGAAAACTTTATAAAAAAGGCAGGAATGTTTGAAAAAGCATAGTATTCATATGCTTACAAAAACCAAACAATCTATTAAAACGAATGTAAATTCATCATTTTTAATTCAAAAAATTACTTGTCAATTTTTCGGTTGTTCTACTTGTTGTAAGCTAATACCTTTGTACAAAACAAATCAAGAGGACTATGCTTATACATGATCAGCAAAAGCGTGAAGAGTACTACGAAGCTGTACAGAAAAAAAACAGTCAATATATCGGCACTTTCTTTTTAGCAGTAAAAACTACGGGTATTTTCTGCATTCCAACATGTAGAGCCAGAACCCCCAAGTTTGAAAACATTGAGTTCTTTACGCTTTCGAAAGATGCATTACAGAATGGATATCGACCATGTAAAATTTGCAAACCAACAAATCATGCTTACGAACCACCTAAGGATATTCAAAAGGCCATTGAATTGGTAAATCAAAACATATTCGAAAAGGTAAGTGACTACCAATTGAAAGAAAATGGATTGCAACCGGAAAAAGTGAGGCGCTGGTTCAAGAAACATCACGGTATGACCTTTCAGGCATATCAGCGAATGTTAAGAATCAATTCTGCTTTTCAAGATTTAAAAAAGGGCAAGCAAGTAACCGATTCTGCCTTCAATTCAGGCTACAACTCATTAAGTGGCTTTGGATATACTTTTAAGGTGTTGGTAGGTGATTCACCCAAAGAAAGTCTAAACAAATCGGTTATTCTTATTACCAGAGTCACCACTCCATTAGGCCCTATGTTCATCTGTGCCAGCGATAAAGGCATTTGCCTGGTAGAATTTACCGATCGTAAAATGCTGGAAATAGAATTCAGGGATCTTCAAAAGAAAATGGACGCCATCATTCTTCAAGGGGAAAACGAACACATCAAAACCTGTAAAAAACAGTTGAACGAGTATTTCAATGGCAGCAGAAAATCATTTGACATCCCGCTTGATTTACCTGGAACACCCTTTCAGCAATTAAGCTGGAAAGAACTTCAAAACATCCCTTTTGGTGCAACAAGTACTTACCAGGAAATGGCAAAAAAGATTGGCAAAGAAACCGCAGTCAGAGCCATGGCAAATGCCAACGGACATAATCGCGTAGCCATAATCGTTCCTTGCCACCGGGTTATTGCAAAAGGCGGTAGTCTAACCGGATACGGTGGCGGGTTGCAACGAAAACAATGGCTTCTGGACCATGAATCGAAAAACAAATAGCAATAATAATTCACAAATGAAATACGATATACTGGCAACATCCTTTGGCAGGATTATTCTTGTTGGTAATGAGAATGGCATCAGCCGATTGCTTGTTGATAACAACAGCAAAGGTATCAGCATAGATGATGATTGGGCGCAAGACCAAAAGCTGTTTAAGGATGCCAAACTTCAACTTCTTGAATACTTTGAAGGAAAGAGAACTTGTTTTGATCTAAAAATCAATCCTTCCGGAACTGAATTTCAGAAAAAGGTATGGACTGAATTGAGCAAAATTCCTTACGGAGATTTATGTACCTATAAAGATATTGCAACTGCCATTGGAAATCCGAAAGCATCGAGAGCTGTGGGAATGGCCAATAACAAGAATCCCATTCCAATACTAGTGCCATGTCATAGAGTGATTGGTGCAAACAGGAAACTGGTTGGATATGCCTATGGATTGGAACTAAAGCAGAAATTGCTTCAGATGGAATGCATTAACAAAAGCTTTGAACTTCTTCAAAAGCATTATGGAGAGTTGGATTGGTGGCCTGCTGAAAGCGATTTTGAAATGATGGTTGGTGCCATACTCACTCAAAATACCAATTGGAAAAATGTAGAAAAAGCCTTGGCAAATTTCAATGGCGAACTCTCTCCTGCTTTTGTACAAAATGCAACTAATAACGACTTGGCTGAAATTATTCGCCCAAGTGGATATCACAATCAAAAGGCAATTAAACTAAAAGCTCTATGTGAGTGGTTCAAACAATATGATTTTGATATTGCAAAAGCCAAGGCAATGCCAGGAGAGCAATTACGTGAAGAGCTTTTGGCAATTAAGGGTGTTGGAGGTGAAACAGCTGATAGCATTTTGGTATACGCTCTGGAAAAAGCATTTTTCGTGATCGATGCCTACACCAGGAGAATTTTCCATCGCATTGGAATTACAATTCCAGACAAATACGATGATTTTAGATTGCTTATGGAAGAAGCGGTTCCTAAAAATGTTGCGACCTATAACCTGTATCATGCACTAATTGTTGAACATGCAAAGCCACATTGCCAAAAGAAACCTTTATGCAACTCTTGTCCTTTACAAGAAATTTGCAACCAGAGAATATAAGAAGAGAAAATGATATCAAAAGAACAAAAATTAAAAGCCAAAGAATTTCAAGCTCTCCATCACGACAATAAAATGTTGTTAATTCCCAATGCCTGGAATGCAGGATCGGCTAAGGTATTCGAAAATCAAGGATACAAAGCTGTGGCAACCACAAGTGCAGGCATCGCCTATTCGCTTGGCTATGCAGATGGAGAAATTATAGAGCTTGATGATCTATTGCTGGTTACAAAACAAATCAACAAAAGAGTAAACCTACCACTTTCGGTAGATATGGAGCGAGGATATGCTGAAGATGCATACAAAGTGAAGCAAAACATTGGTAATATTTTAAAAGCTGGTGCGGTTGGCATCAACCTGGAAGATGGTCGTCCAGATGGAAAATTGGACGATATTGAGCTACAATTGGAAAAGATCCAGGCAATTTCTGAATTAAAAGAGGAACTGGATTTACCATTTGTAATTAATGCCAGAACTTGCGCCTTTTGGTTAAAGGTAGGAAAGCCAAAAGAATACATGGAGATAGCTATAAAGCGAAGCAATGCTTTTTTAAAGGCAGGAGCTGATTGTGTATTTGTCCCTGGATTGCTGGAAAAGGATAGCATTGTCAATTTACTTTCCAATATCGATGGTCCCTTGAATACCATTGCCAATCCTCTTTATCATGATTTGGAAGGATTGCAGAAATTGGGAGTTTCTCGTTTGAGTTTAGGATCGGGACCAGTACGAGCAAGCTATGCCAAGCTTATTCAAACCAGTAAAGAGATTATTGAGAATGGAGATATCAGCAGTTTGATTGAGCATGATTTCTCATATGCTGAAGCCAATCTATATTTTGCCAAATAAAATCACTTTCCTGAATATCCGAAATTATTATGAAAAGATGAAATGGATTTGTTATCTTAAAAACCGAAAGAAATAGCTAAATCAGAGATTAAAATGAAAGCCAAAAACAAAAGATCCAACAAGAGAAAATCATCCAAAAGAAGAATTTCATTTATTCAAATCATTGCTGTTATTACCATTGGTATCGCATTGATCTTTCTTGCAGTTCAGCCAAACTTTTTCAAACAATCTGCTAAGAAAGACAGTAAGAAATTGGAAATTCCTTTCACAAAAGAAGGCGAACTATCGTTTATTAGTCAGCAGGACAATTCAACAATCAGAACCATAGACATTGAGATTGCAGAAGGTTTAGCCGAAACAGCCCAAGGTTTAATGTACCGATATTCTATGAGCGATGAACAGGGAATGTTGTTTATTTCGGAAGTTGAAAACATACAAAATTTTTGGATGAAAGAAACCTATATTTCTCTGGATCTTATTTTTGTGAACAGCAAGTTTGAAATTGTAAGGATTCATGAGCGTGCTGTACCTTTATCGGAACAAAACATCCCATCCATAAAAAAGGCAAAATATATTATTGAAGTAATTGGAGGATTTTGCGAAAAATACGGCATTAAGGAAGGTGATGAGGTGAGTTTTGAAAGATTATAAGTTGTGATTACTATGAAAGAGGAATATAAAAAACTGATTAAAACCTATCAAAAAAAGATAATGGTTGATCGCATTTCCCAAGGACAATACGATACCACTTCTCCTCATAGCACTACACTGCACCGTCATAATTATTTTCAGATTGTTTGGATCACACAAGGAAATGGAACTCATCTAGTTGAACAAGAAAAATACAACTATGAAGCCGGCAGTCTATTTCTGCTGGCTTCACACTTTATGCATCAAATTGAATACAACCAAGGTGTTGAAGGATTTGTAATTAGCTTTAGTGATACCTTCCTTGATACACATCAGTATCAATCAACTCTTTTGTTTTACAATTCCCAGGAATGTTTAATTCAAATACCAAGCAATGAACAAGAGCTGCTCAATACAGAAATCGCTCATCTGCATTATTACTTTTGCAAGTCAGATTTTACCGATCAAAACATCATTCTACAAAACTATCTTCATATTATTCTGACTAAAATTGCTGCATTTAAACTTCAGCAGCAAAATCAAAATTCTACCACGAATGCTTCTCATTTAAAACTGCTCGAACAGTTTGTTCTTTTGGTTAGAGATCATTTCAAAGAACAAAAAAACCTGCGATTCTATCAGGATCACCTAAATGTCTCACAAAGAAAATTAAACGATATAATCACAGAAAGAACAGGTATCCCTCCTGCTAAATTTATAGAACAATACACACTAAACGAGGCTGCGAGAATGATTAGCTTCAGTACTTACAGCATTAAAGAGATTGCTGGCATGCTTGGCTATATGGACAATTCATATTTCACCAAAGCATTTAAAAAGCACTTCAATAAAACACCTATCCAATATCGCGAGGAATCGTTGGATTTGTAAACATTGCTTAATAATACCACAGATTCGCAAAATTGTACTCTACTCTTGAATCTGTAATTCGGAAATTTACCAACGAATTACAAATGATTAAAAGAATATGAACACAAAAACCAAATCAATCATATACGTTCTGATATGCGTATTGCTATGGGCATTAATTCCTGTTGTATCTAAACTGGGACAAAGTAACCTGAACAACCACCAATTCCTGTTTTGGTCGAGTTTGGTGTCGAGCATTACATTCATGCTGATTATCCTGATACAAAGAAAGGGAAAAGTACTTCTCAATCTTTGCAAAAGAGATTGGATAAAAGCCATAGCTCTGGGATTACTCGGTACATACCTATATTATATTCTGCTATACTTTGGCTATGCAAAAGCAAAGGGCATAGAGGTTTTAATCATTCAATATTGCTGGCCCATTTTTGTAATCATTCTGTCCATTCTCATCCTAAAAGAGAGAATCAACAAATACAAAGTCCTTTCTATTCTGCTGGGATTCTCAGGCATTTTCATGGTTCTAAGCAAAGGAGATGTCAGTAATATCCATTTCGACAATCTCTTTGTTGATTTTATTGTACTATTGGCTGCTTTTGTGTTTGGATTGTTCTCGGTTTTGAGCAAAAGAATCAATATCGATTCCTTATCGCTTACCAGCATTTACTTTTTTACTGCCCTTATTGCTTCATTTGTTTCCATGATGGTGTTTTCTGATTTTCAATTGCCAAACAGCAAAACCATACTCCCTATTCTAATTAATGGAATATTTGTAAATGGCATTTCCTATATCTTTTGGATTAAAGCATTGAAACTAGGCAAAGCTTCCTTTGTAGCACCTTTCGTTTTTCTAACACCTGTGATCTCAACCATTCTAATCATCCTGTTTTTTAATGAACCTTTTCATTTGGTTTATATTATTGGAATGAGTTTGGTGATTGTTAGTGGCTTGGTAAATAGGAATTAAGAATCTAAAGGATTCTAATTTTTATAGAAACTGTTTTGGAGATTAGATATGAAGTTTCTGATTCTCACATTTAGACGCAGATTTAATATGAAATTCATGATTTTCACGGATATTTGTATATCTGCAATGATTCATCTGCATTTTTCTGCGCGAAAATTTACCTTGATGTTAAAGATGTGTTAATCCAAGGCAGAACCTAAACAAGCTTCTTTTCAATTGTTCTAACTTTGCGGGGTAATCAGATAAAATTAAAATGGAAAACTATTTTAAACGAAACAAAATCGATGTAATCGAGCACCTTACACCAATTGTAAAAACTCTAAAAAAGGGCGCTTTAATTACCACCAAAAGTGGCGATGAAGTGAACACCATGACCATTTCGTGGGGAAAGATTGGGATTGAGTGGAACAAACTGATTTTTACTGCTTATATACGTACTGGCAGACATACGCATAAAATGCTGGAAGAAAATGGCGAGTTTACAATCAATATCAATCCGGAAGGAAAAGTTGGTAAAATTCTAGGTTTTTGTGGAACCAAAAGCGGTAGCGAGATCAATAAAATTGAAGCCATGAACCTAACAACCGTTGAAGGTAACAAGGTGAGCGTACCTGCCATTGCTGAGCTTCCATTAACTCTTGAATGCAAAGTGGTATACAAACAACTGCAAGATCGCAATGCAATTTCGAAAGATTATATTGAACAATTCTACCCTCAAGATGTTGCCAGCGATTATCATTCTGCAAATCAAGATTTCCATACCATGTTTTATGGTGAAATTGTTGATGCGTATATTTTAGAGAAGGAATAAGTTTAATAGATAATATATTGGTTAAAGACAGCATAAATGCTGTCTCTACCACAGATATATATTTTATAGATAGAGCCAGGGGATTACCTTGGCTTTGTTTTTATATGAATACATACCCCTCTGGAGGTCAACATCATTAAGTTAGCAGATTTCGTCTCAATCTCACCCTTCAACCACTCCTTTAGTCAATTTTTTCAATACCAATTCAAACAAAAAACCCCTGACAAATAATTGCCAGAGGTTTTTAAAACTATTGTTCGACTCTAATTTTTATTCTCCTGATGTACCTTCAGTGCTTTCCACTACAACATCTAATGTTGCATCTAGTTTGGTTTGGTTGGCAGCAGTAATTTCAACACCTTCCACACTTCCACTATTGTAACCTTCTTTAGCAAATTCAACATTGTAAGTACCAGCATCGATACCCAAAACAGTATATTCACCGTTTTCGTTTGTGAAAGTAGCTGTATAAACAGTATCAGCAGCAATAACCGACACCTCAGCACCTTCAAGTCCTGCATCTTCAGCACCAAATACGGTTCCTACCAATCTTCCAGCAGTCGATAAGTTAGAAGCCTTAATGGTAGGCTTAAAAATAAATCCGTTGATTCCGGCAGCAGTATCAGGGTTACCCTGCACAACAAATGATTTGCTTACATTGAAATCCAACAACAATTCAGTTGTTAAACCACCAGCAACCTCAATTGATGGATCAATAAAAATCTTAATCCCAGTTTGAGCTCCACTTGGTACTTTTAAATCATACTTGGTACCATCTTTAAGTACAATTTCAGCATTGGCAACATGCAGTCTGATTAAATCATAAGAACCAATTTCGATATCCATATCTACCAAGTTGGCAGTAACTCCATTGCTTAAAGTAAGCAAATTGAATGTTCTTTCTTCCTCGCTTAATAGAACAAATGGATTCCCTTCTGATTCGCCGCTTTTACGAATTTCAATTTTATTGATTGTAACATTTGCCTCAGCTACCAAATCGGTTGGAAACGGAGCATCGGTTAATTCAAGTTTTAACTTCCCTGTAGCATCTTTGTTCGATGAATCGTCACATGCTGTAACAAAAACTCCAAACACGAACGCAGCTAAAATCAATAATACATTTTTCTTCATAGTTCTTTTTAATTTTTAATTATCAGTAATGGTATATTGCTTTTATATGATATTCAATTTCAAAAGTCAATTAAAATTCTTTTTAAATCATCATTACTACACCGAGTAAATGATCATGTTCCCTACTTTCATTTTAATTCTGCCAAATTCCAACTCAACAAGCAATACATTTTCATTTAATTTCAATCATAAACTGATCTTGTTCAAGTTTATTTTATGGCATGCAGATTTTAATTGTAAAAACCCCCTTTCTATTGACGAACGACCACAATAATACTATAAAAAGATCTATTTTCATGACAAAAGATACGATATTTGATTTATAAATAACCAATGAATTGATTAAGATCTCTTAAACTGTAAGATGGTCAGCTACATATACAAATGCTTTCCATACAAAAAAAAAGACACTGATAAACAGTGTCTCTTGTCTCTCAATGTACAAAATCCATAAGTCTTAATTAATCTACTAATTGGAAAACATTTTTACCAGCCATAAAATCAAATACAGCCCTATTCCAAATCCAAAAAGCAATACCGATACTACAAATGCAACTCTTATAAACGACACATCCCAGCCTAATTTTCCGCTGAGCCATTCTGATACTCCTAAAATCATATTTCTTACTTTTTATATTTTTTACTCAAGTTACAATTTTTATTTTTAGATTGGTAGTGACAAGAAAAACCTGGACCCCACACCAAATACCGAATCAACTCCAATGTGTCCTCCTATCATCTTGGCATAAGATTTGGCTATCGATAGCCCCAGTCCAGAGCCATCACAAACCAAGTCAGAATCTTCTGCTGCGCGGGTAAAATATTCAAATATCATAGCTTGTTTATGCTTTTCAATCCCGATTCCTGTATCCTCTACTTTAATTTCAATCTTAGCATCACTCTTTGAACAAATCAATAAAACACTACCTTTATCGGTATATTTAATCGCATTTTGTATCAAATTGGTAATTATTGATCTCAACTTTTCTTCATCGGACAGAATAAGAAAATCTCTCTCGGATAATTCTTGTTTAAAAGAAAATTCCAATCCTTTATTTTCCGCTTCGCTTTTAAATAAGTCAAAAATACTTCTTAACAAATAATCAATATTAATCTTCTCTAAATGAAGTTCACAACAACCTGCCTCAATTTTTGAAATGTCCATAATTTCATTAATTGTATTCAACATCCTCTCTCCACTTTCTCTAATGATGTTAAAAAATTTCCGTTGCTGACATTCCGATAAATTAGGCTCCTCTAAAAGTTCCGAAAATCCCAATATACTGTTCATTGGCGTACGAATTTCATGACTCATATTGGCAAGAAAAGCCGATTTTAATCGATTTGCTTCTTCAGCCTCATTCTTTGCCTTAGTTAATTCCTGTTGTATTAATATTAAATCTGTGATATTCTCAACAGCACCGTCGTATCGAACAATCTCACCTGAATGGTCTTTTATAGCTCTGGCACCTTCCCTTACATACAGAATTTTACCAGATTTTGTATACCATTCCGATTCAAAATTAATAACCTCTCCATCCCTTTCTAAAATCTCTTTAAATAATTCTCTCTTATTAGGATCCACATAACTTCCTTTCGATAAATCTCTTTTTTGAATACTTTCAACAGAATCAAATTCCAACATGTTAATCAATGCGGGGTTTGCAGAAAGAATTTTACCTGAAGGTGTAGTTTGATATAGTCCTACCGAAGAGTTTTTAAACAGATTTAAATACATATCCTTTTTGTATCCTCCATTGCATATCAAACAATCCTCAGGATAAATGAACTTGTTCTTCCTAAGAATGGAAAAGAATATGCGTATTATTTGAATGATTCTCCTCATACAGATTATTAAGAATTAGTTGGTTGAATATACTTTTAATATTATTTAAACAAAAAGGATTCTTACCAGTGCATACGAATAGTTGATCAAACGCCTTATTCAGGAGAAAACAAAATTTTTAAGCAAGTCCTATATAACATGCATCTCCCAGGCTTACTAACTCTGAACTAAACGTCTTTTACCTGGCTCTCTCAAAACATTTACTAGAGCCAACGGACTTTAGACACAGGTTCCTGGAACTTCCGTCAGGGCGAGCGGAACTTCCAGAAAGGTTTTCTGAACTTCGGTTATGCTGTTTTAAACTACCAGAAGTGCCAACCGAAGCTAGAAATACACCCTATGAACTTCTGTTAAGAATGTAAAAAATAAGTCACATCACACACTTAACATTAGCACTTAGAACCAAACCCAGAGATAGAAGTGGTAGTTTTTAGCCAGAAATGGTATTCAGTTACAAGCGTGCAACTGACGGTTTCATTCTAAATCAATCTACTTCCACTCTAGAGCAATTTATTTCAATTTGTAAAAGATTTTAATCAAAACCAGAATCTTCTGACGTACTGCCTGCCTGATCGGACAAATAAAAATGGAGAGTACTGCTACCCTCCATTACAACTATAACTACAAATTATTAATAATAAAATTTGTAAACTATTTCATACTTAAGTGAGCTACAAGCCAAACTCTTCGACATTTGAAGTACGATAAGCCGCCATGCTCTCTCGATTGTATTTGCTAATATATCCCTGACGCTTGCCCTGATTTTTTCGAAATACAAACTTGCCGAAATCTTGAACCTCATCTACTACCTCGCGCAAAAGAGTATAGCATCGATCTCGAGTTAGTTTAATCTCATCCACGTAACACATTTTACCATTTATCTCTCCCACTAAAGCTCTCATTCTATGGGCAATTTCGGCTGCAACATCCAATTTTTCCACTTCAAAATTAACAGCCTTCAACATTTCCAAATTGTCTTTTCCCAATACCGATAAGCTTGCCATATCCTCTATGATATTGGCTTTCGAGTCTCCCTGTTTAATGATCGATAAGTGTATTAACAAATCCTCACAATTTCGGAAAGCAAAGTCCATAAAATCCAATAGTTCGTCATGAAGTTCGTACATGATTGGGGCCTCTTTTCTCCAGTTTTCAATGGCCACTTGTTTCAAGGTTTGCTTGCTTTCCCAATTGTTCTGTGCCGTACGCATAGCTCCGGTAAGGCTTAGCATACGATCGAGCTTTGCAGCATCGAAATGAAAAGCCTGTAGCATTGGTAAATCATGCTTGGCGCGAGAGTATAAGAGTTCGACCTCTTCAATAAAAATCCAGTAGGGAATGTCGCAATATTTGATATTTTCTTCGGATACTGCTTTAATTTCTTCCAGGTGATACAATAATCCTTGCTGATCTGACATAATAATATATTTTAAAAAATAATATTATCTCTCTCCACAAATCCTTCTTCAAAAAAAATAAATTTAAACAACTGAGATGAGTCAATTCCCAATTTTACGATAACTATAACTAAGCTATGAATAAATTTATTTCTAAAAAAGCTTTTTGTTGATTATTTATTACTAAAATCTAATTTTCTATGTTTAATAAATTCATTTATCCCAGTACTCATAACTGTTTAATCTGATTTTGTTTTTTTATTTTTTATGCAAAGTTTATTTTTTACTCAATAAATTTTCTATTCTTATTTTTCAAGCACTTAAAAAACTAAATCTTTACCGACCCCCCATTTCTGCAAAAAAGTCATAATATTAAACTACAATAAAAAATCCTCCGAAAACAAAAAAACGTCAATTACAAACATTCTAATCAGCAAACTAATTCGGCTACAATCCACAAATTCAAATCCATCCTAAATAATATATTTCATAATTTATATGAATTCAAAATTACATCTCCAAGAGACTAAACAATAATGGTTTCTTTGGAATGATAGATCAAGATGTGTAAATTCGATATATAGTAAATATAAATATACACCAAACACTATATTGCAATGTATTGTGCACACTTAAAAAACTTAACTATTAATTGAAGAAACAAGCCATATGAAAGTGTTAAAAATAAGTATCTAGTAGGAAACGAAACAGTAAAATATATTAATGAAACAATTAAAAAATAACAATAGATCAAAAAACAAATTACAATACAGAAAAATGTTCATCATAAATCTAACATACAAAAGCGAATTGGATCAAATTGACCAATTTTTGAATGCTCATATTGAGTTTTTAAATGAGCAATACGAATTGGGAAATTTCCTGGCATCGGGACGAAAAATACCAAGAACCGGAGGAATCATTCTATCGAGTGTAGCTTCGAAATTGGAATTGGAAGCGATTATTGAAAAAGATCCTTTCAAACAGAACGAATTGGCGAATTACGAGCTGACTGAATTTGTTCCGAGCAAAACATGTAAGGAATTGGAATTTTTAATTGAAAATAGGTAATGAAAACATTATTGAATCTTATATTATTGGTATTAAGCTCAATTGCAGTTTATTCTCAGGCAGACTACAAAAAAACATATGAGTATGGTGAATACCAGGAGAATTGGGCTAAAGTAAAATCGATTACTGGTGAGTATGGAATGATAGACGGAAGTGGAAAAACAGTTGTTCCTGCAGTCTACAAGAAAATAGAAAAATTCACCAGAGATAATGGAAATTTAGCATTGGTAAAATCGATTACCGGTGAATATGGAATGATAAATAAAAGTGGTACAGAAATAATCCCGGCAAAATATTCAAAAATTGGGACATTTAATGAACTTGGAGAAGGATTGGCATTGGTCAAATCTATCGTTGGCACATACGGACTGATTGATAAAAATGGCGATGAAGTGATCCCTGCAGAATACTCTAAAATTGGAAAATTCAATGAAATTGAAAGAGGATTGGCATTGGTAAAATCGATTGTTGGTACTTATGGATATGTTGACAAAAGTGGCAATGAAGTAATTCCTGCGAATTATTCAAAAATTGGAAGATTTAATGAAATTGAAGAAGGATTGGCATTGGTCAAATCTATCGTTGGTACTTATGGATTTGTAGACAAAAAAGGGAATGAAATCATTGAACCCACATATACGCTCAAGCAGATAGTATCAAAACAGTATAAAATAATAGTCGAAAAATAAACTTCCCCACTAACGCACTATTTCTCTGCTTTGGGAAATCATAAACATACAAAGCCAATCACATGAACACAATAATTGGAAAGCTAAAATTGAAATTTGTATTATTCACTATTTACAGTATTGCAACACAATTTGTTCTTTTTGGACAAAGCGAATGCCAAGAAGTAATAAATGTAAACAGCAAAGCCAATACAGTTGAAATATACAATATCAAATCCGATAGTTTAAATATTAAAGAAGGAACCTATGTATTTAAGCACAACAGAAAAGTGCAAATAAAGGGGCTATTTCAGAACAATAAAAAAGCAGGAGAATGGATATATAAACCAAACCCTTCTTTTAAGATTACTGGAAACTATAAAAATAACAAAAAGAACGGCGAGTGGTTATACCATCAAAACAATAAACTTATTTCTACTCTAAACTACCATAATGGCAAACCGGAAGGCAAGCAAATAGGCTATCATGAAAATGGCAATATTCTATCCGAGGTAAACTATATCAATGGCAAACGCAATGGTGAAAAAAAAATATACTATTCCAGTGGTAAATTAAAAGAAATAGCTTATTACAAAAACAACTTGCTCCAAGGAGAAAACATTCAATACACCGAAGATGGTCAGATTATTTCTAAGTTGATATACTTAAATGACACTCCAATTTCATTAGTTTTAACCAAAGGTTTAGAATCCTTCTCCAACTATAAAGGGAGTTTGAAAAATGGAACTGGAAGTATAAAAACCATCAAGTGGATAAACAATAAAGAACAAGTGATTTTAGAGAGAAACTTTAAGGATTCACTTTTAAATGGAGAAATTACAGGATACTTTCCAGATGGAAACAAAGCTTTCACTGGTTACTATACATCTGGATTTATGACTGATAAATGGACATCCTATACGCCTGATGGCAATCCATATCGTTATAATGTATACATCTTATCTGAAAAACGTAAGGTCGACCCTCTTGAGCCATTAACACAAAACCTTAATGAAAAACAATTTGAACTTGAAGATATGCCTAAATTTGGCAAATTTGATCAAAGAGGTTTTCAGTATTTTATTACCAAAACAGTAAGATATCCTATGACCTGTTTAAATAATGGAGTTAAAGGTAAGGTTTTAGTAAACTTTGTTATCAATAAAGAAGGCATGGTAGAAAATGTTCAAATTCTAAAATCTGTTCATCCTCTTATTGATCAAGCTGCTGTGAAAGCTGTTTTATCCTCTCCACTCTGGACACCAGCCCTATTACATAAAATACCAAAGAAAGTAAGTTATACAATTCCTATCAACTTTGATTTTATGTGATAAAATACTACACTAATTCTATCCTATAATATTTACTAACGACAACAACTGTCATACGAGTCTTCTTGTGTGACAGACCAAAGCAATACAAAGCCAATCACATGAACACAACACTAAAAAAATCACTGGAACAAGAAAGTACAGATGAATTGTTCTTTTATTTTAGACACGATGGTGCCTACAATTTCGAGAAGAAAATAATAGCAGGCAAACTTTTAAAAGAAAGAGGTTTCGACAGACAAATCCTTCAAGAGGAGAAACAGCTATGCATTGAAGAATTGCAAACTGATTTAAAAGAAGGCGAAACCCCTGGAATATTGTTCAAAAAAAGCCAACAGGAGGTTTTTAGAAAGATGCTTAGTTGGTTGGTAATGTTTTTGCTTTTCATGTCAATAGAAATCGTTGTGAATGTAACGCAGGCAGAAAAAGATTGGGAATCGATGGGAATTGTTTTTGCCATTGGTCTTAGCTTACTTGCATACAGCTTTTTTTTCTACAAAAAGCACATCAACAAATTGATGCATGAAGGTGCCAAAAACAACGAGTTGCTTCGTCTTCGCCTAAGCTATATTCAGAAAGAGTGGGATTTTTAATATTTACGTGTCCAGCATCTCGGAGATGCTAGATATGTTACATCTTTTGCCAGATAGTATGGAGAAAAACCACATTGGAAAATGAATCCAATAGTATATATTTCCTTAAACTTCTTTTGTGTAAGAATATTGCGATTGAAAAAAATCAGTATCTTCAAAATTGGAATTACTTACCAGTCAATAAATAATTGAGAACATGAGAAAAACATTTGAAATACTGATTCTACTCCTGATTGTAATGGCTTGTAGTGACAACTCAAATAAATATCCTATCAAACAAGAAAATTGGGAAAGCAAAGAAATCAAGATCGATAGTATTGAGAAGTATTTTCATGGAAAAACATACCTTCCGGTTTATTCTCACATCTATCATCATCACGAACACAGAACATTTGATCTTACCACTACGGTAAGCATCCGCAATGTATCTGTAAGTGATTCGGTTTTTCTACTTAAGGCGAATTATTACAATACTGTTGGCGAGAACATCAGGCAGTACCTTAAAAAGCCCATTTATTTAAAGCCACTTGAAACTTTGGAAATTATTATTGAAGAGCAGGATACTGAGGGAGGTTCCGGTGCAAATTTTATTTTTGACTGGGCCATGAACAATGATAAAAATCCTCCTTTATTTGAAGCTGTAATGATTTCCACCTCTGGTCAGCAAGGTCTGTCCTACACAACCCGAGGAGTACAAGTATTTGAATAGGAATCTATCACATTCCCTTTGAATATTACCATGCGAAGAAAATAAGTCTAAAGAAATACCGCACGAAAAAATCACGTGCGGTACTCTTATAAAATGGTTGATAGTTAGAGTCAAGGGATCTCCTTGGCTTTATTTTAAATGCTTTTTGAAACTTGCCTTCAGCCTGTAAAGAACTGATAGGAATAATTCTTTATTGTAAGGATTCCAGAAATTCTACAGTATTTCCTTTTTCCAATGCCTTGATAAATGCAGTTCCAATTATGGCTCCATTCGAAAAGCTGGCTGCATGCTGGAAACTAGCTTTGTCGTGTATTCCAAAACCAATAAGAGATGGAATATCAAGGGCTGCAATTTTCTTGAAGTAATCCTCACGCTCTTTGCTGGCTTGCAGTGCCCCACCTGTTGTGGAAGCTGTAGAAACCATATATAGAAATCCACTAGCAGCTTTCTCAATTGTCACCAATCGTTTATCGGTAGTCTGAGGTGTTACCAACAAGACATTGTGCACTCCTGCTGTCTCGAATTTTGCTTTGTATTCTTCCTGGTACTCCTCCAAAGGCAAATCGGGTAAGATTACGCCATCAATTCCTACCTTTTGACATTCTGCAAGAAAAGCATCAACGCCAAATTTGTAAACGGTATTCCAATAGCCCATTAAAATCAAAGGCATGGTGATACTTTTTCGTGCATCTTTTAGCTGATCAAACAAAAGCTGTAAAGTCATACCATTGTCTAAGGCTTGCTTGGCTGCGGTTTGAATTACTGGTCCATCCGCCAAAGGATCAGAAAAAGGGATGCCAATTTCTACCAGGTCAATCCCTTTGTCCTGCAATAGTTGTAAGGTAGGAAGCGTATCTTCCAGTTTAGGATATCCCGAAGGAAAATAGATGGATAAGATATCCTTTTGTTTATTTTGAAATAATTGATCGATTCTGTTCATTGTTAAATCGGTTAGAGACGCACGGCCGTGCGTCTGTACTTAAATAATAGTGCGTCTGTACGAAATTCAAATATTAATTGAATTTCTTCATGTAAGTTTCCATATCCTTATCGCCACGCCCCGAAAGATTCAACACTACCACATCATCTTTCTGGAACTGCATTTTTTCCAGAACAGCCAATGCATGTGCCGATTCCAATGCAGGAATAATGCCTTCTGATTCTGCCAGCACTTTTGCGGCATTTAGCGCCTCCTCATCGGTAGCCGACAGGAACTGCGCTCTTCCCGAAACAGCCAAATGAGCATGCAATGGCCCAACTCCAGGGTAATCCAATCCTGCCGAAATGGAATACGGTTCGGTAATTTGTCCGTCATCATCCTGCATTAGCATGGTTTTACTTCCGTGGATAAAACCGATATCACCAATGGTAATGGTTGCAGCAGTTTCTCCACTTTCAACACCTAAACCAGAAGCTTCAACTGCTACCAGATTCACATTTTTCTCGTTCAGATAATGGTAAAATGCACCAGCTGCATTACTTCCTCCTCCTACACATGCAATTACATAGTTCGGGTTAGGATTTCCTGTCTCCTTTTCCAACTGCTCACGAATTTCTTCTGAAATAATCGATTGTAGGCGCGTTACCAAATCGGGATAAGGATGTGGACCAACTACTGATCCAATCAGGTAGAACGACTCAGGATTTGCAATCCAATCACGAATGGCTTCATTGGTAGCATCTTTCAGGGTTTGATTTCCCGAAATTGCAGGAACTACCTTCGCTCCCAACATTTTCATACGAGCTACATTCGGTGCTTGCCTTTCTACATCCAAAGCTCCCATGTAAACAATACACTCCAAACCAAACAAGGCACAAACTGTAGCAGTTGCCACACCATGCTGACCTGCTCCTGTTTCGGCAATAATTCTCTTCTTGCCCATATATTTAGCCAATAGAATTTGCCCAATGGTATTGTTGATTTTATGCGCTCCCGTGTGAGTTAAATCCTCTCGTTTCAGATAGATATTGGTTCCATATCGTTTTGAAAGATTTCCTGCTTTGGTCAACGGTGTAGGACGACCTACATAGTTATCCAACAAACGAGCATAATCTTTCTTGAATTGCTCCGAGGCCAATATCTTTAGGTAATTCTCTTGCAGTTCATCTACATTTTTACGAAGCAATTCAGGAATGTAAGCTCCACCGAACTCTCCATAGTAACCTCTTTCGTCAACTGCATATTTATCTTTGTTCATTGTATTCAATTCTAATTTGTTTAGGAAGATCTCCAACTGATCTGCATTTTTCTTGGCAGGTTGTAATTCAAATCCTGAATTCAGATCCAGAGCATAAAGCTTATCGTGGGACAATTGTTTAATCTGCTCCGCATCTTGAGCTCCGATTCCACCGCTCAGGAAAAATGGGATCGATCCTTTGTAATTTTCCAATATTTCCCAGTTGAATTTTCTGCCGCTACCGCCATAGTTTTCAGTTTTGGTATCGAATAGAAAAAAATCACAAACATCTTCGTATTCATTCAAGCTCTCAAATTGAAAATTATCATTCATCTGAAAGGCTTTAATCACCTCAAAACCTGCTTCTTTTACTTTTTGGCAGTATTCTGCTGATTCGCCACCATGCAACTGTATGGCATCCAGCTTGTATTTCTCTCCTTTTGCCAATAAAACATTCAATTCTTCGTTCACAAAAACCCCAACTTTACGAGTGCTTTTGGGAAATAGGGCTGGAATTGCAGCATTAAATTCTTCACCAACATATCTTGGTGATTTTGGATAGAAGATAAATCCTGCATAGTCGATTGGCAATTGCACCAACTCCTTGATGTTCTTGCTATATTTAAGTCCACAAACCTTGATCTTCATTATTTTGGTTCTTTTAGGGTAATTGTATTAATACTTAGGCTATTTCGTGTACTACACTTTTACATGATTTCTTTTATGAACTCCTCACATGCGTCACCCGGAGAGTTTTGTTTCATAAAATACTCTCCCATCAGGAATGCCTGAAATCCTTTGTCTCTCATTTCTTTCACGATACCCGGGTTGCTTAAGCCACTCTCCGCCACGCGAATCATATCTTCAGGTAATTTGCTGGCCAGTTGAATCGATTTATCGGTATCTACTGCGAAAGTCTTTAGGTTTCGGTTGTTGATACCAACCAAATCAACAAACTTGTTTACGTGTTCCAATTCCGATTCATCGTGAAGTTCAAGAAGTACTTCCATACCCAATTCCTTTGCCAGGAATGCAAAATCTTTGCTTCGTTGTGGGGTTAGAATGGCTGCAATCAGAAGAATCACATCAGCTCCCATTGCCTTCGACTGGTAAATCTGGTAAGGATCGACAATGAATTCTTTGCGAAGAAGTGGAATTTGCAGAGTTTTTCTGGCTGTGTCAAAATCCTCTGCTTTTGCACCAAAGAAACTCCCATCTGTTAAGACCGAAACCATAGAAGCACCGGCTTGCTGGTATTTTCCTACCACCTCATTTGGAGTTGCACTTCCATTGATTACACCCTTTGAAGGAGATTGACGCTTGAATTCAGCAATTACACCAGAGGCTCCTGCTTTCGTTATCGACTCTTTTGCCGAATAGCACTTTCTCTTGAAATTCTCCTCACTCATTACCTGGTAAATAGGCTGCTTCATTTTTTGCACAGCAACTTCAGACATTTTTTTCTGAACAATTCGATCTAATATATTTGCTTTTGCACTCATCTTCTACTTCGTTAATTTCTTCAACACCTCGTATGCTTTTCCAGATTCTAAAGACTCAACCGCTCTTGCAATTGCATCTCCTCTGCTAATTTCAGGATGCAAACAGTGAATCGCCAATCCTGCATTTCGGGTAACCACAGCATTTTGTGCATCGGTTCCCTCTCCTTTTAGGATATCAGTAAATATCTTAGCTGCCTGCGCTACACTCTCTCCGCCATACAATTCGCTTGGATCTAGTTTTCTATACCCCAATTCTTCAGGTTCCAACAATTCTTCCATGCCATTTCCAATCAGTTTTACCTTATCGGTTAATGAAACCTCATCGTAACCGTCAACACCATGAATAATGGTGTATTTTGAATCGGTCTGTTGCAATAGATACTGGTACAAACGTGCCAATTCCAAATCAAACACACCAACAATCTGATGCTTTGGTCTCGAAGGATTCACCAAGGGACCCAGCATGTTAAAGAAAGTTCGCACACCCAAGTTACGACGAATTGGAGCAATATTCTTCATGGCAGGATTGAATAATGGCGCATGCAAAAAGCAGATACCAGCTTTATCCAAATCTCTTTTCAGATCTTCTACATTGCTCTTAAACTGGTAACCCAATTCCTCCATCACATTTGAAGAACCACTTAGCGAAGAAACACCATAATTACCATGCTTGGTAACCATTTCGCCTGCTCCGGCTACAACAAATGATGCCATGGTTGATATGTTAAAGGTATTTTTGCCATCGCCACCTGTTCCACACAAATCAACTCCATTGTATTCCGATAAATCAACAGGAATTCCAAGTTCCAATAATGCTTCACGAAAACCAGTCAACTCTTCAACCGTAATGCTACGCATCATGAAAACCGTTAGAAAAGAGGTGATTTGAAACTCATTGAATTCCCCTTTGGTAATCTGAATCAGAACCTCCTTGGCTTCCTCTTGTTTCAGGCTTTTGTGTTCGAATAAGTGTTGTAATATATTTCGCATCTTCTTTTATTTTTCTTTAATGATCGTTCTACCTATAGAATTCTTTTTACTATACAGCCGCAAGTCTCAAGCCGCAAGCTTCAAGAATGCATTACGAAAGCTTGTAACTTGAAGCTTGTCTCTTGTAGCTTATTTTTTCAGCCAATTCTCAATCATCTTCATTCCATCAGGAGTTAAAACTGATTCAGGATGAAACTGAACACCTTCTACATCATACTCTTTGTGGCGAATTCCCATGATTGCACCTTCCGAATCACGACAAGTAATTTCAAGGCAATCAGGCAAATCCTGCTCTACCACATTCCACGAATGGTACCTAGCTGCCTTAAATTCCTGCTCAATTCCTTTTAAAACCCCTTGATCGGATTCTGTTCTGAAAATGGAAGTTGCCACACCATGATATACCGTATTCAAATTCTCAATACTACCACCAAAAACCTCTGCAATGGCCTGCTCCCCCAAACAAACACCCAAGATTGATTTTGTAGCTGCATATTCTTTAATCAAATCTTTAAGAATACCTGCCTCATCTGGAATTCCAGGCCCAGGCGACAATAAAATCTTATCGTACTTGTCTACATCTTTCAGTTCTATTTCTCTGTTTCTGTAAACTTCAATATCATTAGCTCCCAGCTTTCGCAGATATTCGACCAAATTATAGGTGAACGAATCGTAATTATCTAATACTAAAATTTTCATAGTCTAAATATTTTGTGCCAATTCCATTGCTTTACGCAAAGCTGCCAGCTTGTTACTTACCTCGTTTAATTCACTCTCTTCACTCGATTTTTCTACAACTCCAGCTCCAGCCTGATAGTACAATTTGTTGTTCCTACTCAGGAAAGAACGAATCATGATGGCTTGGTTTACTTCACCGTTAAAACCTAAAGCTCCAATGCAACCGCCATAAAAACCACGAGCAGTTGGTTCATACTGGTCGATCAATTGCATGGCTCTGAATTTTGGTGCTCCCGATAAGGTTCCTGCAGGGAAGGTATCTCCCATTAACTGGAAAGGGTTGTAATCATCAGGTAACTCTCCTGATACCTTCGACACCAGGTGAATTACATGCGAGAAGTATTGCACCTCGCGGAAGGTTTCTACTTTGATATTTTGTGCATCACGACTCAAATCATTTCTTGCCAGATCCACCAGCATTACGTGTTCGCTTTGCTCCTTCTCATCGTTGAGCAGTTCCTCTGCCAAAGCTGCATCTTTTACGGCATCGCCAGTACGTTTAAATGTTCCGGCAATTGGATGGATGTATGCTTTCTTGTTTTTGATTTCGATTTGTGCCTCAGGCGAAGAGCCCATAATTCGGTACGAACCATAATCGAAATAGAACAAATAAGGCGATGGATTAATTGATCGAAGTGCACGATACAAGTTAAAATCATCACCTTTATAATCATGTGAAAATTGTCTTGACAATACAATCTGGAAAACATCTCCTCTTCTGCAATGTTGTTTTCCTTTGCTTACCATATCCATGTAAGTCTGATCATCCATATTGGATTGCTCTTGTCCTTCCAGTGAGAAAGTAAAAGCTGGCAAAGTTCTGTTTCTCAACAAATCAGACACTTCACGAATTCTGGATTCATTTCCATTCTCAACCAACTCGATAATCTTCAAGGTATTGTTAAAGTGGTTTACCTCAATGATAAAGCGATAAAGAGAATAGCGCATTTGTGGAATTCCGGATTGTTTTTTACCTGTATTAAACTCTAAATCCTCGAAAAAAGGCACAGCATCGTAGGCTGTGTATCCAAACAAGGCATTGGCTTTGGTCACATTCTCCTTGTCTTCCAAATCAAATTGATTTACAAAAGCTTTCAATCGATCCGAAACAAATCGTTTGCCTTTTCCTCTTGCATCAATATGTTGTTTGTTCCCAAAAACTTCCTCAATTAAATCACCATCTTTTAACTGAATACTGGCAATTGGTTCCAAGGCAATAAAAGAACTTGCATTTTCCGGACTGTGATAATCCGAACTCTCCAATAGAATCGCACCAGGGAAGCGATCTCGAAGTTTTAGGTACATACTCACCGGTGTAATTACATCGGCAAGCATTTCTTTTTTCAGGTATTTAAATTTTATCATGACTAATAGTTATTTCAGGATTGGTTAAAAAAAAAGCGGCCTACTGAGTTTCAGTAGGCCGCTTGCTTTATCTTTTCTTTCGTTTGATTTTAGCACATAGGGAGGACACTTCCGCTCATGGTATTTGAGAGATTACAGTTGTGCCACCACCAAAATTTGCTATTCAATCCGAACATTTTTTTCGTTTTTTGTCTTTACAAATCTAAAGAATTATTTTTTCAAATTCCAAATATGATTTTTCAACTGCCACAAAATTACCACAGCAAAAAACTTCTAAAACCCCTATAAACATTAATCTCTCCAGGAAATGTATTTTTTTATTATTTTTTTATTTCTGTTCCACCTTATCGGAGATTAGAGAGCAGTAAGCAGTTGTCGGTTATCAGTTATTGCAAAAAAACCACTACCTAAATCAGGGCTTGACTAATACAAAAGCTAAAAAACAGTCACCCCCAGATTGAAGAAACTAACTGCCAACCGCTGAAAGCCGACTATTGACTATTGACCATTGACCATTGACTATTGACCATTGACTATTGACCATTGACTATTGACCATTGACTATTGACCATTGACCATTGACCATTGACCACCAAAGGTGCAGCGCACCGTAATATCTGTAGCTCGCATATTAACATCTATTTAAAACGTCATAGCTACACTGCAATTTTGGAGTAATTCGCCAATTGCGACGAAATATACTAGCCTGAATTTTTCTTGATAAGCGATAACCGACAAGCATGAACTAACCATTGAGTACAGAAATTTTAATTTTCTTAAAAAAACTCTGTATCGCCCTATTTTACTAACGAAAGAAGAACAAAACTTTAGCTACTCAAACGTTAACATTTCATTAAGTAAAGCAATTTAAATTTGCAGGTAAAAAATTAATTCATACATTTGACACAGAATTAACGCACAAAACAGCGATGAAAACAGTATCTACATATATTTCTAACTTTTATTATTTCTGGTTTTACTTTTATCCAACAAGATAAGGGCAAGAATTGATATGTAGTAATACGAAGAATATAAATCAAAGGTCTTGCCCAACAGGTAAGGCCTTTTTTTATTGAATAAATTGAAGCATGAGTAACAAAGCATTTACATACCGATTTTACTTTTATTATTTCTGGTTTAACACAAATCGGGCAGGATGCCTTATACCATAACTCAAGTAAAAAGTATAAAAGATCCTGCCTGAAAAGAGCAGGATTTTTTTTTGAATATGACCAAAATTTTAACAAACAATAGAAATGATTCAACCAGCTAACAGAACCCAAGTGATTAAGGAGTACTACTTCTCGGTAAAACTGAAGGAGATAGCTCGCATGAACGAGGGTGAAGTAAAAGTTCTAAATCTTGGAATTGGAGATCCGGACATGACTCCTTCTGAAGACACATGGAACTCTCTTAAGGAAGCATGTATTCATCCAAAAAGTCATGGATACCAGAGTTACCAGGGAATTCCTGCCTTGCGCCAGGGATTTTCGAACTGGTACAAAACCTATTTTGATGTGAACATTAATCCTGATAGTGAGGTTCTGCCACTTATGGGATCGAAGGAAGGCATCATGATCACTTCTTTGGCTTACCTAAATGAAGGCGACGAAGTTTTAATTCCAGATCCATCCTATCCAACTTACAAGTCGGTAAGCAATTTACTGGGTGGTAAAATCATTTCTTATCCACTTTGCGAAGAGCAAAATTGGCAACCAGATCTTGATGAATTGGAAAAAAGAGATCTGTCAAAGGTAAAAATCATGTGGATCAATTATCCACACATGCCAACTGGAGCAAGAGCTAGCAAAGATTTGTTGAAGAAGATTGTTACATTTGGAAGAAAGCACAAAATCCTGATTGTAAATGACAATCCTTACAGCTTTATTCTGAACGATCAGCCAATGAGCATTATGAGTATTGAAGGAGCTAAAGATTGTTGCCTGGAGCTGAACTCATTAAGCAAGTCGCACAATATGCCAGGCTGGAGAGTTGGAATGATCTGCGGAAGCAAAGAACTTCTGGAGCCGGTTTTAAAAGTAAAAACCAATATGGATTCAGGAATGTTCTACCCGGTACAACAAGCTGCCATTAAAGCACTAAGTCATGACAAAAGCTGGTACGAATCAATCAATCAGGTTTACAAAACCAGAAGAGAGTTGGTTTTTTCATTAATGAAATTAATCAATTGTAAGCCAAGTCAGGATCAAAGTGGAATGTTTGTTTGGGCATCAATACCTAATCAGTACAATGATTGTTACGAATTAAGTGATGAGATTTTAAAGCAAGCAAAAGTATTTATTACTCCTGGAGGAATTTTTGGAGAGCAGGGAAAAAGATATATCAGAATTTCTTTATGCAGCAGTGAATCTGTATTGGAAGAAGCAATAGATAGAATTAAACGAATGTAATTAGCTTCAAGCTTCAAGCAACAAATATTTTTCTTGAAGCTTGCAACTTGAAGCAATAAATAAGAAAAAATGATAGTTTCAGTTATAGGATTAGGATTAATTGGTGGCTCTATTGCTTTGGATTTAAAGCAAAGAGGATTTGCTGACAAGGTGATTGGAGTGGACAATAATCCAATGCATGCACATCAAGCCAAAAAATTGGGTATTGCAGATGAAATTCAGGATTTAAGAACTGCCGTTGCATCTTCTCATTTGGTGATTCTTGCCATTCCGGTAAGCGCATGCATTAAATCTCTTCCACAAATCATGGACTTGGTAGACCAGCAGATTGTAACCGATTTGGGATCGACCAAAGAACAGTTGATAGAATCCATAGCAAATCATCCAAAGAGAAAGCAGTATGTTCCTGCTCATCCAATGGCGGGTACCGAATTCTCTGGTCCACAAGCGGCGCACTCTGGATTGTTTGATGGCAAATGTTCTATCATTTGTAATCCTGAAGATTCGGATAAAGAAGCAGTTAACATGATTAGCGACATGTTTCACACATTACAAATGCGATGCGTTTACATGGATGCAGAGGTACACGACAGACAAACTGCCTATGTTTCTCACCTTTCGCATATCAGCGCATTCGCCTTGTCGCTAACTGTTTTGCAGAAGGAAAAGAAAGACAAACACATTTTTGAATTGGCAAGTGGTGGTTTCGATTCTACCGTTCGATTGGCAAAAAGTTCGGCCGAAATGTGGACTCCAATTTTCCATCAAAACAAAAAGAACATTGGAAAGGTTCTTCAGAAATACATCGATACTCTTCAGCAATTCAAGGACAGAATTGAAAATGATGACCTGGAAGGTGTTGATGATTTGATTAATGAAGCCAATGACATTCGTAGAGTTTTAGATGAAAAAGAAAGAAATGAAGCTGAAACCATCAAGAATGCAAAAAGAATAAGAAGAGCCTGAAAAGGATAAAGTATTTAAGGAATAAGTATCAAGAAATAAACCAAATTTTTAATCACTCGGAATAAGAGTAAATATCAAAACAGAATGAGCAAAAAAATTGAAATAGCAGAACTAAGCAGTTGGCCAATCGAAAATATTGACAGACCATTAATTATTGGTGGTCCTTGCAGTGCTGAAACGGAAGAACAAGTGTTGGAAACAGCAAGAGGAATTAAAGCAGCTGGGATTCCAATTTTCCGTGCAGGTATCTGGAAACCAAGAACTCGCCCAAATAGTTTCGAAGGAATTGGTGCACAAGGATTAATCTGGCTACAAAAGGTTAAAGCTGAAACAGGAATGCTAACTGCAACTGAAGTTGCCAACGCAAAACATGTTGAATTGGCGCTTGGCGCAGGTGTTGATATTCTTTGGATTGGCGCAAGAACCACAGTAAACCCTTTCGCCGTGCAAGAAATTGCAGATGCATTACGAGGTCATGATATTCCGGTTTTGGTAAAAAATCCTATTAATCCTGATTTGGAATTATGGATTGGAGCAATTGAAAGACTAAGTGCAGTAGGTTTAACCAAACTAGCTGCAATTCACAGAGGTTTTTCTACCTACCAAAAATTAAAATACAGAAACGATCCGCAATGGCAGATTCCAATTGAAATGAAAAGGAGATTGCCAAACTTGCCAATGTTCTGCGATCCTAGCCACATTACCGGCGACAGAGCTTACCTGGAAGAAGTGACTCAAAAATCGATGGATTTGAACTACGAAGGTTTGATTATTGAATCGCACTGCAAACCAGAAGAAGCATGGAGTGATGCAAAACAACAGCTGACTCCTAAGTCACTTGAAGAACTTTTAGCTAACTTAGTGCTTCGTGATCCTGAAGCTGACAATGAAGTGATCAATAACACATTGGGTGAATTGAGACACTTAATTGATGACTTCGATCAGAAACTTTTGGAATTACTGGAAAACAGAATGCAGGTTGCCAAAACAATTGGTCATTACAAAAAAGAAAATAACATTACTGTATTACAAAATAAACGTTGGGGACAGATTCTTGAAAAGAGCCTTGAAAACGGGAAGAAAAAAGGATTCAGTGAACAATTCATTAATAATTTGTTCAAAGCAATTCACCAGGAATCAATCAACCAGCAGGAAGACATCATGAATTCGTAACTTGAGATAAAAGAACTTAGATATGAGAGTTAAGGCATTTAATTCTCATATCTATCCTCTAAAATCTAACATCTATTTAAAAAAATGAAAAGCATACACATCGAAAATCAGAACAGCACAATCTTAATTGGTGAATCTTATCTTAACATTAAAAAATACTTGCCTGAGAAGAAGTGCTTTTTAATTTGCGATGAAAATATATACGCTCATTACAAAAGTTTTATAGATGACTTTGATCACATCGTAATTGGCTGTGGCGAAGGGATTAAAACCTGGTCATCAGTAGAAAAGATTGTAGAAAAATTGCTTGAATCCGGAGCCGATAGAAACAGCTACCTATTGGGAATGGGTGGCGGATTGGTTTGTGATGTTACAGGCTTTGTTGCTTCTATCTTTATGCGAGGATTAGAGTTTGGATTCATCTCTACTTCCCTTTTATCGCAAGTAGATGCAAGTGTTGGCGGAAAAAACGGAATCAATTTTGGCAAGCTCAAAAATATGATTGGTGTTTTCAATCCTCCCCAGTTTGTAATTTGCGATCCACAACTGCTAAAAACACTGCCTGAGCGCGAAGTAAGAAGTGGATTTGGAGAGGTGATTAAACATGCTTTCATTAAGGATAAAAATCTTTTCGGATTTTTGAAAGACAATAAGGATGCACTGTTGAAGTTGGAACCAACACTAATGGAAGATTTGATTTACAGAGCAGTATCAATCAAAACTGATGTGGTAAACAACGATCCATTTGAAAGAGGTGAGCGTAAAAAGTTGAATTTTGGTCACACCATTGGTCATGCTATCGAAAACAATTCTGATTTAACGCATGGCGAGGCCGTATCCGTAGGAATGGCTTTGGCAACAAAACTATCAGAAGAAATGTGTGGATTGGATCAAGAAGAAAGCTCAGAGGTCATTTCACTTCTCAAAAAATTCAAGCTACCTGTTGATCATGAAGTTCCAGCGGAAATCATTAATGATTTTCTGATCAAAGACAAGAAAAAGAATCGCTCTTCTATTGACTTTATACTATTAACAAAAATTGGAGAAGCTTGCATCAAGTCAATTCCAATTGAAGATTTAAAAAGCAAGGTCATTCAACTTTGCAAGGACCCAAAACCAATACAATAACCACAAAACAATGAGAGTTCGAATTCAAAATTCAAATGTAAAAGGGAGCATCACTCCTCCCAGTTCCAAAAGCATGATGCAACGAGCATTGGCCGCAGCCGCTTTGGCAAAAGGAGAAACAAGCATTCTAAATCCATGTAAATGTGATGATGCCACTGCAGCAAGCAATATCATTCAAAAAATGGGTGCCGATCTTACGGATTTGGGACATAAAATCCTTGTAAAAAGCAATAAAGAGAATGCTGCCAAATCTGTAATGGTAGGAGAATCAGGATTATCATTAAGAATGTTCTCTCCTATTTTGGCTTTAAATCCCGAACCAGTATGTATTAATGGTCGTGGAAGTATTCTAAAACGCCCGGTTCACAATATTCTTGAAGGACTGGAAGCACTGGGAATAGAATGTAAAAATCCTGGTAAAGGATTACTTCCCATCGAGTTGGAAGGTGGCTATAAAAATAATACTGCCGTGATCAACGGGGCATTGGGTTCTCAGTTCTTAACAGGTCTTTTAATGGCATTGCCTTGCAGGAAAGAAGATACGATTTTGGAGGTAACCAATCTCAAGAGCATTCCTTATATCAACATGACCATTGATTTGTTAAAGGATTTTGGGATTGAAATCAGCCATGAAAATTACAAGCGCTTTACCATCAAAGGAAATCAGCAGTACAAAGCCACAGAATACACAGTGGAAGCCGATTGGAGTTCAGCGGCACCACTTCTGGTAGCCGGAGCATTGAAAGGTAAACTTACCCTTGATAATTTGAATCCATATTCGTACCAGGCCGACATTGCCATTTTGGATGCTTTGAAAAAATGCGGAGCAAGTTTACATTGGAATGGCAATAGCCTGACGATTGAAAAGAAAGGATTGAACGCCTTTGAATTTGATGCAACTCATTGTCCGGATCTTTTCCCTCCTTTGGTAGCTTTAGCCGTTCATTGTAATGGCGATACAAGAATTAAAGGAGTACATCGACTGGAGCACAAGGAGAGCAATCGCAGTATCGTTCTGCAGAAGGAATTTGGAAAACTTGCCGTACCTATTCGAATTGAAGGCGATGAAATGGTAATTCCGGGAGGAAGATTAATTGGCGGCATCACAAACAGTAATAACGATCACAGGATTGCAATGGCATTGGCTGTTGCCGGATTAAATTCCAAATATCCAGTGGAAATTGGTGATCATGATTGTGTTGCAAAGTCTTACCCTGATTTTTTCACGGATTTGAGAAAGATTGGTGGCGGCGTTGCCGAATTCTATTTCAAAAGTCAATTTGTATAAAAATCAATATCAATGATCATAGTAAGTTCCTGTTTGGCAGGAGTAAAATGCAGATACGATGGCAATGACAACCTGGTAGCTGAAATCAAAGAACTGGTTTTATCGGGAAAAGCCATTGCATTGTGTCCAGAAGAATTAGGAGGCTTGTCTACCCCACGAACTCCTTGCGAAATTGTGAAAGAGAACAATCAATTAAAGGTGATGACAAAGGATCGAGTTGATTGCACAGCACAATTCCTTCTGGGAGCTGAAAAGGTAGCCGAGATTGCAAAAATTCTGGATTGCAAACAAGCCATTTTAAAAGCCAATAGTCCATCATGTGGATTTGGAATGATTTACGATGGCAGCTTTACGGGAAAGAAAATCAAAGGAAAAGGATTGACCGCCAAACTATTGTCAAAGCAAGGAATTGAAATCAAAATTGAAACGAACTTTAAAGAATAAAATAAAACACTAGCGATGAAAATCGAGCCTTCTATACACACCAGCAAATCTGGCAAAGAAATTACTCTTCGTGAGGCAAACATTTCGGATGCTCATTCACTTAGAAATTGTATTCTTTCCTATATCAATGGAATTACCATTCCTTTTACAAGAGAGGAATTTGATAAGTCGGATACAGAAATTGAAAACTGGATTAATGAGCTAAACTCTGCTCCAAACAGTTTATTGCTAATTGCGGAATATGAAGGTGGAATTATTGGCAATATTGATGTAACATCCAGCCGAAGAAGCATGCTTCAGCACACAGGATACATTGGTATGGGTGTTCATGAAGCTTGGCAAAACAAGGGAGTTGGTTCTCTTCTGTTTCAGAAAATGATTGATAGCTACCAAAAGAATGATGATATAGAACTTTTATGGTTACAGGTATTTGGTACCAACTTATCAGGCTTACATATGTATCGCAAATTTGGTTTTGAAGAGAATGGCAGGCAAGAAAAATTCATAAAAACACATGATGGCGAATATATTGACAATGTTATCATGACAAAAACATTAATTTAGAGCACACATAGCATAAGAAACATAGAACATGAACAATTTCGGAAGAATATTCAGATTAAGCATATTTGGTGAATCACATGGTAAAGGGGTTGGCATAACCATTGATGGTTGTCCGGCAGGAATTCCTCTTACTGAAGAAGATTTAATGCACGATTTAGGTCGCAGAAAATCTGGAGCAAGAGGAACCACTCCAAGAATTGAGAAAGATTTACCAGCCATTTTAAGTGGAACTTTTGAAGGCAAAACAACGGGAGCTCCAATCATTATCCTGTTCAGAAACAAGAATACCCAATCGAAAGATTACAGCAATTTATTGGACAGTCCACGTCCCGGACATGCCGATTTTGTTGCGCAGCATAAATTTGGAAAGAACAACGACTACACGGGAGGCGGTCACTTTTCAGGAAGAATTACCCTGGGAATTGTAGCAGCGGGTGTGGTAGCGAAAAAGATATTGGGAGATGTTAGCATTGATGCCAAGCTTACCGAAATAGGTGGTAGAACCGATTTTGACGCTGCCATTGAAGAAGCTCTGCTTGAACATGATTCCATTGGAGGAATTGTGGAGTGTAAAGCAAACCATCTTCCAATCGGATACGGTGAACCATTTTTCGATTCTGTTGAATCAATGATTTCCCATCTGATTTTTGCCATTCCAGCAACCAAGGGCATTGAATTTGGTTCGGGTTTCGAAGCTGCTAAAATGAAAGGCTCTCAGCACAACGATAACTTTATCGATGAAACTGGAAAAACAGAAACCAATCACGCAGGTGGTATCAATGGAGGAATTACCAATGGCAATGAATTGGTTTTCCGGGTAGCCATCAAGCCAACCTCATCCATTGGGAAAACTCAGAACACCATGAACTTTGCGAAAGGAAAAGTAGAAGAACTGCTGATTGAAGGTCGCCACGATGCCTGTATTGCACTTCGCATCCCGGTGATTATTGAAGCTGCTGCCGCCATTGCACTGGCAGACTTAAAACTAATCGATCAAGCAAGAAGATAATACCGATACATAATTGTTGGTACAATAGGTCATTGCATGTTATACCAATTGTATATCAAAATAATTGATAAAATCATTTTGCTTATTACAATGGTTAATGCCGATATATAATTTGTTAGTCATTTGGAGTAGCATAAACAAATGGATCATACAAATTAATAATCGGTATTATATATTTAGACCTATGTTTCAATCAATGAAAAGAGATGCCTTTGGGTGTCTCTTTTTTTTTGAAATCTATTTTATCCTCGGGTTAAAACCCGAGGCAATTCATAATTCTTGCAAATTTTCAATTATACCCTCCTCATCTCCTCTGCTTTAGCTGAGAATGATGAATTTTCCCTCTTTACAAGCTCCTCAAATTTCCGTAACTTACTTTTCCTATCTGTTGATTTTTAGAATATTAACTAAACTTAAACCAAAATGAAAAAAATCGGAAATCTTATCAAGATAAGTGCTTTGCTTGTCTTGTTTTCATTCATAGCTTTTAAAGTATCAGCACAACAACCTCAAATCAAAAAGAGAATTGCGGTTTTTGTGTTTGAAGATAAAACCGATAAAAGCTGGAGATGGTGGAACAACAAGGGAGTTGGAGATGGAGTTAGCGATATGCTTACCACTGCTTTGGTTAAATCAGGCAATTACAGGGTAATGGAACGTGCAGAAATTGACCGTATCCTGAACGAGCAGGATTTTGGTCAGTCTGGTAGAGTTACACAACAAAGCGCTGCGAAAATTGGTCAGGTGTTGGGTGTTGAGATTGCTGTAATCGGATCGGTATCGGAATTTGGATACAAAAAAGGAGAAACCGGAGGCGCCATTAAAGGCCTGGGCATTGGGGTTTCGAACCAGCAAGCTGTAGTGGGTGTGGATGTTCGCATGGTAAATACAAACACTGGAGAAATTATTACTGCAGAGAATGTAAGAAAGAAGAAATCGGCAAAAGGCTTAAAACTGAGAACCAATAAACTCGCCTTTAAGGACAGGAAGGATTTTGATGAGTCCTTGGTTGGAAAAGCAGCTCGCGAAGCCATTGAAGATGTAGTAGCCATGATAGATAACAGCGCCAATAACATTCCCTGGCAAGCCAAAGTAATCACCGAAAAAGGAGGAATTGTGTTTATCAACTCGGGAGAAGCCGATGGTTTGCAAGTTGGTGATGTATTTGCCGTTTACAGCAAAGGAGAAGATCTGATTGATCCTGACACAGGCATTTCGTTGGGAAGTGTTGATACCAAAATTGGTGAAATCAAAATTACCGATGCCAGTGTTGGAAACGGAAAAGCTTCCAAATGTTCCATTGTGCAAGGAAGCGGATTTGCCAAAGGCAATTTTGTCAGGGTGAAATAGTGTATTCTGATGAAATGACAAAATCAAAACACAAATCCATTTGCATCGGATTGAATATACGTAGTGCGGGATTTAGAAGCACAAAACGATAAACCCCCTACTATTTTAGTAAATGTATAAAAGTTTCAAATAATACATTTCCCCGCATTACGTACATTTTATTGTTAGCGGCTGGTATTTATTCTACCAATTCAAGTATTCTTTTTGTATCAACCACCTTTGCAAAATCATTATTCAAATTAGACAAAGCAGTTTGATGAATAATTTCTGCTGAGAATTTTTCTCCATTAATTCCTATTCTGTCAAATGTTGCAGTGGCATCTGATATTAAAAAAGTATCAAATCCGAAGTCCCCAGCCATTCTAGTCGATGTTGACACACAATGGTTGGTGGTCATCCCAATAATTACCAGGCTATTGATTCCTTGCTTGTCCAATCTTTCTTTTAAATCTGTACCAATAAATGCGCTGTGGACATTTTTTTTAATCACTGGTTCTCCCTTTATTGGTTTCACTTCATCTTTTATTTCGAATCCTGACCTCGATTCACGAAAGTGTGAATTTGGATTTATTGAGTTATGGATGATATGAAAAACAGGCAAATTTAATTCTCTCCATTTGTTTAGAATTATAGACGCTTTTTTTTCGGCATCTATATTATTCCTGTTTTTATCCAGATACTCGCCTTGATCAAAACCTTTTTGAAAATCAATTAAGATTAGTGCTGCATTTTGCTCTTTTAAACTCATTATTTTAATTCTTTAGTTAATAATGATAAAAGTACTTTGGTAATGCATGATGAAAAAGGTCAAACTATAGTCATTTTAGGACAACTTGTTTTTAAACTCAGACGGTAAAGATTCATGGTGTTTTTCGAGTACCATTCGCAATTGTTTTGAAGTTCTGTAACCACATAAATTGGCGATGTGTTCAATTTTATAATCTGAATTACTCAATAAACTTTTAGCTTTTTCAATTCTCAATTTGGTACGGTATTCGGCAATGGTAACACCTGTCCTTTTTTTAAAGGTTCGAGTTAAGTTTCGTGGACTAACATGTACCAATTCTGCCAAATTTTCAATGGTAGAAGCATCCTCTAAATTATGGATGATCCAATCTTGTACAATATGAATCTTTTCATCCTGGTGACTTCTGTTTTGCAGATACACGCTTTCCTGTTCGTCTGTAGCGTGTCTTCTTTTATAAACAACTAATCCTTTCGCAACCTCAGTTGCAATCTGTTTTCCATGCCTTTCCTCAATTAAAAACAATGCCAAATCAATACCTGTAACTACTCCTGCGCTGGTATAAATATTGTCGGACTTCGTAAATAAAGTATTGTCTTGTATTTTCAATAGTGGAAATTCTGTTTTCATTTTCTTTATGAAACCCCAATGCGTAGTACATTCTTTGTGATTTAGAAGTCCTGATTTGGCCAGAAGAAAAGCTCCGCTGCAAATACTGCAAATAGTAGTTTCATTAGTGTGAGCTCTTTTTAACCAGTCGAAAAAGGATTGGTCTTCGCTACAGTGAATCATTTGATGCGTACTTGCACCAGATATGAAAATAATATCATTTTTTGTTGGACTAGTTTCTTTAAAATCATTTAGTGCAGATAATTCTAAACCAGAAGAGCAATTTACCTTTGACTGACTGCTAATAAATTCAAAATGATAATTAAATCCTAAAAATTTAGCTTCCTCAAATACTTGCAAAACACCACTTAAATCAAGAATCGTAACTTGTTCAGGAATGTAAAAATAAACTGTTGGTATTGCTTGTTCTTGTTCCATACTTAAATTGTTCGGTCTGTCCTGCTTGCCACTAATGGTCTTGCTAAAATTTGTGGGCGATTTTAAACCACCGCTTTATCAAGTACCTCTTACGTTTATTGTTTTTGTTACATTATCTTGTTGGACATCAAAGTCCGTAAATTTTAACTTTTGTGCCTGTTGCACAACTCTTGATAACTTGTTCATAAATCTAACAATAAAAACTTTACTTCGCAATAATAATGGCTTAACTTGTAAATAAA
>NZ_JANQCD010000022.1 GCF_026672275.1 Marinifilum sp. D737 | reverse complement strand
AGGACAGATGTTCCATCATCGCAATGGGTAATTATTTGTGCTCCTGTTTCGAACAATAAGGAATCATGTGAATTAATTTCAACACTTCTAAATAAATTAACTTCAAATTGAGCTTGATCATTAATTATTCTACCATCCACAACAAGAATTCCAGCTGTTGAATCAATATTTGGAAAATACTTTTCAGTACACGAATTTATTAGGATCAAAAGTACAAAGATGATCTTTAATAGTTTAATTATGGTAGTAAGGTGCATGTTGTTAGGGCTTAGTGATTTAGCACATTTGTAAATATATGATAATAATTTTAAAGGTTTTAATTTTTACAAAAAATAAATCATAATCATAAAAGCTATTAAACCAATAAAATAAAGAATGTAAATATTTATTTGTTATAAAAACACTGTTAGAATGGGGAGAAGAAACAATTTCCTTAATTAAATGGCCTTTTAATTTATATCAATTCTATATTTAAATTAAGAATTTGATTAAATAAATATATTTAATAATGAGTTTGTTAGTAGTTTTTTAGCGGGGAAGTGAATTTAGCTGAATGTTTGGCTTAAGTTGTTTTACTGTTGGTTTTAGGCTTGATTTTTATATTTCCTTTACGGTTAATTCTACTTCACTTGAATCCAATATTTGAACAAAAGCACCTTTAGGAATTATTTCTCCAGATAGGGTTGTGGCTTTTTTACCTGTGCCAGCGATAATAACTTTTCCTTTTTTTTTATGCGGATTAATTTCTTCTATAACATAGGCTTCTCTTCCAATATAATCTGTATCGATAGAAAGATGTACTCCTTTTTTACTGATTAATTTTTGCTTGAGAAAGGGCTTAAGAATCAGTAGGGTGATTATAGAAAGGGTTAAGAATACTACCAGTTGAATTGATATGGGATAATTGGCGTAAGCCAATACACCAGCACTAAGTGATCCGATGCCAAAGCACAGAGAAGAAAATGTGGAAGTAACAATTTCAACGACAAATAAACCTATTGACAGTAGCATCCATAAATGCCATATTTCTAGTTCCATAGTGATATGTTTTTACACAGAATAGTAAAATTATGACAACTTTAAATATGATCCTAGTGCCAAAACTGTCAAGTTAGTAGAGTTGGCGTTAATGTGTTTAAAATCAACTAAATGAAGGTGTGTGGGCTTCTGTTTTATTAAGAATGATTCAAAATAGATTTAAATTTGAGCTAATTTTGTGTAGATTTACCTTTCGATGAAGTATAAAATTATGTGTTTACTTCGTGTAAGTAAGATTCGGTAGGGGAACTTATACTGATGGGATTAATATTGACAACTGTAACATTTGACAAATAATGACCGATAGAAAAAGGGATCATATAGAATTGGCTTTTCGTTCTCAAATTGAAAAAAGTTTTGTTGATGATAGGTTTTACTATGAGCCATTCATAAACACTCATCCGCAAAAGGAACTGAAACCGTTTACTTTTTTAGGAAAGGAAATTCGTACACCAATTTGGGTTTCGAGTATGACAGGAGGTACTAAACTTGCTGGAAAAATCAATTCGAATCTTGCAAAAGCTTGTGCAGAATTTGGTATGGGAATGGGATTAGGTTCTTGTAGGTTGTTATTGGAGGATGATAAATATCTTGCAGATTTTGATGTAAGACACATAATGGGATCCGAATTGCCATTATACGCTAATTTAGGCATTTGTCAAATTGAGGAGTTAATACAAAATAATGAATTACCTAAAATTTCTAATCTGGTTAAAAAGCTTCAGGCAGATGGAATAATCATTCATGTGAACCCAATGCAGGAATGGCTTCAACCCGAGGGTGATTTAATTTTAAGGTCACCGATAGAAACTATAAAAGATTTGTTGAAAGATGCTGAATATCCAGTGATTGTAAAGGAAGTTGGACAAGGATTCGGACCTGATAGCTTAAATCAACTTTTACAATTGCCCTTGCAAGCTCTTGAGTTTGCTGCCTTTGGAGGAACCAATTTCGCCAAGATTGAAATGATGAGAAATCCTGATAATCTGATACAACTGTATGACCCTTTGGCAAAAATTGGTCATACTGCTGATCAGATGTTGGAATGGACCAATGCCATTGTTGAAAGCAACAAGCATATAAAATGCAAAGAATTAATTATTTCAGGTGGGATACATGGTTTTATTGAAGGTTATTATCTGACACAGAAAAGTAAGCTACCGTCAATATATGGACAAGCGTCTGAATTGCTAAAATATGCGCAAGGTTCGTATTCTGATCTGCAAAATTATCTTCAAACCCAAGTTGAAGGTTTAAAAATTGCAAATGCATTTTTAAGACTAAAGTAATTGCATGGATGTATTTTTTTTAAACTGATTTGGCTTCGCTGAATAAAAAATGTAATTTAGGACCTGTAAGTATTTTATTATTTGCTGAATTTTCCTTTATTGCAGGAATTAAATATTAATTTATGAAGCGAAAATCGATAATATCAGGTTTTTCAAAACTTTCTCGAGAAGAAAAAGTTGCTGCTCTTACTGATAGCGCTGATAAGATTAAATCAAAACTAGATAGTTTTCGACTACAGAATAAGGAACAACAGGATCTGTTGGATGAGATAAGCGAAAATACACTTTCTAATTTTTATTTGCCTTTTGGTGTTGCACCAAACTTTCTAATTAATAAGAATTTGTATCATATTCCTATGGTTATCGAGGAGAGTTCTGTTATTGCAGCTGCTTCTCGATCTGCCAAGTTTTGGGCAAATCATGGAGGTTTTCATGCACGAGTTATTTCTGTGGTAAAATCCGGACAAGTGCATTTCTTATGGAAAGGGGAAAAAGTAAGATTGTTAGATTTATTACCTGAGTTGAAATATGAACTTTATCGGACAACCAAGGAGTTGACGCGAAATATGCGCCAGCGAGGTGGTGGTATCCAAAATATACGATTGGTAGATTTATCGCATGAGATGGAAAATTATTACCAATTGCATGTTGATTTTGATACTGTAGATTCCATGGGAGCAAACTTTATAAATTCTTGCCTGGAGCAGATGGCTCAAACCATGAAGAAGTTCTTTAAATATTATCAGGATCTAGATGATATTGAGCGTGAATGTGAAATTATCATGTCTATCTTATCCAATTACACTCCTGATTGTCTTGTTGAAAGTTGGGTGGAGTGTGATATACGCGAGCTTGATAATATTGAGCCAGGAATGAGTGGTAAAGAGTTTGCGGAGAAATTTTCAAAAGCTTCAAAAATTGCCGAAGTAGATGTTTTTAGAGCTGCAACGCACAATAAAGGAATATTTAATGGGATTGATGCCGTAGCATTAGCAACGGGGAATGATTTCCGAGCAATTGAAGCTAACGGTCATGTTTGGGCAGCTAAATCAGGTAAATACAAAAGCCTTACTCATGCTTCCGTATCAAATAATCGATTTAAATACAAACTAACCATACCTCTTTCTTTAGGAACGGTTGGTGGACTTACCAGTTTGCATCCTTTGGCTAAATTTGGTTTGGAATTACTTGGAAAACCTTCTGCAAAAGAATTAATGATGATTACAGCTACGGCTGGATTGGCGAATAATTTTGGCGCTTTAAGGTCCTTGGTTACCACTGGGATACAGTATGGCCATATGAAAATGCACTTATCGAATCTTTTAAATGCATTGAAAGCCGATTATGAGGAAAAGAAACAAGCTTTGGAATATTTTGCTCATAAAACTGTATCTTATAGCGAGGTAGAATCATTTATCAAATCAATTAGAACCAAGTTGCGATAGTTTGACTCCATTGAAAAAATATTATTCAAATGCTAAATTTCTAATTACCGGAGAGTATTTGGTACTGCATGGCGCTTTGTCGTTGGCTATACCTCTTCGATTTGGTCAATTGATGGAAATTTATGAATCGGATAGAATTCTATTGGATTGGATCGCATTGGATAGAGCTCAACCCTGGTTGCAATTCTCAATCTCTGAAAAGGATATTTTAATTGCTGAAAATAAGGGAACTTCTGAGAAGGATTTTGTATGTTTTATATTGAATCAGGCAAAAAAATTAAATCCCGATTTTTTGCCAAATCTATCATTAAAGGTTAAAACGGAAATCAATTTTGATAGAAATTGGGGGTTAGGAAGTAGTTCAAGTTTGATAAATAACATTGCTCAATGGGCAGATGTGAATCCTTATGAACTACATGCTTTGGTGTCAAATGGATCTGGATATGATATAGCTTGTGCAAATTATTGTTTGCCCATTTTATTTCGTAGAAATGAATCTCATCCCATGATATATCCGATAAGGTTTGAACCTGATTTTTCAGATCAGCTTTTCTTTGTATACTTGGGAAACAAGCAGAATAGCGAAGAAAGTGTAAAGAAATATTTGAATGGAAATCCAGTAACAAAAACGCAGGTTGAAAGCATATCACTGCTGAGTAAAAAGTTGTTACAAAGTGAAAATTCCATGGAATTTGATGCTTTAATTTCTGAACATGAAAGGTTTATTGCAGAAGTACTCCATATAGATCCTGTAAAGGCTAAAAATTTTCCTGATTTTGAAGGAAGTATTAAGTCATTAGGAGCATGGGGTGGAGACTTTATTTTGGTTCGATCAGATTTAGGAAAGCGAGAAGTGTACCGCTACTTTTATGAGAAAGGATTAACTACAATATTTGCTTGGGATGATATTATCTTGAGTTAACAATTGATAAGCGAATGAAGAAAGGAACTGTGGCTTGGGAGAGCCCTTCAAATATTGCATTGATAAAATATTGGGGAAAAATGGGCAGACAGTACCCTTGTAATCCATCCGTAAGCATGACTTTGAAGAATGCGGTAAGTAGAACTCAATTGTCATTTTCGGAAAGAAAAGAGAAGTGGATAAATTTTGAATTTGAAGGAAAAGAAAATCTTGATTTTGCCAAAAGGATTGAAACTCTTTTTGAAGGATTAAATGAGGAATTACCACTTTTAAGCCAGTACTCGTATTCTATCACATCAGAAAATACTTTTCCTCATTCTACAGGAATTGCCAGCTCTGCGTCGGCCATGAGTGCTCTTGCTTTGTGCATTTGTAGTATGGAAGAATTGATTACAGGAAAGAAATTGGAGCGGGATGAATTTTTGCAAAAAGCGAGTTTTCTTGCTCGTTTGGGATCGGGTAGTGCTTCACGATCGATTTATGAATCCTATGCAACATGGGGCAAGAGCAGTGCATTCTCGAAAGCCTCCAATGATTTTGCAACTCCTTTTGCAAAATACATTCATCCAATATTTAAAGATTACCAGGATTATATTTTATTGGTAAGTTCTAAAAAGAAAAAAGTTTCAAGTTCTGCAGGACATGGATTGATGAAGAATCATCCATTTGCTCAAGCCAGATATGATCAGGCCAATTCAAACTTTGAGCGAATGCTTGGCATTTTGCGT
Source organism: Marinifilum sp. D737 (assembly GCF_026672275.1). Taxonomy (GTDB): domain Bacteria; phylum Bacteroidota; class Bacteroidia; order Bacteroidales; family Marinifilaceae; genus Marinifilum. The sequence goes on along the minus strand of NZ_JANQCD010000022.1, from coordinate 80,594 downwards.
AGTGGCGATTTGGATGATTTTATAGAAGTTGTTGAAAATGAAGCATTAAGTTTGCATGGTTTAATGATGAATTCTACACCTTCATTTACCTTGATGAAACCTAATACTTTGGAAGCAATTGAATTAATTCGTGAATTCAGAAATGAAACCCAAATTCCTGTAGGGTTTACTTTGGATGCTGGTCCGAATATTCACTTGATGTTTCCTAAAAAAGACAGTGTAAAAGTTGATGCTTTTGTAAGTAAACAATTAAAGGAATTGCTTGAAGATGGGAGATATCTTAAGGATGAAACAGGCTTCGGTCCCAAACAAATAAATATTTCCGGTGGTGAATAAAGAGTGTGAATTGTTTCATGGGAAACTTCTTCTGTTTGGAGAATATTCGGTGTTGTTGGGTTCTATGGCGTTAAGCATACCTTTCAAAATGTTTAAGGCCAATTTTGCTTTCATGAGTTCAAATAAATCTGAAACAGAGAAAAAATCGAATTCAGAGCTAAAGAAGTATTTCAGATACCTTCTTTCCAATTCTGATGTTTTCGATTCTATTTTGAACTTATCGGATTTGGAAAATGATCTCAAGTCAGGTTTATTTTTTGATTCTTCAATTCCAATAAGTTATGGTGTGGGAAGTTCTGGTGCATTGTGTGCCGCAATCTACAAGCGGTATGGGAATATGAAGGAATGCAATGAAGCTAACTTAACAGATTTAAAGCAAAGTTTATCCATGCTTGAATCAGGATTTCATGGTAAAAGTTCTGGCTTAGATCCATTGATTTCATATGTGAATAAACCAATATTGGTTTCAGGAAATGACAAGCTTGAACTTGTGAATTTGCAGTTGGATAATTTTTTTGAAAATGCTGCGGTATTTTTAATTGATACCCAACAAAAAGGCGATACAGCTCCTTTGGTAAATAATTTTCTATTGAAATGTGAATCGATTGATTTTCGAAATAAAATTGTTGAACAACTGATACCAGTTACTCAACAATGTATCAATTCTTTTTGCAATAATGATATTGACAGTTTTTTTGAATCCATACAAAGCCTTTCATCATTTCAATATCAAAACTTTACAAATAAGATTCCACATGCTTATAGGACATTGTGGAAAACAGGCCTGGACTCTAATAAATTCTGGTTGAAATTATGTGGTTCAGGAGGTGGTGGTTACCTTCTTGGTTTTACAAGAAACATGAAGGAAACTGAAAAATTCTTATCGAAAATGGAATTCTCTTATCTCCGAATTACTTCTACTTCGATGGGGTAAGTATTGGAATACTATAGCTTACCTTGGTTCCTGATTTGTTTTGGTTAATACTTTTCAAATCTACAATTTCAAAATTCATCTTTTTTGATGATTTAAAATTGTAGATTTTCACTCTATCTAAAGCGATAGAAGTAGCCAATGATTTATGATTCGTTTGAGTGAATTGTTTCTTAGCTTCTTCTATTCCAATTCCATTGTCAATAATGTCAAATTTTATGGATTGGTGATCTTTTGTTTTGCTTACTTGCACAATTATGCATGCTTCAGGATTATTTCGAAGTTTTCCATGAATAAGAGCATTTTCGATAAATGGTTGTGCCAGCATTGGTGGAACCATTACTTCATCTTGATTCAGAGTAGCATCAATTTCAAAATGATAAGCAATGTCATTTTCGAACCTTAGTTTCTGCAGTCCGATATAATCTTCTAATGTTTGTATTTCTGTTCGCAGGGAGACGAATTCTTCCCTGGAGTTCTCTAAAATTCCACGGACCAAACTTGCTAATCTCGAAAGGTAATTGTTAGCATCATCATTCTTTTCGTCTAAAATAAAACTTTGAATTGCTGTTAAGGAGTTGAATAAAAAGTGTGGATTCATTTGTGTTAGTAATACTTTCTGACGCAGATCCATGATTTTATGATCTGCTCTCATACGGTTAATTCTAAGCGAAACCAAAACGGCAACAACACCAAGAAGCATGACCACTAATAAAACAATAATCCAAGCATTTTTTTGTCCCAATTCAAGATTTTGAATTTGTGTGCGTTGCTGCAATAGTTCAAATTCCTGCTTTTTCTTTTCACTTTCATAGGTAGCAGCTAATTCAGCAAATTTATTTTCAATGCTTATTGTATTTAAGGAGTCTTTTAACTGAACTCCCTTAGATTGATAATCATAAGCTTGTTTAAATTGCTTCTGATCTTTATACAACGATGATAACTGAAAAAGGATATCAGGTAATAGAAGATGATTTTCTAATCTTTTTGCGAGATCAAATGCCTCCAGTAAGTATTTTTCGCTTAAGGTATAATTCGTCAATTCGAAATAGGCAGAGCCAAGTTGTAACTTTACATTTACAAGCCCGGAAAAATTTTCAAGTTCAGTTCGAAGTTTTTCCGATTTCTGTAAATATACCAATGCGGAATCAAGCTGTTTATTGGACTGATACAAGTATCCAATATTGAAATACAACTTAGAATCAAGAAGTTTATTATTGATTTTAGCATTTTCATTTAGTGCCATTTCATAATATTCAAGCCCTTTCGAATATTCCTCCAGTTTTTCACAAATAGCACCTAAATTACAATAAGCTTTTGCAACTTCTAATGAATTACTATGCTTTTGAAAGTTTTTTAAAGCCAACATGTAGTAATCTTCTGCATATTCTAAGTTCTTGATTAATTGATGTAGATTACCTAAGTTATTGTAAACACTTCCTAAACCTTTGTCATATTTTACCTCTCTGTATATTTGCAGGTTTTCAAGATAAAATTCAAGTGCTTTATCGTATTGTCCTTGGCTTTTATATAAGAGCCCGATATTTCCAATAACCTTTCCAACATCTACTTTAGAGCCAAGAGCCTCGAATTGAGGGATAGCTTTATTGTAGTAATGAAAAGACGAGTCGATATTACCTGAATAAAAATAGTTTATGCCTTGACGTTTATAAGCTTTTGATAAGAATACAGGATCTTCTGTTTCTTCGGCTAATAAGATTGCTTCGTTACAAATTTCTATGCTTTTAGTTAACGAATTATTTCTTAATAGTGACGATGATGAATCGAGATAAGTTGTGATTCGTTCCTGCAAGTTTTTGCCATTTGTCCTATCATTTTTATTAAAAGAACAAAATGACGTATAGGATATTAATATAAATGCAACTGTTGATATTATTTTTAACATGATTCATTCAGCTTATTTGATTAAAGGAATAGAGTAGGTAACCTTAGTTCCATTTTCACCATGATTAATTAAATCAACGATTTCAAAATTCATCTTTTTCGAAGATCTAAAATTGTAAATTTTTACACGATCAAGAGCAATTGAAGTAGCCAATGATTTATGATTTTTTTGTTCTGATTGTTTTTTGGCTTCTTCTATCCCAATTCCGTTATCAATAATACTAAATCTTATTGATTCTTCATCTTCTGTCTTAGAGACTTTTACATTAATGCAAGCATCAGGATTATTTCTCAATTTTCCATGGATTAAAGCATTTTCGATAAAGGGTTGTGCTAGCATTGGAGGCACCATTACTTCATCTTGATCCAAGCTTGCATCAATTTCGAAATTATATGCAATATCATTTTCAAATCTCAGTTTTTGCAATCCTATATATTCTTCTAGTGTTCTTAATTCAGTTCGTAATGAGACAAATTCTTCTCTTGAATTTTCAAGAATTCTACGTACCAAACTCGCCAATCTTGAAAGGTACTTGTTGGCATCATCATTTTTTTCGTCTAAGATAAAACTTTGAATTGCAGTTAAAGAATTGAATAGAAAGTGCGGATTCATTTGAGATAGCAGGACTTTTTGACGTAAATTCATGATTTTGTGATCAGCACTTAAGCGATTAATTCTAAGCGAAACCAAAACTGCTACAACACCAAGAATCATTACAACTATCAGGACAATAATCCAGGCATTTTTCTGACCTAACTCAAGCTTTTGAATCTGGGTGCGCTGTTCGAGTAGTTCAAATTCTTTCTTTTTCTGTTCCGATTCAAACTTGGCTGTTATTTCTGCTAATTGTTCATCTCTAACTATTCCCTGTAGTGAATCTTTAAGGGAGTAATATTTTTTTAAATAGGAGATGACCATTTCCGGACGTTCCAATTTTTCAAGAAGGCTAGAATAGTGATAATATGCTACGCTTAAATCTTCAGATAATTTTTGTTCTTTGCAAAAAGTTTCTGCCTTTTTAAAGTAGGTTTCAGAATTTTTAAATTGACCCAATTTTTGAAGTACAATGGCTTTTTTTATATATAATTTCCCAATTCCCCAAATGTCATTAAGCTGTAGCCTAATATCTTCACATCTATTAAAATACTCTAAAGCCTTAAGCGGTTTGTCCATTTCTTGATAGCACTCTCCAATATTTAATTGAATAATTGCCTTATGCTGCAACATTCCATCCTCTTCATTCAATCTTAAAGCTTCAAGTTGATAGTTTAAGGATTCTTCAATGAAACCTTGTTCGAATTTAATAACACCAATATTTGTCAGAACTCTTGAATAACGTTCTATTGCGTCTGTTTTTGAATAAATATCCTTTGCTTTAAGATAAAATTTTAGAGCTTTGTTAAAATCTCCTAGTGTTTGATATACGCCTCCAATATTTGTAAAAGCACCTGCAATGCCTTTCGAGTAATTTAAAGTTTCATATATTTTCAGAGCTTTTAAATATTGTTGTAGTGCTTTATCATATTTATTTGTCCTGCGATATAATATCCCTTTGTTTGAAATCAATGTGGCTACATTTAAGTTGTCATTAATAGCTTCAAACTGTTCTTTTGCTTTATCGTAATGAATAAATGCAGAGTCAAATAATCCCTGATATAAAAATGTTGTTCCTTGTGATTTATGAGCAAAGCCTATAAGTTCTGCTTTGTCGGTAGATTTGGCTAATTTTATTGCTTTCCTTCCAATGTAGGCGCAGCTATCATATGAGGAGTTTCTTAAACTCTTAGCTTGATCAAGAAGTAGATTTACTTCCTTTTCAGTTTGAGGAATATCATTGAGAATAATTCTGGCCTGTAAATAGAATGATGATATAGTAAAAAGAAGTAGTAATGTTAAGCGTCTCATGTTTTTAGCGTTAATAGAAAATCACTGCAAAATATGAATATTCGATGAAAAACGGATAACTGCTTAGCAAAAAATAGATTTATGGTAATAAAAAAGCCTGATCAACGATCAGGCTTTTAATATTCATTGTAATATGGAATTAAAAATTGTATGTAATTCCAACACCTGGTAACCAGGCTTTGTATTTGTACTCTCCTTCAAAGCCTGAATTGCTGTCAATTCTATCAACTTTTTCTCCTTCATTGTAAAGAACCGTTGCATCAAGGCTTAGCTTATCGGTAAGTTTATACGAGAAACCCAATGATATACCTACTTTGTTTGCACCAGGAGTTTCTGGTGTATAATACTTGTCATTAGTTGGAGTTTGGTCGAAATATAAACCTGCATAAAGATCCAATTTCTCGTTTGCAGTATATCTTGTACCAAATCTCCAGGTCATGGAATTATCCCAATCTCTTGTACTTTCTGAATCAGTTAATACAGGAATTGTCATTGGTCCACCAGGAGTGTTAACCGTTGTCGTTGTGTTTGTTTCGAAATCGAAATCCAATGATTTATACTCACTCCACTTGATGAAATTCACATCTGCAGAAACCAACCATTTATCGTTAATTTGATAAGCAAAACCCAAGTTAAAGCTTGCAGGTAGTGGCAAAGAAGCTGCAACACCACCATCAGGGAATAACGGAGAAACTGGATCGATCACAGTGAAATCTGCTGTAGCATCCGAATACGAAAGATCTACATCAACTTGTGATCTGTAAGAGATACCGATGTTTAATTTATCGTTGGGCTGGATAAAAACACCAAGGTTATAACCATACTGAATGTTGTTACCAGAAATTTCTACAGAACCATCTACTGGTGTTGGAGATCCCACAAGTGGACCTACATTTACTGCTCTGTTTAACTCAACATCACCATAAACAATATTTAAACCGGCACCAACGCTTAACCAATCGTTAATTTTATAAGAAACTGTTGGTTGGATGTAAATGCCCTTCATACTAATGTCTTGAATTAAATATCTTCCAGACCATGTTTCTCCCCAATCCATAGTATTTCCAAATGGAGTATATACCCCAAGACCAACAGCAAACTTATCGCTTACTTTCATTGATCCATAAAAATAGAAGGGTGTATTTGTTGGGTTATCAGTTGATTCTGTACCATTTAATCCTGTGTACTCTGCCTTTGTTAGTGTTCCAAATCCACCTAAAGAGAAACTGTATTTGCTATCTAAAGTTGCAAGTGCACCTGGGTTCCATTGCATACTACTTGCATCAAAGTTTAATGCAGTACCAACATGTCCCATACCAGTTTGTTTGACACCTTGAAGATTCACTGCAAAACCTTCCGCTTTTACGTTGTATGCCATTGCAATAATGGCTATGGCTAAACAAATTCTTTTAATCATAAGTTGATGTTTTAAAATTTCGGTCTGAATATAAATTAAAAACTTTGTCTTGCAAGAGTAAAACAATTAAGATCAGAACGTTATCATGTGTAAATGTCAGAGAATCAAAATCATGCAAATATTTAGATCTGTCGATAAGAAAAAGGAGTGAGTAATTTTGAATGGTCTTTTATTAAATTTTAATACTTTTATCCTGAATAAGATACCTTTATTCAATTATATGACTAGAAACTTGAATAAAAATACAACTGGAAATTATACCTATCAGAGCTTTAAAGAAGGTTACCGAAGTGTAACTCCTTCCTTAATTAATCGTTCCTTTGAATGGAAAGATAAGCAGATTAATATTCTGTTAGAGAGAGCGATGTTGGAATTGGGAGAACTGAATGCATTCTCTAAGTTTTTTCCGAACATAAATCGATATATTCCTTTATTTGTAGCACAAGAGGCGGTAGCTTCCAATATGATTGAAGGGAGTAAATGTAGCTTGCCACAAGCTTTTGTACCAGAAAACTCTAAAAGTTTCAAACGCATTTATGAGCAGAAAGAAATTACCAATCATATCGAGGCGATAAAATGGGGTGTGAAGGAATTGAAACGTTTTCCTCTATCGGTTAGATTAATTAAAGAAGCTCATAGAATACTATGTTCCGATTTACCTCAACTGGAAGATTTTGGTGGGAAAATTCGTCCTTTTGTAAATTCGAAAGACAACAAGTTCGATGTTGGATTTAAATATTCTCCACCCAATAAGCATGAACTAAAAATTTTGATAAACGATGCAAAAAAGTTTTGGCGTAACGACAGTTTAGAGCTTCCATTGTTAATCAAAATGGCAATTTCCTTATATCAATTCGAAAATATTCTCCCATTTCTCGATGGTAATGGAAGAACTGCGCGAACCCTAATTCTTTTTGAAATGATGGAGTTAAGCTTTGTGCACAAGCCCGTTTTTTGCTTGTCGGTGTTTTTTGAGCGCAATAGGTTGGAATATTATCATCGATTAAATTTAATTCGATCGAAAAATGATATAGAACAATGGATTCGTTTTTTCTTAACTGGAATTAAAGAATCGGCTCGATATAGTAAGGAGATATTGGGCAATATCAACGCAATGGTTGAAAGAAATGAGAAGTTGATTGAGGAGCATATGGGAAAGAAGAGGCATCAATCTGCCAAGCAATTGATTACAGAATTCTATTCCAAACCATTTTTATCGGTAAATGATATTAAAGAGAAATTGGGATTAAGCTTTCAATCAGCCAACTTGCTCATAAAAGAATTAGAGAAGCTTGGATTGGTAAAAGAGTTGGTTGGTGCACGAAGGAATAGGCTTTTTTATTTGTGGGAATATTTACAATTATTTGAATTATAAAAAAAGCCGATTCAGTTGAGAATCGGCTTTGTAATATCTATAGGGGATTAACCCAATACTTCTTTCATTTTCTTGCCAATTTCAGCAGGAGATTTTACTACGTGAATTCCTGCAGCAGCAAGAGCTTTCATTTTTTCTTCGGCAGTACCTTTCCCGCCCGCAATAATTGCTCCAGCATGTCCCATTCTCTTACCTGGAGGAGCAGTTTGTCCAGCAATAAAGGCAACAACTGGTTTGTCAACATTCTCTGCAATGTAAGCTGCAGCTGTTTCTTCATCAGAACCACCAATTTCACCAATTAAAACAATGGCTTCTGTTTTAGGATCTTCGTTTAGCAATTTAACTGCATCGATATGCTTGGTTCCAATAATTGGATCACCACCAATACCTATTGCTGTTGATTGTCCAAATCCTGCTTCGCCCAATTGGTGCACAGCTTCGTAGGTTAATGTACCCGAACGAGAAACAATACCAATGGTACCAGGTTTATGAATAAATCCAGGCATGATACCGATTTTTGCTTCGCCAGGAGTAATTACACCAGGACAGTTAGGACCTACCAAAGTTGTTTTTGGATATTTTTTAAGGAACTCATGAACTTTAAGCATATCAAATGTAGGAATTCCTTCAGTAATACAAATTACCAACTCAACACCAGCTTCAGCCGCTTCCATAATTGCATCGCCTGCAAATGGAGGTGGAACGAAAATAACAGAGGCATTGGCTCCGGTTTTTTCAACAGCACCTTTCATGGTGTTGTAAATCGGAATTTTATCCATAAATAACTGTCCTCCTTTGCCAGGAGTAACACCTGCAACTACATTAGTTCCATATTCAATCATTTGTTGGGTGTGGAACGCACCTTCGGAACCAGTGATTCCCTGAACCACTAGTTTTGTATTTTTATCTACTAATACACTCATTATGCTTCAATTGTTTTAAGAGTTCCTACTACTTTTTCAGCTGCATCTTTTAATTCTGTAGCTGCAATAATATTCATTCCTGATTCCTCCAAAAGTTTTTTACCTTCTTCGGCATTGGTTCCTTGTAAGCGAACCACAATTGGTACTTTGGTGTCAATATTATTTATGGCTTCAATAACACCTTTGGCAACACGATCGCAACGAACAATTCCACCAAATATATTAATAAGCACTGCTTTAACATTTTTATCCGAAAGAATGATTCTAAAACCTTTCTCTACAGTTTCTGCAGATGCGCCACCACCAACATCAAGGAAATTGGCAGGTTCTCCACCTGTAAGTTTAATGATGTCCATGGTTCCCATTGCCAATCCAGCACCGTTTACCATACAACCAATATTACCTTCTAGTTTAATATAGTTCAAACCAGATCTTCCAGCTTCGATTTCTAGAGGTTCTTCTTCGTCCAAATCACGAAGTGCAACAATGTCTTTGTGACGATATAATGCATTTTCATCGAAATTTGCTTTGGCATCAAGTGCAATTACAGCCCCTTCCTTGGTTACAACCAATGGATTGATCTCAAAAATAGATGCATCGGTTCCCATATAGGCTTTGTAAAGGGCCATTAAAAACTTTACACCATTTTTAAAGGCATCACCGGTTAAATTTAGTGCAAATGCCATTTGTCTGGCTTGAAATGGCTGAAGACCAACAGCAGTATCAACTACTACTTTTACAATTTTCTCAGGGGTTTCTTCGGCTACTTTTTCAATTTCCATTCCACCTTCTGTTGATACCATAAAAGTAACAGCTGAAGTAGCGCGGTCCATAACGATACCTGCGTACAATTCGCGATCGATATTTGAAGCAGCTTCAATTAAAACTTTTTTTACCAGTTTTCCTTCCGGACCAGTTTGGTGAGTGACAAGAGTCATTCCTAAAATGTCGTTCGCATAGCGAGTAACATCCTGTGCGGTTGGAGCAAATTTAACTCCACCACCTTTTCCTCTACCACCGGCGTGAATTTGAGCTTTAACAACTACCGGCAAGCCAATTTCGGCTGCGGCCTCTTCAGCTTCCTTTACCGAGAATGCGATTTTGCTTTCCGGAACAGGAACACCAAACGAGCGTAAGATTTCTTTTGCTTGATATTCGTGAATCTTCATTCTATAAAATTTTTTGTTAGGCTTGGAATGACCTGCAAAAGTTCTGCTGGTATTGTTTTGCTTGATTTTGAACAGATTTAGGCAAGTCGGTTAATAATAATACAAATGTTTAATTTTTAGATGAACCTAAATATATAAATATCTGCATGGAATAAAAAGGTGATTTCTCATAAATTTAAAGATTTTCGCATCTTTAATTTATATTATCATGTAAGTGATTGTTATTCATAGACAATGCACAGTGTTATTCTTTTTCGATGAGTTTATAGATTGTGACAATGTGTTTTGATCGCGGTAAATCTTTCTATATTTATTAATAATAGAGTAACTTCATAGCAAATTCAAATCTGTATGTATCCAGTTGAAATTCGTTTAGATATTTTTTCACTTTTGATCTTGTTAGGGATCTTTCAAGGACTTTTTCTAACCTATTTTTTTCTAAACAGAGAAAATCGCAAATTTTTATCTAATCGTATCTATGGATTTTTATTAATCAGTCTTTCCCTTTTGATTTTGGATCATTGGTTGAATTATACGGGTTATATGACTCGGGTAATTTTTATCGATAATTTTTCCGAACCCTTGAATTTTGCTATTGCGCCCATTTGCTATTTATATATAAAATATAGTTTGAAGCCCAATTTCAAGCGAAGGGATTATTGGCACTTTGCGTTTTTTACATTTTATGTGTTTTACTCCTTTTTTTATTATTTACAGACCGATGAATTCAAATTCAATTCATTTGTTTGGGTAAATCATCCCGATTGGGAAAGAATCCAAGCTGTGCAAACATTTAGTGATGACCCTTTGCAACTGCGAACACATATAAATCAACTAACATTGCTGCACTTCGTAGTTTATTTGGGATTTTCCATTCGAGAAGTCATAAAAGAGGTAAAAAGCAAAAGTCTGCAATTTTGGAAATTGAAAAATCAACAATTAAGATGGTTGCGAAATTTATGCCTTCATTTTTTTGTGGTGATTATCATTTTTATCGTCACCAAATCTACGCTGGGGCGCGATTTGGGTGACCATTTTATAGCATCTTATATTACCTTAATCATTTACCTGGCCAGTATCAAGGTTGTAAATGATTCTCTTTTTTTTAAGAAAAGTAATACTGCAAAAGTTCCAGAGAAATATTCCAAGTCTTCATTGAATGAATCTCAAAAAGACAAAATTTTAGATCAATTGAATCAAATGATGCAAAATGAGGAATATTTTACCAATAATATGGCCTCCCTTCCAAACCTTTCCAAAAAGATTGGATGCGTATCTCATCATGTTTCGCAAGTGATTAATGAACGATTGGGAAAAAGTTTCTTTGAATGGATGGCCGAGTTAAGAGTTGAAAAGGCAAAAGAACTGCTTTTACAGAATGAAAATCAAAATATTACCATTGAGGAATTGGCTGAAAAAGTGGGATACAATTCAAAATCTTCATTCAATAAAGCATTTAAGAAGTACACCTTACAAACACCTACTCAATTTAAGAATACACTGTAAATCAAGATTAAATGTATTGTTGTTATGTGTTACCTTATCGGGAAACACGGCTTGCCTATAATCAGATTCGTCATTTTGATTCCTTCTGTCAGATCTTTGTTTCAAAGCAATAGATAAATTGTAAAATCGAATCAAAATGGAAAAATCAGAAAGAAGATACGAAATTGATTGGTTAAGAATTGTACTTATCTTAAGTGTATTTCTTTTCCATATTGGGATGTTTTTTAATCCCTGGCACTGGCATGTGAAAAACAATGTTGAATACCCACAGTTGGTTGAACTGATGGGCTTCCTTCATTGTTGGCGAATGCCCCTCTTGTTTTTTGTATCCGGGGCTGGAACTTTTTTGGCTCTGGGCAAAAGATCTATATTGAAATATGCGAAAGAAAGAAACAAGCGATTGATGGTACCCTTCTTATTTGGGTTATTTACTTTGGTTCCCATACAGGTTTACCTCGAAAAATATACCGAGTATCCATCTCTTTGGAATTTTTATACACATGTGTTCGATGGTGTATATCCAGAGGGAAATATGAGCTGGCATCATTTGTGGTTTATTTTATATCTATTTTTCCTCTCCATGATTGCGATTCCAATTATTAAATGGCTACGAAGTAATGGATCTCAGAATTTTCTAAATTTTATTAATCGAATCGCATGTAAAAAGGGAGGAATGCTTCTATTCGTCATTCCAATTCTCATTTCTCAATTAATATTGCGTCAATTTTGGCCCAATAGTACCCATGGATTTATTGATGATTGGGCTTATATGTTCATGTATTTTCTCTATTTTATTTATGGATATTTATTTGCCAACAGCAAAGAAATGACGAAAAGTGTTATCTCTCAGCGATACCTGAATATTTTGGTTGCTACCTCTGTTTATATTTGCTATAGAGTTGGAGGCGGATTGATTGTTAATGATACAGTATGCCGATATTTTCATGCAACAATGGATATCATGCTTGCCTGGTCTACTGGGATTGCAGTTTTAGGGTTTTTCTGTAGATACATGCGATTCAATTCCCCATTTCGTAAACATGCAAACGAGGCCATTTATCCTTTTTATTTGCTACATCAGCCAATTATTTTATTGTTTGGATTCTACATTAAGGATATAGAGATGAACATTGTTGCTAAAGCTCTTTATCTTACCGTAGCTTCTTTTGCTACAAGTATTAGTATTTATTTATTATTAATTCGTCCGTTTAATTTCATGAGAGTTGTGTTTGGACTTAAACCGCAAAAGAAAGATCAAATGCAATTAAAGAGAGTTTAATTAAAATAGAGCAACTTAATAATCAGAATAAAGTTCATTCATAGGGTGGACTTTTTCTTTTTTATGGAATGATTTATCACTTTAAAAAAGGAAAACATGTAAAAACTCCCATTTATCGATTTTTTTGAATATTCTCCCGATTAAATAGAGATTGAACGCATTCTATTTTGTAATTTCAAACTCAAACAGAAAAAATGAGAACCATTTTATCATTTAGTGGCCATAGATGATAAATTTTAATTCAGAAGCTTTAAATACCATTCTGGATTTTTCTCAGAGCCAATAAATTGTTCTAATTTTAATTAATTCAATTTTAAAACTGATAAAAAAATGAGCACATACTTTAACAAGGTAAAAGATTACCTATTGAACTTAGAATACAACATTGTACAAGAAGATTTAGCAGAAGAACTATTTGTAGTTGAAAATCCTGAAGGAGGAATTGCAAATTTGGTTGTTGATTGTGAAGATCCGATTTTGATTATTGAAGGATTACTTTTCGAAATTAGTGGTGATAAGGATGATATTTTTAAATCATTATTAATGAAGAACAGGGAAATTGTACATGGTGCTTTTACTTTAGACGAAACTGGAACAAAGGTGTTGTTCCGCGATACTCTTCAATTGGAAAATCTGGATCAAAATGAATTGGAAGCAACTTTAAATTCATTGGAATTATTGCTGAGTGAATACTCGGAAGAGATTATTTCATTTTCAAAATTGTAAACGATAAAACATTAAAATAAAATGGGAATTTTTAGCAGACTATTTAATGTGGGTAAAGCAGAAGCTCACGCCGCTATAGATAAATTAGAGGATCCTATTAAGATGACCGAACAAGGGATCAGAGATCTTAAAAAGGATTTGGATAAAAGCTTACAAGCTTTGGCTGAAGTAAAAGCTTTGGCGATTAGAAGTAAGAGAGAATTGAACGAACAAAAGTCGATGGGACAGAATTACGAGCAAAAAGCGATTCTTCTGTTGCAAAAGGCTGAAAAGGGTGATTTAGATGTTGCAGAAGCCGAACGTTTGGCAACAGAGGCATTGGCAAGAAAAGAAGAGGCAGTTGCAAATGCAGCTCGTGCTCAGGAAGAGGTGACTCGATTCGATCAGAACATCAGTCAGCTTGATGCCAATGTGAAGAAGTTGAAATCAACGATTACTCGCTACGAGAATGAATTGCGTACTTTAAAGGCTCGTGCTCGTGTAAGTTCTGCAACTCAAAAAATCAACAAACAACTTTCTGGAATTGATAGCTCTGGAACCGTATCGATGTTGGAAAAAATGAAAGACAAAGTTGCTCAGCAAGAAGCAATGGCTGAAGCTTATGGAGAAATTTCTGTGGAAAACAGAAGTTTGGATGACGAGATTGATGCAACTTTAAATGAAACAAACGTTAAAGCTTCGAATGCCTTGGAAGAGTTAAAGGCTAAAATGAAGAATAAGGAATAGTAGTTTTATTTGACTATAAATGCAAAATTAACGCAAATAATGCCGATAGATAGCTATAATGCAATCATGTACAAAGTGAAATGAGTGGATGTTTAGCTACTAATCGGTATTACAAATTGAACGAAATTAAAAATGGGATTAGCCGATTTTTTTAAAAGAAAAAAACAGCCCTCGTACGATAGCACCAACATCCGGGTAACCGACCTGGATGTTGGTTTTGTTTTTGAATACGATCTTGAAAGCTGGGAAGTGCAAGCTTGTTTTGAGTACGATTGGGGAGATAATTTTTTCACCCAGGAATTCAAGATTTTTAATGGAACAAAAACCAGGTTTTTGTCAGTTGAGGATGATGATGAACTGTATTTATCTGTTTCAGAAAAAATAAAAACTCGTCAATTAGGAGCAGATGTTCATGAGTCATTACTAGGCAATCAGAAAGCTCCTGCATCATTTGAATATGATGGTAGAAAGTATTTCATGGAAAAAGAATCACCTGGATTCTATAATGATGTAGCCAAAGGAGATGAATGGGTTGAGTTTATCTCATGGGATTACGAAGATGAAACGGGCGAATACATTGTTTGCATCGAACAATGGGATGAACAGGAATTTGAAGCCTCAGCAGGAAAACGAATCAAAGAATTCGAAATCTCTAATATCTTACCTAAAGAAATTACGAACTAATAATTAGGAATTACAAGGTCGACGATTTTTCAATCGTAATGGATCTTTCGTAATGCGTAATTAAAAACGAAGTTATAATGAATAGCACAGCAAAAGTTGTACTTGGGATCATCGTATTGTTTTTTATTGTGAAAACGTGTGGAAGTTGCGATTCTTCTACATCTCGCCAACGATCATCAAGCTCTCAAGTATCAAAAACATGGCAAAAATCACCGGTTGATGAGTTGATTAAAGAATTGAATGGAGAGCAAAATTTTTCCATCATTCTATTCGATATGGATGCAAGTGAATCGGGAAAAGATTACAGACATCAGTATCAGGTATTGATAGAAAAACCAGATACCATTCTTGAGAAGAAAACCGGATGGAGAGAAGTGAGTGAGACTTTTTTCTCGCAACACATTAATGATATGGGAATGGAAATTGCCTCAAAAAAGGATGGTAAGCTCACCAAGCAAGCTGTTCCAGCAGGTTATAACCATTATGTGGGCAATGAGAAGTACGGACGATGGGAAAATCGAGGAGGATCTTCTTTCTGGGCATTCTATGGGCAATATGCATTTATGTCGTCGATGTTTAATATGATGACATACCGTAGATCATATTGGGACGATTACAACCGAGGTGGATACTATGGTGGATCAAGAGGATACTACGGACCAAGAGGTGGAAGTCCTGTTTATGGTACCAAAAGTTATACATCTTCAACATCAGGAAAGAGTAGCACTTGGGCAAGCAAACCTAATACATTTAAAGATCGCGTAAGAAGTAAGGTAAGTCGCTCGTCTAGTCAGTCTGGCAGATTTAGCTCTACTCGTTCAAAATCTTCAAGTACTGTAAATAAGAGAACAAGCAGAAGTTCTTCAAGATACAAGTCAAGTCGTTCTACACGCTCGCGCAGTGGTGGATTTGGAAAATAATTTTGAGCTATTGGCTAATAGCTGTTAGCTAAAAGCTTTTTTCAAAACGATCAAAATATATTACTTATTGTATAAGTTGATTTTGTGGAAAAATAAAAACATACAATTATGATTTCATTATCAGAAATTTCTTATATCATTTACGATGCTGTGGTTTATATCGCTGTGGCATTTGCCATTTTCCTGATTGGAAAATTTGTTTATCAGTTGCTTCATCCTTCGTTTAAGGTAAAGGAAGAGTTGGTTAAGAAAGACAATTTTGCTTTTGCCATCGCTCATGTTGGTTACTATGTTGGATTGCTTTTGGCTATTGGTAGCGCCATTGTTGGCCCTTCAAATGGCTTGGTCAACGATATTATTGATATTGCAGTTTATGGATTGTTGGCAATCGTTCTTTTGAACTGTTCTATCTTCCTTTCGGATTATTTGATGCTTCGTAATTTTTCTATCCGTAAGGAGATTATTGAAGATCAAAATGCAGGAACAGGAATTATTGAAGGTGCTGTTTCAGTTGCATCAGGTTTAATCATTTTTGGTGCTGTTTCAGGCGAAAGTGGTGATATGTTGTTCGGAATTCTAACTGCAGTGGTGTTTTGGGCATTTGGTCAGTTGGCCTTAATTCTTACTACACGTTTCTACAATTGGATTACACCATACAATATTCATGAGCACATCGAAAAAGACAATGTTGCTGTAGGGATTGGTTTTGCAGGAGCAATTATTGCCATTGGTAACTTGATTCGTTTTGGATTGGTAGGTGACTTTGAAGGATGGCTTCCTTCCTTTACCGAGACAGGTTTCGAATTGGTGGTAGGTTTAATTCTTCTTCCGGTAATGCGTTTAATTACTGATAAAATTCTTCTTCCAGGAGAAAAATTAACGGATGAAATTATCAACCAGGAGCGTCCAAATGTAGGAGCTGCTTTGGTAGAGGCTTTCGCATATATTGGCGGATCGGTATTGATTACATGGTGCTTGTAATAATTACGAATTCCAAATTAACAATTACGAATTAGTAAGAAACAAGAATGATATGTATTAGGCCTGAGTTTGATTTTCAACTCGTAATTCCTAATTCGTCATTCGTAATTTAATCTTTGTGTTTAAGAGTAAATCAACATTATTAAAGGCAGCAATTTTTGCTACCGGATTTTCTGGTGTAGTAGCAGAGTATATTCTATCTACACTGGCAACCTATTTTCTGGGTGATTCAACATTACAATGGGTGATGACCATTTCATTGATGTTGTTTTCAATGGGACTTGGAGCTCGTTTCAGTAAGATTTTCGAACAGAACTTATTGAAAGTGTTCTTGCTGCTTGAGTTTTCATTGTCTATTATAGTTTCTTTTGCACCTTTACTGGTTTATACGGCATCAGCGTATACGCAAGCCATTGGAATAATGATTTATTCATTGGCCGTATTGGTTGGTTTGCTAATCGGAATGGAAATTCCTTTGGTAATTCGAATTAATGATGAGTACGAGAAATTACGATTCAATATTTCAAATATTCTTGAGAATGACTATTATGGCAGTTTGCTAGGTGGAATATTTTTCGCTTTTATTGGTCTGCCTTTCTTTGGTTTGATTTATACGCCATTCATTCTTGGATTTGTAAATTTCACAGTCTCCATTGTGGTAATGATTTTCTTATGGGATCTTTTTAAAATCAATGAACGAAGAAGTTTAACAGGAATAGGTGTTGTTGTTTTGGTATTTCTTACATCGGGAACAGCCATTGCAGATCGAGTGATCAGTTATGGAGAACAGCTAAAGTATGATGATAAAGTTGTATATGCTGAACAGACCAAATATCAACGCATCGTAATTACCCAGTGGAAAAACGATTACTGGTTGTACCTGAATGGGAACCAGCAATTGTGTACTCGCGATGAGATAATGTATCATGAACCCTTGGTGCATCCTGCAATGAGTTTGCATCCTAATCCGGTAAATGTTCTGGTATTGGGCGGTGGTGATGGTTGCGCAGTTCGAGAGATTTTAAAGTATCCAAAAGTAGAAAAGATTACCTTGGTTGATTTGGATCCAGCCATGACTAAACTTGGAAAGACACATCCGATATTAACCAAACTGAATGAGAATTCGCTTCATCACAAGAAGGTGAATGTAAATAATGCCGATGGTTTTACTTTTTTGCAAGAGAATGAAGATTACTATGATGTGGTAATTATTGATCTTCCCGACCCTCGTTCGGTAGAGTTAGGGCGATTGTATTCCTATGAATTTTACAAGCAATGTTATCGACACATGCGACCAGGCGGTGTTATTGTAACGCAAGCAGGAAGTCCATATTTTGCAACACGTGCTTTTTCTTGCATTGTGGAAACCATGAAAAGTGCAGGATTCGAAACGGTTCCAATGCACAACCAGGTGATTACACTTGGCGAATGGGGATGGAGTTTGGGCGTGAAACAAGCCAACGGGGATGTAAAGAAGAATTTAAGAAAACTCGAGTTTGAGATCCCAACTCATTGGATCAACAATGAGGCCATGGCTTTGATCACATCGTTTGGAAAGGATTATTATCCATGGGAAAAGGATACGGTTTTGGTTAATAAAATTCACGAACCAGTACTTTATAAGTATTATTTAAAAGGAAATTGGGACCTGTATTAGCAATTAACAATTGGTAATTGATAATACAGGAAAGAAAATATAGAAATGTAGAGACGTAGCGTGCTACGCCTATAACCGAATAAAGACTAGTCAATGGAAACAAAATTACTAGCAGCAAAAATACACAGCCTTAGGTTTTGGGTTACCGAATGTGATCCTATGATTTTAAAGGTGAGGTTTCAGAATTATCTGGAAAAGGTGGAGTTTGTGATCTTGAATTGTTCCGATCATCATTTTCCGGTTCAGGGTTATACCGCTTTATGGATGTTGGCCGAATCGCATTTGGCCATTCATACATTCCCAGATAAGGGATATGCCTATGTAGAGTTGAGCTCCTGTAATCAGGGCAAATCGGAGCATTTTAAGAGAATGGTTGAAGAGAGCGATTTGCAAGTGAATTGGAATGGTGAAGGAATTGAAGTTTGTGTGCCAGCGGACAATTAGCAAGTAAGAATTAATACTTAGCTGCAATTTTCCATAGTATGCATTTAGAGCTAAGAGATATCTAAACTGTAATTGATTTTTTTTAAATAAAATCCAAAGTTATGAAGAATTTAGCCTTACTATCGATCAGCATAGTGTTAATGTTTGGATGTCGGAATGCACCACAGGTGATAAAAGAGTACTGGACTGATAAACCTGTTTCTTCTTGGCCTGATTTTGCTTTGACAAATGAAATAAGTTTTTCCGATACCACTTATTATGATATGGCTAACTCATTTTTGGTAAGTACGGGGGCGGATACAATTGGCGTTTCGTGCAAGCATATGTTTTTTCTTTTTGAAGAATTGGGTTTAAGTAGTGTTGATTTGGGGGATAGTTTTGAATCATGGCAGATGTATCCAAAAAATCAAAAAGAAAGAAGAGTTGCCATAAAAAGATTAATAAATAAAAACCCACAAGAGCAGATAGGACAGTATAATACAATGAAGGTACGTGATTGGATTCTTTTTGAGGTAGAGAAGCAGAACAATCAACTATATCCTTTAAAAATAAGATATACTGCTGTACAGAAAAATGAGACTGTTTATGCTGTTGGATGGGGATGGGAACAGAAAGACATTAGCAAACCTTCAATCAGAAAATTACAATGCTATAAAAATTTAGATGACTATTTCTATGCTCAAACAATTAAGGCAGATATCCATCCGAAAGGGACAAGTGGATCTCCTGTAATCGATAAAAATGGCTATTTAGTTGGAATAGTTTCAGGACAGGAAGGAAATATGACTGTAATTGGTAGTATCAAATACTTGACCATGATGTTTGATAAATATGGTATAAAGTATAATGTGTCCAATCAATAGCAAGACAAATCTAATATTTATAAAAACTCATGCGCAAAAAACTAATATATCTGGCGGCATTTCTGGTTTATGTATCGGCAATTTTGTCTATTCAGTGGTTTGAAAGTCAATCGCCCGATTCAAACATCAAAACCATTGGTGATGCTTTTTGGTATGCCATTGTTACCCTAACTACGGTTGGTTATGGCGATTTTTATCCGATAACGCTACCTGGTAAAATTATCGGTTTGCTCGTAATTATTGGTAGTTTAGGAATATTAGGATTTTTAATTGGTGAAATAACAGTAAGATTTAATCAGTATATGGAAAAGAAAAAAAGTGGTTTTTGGGGAACCGATTTCGAGAATCATTATGTGATTATTGGTTGGAATGAATTTGCACAAAAGGTGGCAAATCAAATTATTCATGCCGGACAAAAAGTGGCTATTGTTACCAACAATAAGGCGGATTTGGATTTAATTGCTGATCTGTATTCATCGAAAGATGTGTTTTCTCTTTTTGCTGATTATTCAAACATTGAGGCCTATCAGAAAGTGAATGTAGACAAAACCAAGCGAGTTTTTGTGAATTTTGATAGCGACTCAGAAACTTTGGTTTTTGTGATTAATCTGAAAAAGCAATACCCAATGACGAATGTGGTTGTACGTTGTGCCAATCCTAGTTTGAAAGAAACCTTTTTAAATGCAGGAATCGATCATGTGATTGCGCAAAACGAGGTAGCTTCTAAATTGGTTGCTTCCTATTTGTTCGAACCGCATGTTGCCACTTATACCGAAGACTTAATTGCCACCAGTGTTTCCGATGAGGATTCGGATATCCAACAATACCTGATTACCAAAGAATGCCAGTTTGCCGGATCGGATTATATGGATGCTTTCCTGAAATTGAAAGTAGATTTTAATGCCATTCTGATTGGTTTGGTGCAAGATGGTAAAATCATTAAAAATCCTGTTAAAGGAACCAATGTGCAAACCAATAACTACCTGATTTTAATATCGAGTGGAGATAGTAAAAAGAGCTTGGAAAACTTTTTTGGAGTAAAAGAGGGGGAATAATAACGAGAGTTCGAACTGTAATGGATGGTAATGCCGCATACCATTGTATACTAATAGATCACAATGTGTTAACCTAAGTGTGAGTGGCCTTATGTTTTTAGGTGCGAATGATTTATTCAGGCTGATAACCAGTGTCATCAAGTAAATTAGGAGCTTGTGAAGCCATTACTGCTAACTCATCGGCACGTTCGTTTCCTGGTATGTTGGCATGTCCTTTTACCCATACGAACTTCACATTGTGTTTCTTGTATATTTCAAGAAAACGCATCCATAAATCGGCATTTTTCTTTCCTTTGAAACGCTTTTTTACCCAACCAAATACCCATTTTTTCTCTACAGAGTCAATAACATATTTTGAGTCGGAATAAATGGTAACGTCGCAACCAGGATTTTTAAGAGTTTCCAGTCCAACAATTACAGCCAACAATTCCATTCGGTTGTTGGTGGTAAGTTTGTATCCCTGGTTTAAATCCTTACGATGTTTTCCCGATATTAAAACAACTCCATATCCTCCCGGACCTGGATTTCCACTAGCCGCACCATCGGTAAACATTGTAATTTTTGCTGACATCTTGTATTGTTTAGGTTTTCCAGATCAAAAGTAAGAAAAATATGAAGGGGTTCACGGAAAGGGCGCCGAGAATTATAAGCTGAAGAACGCAAAGGATTGGACTTTACGACTTTTCGACCGTTCCAGACTTTCATAAAAAAAAAGGATGCCCAAAAATTCGAGCATCCTTTGCGTTCTTCAGCTTATTATTTTGTGAGTGCTTAATTACTTCACAATTGTCAATTCGTCGATGATGTTTTTGGCACCAGCAAATTTATCGATGATAAATAGCGTGTAACGAACATCAAGGTTGATACATCTTTGGAGGTTTTCTTCGAAGTCGATATCACCTGACATAGCTTCTGAGTTACCATCGAAAGCAGTACCAATTAATTCACCATTTCCGTTAATTACCGGAGAACCTGAGTTACCACCTGTAATGTCGTTGTTCGTTAGGAAACAAGCAGGTAGGTTACCGTTCTTATCAGCATACATTCCATAATCTTTAGCTTCATAAAGCTCTTTCAGTTTTGCAGGAACCTGGAATTCGTGGCTTGTTGGATCTTCTTTCTCCATTACACCTTTCAAAGTAGTGTAGTGGTAGTAGTAAGCACCATCTCTTGGCTCATAGCCACCAACATTACCGTAAGTTAAACGAAGTGTTGAGTTTGCATCAGGAGCCATTAATTTTTTCTTGTTGATTTGTAGTAAACCATCAACAAATAAACGTCTTCCTTGATTCAATTCTTCAGAACCTTTACTTGCTGCCTTGTAAGCTGCGTAGTAAGCTTCCTGGATCGATGAACCTGTTCTGTACAAGAAATCATTTTCCAATACTTCAGCTTCGGGTGCTTCAAGGAATTTGTTGAAGTTTGCTTCTGTTGCGAATACCGAATTTGCATATACGTTTTCAGCAAATTTGTTGAAATCGTTGTTGTACTCTTTTTCGATAGTTTCGAAAATAGCAGGACGGTTTTCCATTTTGATATGACCTGCATAGAATGCAAATAAACCAGCCATTAATTTTTGATCGGTAGGTGCATTATAATCTTTATAGAATCTCTTCCCTGAAGCTTTCATTGCAGCAATGGTTTTTTCAATAGCTTCAGCATCCTGAGTTTCTGCTTTTAGAAGTTTTAGTAATTTGCTTGCTTTCGCTGCAAATCCTGGAGCTTCGGCACCTCTAGCCAATGCTTCACCAATGTATGAAGCCTGGTAAGCTGCGTCTTTTCTGTCAGCATAAACTTTTTTAATCATATTTAAAGCTTCGCCATACTTCACTGCACGTTTTGGTTTAGCGTTAGCCCACTCTAAGAATTCTTCTTCAATTTCTTTTTTATGACCTATTGTGTTCAACTTCTTCAAAGCTTTATTCTGCTCGTTTGAGTATTTCCAATAGTTTGCACTACCTGCATGTTTCGAAGCGTATTGAATTCTTACCTTAGGATCTTTCAACATATCATTCATCATGATATCCAATTTTACTGTACGGATATCGTAACGATTCTTGTTGGTAATTTTCATGGTTTCTTCTAAACCATATGAAGTTAGGTAACGATTTGTTGTTCCTGGGAATCCCATAATCATAGCGAAGTCACCTTCTTCAACTCCTTTAACAGAGATTGGTAAATGATGCTTAGGTTTCAATGGTACATTGTTTTCTGAGTAAGCTGCTGGTTTTCCATCAGCACCAGTATAAATACGGAACAATGAGAAGTCAGCAGTATGACGAGGCCACATCCAGTTATCAGTATCACCACCAAATTTACCCATTGATTGTGGAGGAGCACCTACCAAACGAACATCTTTGTAAATTTCATAAATGAAAACAAAGTATTGGTTGCCATTGAACATGCTTCTAACGTTAGCTCTCAAGTGAGTATCTTCTTCAGCTTTTTTCTCAATAGCTGTTGCTGCTGCTTCAATCGCTTTGTAACGATCTTCTTCCGACATGTCGTCTTTTACTCCTTTTAAAACAGCTTTGGTTACATCTTCCATTCTTACCAAAATAGAAGCAGTAATACCTGGATTGCTTAACTCTTCTTTCTTATCGTATGCCCAGAAACCATCTGATAAATAATCATGCTCAGGAGTTGAGTGCGACTGAATTACACCAAAACCACAGTGATGGTTGGTTAAGAATAAACCTTGGTCAGAAATAATCTCACCAGTACAAAAGTGACGGAATGGTCTTCCTTCGCTTCCTAAACCAACAATTGCATCTTTTAAACAAGATTCGTTTACTTTATAAATGTCTTCAGCTGTAAGCTTAAAGCCTTTCTCCTGCATTTCTGCAGTGTTCTTTTTTAATAAGGATAAAAGCCACATTCCTTCGTCTGCTCTCACAGTAGAAAAGCAAAGCAAAAGACTTAATCCCAATACTAATGATTTTAAATTTCTCATTTTAGTTGAATAATTTTAAATATGCCCCAAGTGTTTGACTTATAAGTAAGCACTAGGAGTGTTTGTTGAGTCAAATTATTTTGTTGACAAGCAAAGTTAGTATTATTCTATCTATTTTATAGATACTATCGATAATCCCAATTAAAGCCTATTGTGTATTTGTCAGAAAATCAGCTATATATTCTTTTTTCGCTTTGGTAAAATTAGATGAACGTATAGATTTCCTCGTTAAAATAAAGCGATAATAGCTTGTTAATCATGTGTTTGTTAGAATTTTAATTCCATTTGGTCTGGAAGTAAACCAAAACTTTTACGATGAAATGGGCTAATTCCGTGTTCGCGAATTGCAATTCGGTGTTTTTTTGTAGGATATCCCTTGTTGCTGTTCCAATTGTAATATGGAAAATCTTCGTGAATTTTCATCATGAAATCGTCACGGTATGTTTTAGCAAGTATTGAAGCTGCAGCGATTGATGCGTATTTTCCATCTCCTTTTATTACACAAGTATGGTTGATGTCCTTGTATGGATTAAATCGGTTCCCATCAATCAGAAGGTGTTCCGGTTTGGTTTTTAATTGATCAACAGCTCGGTGCATTGCAAGAAAAGACGCATTAAGAATGTTGATTTGGTCTATTTCTTCATGATCAACAATTCCAACTGCCCATGCAATAGCTTCCTTTTCAATGGTTTCTCTTAATAGATATCGTCTCTTTTCGGATAGCTTTTTAGAATCGTTTAACAATTCGTTTTCGAAATTGGAAGGAAGAATTACTGCTGCAGCGAATACCGGACCTGCAAGGCAACCACGGCCAGCTTCGTCGCAACCAGCTTCAATTGTATTATCATGTAAAAATGTGGCAAGCATACTTGTTGAAAATTAAAATTTCGACAAATATAATTCAAATTAATAATTGCAATTATTTCTTGTACTTAATTGTTCGTGCATTATCGATGAACTCTCTTTTAACAGATCTAGGATCATCTATTATTTCATAAAATTCATCGAAATAATTTAATACACGCTCTTTCTCTTTGTCATTCAGGTACGGGCAACTTGTATACATTTCATAAAGAGATTCTTTTTTCATTCGAAACTCCCTAAAAATATATTCCAAATCTTTGGCTGTTCTTTTGTATCCACGATATAATCGATCATGGATAGACTTAATATTTAACTTCGGGTTTGGTACAGCATAAGGAGCATTTACCAAACTTGCCCAATCAAAATCATAAGGAACTGGTACAGGTCTGGAAGTTGGTGTTTTGGCAATTAATTTAATATTGTGAAGGGTTGGAACTCCCCAGTCGGTATTGCCAACCATGTATTGAAATACGGCCAACTTGGTTATTTTACCAATAAGAGTGTGGTCCTGATGAATTTTTTTCTCATACCTTGGAATTTTACCATTTCGAACAGCCATATCTTCAAAGTCTTCGATAAAAAATGCATATTTTTTCAATGGACCCATTTGATTTTTACTGTCTTTGTAAGTAATCTCGGCAAGACGCACATTGAAACTTTCAGGAGAAAATAGATTGTATGCTTTATATATCAGGTATTCCTGGAGGAGCATTTGCTGATACCTTTCGTTTTTGTTATGACAATGGGTAACCATTTTAAGTTTTCCTTGCCCATGAAAAAGGGAGTAACTTGATTCAGCTTTATTGAATTTAATTCGAATTGGAGGAAAAGGGCAAATACTTCTATCTTTTCTGAAATTACCTCTGGTTTTTAATTGTACACTCATGGTAACAATTGAATCTCCTTGATGGTAAGATAACCTTGCTTTGTGATATTTATTTTTCTCACCTATATCTCTTACCAAGGTTCTTAAATCGGTGGTAATGGATAATTTTATTAAGGTGTCGGATTCAAAAAGATTAGGCGCTTTGAATAAGCTAACACTATCCTGGATATTTTGGGATAGGCCAAGTGAATTTATGCTACTAAGGAGTATTAGTAGAAATGAAAACACGATATATCGGATTTTCGAATTCATATATATATAGTGGGTTTGTTGGTTTCTATTTGTATTTATTCCATGCCTTTATCACTTAATTCTGCATCGGTTAAGATGTTGTTGCCTACCACATCTTTATAAAAAATAGTTAACCTGATGCTGTTTTTAGCTAAGTCTATCTGGCCAATTTTAAATCTGTTTATTTCCAGACCGGTTCTTTCTTTTATGTCTTGTCTTAACAAATCATGTTTATCCGGGTGAATCAAATCCATTCGATCATAAATTATGGTTCTACGTGCCATATGCCTGCGCATCCAAACTCTTTCCATGATATAAGTGGTAAGCATGAATGCTACATTGGTAATTATTATTTCACCTAAACTAACATCTCGTCTTGCCAAAGCATTGATGATAGAAATGGTAATAACCAAAAACAGGTAAGTCATTTCCCGTATTGGAATGGTATCGGTACGGTAACGAATAATACCGAAAATTGCAAAAAGACCGAGAGCAAAACCAAGTTGTAAGTCGATATTTCCTAGTAAGAAACAAAGGAAAAATACGGTTGTACTTATCATGATATAAGTAAAAACGTAGGTTCTTTTTCCTGTTGCCCTAAAATATACATAGTTGACAACAAAAATGGTTACAACGATGTTTAATACAAACCTAAGCAAAAGTTCAACCATGTTATTGGAAAGGATAACAGTGCTTGGTACATCTACAGTATTGATTAGACTAGTGAGTAGTTCCATTGTTTGTCTGCTTTAACGTAATCGTTCTTTTTCTTTGTGTGCAAATATCCGATAATATTTTTGATTCTCAATCAGTAAGGCTTGGTCAATGAAGTTTGGATCTCCGATAGGAACATCCATAGCAATGAGTTTAAAAGAATAAAAAGGATAAACTCGTGCCACAGGAGTATGACCAAAAATTATTACCATTGATTCATAAAAATCTAGTGTCTTAATTACTTCGGCAAGAGAAATTCTATCGTAACTTGGAGTTCTTGACAGATATCCTCTATACCACAAAGGACTATATGAATATAAGAATAAATCGACTAATGTAGTATCTTCAAGTTGAGTATAATTGTTTAAGTGATATCGCATTTTCATATTCACATCGTCAATTTTCATCTTTTTCTCCAGAAATTGAGGAGAAATTCCTCCGTGAACAAAAAGCTGATCACCTATTCGCAAGAGCGTATTTTTAGAGCGTAACCAGTTTCCAAGAACGGTGTGTTTACCAAAAAAATGTGAATAATGATATTTTAAATATCGCGCTGCATGTTTGTACTTTTTATCTACGTATCTGTCATCAAATAATAAAGCCATCATTTCGTGATTGCCTATTATATAATGTACTCGTCCACCGGCTTTTTCAGCTTGTATTTCAAGTTGGAATATTAGCCATAGACATTCAGTTACCTTATTCCCTCGATCGAATACGTCGCCAGTGAAAACAATATGTCCATCGCCAAATGTCCAGCGATTCTTTTCATCAATTACATTGTTATAGCGAAGAATGTTAGTCAACGCCTTCAATTCTCCATGAATATCACCCAGAACAATTACCTTATCTGCTTTCTCAAATATTCCAGATCGAGGTCTGATTTTCTGAGGTATAATATAAGTTAATGTATCGGAGCCTGCAAAACCTTTAAATGTTAAGGTGTCGTTTTTGTATCGAAGAGATCGTGATATTTTCTTGGTTTTGTTTTTGATACTATCATGTTGAATGTAATAAACATCAACTCGATTACTTGAAGTTTGTCTGATATGAGGACCTTCAACATAGGAAGAAACGATCAGACTATCTGGCATGGTTTCCTGTTGGGAATATCCATGCAAGCTACAAGAAATCAATACAAATAGAGTAATAAAGGGAAAATATATATCGTATAATCTCATTAAATCCAAACTAATTTAGAGTAGTTAAAGATAAGATTATTTTTTATTCTGAAAATTGCTACAAATTAATTGATAGTTTCTTATAGTGTGAGAAAGAACTATTAGTTTTGCAGTAAAATAGATTTTTGAATGTACACGAAAGAAGAAAAGAGAGAGTTTAGGATTCAATTTTGGGATGGTTTTAAACGATACTCGAAAAAGCAAGGTCGAAAAATGACTTCCTGGGTTTTGAAAGGAACACAAATCAAAGAAGCACAATTAAAATTTGATTTAAATGAAGATGGCGCATTTGTAATGCTACAAATTGATAGTAAGTCGGATGATAAGCGTTATTCTGTGTATGATAAATTCATGAAGTATCGACCAGTTGTTGAAGATACTTGTGGTGATGAACTGATTTGGGATAAGAATTATTTTATTGAAGGCTTTAAAGAGGTAAGCCTTGTCTACTTTCAGTTGAGAGGAGCTTCGGTGTATAAAAAGGAGAACTGGGAGGAGTATTATCAATTTTTATTTCAGAAAATGAGTTTATTGGAGGAAGCTTTCCTTGATATAAAAGAAGTGGTTCAGAATGATTAATTTTTTTTAATGCTTATTGATCTGATTAACAAGGTAAAAAGCTTCTGAAAGTGTTGTTTTTATTGGAATTATTAAAAAAAAAGCACTAAAATTTTGTTTTGGAATAAAAGGCTCTTATCTTTGCAACCGCAAAACGAAAGAGATAAGTCTTAAGATATATTGCGGGGTGGAGCAGTTGGTAGCTCGTTGGGCTCATAACCCAAAGGTCGTCAGTTCGAGTCTGGCCCCCGCTACTAAGGTTGAGCTTTGATTTAGTCAAAGCTTATTTTTTCGCCGAAAGGCAAATTATTAAGACAGATAATTTCTAAAAAATATATTGCGGGGTGGAGCAGTTGGTAGCTCGTTGGGCTCATAACCCAAAGGTCGTCAGTTCGAGTCTGGCCCCCGCTACTTAGTTTAAGGCTTAGGATTTTTCCTAAGCCTTTTTTTATTCCTTCTGATTTAAAAAACATACAATTTCGTTGATTTCTGTTACCTTTGCGTAAATCTTTTCAGATACTATCAGTATGAGTAGTTTAAATGAGAAAAAGCCTTTAATTGAAAAATTAAAGAATAAATACAGACTAACAATATCCAACGAAGCCACGTTTGATGAAGTATTGTCTATTCGACTATCACGATTAAATGTATTTACCGTAACAGGACTATTTTCGGTTCTGTTAATCGTTTTAGTAACCTTATTGATTGCTTTTACGCCTTTACGAGAGTACATTCCTGGCTATCCAGATGGAGAAATGAGAAGAAATATTGAGAATAATGACATTCTGGTGGATTCATTGATTCTTGAATTGGAGAAACGAGATCGTTTTTTTCAAGGGGTTCGAAATATAGTGGAAGGAAATGATTTTGATAATGTGGTTCAAAGTGCTTCCGATTCTATTGTTGATCCAAAATATAAAAATTTGAGTTTTACAAGAACAGAATCCGATTCCTTGTTCCGTTTGGATCATGAGGAAGATGAAAAATACAACTTAACTCTTGAAGATGCTCCAAAATCAAGGGGATTGTCAAATACACATTTCTTTTCACCTATAAAGGGAATGATCTCAAATCATTTTGATAGTAAGTCTCAACATTATGGTACTGATATTGTAGGAGGTGTAAATGAACGTATATCTTCTGTTTTAGATGGAACAGTTATTTTTTCGGAGTGGACTTTGAATACAGGATACGTGATTCAAATTCAACATTCGAATAATTTACTTTCGGTGTATAAACACAATTCTGAGCTTTTGAAAAAAGCAGGTGAGCATGTAAAAGCTGGAGAAGCAATAGCATTGTTGGGAAATTCAGGAGAGTTAACTTCTGGTCCGCATTTGCATTTTGAATTGTGGCATAACGGACAACCTTTAAACCCTGAAGACTATATAAAATTTTAAAAACAAAACTCTAATTATTAATGAGTAAGCATATTGCTATTCTGGGATCGACGGGTTCCATTGGAACCCAAACATTGGAAGTGGTAGAAGCAAATCCCGAAGAATTTGTTGTAGATGTTTTAACTGCAAACAATCAAGTAGAATTACTAATAGAACAGGCAAAGAAATTTAAGCCTGATGTTGTTGTTATAGCCAAAGAAGAGAAATACCCTCAACTTGTTGAAGCTTTAAAGGATGAGCCAATAAAGGTTTATGCTGGTCACGAAGCTATTGCTCAAGTTGTTCAAATGGGGGCCATTGATGTTGTAGTTACTGCAATGGTTGGATATTCGGGGTTGTTGCCTACAATAAATGCCATTAAAGCCAGAAAAAATATCGCTTTGGCAAACAAGGAAACATTGGTGGTTGCTGGTGATATCATACAGAAATTTGCATTGGAGTATGGTGTAAGTATTTACCCTGTTGATTCGGAGCACTCAGCAATTTTTCAGTGTTTATTGGGTGAGTTCGATAATCCAATTGAGAAAATATATCTGACAGCTTCGGGAGGTCCGTTTAGAGGAAAAGATAAAAAATTCCTTGAAAATGTTACCGCCAAGCAAGCCTTGAAGCATCCGAATTGGGATATGGGAGCAAAAATTACCATAGATTCGGCAAGTATGATGAATAAAGGTTTTGAAGCAATTGAAGCAAAATGGTTGTTTGATCTACGTCCCGATCAGGTTGATGTGATTGTACATCATCAGTCAATCGTTCATTCCATTGTTCAGTTTCAGGATGGATCGATGAAAGCACAAATGGGTTTGCCTGATATGAAACTGCCAATTCAGTTTGCTCTTACTTACCCAAAGAGATTAAAAACAGACTTTCCTCGTTTTAATTTTTTAGATTATCCTGAATTGAATTTTGCTCCTGCCGATTCTGAGAACTTTAAAAATTTGGCTCTTGCTTACGAAGCCATGAATAAAGGTGGTAATTTGCCATGTGTAATTAATGCTGCAAACGAAATTGTAGTTGACGCTTTTCTTAAAGATCAAGTTGGATTCTTGCAAATGAGTGATATCATTGAAGAAGTAATGAATAAAGCAAGTTTTATTCAGAAACCAAGCTATGAAGACTATGTTTTATCTGATTCAGAAGCGAGAAGATTGGCAGAAGCCATGTTGTAAAAAATAATTATCTTAGGCAGCCTTTTACAATTAACAATTAGTAATTAACAATTAGCAGGTAGAAAAATAGTATGGTGTAATGAGAGTTATTTACTCCTGATTTATTACCTGTTACAAATAAATATTTGAATGGATGTATTGGTTAAAATAGGACAGTTTTTATTGAGTTTGTCTATTCTTGTGGTTTTACATGAGTTAGGACACTTTGTATTTGCAAAATTGTTCAAAACAAGGGTTGAGAAATTTTATATGTTCTTTAATCCTGGATTTTCTCTTTTTAAATTTAAAAAAGGAGAAACAGAATATGGTATTGGCTGGATTCCTCTTGGTGGATATGTGAAAATTTCAGGAATGATTGATGAATCGATGGATAAGGAACAAATGGCACTGCCTCCAAAATCATACGAATTTAGATCAAAACCAGCATGGCAGCGCTTGTTAATTATGGTTGGTGGGGTATTGGTAAACTTCATCTTGGCATTTGTTATCTACACAGCCGTTTTATTCGCTTGGGGAGAACAGTATTTACCAGCTGAAAATGCAAAGTATGGTATTGTTTGTGATTCTTTGTCGGAAAGTATTGGCTTAAAGGATGGAGATATTATTGTTGCTTTGGATAATCAAAAAGTAGAAAGATTTTCTCAAATCATGCCAGAGATTATTCTAAATCGACCTTCATCAATTCAAGTGATTCGCGATGGAGCAAATGTGGATGTTGCAATTCCAGCAACGTATATTCCAGCATTAATTGAACGAAGCAGTAAAAAGTTTGGTGTCGATCCAACGATTAGTATTCGTTATCCATTTCACCCAATGAAAATAGGTAAAGTAGCTAAAGATTCACCAGCTAAGTTGGCAGGCTTGCAAAAAGATGATGAGATTGTAAGTGTGAATGGAGTGAATTTTACGTATTTTGATGAATACAAAGAGTATTTAGCTACGCAGGCAGGACAAGAGATTAATGTTTTAATTTCAAGAAACAATCAGGAATTAAATATAAAATTAACTACAACCGATGAAGGCTTAATCGGTTTTCAACCTTTGTTAGACCTTAGCGGATTTAAGTATGAAGCTGTAGAATATACATTTGCACAAGCTGTTCCTGCTGGTATTGGAAAAGGATTTAAAAAACTGAATGATTACCTAAAACAGTTTGGTTTAATTTTCGATAAAGATATCAAGGGATACAAATCAATTGGAGGATTTGGTACCATTGGAAGTATTTTCCCATCGGTTTGGGATTGGCATGCTTTCTGGGAGTTAACAGCCTTTCTTTCTATTATTTTGGCGATTATGAATATCCTACCAATTCCAGCATTGGATGGTGGTCATGTGTTATTCTTGATGTATGAAATAATTACAGGAAGAAAGCCCGGCGATAAGTTTATGGAGTATGCACAGGTTACAGGAATGGTTTTACTTTTTGGTTTGCTTATTTTTGCAAATGCCAATGATGTGGTGAAATGGGTATCCAATTGGTAATTATTGCATTAAAAATACTATATTAGCACTGTAAATACTAAAACTCAACTGATATGAATCTTTTTGTAATAGCGGGAATGATTGGTCCCTGGCAAATCGTAATAATTGTATTTGTAATCTTACTTCTTTTTGGTGGCAAAAAAATTCCTGAATTAATGAAAGGATTAGGTCAAGGAATGAAGGAGTTTAAAAAGGCTACGGATCAAGACCAGGATCAAAACAATAAGGATAAAGAGTCGTTAGAAAAATAAATGAGAGGCAGGTTATTTACCTGCCTTTTTTAATGACTCTGTTTTTTAAAACTAAATCAACTAAAAAATTAGTTTAAAACTTGTAAAATCATTTGGATGCTAGTTGTAAATTAATTATTTTCAATTCGAATTTAGAAATCCCTAAACCTAAACCACTAGTTTGCATGAAGAATTTTATCCTTCTTTTGTTAATCTCTCTTGTAGGCAGTTCTGCTGTATCTGCTCAATCTTTGTTTAGCATTCTGCAAAAAGAAAAACCAGAAAATGCAGAAGAAGTCAACCAAAGATTAATGTATTTTACTGATGAGATATTGAAAGAAGAACTTCCAGACAATGAAATTTTAGATGCGAATTATATTCCTGTTTTTTCGGATGAGATATATAAAGAAAGAATGAAACGTTTAAATGATCTGACACCAATACAGTTGGATTACAAACCAGTGGTTCGTCGATTTATTGAAGCATATGCAGTGCGTCATCGAGAGAAAACCGGAAAAATAATTGAACGTTCGGAATTGTATTTTCCAATTTTCGAAGAGTGTTTGGACAAATATAATTTGCCATTGGAACTAAAGTATCTTTCGGTAATAGAATCTGCTTTGGATCCTAAAGCAAGATCTAGATCGGGAGCAATGGGCCTATGGCAGTTTATGTATAATTCATGCAAAATGTTTGATTTAAAGGTTACTTCCTATGTTGATGAGAGAATGGATCCAGAGAAATCAACCGAAGCAGCTTGCAGGTATTTGCAGTATTTGCACCGTATTTTTGGCGATTGGCAATTGGCTATTGCAGCTTATAATGGAGGGCCTGGAGTTGTGCGTGAGGCAATTCAGCGTTCAGGTGGTAAAACTGATTTCTGGGAAATATCACCATATTTACCACAGCAAACCAGAAATTATGTGCCAATTTTTATTGCGGCAAATTACATTTTAAATTATAGTAGAGAGCACAATATTGTGGCTGAACCAAATCAATATCCTTATTTTAGGGTATCACCGGTGAATGTGAAGAAAAGTGTATTGTTTAAACATGTGGCAGCGGTAATTGATGTGCCGATAGAAGAAATTAGAAAATTAAATCCTACATACAAACGAGATATAATTCCTACAGGAGAGTTGCCTGCTCAATTGGTTCTTCCTGTCGAAAAAATTGGTTTGTTTATCGACAATGAAGAAGAAATTTATGCAATGAAGGATCAACCTAAGAAGTACCTTGAATTGCAAAAAGAACTTTCTTCTACCAAAGGGAAATATATGATCTATCATGTTGTTAAAGCTGGAGAGTATTTTCATAAAATAGCTATGAACTATTCTTGTACCACACACAATATTATGGAGTGGAATAATATGAAGAATCATGATATCTACATTGGTCAACGATTAAAAATTTGGGTGAAACCATCCGAAGAGATTGCTCAAAAGCCTCAAAGAGATCCATTGTTGAAACAGAGCAAATTTCTACTTTATGAGGTCCAAGAAGGTGATAGTTTGCAATCAATTGCCAATAGGTTTAAAGTAGAGTCTGTTAAAGATCTGGTTGAGGTAAATAACATAAATCAATCTAATGTTGTTGAACCAGGTATGGTATTAAAAATAGTTCAATACGAATAATAATTGAATTCCAAATAAACATCTAATTATGAAAAAAATAATAAATATAACACTTCTTTGTGCGCTTATTATCGTAAGTGCAGTGTCTTGTAAAAAGACAACAAAAGGTTTGAGACCAGTTGTGACTGGTGGATCTGGTGAGATTTTGGTTTTGATAAATGACGCATTGTGGGAAAGTGCTGTGGGGGATACATTAAAATCAATTCTTAATGATACCCAACTAGGATTACCACAAGATGAACCAGTTCTGGATGTCATTCATATCAATCACAATGCTTTTAGCAGTATGTTTAAAACTCATCGTAGTATCCTGGATCTTAGAGTTTCTGCTAAAGTGAAAAAAAGCAATCTTGCTGTTAAGGATGAACTGTATGCCAAGACTCAGTCATTCATGAAGATTGAAGCAAAAAACAATAAAGCAATGATTGAATTATTGCAAGAGAATAGAAATAAAATTGTTGCTTATTTCCTTTTGGGAGAGAGAAATAGAAAAATAAAAACATTTAGAAGAAATGTAGTTCAGGAAATCTTCGAGAAAGTAAAATCAAAATATCAATTTACACTTTCGTTTCCATCTGGATATAAAATCAATAAAGATGAACCAGATTTTCTTTGGATAAGTAATGAAACTCCAACGACCAGCCAGGGAATGTTCATCTACTCATATGACTATCTTTCGGAGGATATGTTCTCAAAAGATCAGTTTATCAAAAGAAGAAACAATTTATTGAAAAAATACGTTCCCGGGCCTACAGAAGGAAGTTATATGGGAACTGAAATGTCATATCCGATTATTTCCAGACAATTCGATTTTGAAGGGAATTATGCCTATGAAACTCGTGGACTTTGGAAAGTTGAAAATGACTTTATGGGTGGTCCATTTGTAAGTGTAACTTTTCTTGATGAAAAGAATAATAGAGTAATCTGTATGGATTCTTACGTTTATTATCCTAATAATAATAAACGTGAAATGTTGCGTGAATTGGAAGCAATCATGTATTCATACGATAATACCATTAAGTAATGAATTTGCCCGATTATAAAAATTTAAGCATCGAACCATATCGTAATCGCGAAGAAATAATTCGACAAGTTGCTGCACAAATTGAGAAAGATTTCGCTCAATTTGGTTTAGAGGTGCAATTTTCGGGCGAAGTGGATTATGCGTATGAGGAATTGTTTTCTCAATTGAAAGAACATTTAATTTGGCTCTTGGATCGAGATTACCACCGGTTGGTTTTATTGCTTTATCAGATTGATTTGAGTGAAAAGCAAGTTATGCAAGCCGAGGCGCAATATCCTGATGTGCCAAAATCAGATCTTCTTGCCGAATTGGTGATTCTTCGGGAACTGAAAAAAGTTCTGATAAGAAATTACTTTAAAGAGAATCCGGATAAATTATAAAAAGAAACCGTAGCTGCAGAGCTGCGGTTTTTCTTTTGGACAGATTTTAAAAGAAAAGATTTTTAACCTGAGTTCGATTATAAATATAGTCACAGTTTGAATTGATTTTTAGTATTTTTACTTAACTTCAAAATTGGTTTTCACACAAAAACCATTTCAACTTAAAAATTAACACATGAATATAGATTTACTTACACCGAATATTTCAGTAGAAACAAAGAATGTATTTTACTTGACAAGCAATAAAAACTACAAAAACCTTCCCCTTGCCGAAAATGAAATTCAATATCTTACGAAACAGGTTGAGAGTGAGGTTTCGTTGATAGAACTCAATCAATATACTAGAAAGATTTTTGTGCATGTAAGTTCAACAGAAAAGCCAACGTATAAAGATTACGAGAAAATGAGAAAACTTGGTAATTCTCTTCATTCAAAAGTTCAGGAAAGTAAAATCTCAGAACTTGTAGTTGTTGATTTTTCTTTGAACAAAGAATTGATTTTACCAATTCTTGAAGGCTTGTCTCTAAGCAACTATCAGTTTATAAAATATTTAAAGGAAACTAAAAAAGTAAAGCATTATCTAAACGAAGTTCATGTTCAGAGCGATGTGTTGGAAGTAAAAGACATTAAAGAATTAAAAGCAGTATGCGAAGCGGTAAAACATGCACGCAACCTGGTAAATGAACCATTAAGTTATCTAACTGCGGAAAAATTAAGCGAGGAGATCAAAAGATTGGCTGATGAATCAGGCTTTTGTGTGGAAGTTTTTGAAAAAACTAAAATTCAAAGCTTGAAAATGGGAGGTCTTTTGGCTGTAAATAAGGGAAGTATTGATGAGCCAACATTTTCGATTTTAGAATGGAAACCTGAAGGTGCAAAAAATACAAAGCCCATTGTATTTGTTGGTAAAGGCATTGTTTACGATACAGGAGGTTTGAGTTTAAAGCCAACCAAAGACAGTATGGATTTAATGAAATCTGATATGGGAGGAGCTGCATCCGTAGCAGGGGCATTGTATGCAATTGCAAAAGCAAAACTTCCTGTTCATGTAATTGGCCTAATTCCTGCTACAGATAATCGTCCGGGAGGAAATGCCTATGCCCCCGGAGATATTATTCAAATGTATAATGGACTAAATGTAGAGGTGTTAAATACCGATGCCGAAGGAAGATTAATTCTTGCTGATGCTTTGAGTTATGCAAAAAAATATGATCCTGAATTTGTTATCGATTTGGCAACTTTAACTGGAGCTGCTGCGGTTGCAATTGGCAAATATGGAGTTGTTGCTATGGGGAATGAAGAAAGTACGGATAAAATGGAACAACTTAAAAAATCAGGAAACAAGACTTATGAAAGAGTGGTAGAGTTTCCATTTTGGGAAGAATACGGAGAGTTAATAAAATCAGACATTGCAGATTTGAAAAATATTGGGGGTCGTGATGGAGGAGCTATAACTGCCGGGAAATTTCTTGAATACTTTACAGACTATCCTTGGGTTCATATCGATATTGCAGGCCCTGCTTTCCTTGGTACAACAGATAATTACCGAGGAAAAGGAGGCACTGGTGTTGGTGTTCGTTTGTTGTACGATTTTATAAAAAATTACCAATCATAAGGAATCATTAAAAAGATAGTTAGGATTAAGGGATTCTTTCTATTTTTGTAATCGCAAGCTAAGTTTTTATTTGGAATACAATATCTTGCACTTGTGAACTGATTAAGTTCTAATACTGTTTGTGATGTGATTAACTTGAGTTTGACAAGTAACACATATCAAACCAAATACTTTAAACACATGAAGAATACCAAAATAAAGGTCGGAATAACTCACGGTGATATTAATGGAATTGGTTATGAAGTAATCATTAAAACCTTAATGGATAATAGATTGTTTGAACTTTGTACTCCTATTATTTATGGATCTCCAAAAGTTGCAGCTTATCATCGTAAAGCACTAAATATCGATAATTTTAGCTTGAATAATATTAAAGAAGCACATGAAGCACATCCTAAGCGTGCAAATATCATTAATTGTGTTGACGAGAATATTAAAGTAGAGCTTGGAAAATCTACAAATGCTGCTGGAACTTCCGCTTTTCAAGCATTAGAATCAGCTGTTGCGGATTTGAAAAAAGGAGCAATTGATGTCCTAATTACTGCACCAATAAATAAAAAGAACATTCAGTCGAAAGATTTTGAATTTCCTGGTCATACCGAATATTTGGAAGCGAAGTTGGAGTCTGGAAAATCATTAATGTTATTGCTTAGTGATAAACTTAGAGTTGGAGTAGTTGCTGGTCATGTGCCAATTTCAAAAGTTCCTGAAAAAATTACCCAAGAGGCAATTCTTGAAAAACTTGAAATTTTAAATGCCTCACTGCTAAAAGATTTTGGAATTCAAAAACCAAAAATTGCGGTTCTAAGTCTAAATCCACACGCCGGTGATAACGGTTTAATTGGTTCTGAAGAACAAGAGATCATTATTCCTGCTTTGGATACAGCAAGAGAGAAAGGAATCATGGCCTTAGGACCATTTCCTGCTGATGGCTTTTTTGGTTCAGATGATTATACAAAGTTTGATGCAATTTTAGCGATGTATCATGATCAGGGATTAGCTCCATTTAAAGCATTGGCATTCGATTCTGGAGTTAACTTTACTGCGGGGCTTTCAGGAGTAAGAACTTCGCCAGCTCATGGAACAGCTTATTCAATTGCCGGAACCAATGTTGCTTCCGAAGTTTCTTTCCGTGAAGCATTGTATTTGGCTTTGGATGTTCATAAAAACAGACGCATGTATAAGCAGATGAGTAAAGATCCTCTTAAGCCTGCTGAGAATGTAAAAAACGTGCAATAAATAATTAACAAAATTATAACAAGAGCGGTTAAATGTTTAATCGCTCTTTCTTTTTTTGTTAAAAGCCTATCTTTCATTATTAAAATTGCATAATTTTGCATATTTTAAAAACCTTAAATTCCAGAATAATCTAATTCTTAATTTATGTTTGAGTACATTAAAGGTGAACTCGCCGATTTAACACCAACTTCAGCTATTATAGAAAATAATGGCATTGGATATTTTATTCATATTTCATTAAACACATACAGCCAGTTATCAGGGCATAAAACTGTTCAATTGTACCTTCATCAAGTGGTTCGTGAAGATGCTCATATGTTATACGGATTTATGGATACCAGAGAAAGAGAAATTTTTCGTCATCTAATTTCTGTATCCGGAGTAGGTGTAAATACTGCCAGAGTAATGCTTTCTTCTTTAAGTCCAGCCGAAATTCAAACGGCAATCTTATCTAATAATGCTAAAACTTTACAGGGAGTAAAAGGTATTGGAGCAAAATCTGCGCAAAGAATTATTATTGAATTAAAGGATAAACTAGGAAAAGAATCTGATATATTAGAAATTTCACTTCCTCAGGACAATACCAACAAGGAAGAAGCGTTATCTGCTTTAGTGATGTTAGGTTTTGCAAAAAATGCTGCATATAAAGTGGTGGATAAAATCTATACTGCTAATCCAACATCAAGTGTTGAGGATTTAATAAAATTAGCTCTGAAACAATTGTAAACTAAGAACGTATTTGCTTTACTAACCTAAGGAAATCTAACTTAATTGAAAAAACTATTAAAATATACTCTAAGTCTCTGTGTAGTAATATTTTGTTTTGTAATAAAGAGTAATCAATCGGTTAATGCGTATGCTTATCAGCTTGATTCGGAATTTAGTGCAATTCAACAGCAAGACACAACCCTTCGTTCAGGAAATGAAAACAAACGGATAATAAATTCAAGATCACCTTTTAATAAGGATAATCCAAACGCAAAGAACGATTCTCTTCGTTATCCATTTAATGATGAAAATGATAATTTGGAATATGGCTCGCAACAGCAATCTCCGCTTTATTTGAAGGATCCGAGTAATATTAAAACTTCTATTAAGTACGATCCTGCAACTGGTAATTACATTCTGGTAAAAACCATTGGAGATATGAATTATCGCCGTGCAATTACCATGACAGCCGAGGAATATGAGCAATATGTTGCCGAAAATTCCATTCGGGATTATTGGATGCAAAGAAGTAGAAACGATGGAGCCGGAGGGAATAATGAATTGGTTCCTGATTTGAATTTTGGGGGGCAGTTTATTGATAAGATTTTTGGAAGCAATACAATAAAAATAAAACCTCAAGGATCGGCAGAATTGACATTTGGAATTAGTACTACCAATGTTGAAAATCCAACCTTACCTGAAAATTTGAGGAAAACAACCAGTTTCGACTTTGATGAAAAAATCCAAATGAACGTTACCGGTACAGTTGGAGAGAAGTTGAAGATGGATGTGAATTACAACACTGAGGCTACTTTTGATTTCGAAAACCAGATGCGTTTGGAATATACTGGTGATGAAGATGAGATTATCAAAAAGGTAGAGGCCGGTAATGTTTCTATGCCAATTTCTAATACATTAATCACTGGTGGGCAGAATCTGTTTGGTGTAAAAACTCAAATGCAATTTGGAAAATTAGGCGTTACATCTGTTTTTTCTCAGCAAAAAGGTGAAACTGCTGTTGTTAATTTGGAAAATGGAGCGCAAAAAAATGAGTTTGAGATCTCTGTTGATCAATACGAAGCAAACCGTCACTTTTTCTTGTCGAAGTATTTTTACGATACCTATGATAAGGCATTGGAGAACTTGCCTGTTGTCAACTCAGGGGTAGCAATTAATAAGGTTGAAGTCTGGGTTACCAATAAGACCTCTAATTTTCAGGATTCAAGAAATGTTGTCGCTTTTGTAGATATTGGTGAAAGTGCTGCTAATATCAGCAATGCCATTTTTTCGCAAACAGGGACCGGTGTTTTGCCAGATAATGAATTGAATAATGTTTATCAACAAATGACTGAGACCTACTCAGACATTAGAGATGTTAATAAAGTAACAGAAACTCTTGGACCTTTAGCACCTGGTTTTACCAGTGGTAAAGACTATGAAAAAGTAGAAAATGCTCGTAAACTTTCGCCTTCGGAATATACTATTAATGAGAAGTTAGGATATATATCGCTAAACCAAGCTCTGAATGCTGATGAAGTTTTAGCGGTTGCTTATGAATATACGAATCGTGGTCAGGTTTTTCGTGTTGGGGAATTTACTTCAGATGGTGTTAGTGCACCACAATCTTTGGTAATGAAGCTTTTGAAAGGAACCAACCTGAGTCCTGGCATGCCAACCTGGAAGCTGATGATGAAGAATATATACAACATTGGCGCTTATCAGGTAAATCAGGATGATTTCGTTTTGAATATCATGTATCAGAACGATCAGGCAGGAACAAAAGTTAATTACCTGCCAGAAGGAGATATCAAAAATGAGATTTTGCTGAAGGTTATGAATTTGGATAGGTTGAATTCTCAATTAGACCCGGGTTCAGATGGGATGTTTGATTTTATTAATGGTATCACTATCTACAGTAATAATGGTAGAGTTATTTTCCCGATTATAGAACCATTTGGATCTTATTTAAGAGGGAAAATAGGGAATGATGCTATTGCAAATAAGTATGTCTTCGACGAACTATATGAGAAAACGCAGAATGAAGCTCAACAAATAGCTGAGAAGAATAAATACTCCTTAAAAGGGAGTTACAAATCATCCTCAAGCTCTGAAATTTCTTTGAATGCTTTAAATGTTCAACCAGGATCGGTAAGGGTTAAGGCTGGCGGAAGAGAACTGGTCGAAAACATTGATTATACGGTTGATTACACCTTAGGTCGTGTAAAAATTATCAATCAATCATTATTGGAATCGAATACACCAATTAGCATTGAATCGGAAAACAATTCGCTGTTTAACATTCAAACCAAAACGCTTCTTGGTGTTCAGATGGACTATCAGGTTAATGATAATTTTAACCTTGGAGCAACGGTGATGCACTTGTCCGAACAGCCTTTAACTCAGAAAGTGAATATT
Organism: Marinifilum sp. D737; assembly: GCF_026672275.1. Taxonomy (GTDB): domain Bacteria; phylum Bacteroidota; class Bacteroidia; order Bacteroidales; family Marinifilaceae; genus Marinifilum. Next base: position 39,108 of record NZ_JANQCD010000022.1, on the reverse strand, counting down.
GGTGATGAACCAATATCGAATACCATTTGGGGGTTAAATGGAAGTTATCAAACAGAATCAATGTTCTTAACCAGAATGATAGATAAGATCCCATTTATTGAGACAAAAGAGCCTTCTAAAATATCGGTTGAAGGTGAATTTGCACAACTAAGACCGGGACACAATAAATCTATTGGAAGTTCGGGTACTGCTTATATCGATGATTTTGAAGGAACACAGACTTCTATTGACATGAAGAGTTTGAGTTCTTGGGTGTTGGCTAGTACTCCGCAAAATAACGATGCACTCTTTCCTGAGGGAAATCTGAGCAGTGATTTAGCATATGGTTTTAACCGTGCAAAATTGGCATGGTATGTAATCGATCCATTATTCTTGCGTAATAATTCGGCAACTCCAGGGCATATAAAAGCAGATAAAGAACAACAGTCGAATCATTTTGTACGTGAGATTTTTGAAGAGGAAATTTGGCCTAATAAGGAAAGAGCCTCAGGTGTTCCGACGAATATTTCAGTTTTAAACCTTGCCTATTATCCTGACGAAAAGGGACCCTATAATTATGATGTTGATGGCCATGCAGGTGTTTCACAGGGGATGAATCCTGATGGAACATTAGAAGCTCCGGAAACACGTTGGGGTGGTATCATGAGAAGAATAGAAACCAACGATTTCGAAGCTGCAAATATTGCATACATAGAATTCTGGATGATGGATCCATTTGTATATGATAAAACTCATAAAGGAGGAGATTTATATTTCAATTTGGGTAATGTTTCCGAGGATATTCTTAGAGACTCAAGAAAATCATTCGAGAATGGTTTGCCTACTAATGAAGATCTTTCCTTGGTGGATAATACAGTTTGGGGACGTGTTCCAAAGATTCAATCACAGGTGATTGCTTTTGATAATAATACAAATGCCAGGAAGTATCAGGATGTAGGTTTGGATGGGCTTAACTCTGAAGAGGAAGTTAGTTTCTTTGATGAGTACATTCAACAAATTGAATTGTCTGCCAACCTGGGTGTTGGTTCAGGTGCCTATGTAAATGCTATAAATGACCCTTCGGGAGATGATTACCACTATTTTAGAGGTAGCGACTATGATGCCGATGAAGTAAGTATTTTGGAAAGATACAAGAGATATAATGGGCCAGAAGGCAATTCACCTACAGCTGAATTATCTGCTGAACCTTATCCAACTTCAGCAACAACATTACCAAATGTTGAAGACATTAATAATGATCAAACCTTAAGTGAAACAGAAGCTTATTATCAGTATCGTGTACACCTTGAACCAACAGGGATGGAAGTTGGTAAGAATTTTATTACCGATAAAATTACCAGTACTGTTGATTTGGCGAATGGAACGCAAGGAACAGTTGATTGGTATCAATTCAAAATTCCGGTTAATGAATTTGAAGATCAGTTTGGAAGTATTTCTGATTTTACTTCCATTCGATTTATGAGAATGTTTATGAAGGGATTTGAGGAAGATGTGATCATGCGTTTTGCAACTCTTGATTTGGTTCGTGATGATTGGAGAAAGTATGAACAGGCATTAAATGAGGATAAAGATGATGCTATAGTTTCCGATGCAAACTTTGATATTACTGCAATTAATATTGAAGAGAATGCCTCAAAAGAGCCAGTAAACTATGTACTTCCTCCAGGTATCGACAGGGTTGTAGATCCTAGTAATCCACAATTAATACAGCTGAATGAACAAGCGATTCTGTTAAAAGTTACTGATCTTGAAAATGGAAAAGGAAAAGGTGCATATAAGACACTTAGTATGGACGTTCGTAAGTATGGAAAGCTTATTATGGATGTTCATGCCGAAGAAATTAGCGGTTTGCCTTTAAGGGATAATGAAGTTACAGCCTTCATTCGATTGGGATCAGATTACCAGGATAACTACTATGAATATGAAATCCCACTGAAATTAACCGCTCCTGGACTGTACAATGGAGATAATGAAAATGACAGGTTAGCTGTTTGGCCAGATGAGAATAGGTTTGACTTTAAGTTAAGGTTATTCCAAACCATTAAACAATTGCGTAATGATGCTATGAGATCTGTTGGTTCAAGTGTTGATTACCTTACTGTTTATGATGCTGCTGTAAATGATTTATCCAGTGATAATAATCCTGTAAAAGAAGGACACAGGGTTAGAATAAAGGGTAATCCGAATCTTGCCAATGTGAGAACCATAATGATTGGGATTAAAAACCCATTTGAAGATATTACTGGTAGTGATGACAATCAGCCTAAATCAGTTGAAGTTTGGATGAATGAATTGCGTTTAACCGATTTTGATGAAGATGGAGGTTGGGCTGCGAATTTAAGAGTAACAACAAAGTTGGCAGACTTGGGTACGGTAACATGGTCTGGAAGTCAAATTACTTCAGGATTTGGAGGTATAGAAGATGGTGTTAATGAGCGCTATAAAGATGATATTTTCCAATATGATTTTTCTGCAAGTTTGGAGTTAGGAAAATTCTTCCCTGAAAAATCAGGAGTGAGAATTCCGATGTACTATGCAATTTCAGAAGAAACTGTTACACCTGAGTATGATCCTTTGGATCCGGATATTCCTTTGGATGTAGCATTGGAAAATGCAGAGAATAAAGAAGAAAGAGAGGAGATTAAACATAGGGCACAAGAATATACCAAACGAAAAAGTTTCAATCTTACCAATGTTCGAATCGAGAAACAGGAGGGAAAAGCAAAATTGCTGGATGTTTCAAATTTATCAATGACTTATTCGTATAATGAAACTTATTCAAGAGATGTAAATACCACTCTTGATTTGGAGAAAAATTATCGTGGTGTACTTAGCTATAATTATACCGAGCGCCCGAAAATTGTACAGCCATTTAAAAAGGTAAAAGCTTTTCAAAAGCCTATGTTTAGGTTATTAAAGGATTTCAATTTCTATTATTTGCCAACACAATTGTCTTTCCGTTCGGATATTCAACGTTACTATCATGAGATAGAGAAACGAAATATTGAAGAACCAGGATTAAAAATTGATCCATCATACGATAAAGATTTTATTTGGTACAGATATTACGATTTGAAATACAACCTAACGAAAGGCTTAAAGTTCGATTTTTCTGCAACAAATACTTCACGTATCGATGAACCGGATGGTATTGTTGATAAGCATAGAGATCGTGATGCTTATGAAATTTGGAAAGATTCGATTTGGAATAATTTAATGGATGGTGGACGAAATATTAAATACCACCATAAGTTTAATGTGACTTATACCGTTCCGATTAATAAAATACCTTTGCTTAACTGGACTTCGCTTAATGCACGTTACTCTGGTGCTTATGATTGGAATGCAGGAGCAATTACTGCCGATACAATTGAGTTGGGTAACACCATTCGAAATTCGAATAATATTCAGTTGAATGGTCAATTAAAAATGACAAGTTTGTATAATAAAGTTGGCATTTTAAAGAAGATCAATCGCAAATACAATTCGAACCGTAAGTACAAGAAGAAAACCAAATCATACAAGAAAGTAAATTATGACGGTAAAGTTGATGAATTGAAAGCAGGAGTACCTGTTTCCATCTATCACAAATTAATGACTGAAGATATTACCATTAGAGCCTACGATAAGTTAGGAAAAGAGGTGAAAATTAAAGTTAAGCCTGTTACCGGAAATCGAGCTAAAATAACAGCTTCCCGAACTGTTAAAGATGTTAGGGTGCGCGTTACCGGTAAAGTTAGCGAGAAAGATAACGTGTTTGCTGTTATTGGAGAAAACTTTCTGAGAACATTAATGAGCGTGAGGAATATCAGTGTTAATTATTCTGAAATTAACTCTACAACTCTACCTGGATATTTACCACAAACAAACTATTTTGGTGGGGAATCGTTCAATGGAACAAAAGCTCCTGGATTTGGTTTCTTAACTGGTCAGCAAGATAAAAACTTTGCGCGTAATGCTGCTGATAAAGGTTGGATTACAACAGATCCTACAATGAATGATCCATATGTAATGAGTCATACTCAGAATTTTTCAATTCGTAGTACAATTGAACCTTTTAAAGGATTAAAAATTGATCTTACTGCAAATAGGAATTATTCAAGAAATAGAAGTGAGTATTACATCTATAATAAAGATAATGATAGGTTTAGCAATAAAAATCTTGTAAAGTCAGGAAACTTTAGTATGAGTTTCCTAAGTTTAAAATCTGCGTTTTTTACCATTGGTAATACTGGCGATTACTCGTCGGAGTATTTCAATAAGTTCCTGGAAAATCGTAAGACTGAATCGCTGAGGTTGGCTCAACAACGTTATGGTGCATCATATGAGAATGAAGAAATTTTGGATGATAATAATGAAGGTACAGGATATTACAAAGGATTTACTTCAACTTCACAAGAAGTGTTAGTACCAGCTTTCCTTAAAGCATATGGAAATGTAGGAAGTGGCTTCAACAAATTGTTCCCTGGTATTGCTAAAATGAAGCCAAACTGGAGAGTTTCTTTCGAAGGCTTGTCAAAAATTCCATTTATCCGACGTTATTTCAAATCCATTAATTTGAGCCATGCATATACATCAACTTATGATGTTGGTTCTTATACAACTAACTTAGCTGCCGAAGTAGATGAAGATGGATTTCTTGAAATAAATAAGATTACGGGTAATTTTTACAATTTGTACGATGTGAATTCAATTTCGATTAATGAGCAATTTAACCCATTGATTAATGTTGATATGATTTGGAAAAATAATTTTTCTACAAGTTTTGAAATTAAACGTACGCGTAACCTGATTTTAAGTCTGTCCAATACTCAGTTAACCGAAGTAGCTTCGAACGAAATGATTTTTGGTATGGGATATCGATTTGATAATTTCGGAATGATAATTGGATCTGGTTCTCGCCAGAAAAAATACAATTCAGATTTGAATTTAAGGGCAGATTTATCAGTAAGAAAGAACAGTACCATTATTCGAAAAATTGTTGATGAAGTAGATCAGCTAACTTCTGGCCAAAAGGTGGTTACCTTAAAATTTAGTGCAGATTATGTTTTGAGTAACAGATTCAACCTGCGTTTGTATTACGATAGAATTGTAAATACACCTTACGTATCACTTTCTTATCCAACTACAACCACAGAGTTTGGGGCAAGTATAAGATTTACATTAGCGAATTAATAAAGTGTTTAAGAGCAGGTTGAAACAAGAATATTTTTCATGAACTATTAATATTCAATAGGTTTGTTGTATGATATTGATCTAGAATGTGATAAAGATCATACATTCAATAGTTGATTTACTCAATTACTAATATTTAATTATTGAAAAAAAACTGTAAATTTGGAGCAGTTTATAAACCTCTTTTAAAACAACATACTATCATGAATGTACCAGAAAATTTGAAGTACACTAAAGATCACGAGTGGGTACGTGTAGAAGGCGAAGAAGCTTTTATTGGTGTTACTGATTTCGCTCAGGGAGAACTAGGAGACATCGTTTTTGTTGAAGTAGAAACTGAAGGCGAAGAATTAGATAAGGAAGAAGTATTCGGAACTATCGAAGCCGTAAAAACTGTATCTGACATGTTTATGCCAGTTGGTGGTGAAGTATTGGAATTCAACGAGAAGTTGGAAGACGCTCCAGATCTAATCAACTCTGATCCTTATGGTGATGGTTGGATCATCAAAATCAAACTAGATGATGCTGCTGAGCTTGAAGAATTACTTTCTGCTGAAGCTTACAAAGAATTACTATAATAGTATTCTGAAAATATAAAGAAACCCTCGCACTAATGTGTGAGGGTTTTTTGTTTGCATATTAGAAGTTGAAGGAAACACCAATTCCTAAAAGAAATTTTTCATCATGAAAGGAGTAGTTGAATTCGGGCTGGATGGCAATTCCATTTGTGAAACCATACTTAAAAAATGCCCTGGCCGTATCTTTTCCATAAATATTTCCTTCTCGTTTTACCAGGTAACCAAATCCGGCACCAATCCACTGTGATTTTTTAAAGCTTTCAGCAATATTAATATCCATTAAAGCATCAATAAAAACATTGTTTCTGATTTTATTATCAATTCCAAATGATTTGGCTTGTGTTCTTATGCCTAGTTTGGCAGCATACTGTAAATTTTCATTAAAGTAGAGATTGATGCCTGCACTTATGTCTGCTGATAATTTACTTTTAATTACAGAACTACCAAAGCCTGCATCAAAACCTAGTTTTAGGAATCGTGGTCTTTTCTCTCTTTTTTCGCCAAGAGTTCGCTCATATCTAAATTCACCATTTTCTTTCTTATAATGTAACTTTGAAAAGTACTGGTAATATCTTCTTTTTAGGAATCTGTCTTTCTCACTTGCCATAAACGTTTGAATTTCGTTAATGTCGAATTCTTTAAGTTCGTCAATGTTAGTTATGTAAAACTTAATACTCCAAAGTAATTCTTTAATTTCTATGATATGTTGCCATTGTGCTTTGTTGTAGAGTTTGTTTTGCACAATTAAGTACTCTCGATTCTTTTCCGAGGTTTTTCTTTCATTGACCGAAAGTTTATGTTTTTTCTTGATTTTACCTTTGTAATAGGTTTTAAAAGTAACATGTAATAAGCTATCTCTTTTTTCTTTTGATAGACCTGATTTTTTTGCTTCTTGATTATTAAGCTTTATCGCTTCAAAAAATTCATTAGAGTATAGATTAGATCTCTGTGAGTGAAGTATTATGTGGTATTTTCTATCCTTTTTTAATGGGATTTCATTCAGTTTCTCCTTTAGGATTTTTAAATCTAACTGAATCGGTTTCCAAAAAGTTTTGGCATAATAATCGTCTAATTTGGTCCCAAAAATATTGTGCCACGAATAACTAATTTCTATTTTTTTACCATTTCCATAATCCATTAGAATGGTATCTCTTTTATTTGAAAACCCATATTGATAATTCTTAGGCGCATTAAACCAATTTCCTTGTGACTGAGCAGAAGGAACGATTAATATGATTAGAATGAATGCAATTATTATTTTTTTCATGACCTTAATTTTTAAATAGATTGCCAATCTTCTTAGCAAATGATTTACTTTTCGATTGGTGATTTGTATTGCTTGCCAAACGATCACTTTCATAGTAAACAGGCAGGTTGAGTTCCGGAATTTCACCTTCAGTTTCTTCTATTTTTATTCGTTCGACAATTTGTATGTATAGTTTATCTTCAACATTATTTTTAAATACTATTGGCTGATTGATTACGATTGTTGGAAGTTGTGGTAAAGCAATGTGTTTTGGACTTTCCAGATTTGCAATGGTCGATTTGGAAAGTGAATCAAGCAGTAAATAATTTGTATCTTTTATTTTCTCATTTTCGCTGTTTAGAGAGGAAATTAACTGCTTTTGATTTCCTATATTTTGGTTTTGCTTTGTTATAATGCCGTATTGCTGATAATGCAGGAATAATGAAGATCCAAGTAATAATACAAGTAGTACTGCTATAACTCGCCACTTGTGCTCTCTCGATTGCTGTTTGATTCGTTTATCGATTGAAGAAAGTAATCTCTCCTTGTCGAAATGTACATTTGAGGGCAATTCCGACTGGTTTTCCAAATTATTTTTAATAATACTATCCAACGAGTTCGGTTGCATAATTCAATGATTTTAATTGTGATTTTAAAATGTTTCGTGCCCTGGTAAGCTGCGATCTAGAGGCACTTTCACTAATGTGAAGAATATCTGCAATTTCTTTATGCGCATATCCTTCAATAACATAAAGATTGAATACAGTACGGTATCCATCAGGTAAATTTCTTACGAGATTTAAGCAATCTTCCATGCCAAGTTTGTTTTCCACTTCGGGCAATTGATTGGACGAATTTTCGATAAATGAAATGTTATCAGATAATGTCAAACGTTTTTGTTCTCTTAAAAAGAGAAGACTTTCATTGATCATGATGCGTTTTAACCATCCTAAACTGGCTTTATCATTTTCATAGGTAAAATCATCTAAAGCCTCGTAAATCTTAATAAATCCTCTTTGTAAGACTTCTTCTGCATCGAATTGAGATACAACATAGCGAAGAATCAATAAGAACAACAGTTGAGAATGATTCTCGTAAATCTTATTGAAAATGGTCTTCTTATTTTTTAGAAAGAGTTTATACATTCGTGCGTTTTTAGGATCTTACCAATATTGAGGATATGATAAGTTTTTGCAATTTACTTATAGAATACATAAGTAATTAAAAACGCTGCACGAATTCTTAATTATTTTTATAGTGAGTTATTTCGAATTTAATTTTCCTTTAAATTGGATGTTCATAAAATCATTAATGGGGAGTGATACCAAATAAAAAAAAGCAGTCCAATTTGGACTGCTTTTCTATATGATAGGAATTGTTTCTTACAATTTCTTTTTTACTTCTACTTCTTCGAATGCTTCTACCATATCGCCAACTTTGATATCGTTGTACTTGTCGATATTCAGACCACATTCGTAACCTTTCACAACTTCTTTCGCATCGTCTTTGAAACGCTTCAACGAACCAAGTTCTCCGGTGTAGATTACAATACCATCGCGAATCAGGCGGATCTTAGAGCTACGCTTGATCTTACCATCACGAACGATACATCCGGCAATGGTACCAACCTTAGAGATTTTGAATGTCTCAAGAACCTCAACAGTCGCCACAATCTCTTCCTTGATTTCAGGAGAAAGCATACCTTCCATTGCTGATTTCAATTCTTCGATTGCATCGTAGATAATTGAGTACAGACGGATATCGATTTCTTCTTTCTCAGCCAATCTACGTGCTCCAACTGAAGGACGTACCTGGAAACCTACGATAATTGCGTTCGATGCTGTTGCCAACATTACATCTGATTCTGAAATCTGACCAACGGCCTTGTGAATTACATTCACCTGAATTTCTTCAGTAGAAAGTTTGATCAATGAGTCAGAAAGTGCCTCGATAGATCCATCCACATCACCTTTTACAATTACATTCAACTCCTGGAAGTTTCCGATTGCAATACGACGACCAATTTCATCAAGAGTAATGTGCTTCTGAGTACGAAGTCCTTGCTCACGCTGTAATTGCTCACGCTTGTTAGCAATGTTACGAGCTTCCTTCTCACTTTCCATTACGTTGAAATTGTCACCAGCCTGAGGCGCTCCATTTAAACCAAGAATCAATGCTGGTTCTGATGGACCTACTGCGTCGATCTTGTTTCCACGCTCGTTAAACATAGCCTTAACGTGACCAGTGTAGCTACCTGCAAGTAATACATCACCTACTTTTAAAGTACCTGCTTGTACCAATAAAGTAGTAACGTAACCACGACCCTTATCAAGTGATGATTCGATTACCGAACCAACTGCACGTTTATTTGGATTTGCTTTGGCTTCTAGTAATTCAGCTTCAAGCAATACTTTTTCTAATAAATCTTCAATATTGATACCGTTCTTAGCGGAAATTTCCTGGCACTGGTATTTACCACCCCAGTCTTCTACCAAGTAATTCATATTGGCTAACTCACCCTTGATTCTTTCTGGGTCAGCACCATCTTTATCAATCTTGTTGATTGCAAATACAATTGGTACACCTGCTGCACTTGCGTGGTTGATTGCCTCAATAGTCTGTGGCATCACGTTATCATCAGCAGCAACAATAATAATTGCAATATCGGTTACTTGAGCACCACGAGCACGCATCGCTGTAAAGGCTTCGTGACCCGGAGTATCAAGGAAAGTTATTTTTCTACCATCGTCTAATGATACATTGTATGCACCAATGTGCTGGGTAATACCTCCGGCCTCACCAGCAATTACGTTGGCATGACGAATGTAGTCCAAAAGAGAAGTTTTACCGTGGTCAACGTGACCCATTACCGTTACAATCGGTGGACGTTCAAGTAAATCTTCCTCTTTGTCTTCTTCTTCTTCAATAGATTCTTGAAGTTCAACACTTACGAATTCTGCTTTGTATCCGAATTCATCGGCAACAATGGCAATGGTTTCAGCATCCAATCTCTGGTTGATCGATACGAATAAACCAAGTCCCATACATGTTGCAATAATGTTGGTAACAGGTACCTCCATCATAGTTGCCAATTCGTTTACAGTTACGAACTCGGTCAACTTCAACACGTTCTTTTCTGCTGCTGCCTGTTCAGCTAATTCAGCTTGTTTAGCACTTGCCTGCTCTCTCTTCTCACGACGGTGCTTCGAACCTTTCGATTTACCACCTTTCGAAGTTAATCTTGCAAGTGTATCTTTAATTTGCTTTTGTACATCTTCCTCGCTAACTTCCTTCTTAACTGCCTTTTTCTTTTTCAGTTTTTTGAATTTATTAGCCTGTCCACCTTGCTGTCCACCTTGTTGTCTTCCTTGACCTTGCTGTCCACCTTGTTGTCTTCCTTGACCTTGCTGACCACCTTGTTGTCTGCCTTGACCTTGTTGACCACCTTGCTGATTCCCAACATTAACTTTTTCGCTATCCTTTTTAATTCTTTTGCGTTTCTTACGTTGTTGGTTACCTTGCTTGTCTTTGTTGGTAGATTTTTTCTCTACTGGCAGTTCAATTTTTCCAATTACAGTAGGACCAGAAAGTTTCTGAGTAGAAGATTTAAAAATTTCTTCTTTTGCTACTGGCTTTTCTTGACCTTGTGGCCCAGCAGTTTTTTCTTGAGCAGGTTGCTTTTGTTGAGGAGCTGACTTTTGCTTTTCTCTTCTCTCCACTTCTTTCTCCGCTTTTGTCTTTTTAGCAGGTCTTGTTTTCTGATTTAAAGAATCTAAATCAATTTTCCCTACTACTTTAAGCTCTTCCTTATTTTCTTGTTTTTCGGTTTGAGCTGCTTCCTCTTTTTTAGGGCTTTCCATTTTAACAGTTTGAGCATCTTTAGCAGGCGTAGCCGGCTCTGATGGTTTTTCAGTTACTTCTTTTTTAACGGTCTGAGGTTTTTCCTCAACCTTAGGAGCTTCTGCTTTGGCAGGTTTCTCTTCAGGTTTAGAAGGAGCTTTTTCCTCTTTTTTTTCTGGCTTTTCCTGTTTCGCTTTCGGTTTTAATGCATCTAAATCGATTTTACCTACAACTTTAACAGGATTTTTTGCCGGAGCTTCTTCTTCAGTTTTTTCAACAGTTGCTTCTTTAGTACCTTCTTCCGATTTTGGATCGATAGAAACAGTTTCTTTCTTTTCTCTGGTACTTTTCAAATTTACTTTCTCCGATTCTTTCTTAAGGTTCAAATCAGAGCTATACTCTTTTGCCAGAATATCATAAGCGTCATCTGAAACTTTGGTATTTGGATTAGAATCAATCTCAATACCTTTTTTATTCAGAAAATCGACAATAGTAGATATCCCAACATTGAATTCTCTTGCTAGTTTACTAAGTCTTTTATTTTTATTGACTTTTGCCATATTTTGAAGTTAACTGTTAAAATGTGCCGTTTTCAATAATTTGTGAGGAACTGTCCTTAAAAATCCGACTATTCAAATTCGGACCTAAAAATATCTAAAATTTCGTTAATAGTCTCTATTTCAAGATCAGTTCTTTTCTCTAGTTCTTCAGCTGATAGTTCCAATACGCTTCTTGCAGTATCGCAACCAATTTTCTTTAACTCATCGATAACCCAAGCTTCGATTTCGTCAGTAAATTCTGAAAGATTTACATCTTCCTCAGCTTCTTCCTCTGTTTTCTCACGATATACATCAATTTCGTATCCTGTTAACTGGCTGGCAAGTTTGATGTTTAAACCGCCTTTACCAATTGCTAATGATACTTCTTCTGGATTCAGATAAACATCTGCGCGAGCATCTTCTTCATTAATTTGGATAGAAGATATTTTTGCAGGGTTAAGAGCTCTTGTGATATATAATTGCTTATTGGCAGTGAAGTTGATCACGTCAATATTTTCGTTTCTTAACTCACGAACAATTCCGTGAATTCTGGAACCTTTCATACCAACACATGCTCCAACCGGATCAATTCTTTCGTCATACGATTCAACAGCAACTTTTGCTCTTTCACCAGGTATGCGAACAATTTTCTTGATGGTAATCAATCCATCAAAAATTTCAGGAACCTCAAGTTCAAATAATCTTTCAAGGAATACTGGAGAAGTTCTTGAAATAATAATTAGAGGACTGTTGTTTTTCACTTCTACACGAATTACAACAGCTCTGATCGACTCTCCTTTACGGAAGTAGTCAGAAGGGATTTGTTCTGTTTTAGGAAGGATCAATTCATTTCCTTCGTCATCTAAAATCAAAATTTCCTTTTTCCAGATTTGGTAAACTTCACCAGTTACAATTTCACCAATTCTGTCCTTATAATTATTAAAGATATTATCTTTCTCTAATTCTAAAATCCTTGCCGAAAGATTCTGACGCAATGTTAAAATAGAACGTCTGCCAAAGTCAAGGAATTTTACTTCGTCGGTTACCTCTTCGCCAAGTTCATAATCTTCATCAATCTTCTTAGCTTCCGAAAGAGAAATCTGAAGATTTGAATCTTCTACTTCTCCATCCGCAACTACTTCACGGTTTCTCCAAATTTCAAGGTCACCTTTATCCGGATTGATAATAATATCGAAATTTTCATCGGTACCATAGTTCTTTAAAAGAAGATTTCTAAATACATCTTCCAAAACACTCATCATGGTAGCACGATCGATGTTTTTCAATTCTTTAAATTCTGAAAAAGTCTCAATAAGATTCATGTTATTCAGCTATTTACTTGTTAAAAAGTAATGATATCTTTTGTTGATTTAATTTGATCAAAAGCAAAACTGTAGGTATTAACAACAACTTGTTTCTTCTTTTTACCTTCAACTTTTACTTTCTCTTCAACTTCAATTTCTATCTCGTTTTCACCTACGGTGATTAAATTTCCTTTGTGTTTTACACCTTCGGTGGTAAGTACTTCAACTTCTTTCCCAATGTTTTTGTGGTACTGTTGAATTACTTGAAAGGGTTGACCAATTCCTGCTGAAGCTACCTGAAGTTCAAAGTCTTCAGCATCGCGGTCAAAGTTCTTCTCGATTGCACGACTTAACTCAATACAGGTGCTAATTGGTACACCTTCCATACTATCAATCATTACTGAAATTGCATTACTTGTAGAAACAGTAACCTCCACGACGAACAAATCTGTGTCGGCAATTTCTTTCTCAACAATTTCAAGTACAATTCTTTTATCAATCATATATCGGTTAATGTCAATAAAATAGGGGACTTCCTGCCCCCTAAAGTACACGTTATTCTTACTTTTCGATGCAAAATTAGAGATAAATGTTTTAAAAAACAAATGGCATTCCTCTAAATTATTGTATTCTAACTGCTAAAGAAAATTTTTTTGATATTTTATTACTGATTATTATAAAATCCAACGGATTGAAAATCTATAATGAACAGTCCGATAAATCATTATCAAATTGAAAAGAATTCGAGAAATATATTTGAAAAAGAAAACTAATTATTGATTTTTTCATGTATAGGCTTTTATAATGGGTTTTTATACATTTGTTTACAACCAATATTTATCTGTTTATGTCAGAACAATTTACTCCTAAAAAAAAGATTGTAAACGATCCTGTTCATGGTTTTATTCATATTCCAATAGGGATTTCGCATGAATTGGTAGAACATCACTATTTTCAGCGACTAAGAAGAATAAAACAATTGGGTTTGACTTATTTGGTTTTTCCCGGAGCCTTTCAAAATCGCTTTCAGCATGCCTTGGGTGCTACTCACCTAATGGGAATGGCCATTGAGGTATTGCGATCAAAAGGTAATGAGATAACAGAAAAGGAAGCAGAAGCAGTGCATGCAGCCATTCTATTACACGATATTGGTCATGGGCCTTTTTCGCATGCATTAGAATACAGTATTGTAAATGGCATTACTCATGAAAAACTTTCGGAATTGTTTATGAGTCGTTTAAATAAACAATTCGAGGGCGAATTGGATACTGCAATTCAAATTTTTAAGAATGAGTATCCCAAAAGGTTTTTAAATCAGTTGGTCTCGAGCCAGCTTGATATGGATCGTCTGGATTATTTGAGACGAGATAGTTTTTTTTCAGGAGTTACCGAGGGAGTTGTAGGATCAGCCAGAATCATTAAAATGCTAGATGTTCGGGATGATAATTTGGTAGTGGAAGAGAAGGGAATTTATTCTATTGAGAAGTTTTTAATTGCTCGTAGGTTGATGTATTGGCAGGTTTATTTGCACAAAACAGTGATTGCTGCAGAAGAGATGTTGGTGTATATATTAAAGCGTGCAAAATATTTGGCCGAACGGGGAGAGGATTTATTTGCTACACCTGCACTACGATACTTTCTCTACAATAAAATTGGAATTAAGGATTTTGAAAGTTCAGCTCCTTTGCTCGATGGGAAAAGTGCATTGGATATTTTTGCTGAGCTTGATGATGATGATATCATGGTGTCTATAAAAGTGTGGTCGGATCATTCGGATAAAGTTCTTGCCTATTTGTGTAAGTGTATACGTGATCGACAATTGTTTAAAATTGAAATACAGAAAAAGCCATTTTCGCCAGACTATATCCAAAAAGTAAGATCAGGAATTAAAGAATATTTTGGTTGCTCTGAACATGCACTTGATTTTATTGTTATCAATGGAATGATCAGTAATAATGCTTATACTTCTGAAGATCATATCAACATCCTTCATAAAGATGGTTCTGTTTGTGATATTGCAGAGGCATCGGACATGATGAACATTGACGTACTCTCGAAAACGGTTAAAAAATTCTACTTGTGTTACCCAAAGATTAAGATTTTGTAATGTTTAATTTGAGTTTTGTAACAGTCAGTTATTCAGTTGACAGTGGTTTTTAGATGTAGTCTGAAAAGCAAAAAAATTTCAAGTGCATGAAATAATTGTTAGATTTGCAGAAATTTTTTTCGTATTAATCAGATATATTGGACGATGTGTGCTCAATAAAAAACGAGCTTTGTTGTTAATGAAAGAGCTTGTTATCTGATATAAAACCAGAACAAATGAATTTTACAGCACAAGATATTGCAGAGTTTCTACAAGGTGAAGTTGATGGCGATGGATCAGTTGCCGTAAACAATGTATCTCGCATTGAGGAAGGCAAACCAGGAACTCTTTCTTTTTTGGCAAATCCCAAGTACGAACATCATATTTACACAACAAACTCTTCTATCGTTTTAGTGAACAAAGATTTTAAAGCAGCTAAAGAAGTAAAAGCTACTTTAATTCGCGTAGAGGATGCTTACCAGGCTTTGGCCCAGTTGTTGGAAATGTATGAACAGAGCAAACCGCAAAAAGTAGGCATCGAAGAGCCTTCTTTTGTAAGTAAATCTGCTACCATTGGAGATAAAATATATGTTGGGGCATTTGCATACATTGGTAGTAATGTAAAAATTGGTGATAACGTAAAAATTTATCCGCACACATATATAGGCGATAATGTAATTATTGGCGACAATACAATTCTTAATTCAGGAGTTAAGGTGTATGAAAACTGTAAAATAGGTAAAGATTGTATCGTTCATTCGGGTTCGGTAATTGGAGCCGATGGTTTTGGTTTTGCACCTTCGTCAGCAAATGATTATAAGAAAGTTCCACAGGTTGGTAATGTGATTTTAGAAGACCATGTTGAGATTGGTGCTAATACTTGTGTTGACCGTGCTACTATGGGATCAACCATTATCCGTAAAGGAGTGAAGTTGGATAACCTGATTCAGGTTGCTCATAATGTCGAGATTGGTGAAAATACTGTAATTGCATCACAAACTGGTATTGCAGGAAGTTCTAAGGTTGGCGAACATTGTATGTTTGGTGGACAGGTTGGAATTGCAGGTCACTTGTCTATTGCCGACGAAGTGAAGATTGCTGCACAATCGGGTATTGGACGAAATATTAAGAAAAAGGGAGAGGTTCTTCAGGGATCACCTGCTTTTGAATTCGGACCATATCAAAAGTCATATGTGCTATTTAAAAATCTGCCTAAGATGAGAGAGCAGATTATGGATCTAGAGAAACAAGTAAAGAAGCTGGAAGAGGAAAAATAGGAGATTCCATTTTCCGGAAACAGAAAAAATATTGAAAGTTTATGGCTGATAAGCAGAGAACATTAGCAAAAGAATTTACTTTAACAGGAAAAGGTCTTCATACCGGATTGGAAGTATCAATCAAATTTGTGCCTGCTCCTGAAAATCATGGATACAAGTTTAAGAGAGTTGACCTTGAAGCAGAACCTGTGATTGATGCAAGTGCTGAATACGTAGGAGATACATCAAGAGGAACTGTTCTTGAAAAGGGAGAATGCAAAGTGCAAACCATCGAGCATGCTTTATCAGCATTGTACGGAATGGGTGTTGACAACTGTATGATTGAGATGAATTCTCCTGAGCCTCCAATTTTAGATGGAAGTGCAAAATTCTATGTAGAGGGAATTGAAAGTGTAGGAATTGTTGAGCAGGATGCGAAGCGTGAGTACTATGTGGTAAAAGAACCAATTGTATACAAAGATGAAGCTCGTGGTTCTGAATTAACAATACTTCCTGATAGTGAATACAGTGTAGATACGATGATTTCATTCGACTCGAAAGTGTTGAGCAATCAGTATGCTCGATTGACATCATTGAATGATTATAAAGATGAAATTTCGATGTGTCGTACCTTTGTTTTTGTACGCGAATTGGAATTTTTATTGAATAACAATTTGGTTAAAGGGGGAGACCTTGATAATGCAATTGTTATTATGGACCAAATGATGGAACAAAAAGAGTTGGATCGTATTGCCGACCTATTCGACCATCAGCATGTAGAAGTGAAGGAAGGGATTTTAAGTAATTTAGAGCTTTACTTCCAAAATGAATGTGCTCGACACAAATTATTAGACGTGATCGGTGACCTTGCCTTATGTGGTAAGTTCATCAAAGGAAAAGTAATTGCTTCTTGTCCTGGTCACGGACCAAATACCCAAATGGCAAAATTATTAATCAAACGAATAAAAAAAGAAATGGGAAAAGATTCAGTTCCGGCTTATGACCCAAATAAAGAGCCTGTGTTAGACATTAACGGGGTGATGAAATTGTTGCCTCACCGTCCTCCATTCTTGTTGGTTGATAAAATTATCGACATTCAAGAAGATACTATTGTAGGTGTTAAAAATGTATCTATGAATGAACCTTTCTTCGTAGGACACTTCCCGGGAGAACCTGTAATGCCAGGTGTTCTTATGGTTGAAGCTATGGCACAATGTGGTGGTATTTTGGTATTAAATCAGGTAGATGATCCTGAAAACTATTCTACCTACTTCCTAACTCAGAACAATATTAAATTTAGAAAGAAAGTTGTTCCTGGAGATACTCTGATTTTTAAATTGCAATTTTTGTCACCAATTCGTAGGGGAGTTGCTAACATGCGCGGTTTAGCTTTTGTTGGCGATACTGTTGTTGCTGAAGGTGAGTTCATGGCTCAAATCGCAAAGAACAAATAAAATTTAACTACTACAAGGCAAATTTCTGGTGTGGCAGAAGTTTGTGTAACACGTAATAAATAATAAAATGAAGCAACCGTTAGCATATGTACATCCCGAGGCAAAAATCGCAGATAATGTAGTGATTGAGCCATTCGTTACAATCGATAAGGATGTAGTAATTGAAGAGGGTACAAGAATTGGTTCGAATGCAACCATTTTGGAAGGAACCAGAATTGGTAAAAACTGTAATGTTTTTCCAGGAGCAGTAATTGGTGCTACTCCACAGGATTTGAAATTCCGTGGCGAGAAAACTACTGTTGAAATTGGCGATAATACAACCATTCGTGAGTGTGTGACCATTAACCGTGGTACTGCAGCAAAAGGCAAAACCATTGTTGGTAGCAACTGTCTTTTGATGGCTTACGTACACATTGCACACGATAGTATTGTTGGTAACAACTGTATCATTGGTAATGCTACTCAGATTGCAGGTGAGGTTGTAATCGATGACTTTGCAATTTTAAGTGGTTTGGTAGCTGTTCACCAGTTCGTACACATTGGTTCTCACGTTATGGTATCGGGTGGATCTTTGGTGCGTAAAGATATTCCTCCATATGTGAAAGCTGGTCGAGAGCCGGTTTCATACATCGGTGTAAACTCAATTGGTTTGCGTCGTCGTGAGTTTGGTAACGAAAAGATCCGCGAAATTCAGGATGTATACCGTTACTTGTACCAAAAAGGTATGAACAACTTTACAGCATTGGAAGCTATCGAAGCTGAAATGCCTGCTTCACCAGAGCGAGATGAAATTATTCTGTTTGTGAAGAACTCTAAACGTGGTATCATGAGAGGATACTTCCCAGAGTAAACACAAATAGCTAGGATATTTAAAAAAGTGAGATCTTCGTATGAGGGTCTCACTTTTTTTATTCTGAATATGTGTAACCGATTTATTTTATGGGGCGTCTTAAGGAAAAAATCAGATATACAGAATGAGAAAATTTTTAATTCTAACACTGCTATTGATTGTATGTTCAAATGCATTTTGTGATAAGAATTCCATTATTCAGAAAGGACAGTTAAAATATGATTTCTCTTTTGCCGAGATGGCGATTCGATATCTCGAAACTGGCGATACATGTATTTTAGCCAAAATATCTCGATTAGAGGCTGTAGATCATATTATGAATCATGCCAGGAAGTTCAATTATAATGTGCCTAAATCTTCGAATAGGGAGTTGGTTGAATATTTACTCCATCCTTTGGACAAAGAAAGATTAAAGTTGGAAAGGTTTAAACGAAATCTAAAAAATGCAAAAGAACAAGTATTGCATGATGATTTCATTCATGAGCGATGTAAAGAGTTTTTACCAACTGAATTCAAATTTACAGGAAGCTTGTTTTTTACTTACGGTTACGATTTGGGGGTTGTATACGGTAAAAATGCAAGTATTAATCTTGCTCATTCACATTACCTAAATCAACCTGCTGAAATTCGATATTACATGTTACATGAGTTGCATCATGCAGGTTTTTTTGAATGTAGCAATAAACCCATGCCTCATTTAGATTTAAAGAAATATTCAGATGCAGTTGATTTTATAGCCTTGGCAACACAATTAGAGGGTATGGCTACCTATGTACCGTTAGGAGTAAGGTTAAAAGAAAATGCCATGAATTATGATGCTGACTATGTTTGTTTGAATGATTCCTTAGTGATGCAGAATTTAGAAAAGGAGTACTTTCAAATCTATTACCATTTTTTTAATCATGTCGGGAGGGATTTTAAAGATAGTGATTGGAAATTGATTGCATCTCTTTCGAATGGGAAGAGGTTGTGGTATAGAGTAGGTGCTTTGATGGCAAGAACCATAGACGAAGAGCTGGGCAGGAAAGAGTTGGTGAATTTGATAAATGAAGATCCTAAAGCTTTTATCAATTGTTATTTGAGTTTAAAAAATAGATGAAAACTTGCCTTTGCAATTAAAGGATATGGTAATTGTAACCCCAAGATATTGACTTGAGGTTACATTTATGTGTTATTACTTTTACCTATTCCTCCTCCTTCAAAGGATTCCATCCTTGAGCTTGTAAAGCAATCTCAGTATTATCACGAGTTACCAAATAAATTCCTTTCGATGCTTCGGTAATGTGACCAATCACTTTTACATCTTCAATTTTCTCTACATCATCAAATTTGTCTAAGGGAACCGTAAATAGCAGCTCGTAATCTTCACCACCATTTAGCGAGAAAGTACTGTAATTCATGTTTAGCTCTTCGGCCATTTTATGAGTTTCGTAATCAACAGGAATTTTCTCTTCGTAAATCTGGCATCCTACTTTCGATTCCTCGCAAATGTGCATCAATTCCGATGACAATCCATCTGAAATATCAATCATAGACGTTGGAACTATTTGAGCCTCTTTCAATCTTTCGTAAATGTCTTTTCTGGCTTCAGGTTTTAACTGGCGTTCCAAAATGTAATCGTGTCCCGATAAATCAGGCTGCATGTTTGGATTGTTTTCGAAAATTGCTTTTTCGCGCTCCAACAATTGCAAGCCAGCATAGGCAGCTCCTAAATTTCCGCTTACGCAGATTAGGTCGTTTACCTTAGCACCACTTCGGTAAGCCAATTCATTTTCTTCAGCCTCGCCAATGGCAGTTACAGAAATGCACAATCCAGTTAAAGAAGATGTAGTATCGCCACCAACCAAATCGACATTGTAATTTTCGCAGGCCATGCGAATACCATCGTAAATTTCTTCGATGGCTTCAACGGTAAAGCGTTTCGAAATGGCAATGGAAACAGTAACCTGTTTTGGGCAAGCATTCATGGCATACACATCAGAAACATTTACAGCAATACTTTTGTATCCCAAATGCTTTAATGGCGTGTACATTAAATCGAAATGGATTCCCTCCACCAACAAATCGGTAGTAACCACTGTCTTTTTGTTCTGATAATCCAGTACTGCAGCGTCGTCGCCAATACCAACTTTTGTACTGCTGTTTTTTATCTCGATGCCTTTTGTCAATTGCTTGATTAAACCGAATTCTCCCAATGTTGAAATATCGGTTCCTTGTGCTTTGTTTTCCTGCATGATATTGCCTGTAAGGTAATTTTATTGTGATAGCATGCCGATATTTAAACGATAAGCGTGAAGTAATGAAATGAACTTAAGACTGTATTCATTTAATAATCGGTATGATATGCTGATTTCTAAATTTAGAATTTGCTTGCAAAGGTAGAAAAAATATTAGACCTGACAGGTTTATTAATCCTGTCAGGTCTGGATGAACAGAAGAGTTTGATCGATATTAATTATTTGAGATTCGCAGCACGTGTATACTTGATTAAAGTACGTGCCGTAACTGCTCCATCGAAATGTTGTACGAATTTTTGATGCTTGTCGAAAATGAAAACACAAGGAAGTGATCTGGAGCCAAAGGCTTCTTCGAATTCATTGTTCTCATACCTTAAAATGGTAAGATTCAATTTATCTCTTAACTTGTGTTTGTTCATAAAGATGTTAATGTTATCCATTTCATCTTTGGTTACATACAAGAGTTGGAAATCTTTGTACTCCTCGGAATAGTGACTCATAATTTTAGCTTCCTCATGACAATAGGGACAAAAATTACCAAAGTGAACCACCACAGTGGGTTTATCCTTTTCTAAGTTGGCATTGGTAAATGGGTTTCCTGGTATATCTTGGAAATTGAATTTAGGTATAGAGGTAAGCTCTGCTTTAACTTCCTGTTTTTGCATTAAGCTGTTTTCTTTTTTTATAATTTGAGACCTTATAATAATCCCTAACGAAACGATTAAGAGGATTACAATACCTACAATAATTGTTTTGCGATTCATAATATACATGTTTACAATTAATCAAATAAGAAAATTAGATACAACTGATAAGGTGATACGATGTGGAATACAATAAAAAATCCAACAAGTGAGATGCTCATCTTTTTTAGCAGTTCGGAATATTTAAATCCTATTATGGATTTTAAAAAGAATGGAATGAGAAGTGCGAATAGCAGATTTTGAAAGGTCATATCTGCAAATAGATAATGATACCATTGGTACTCCGTGGGCTTAGTTAAAAAACTTTGAATGGATGGATTTAGAATGCTTTCCACCTGTTGCAAATCGATCACTTCATATTGGTTTTGAAACAAACCAAACCAAATGCATTTAAACAATGTACTTAATGGAAATATTAGGTAGGCAATAAGTATAGATTTTAAAAGATTGCCATATGCAATATCCTTTAGGTCTGGGAAGAATTGAAAGCCAATGAAAACAAATAAAGCCAATCCCAGGCAAATGCATAGGGGAGGAATTAAATCATAGGTAATATTAAAAAAGATATCGCCAAAATAAGTAGAACCAGATTGTGAATCTGTTTCATCTGCTTCTAGTTCAATTTCAGCCAAATCATCTTTAAAATCTGCCATTAAATCATCGTGCTCCTGGTATAGCTCTGCTTCTTGTTTAACTTGTTTTTCGTGATGATGTTTTCTTAGAAGTTCAGTGGTGTTGATATAATCATAGTAGATAAAATTTACAAATAGCGTGATTACCAGTGTAAAGATTAAAACATATACAGTTTTGACATTTGTAATCGTATTTAGAAATCTATTCATGGCTTTATTTCTTTAAAAGTTCTTGTTCCAGGTTTTTCTTTAGGTTTTCTTGCTCCTGGCTTGGAAGCAGGGTGGTGTAATTGTCCCAAAATTCTTTGTGGTAGGGAAGTTTTTCGTAATGATCCCCTTTCCAGTTGAGTTGTTGGAACTGTTGATTTACGATATCCTGATCATTTATGATTTCAGTATTCACCATTTCCTGAATCACCTTTTGACTTCCTGATAAATCATCGTTATAATCACCTCGTATGGAGTATAAGTAGTTAAGATAGAATTTGCTATTGTATTCTTTAAACCTAATTTTAAACAGGTAGTAATATCTGTAATTGCCTTTAAACGTTCCATGTCGCTCACCTCTGTATTTAAATCCTTTGTATTTCGGATTACTAATGAATCCATAGTCAAGATTAAAAATCGCAAAATCTTTCAATCTGATATAAGCAATTCCTATTGGCATAAATTTATGTTCTTGACCTTCTAGCCCCAGATAGTTTTTATTTGGTAGAATCTTTACTTTGTAGGTGGCTTCACCATTGTACTGTATAATGGTATCCAATTTAAACCTGTGTTTCTTCATAAAGGTTTTGCTTAATAGAGGACCACCATTTACAAACCATGGATTGACTGGTTTTGAGTTTTTTCGTCTTTCTTTTTGTGCAGCCCGAATCATATTGGTAGCAGTAAAGAATTTAAAAAAAGAAGCTTTGTTGTTGTCTAAGGCGTTTACAAGTCTTTTTTGTACTTCAGGATCGTTATAAGATTCTGAATTTACCAATAAACTATCTTTTGCAATGTCTTTTTTCTTTTGAATGTATTGGTAAAAACCAAGTAATGATTTGAAGTCAATATCTCTATTGTCTAAGCTTGATTGTAATTCATCAATATTGAATTTGCACTCTTCAATCTTGTGTGATATTCCAGGATCGTAAATGCTAACGGCAGCCTCAATCAAGCGGTTCATGCTAGTCTTGCTGCGGTGCGATTGTCGAAAATAATATTTGCCAATATGGGGCTGATCATCTAACAGCTTTGGTAGCTCATTAATGGCATTGGCAAAAATTTGCTTGGCATCTTTTAATATCTCTTGCTTGCCTACAGTGATTTCCTGTAGTTGATAGGAATGCTTGTTCAAGTAAAGTTTTGGAATGCTTCCTTTCTTCTGAATTTTCAAAAGCGAATCAACAGCAAATGCCTGGCTCTTGTAGCCAATACAGGAAATAACAATTTGCTGTTTTGTATCGTCTGAAGGCAAGGCCAATTCAAAATTTCCGTTGGGATTACTTATGGTTCCCAAGCTTGTTCCCTTTAAGGCTACACTGGCAAAGGCAATGGCTTTTTGTTCTCCATTGGATATATTTGCTTTTAGTTTGTTTTGACTGAATACTGAAAATGGCGCAAATAGTAATGCGCAAAATATTTTAATAACAATTGGTTTCATAGGCTGGGAATTAATTGATTTGATTAATTCGAATGCTATCGGTAGCATGTTGGTATTGTTCTTTCAGGCTTACCTCACTCTCTAAATCCTTGCGAAGCTTGGCTTCATCTTTGGTTTCAAGCAGTATGGTGTAATTCTCCCAAAATTCAGGATGGTACTCGCTATCTTCATATAGCTTGTCGTTCCATTTCGCTGGTAGGTTTTGTTTTACTTCTTTTGTGTTGTCAATGATTTCGGTAAATAAAAACTCTTGGCAAATGCGTGGATATTTGGCTTTTTCTAAGTGAATTTTAACATCAGACATTCCAGTTAGATCAAAACTGTTTCTTTTAAAGTACGAAGGGTAAAGCTTGCCTTTATAGCGTTTGTATTTTAGGGTGAAGTTTGATTTAACAAGGTTAATAAATGCCACTTGTTGTAGGTTAGCAATTTTTGGGTTCTTTGTCATTCCATATTTAAGTTCATACAAAGCAAAATCCTTGGTTGATATAAGAAGGTAGCCAATGCTAATAAAAGGACTGCTTTTTAATTCTTTGGCCGTAGGAAGTATCTTTATTTTATAGATTCCTTCTCCATCATTCTCCAGAATGGTATCTAGTTTTAATTGAGAGTTTTTATCGTTGTATATGTCATTTAAACTAAGCCTTAGGTCTTTTATTTTAGCTTGGTAGGCGGTTTTCAATTGTTTGATTTTTCTTACAGAATTTCTTTTCTCATCGCTCTCACGTATTAATTCCAATAGCTCTTCTTTGCCAGGATTGTAGTTCTCCGCTTCTCGTTTGGCTTTATTGTATCTTGTGCTTTCCCATTTCTTAAAGAAACCTAATTTTTTGGCATCAATTTCTCTGTTGTCGTAGCTGTTTCTTTTTTCGAGTATGTGCACTTTGCTGGCCTTTTCGTTGGGAGTAGAGTAGGTAAACAGTGCAGCTTCTATGAGTTTTACATACTTTTTATTGAGCAAGTGAGTTTGTCTCATGAAACCTTTGTTGATGTAGGGCTGATCGGGCCTAAAACCAGGTGCAGCTTTCATGCATTCCTTTAGAATCTTTTTCGGATCATTCATCAGTTTATTGGCAGATATTTTTACCTCCGAAATGCCATAAGAAACGGGTGATAATTCAATGGTTTTTCCAATTTCTTTAGGATGTATACTTATGCTTTTATAGCCTAAGCTACTAATCAAAACCCTGGTATTTAAGCCTGACAGAGGAATGTAGAGTTGAAAATCTCCTTCCTGATTGCTCATGCTGCCTTTTGTGGTGTTGGCAATGGAGATATTGGCAAACGGAATGGCTTTTCCGCTTTCTTTATCAACCACTTTAGAGTTGACTTGAATTTGTGCATTGGCGGTGCTACTTAGTAGGTTTAATAGCAAAAATGCAATGTAAATTGGCTTGTTCATGTGGTAAATGCTTTTGTGATTTGATTAACCATATAATAAATAACGATATGAATGTATGGAATTAAAAGTTAACAATGCGTAAGGAAAGTGTTAAATAATCAAAAAATAACTACTTTTTTAGTTTGTCATCGTTTGTTGAACTATAATTTTTTAAGCGTGGAAGGGGTGTTTTAATAAATTGTAGAGGTTGAAGAATTAAAACCATACCTTTTTTAGAAAAGGAGGTGGGTTTAGGCTTTAATTAAATGCCTCGAAGTATGAATTTGATGCCTTTAGCTTAAAAATTCAATCCTAAAACATAGTTAAACAAATTTATAGGATAGAAAATCAAGGTTATAGTCATGATTTTTAAGCTTCGAAGAATTAAATTCGAACGTTTATCTTTGTAAATCATGCAAAAAGGTGTGAAAATCAAAGGAAAATGTATGTTTTTCTATCCTTTACTTATATATTTTAAGCCTCGAGACTAGAGAAATAAAACGGAACCATTAAGGGCTAAGGCTAAGGTTCCGCTTATGAAATTGTCGGAAAAAACCGTGCCACTAATACAATCAAATAAATTGGATTATTTGTTTTCGGTTTCAGCTTTTTCTTCCTCCTTTTTCTTACCATGAGGGAAAAACTGCTTCATTTCTTCATAAATAGGAATAGCCATTTGTTCCTGCTCCCCGGCGTAATAGCGAATTGCACGATAGAATGCCATGGCATCATTGTAGTTATCGTTATCGAGAAGTATTTTGGTATCACTCAAGCGTCGAGTGATGAGTTCAAGCTTTTGTATCATTCCCTCAATTTCTTCACGAGCTTTAAAATCACGTGCAAATTCTTCCATATTCACAAAAGCAGGAATCAAACTTGGATTTTGCTGCATAAACAAGTGAGCTTTATCTACCAGTAATTTGTTTGTGCCGCCAATTTTCCCATAACGTGTTCTTTCTTCTGACGACAGTTCCGGAGCATTTTTGGTTGCAGTTGTTAACAATTCATCTAAATGCGTTTTGTTTGCTGTCAATTCTTCTTCGGTGAAGACTACTTGAATAAGGTCGTTGTTTTTCATTTTGTATTAATTTAATTAGACAAAAGAAATAATTTCGCCCCTAACTCATGATAAGAATCCTAAGTCTTGAGCTTTGAAAGCGTATTGTTTACAACTCAAGGGCTAAGTTAGGAAAGCTCATCGCCATATTTTGGCGACGAGCTTATTTAGAATTCTTCTGTTATGTATGATTGTTTTGTGCGCGAATAAATGATGGGAAAATTAGCTTCCTTTAAGTTTTTTATGAGACGGGAAAGGCTCCGTTCTGAAATGTTTAATCTTTTGGCTAATTCCTGTGGTGTTCCCGTATTACCTTTTTTTATGATCTCTTTTAGGTATTCGGTTTTTTCTAGTAATTCTAAATGTGTCATTTGGTTAATTTTTAAATTGGTTTTTGTGTGGTTTGTATCTATTAATTCCCTCTTTATTAAAAAGGTAACCCTTAAAAATGTTAAACAATGTTAAACGGTTGTTTTTTTATTACGTCAAATAGGATTTTATCAGCGGTTAAATTGTGTGAATTTAAAGTGTTAAATGGGTGGTGTTGATTTAATATTTTTTCTGCTTACAATGAGGAATGAAGATAATTAAGTCTGTTCTTTCTTTTTGCGAACATATCCAAACCGAAATTTTTATGTTTCAGTTAATATGGACTTGGGAGTGTTTTATTGCATCATATCAGTAAGATATTTAAATGCTTTCTTATGTTTGCACTTGATTTCAGAAGGGCTTGAGGGGGATAGTTCACAAATTCTTATTCGATTTAGAAATTCATCGTATTTCAATCCTGAAATTGAGGTGATTTAGTTTTTCTACACCTTAACTTTATCGGTTAAACTCAAGCTTTCTAATGTCTCAAATAAAGTTTGGTTGTGCATAAAGAAATTTTTCATTAAGTGTATTAATTTGTTTATTGTAGCATCTTGATGCGATTTAGATAGCTCGAGAAGTGGTTGTAAATCTTGAGAACTTATACAAAACAACCTAATCAATAAGGACGTTATCCAAATACAAGAAGATATAAGAAAAAATATCCAAAAGCATTTCGCGTTTTTAATATTTTTGAGAGTCATAAATTGTAATTGAACGGTGTATCATAAGAATTAAATTCTATAACATACAAATTGAGTTTTATATATTTCACTGGCTATGATTTTTTAGTGTTAGCGTATAGATGTTTTTTAATTGCTGTTTCTACATCTTTTAAATCTTTTTGCATGATCCCCGATATTTGGATTACCTGACCATTTGTTTTTTTGATTGATAGTATTCTAGAGTCGGAATTAAGACTGTAATTATTGATATTTTTCCATTTTGTACTCCATCTTGGTGAATGTCTTATTTTTTTAGAGTCCACTACTAGCATTTCTTGCATGAAATACACAATGTTAATTACTAGAAAGATCCCAAGGTATATACAAGAATAAAAAAAGTTGAATTGACTATTTGAAAAGAAGTAAAAATTAAAAAACAAGAGTACATAAAGTATGGTCTTCATAATTATTTGAGTGACTGTTGATTTTATTTTTCTTTTTGATTCTAATTCAAAAAATAATGTAGAGCCCAAATTTTCTGAATTTGTTTTCCAAAAGTAAAATGTTGTCAACATTACTATAAGACAGATAGGAATTATTGTTAAAATTACCGTATTGTTTACTTTATCAAATACTTGCCATATAATTATTCCTAAAGTTATTGTAATAATTGACAGAACAGATAATGTTAATTTCGTTTTGTTTGTTGCCATAATTTAATAAGGTGATATTCATAAAATTAATACTATAATGCCAATCCTCCACCTATCATCCAACCAACTGGACCCATTGCCCCCCATACTCCGCATGAGCTTGCGGCAAATTCCAGTACACAACCTCCGTAGACACCTGATACTGCTGAAACTGCTTTATTGTCAGAATAAGCTGCTAAAACGATACACCCTGCGCTAACTTGCTGTATATTCTTTGTTTGCTGTTGCATGTTCTTTTGGCTAATACCTTGCATAATTGCTAAAGAAAAATCATACTTAATGCGATACCAAGAATAAACTTTTTGTTAATTTTATTCATAATTTTAAATTAGACAAAAAATTGATTTTTGCCCTTATCTCCTCAAACGAGATAATAGGCTTGAGTTTTTTTTCTTTTGCGCAATTGAATGAACTCGAGAACTAAGTTATGTAAGCAAACTATCACGAGGTGACAGTTTGATTATTTTTATTAAGTCTATTTAATGGGTGGATGTTTTAATAAAACATAAGCTTCATGCTTGTTATCTTAGGGGTTCACTGTGTATGAAGACTTCCGTTCTAAATAAGAAATAGATTGAAGTGTCATTTTTTTAGAGGTTAAAGCGTTTTGATTGCTTTCACATATTATTGTTGTAGTAATAGGTTTTTCGAATTTTAGAATACACAATTGGTTCTCCTAAATTCTTAAGTGCTTTTACCATCCGAAAAACAGTGCTGACTGAAGTGTTTAGTTTTTTAGCTAATTCTTCCGGAGTTCCGGTGTTTTTATTTTGAATTAGATATTTTAAACGTTCATTTCTTTTAAGAATTGTTTCGTAATTCATAATACAACCTCTCCCTATAATTGGTTTATTTATTCTTAAAATTAAAAAAACGCAACTTATGTTCTGTTAAAAAAGTGATGAGCGTTATTTTTTTTATTATCAAGTGATGTATTGATGTGATTAGCTTTTTGTTTTAACTTATGTATATTAACGTGAGTTCGACCTAAGAAACTCAATCAAACAAACTGGTAATTTAAAATTTACTTTTTTGATCGAATAAGCTTTTAGCTATTAGCCTTTAGCTAATAGGGAAAATATTCCAAACTAAGTATTAAGAAGTAATGATTTATTAAGTCAGTTGTCATTAATCAACGGTAAATTAATAAGATATATATTGAACTCATGTTGTTGTTAATATTATAGGTTAGATTGTCAATGGTGTAAAGGATGGTTTTTATCTGCAGGAAGAAAATGTTTGGAATCATGATTAAGTCTGTTATTTCTTTTTCGCAAACGTATCCAAACCGAAATTTTTACGTTTCAGTTAATAAGGACTTGGAAGTATTTTATTGCATCATATCAGTAAGATATTTAAATACTTTCTTATATTTGCACTTGATTTCAGAAGGGCTTGAGGGGGATATATCACAAATTCTTATTTGCTTTGCAGAAACTGCAGGTTTTTTATGACCTAACAAAGAATAGCTTCGAGGAGAAAATTGAATCTTAATGATATGTAACCAGGGCTAATTCCGCGTAAGCGAATGAAATCGGTCAGGATCTAATATTTTGGTATTATGGCGAAAGAAGAACAAGATAAAATATTGAATGAGGTTACCGAGAGCGAATACAAATATGGCTTTGTAACCGACATTGAGAACGATGACATCGGTAAAGGTCTGAATGAAGATATCATCCGCATGATTTCGGCTAAAAAGAAAGAGCCTAAGTTTATGCTTGATTTCAGATTGAAAGCTTATCGTCATTGGAAAACAATGAAAATGCCAGAGTGGGCATATCTGGATATTCCTGAAATCGATTATCAGGATATCATTTACTATTCTACTCCTAAGCAAAAAGCAAAATTGGAGAGTATGGACGATGTTGATCCGGAAATTAGAGCTACTTTCGATAAGCTTGGTATTCCTTTGGATGAGCAAAAGATACTTGCCAATGTTGCAGTGGATGTTGTAATGGACTCTTCATCGGTGAAAACAACCTTTAAAGAAGCTTTGGCCGAAAAAGGAATTATTTTCTGCTCTTTTAGCGAGGCAGTTCAAGATCATCCGGACTTGATTCAGGAATATATGGGAACTGTTGTTCCAATTCAGGATAACTTTTTTGCAGCTTTAAACTCGGCTGTATTCTCTGATGGTTCCTTTGTTTACATTCCTAAGGGGGTTCGTTGTCCAATGGAGTTGTCAACTTACTTCCGTATCAATGCTGAAAATACGGGTCAGTTCGAGAGAACTTTGATTGTTTGTGAAGAGGAATCATACGTAAGTTACCTTGAAGGATGTACTGCTCCTATGCGTGACGAGAATCAGTTACACGCTGCTATCGTTGAAATTATTGTGAAAGATAATGCTGAGGTGAAATACTCAACGGTTCAGAATTGGTATCCTGGCGATAAGAACGGTAAAGGTGGTATTTACAACTTTGTAACCAAGCGTGGTATTTGCGAAGGGGTTAACTCTAAACTGATGTGGGCTCAGGTGGAGACTGGATCAGCTGTAACCTGGAAATATCCATCAACTATCCTAAAAGGTGATGGTTCTTCAAGTGAATTCTACTCGGTTGCGGTAACCAACAATCACCAACAGGCCGATACAGGAACCAAAATGATTCACATTGGTAACAATACCAAGTCTACCATTATCTCGAAAGGGATTTCGGCAGGTAAGAGTAACAACTCTTATCGTGGTTTGGTTAAGGTTTCTAAAAACTGTGAAGGTGCTCGTAACTTCTCGCAGTGCGATTCGTTGCTATTGGGCGATAAATGTGGTGCACATACTTTCCCATATCTTGAAATTGGTAATCAATCGGCAAAGGTTGAGCATGAGGCTACAACTTCGAAAATTGGTGAAGACCAAATTTTCTACTGTAATCAGCGTGGTATCAATACCGAGGATGCAATTGGTTTGATTGTAAACGGATATGCAAAAGAGGTAATCAACAAAATGCCAATGGAGTTCGCTGTTGAAGCACAAAAATTGCTTCAAATCAGTTTGGAAGGCTCTGTAGGATAATAAAATAAGCTGTTAGCTTTTAGCTCCCGATAGCTATTAGCTATATCAATAATAAGTAAGCAAAGAGAAATGCAAGAGTTCAACGATTCATTTCTCAGATTATTAAATTAAACTGTAAACAGCCAAAAGCTAAAAGCTAATGGCTAATAGCTATAAATAAGATGTTAAGCATTAAGAATTTACACGTTTCCATCGAAGGAAAAGATATCCTTAAAGGAATCAATCTGGATGTAAAGCCAGGTGAAGTTCACGCAATTATGGGACCTAATGGTGCCGGAAAAAGTACTCTTGCTTCAGTTTTGGCAGGTAGAGATTTGTTTAATGTAACTGAAGGAGAAGTTTCTTTTCAGGGAAAAGACCTTTTAGATATGGAACCTGAAGATCGTGCCAAAGAAGGTATTTTCTTAGGATTCCAATATCCAATCGAAATTCCTGGAGTTTCTACTGTGAACTTTATGAAGACAGCTGTGAACGAGCATCGCAAATACAAAGGATTGGATCCATTGTCGGCTTCAGATTTTTTGAAATTGATGCGCGAGAAAAAATCATTGGTTGAAATCGACTCGAAATTGACAAATCGTTCGGTAAACGAAGGTTTCTCAGGAGGAGAGAAGAAGAAAAATGAGATTTTCCAGATGGCAATGCTTGAACCTAAATTGGCAGTATTGGATGAAACCGATTCAGGTTTGGATATCGATGCACTTCGTGTTGTTGCAAATGGTGTGAATAAATTAAAGACTCGCGATAATGCAACAATCGTAATTACTCACTATCAGCGTTTGTTGGATTACATTGTACCTGATGTAGTTCATGTATTGTATGATGGACGTATCGTAAAAACTGCAGGAAAAGAGTTGGCTCTTGAACTGGAAGAAAAAGGATACGACTGGATTAAGGAAGAGAACGGAAAATAGTTGATAGTAAAGAGTCTTAGCACTCATTAAATAATTTGTCAGATATGGCCGATATTAATACAATAAATAAGGATTTCGCTGATTTGTTCAATCAAGGAAATGAATTGTTGTTAGAAGGTTCGTCGGATGTGATGAACAAAACTCGCAAGAACGCATTCCAGGATTTTGCAAAATTAGGCGTGCCTACTCGTGCCAACGAGAATTACAAGTATACCAACTTGATTCCGGCTTTTGATCATCCATACAATGTAAATCTAAGATATCAGCAAGTTGATGTTGATTTGAATGAGATTTTCCAGTGCGATGTGCCTGAATTGGATACCAATATGGTATTGTTGACAAATGGTTGGTACTACGGAAACAATAAAGAGTTAACTGAATTGCCAAAAGGAGTAATTGTTTGTGGTGTTCAGGAAGCTGCAGAAAAATATCCGGAAATATTTAATGCTCACTATGGCAAATATGCCAAAACCGATGATGATGGATTGGTTGCATTAAAT
This sequence comes from Marinifilum sp. D737, assembly GCF_026672275.1. Lineage (GTDB taxonomy): Bacteria > Bacteroidota > Bacteroidia > Bacteroidales > Marinifilaceae > Marinifilum. The sequence continues at coordinate 6,947 of NZ_JANQCD010000022.1, read as the reverse complement.
ACAGCTTTGGCTAAGGATGGATTCTTTATTTATGTGCCAAAAGGTGTTGTGATCGAAAAACCGATACAGGTGGTGAACTTGCTTCGTTCAGATCGTGACCTAATGGCTACACAAAGAAATTTAATTGTAGTTGAAGAAAATGCACAGGCAAAAATTATTGTTTGTGATCATACTTTAACTCACCATAAATATTTAACGAATTCGGTTACAGAGGTAAATGTTGCAAGAAATGCGATCTTCGATTTGTATACTCTGCAAAATCAGCATTTAAATTCTGTGATTCTGAATTCAACCTACATTCGTCAGGAAAGCAACTCAAATGTATTATCGAATACCATTTCTCTGTATGGAGGAACCATTCGTAACAATCATCATGTAATTTTAGATGAGGAGCATTGCGAGAACAATACTTTTGGTATGTACTTGATGGATCGCGATCAGCATGTAGATAACTTTACTTCGATTGATCACGCCAAACCAAATTGTTTGAGTAACGAGCACTTTAAAGGTGTGATGGACGATCAGGCTTCTGGTGCTTTTGCCGGTAGAATTTTCGTTAGAAGAGATGCTCAGCAAACTCAGGCTTACCAGTCGAACAACAACTTGTTGCTTTCAAACGATGCGGTGATCAACACCAAACCACAATTGGTAATTGATGCTGATGATGTGAAATGTAGTCACGGAGCAACCGTAGGACAAATGGATGAGGATGCTTTGTTCTATTTGCGTGCAAGAGGTATCGATGAGAAAGAAGCTCGTCAGATGTTGATGTTTGCTTTTGCTCACGAAATTATCGATAAAATCAGGGTTGAGCCTTTGAAAGAAAGAATCGACGAATTGGTTGACAAAAGATTGCGTGGCGAAATCTCGAAATGTAATACTTGCGCAATAGCTTGTAATCATTAATACAATTTTCAATTAGTAATTAACAATTGGATGTGTTCTTATTGTAGAGAGATTCTTCAAATGAAGAGGCATTAATTGTTAATTACTAATTATTCATTATTCATTGAAAAGAATGACGCTGGACATAAATAAAATACGTAAAGACTTTCCAATACTTCAGGAAAAAGTACATGGCAAAGATCTTGTGTACTTCGACAATGCTGCAACCTCTCAAAAACCTACACAGGTAATTGATGAAATGGTGAAGTATTATTACAAGTACAATTCAAATATTCATCGTGGAGTACATTACTTAAGTAACAAATCTACCGATGGGAATGAGAATGCAAGAAAGATTGTACAGAATTTCATTAATGCGGAACATCTTCACGAAATTATTTTCACAAGAGGTACAACTGAATCGATTAATCTTGTTGCCAATTCTTTTGCTGAAAGATATATTGGCGAGGGCGATGAGGTGATCGTTTCGGAAATGGAACATCATTCGAACATTGTTCCCTGGCAATTGGTTTGTGAGAAGAAAAAAGCAGTTCTGAAAGTAATTCCTTTTAATGATAATGGAGAGCTTTTGGTAGATCAGTTGGATGAATTGATTACTGATAGAACAAAGATTGTTGCAGTAAATCACATCTCAAATTCATTGGGAACCATTAACCCAGTCCAGAAAATTATCGATATCGCTCACGCCAGAGGAGTTAAGGTTCTGGTAGATGCAGCTCAGTCGGTACAGCATTTAAAAATTGATGTTCAGGAATGGGATGTTGATTTCTTGGTTTTCTCTGGTCATAAACTGTATGGTCCAACCGGTATTGGTGTTTTGTATGGTAAGGAAGATTTGCTAAACGAGATGCCTCCATGGCAAGGTGGTGGTGAAATGATTAAGGAAGTTCGCTTTTCGGGAACCACTTACAATGAATTGCCATTTAAGTTCGAAGCGGGAACTCCTAATTATATCGATGCAATTGGTTTAGGCGCTGCAATTGAATATGTAGAAAATATTGGTCTCGAAAATATTGATGCATACGAGCAAGAACTTTTGGCCTATGCTACCGAAAAGTTATCAAGTATCGATGGCTTAAAAATATATGGAACTGCCGAGCACAAAACATCTGTAATTTCTTTCCTGGTTGATGGAATTCATTTCTACGACATGGGAATGCTTTTAGATCAAATGGGAATTGCCGTTCGAACAGGAACACATTGTACAGAACCAATAATGCAACATTTTGGAATCGACGGAACCGTTCGTGCTTCGTTTTCCTTCTACAATACAAAGGAAGAAATCGACGCGCTTTATAATGGTATCCTAAAAGTTTGCAAAATGTTTGTACATTAGTGCCATCAAAATCAAAAGAGGTAGAAGTAACAACTCTTTGCTTAAGTATTATTAGAGAGATGACAATAAACGAGATTCAGGAAGAAATTATTGAAGAATTTGCAGGATTCGAAGATTGGATGGACAAATATGCATATCTAATCGAGTTGGGAACCGATTTACAAGGATTGGATGAACAGTACCAAACAGATCAGAACCTTATTAAAGGTTGTCAATCGAAAGTTTGGTTTAATGCAAGTTTGGAAGAAGGAAAAGTGAAGCTTGAAGCGGATAGTGATGCAATTATTGTAAAAGGAATTGCAGCTTTGTTAATTCGTGTATTCAATAACCAAACTCCTGAGGATATCATGAATGCTGATTTAAACTTTATTGATGAAATTGGTTTGAAACAGCATCTTTCACCAACTAGATCAAATGGTTTGGTATCAATGGTGAAGCAAATTAAGATGTACGGAATTGCTTTCAATCATGTAAAATAAAATACAAGATGGGAAAAAAGGAAACAGAAAGTATAATCGTTGAGGTTTTAAAAACCATTTACGATCCGGAGATCCCGGTAAATATCTACGACCTGGGACTAATTTATGAGATCGATTTCTATGAAGAAGATGAGGTGAAGGTATTAATGACTCTTACTGCTCCTAACTGTCCAATGGCTGATCAGATTTTGGAAGAGGTAAATGATAAAATTAAAGCCTTACCAATGATCGAAGATGTTACGGTTGTTCTTACATTCGATCCGCCTTGGGATAAGGATATGATGACTGAAGAAGCAAAACTCGAATTGGGTTTTCTTTAAAATATTTTCAAAAGGGCCCTTTCGGCCCTTTTTTTCTGAAAGTCTTCCCAAAAATATTTCGCAGATCCTCACAATTTTTTTTCGCTGATTTACGCAGAATAGCTTAAATATTGCAGCTACTTCTTTACTCAATTACTCATTCACTCATTCACAGAGATCCTGGTGATTCTCTTTGCATCATGAAAGTTGTTTAGGGTGTTGCCCTCCTTCGTCGGGTCGGGCTTTTCATTGCAACGCCTCGTTCGTTCCTCACTTCGGGGTTTCCATTTCAATCCCTAACACATCCACTTGCAACGCAGCATAAAACTTTACACCTTAGCTAAATTTATTAACTTGCCATCATGAATCTTTCACTTCTCGCAAAATCAAATCTCATTAAAACAAAAGCCTATGAGCTTGGACTCGATCTTTGTGGAATTGTAAAGGCAGATTTCCTGGAAGACGAAAAAGAAAATTTTCTTTCATGGTTGGATAAAGGATACCATGGCGAGATGGGATACATGGCCAATAATATCGAGAAGCGTTTGGATCCTCGATTGTTGGTTGAAAATACAAAGTCTATTGTTGTAGTTGGCCTAAATTATTTTCCGAAAGAGCAACAAAATCATCAGGAAGCACCAGTAATTGCAAAATATGCTTACGGTAAAGATTATCATTTTGTACTAAAGGACAGATTAAATCAGTTGTTTGAATACATCAATACGGAAATCGGAGAGGTTTCGGGACGTGCATTTGTTGATTCGGCTCCAGTTTTAGAACATGCTTGGGCAAAAAGAGCTGGTTTAGGATGGATTGGGAAAAATTCATTACTCATTAACCGAAAAATTGGTTCCTTTCTTTTCCTGGGAGAATTGTTTTTGGATATGGAGCTGGAATATGAGAAACCTGCTTACGCCGATTTTTGTGGAGGGTGCAATAGATGCGTTCGATCTTGTCCAACCGGAGCAATCACAGAGCCATATGTTGTGAATGGAAGCAAATGCATTTCTTATTATACCATCGAATTAAAAGGAGATATTCCGGAAGAAGCAAAAGGAAAATTTGAAAACAGAGTGTTTGGCTGCGATATCTGTCAGGATGTTTGTCCTTGGAACAGAATGTCAAAACCTCATAATGTTACTGAGTTTGATCCAAACCCAGATTTGCTAAGCATGTCAAAAGAAGATTGGCAGGATATGGATGCTCATAAATTCGGAGAAATATTTCGAGATTCAGCGGTCAAGAGAACAAAATTTAAAGGAATAAAGAGAAATCTTGATTTTTTAGATCTGTAAACAACTTGCAATAGCTTGAGTTCAACGTAAATTTCTACTTAAAACCAGATCAAACTGTGGTTGAAGTTTTACATCGAATGCACGTTATAATAATACTTCTCTCCTTTCTTGGACCATCAAATTCGCAAAAGAAAATGTTTTGCCAGGTTGATAACCCCATTTTACCATTAATAATTGGTATGCATTCGCTCGGACCAACAATTCCAGCTTTCAAATGCGAGTCTCCATTATTATCCTGGGCATCATGTTCCCATACGCCCGAAGGAATCAACTTTTTTAGTAGTGTGACCACATCGTTTTGCACCGATTCATCCCAGTTTTCCTGAATCATGATGGCAGCAGTAGCTCCCTGTGCATAAACATTTACCATGCCTGATTGAATGCCACTTTCCCTCACAACTTTTTCAACTTTTGAAGTAATGTCATATAAGGCGTTGTGCTTATCGGTTCGAATTGTAATTTGTTTTTGCATTTTCTTGCTACATTTATATTTTAATTTTTTGTCACAATATAAATTGTGATACAATGCCGATATACAATTTAAAGATCATTTAGAAACAATGTGTAGTAAATGAGCATTTAATTGATAATCGGTATAAATCATTTTCCCAATGCAGCATAACATATTTCATCTACAAACTTTCGATAATACTCAACTTTTTGCACAGGAATTCCTCCCAGATGTGGATGTAAAGGCTGTAATTGTTTTGGTACATGGTATTGGTGAACATAGTTCCAGGTATCTGTGTTGGGCGGAAAAGTTTGTGAGTAAGGGGTTTGCACTTTTAAGCTTTGATCAGAGAGGTCATGGATTATCAGAAGGAAAACGAGGTGTAATTTCTTCCTATAATGATTTCATGAATGATATTGATTTGGTTTTAAATACGGCAGAGCAGAAATATCCAAACTTACCAATCTTATTATATGGGCATAGTATGGGAGGAGGAGAGGTGTTGAACCACTTGCTAAGAAGGAATGGGAATTATAAAGGTGTAATTTCCACTTCACCCTGGATCATTTCTCAAGCTTCTCCACCTAAAATAGTGATTCCATTACTGAGATTTTTGAATCGCCTGATTCCGAAAATTAGTATCAAGACAAAATTTGATTCAAGTTTGCTTTCTCACAATTCAGAGGTTTGTCGCCAATACGATGAAGATGAGTTGGTTCATCATTGGGTATCCTTTCGTTTATTTGTGGAAGCATATGATGCTGGCTATTTTGTATACAATTCCGATGAAAATATTAATAAGCCTTTGTTGTTAATTCATGGCGATGAGGATGAAATTACCAACTCTAAGGCAAGCAAAATTTTTGCAGATAAAAATCAGGAAAACTGTACCTTTAAATTATGGAAGAAAGGCTATCATGAATTGCACAATGAACCTTTTAATAACGAAGTTTTCGAATACATTTGCGATTGGATATATAAACTGCTGAAGAAATAAAAATATCATGGATCAATTCAGAACAATTGTAGAAATACCTGAATCAGATTTTAAAATTTCCTATCACTCTAAAATTTTAATGTTGGGTTCGTGTTTTGTTGAAAATGTTGGAAATTTACTGGTTCAAAATAAATTCAACACAACTGTAAATCCATTTGGAGTAATCTACAACCCAATTAGTGTGGGCAATAGTATTCAGTTGTTGATCGACAATAAGGAGTTTACAGAAGATGATCTGAATTTTGCGAATGATTTATACTTTAGTTATTCTCACCATGGAAGTTTTTCATCAACATCTTCCGAAGAATGTTTGAAAAGTATTAATACTGCCATGCAATCTGCTTCATTAGATTTGGCTACCGCCGATGTTTTATGCATTACATTCGGTACTTCTTGGGTTTATGAATTAATCGATTCGGGAAAAATTGTATCCAATTGTCATAAGCAGTCAGCAAAATCCTTTAATCGATATCGTCTGGAAGTAGATGAAATTGTTCGATTTTATAAAGATTTAATTTTATCCTTATCTCTTTTTAACCCTCACCTGAAAATTGTTTTTACTGTAAGCCCAATTCGGCACTGGAAAGATGGAGCCCACGGAAATCAATTAAGCAAGTCAACCTTGCTCCTGGCCGTTGATCAGCTGGTGCAACTATTCGATCATGTAAGCTATTTTGCTTCTTACGAGATTGTGATGGATGAATTGAGAGATTATCGATTTTATCATGAAGACATGATTCATATGAATTCGACTTCGGTAAATTATATTTGGTCACGATTTTCTGATGTTTTCATGGGGAAAGAGACTGTGGATTACATGAAGAAAATTAGAAAAATGATTTCAGCTGCGGAACATCGTCCTTTTAATCCAGATTCTGAATCGCATCAAAAGTTTATTCAAAAAACCATTTCCGGGATGGAAATCCTTGAGAAACAATTGCCAAACCTGTCCTTTGATTTGGAAAGAAAGGTGATGCGAAAAAATCTTCAAAATTAAGTTGGACTTTCTCATCTAAATTTTGTAATTTGTTTTTCCCTTTCCACATAAAAAAATAGCTACTGATTTTCAGGCAGCTATTTCTTTTTGCGAAAAAACTTGAGGTTTTCATTTGGAAAGTCGGGAAAGTATGCGTTATCTTTGCACCCGCTTTACAAAGGTAGGGCGATAGGAAAAACATGATGAA
>NZ_JANQCD010000021.1 GCF_026672275.1 Marinifilum sp. D737 | reverse complement strand
GTCCAACAGTCCAACAGTCCAACAGTCCAACAGTCCAACAGTCCAACAGTCCAACAGTCCAACAGTCCAACAGTCCAACAGTCCAACAGTCCAACGGTCCAACGGTCCAACAGTCCAACAGTCCAACAGTCCAACAGTCCAACAGTCCAATAGTTCAACAGTCCAACAGTCCAACGGTCAATAACTACTGAATTTACTCTGTGGGAAGCATTTGTATGTGGAGGGTTGGATGGGGATAATAACCCATGGGCTCCATCCGAATTATTTATTATTAATTAATCATTACTAATTAAAAAGGGCAACCCATAAGAAATGAGTTGCCCTTTTCGTTTATTATCGAAGGTTTAATTATTCAGATTTTCTGCACAAAGGATCAGCACCAATTGTACCTACTAAACTTTCAAGATATTCAGCAGATTTAACATGTTCTAAATCCTTCTTAGCTTTTGCATATCGATCTGCAAGGCTTAGGTCTTCGCTCCATTCAGCATTCAACTTCTTAGCCATGAATGATTCAATATAAGCAATTTGCTTTTCGTAGAATTCAATATCGATTTGCTGCTTGCGTTTCAATCTTTCTTTGTACCAATCAGAATTGATTACTACATCACGATCGAATTGTTTACGCAATTCAGGATCAGAGATCTCTTTCCCTTCATATTCTCCGTAAGCCATAATGCTTAATAGAATCTTTAATGGAGGAATAGCAGCCTCAACACTATTATCCTTAAAGTAATTTACAGCAACTTTTTCCTGAGCTTCACAAATGTTCTTAATACCATCTATATATGCTTCCATATCCTGAATCTCAGGTTTCAACATTCTTTCGTTGAATACATTCTGAGGTTCATCGAAAATGCGGTTCATATAACGGAATAAGAACTCTTCAGTAATACGATATCCCAAACGAGAAGCATAGATTTTTTCTCCTTCATATTCGAAATCATCTAATTTTTCCAATGAACCTTCATTAATCAACAATTTAGGATCACGGTTCTCTTCTTTCAAACGACACCACAACTCAGGAATCAACAATGATACATCATGGTCGAATCTGTTTTCATTTCCAACGTGACCTGCTGCAGATGAGAATCCTTGATATCCGGTAAGGATATAAGAAAGTAATGCATTGTTCAAGTCAGTAGTTGGCGACAACATGTTGAAAGGACCTTTTGTTAATGCTCCCTCAGTACCTGCTCCTGTTGTTGATGGAGATTTACCAGTTAAACTACAGATAAAGTCCATGAACAATTCAGGCAACTCCTGGTAGTGAATTGGGTTGTAAACACTCAATGCACGGATACCAACTTCTTTCTCTGCCGGATTGTTTCTGCGCCCAGGTAAAACTGCATTTACCGGATGGTAAACTGCCTGGTTCAATGGAATTCTTCTTGCCAAACGAATACCTACGTCAGCCAAACGATCATCAATCGGATTTACCAAATCAGGTCTGATTTGCAGATATCTTGGATTCTTGGTAGGAGTTCCGTTTACAATTCTAGGATGTGATGGAGAAATAAAATAGTTAGATTTCTTACTATCAGCTCCACGTTTAATTACTTCCTGAATCGGTTTGGTATACATGTCAAAACCAATTGCATCAGCAATTAACTCCTTACCATCTTCCGTAGTCAATGGTTCGTAGTTCGATGTAAAGTTATTTCTCATCGATAGATCTGCTTCAGCTTCTTTGTCATATCCTCGGTGAATTGCTTCATCAGGACGCTGGAAGAATCTTTTCTCACAGTTGGTTGTAATCTTAACACTCTTGTTATCGTAAGCTTCATTAAGATTTTTCAATTGATTTGCAGGAAGTACTACGGAAGCAGTAATATCATCTTCCATTTGAATTTTAGCTGCAGCAATAAAATCTTGACGCAATTTGTTCAAGTACCATGAATTATCATCAGCGAATCCTACACGTAGGTAACTAGCAACAATTTTACGGTTGTTGAATAACAATTCGTGTCCTTTTCTACCATTGATTACATCAACAGAAAAGTAATCTCTCCAGTTGCTATCGGTACGTTCCGGACGATAGAATCTCTTAACGAATAACACCAATGCCTTAACGTGATCTGGAATTGTGTCCAAAAATGCATTGTATTCAGCAGTATAATATTTCGATGGAGTTAATAACTTAACTACAGATCCTAAAGAACGATCAGAGCTTAATAAAGATCTTGATGGTTCAGTTCTATCCGGATGATCTTTCCAACGTTTTGTATAATCGTGATTAATAACTTCATCAGCCAGGTTAAAGTCTTTTTCCATGTCTTGAACATAGAACGAACTATAAATAATAGCATTCAGAAGTGATTTGGAAATTTCAGATTTACCACCACCTGAAACAGTACATGGCTTGTGGCAGAAAGTCCCTTCAGAAGCAGTACTTACCAATCTCCATGATGGAGCAGTTGGGTGTTTCTCCATGTGCATTTTGTATCCGGATGGATGCACATAGTAATGGTCAGGTAACAATCTAATGCTTTCTTCTTTTCCATCTTTTTCCCAGCTTACTTTGCTTTGGTAAAGATCGATATTTGCATTTTCATTGATGTAGTAAATGTTAGGATACTCCTTATCAACGGCATATCCTTCAGGATATACATCCATTGTTGCACCAAACTCTTTTACCACTTCATCGTAGCTGTACTGCTTTTTCAATACGTTCTTCATGAACAATGATCCGCTAAAGCTATCACCTAAATTCTTTCTTGGGAAAGCAATAGCACCACCAGCATGTTCTTCTTCAGCTAAACCATAAAGGTTAGCAGAGAAACTGATTTGTGTTTTGATCTCTTTTTTCGAGTATCCGAAATAGTTATCAGCAATTAAAGTAACTACAACACCATTCTCGCTGCGGCATGTTAATTTAAATGCAGTACCATTGTTGTAAAGTTCGTCTTCTTTGATCCAGCAAACACCATCTCTTTTTTGACGCTCTGTTGCATCATCGTAATGTGGTAAGCCTAACTCTTTTTTGGTAAGCTTGGTTAATTGAGGAGCCAAAATAATACATCCTGTGTGTCCTGTCCAGTGCTCAATGTCCAAACCAGAATCATTAGCAGGGATATTTGGATCACCAGCATTACCGAAAATTGATTCTACAAAGTCCAGGTTACTTACAAGACTACCTGGTGCAAAGAATCTAACTTCCATAGATTTTTGGCTAATTACATCTTTTACCTCAGGACAAACTATTGGACGAAGTAAAAGAGATACCATCAATTCAGCTTTGTCTTCCTGTGCAGATGTGAAAGGAAGTTGCTTGTTTTCTGCAGACGGCGTAAGTGCTGCTTTTAAGAATCTTGAAAATGCTATTTTAGGTACTTCAATTTTATCCAATGGTACAGGAAGATTACCTTCTACAATATGGAATGAACCTTTAGTAGTTCTTCTGTCGTGTTTTGGGTTGTGAAGTACACCTTGTTTAATTCTATACGAACTTAAAAGTTCTGTAATGTGTTCATCCTTGTTTGGAGGCAAACTTAATTCTCTTGCAATTCCAGGTTGGTCAAGAATAAATGTATCTGTAGGAAGTTGTGCAACTTCATCGTCTACATCTTTTAAATAATCATTCAGAAAGTTCTGTATACGTTGGTCGGCAGGGCAAAGATGATCTGCTAATAAACGAGATTTAGCTCGATAGTTTTGGATTAAACTATCCGTCAATTCGATAAATTTAGGATCAGATAATTGCTTTTTCCCCTCTAGGGAATCTCCTTTGTAAATAGGTTGCCCCATAGAAGCCAATTGAAGGTTGATATAACGGATTAAGTCTTTTTGACTACCCTTAACCTTCTTTTTAATTTCGCTTGGTTTTTTACTTTGCATATGTCTCCAATTTTTGTTTGCTTAGGGAATGACGGAATCAAAAATACTTTATTTTTTCACTTGGCAAAAATTCCTGCATTCCACACTATAACCCCAATCCCTCCAATTTAACCTTGCTATTTTTAGTTAGATAAAATTGCATGAATCGAAAACGATTTAATCTTGATAGTTTGTATTTAATCTAGACTCAGTCCAAATTATAGATTTTTTAGAGATTTATTAAAAACTGGCTTGCGAGAATCGATTTTATACAAAAATAGATCAATTTTTTCACATGGACTTAGAAAAAAAAGGGTTCAAATTGATGATTTTAGCAATTCGGTGGACATTTTCTAATAATTTTGAAGCGTTGGTTTTAATTGAATATGTAATGAGAAAGGTATATACCATAGGAGATTGCGTTTTAGATCTGTTTTTTGAAGATGATAAGCCTGTAGAGGCAAGACCTGGAGGATCATTTTTAAACTCTGCGGTTAGTTTGGGGCGATTGGGAATAAAGGTTTCCTTGATTAGTGAGTTGGGAGAGGATCGAGTAGGAATGCAAATTATCAAGTTTCTTGAGCAGAATGCCGTCGATACTCAGAACATTTCCAGGTTTACTGATACCAATTCTAATCTGGCACTGGCTTTTCTCGATGAACACAGAAATGCAGATTATGCGTTTTATAAAACTCGTGCAGGAAAGAAGTCATGTATTACATTTCCTGATGATGTAAACAAAGATGATGTAATACTTTTTGGTTCGTTTTTGGCAATAAAGGAAGAATTTAGAATTGGTTTGGTTAGCTTTCTAAAATCCTGTAAAGAAAAAGGAGCAATAATCATTTACGATCCCAATTTTAGAGAACAACACTTGCCATTATTAAAAGATGTACTTCCATATATTAAGGAGAATCTGGCTTTAGCTGATATTGTAAAGGCCTCAAACGAGGATTTTGAGTTGATATGTGGAGTAAAATCCGCAGCAGAAGCGAAGGAGTGGCTAAAAGGATTCTCGTCAGCAGTGTTGATTTATACGGCCAATAAAAATGGAGTATCTGTATATACAGACAAGTTGCATTCATTTGCAGTACCACAAATTCAGCCTGTAAGCACTGTGGGAGCTGGAGATACCTTTAATGCTTCCATTGCCTACTTTATGCTTACTGCCAATATTGGTAAAAAGGAGATTAAATTATTAAATTTAGAACAAATACAAGAAATGGTGGAGTTTGCAGTTTGCTGTTCTCAACACGTTTGCATGAGTTTTGATAATTTTGTTTCTCCTGATTTTGTGTGTAAACTGAAGAAATAAAAGCACCCTTCCTGGACAGGGAAGGGTGAATTTACTACATACAATTTACTGAGTGAGAAAAATTCGTTTGGGTAATTAATCTCATTATTTTATTCTCGAAATAAGTAAAAGGTAACCCTGAGAAAGTTGCTTTTCTTGATTTATTGTATCAATGGCTTAATAGTGGTGACGAATGTTTCTTTTTAAGGGGCAAGCCTTCGGTAAATCCAAGATTTTTTCTCAAGTATGTACTCAATTCTGTCGTTTAATCTATTTTTTCTTCCTTGCCAGAACTCAAATAAATCAGGAATTAATTTGTAGCCTCCCCAAAAATCTGGTCTTTTCAAATTTTCTCCATGCTTTTCTGAGAATTCAAAAACCATTTTCTCCAATTCATTACGGTTCTCAATTGTTTTGCTTTGCGGAGATACAGCTGCTGCGGTTCTGCTACCAATTGGTCTTTCATTAAAGTAAGCATCCGATTTTATAGTATCCAGCTTTTCAATTTTTCCTTCAATTCTGATCTGACGTTCTAATTCGGGCCAAAAGAAAACCATGCTCGCAAAAGGATTGCTCTCTATTTCTTTTCCTTTTCTACTATCGTAATTGGTAAAAAAACAAAAACCAGTCTCATCAAAATCTTTTAGTAATAATATTCTTGATGATGGTCTTCCTTGGCATGATACCGTTGACAAGCACATTGCATTAGAATCAGGTAGGTTTTGCTCCACTGCCTCAGAAAACCAAACATTAAACTGTTCGAATGGATTTGAATTAACATCTGATTCTAGAAGCTCTTTTTTCCCATATTCATGCCTGATGCGTTTAAATTCTTCCTTCATTGTCATAATCCCGATCTTAGTTATTGTTTGGGTCAAGCAAAATGTTTGGTTCTATGGTTAATCCTGTGTAATTGATATAATAATGACCATCTTTTTCCGGGAATTGCATTCCCGATTCATCTTTGGCATCTGCATTTGCTACACCAACATGGGCAAATAGAATTTTAGCCTTGTGTTTGTCGGCGTGTTTGATAATTTCTTCTGCAGCTACTGAAGTCAACGATCCAACATCAGGATAAGTGCTAGTCTTAACAACGATAAAATGCATTTCATCGTCCTTTCTTGCTAAAATTTGTGGATTCTTATCAAATTCAATATTTACCGATAGGACTTCAAACTCATCTTTGATGTGTTTGTAGACCCACTTGATTCCCAATTCGTGAAGTTCTTCTCCTGTCAATCTTCTCTTACTCATATTCTGATTTGTTGTTGTTTACTGCGAATATCTTCTTTAATTAAAACAAATCCAAATAGTTTTCTTAAAGTAAAAAGTTTATAAGACATACTCTAATCAATATAAATATGATTATTTTGGAGTTTCACATTAAAAAGATCTGGTTTTATAATATGTCTGATATGTTTAGAAAATTTTACTTTACTGTTCTAATTGCTTTCTTGATTTTTAATTCCGATTTGAAAGCCCAGGTTGAACTCAGATCTAGTTACGAGTTACTTGATGAGAGTCAGGAGAAAGATGCCCTTATTGAACACTGGAAAACAGTAATTACTTTTGAAAGATCAAAAAACGAGGGCATGCCTGTTGTGAAAGAGACTGATTTGTGTCGTGTTGTGCCCTTGCAAAATAATTCTGTTATGAGACACTATTTTACTAGTTCTCATAAGCAAATCACACATTACAAGTTCTATACTTGCTCTGGACGAAAAAGCATAAAGCCAGTGATAGGAGATAGTTATGCCCCTGGGATTTTTCAGAGCGATAGTAAATATTATTACTTCTCAAGAAATATCAAACCAAGCGACCAGTATGGGAAATTTGAAGTGAAAAGTACTACCGACGACCTACGTTTTTATACCAGAACCTACATGGCAGATTTGAAATTGTTCACGGTGAAAAGAGAAGTAGAAGTATTGGTTCCTGCCTGGTTGGATATGAAGGTGAAATTGTATCATACTGATCATACAGATCTAACATGTGAAGTAGATTCTCTGCCTGAAGGAAATATTCGTTATCGCTATACAGCTGGAAATCTAAATGCTCCTTTCCAATCTGATTATTTTACAGGTTATGCAAATGTGCATCCGCATCTTCTGTTTTTATACAATAAGTTTAGAACAGGGAACGGAGAATGGAAACCTATTTTGGAAAATGTAGACCAGTTGTATAAATGGTATAAGGAAATGAGAGGGCCAGAGCAATACGATTTGGAAAAGTTTAAAGCGATTAGCTCAGATGTGGTTTTGGGAGCTTTTAATCAACTTGATAGTATCAAAAAGGTTTTTTACTGGGTTCAGGATAAGATAAGATACATTGCTTTTGAACAAGGAATAGATGGTTTTCGTCCGCAAAATGCCTTATCCGTTTATGAGAATAAATATGGCGATTGCAAAGGGATGTCAAATTTGTTGAAAGCCATGCTTACAAGCCTTGGATATGATGCACGCCTGGCATGGTTAGGCACCCAGGATTTGCCCTATACATATAAAGAGCCTTCCATTGCAGTTGATAATCATATGATTTGTGTGCTTTATCAGGGCAAAAGAAAATATTATCTGGATGCCACTGAAAAGTATTTGAAGTTGGGCGAAACGGCCAGCCGGATTAATGGAAAGGAAATCCTTATAGAAAATGGAAACAATTTTGTAATTGATACAGTGAGAAGGAGTGAAGAAGATATTTCTGAAGAAAGTTACAACTATGAACTGGAATTGAAGGGAAATAATTTGAGGGGTAAGCTGAAATTTCAGCTGCAAGGGGAAGCAAAAAGGCATTTCTATATGAGTTTGTCACAATTTTCAAGATCGGATCAAGAGAAGAATGTTAGAGAACTTTTGTGCCAGGAAGATAATTTACTTATGGATTCACTTGGTGCATTACCCGCGACTTTTGACAGAGATTCAAATTTGAATTTGACAGGAAGAATACTAAAAAACAATGCTTTAAAACAAATTGCAGATGAGCGATTTATTGGAATTGCCAATTTAATGCCTGAAATCAATTTTGAAATAGATACTTCTAAAAGTAGGCATGTAAGGTTTGCTCAAGTTATAAACCAATCGAATGAGACGACCTTGGAAATTCCGGAATCTATGGAATTGTGCTATTTGCCAAAGCCATTGGTTTTTGAATTTGACAATGCTTTTTACAGGATGGAATACTTGTTGGATGGCAATTTGGTAAAATTTAAATCGCATTTGTATATTCCTTATGAAATCTACAAGCAGGAACAAATAAAAGATCTTGCAAAATTGTTCGACTACCAGCATAAAGCAAGAAAACAGAAAATTGTATTGAAGGAAAAATAGATGAAGCAAACATGATTAAATAATTATAAAACCCATAAGGGAATACTTGTGTAATTTATTGTAGATTAGAAATCCCATGTCTTAAATGTGAAAAAATAAACACGTAAAAATGAAGAATATCATACTATTAGGGTTAGCATTAATTTCGATGGTTGGAATGTCATATGGACAAACTGACTCGCTGCGTGCAGAGCAATTAAGAAATCAATTCTGGGAGAATAGATCGGAGCAGTGGACGAAAACCGACATCCCTGAAAAATGGAAAGATGAATCAGCTGTTATTCTGAACAAGGAAACCTACTACTGGGTGAAGAAAACACCACTGTTCTCCTCCTTAGAAGAGCGGTATCATACCCACAAAAGAATAAAAGTAATTGATGATAAGGCCATAGAAAGTTATTCTGAGTTTTCATTTGCAGAGAGTCAACAATACTACAGCCTGTTCTGGGGATCTTCTAACCTTCATTACTATTTTGGTATTAAGGTGATTAAAGTTGATGGGAGTGAGGAAATCGTGGGAGAGTCAGACAAAATTCATACGCAGGTAAAGCACCGAAATAGGAAGGTGGGCTATCAAAAAATAGCCATACCTAATCTGGAAAAGGGCGATGTGATTGACTATTATTACTGTATGGAAAGAAGGTTCCCAATGGATCAATTCTATATGTTTGATCCGGTACGATATTTTCTAAATGATAACCATCCAATTGTAAGGCAAGAGCTGACTTTGGAAATCGCCCGAAAATGCTATCTGAATTGCAGGTCAGTTAATGATGCTCCTTTTATGAAAGAAATAGATACGGATGTATCAAAAGCTGTTAAATATCATTTGATTGATGAAGGGAGAGAGAAGTTTGAGAATGAAATTTTGGCTTTTCCTTATTCTGAGCTTCCATGCATAAAATTTCAAGCTTTTTTCCCTGGGGGAGCTTTTTCATATTCAGTGCCATATGCTGACTTTTTAGGTGAGAGATTAAAAATGAAAAATACCGCCTATCCTCAAGGCCTGGCAAAGCTGGCAAAATCTGTAAATACCGCTGGAGCAGGTACTTTTTATCCTGTATTGAAGAAATATATTATTTCAAAGTATGGAAAAGAAAAACCTGAGAATGTAGAAAAACTCGTTCATGATATCTATTTCTTTTTGCGTGAATATTGGTGTCAACAGCAGTTTTTTGTGAAGAATCAGAGGACTAATTATTACAATTGGTTTACGATGTATAGCACAGTTGGTGGTATTAGTAGAATTTTAAAAATGTATGAGATAAAACACGACTTATTGTACATTATGCCTAAGTATATTGGAGAGGTGGATGATTTGCTTTTTCTGGATGAATTGAGTTTAGGTTTACATGTGAAGGGAGAGGAGCATCCTATCCTAATTACAAAAATAAATCCGTACAGCCTGCCATCGGAAATCCCTCACTTGCTAAGTGAGGTAAAAGCATATGCAGTGCCATCCATTGGGGAAAATCCAGTTGTATCGACATACACTTTTCCTAAATTAAAAAGTGAGAATGAAGAAAATATTGTATCTAAACTAAAATTCGATTCGGAAAATGAAACTTTAAGAATTGAGTCTGAATTTACAATTAGTGGTACTTCGAAATTAGAGTGGGATACACTGGTGATGACCAATAAGGTATTTTTCGATGAGTTTAAAGCTGACCAGTATAGTAAATTTATTAAAGACAGAGATAAGGGAAGAAAATTAGAGCAATTAAGGGCTTTTAATGAAAAGCTGAGAGTAAGGTTTGCTGATGAAGAGAAGAAGAGAACAGAAAGTCTTGAAAAATATTTACAAGAGCTTTATGGAATTCAAAACTGTAATGTGGTTGATTTTAACTTGATTTCATCGGGGCGTTGGACTGACTCTTCATCGCTTAATTTTAAGGTTGTCTGGGAGAGCTCTTCCTATGTTTCTCAGTTTGGAGAAAGAAGCTTGTTAAGTGTAGGCAGATTCATGAAAAAACCATTGGGGGAAGAATTCTTACAAAAGGATCGTATGTTAGATGTCCATTTTAAAAATAAGGAGGCGATGTTGTATAAACTTGAACTTGAGTTGCCCGAAGGCTTTGATGTGAAAGGAATAAAGGAACTGAAAAACAATTGGGAGGATGATTATTTTTATATCAAGTCAGACAATGAGAAACAGGCTAATAAGGTGATTATACAATTTGAAGTTGGTATCAAAAATAGTCATTTGCCTGTGGAAGAATGGGGTAAAGTTCGCAACTTTTTTGCAAAGATTTCTAATTTATACGAAAAGCAAATCGTTATTCAAAAAAAGCAGGATAATATAGTTACCCAAGAATAAGAAAACAGAGTCGGCAATTTGTCGGCTCTGTTTGTTTTAGTCTATTTGATATTTACAGGATATATATTTTTTAAGGATAAAGATACGCGTGACAATCGACACAGGAATAATCTTTCCAGTCATTACCAATATCAATGGGATGCTTAAATTCAAGGCTATTTCCGGAAATTGCGAATTGTAACGAATCTACCTTTCCTTGCGATGTAATGGTGTGGCAGAGGTTGCAATCTTTTGAAATGATGCGTCCTTCGTCTGTGGCATGCATGTTATCGTGGCAACGAAAACATCCTTGAGATTCCATGTGGCTTTTATGATCGGGGTAAACATCCCAGCGCACTTTCATGGCAGGAAAATTATTATTGTGATAGGCCTTTTTTATTCCCTTAATCGCCTGACTGATATCATCTTTAAAAGTATCAGAAAGCTTGGGGTATTTTTCCTTATAGAAATTTAGTACTGTCTGTTCTATAATCAGGTTGGCACTATCTTTCGTACCGTATGGTGCTTTTAAAGCTTCCATCGCAGCCATTTTAATGAATGGGATTTTATTATTGATACTGCTGTCAGCTATAGCTATATCGATAAAATCAGGGGGAGAGAGGTATACATGTGATGGGCGGTTGTGGCAATCCATACAATCCATGGTACGAAGTTTTGCATCAGCATAGAATGCAGAGTCTGGTTCCATCATTTGGTCTTTGTAGATATGCTCTTCTCCTGTTTTTAAGTTGGTATACTTCACCCATTGTATGAACTCATTTTTTTCATCAGCCGACATGAATTCTATTTTGATATTAGGGTTGATATGCCAGTGAATTCCTTCAGAAAGTTGTTGGGTGTGATGATCGGGACCTGTTTTCATTAGAAGCTGAATATTCCATTCTGTATTCAGGCTGTCAGTAAGGAAATTTCGTTGGTTTTTAATACGTTTAGGGTAGAATTTTTCAGGCCAGTGACAGTGTTCACAGGTTTCCTGGGCGGGTCGCAAATTGGCAATCGGTGTAGGAACGGGACGGGGGAAATGGTTAGAAATAACGGCATAGACCTGGTACAAACCACTTAGTTTTGAACGAACAAACCAATCGGCCCCTTCTCCTACATGACATTCAACACAGGCAACCCTGGCATGTGCAGACTGCTGGTAAGTTACATATTCGGGTTCCATAACTTCGTGGCAGAGTGTACCGCAAAATGCTACTGATTCGCTGTAGACAAAGGCCTCATAGCTTCCTATAGATGAAAGAAAAAGAAAGATGAAACTGATGATGACAAAAATTGAAAATGCATTTCGATGTTTCTGATCATTTAGATCAACTCTGGGCCATCTTTGTGTTCCTGTAATGAATTCGAGCTTACTGCGTTTTCGAATTTGAAGTACCATACCGATAGGAATCAATATCATCCCGATAACCATGATAACAGGTAGTACAATATAGATGATTAATCCCATGTAGGAACTTCCCTGATCGAAGATAACAGAGATTACAAAAAAGAATACGATAAGGAAAAAGGCAATTGTTGCAATACTAGCTCCCAAAACCGAGGTCCAATTGTAAAAAGATTTAGGTAGTTTCATTATTTATGGATTAGTTTCCTATAATTTATTTAAATCCTTGATATTATACAATTTATTGAGCTAGTTTAAATTTAATATTGGTAAAAATAAGAGATGTAAAGAAGGAGAATTAAATTGTTCTTAAATTCATTTAAGATTTGTTATCCCCATTTTCCAGACTGTTTTTATGTTTTTTGATTCTCTTGGTATAGTACAGTGAAACTCCTAATGAAATGCCAGCCAGGAAGAAAAAGGCTATTACCCTATACCCTAACTCCAAATGCGCCAGGTCAACAAATAAAAGATATACAACGGTGATAAATAGGGTGCAGATTGCCAGCCACCTGTATTTAAAATTTTGGAGCAAGATACTTGCCAGAAAGAATAATCCAGCAGTAGCCGTCCAGGAAAGAGTAATGTATTCCTGGGGAATAGCATGGTATAGGCCGTAGAGCATCATCAATAAGAGTGCGCCCAGGTACATGTTACGCATAAGATCGGTTCGTAAACTTAGACGTTCCTTCTTCCAATTGAGGATACGTGCAGAACCAAATGAAACCAGTGCAAAGGTAAAGCTGATCATTCCAGTAGGTGTATTATAAGCTAAATAGCTTATGAGAATTCCCAGGAACAATATTGTATTGACAATGGTAATTAATCTGGATTTAAACCAAAGTGCTATCGAAACCACCAGTAAACTTTGCAGAGCAAGCCATAAAAAAGTATTCGGGAGTTGAGAATAACCATAAACGGAGACACTTAATGCCATAAAGCCAAAACAAGCATAGAAAGACATTTCAAATTGATTGCTCTCTATGGATTTCAGAATAACTGAAAAGATCAGGGATAGGAGTGCGAGTATTCCAAAAATTCCAATATAATTATCCTGGTAAAAGAAGATTACATTCATCACCAGCATAAAGGTGAAGCATATTCCATTCCAAATCAGAAGAAGAAGAAACAGATTGTCTGAGATGGACAGTTTGCTTCTTAGTGGAGCAATTAATGAATAGACTCCAAAATAGCACAATAAATAAAGGAGATTAAATCCATGACTGCTTATCTGTCTTAGAGGATGCCCTATTATTGGATTCCCCAACAAAAAAGACAAATGGAAAAAATAAACCAGGAATAAAAAGAGTAAAAAAATGTGCCACCAGGAATATCGAAGTAGAAAAAATAATGTGATACACGAAGTAAAGAGCAGTAAAGAGAACTGTAGCTGCAATGATTCAGAGAAAACTGCAGTTAAAAGACACAGAAGTATGCCCATGCCTCCATAAAGTTTTGACTCTTTTTTTATGGCAAGGTAAATCTGAATTCCTGATATAATCAGAAGTAGAAAGATAACAATCCAAGCCTGTGAGATAATAGGTTGAGGAGTAAAAAAATGTAATAGTAAACTTACGTAGTACAGAAGCAGGTGTGAACTAAGCTGGAGCATGAAAGCCAAATGAGAAAAGTTCTTTCTGAGCATATGAGACAAGGCGAACACACACAGGACAGAAAAAAATCCAATTAGGCTTGAAACAATAGGATAGCCAATATCTTTTGAATAGTTCATTAAAAAGATAATCCCTATTAAAAGAACGATACTTCCCAACCAGGCCAGGCCAAACTCCCCGACTTTGAATTCAATACCATTTTCAGCTTGTTCAATTCCCGAGCGAGAGGCTTTTTTCTTGGGAAAATCAGATGGTGAAGAAGATAATTCGCCTTTCCTAAACTGTAAGTTTACCAGGTATTCTTCAATTCTTGAAATCCGTTGTTCTATTGATTGTATTCTCTTTAGCAATGAATCATTGTCAGAACGATTAGGTTGATTCGATTGAGTCATAATTTGATCCCTCCAAGCTTGAATGTGATTCTATATTATCTGCTTTGGCATAGTAGGATGATAAATGGTTGTGTTCTGCCTGATATCTGCAAAATCATTTCATTGGGAATGAAGAAAAAAGTTCCTCATTCCTTTTTTAGAGTTCGCATATAATTGACCAGTAGCCAACGCTCCTCTTCCTTGTGGATTTTCTTCTCGAAATTGGGCATTTCGTCTCTTCCAATAAAAGATTTAAAATAAAGTTCCCCGTCCTTTTGCTTCTGAAAATCCTGAAGAGAAAAATCAGGTACGGCAGACTTAAGTCGTTTGGCTTTTACTCCGTCACCAAGGCCCTGTTTGCCGTGACAGGAACTGCAGTGAATTTTGTATAAGGTTTTTCCTACAAATTTAGTGTCCGTTTTGTCGACGTAAGGATTCTTGAGATTTAGATACTTGCCAGGTACCTTCCAAGGCTTAACCTGAAATTCAATCCACGAAAGTGACAGTGCCGAAAGCAGAAGAATTAATAATATTTTGATTGGATTTTTCATGATGTTGATTCTTTTTAAAATGTGAAAAAATTTAGCTTCGATTTTATTAGTTGTCGGAACATTTATCTTGCCTGGTTTTTTTAGCTGAGGCAGATTCCTCTTTGTAAATCATATACAGTTGGAAGAGAATGTAAGCAATTATTCCCCATACAACCAATAGAATAGAGTTTACCAGTAGGATAAGGCTCATTGGCGCATTTGCCCTGGCAGCCCACAAGCTTCTTTTATTTTCCTGTTCATCAAATACCAGGGGGATTCCCCAGGAGATGTTTTTTTGTATGGTGGTATCCCGGTAGGGTGGAGTATCTTCTATTTTAACCAATAGGATGACATTTCCCACTGTGTCGCCAGGTAGATCAGAGGGGAATTCGATTTCCACTTTCCCCGATTCATCGGTGGTATTGAAAACACTGCCAATAGGTAGAAGGCTAAAGCTTCTTTGTACGTAAAAGTACAGGTCGATCCCTGCTACAGGAGCACCCATATCCTCAGGGTGTTGTTCCCTTACAATTGCAGTAATTAGTTTCACGGAATCCGTATCGGAAAAGATAAGCTCAATTTTAGTTCCCCTTTCTTGTGCGAACATTTCCATAATGAAACCCAAAATAAAAATCACCATAACAAGCCTTTTTGTGACTTGATATAGTACACCTTTAATTGGGATGAGATTATTTGTTTGATGTATCATTGTCGGCAATTTTGGATGATCTATTATTTATGGATTCTGTAATTGGTATAACGGGAAAAATTTTCATCATTAATCCTACCATAAGTATAACGCCTGCAAAGGTGGCAAATGTGATCGCCCACTCTTCCCAGGTGGGATAGTAATGATGGTAGGATTCGTGTACATCCTGAATGGGTAAGTAAGGATGTTGTAAAGATGGAATTACAATTAAAAACCTTTTTAGCCATGCACCCAAAAGCACCATGAAAGAAACCAGTAACATGATAAGTGGCTTTCTTCCTCGTCGGAAAAGTAGGATGATGATGGGAAGAATCAGACCTATAATCTGAACAAACCAGTAAAGGGTAGCATATTTTCCTGAGAAAAGTTCCGTAACATGTTCTCCTTCCACTCCTACCATTTTAAAAGCGGGACCCAGGTATTCATTAATGTTGAAGTACAAATAGACAAGGGATAACATTACCAGGATTTTTCCCATTTTGTCGAAATGTTCGTGTGTTAGATAGGCCTGAAGGTGGAAATTCCTTCGGACAAAGTACATGGCAATTACTATGACTGCTGCTCCAAGCATAAAAGCCCCGGAAACAAAATAGGGACCCAGGTTGGTGCTGTCCCAACCGGGACGCCATGTAGTGGCAAATAGCCAGGATGTTATGGTGTGGATTGCAAAAGCTACCGGAATGACCATTATTTCCAGAATAGAGGAGGCCCGCTTTAGCCTTTTTTGTTGCATAGGACTGCCTTTCCAATTCAATGAAATGGCCTTATAAAATCGTTTTTTCCATTGAGAGATTCCATTTAGCTGATCCCTGCAAATGGCCAGATCGGGAAGAAGTGGCAGTAATAATAAAAGAATACTAATTACCAGATAGGTAATGATGACAATAACATCCCAAATGATGGGGGATTGAATGCGTGCATGTGTAATAACATAGAAAAACCGATCGGGGCGTCCCATGTCCACAATAATTATAATACTTGCACAAATGATTGAGGCTACTGCCACCATTTCAGCAATCCGTGTTAAAGGGTAGGACCATTTTGCATTGGCAAGCTTTAGGATGGAGCTGATTAAAGAGCCAACCAAACTTACGGCTACAAAAAACACGAAGTTGGAAATGTAGATTCCCCACGAAGTATAATCACGCATTGCAGTAACAATTAAGCCATGTTTAAGTTGTCTGTAGTATGCGAAAATTCCGAAAACAATAACTATCGATAATACCAGCATAAGAAGTTTGAAATTTCGTCCTGTCTTGACAATAGGGGTTGTCAAATCATTCAAAACTTGTTGGTTTTCTTTGGTTTTAAGAATTGGTTCCATATTGTTTGGGAGGATTTTGTATTTATTCCTTAAATGGGAAAAGTCGATCAACAGGAGGGAGATAGTAAACATTTGGCTCTGTACCAAGTTCTTCCAGGTAACGGTAACCTGCTTTGTCTTTTAAGAGTTTACTCAAACGAACGGTATCAACACCATTGGTAACAGCATCTTCGTTGGCATCACCAAAATACAAAACACCGTTGGGACAGGATGTAATACATGGCGGAAGTTTCCCCTCGCGTAAAAGATCCGGGCAAAAATCACATTTTTCAACCGTTCCTACCTGGCTAGGTGTACTTGTTTCAGGAGAGTAATGAGCATGCTTACTATTGCCGATAGGCTGAGGCTTTCCCCAGTTAAAAACCCTGGCAGAGTAAGGACAGGCTGCCATGCAGAATCGGCAACCAATACACAGCTGATTATCGATTAGAACAATGCCATCAGATCGTTTGAATGTAGCCCCAACCGGACAAACCTTAACGCAGGGAGGATTGTCACATTGAAAACATTTTTTTGGCATCCAGTATGGAGATGACTGCGGGTTATCTTGTATTTTTAGCACTTTGATAAAAGGGCGGTCTGGTGGCAGATTGTGATGTGCTTCACAGGCTTTGATGCATTCTCTTGCATTTTTACATTTTGCCAGATCAACTACCATGACAAATTTTTTTCCAGGAATTCCCTTACGCGATTCTTTGCTTGAAGTAGGTTTGTGGTGGTGAACCTCTTGCAGCTGATTGGCTTCCACTTCCATAAGCTTTCCCTCAGGAGTGAGTACTTTAATGGTTTGAGATGATC
Source organism: Marinifilum sp. D737 (assembly GCF_026672275.1). Lineage (GTDB taxonomy): Bacteria > Bacteroidota > Bacteroidia > Bacteroidales > Marinifilaceae > Marinifilum. The sequence goes on along the minus strand of NZ_JANQCD010000021.1, from coordinate 70,246 downwards.
CCTCTTTTTTTGAGCAGGAGGAAAGAGGGAATGTTTGTACTCCAAGAAGTGTACTTACTCCAATTATTCCACTTGACTGTAAGAATTTTCGACGGCTTTTCTTCCTTTTGTTTTGCATTTTCATATGTAAAAGATTCAAAGTGTAGGAATAAAAAAAAGATCGTATTAGGTTGGATATCTTTAAGATAATAAAATTAGTCTGTGAGGAAAAATTTTTTTTGATCTTCTTAGTGAAGGAGAAAAAGGAGAGTTGGATTTATGGTGACTTTTGAATTTTGTTAAAAAATATCTGTTTCTTGAATTTTAGGTATGGAAATGCTATTTTAATAGTGGTTTTTAGGAAAGTTCATTAATTCAAATGCTTACCAATATGCTAAACATTGCTTTATTCGGTCCTCCTGGTGCGGGAAAAGGAACACAATCCGAATTTTTGATTAAGAAATACAATCTATTCTATATTTCAACGGGCGACCTATTGAGAAAAGAAATAAAGGAAAGGAGTAAATTAGGCTTGGAAGCCCAAAATATAATTGCTTCCGGTGGTTTGGTTTCGGATGAGATTATTGTACAGATTATTGAAAAAACCATTACCGAGAACCCAGATGCAAATGGATTCTTGTTCGATGGATTTCCCAGAACTTACATTCAAACTTATATTCTGGAAGGTTTGATGATTAAACTAAACACATCTTTAAATTGCTTGATAAGTTTGGAGGTGGAAGAAGAAATATCGGTTTCGAGATTATTGAATAGGGGTAAAACTTCTGGAAGATCGGACGATAATGAGGCTGTGATAAGAAACCGATTAAGAGAATATAGAGATAAGACTTTACCCGTTTTACAATTTTACAAAGACAAAGGGATCTATCATGGAATTAATGGAAATCAATCCATTGATAAAGTAAATCTGGAAATCCAGAAAGTAATTAATGAAGAATTAGCCAAGAGTTTATACAATGTTGTGTTGTTTGGATATCCAGGATCCGGGAGAGGATCGCAAGGAATCGCTTTGGCCAATGAGTTTGGTTTAGAGTATGTTGCCACCGGACAAATGTTGGATCATGAAATTAAAAGTGGATCTGAAATTGGCAAACACATTATTCAATTGTATGAGAATGGTGAATTGGTACCAGATGAAATTGTTGTTCAGTTGATTGAAAAGAAAATAGAAAACTCTAATGGTGTGAAAGGTTTTATTTTTAAAGGTTTTCCAAGAACTCTGGTGCAATCCTATATTCTGGATGGTTTATTAAAAAAACACAATTCATCGATTAGTAAGATTATAGAAATTGAGGTGCCTACTCTGGAACTAATAAATAGGCTAGATGCCAGAAGTAAAACAGATAGATGTATGCCTTATGATACTGAAACCTCGAAAATTGTGAAGCGCCTGCAAGAACATGAACACAAAACGGTTCCTGTGATTGAGAAATACAATCAGCTTCATGGAGTGATGAAGGTTGATGGAGTAGGAGAGTTTGATGAGGTTTTTGATCGGATTGCAAATGAAATTAAGGATGATATTCAATAACTCTAATAATCCTGAATGATGAGTGATAAAAAATGCGATTGTGAAAGAAAAAGCCCAAAGGTTGTATTTGCCTGTTCTGGAGCTGCAGACGTTGGCGAATTAACAGATTTGGTTGCTAGAAAGATGAACAAAAACAAGCTTGCACAAATGAAATGTTTGGCTTTTGTTGGTGCAGGAATCCCTAAAATGATTGATTCTGTAAAGAATTCAGACTGTTTGGTAATTGATGGTTGTAATTTAGATTGTGGTAAATTAACAATGGAGCGCAATGGCCTGGTAAACTTTACGCATTTGCGATTGAGTGATTTGGGTTATGTGAAAGGAAGTTCACCCGCAGAAGAACATCGAATTAATGCCATTTATAAAGTTGCCGCTGATTTGTAGTAGGATAAAAACTCCCGAAGAAATATGATTCTTGGGAGTTTTAATTTTGAATTAACTATTCATATCGTAAAGATTCAACAGGATTTTGATTGGCTGCTTTCCAGGTTTGAATGGAAATGGTTGTTATTGCTATTAATATCGATAACAGGCCAGATGCAATAAATATCCAAATGTCTAAACTTGCACGATAGGCAAAGTTTTCGAGCCATTTCGACATAAAGAAGTAGGCCAGTGGAGATGTGATCAAAATTGAAATAAGAATCCATTGTAAAAAGTCTTTGTTCATCATTTTAATGATTCCTCCAACCGATGATCCTAAGGTTTTTCTGATGCCAATTTCTTTTATCCTTTGTTCTGTAGTGTAGGAGCTTAATCCCAGTAGGCCAAGAATAGCTATTAATATGGACAAGCATGCAAAAGCTGTAAATGTTCGCATGGTGGCATATTCTTTCTTGTGCAAATCGTAAATTAGATTATCCAAATGATAATATTCGAATGGAATGTTGTTTGTGTAGTTGTTCCATTCTTTTTCGATGATCCCAAGGATTGCATTTTTATTGCTTGCATGATAACGAATGGCCAAACGTGTTTGATATTCCGAATCTTTTGGTAATATAATCAAAGGAAGAATTTTATTGCGAAAGGTATCGCCATGAATATCCTTCACCACACCAATAATTGTTAAAGGACGCCTTACCCCGCGAGCAATTATTTCTCCAATAGGATTAGTTAAGCCTAATTCTTTTACCCCAGCTTCGTTTATTAATACTTTAGATGAATCGGATGCAATCTCTTCATTGAAAAAACGTCCTTCTACTAACTCTAATTGTAGGGTTTTTTGATAGTCTTCATCAGCACTAATTCTTCTGAAACTGTATTGGTTTGGATCTAAATCTGCTTTTCTTCCAATGATATTACCATTTAAGAATTCACCCGGAATGGCGGAAGCAAAAGTAGAACTAATAATTCCTGGATGAGATTGAATCCTTTCTTTAAAGCTTTTGATATTACTTATTTCGTCTGCATTTTTCAGAATCAACACATTTTCCTTTTCGAATCCCAACTTTTTGTCTTGTATAAACTGCATTTGCTTGTAAACCGTGAAAGTGGCAATAAATAGAAATATGGAAATGCTGAATTGGAAAATGACCAGTGATTTTCTGAGCAATAAATTATTTTTTCCTTTCGAAAGTTCTCCCTTTAGAACTTTGGCTGGTTTAAAAGAAGAAAGGAAAAAAGCTGCATAGGTTCCCGATAATAATCCGGTTGCAATTGAAATTCCAAGAAAAATAAAAAACAATTGTGGGTTGTTTATATAGTTAGAGGACAATTCTTTTCCGATTAAAACTGAAGTTATTGGAAGAACGAATTCAACAATAATCATTGCAATGGTAAAAGCAATAAAACTAAGCAGTACCGATTCGAATAAAAATTGAAAAATCAACCTCGTTTTTGAAGAACCCAAGGATTTTCTTACCCCAATTTCCTTAGCTCTTTTGCTTGATCTGGCAGTACTCAAATTTGTGAAATTTATACATGCAATTACCAATATTAAAATGGCAATGATTGTAAACAAGCTAACATTTAGAATGTCTCCATTATTGCCTAGTTCAAAGGTAGAGTGAGAGTGAAGATGAATATCGCTCATAGGACGTGAATAAAAGCGATAGTAATTCCCCGCTTTTACCATGTCTTCATAATTCATGTTTAAAGCTGATTTCAATGCAGGAGCCACATACTTGGTGACGAGTGTATTTAATTTCTTATCAAAATCACTTTGTTTGGTTCCCTTTTTAAGTTTTACATAGGTGTACTTGCCATCGTTTAACCAAAAATTATCTCTGGATTGTGAATAGTCAAAATAGGGAATCAGAAAATCGAACTGAAAATGCGTGTTGGATGGACAATCCTCAATTACTGCAGAAATAGTATAGATTTGATTTTGATTTACTTTCAAATTTTTTCCAATGACATCAATATTTCCAAAAAATTTTAAAGCCATACTTTTGGTAATTACCATTTGCCTTGACTCACTTATAGCTTTAGTAGGATTACCAGATATAAAGTTAGCGCTGAATAGCTTGAAAAAAGTAGAATCGACCCAAAATATTCTGTTTTCTGAGAATATTTTGTCTTCATTTTGAATAATGTAACTACTTCGGTTTATTCTCACAGCTTCCTCTACTTCGGGGAATTCGCTAAGCAGAGCTGGAGCCATAGGGTTAGACGTAAAAGGTCCTTTCATTTCCATATCACCTAACTTTCCTTCTATGCCAAGGCGGTATATTTGCTGATAATCTTTGTGGTATTTGTCATAACTTAATTCGTTACTAACGAATAGAAATATAATGATACAACAGGCTAAACCAATTGCCAACCCACTAATGTTTATCAATGAAAAGGTTTTATCTCTCCAAAGATTTCTAAAGGCGATTTTTATATTATTCCAGATCATAGTTGTAATATTTTTTTACTTATGGATCTAAGTTTAAATGCTAAGTAATCTTTCATATTATTCGTAGCGTAAAGATTCAACAGGATTTTGATTGGCTGCTTTCCAGGTTTGTCTTCCTACAGTTAGCAAGGCAAAAATACCTGTTACAACTCCGGCAATTACAAAAGGAAGAACTCCGATATCAATACGATATGCAAATTGTTCCAGCCAAATTTTCATAATGAAATATGATATTGGTACTGCAATAAGGAATGCAATGCCTAACCATTTTGAGAAAGTGGAAAATAAGAGTGAAGTGATTTGCCATTCGGTAGCACCATTCACTTTTCTGATTCCAATTTCTTTGGTGCGTTTTTGTACCATGAAAAGGGATAGAGCGTAAAGTCCAAGCAGTGCCAATACCAATGATATGATGGACGAATAACTCATAAACGTCATTGACCTTTCTTCAGCACCATATTTATCCCTGTTAAATTCCTCAATGATTATATAATCTAAAACATAGCCCGGATCGAATTTGCGAAGTACATTGGTCACCTCTTCCAATACTTGTTGAAGATTATCACCCTCGTAACGAATCAAAATATCACTAATCATTTCGAAGCTGTTGTGGGTAAACATTAGTGGTTTTACCTGTGTACGCAGCGATTGGAAATGGAAATCTTTTACCACGCCTATGATTTCCTGAATTTGACCTTGGTATTCAACATTTAAGCCTATTACATCATTCTGACTTAATAATTTTGCACCTGTTTCATTAATGATAATGCCTTTTTCATGCATTTTACCTGTCTCTTTAAAGGTGCGTCCCTGGCTAAGTTCGATTCCAGCTGTCTTGAAATAGTCGGGTTGTATTCTGTATGAATTGAAGGACTTTTGTTTGTTTTGTTCTTCACCCATAACAGTAAAACCTTGTCCACTGGTTCCACCACCTGGAATATGATCTGAAGCAGATACAAACCTGATTAATGGTAGTTTCAATAACTCTTCTTTTATAGAGAAGTATGACTGGTTAATTTTTGCATTCATATTCTCAATGGCCAATACTTTTTCAGGTTTGAAACCCAAATCTGCATTTTTCAAATAGTTTATCTGTTTGTTCAGAACAAATAGAGATGCAATTAAAGTAATTGAAACAGTGAACTGAAAGATGACCAATACTTTGGTGAGTATGTTTTTGCCATTCATTTTTAAACCACCACCTTGTAATGCAACAGAAGGAGAAGGGCGTGAGATAAATATTGCCGGGTAAACACCTGATAAAATACCTACTATCAATGCTAATGCCGGTAAGCCAATGCTTAAAAGTAAGTTCGAAGAGTAGGAAAGTGTAAGATCTCTGTACACCAATTGTTTAAAGTGTGGAAGGAAAATTTCTGCTAAAATTATACCCAAAACCAAAGCAATAAAGGTAAGAAGTATAGATTTTCCCACGAATAACTTGATTAATTGCCATCGGGTTGCACCTATGGTTTTTCTCATGCCAATTTCCTTGATTTTGCCTTCATACTGTACAGTCATGATGTTGATGAAGTTTATAATGGCAATGGAAAGAATTAAATTAGCCAGAAAAATATAGGTCAATACGATATTGATATCCCCTTTGGGACCAATGCTATGTAAGTGTGCGGAATGCAGGTGGACGTCACTTAGTTTTTGAAAGTAGGCTCCTGTTTTGTAACCATATTGTTGAAATCCATCAATACTCTTACGGTATTTCTTCAATACACTATTTAAACACGTTTCCTGATCTGCACCTTCTTTTACCAATGCATAGGTGAAAAACTCTAGACCCGATTTTGAATTGATAGGATAGATGTATTCCAATGGAGCCAGTACTTCAAAATTATAGTGTGAGTTTTTAGGTAAGTTTTTGGTAACTCCGGAAATGGTGCAGTCAACTCCGTTAAGATTGATTAAGGTTCCAAGCACATCAGTTTTACCAAAAATAGTTTTAGCTGCTTTTTCTGACAGAACAACACTTTTAGAGTCTTCCAATGCAGTCTCAGGATTACCATGCAGGAAATCAATATCAAAAATCTTGGTGAAATTGTCATCTACAAAATGAAACTTGAACCCAAAGAATCTTTTATCTTTATGGTGGATTTCACATTCCCACCCTCTGTACAATTGGGTTATTTCTTCTAGTCCTGGAATATTTTCCTTGTATTCCTCGTGGTTTATTCTTCGACAAATGGCATGATCATTTGTTGTTTCTTTCCCTAGTTGAGAAATCAAACGGTGAATTCTATCATATTTGGAGTTGAATTTATCGTAGCTCAACTCGTATTGAATGAATATGGAAATTAGTATGACCGCAGCCATACCAACTGCAAGACCGAAAATATTGATAAAAGAGTTAAGCTTGCCTTTTGCAAGACTTCTTATGGCAAGTTTAAGTTTGTAGAAAAACATATTGTAAAGTTTGTTTGGATTAAAAGTAAGAATTATAATTCTTCTTTGATAAGTTCTTTCGTATTCTGCCTGTGTTTGTTTTCAGATACCACTTTCCCGTCAAACAAATGAATAACTCTATCAGCATATTCAGAATCTCTTACCGAGTGAGTTACCATTACAACAGTGGTTCCTGAGTGATTTAGTTCCTTTAGCAATTCCATTACTTCCGTACCATTGCTCGAATCAAGGTTACCAGTAGGCTCATCTGCCAATATTAATTTTGGACTGGTAACAACAGCTCTTGCAATGGCAACACGTTGCTGCTGTCCGCCCGATAATTGTTGGGGATAATGTTTGGCTCTATGTGAAATATTCATTCTCTCAAGAACTTCGTTCACTTTGACTTTTCTTTTTGATGTTGTCAACCCCATATAGATCAGAGGAAGCTCAACATTTTCAAAAACGGTTAATTCATCAATTAGGTTGAAACTCTGGAAAATAAAACCAATATTGCCTTTTCTGAAATGGGTTCTTTGCTTTTCTGATTTTTTAGTAACGTCAGTATTGTTAAAAATGTAGTTTCCATTGCTGGGATTATCTAATAATCCGATAATATTTAAAAGGGTTGATTTACCACATCCCGATGGTCCCATAATGGCTGCAAACTCTCCTCTCTCAATATGAAGGTTAACATCATGTAATGCTGAGGTTTCTACTTCTTCAGTTCTAAAAACTTTGCAAAGGTCTTTTGTAATTATCATTATTTTCAATTTAAAGGTTCGCTTTTGTAATGCCAATTGGCGTGCCAAATAAAATCGCATCAGAAAATCAAATAGTTAGTGTTTTGGTAAAATATTTTGTGTTGGAATTTCCAACACCTCATGTTGTGAATTACAACAATCTGTTAACTTTGAAAATAAAACCAATCGATACATTTTTTTATGCCACAAAAAGGACGACTTCTAATTGTAGATGATAATGAAGAGTTGCTGTTTGCTTTTCAACTATTTTTAAAATCACACTTTGAATTGATTGATACCATTAAGAATCCTAATGTTCTTGTATCAAAACTAAGAGAGAAGGAATATGATGTTATCCTGCTGGATATGAATTTTAAAGCAGGAATCAATTCCGGAAACGAAGGACTTTATTGGTTAAAGCAAATCCTGGATTTTGATAAAAATGCCTGTGTAGTATTTATTACAGCATATGGAGATATCGAATTGGCAGTAAGAGCTATGAAGGAGGGTGCTGTTGATTTTGTGCAAAAGTCCTGGGATGAGAAGCATATTCTATCAACACTTTTGGCTGCTTATCAACTTCGTTGTTCTAAAATGGAAATAAAGAGTTTGAAGTCGAAGCAGAAGAGGTTAAATCAGGAAATCAACAAAAATAAAAGTTTTGTAATCGGAAAATCTGCCAGAATGAAGGAGGTTTTTCACACAGTGGACAAAGTTGCTGCTACCGATGCCAATGTTCTGATTACAGGAGAGAATGGAACAGGGAAGGAGGTAGTTGCACGTGAAGTTCATTTGCGTTCGAGCAGGAGTGATCAAATTTTTGTTCATGTTGATTTGGGTGCAATTACGGAATCATTGTTCGAAAGTGAATTGTTTGGACACAAGAAAGGAGCTTTTACAGATGCTAAAGAAGACCGAATGGGAAGATTTGAGCTGGCATCAGGAGGAACCTTGTTTTTAGATGAAATTGGAAATGTTCCTTTGCATTTACAGACGAAGTTGTTGACTGTGATTCAACGAAAGGAAGTAATTCCTGTAGGCGGTAGTACTCCTGTACAAATTGATGTTAGAATAGTTGCAGCAACCAATTGCAACTTGCATAAAATGGTTGCTGATGGATTATTTCGAGAGGATTTGTTGTATCGCATAAATACCATATCATTGGAATTACCATCTTTAAGAGAACGATCGGAAGATATTGCAGAACTATCGCAATTTTATCTGGAAAAATTTACAAAACAATATGCTAAGGAAAGCATGCAGATGAATAAATCAGCCATAGTAAAGCTGGAGAAACATGCATGGCCAGGAAATATTAGAGAGTTGCAACATATCATCGAGAAAACTGTAATCTTAAATGATTCGGCTAAACTGAATGCTGAGGATATAATGATTGTGGAAGCGCTTAAAAAAACTGATGTAATGCCTGATAGTTTTAACCTAATAGAAAATGAACGGGTGTTGATAAAAAAAGCCATTCAGTTTACGGGAGGAAATATGAGTATGGCAGCAAAAGAGTTAGGAATTAATCGTTCAACCTTGTACGACAAAATCAAAAAGTATGATTTATAGGCGATTCTATATTGGAATAATAATACAGGTGATTTTAATATCGCTTACCCCGGTGTTGTTTTTATATGTTCATTCGAAAGAATATATGGTGGTTACAACCTATAGTTTGGTTGTATTATGGGTGTTACAAATTGTTTATTTATTGCACTATGTGAATAAAACCAATAGAGATTTGTCTCGCTTTTTTGATGCCTTTCAATATCAGGATGCAACACTGGTTTTTAATGAGCAAAAAAAGGACAAGGCCTTTAAAAATCTACACCAAAGTTTTAACCATATTATCAATGCATTTGGAAAGGTTAAAATAGAGAAGGAAAAGGATTTTATTTTTTTTCAGCATACTTTGGAATTGGTTGGGATCGGACTTCTGGCCTTTGATAAAGAAGGAAATGTGAAATTGTGCAATCCTGCTTTTAAAGAGTTGTTTTTGGTGGAGGATTTTTTGAATATATCCGAATTGGAATGTATCGATAAGGAGTTTCCTGATTTTTTGGAAAGAACAAAATCAGGCAAGCAAAAATTGCGGAATTACTTGGTTAAAAACAGAATTTTAAAATTGGCAGTTAAAGCCACAAGTTTTAGACTGGAAGATGAACAGTTGAAAGTGGTTGCTTTCCAGGATATTAAAAATGCAGTTGACAAAGGAGAAATGGATGCCATGCACAAGTTGATTCGTGTTTTTGCACATGAAATTACCAATTCGGTTAGTCCAATTTCTATGTTATCAGGTAGTTTGATTGAATTGTATCAGAATGATAAGGAAAAATCAAAAGATAAATTTGTTGATGAGGGAACGATTTCCAATACCATTATGGGCTTAACTACCATTCGAAAACGAAGTAAGGGACTTTTAGCTTTTGTTGATGAATACAAAAATCTAACCCATTTGCCTAAGCCGCATTTTAAACTGGTTCCGATGGAGAAACTTTTCTTCCAAATTGAAACGCTGTTTAAAGAAGAATTCAAAGCTGAGCAAATAGAGTTTACATATCATCTTCAGGATAAGAATCAGGAATTAATTGCCGATGAGAAATTAATTACTCAAGTGTTGATTAATTTGGTTCGAAACGCGATTGATGCACTGAAAGAAACTGAAAATAAAACTTTGTTCATTTCCACGGGAGAAGCGAATCCAGTTAATTTTATTATTATTCGAGATAATGGAATCGGTATTCCGGAAGATGTAATTGACAATGTTTTTACACCTTTTTTTACTACAAAAGAAAAAGGTTCTGGCATTGGATTAAACTTGTCGAGACAGATCATGAGATTGCATAGTGGTACCATTGCCGTTCGTTCCAAGCCCAATTGCCTTACTGAATTTACCTTGCAGTTTTGATTGGACTTGCTTTATGGAATTCAGTCAAGGGGTGACTAACTTACAAAACGTAAATAGTCACCCCCTGACTTTTTGTAATATCTTGTATTATTGTTTTTTTTGCAGATATTGGAAATTCGAGAATATGCTGCAGATACTTTGGTTCTGAAAGTAGGTAGATGAATAGACTCTACATCCTTAAGCTAATACAGTGTCTATCCTTAAGCTAATAAAGTATCTATCCTTATGCTAATGTACAATCCATAGTTAGGCTAATGGAGTGTGAGGTATTGTAAATACCCAGCACTATAGTATCTCATTGTCTGCAGATATTTGTAACTTGAGGATATATGATGCAGATCAAATCCCCATTCGAGATAACCAAATTATTACTTTCTACGAATCCGGCAGAAAGGGAGAGAGGTTACAATGCCTTTCTGGGGAGAACGCATTGGGTAAAAGGAAATACCACGGCAAACTTGTGCAAGTTGGCAAGTGTGCAGTTTCAATTGAAACCTGAGCATATTAAAATTTTACCACCTAAAATTATGAATCCAAAAGTGTTGTGGGCCAGTCAGGTTCGTTTAGAGCAAGAAAAATTGCATATGGTTGATGCAGCTCATGATTATATTGCAGAAAAGGGAGAGGAGTTTCCTCCTATTATCGTTTGGGATTTGTATCAGGAAAAGAGAATCCGTTATATCGTTCACGACGGGCATCATCGATCCTGGTATTTTAATAATAAAAATCAGAATGTAGAAGCAGTAATACTACAACCAATAGAAAATTATCGATCTGTTGAGAAGTGTCTTACTCTTGCTTTTCAAATTCGGAGATTGGCCATTAATCTGCCAATATTCTAAAAAAAAGCTGGAATTAACCAGCTTTATTGTTTTGTCTTAAGTCATCTAAATTAATTCTGGCAATTTTCTTATCCAGAGTATTATGCAGCTCTACTAACTTGTTACATGGATACTCGTCACATTCAGCACAAGTGTTGCATAGTTTTTGTCTTGCACATTCTCTTACGGCACACTCGGTGCAATGGCGAAATTTTTTACCCCAAGGTTCATGACATCCTTTACAAGTAATTTCGCAGGCTTCGTATTTGTAATCTTCATCAGACCACAGTTTGGCAATTCTAACCTTTACCTTCTCCTGTTGCCTTTGGGTAGCAACATATGCCGGACATGTTGAGCAGTTAACTCCACAATAGGCAATCCGATCTTTGTCTTGAATTCTGTTCATAGGTCGCTGGTTTTTTATGATACTTAAGCATGCCGTATTCTTTTGCAAAATGCATCATGAATTGTTTAAATATAGCTAAGAAAATCAGAGTTTTCAAGATGTTTTATAATACAAAAAAACCTCGAAGAAAAACTCTTCGAGGTTCATTTTTGGCACGAATTTTTTTATTCTTTTTCTGGTTTAAGCTTGCATGTGTTAATTCCCATTAATGTATAGGGTGGACAATTGCCAATTACACTTGTAAGAAACATTACACAGGCAAAAATGAATACAATTAAACCAAAGGTTCCAGTTAGGATATTTGTAAAATAAAGAATCGCAAGAGTTATTGATACAATTACTCTTAAGATGCGATCTAAAGTTCCCATATTTTTCTTCATAGCTGTTTATTTTTCGATATAAGTTTTAAATTTTGCCAGTCCTTTTTCAAAATCAGGACCAATGGCTTTATCCATATCCATAAAAACCATCAGAATTGTACTGGGGAAAGTGTTTTTACCCTTAAAGCCCCAGGTTATTTCAGTTCCTTCGGTAACAGGTTTAATTTCAAAAAATCCAGTACTAGTAGATTCCCATGGTTTCAAAAATCGCAGTTCAGTTTCGATGTAAGAATTTGGTTCCATTTTTTTAATTTCTTGCTGTCCTTCACCTACATCTTTATTTCCCGTCCAATGTGTAAATGAACCAATGGTGCCATCAGTACCACTATAAGTTATTTTCATATCTGGATCTTTTTCGGCCCAGGGAGACCAAATTTGTTGCTCTTTTAACGAACATAGGCTTTTGAAAACTGTGTCAATATCTTCTGATACAACAATTTTTCTTTCTACCTGATAAGTTTTTGGAGCCATAAAATGGAGTATTCCTACAATAAGAGCAAAAGCTCCAACAATGTATAGTAAAATTTTCATAGGGAGTATTTTGATGGTTAAGTCTAAATATAAGCAGAAAGAAATAATAAGAAAAATAATTAATAAGACTAAAGCGCGAAATATCAATCTGTTGTGTTTTGTGTGGTAATTTTTTTGAAAAAAAACTTCATTTTTTGGGTTACCTTTTTGGAAAAAGGAGAATATATAGGTGTATATCAAATTTACAATGCACTTGACAATGTAAAACAAGCATTTTGTGTAAGGGTATTGTAATTAACCACTTAATCACTAACTAATAAAAATTTAATTTTTATGAAGAATTTTTTAAATTCTATGAAAGCCATGCTATTATTAGCGCTAATTGGTTCTTTAGTAACATCCTGTGATAATTCTATTGAGGATGAAATGTTGAATGAAAGCTCAGAAGCTACCTTAAATGTGAAATCGGGATTTGCTGATAATAAAGGCGGTAAGAGTACCTATGTTGTTCAATTTAATGATGATGTTGTTTTAAAGAGTGAATTAAAAGGATTAAAAGGCTACGAAAAGAAAGCAGTTCGCATGAAGTCGCACGTAGTTAAGTTCCTAAAAGGCAATGGAATCTCAGAAGAAAATGTTGAGCATACTTACAGTACTGCAATTCAAGGTTTCTCTGTAAAACTAAATGAAAATCAGGTAGCAAAATTGTTACTTGATCCAAGAGTAAAGCGTGTTGAGAAGGATATTCAAATCTCATTGGGAAAACCAGGAGGTGGAAGTACTCAACCTGCACAAGAAACTCCATGGGGAATTACACGCGTAGGTGGTGCTGGTGATGGTACTGGAAAAACAGCCTGGATTATTGATTCTGGTATTGATATGGATCACCCAGACTTGAACGTTGATGTTGCAAGAAGTAAAACTTTCATTACTCAAGGTAAAACTACTCCAGATGATCAGCATGGACATGGTACTCACGTTGCTGGTACTGTTGCAGCTTTAAACAACTCTATTGGTGTTATTGGTGTAGCTCCAAATGCAAAAGTTGTTTCTTGCCGTGTTCTTGACAGAAGAGGTAATGGTAATATGTCTTGGTCGATGGCTGCATTGGATTATATTGCTGCTGAAGGTCAGCCTGGCGATGCTGTTAATATGAGTTTAGGACCAAAATCTCGTTATACTTACGATGCTTACGATGAGACTGTAAAGTCTGTTGCTGATTTGGGAATTTTGATTTCAATTGCTGCAGGTAACTCATCTGATGATGCTTTATATTATTCTCCAGCTAGAGCTAACCATCCAAATGTTTATACTGTATCAGCTTCTGATATCAATGACAATTTTGCTTCATTCTCAAATTATGGAACACCTGTTGATGTTTGTGCTCCTGGTGTAGATATTAAGTCATGCTATTTGAATGGAGGGTATGGTACTATGAGTGGAACTTCAATGGCTGCACCTCACGTTTGTGGTTTATTGTTATTAGGTCCTATCCATACCGATGGATATGTGAATAATGATCCTGATGGAAATGCAGATCCTATCGCACACAGATAGATTTTTTTTATAAATTTTAAGAGGCTGTCGGTTGACAGCCTCTTTTTTGTAGGGGGACTACAATCATTACAAGAAAATAATTCCTGCTTTTTTACAAGTGTCTCTCAGTTCATCTGGCCAGATACTCGATTGGACTTCTCCAATGTGTGCTTTGCGCAATAAGAACATGCACAATCTCGATTGACCAATTCCTCCACCAACAGAGTAAGGTAATTCTCCAGACAATAATTTTTTGTGGAACATTAGTTCTTTTCGCTTTTCTTCTCCCTTAATCTCAAGTTGCTCCAACAATGCTTTTTCGTCTACACGAATTCCCATTGATGATATCTCGAAAGCTTGTTCAAGAACAGGGTTCCAAAGAATAATATCTCCGTTTAAGCCTTTGTATCCGTTAACCGATGGAGTAGTCCAATCGTCATAGTCAGGGGCGCGACCATCATGTGGTTCACCGTTTTTCAATTCACCTCCAATACCAATGATAAAGATTGCGCCAAACTCTTTTACAGCTTCAGTTTCTCTTTCTTTTGGACTTAAATCAGGATACTTTTCCAATAATTCTTCAGAGTGAATAAAAGTAATTTTTTCCGGCAATTGAGGGCTTAATGCCGGGTAATATTCACTTAAAATGTATTCTGTTCTTTTAATTGATGCATAAACCTGCTTTACAGTTTTCACTAGAAAATCAATGCTTCGTTCTTCTTTACTGATTGATTTTTCCCAATCCCATTGATCCACATAAATGGAGTGAAGGTTGGTAAAATCTTCGTCAGGGCGAAGGGCGTTCATGTCGGTATAAAGTCCTTTACCTTCAGGGATTTGAAGTTCGCCAAGCATGTATCTTTTCCATTTTGCCAAAGAATGTACAACTTCTGCAGTTTGTTCTCCCAGTCCTTTAATTGGAAATGCTACAGGGCGTTCAATTCCGTTCAAATCATCGTTTAAACCAGTACCTTTTAGAACAATCATAGGTGCAGTTACTCTACGTAGTTTCAGTTCCGAAGAGAGCTGTAGTTGAAACTGATCTTTAATAAATTTAATTGCTTTTTCAGTTGCATCAGGACATAAGATGCTTTTGTAAGCCTTAGGAATAATTAAGTTTTTCATGATTTTTAAAATTTTAATTAATAGAAATAAGTTGATAATAAAAAAGCCTTTCTCTGTGGTGAGAAAGGCTTGTAATATGGTATAACAATGCTACTTCCTCACCTTGGGGGAGAATTATTAGTGTTATTATTATTGTTGTTGAAAAATTGTACCATTTGATATAAATAAAAAAGCCTTCCCAATTTGGGAAGGCTCGTGTAAAATATTTTTTCGATAACAACTATAGCCTTCCCACTTCTGATGAATTATTCATCAAATTATTGAAAAGATTATTATTGTTGTTGAATTGTCTCATTTCCTTGTCTTTCTTGCTTACAAATGTAGGATTAAAATTTAAACTACCAAAAGTCATTTTTACAGATTTTTATTTTCTGTTCATCATTTTGGTATGTTTAATTCCCTGGCTTTTCTTAATATCATATTGAAAATCAGGTGTTGTATGCTTAATGGTAATTCTTTGTTAAGAAAATTGAAAATAATCAGATAATTGTTTAGTTATTAAATCAATTTACGTACATTTACTACGTAATAATTTTAAAATTTTTAAATAATGCCTACAGGTACAGTAAAATTCTTTAATGAAACCAAAGGTTTTGGTTTTATTAAAAACAATGAAACACAAGAAGACATTTTTGTTCATGTTACAGGTTTGATTGATAAAGTTGATCAAGGTGATAACGTAACTTACGATGTTGTAGAAGGAAAAAAAGGATTAAATGCAGTTAATGTAAAAATTGACTAATTTTTATTAAAATATTTTTCCTAAAGGTAAAGCTCAATTTAATTGAGCTTTTTTTGGCTCTATAAGCAAGTAATGAATGTAGTCTTAACGAAAACATTATTTTTGTAGAATGATTAAAAATACTGAGGCATTAGAATCTTTAAATAAGATGTGCTCCGAAACTTTAATGGAGCATTTGGGCATTATATATACAGAAGTAGGTGAAGATTATTTGGTAGCAGAAATGGAGGTGACTTCAAACCATTGGCAACCCATGAAGATATTGCATGGAGGAGCTACTTTGGCATTGGCGGAGTCAGTAGGAAGTGCACTTTCTGTAATTCATACCGATTTAAAGAACTACGATGTGAAAGGTATGGAGATTAATGCCAATCATATCAGAAGCCTGCGAAAAGGAAAGGTTATCGCCAAGGCTAAGTTTGTTCATAAAGGCAAAATGACTCATATTGTTGAAGTGAATGTGCTAAATGAACAGGAGAAACTTGTATCGATTTGCAGAATTACCAATGTGATCATTAAAAAATAGAGAATGAGCCAATTGGAGGACAGAGAAAAATCAATACAATATTTTTTAGAGCAGTGCTTACAAAAAAGGCTTTCGTTTTATGCTTATTCCTTGCCGGGAGATCACGAAATTAAAATCGGAATTCAAACAAGTCCATCTAGGGTTATTAATTTATTGGATTTGAAAGGGAAGGAAGGTTTTTTATTTGCGCCTTTCGATTTGGATGAAGAACAGTCTGCTTATTTCATAGATCCAGAATTCGAGTTTAGTTCAAAATCAACACAGTTTGTAGATTTTTCAGACTTACCTGATCAAAAGGATGAGGATTCGGAAGTTTACGAAAGTTCGAAGGAGGATTACCTGGAGCAAATCAAGGAAATGCTTGCCGATTTAAAGAGTAAAAAGCTTGATAAAGTGATTCTTTCCAGAGTACATGTGTTGAATGGCAAAGGACGTAAAGATGCAGCATCAATTTTTCTTCGGTTGAATAAAACTTATCCCAATGCTTTTGTTTCCATGATAGATATACCAAGTGAAGGATTGTGGATAGGTGCTAGTCCGGAGAGGTTTTTAAATTCGGATGGAAAAACCATAGAAACAGTAGCTTTAGCAGGAACACAGAAGTTAGGTGATAGTGCAGTTCAATCTGTTGAATGGGAGAAAAAAGAGATAGAAGAGCAAGCATACGTGAGTAAATATATCGAAGAGCTTCTTTCCAATTATCAGATTGATGATTATCAGAAGCAAGGTCCTTTTACAGTGCAAGCGGGTAATGTTGTTCATCTAAAAACTACCTATAAAGCAAACACAGCATTAAGTTTCGATCAGATCTCCAGTTTTGCTCAAGCCTTGCATCCAACACCAGCGGTTTGTGGCTTGCCAAAAAATAAGGCAATGGATTTAATCCGAAAAGTGGAGAAACATAAGAGAGAATATTATGCTGGATTTTTAGGCCCTATTCATGCTGATGGCGGTTTGGCTTTGTTTGTGAATTTGAGAAGTATGAAGGTGCTTCAGGAAAGTATGGCACTATTTGTAGGTGGAGGAATCACTGCTGATTCTGATCCTGAAAAAGAATGGATGGAAACCTGTTTTAAAGCGCAAACTTTGCTTAAAGTGATTAAATAAGCGAATTTGTTTTAAATTTGGATTGCGAAAGGTAGAAGTATTAAAGTATTCTACCAATAAGGTCAATAGAAAGCGAATGAATTCAGAAAGTACCACAATAATAAAAGAAAATACAAAATACATGGAGCGCAATTATTCAGATATCAAAGGTGTGAAAGAACTGATTGATATCTGCTGGGCCAAAGGAATGGAGTATGTTATCGTATCGCCAGGTTCCAGAAATGCTCCGCTAAGCATCTCTTTTGCAAAAGATCAGCGAATTAAAAGTTTGGTGATTGTGGATGAGCGCAGTGCTGCTTATTTTGCTTTGGGGATTGCACAACAAACCAGAAAACCCGTGGGTTTGGTTTGTACATCGGGAACGGCGCTGTTGAATTACGGACCTGCTGTTGCCGAGGCTTTCTATCAACGATTGCCTTTGGTGGTAATCTCGGCCGATCGCCCAACGGAATGGATCGGTCAGGATGATAGCCAGGCCATTCCACAGCCTGATGTTTTCAAAGGTTTTGTGAAAGACAGTTACCAATTGCCTTTGGATGCCAATAATCCTGATGATTGCTGGTATTTGAATCGCATGGCTAACGAGGCCTTAACAAAGGCGCAATCGGGTAGAATGGGACCGGTTCATATCAATTTTCCTTTGCGAGAGCCTTTGTATGGTGTAAAACAATATCCTGATACGGATGAAAGGGTAATCCGTAAAGTGAGTTCGGTAGATGAATTGAGCAAGGAAAGTGTGGAAGATTTGGCTACAGCTTTCAATTCGAATAAAAAGATTTTGATATTGGCAGGTTTGCTTCATCAGCAGCCAGAACTGAATGAATTGCTGAGACAATTGGCTCAAAAACCAAATGTGGCGGTAATGACCGAATCGGTTGCCAATTTGCATGGAGAAAAATTCTTGCCCTGCATTGACAGGGTAATCTGTTCGGTGAAGGAGGAAGAGAAAAAGAATTTTCAGCCTGATTTGCTGATTAATTTTGGTGGACCTTTGGTGTCAAAAATGATCAAATCTTTCTTACGTGATTATCGTCCAAAGGAACATTGGTTTGTAGGGCAAGAGGATCATTTTATTGATACTTTTAAGAACCTGACTTCTCAAATTGATGTGTCTCCACTTGCCTTTTTCCGTCAGTTGTTGCCAGCATTGAATCATACGCAAAGTGGATATGCAAATCTCTGGAGAGAGAAAGATTCAGTAGTAGGCGAAATTCATGATACTTATCTGGATAATTTACAATGGAGTGATATGAAAGCTTTCGAGAAGATTTTAGATGCTATTCCTGAGGGGGGAAATCTACAGTTGGCGAACAGCTCGGTAGTTCGATATGCGCAATTGTTCAAGACATCCGATCAAATTACATATAACTCGAACCGAGGAACCAGTGGAATAGATGGCTGCACATCAACAGCGGCAGGTGCTTCCTTGGTGAATGGCAGAACTACTACGCTGATTACAGGAGATATCAGCTTTTTCTATGATTCGAATGGATTGTGGAACAAATACCTGCAGCCAAATCTGAAAATTATTCTCATCAACAATGGAGGAGGAGGAATTTTCCGATTCATATCTGGACCATCGGGTGTGGATGAGTTGGAAGAATATTTTGAGACGGTACAGGAATACCGTGCCGATAAGCTGGCAGAAACCTACGGATTGGATTACTTTTACGCCGAAAATGAAACAGAGGTAGAAAACGTTCTGCCTGAATTCTATGCAGCAAACGAAAGAGCTGCCGTTCTGGAGATTAAAACGCCAAGAACGATAAACGATCAAGTGCTAATAAATTATTTTAAAACTATAAAAGAGAAGGTATGACAACTAGAAACTGGACTACCATTAAGGAATACGAAGATATTAAATTCGAATTTTTCGAAGGAATCGCAAAAATCACCATCAATCGTCCTGAGGTGTACAATGCATTTCGTCCGCAAACCAACTTCGATATGTTGGATGCTATGGATATCTGCCGCGAGCGAAGTGATATTGGTGTAATTGTGTTGACCGGAACTGGCGATAAGGCTTTCTGTTCAGGTGGTGATCAGAATGTAAAAGGTGTTGGTGGATACATCGATGAGCACGGTGTGCCTCGTTTGAATGTATTGGATCTGCACAAGGCTATCCGTTCTATGCCTAAGCCTGTAATTGCTATGGTTAACGGATATGCAATTGGTGGTGGGCACGTACTTCACGTGGTTTGTGACTTGACCATTGCTTCTGAAAATGCAAAATTTGGACAGACTGGTCCTAAAGTGGGTAGTTTCGATGCTGGTTTTGGTTCGAACTATTTGGCTCGCCACGTAGGCCAGAAGAAAGCTCGTGAGATCTGGTTCCTTTGTAAGCAGTACACTGCCAAAGAAGCTGAGGACATGGGTATGGTAAACACTGTGGTACCTTTGGAAAGATTGGAAGACGAAACTGTTGAGTGGTGTAAGACAATCATGATGCGTAGCCCAATGGCAATTCGTATGATCAAGCGTGGTTTGAACGCTGAATTAGACGGACAGCGCGGATTAATGGAATTTGCCGGTGATGCAACCATGATGTATTACCTAATGGAAGAAGCGCAGGAAGGTAAGAATGCATTCCTTGAAAAGCGTGATCCTGAATTCCAGAAGTTCCCGAAATTCCCAGGATAGTGATTCAATGATGAATTATTAATGATAAATTATAAATGATAAATTATAAATTGATGCTCTCACTTTAAGTGAGGGTATCAATATCAACATCCCCCTCTTGAGAGGGGGTTAAGGGGAGTGTTTTCTGATAATTTCTTTTGTGTTTACTTAGTGACTCCCTTCGTTTATCTTTGTGGTTAAGCCCTTTACAATATGCAAATCCGACTTGCTACCCATACAGACTTAAAAGCCATAAACGAGATTTACAACCAAGCCGTACGCAATCGATTCTGCACTGCCGATTTGGAAGAAATCTCCATGCAGGAACGTAAAAAATGGTTTACCTCTCACAATCCCGATACTCATCCCGTTTTTGTGGCTGAGGAGAATAATGAAATTATTGGCTGGATGTGTTACTCACCCTACCGACAAGGAAGAAGAGCCCTGCAAACCGCAGTTGAGGTAAGCTACTACCTGCATGATGATCACCAGGGCAAAGGCATTGGCAGCCAGTTAATGGATTTCGCCATCAGACAAGCACCTCAATACCATATCAAACACCTTTTTGCCATTCTGCTGGAACCCAATACGGCAAGCATTAAACTACTGGAAAAATTCGGATTCGAACGCTGGGCATGCCTGCCCAATATTGCCAATATTGATGGAGAGTGGTGCAGTCATGTGTACTATGGTAGAGAAATCAATTAACAAGTAAATAAATAAACGAAATCGTATGAAAAGTGTTTTAAGTCTAATTGGAATCGTATTTTTTTTGTCATCGTGCAATATACAAAAAGCAAGTAGTGAATATACGTATTGGGTAAATAGTAGAAAAGTTAACTGCGAAGGTGTAGCTCCAACGAAATGTTTGCTGGTGCAAAAAGGAGAAAGTCCTGATGATGCAAAATGGGAGAACTTCTATTCGGAAATTGAAGGCTTTAATTTTGAGCACGGTTACTTTTACAAATTATCGGTAAAAGAAGAAAAATTAAGTTCCGATCAAGTACCTGCCGATGCTTCTTCAATAAAATATACACTTGTGAAAATATTGGAGAAAAAGGCCGATCCAATTTTCAGGTTACATGATATATGGGTGTTGGAATCCATTAATGGGGAGTCGATCAATATAAAAGGAAAGAGACCAAGCCTGGAAATTAATCTTTCAACAATGATGGTAGGAGGCAATAATGCTTGTAATAGCTATGGTGGAAAAATTATACATGTTGACAATGATAGGCTTGAATTTGGTCCTATTGCCAGTACGAGAAGGATGTGTCAGGATATGGATGTGCCGGATAAGTTTGACCTTGCTATTGTAAATACAAGGAAATACAAGCTTGATGAATTGAAATTATTTCTTTTAGATGAAACAGGCAATGTACTCTTGCAGTTTAAAAAAGCAGACTAATAATTAAACCATTTTTACATTGATGCTCTCATTCCAAGCGAGAGTATCAATGCTATCAAAACCTTTGTGGATTTTGTGAATCCCCTTCGTGTCCTTATTGGTTAATTTATTTGTATTGACTTGGGTAATTTATGGATATAAA
Organism: Marinifilum sp. D737; assembly: GCF_026672275.1. GTDB lineage: Bacteria > Bacteroidota > Bacteroidia > Bacteroidales > Marinifilaceae > Marinifilum. The sequence continues at coordinate 48,545 of NZ_JANQCD010000021.1, read as the reverse complement.
AAATCCCGGCAACAGACTTACCAGGATCTTTTATTTCGTTGTATAAGCTTCACCTTCTATTTGTAATCCTTCACATTTTCTTTAAGCGAGGTAGAAATCAGATTTTTCAAACGTAAGGTTTGTTGCTCTAATTTTCCTTGCTTTTCAGGATTGTAAAGGTGTTTGTACTTACATGGTACCAGCTTGTAATCCAAATCTTCCAGGGTACCGCTTACATTCAATCCCAGTCGAACTGGCAGAGGCGTATCGGTTACCGAAATGTGATAGTTAAAATGATTATCCAGGTTATGACGTCCTGAAAGCACAGCCTTGTAATTGTCCATTTCAATCAAGAAAGGGTAGAGGTCTATTTCATCCTTGTAAAGCGTCATTTCAACACTTAATCGATCGATCACGTTCTCTGTTTTTTTCTTAAACATTAGTTTGCTGGCAATCATGTCGAAGGTTTCGCTATCCATTAGTGTTAGCTCCTCACCCTGAAATGCTGCTGCACCTCTAATGGTTGAATTTTTAAGAGAGTAATCGCTTTTTAGGTAGGTTTCTCCCGCCAGGTGAAATTCGCCTTTTCCCTTAAAGGATTTAAGCATCGGAATCATGGTATCAACTGTAGGAATCAAATCAATCAATTCGGCGATATCAATATCTAAAAGGTGAAAATCGATACCGGTAAAGAGGTGATTTTTTCTATCCGATCGGTAAATTGCCGTTAGCTGCATATTGGCTGCCTTGCTTGTAAAACCCATCTGATCCAGAATCAAGGTACCATCCTTTACGGTTAATCCTCCTTTGATATTTTCAATCACATTGTTGCTTACAATGGTCTTGTCAATATTTGTATTCAAACAAATTTCTACACCTTTGGGTACCATAAAAGGATCGTTTTCTGCTTCTTTATTATCAGAGGCAGTTTCTTCGCTTCCCATGCCATTAAAAATATCCATCAGTTGGTAAACATCGGTATTTTTTGAAGCCAGGTTAAATTTCCCTTTCAGCAATGCTTCCTTCTTCAGGTACTTGCTGATATCGGTAAGTTCACCATCAAGGCTAAAGTCGGAATCTCCCAAAATTAAACTTGCCTTCTCAATTTTCATGTTATCCCTGTTAAGGGCAAATGAAATATTAGGAATTTGTCCCTTCAGCTTTTCATTCAAATTAAACATTGCCTGAGAGAAACGAATGTCCACTTCGGGCTGCCATTTTAGCATCACATTTTTTTGCGATTCGTCGTACTTCAGATTGGTTTTGGCATATAGCCCTTTGGTATCGAAAAGAACAGTATCCTTGCCCGAAACAGCTAGCTTTTCGCTATTAATTGTTGAATTGATAAGGGCAATCTCCTGTTTTCCTGTCAGAGTTGGAATGTAGGCAAGTTCTCCATTCCCATTGCCGGCATAAACCGATAAGGTATCGCTTTTAGCACGCAGGCTGGCAAATGCAAAGGCACATGAGCTGATTGGAGCAGATAAGCCTTTTGCAAGATTGTTAAGCTTCACAGAAAGCTGTAAGTTTTCAGTTGCCGCATTCATATCGGGTGACAACTCCACATCCATATTTGCCGCATCAAGTTCAATATTTGCAAACAAAAGATCCTTGTCGACCTTGTTGTGTCCCGGCAATTTCAGCTTAATATTAGCTGTGTCCAGATTCAGGTTTATGCTGTCATTATAGATGGTATGAAAATCCTGAGCCTTAAAATCCCCACTTAATTTAATGCGATGATACTTCTCTTTGAGCACATCGCCCTGAGAAAATTGCGCATGTGCATTTCCCTGCAGCGATCCCTTTAGAACTACATTCTGATCTTTTGGAATGAAGGGTTTCAAATCTGCCAGAGTAAAATTGCCTTTGGTATACAAATCATACACCGGGCTTTCGAGTATATTCGAAATGTTTCCTTTCACAGAAACCGAGCTGTTCGCAATACGAGCATAGCTGTTGCTGATACTGATAACAGAAGGCTGTTTTCCATTCAAATCCACATTGGTGACCAATGAGCATTGAAGATCTTTCACTCTAGGATAACCTGTGTATTTCACCTCTCCCCTGGAGTAGTCTAGCTTGGCTTTTACCAGTGGCATACTGGTATCGGATAGCTGACCTTTTACCGATCCTGATATTTTAGCAAGCCCTTTTGCCTTGATATCTTCTAGCGGTTCTGCATATGTTTTGGGAACAAGGGCCAGAATCTTTTCAACATCCAATTCATTGGTAGCATACTGCAGATCTGTTGCCAGGGATTCATCCTTCAGGATGCTGACAGTACCATTGCAAGTGATTTCCTGATTATCCTTAATTGTGAGTTTTGCCTTCTGTAAATCGCAAGAATTTTTCGAGATATTCAAGTCAAATGGCAAGTGACTGTCGATTTTCATCTGCGATAAAAGTTCATCACCGGCCATAGCAAGAGAAATTTCCTTGCACGCAAGCACGATATCGGAATGGTACAGGTTTTTGTCTTTACCATCGGATTTAATTTTTAGATCGCAGCCTTGAGCATCCACATGAAGAGCCATGGAGTTGGCAGTTTCAAAAAGCAGGCTGTTTGCATGCATGTCCAAATCGACCAACTGTTTCTTTCCGGTGTATATCAATGCCAGTTTGGCATTCAGGTTCTGAACTTTAGCTTTTCTCTTTGCAGAATCATCGGTAAATGTCGCATTGAAATTCTTCAGTTCCACATTGCTGATATCCATATCGCCAAGAGACATAGGTTCAGAATCCGTTTCTTCTGAATCGGAGCTGCCTTTGTAAACATCCAGATTCATCCGCCCCTGAGCGTCTATTTTCACATTCACATTACCTCCATCCACAAGAAAGGGACTAAGAATGATTTTGTCGTCGAAAAGGTAGGACATTACATCTACCGAGGTAAAGCATTTGCCAGAGTACAAGATGGTATCCTTAGGACTCTCACTCAAACAAAGATTTGTAAGCTCTAGTCCAAAAAACGGATAGGTACTAAAAAAAGTTGGCTCAACTTTTTCGATAGTAGTAGTACACGTCAAATAATTTTTTGCCTGCTTATTGGCTAATGGAGTTATTTTTTCCGGTGTAAAAAGATACCACAGCGATATAGCCGCAGCTATTGTCAATACAACAACCAATACCAGAAAAGCCAGCCCAACTTTTTTCAATATTCGCATTGTATTATATTTTGCTGAATGATTTAGATTTTCCGTAAGCATCTTCGTACTCTAAAGTAGTTGCTGTTAGATTGGTAATGGTGTATACTTTAGGAACTTTTCCACCATTTTCGATGATATGAATTTGTTCCAACTGATCTTTGGTAATTGTCCAGGTAAAATTCTGTGCTTCTTCCTCTGTTACATCATCGGCGGTATCCCAGGTGGCTCCTGAATAATCAAGGTCGTATCTTTCATATATGGTACCACTTTTCCACTTTCCGATAATTAAGCTTTCATCAAAATTTGGATTAAAATCATCGTCATCACTCGAACATGAAGTCATGGATAGTACGGTTGCAGCAATGCTTACAAAAATAAGTGCAAATCTTTTCATCGGTTTAATTTCTTTCTATTTGTCATATGGAAACTGAAATCTTAAAAGAATCATGCTTGTTTCATATGTTTCATTTGTATTTGAGAATTGTTTGATTTTTAATGTCAAAATCAGTGTAAAAATAGTAGTATTTCTCATCAAATTGTTGACAAAAGTCAAAAAATATTGATAAACTGTATTGGTCGTTTATGTTTGTACTGTCAGGAGGCTGTAAATTGAAGGTTTGAGGTGGGAAAAAGAAGGTGCTGATTGATTTGATAGGTTAAGATCGTTAAGTTTGATCTATATCTGCCTTTTTCCATGTTAAAGGGTCAATTTCATTTACTCTTATTTCTTTGTTCCATTCAAAGTAGGGAAAAATTTTCGTTCGGTCGATTGTTCTTGATTTAGTACCAAAAGCGCCCAAGTCCATTTTTTGAAATTCAATGGTTCGGTTTCGAAGATGAAGATTTTTGTAGAGGATTGTTTCAGTTTTCCATTCTAATCGCCAGGTAAACACATATGCAATGGCAAAAAGTAATGCTACACTCATTGAGAATGACATGACCAATGTTTCCCCTTTTATTTTTAGCCAGAATCTTAGGATGATGATTGCCAATAAGGCAAAGGAAGTAATCAAGAGAGAATAATAGATTTTGATACTGGTAATTACCAATGGGGTGGTTTTATCCAGAATGATAATTCCTGTGGAAAGTATCCAAAGTATAAGGGTAAGAATTAATATGATTCTAGGTGTTTTCATTTAATTGAAATATATCTGTATAACCTATGGCTTCTTAATTCGATTTTCTCTACTTGGGCATTCCCCTGCGGGTCGGGCTATTCACTTATACTCCTCGCTCGTACCTCGCTGTGGGGTAACCGTTTCTATCCCTAATGCAAACAAAGCTGTCATTCCGAGGAGGTACAACGAAGGAATCTGTTCAAAATTACTACCTGCGTATTTTAACAGATCGCCAAGTCCTCATTCTTCATCCTCGCGAAGACAGTCAGCAGGAGGGATAAATCCTGTGTCGAGATAATTTGTGAATTATCTCGACTGGGTACTGCGATTGGAAGTCGATTTATTCCAGGTAAATTATATAGAATCATACCTTTCTGCGTCAAAAATCAATCATTCTGAAGGGATCAACTTGTGGTTTCTAACTTTGTGTCCTTTGTGAAAAACCTTCGTGTACTTTGTGGTTAGACTTTTATAAGTTCCCCTTCAGCTCCAATTCTTCAGCTACCTCTTTCATGGCCTCTATGCAATCGTGAATCAAATCAGGAATTTCCATGCCCAGCATTTCGGCGCCACGTTCAATCACCGTGCGGTCTACTCCGGCTGCAAATCGTTTGTTCTTCCAGTTGCGCTTTACCGATTTTACCTTCACATCCAATACCGATTTCGATGGGCGAATTAAAGCTGTGGTACGAATCAGTCCTGTTAATTCATCAACGGCATAAATGGTTTTCTCCATTAGGCTTTCAGGAACAACCTCGGTACAGGTGAGGTAGGCATGAGCTTCCACCGCACGAATGTATTCCTCGGGCCAATTGGCTGCCTCCAGTATCTCACGGGTCTTTTGGGTGTGCTCCTCAGGAAACAGTTCCCAATCCATATCGTGAACCAGACCAATAATTCCCCATTTTTCTTCGTCCTCGCCATGTTTGCGTGCGTAGTATCGCATGCAGGCTTCAACGGCTTTGGCATGAATAATTAAACTTGGATTTTTGATGTATGTAGTAAGCAGTTCCAGCGCTTCTTCTCTTTTGGGAATATGTGACATGAATTACAAATTATTAATTACGATTTCCAAATTTATAAAAAATAGGTCCGCAAATGCACCAAAATGAAAAACTAGGTCCACGAATGGACACAAATTAGCACAAATGAAAAGAGCGGTGACATTATCATTTGAATTCATTTGTGGATAAAAATATTAATCTGCGTTTGCCTATTGTTTAAACTGAATTTAAATAGTAGTTTTAAGACCCGAAAGTCTTTTATTAAACTCTTAAAACTTTTAAAGAGTGGAAATCAAAAGATGTTGTTGGAATTAAAATTGCACTTATGAGTAATCAAAATAGTACACGAAGAGGTTTTTTACAGAAATTAGGATTAACGGTTGGAGCTGCTGCTTTAATTGATACTGAGGTGTTAGCTGAAGTTAATCCGAATAAATATTCGAATGTTGAAGATCGAGAAGCTTTCCTTACACGATACGAAAAATGGGTAGACCAGTACATTGATGTTGTTGAGGAGGAGAAGAAAAACAAAGAGAATATTGCCAACAAGAAAAGAATAATGGAGCTATCGGAAGAGGCCAACGGATGGCAAGAAGAGATTAAAGAATACATCAAGCATGATGATTTTAAATCCAAATATATTGAAGTATCGAAAAGATTTGCCAATTCCATAACTCCCGAATTAGAAGCATAACCTTTCATATCAATTATTTAGTCAATAATTAGGGCGGTGCATTGCACCGCTTTTTTTTATGAAAGTTCTTGAATGCTTAGAATCGTGAAAAAGCTCAAGGAATTAAGAATGATAAGGCAATTCTAATTGTACTTCAGCGGTCATGGTAATGCCTTGTCTTTGCAAAATTATTAAATTTACAGCCTGATCAATTCTATAACACCGATGAGTAAAACAAAAGCATGGATTCATGCATTTAGACTAAGGACTTTGCCTTTAGCACTTTCTAATATTTTTCTTGGCAGTTTGCTGGCTGCATCCGATCACAAGTTTAGCCTTAAAATATTCTTACTGGCAACCTTAACAACCTTGTTTTTACAGATATTGTCTAATTTGGCCAACGATTTGGGAGATTCCATTTCGGGTGCTGATAATGAGAATAGAGTTGGTCCGGAAAGAGCAGTTCAGAGTGGTGTGATTACCAAGAAAGAGATGACCAGAATGGTAATTGTATTTGTTTTGTTATCACTGGTATCAGGACTTTGGTTGTTGTGGGAAGCATTGCAATTGTTGAATTATACCCAGGCATTAATCATGTTAGGAGTTGGTTTGCTGGCCATAGGAGCGGCCATAAATTATACGATGGGAAAGAATCCATACGGATATAGTGGCTTTGGAGATTTGTTTGTATTCCTGTTTTTTGGATTGGCCGGAGTTATGGGTACTTATTTTTTGCATACCGGAGATTTAAATTGGACCATTTTCTTGCCGGCAACATCGGTTGGATTGCTAAGTGTAGGGGTTTTGAATTTGAATAACATGCGTGATATCGAAAATGATTCTCTTTCAGGAAAACGAACTTTGGTGGTGAAAATTGGTTCTGAAACAGCTAAGAAATACCATTTGTTCTTGATTGGATTTGCAGTGCTTTCGGCTTGCGCATACATGTATGTCCACTGGAATTCATTTTATCAGCTTCTATTTGTGATTAGCTTACCCTTGTTGATTAAACATACTGCGGTGGTAATAAAAAACAAGGTAGCAAGAGAATTAGATCCTGAATTGAAAAAACTGGCCTTGTCAACTCTTTTGTTTAGTTTGAGTTTTGGAATAGGCTTACTACTTTAGATTACTGATAACTGATCATTGAAAAAGATGCTTAAAGCAGATTACGTACATTACCCTCTAAATTTTAAACGTCCGAGTGGAACATCACGTGGGGTTTTAACTGAAAAAGATTCTTGGTTTATTCGTTTGTGGGACGACCAACAACCTGAAATAATTGGAATAGGCGAGTGCTCTATCATAAAAGGCTTAAGCCCGGATGATCGAGACGAGTATGAAGAGAAACTACAAGAGCTTTGCCATCAGATTGGCGATTACTGGTACTATATGGAAGGAGGCTTGAGAGAATGGCCATCCATTTATTTTGGTTTGGAAACTGCATTTCTGGATTTTAAAGCCAAAGGTTCTAAAATTTTATTTCCTTCTGATTTTAGCAATGGTGCCGATAAAATTCCTATTAATGGATTGATATGGATGGGCGATCCTGTTTTTATGAAAGAACAGATCGAACAAAAGTTAGAGACCGGATTTGATTGCATCAAGATGAAAATTGGCGCCATCGATTTTAAGGAAGAATTAAGACTGTTGAAATCTATCCGTAAAGACTTCGACAAAGATAAAATTGAATTGCGTGTGGATGCCAATGGTGCTTTTTCTCCCAATTCTGCCATGGAAAAATTGAAGGCTTTGGCTCAATTCGATTTGCATTCAATTGAGCAACCCATAAAGCAAGGTCAGGTAAAAGAAATGGCTGATCTGTGTGCCAATACTCCTCTGCCAATTGCTTTGGATGAGGAGTTAATAGGAGTTTACGATACACCCGCCAAAGCTGAATTATTGGAAAAAATAGCTCCGCAGTATATCATTTTAAAGCCAAGCTTGGTTGGCGGAATTAAAGGATCACAAGAGTGGATTGATCTTGCCAATGATAGAAATATTCCTTGGTGGATTACCTCAGCTTTGGAATCGAATATTGGATTGAATGCAATAGCCCAATGGACTTATACTTTGAACAACTCCATGCCGCAAGGATTGGGAACAGGGCAGCTATATACCAACAATATTGCTTCTCCATTGATTATCGATAATGGGTTTTTAAAGTACGATACGAATTTAGACTGGGATAAAATATAATGAACAAAGAACTTACAATAAACGGTAAAAACTACAGAGAAATAGAGCTTTTAAGCTATTGTAGCGATATTATTTCAAATTCGGATCACGAATGGGAAAAAGACTATTGTAAGTTTATTTTGGAGTGGTTGGATGATGCTGATCAGGTAAAAGCGAAAACTTCGGGCTCAACAGGTGTACCAAAGGCAATGTACTTGTCGAAGCAAAAAATGAGAAATTCGGCCAAACTCACAGGGGAGTTTTTCAATTTTAAAGCAGGACAGAATGCGCTTTTTTGCTTGTCTGCTAATTATATTGCTGGCAAAATGATGATTGTGCGTGCTTTCGAGTGGCAATTGAATTTGATGCCGGTTGCCCCTGATGGGCACCCTTTAGAAAATATCAGTTCGGATATTGATTTTGCAGCAATGATTCCTCTGCAGGTAAAGAACAGTTTGAAATTAGAGAAAGGCATTCAGCAAATCAAGAAGTTGTTAATAGGGGGTGGAGCTGTCGATCAGGTTCTTGAGAATGATTTACAGGATTTATCTGCCGAATGTTTTATTGGCTATGGAATGACTGAAACAGTTTCGCATGTTGCCATTCGTGCATTGAATGGGAAAAATAGATCTCAATCGTACCAGGCAATGGGGAATGCGAAGTTTTCTATCGACAGAAGAAATTGTTTGAGTATAAATGCGCCAGCAATTTTAGATAAACCTTTGCTTACCAATGATGTTGTAGAGTTGCTTGATGAAAGCCAATTTGAATGGAAAGGAAGGTTCGATAATGTGATTAATTCTGGCGGTATAAAATTGTTTCCGGAGCAAATCGAAAAGAAGCTTGAAACCATAATCAATCAGCCTTTTTTCATTTCCGGATTGCCTGATGAGCATTTGGGACAAAAAGTGGTTCTTTTGATTGAATGGAATGATGTTGATGAAAATTATAAAAGGGAATTGAAATATAAAATTAAAAGCCTGCTCAATAAATATGAACAGGCTCGTGAAATATTTTATGTTTCCGAATTTAAACGAACATCAACCGGTAAGGTTCAACGTGATGCTACACTGGATGCAGTTAGTTTTTCCAGGTAATTAACCAGCAGAACTAATGCTTTTGAATCATTCCAGTGATAGTTGTTCTTCTTCATAAACGAATTAGCATAGCTCGCTTGATTTTTATAAATACTTAGAATTTCTGATCTTAAAGAATTTACCTTTCTAGGTAAACTACCCGGTATCTCTACAAAAAATACATTCTTAGTATCCCATTTTAAATGTGGGTTTTGAGATTCTTTTAAAAATTGCTTTACATACAAGTTTTGCTGCCCTGTGTGGATTTTTTGCAGATAGCCTTTAACAGAGTCTCCTCTATAAAGATATTTCTTATAAACATACAGATCTCCATTAATTTCTACTTCACTAATTTTTTGAGGAGATGAAATCCTACTGTATTGTGTGTTAATTTGACATTCAATTTCATCTTCTACAATATTATATCGTACACCTTGTGGAGTAATGATATTCTTATCAAGAGTAATTATTTTTCCAGGGAGAAAGCTTTTACAAGTTAAATCTTGAGAGGGAACGAAATACTGAAATATGCCATAGTTTGGAAACTGTTGGGTTTGAATAGAATTGTCTGTGCAAAATCCCAAAGGGATGTTAATTGTTAAAATTAACAATAGGGGTAAAAGTTTTTTCATAGAATTAATTTAAGTTATCCATTCTAAATATAGAAACAAAAACTAAAAGTATTATTAATGAATGTATTAAGGATTTGTAGGATTTGATTGATGATTACTTTTTAGGCTTCGCACACGTTTGCGGGGTTTGGGAATAAAAAAAAAGCACCTTAATGGTGCTTTCAATTATTTCAGCTTGTTTTTAAATACCTTTTTAAACTTTTCCATCTTGGGTTTGATTACAAAACTACAGTAAGGTTGGTTCGAATTGTTATTGAAATAATCCTGATGGTAGTTTTCTGCAATATAAAACTTCGAAGCAGGAGTAATTTCTGTAACAATAGGATCATCCCAGGCTCCAGAATCACTTAGTTTTTCTTTATACTTCAAAGCAAGTTCTTTTTGTTCGTCAGAATGATAAAATATCGCCGATCTGTATTGTGTCCCAACATCTGCTCCTTGTCTGTTTAAAGTTGTCGGATTATGTGTTTGCCAAAATACCTCGAGAAGTTCCTCAAAGCTAATTAAATTTGCATCATAGGTGATTTGACAAATCTCTGCATGTCCGGTTTCCCCAGAACAAACTTCTTTATAAGTTGGATTCTTTGTATCACCACCCATATATCCCGATTCTACTTTCACAACTCCATTTAGCTCTTGAAAAATTGCTTCCACACACCAAAAACATCCAGCACCAAAACTCGCTATCTCTATTTTTTTTGATTGATTTTCCGTATTCATATTTGTTTTACCGAATATTACTCCGGAAACTAACATGAAAATTAAAACTATTGACTTTTTCATTCTTTCCGGCTTTAAGTTATTTATAATGATTCTAAAGATAGTGTTTGGTTTTTTCATATAAAAGTTAAAAGTTCTTAAAGTGGTGATCTTTCCTAATCTTATCTATATTTGGATATGATTCAGGAAAAAAAATCAATAGGAATAGTTCTTTCTGGTGGCAAGAGTTCAAGAATGGGAACAGAGAAGGGATTGGTAAAGTGGCAAAGTAAAGCTTTAATAGAATACTCAGTAAATTGTCTAAATTCCATTTGCAATGATATTGTGATTAGTTCTAATAATGAGGATTACAACTATTTGAATCTTCCTGTTATTAAGGATGAAATTGCCAATTGTGGCCCAATAGGAGGAATCTATTCATGTATGAAGAATTTCCAAGCTGATTATTACTTTGTAATTTCCTGTGATGTTCCTAATGTTCCGACTGAACTTTTTAAAGACTTATTGAAAAATATAGGTGAGGCCGATTTAATTTATGCCGTTGACAATAAAGGTAAAAAGCAACCTCTGGTGGCAATCTATAAAAGGTCATGTTTCTCAATTATCAAGGCTGAACTTCTTAATGGGAATTACAAGATGATGAAATTGATTGATAAGATTAAACACAAGGAGTACCTCGTGACTAGAGATTTAAAATATTATCATGATAATATTTTAACAAATGCGAATAGCCCGGAAGATTTGAAAAAACTGTAGTGTCTTTATGGATTTTTATCGCTAAATCTGAGAGCAGATAAATCTTTATAGGTATTGATATATCTTTAAATAAAGGATGTAAAACTCTCTTATTAAAGAAATAATGTATCAAATGTAATTTAGTAAAGATCTAAATAGTTGCATATATGTTTAAATCAGAGGATTTCGACATTTTACTTTGTTTAGATCAATTACAAATCCCTAAAATATGTTGTAGAGCATGTTGTCTGTTCTTGATTTGATATATGTTTACATGCAGAGATGTAGTTTTCTAGATGTGTTCATGTGTTAAAATAAAAAATCACAATATGAAGAGCAGAAGAGAGTTTTTAAAAATCAGCTCCCTGAGTGCAGCAGGCTTAATATTTGGAGGTGGAATATTAGATTCTATAGCTAATAACTTAGTCAATAATAACAAATCTTTTTTTAAAGGACCATATGATTTTACCAGAACTCCTACCTATTGCGAAGTGTGCTTTTGGAAGTGTGCAGGATGGGTTTATAAGGATGAGAATGGTAAGATAAAGAAGATCATTGGAAATGATTTGGATCCCAATTGTAATGGGCGATTCTGTCCGAGAGGTACAGGTGGAGTAGGTATGTATTACGATGAAGATCGTTTGAAAACACCATTAATTCGTACCGAAGAAAGAGGTAAGCAAACATTTAGAGAGGCCTCTTGGGATGAGGCTTTTGAATACATTGCCTCTAAAATGAAACAAATTAAAAAGGAGTATGGGCCTGAGAGTACAGCTTTATTTACACATGGTTCAGGAGGTAAATACTTCGGAAAACTTTTAAAAGCATTTGGATCAAACAATATTGCAGCTCCTTCATATGCTCAGTGTCGTGGACCAAGAGAAGTTGCATTTATTTCAACTTTTGGACAAGGAATTAATTCTCCAGAGAATACTGATATTAGAGATACCAAATGTTTGGTGTTAATAGGTTCGCATTTGGGTGAAAATATGCACAATGGTCAGGTACAGGAAATGTCTGATGCCATTGATAAAGGAGCCAATATTATTACTGTGGATCCAAGATTTTCAACAGTTGCAGGAAAATCTAAACATTGGTTGCCAATTAAACCTGCTACTGATAATGCTCTTTTACTTGCATGGATGAATGTAATCATCAATGAAGGATTATACGACAAAGAATACGTTGAAAAATACACTTTTGGATTTGATCAATTAAAAGATCACGTTCAAAGATATACACCAGAGTGGGCCTATGGTGTAACTACCATTGAGCCACAGCAAATTAGAGAAACAGCCAGAGAAATGGCCAATGCAGCTCCTGCTGTAATTGTACATCCAGGTCGTCATGTAACCTGGTACGGAGATGATACGCAAAGATTACGTGCTGTTGCTATTTTGAATGCATTACTAGGAAGTTGGGGAAGACGTGGTGGATTCTACAATCCTGAAAAGGCAGAAGTACCACATTATAAATTACCAGCATTTCCAAAACCAAAGAAAAACTGGCGTGATGCAATGGATGGCAAATACAATTTGGCGGACTTAGCTTTAGCTTCTGGTGTTTGCGATGCATCCATTCCTGGTCCGGATATGGATTATGCCATTAAGGGATGGATTGTAAATGGAACGAACCTAATCAATACCTTACCAAATCAAAAGAAAACCATTCAGGCTATTCAGGAACTTGACTTAATTGCAGTTGTGGATACCATGCCTATGGAAATTACGGGTTATGCCGATGTGGTTTTACCAGAGTGTACTTATTTGGAAAGATATGATGCACTTAGAATATCACAGGGAAGAGAACCAAGTATTGCCTTAAGAATGCCAGCTGTTGATCCACTTTACAATACCAAGCCTGCATATTGGATGGCTAGAGAATTGGCGAAGAAATTAGATCTTCAGGATTATTTCCCTTTCGAAACCATCGAGGAAGAAATTGACTGGGAATTGAAGCAAGTTGGAACATCCTTAGAGGAAATGCAACGAGTTGGAGTTAAGAAATTGGAACGAGAATTCGATGATTTGTACTTTGCTGATGGAGAAGATGTGGAGTTCAATACTAATACAGGAAAAATAGAGTTGTATTCTACTGCCCTTGAAGAAGAAGGATTCGATCCAATGCCGGTTTATACTCCACATCCAGAACCAGAAGAAGGATTTTATAGACTAATATACGGAAGAGCTCCTATGCACACTTTCAGTAGAACTGCCAATAATCCAAATTTGACTGATTTGATGGATGAGAATACCTGTTGGGTGAACCCAAAAGTTGCCAAAGAATGGGATTTAAGCAGCGGACAGTATGTTTTCCTGGAAAATCAAGATGGAGTTATTTCTGAGTTTCCAATAAAAGTAAGAGTAACCGAAAGAATAAGATTCGATTCAATATATATGGTACATGGTTTCGGTCATGCCGATAAGAGAATGAAAAGATGCTTTGGTAAAGGAGTTAGCGACACTCAGCTAATTACCAATGTAATGACCGATCCGATTATGGGTGGTACCGGAATGAGAGGAAACTTTGTAACATTTAGAACTGATATTAAAAAATCGGAGGTGTAAGCTATGAGATATGCAATGGCTATTGATACTAAAAAGTGTGTAGGTTGCAGCGACTGTGTAGTAGCTTGCCAAACCGAAAACGATGTGCCAATCGGGTATTGCCGCGATTGGGTGGTGGAAGTAATGGATGGAACTTATCCTCAATTGGAAATGGAATTGCGCTCGGAACGATGCAATCACTGTGAGAATTCTCCTTGTGTGCGTTGTTGTCCAACAGGTGCAAGTCATTACTCAGAAGGAGGTACTGTTCTTGTAAGCAAGAATGAATGTATTGGTTGTAGTGCCTGTATAACTTCTTGTCCATACGATGCGCGTTTTGTTCACCCGGAAGGATATGTAGACAAGTGTACATTCTGTTTGCATAGGGTAAAAAAAGGAATGCAGCCAGCTTGTGTGGCAGTTTGTCCAACCAAATGTATGTACTTTGGCGATTTGGATGATCCAAGAAGTGAGGTATCTCAAATTCTAAAAAAGAGAAAATATAAAACTTTAATTCCTGAGGCTGGTACAAAACCTCATTTGTATTTCCTAATCTAAAACTGTTAAAAAATGAGAGAAGAAATTATTGTAAGCGGGAGAAACAATCCTCTAATCGACCCTCAATTACATGTTTGGCATTGGGAAATTCCAACTTACTTGTTTTTGGGAGGTTTGGCTGCTGGTTTAATGTTTTTTGCAGCCCTTTATACCATTCGCAACAAAGAAAACGAATACAAAACCGCGGTTAAAATTGCTCCTATTATTGCACCAATTGCTTTGGTTTTGGGCCTAATTGCTTTGTTTTTAGATTTGCATCACAAATTGTATTTCTGGAGATTGTATACCACCATTCGCCTGGAATCACCAATGTCTTGGGGAGCATGGACTTTAATGGTAGTAACACCATTGTCAATGATTTGGACGGCAATACACATGAAGGACATATTCCCAAAATGGAATTGGAAATTTGAAGTAATCGAAGAATTGATTGAATTTTTCAAGAAGCATAAAAAAACGCTTGCGTGGATCATGCTGATTTCATCTGCGATTTTGGGAATTTATACAGGAATATTATTTTCTGCATTTAACGCTCGTCCACTTTGGAATACTTCAATACTTGGACCTTTGTTCCTTGCTTCGGGATTATCTGCAGGAGCAGCGCTTGTAATTTGGATGTCGAAAAACCATGCAGAACGTAAGAGATTTGCGCAATTGGATCTAATGATTATTGGAATTGAATTGTTCTTGATCATCCATATGTTTATGGGATTCCTGGCAAGTACTCAGGTGCAGATTGATGCTGCCAATTTATTTTTAGGAGGAGCATATACTGCACCATTCTGGATTTTCGTTGTATTCCTGGGAATGATTGTTCCTGCAATCCTTGAAGGAATGGAGTTGAAAGGATTTAAAATTCCGGTTGCAATCCCAGTTGTTCTAGTACTTTTCGGAAGTGTTATGCTTCGATTTATTATAGCTTATGCAGGACAGGCTAGCAGATGGCTTTACTAATCTAATTATTGAAAAACTTAAAAACACTATAAAATGAGCGAAGTGAAAAAAACAAAATACTTTAATCCGTATATCGGAGGAGTATTGTTAGGACTTGTGCTTTTGGCGGCAAATTTTGTATCCGGTCGTGGATTGGGAGCAAGTGGGGCAATTAAAAGTGCAGTGGTATCTACAGTAAATACTGTTGCTCCTACCCATGCTGAAAATTCAGCATTCTATAAAAACTATAATGAAACTCACGAAAACCCAATGAAATCGTGGTTGGTATTCCAAATGATGGGAGTTTTAGTAGGTGGATTTTTATCGGGAGCTTTTGCGAAACGATTAAAATTTAAGGTTGAGCATTCACCAAAAATTACATCTAAAAGAAGAATTATTTTTGCCATCCTTGGTGGGATGTTTTTCGGATTTGGCTCACAACTGGGGCGCGGATGTACCAGTGGTTCTGCACTAAGCGGAATGGCAGTTTTATCAGTTGGAGGTTTTTTAACCATGGCTTGTATATTCGGAACTGCTTTTGCCTTGGCTTACTTTTTTAGAAAGAATTGGATTTAATTTTAAATGTATAAACAAATAGATTATGGCACCATTAATTGTTAATGAAATAATTTCACCGGATACCAATTTGTTAATTGCATTTTTAATTGGAATCGGATTTGGATTTGTGTTGGAAGGAAGTGGTTTTTCTTCAAGTCGTAAATTGGCAGGAATGTTCTATGGTTACGACACAACGGTTTTAAAAGTATTCTTTACTGCTGCAATTACAGCAATGGTAGGAATGTTATTTTTTAGTCTTTTTGGTTGGATCGATTTGGATTTTGTATACATCAATCCAACCTATATAACATCAGCAATTGTTGGTGGAGTTGTAATGGGTGTTGGTTTCATTATGGGGGGATTTTGCCCGGGAACTGCTTTTTGTGCCATCTCAATTGGTAAATTGGATGCTTTGGCATTTATTGGAGGATTAACTTTGGGTATTGTTTTCTTTACTGAGGGATATCCATTATTTGAAGAGATGTACAAAGCCAATTACCTTGGTACTCCAACAATGAATGAACTGCTTGATATTCCACGAGGTGTATTTGCTCTTGGGCTTATTCTAATGGCATTTGCCATGTTTTGGGTTGGCGAATGGGCAGAAAAGAAATTCCCACGTGAAGAGTACTAATTATTAATTACCAAAAAATCACGATCATGAAAATGAGATTAATATTAGCTTCGGTATTTATTCCTTTAGGGATAATTATTGCAGCGATACCCGAAAATACAACGAAACCTTTTAAACTAACGGCAGAAGAATTGCTTGATGAAGTCAAGGATGGAACACAATTCGTTAGTACTGATGAGATAGCAGACATGTTGGTTCTAAAAGACCCTAGTCTTCAGCTTATCGATGTTCGTAGCCAGGCAGAGTTTGAAAAATATAGCTTGCCAGGAGCAATCAATATTCCTTTAACCCAGATTCTATCTGATGAATATGAAGAGTATATCGATCAAGGTGTGAAGATGAATGTTTTTTATTCGAATGGGAACCTAAAGGCTAACGAAGCCTGGATGTTGACCAGACAATTGGGATACGAAAACAATTTTGTATTGCAAGGCGGATTAAACTATTGGGCAGAAACCATTTTAAATCCTCAGGCACCAAAATCTGTTATGGCAGATGATGAAATTGCAAAATATGATTTTAGAAAAGGTGCAAGTGCTGCCTTGGGAGGTGGAAATGCTGTGGTAACGAATACCAATACTGTGAAAAAACCAAAGCCTACTATTAAAAAGCGCAAAAAGAAAAAACGTGCTGCAGGAGGTTGTTAGTATAACAATTAATATAAAAAAAGCCTTTTCAATAAATTTCGAAAAGGCTTTTTTTGATACCTGTTGTGAATTAGATAGATAAAAATCGGAAACATCAATGATATATATCTTCTTGAATTTTCAATTATGCAAGTGATTGATACTCTGTTTATTTACATTGAATAAAAATTAGCCGATTGTGTGAAAAATCAAAAAAATAAAGTATTGAAATATAGATAGTTAAAAATGTTATAGGATTAATATATAGATATATGATATACAACATATATGGATGTGATTAGACTTTCTATTTTGTGTTCAAATCCTAATTAATTAAAACTAATTCATTAAGAATATGAAACAAACTATTAAAATTATTATTGCAGCGGTGGTGGTGCTTTCTGGAATGTTTGTAACAAATCCGGCAATGGCAACCGATGGATACTTTAGTTGTGGGTACGGTACTCAAAGTAAAGGTATGGGTGGTGTTGGTATCGCATGGTATAAAAATTCTTTAATCAATGGAAACCCAGCAGGTTTGGTTTCTTTAGGAAAGCAATATTCTATTAGTGTTGGATTGTTTAATCCGAATAGAGAATATACTGTTACAGGTAACCCTTCTATGATGCCTGGTACTTTTGGTTTACTTCCAGGGACTGTTAAAAGTGATAGCAAGATGTTTGTTATTCCTTCAATTGGTGCAAACTGGATGTTAAATGATAAAAGTAGTTTCTCTATTGCTTTGTTTGGAAATGGTGGAATGAACACGGATTATCCGCCTACAACATTACCGGATGGAAGTAAGATGGGAACTTTTGGTAGTACTGGGTCTACTGGAGTAAATCTAATGCAGATGTTTCTTGGAGTATCTTATTCTAGAAATATTGCTAAAAACCATAGCTTTGGTATAACAGGTTTAATAGCATACCAGATGTTTGAAGCTAAAGGCTTGGGAGCTTTTGCACCATTTTCAAGTGCTCCTGATAAGTTAACTGATAATGGTATGGATAATGCTACTGGTTTTGGATTCAAACTTGGTTACATGGGTAAATTGGCCAAAGGTCTAACTCTTGGAGCTAGTTATCAGACCATGTTATATATGAGTGAATTTGATGATTATGCTGGATTGTTTGCTGAGCAAGGTGACTTTAATATTCCTTCAACTTGGACCATTGGTTTGGCTTATGAAATTAATGAAGACTGGGCTGTGATGGCAGATTTCAAGAGAATTAATTATACTGATGTTGCTTCTGTTTCAAATCCAATGGATCCAATGGCATTGCCACCTGCATTTTTAAATCCAGGTGGAAATCCAAATAATCCATCAGATTATACTCCAAATCCAAATCATGTACCACTTGGAGCGGACAATGGAGCTGGTTTTGGTTGGGAAGATATCAACATATTGAAATTTGGTATGGAATATTCAGGTATTAAAGACTGGACATTGCGTGCAGGATATTCTCATACCGAACAACCAATTCAAAGCTCAGAAGTATTGTTTAATATTCTTGCTCCTGGTGTGATTGAAGATCATGTTACATTTGGATTTAGTAAGAATATTGGAGATTCTGGAAAAGCAATACATGTAGCCTTCTGTTATGCATTACCAGCATCAGTTAAAGGATATAATCCAATGGATTATGAGTTTGATACAAATACAGGTATGCCTACCGGTCATAATCAAACCATTAATTTGGATATGAATCAGTTGGAAATTGATATAGCATTCACATTTTAACAGAACTTTATTCTAAAAAAGAGAGGATTTTACTGATAAATCCTCTCTTTTTTTATGCTTTTTGGGTAAAAGTTCGCTTGTATAAAGCACTCATAATTTCTTTAAAAGAATCAGGTTCGTAACCAAGTTTCCTGTTTTCCATGCTGATTTCATATACCAATCTCATGTGTTGTATTATCACTTTATATGCTTTTAGTAAAGGAAAGTCAGGATCATAGATATGTGCTGGTTCAGAATTGGTACCATTTAATTCTATAATTTTGATATTTCTTCCTTTGTACAAGTCTTCAATGCTGTTTACCTTCATATCAAATCGACCATAGTAATATCCATCTAGCGGTTCTGAAATCTTCCTAAAAACAGAAATTAGTTGATCGTTAATTAGCTTGCTTCCATCCAGAAATTTGGTTCCTCGATTATGATTTCCAATGGGTTCTAACTTGTAACTAATGCCAGCTGGAACAATTTGATTCCATTTCGAATTGTATTTGTTTTTTAGATAGGATATTCTGCTCGTAGCCCTGATATTTGCCTTTACCAATTCCGAAAATTTTAATTTTCCATTACCTGTGATTGTTAGAAATTCTTTTCTTACAATGGAAGTAATTCCATCTTTTTTTGAAATTGGGAAACGATGATAGAATACGCCTAATTCAATGGGATAATCGATAAATTCCTGAAAAAGGATGTCTTCATGTTTGTTTTTTAAAAAAGGAAGAAGGTCAGATTCGGAATCAATTTTTTCGACCCCAACACCTCTTTCTCCAACATTAGGTTTGCACACTATTGGAAAATCTATTTCGTGTTCATTCATTAATCCCTTTATTTCAGATATTGGTAGGGAGGAGTTTGCTACAAATCCTTGAGGTATATACTTCCTGTCAAGCTGACTAAGAATTTTCATTTTATCCATTCCAAATGCACCTCCAAATTTCATTGCAGGATTGGCAGGTGTAAAATAAGCAAATGCATTAGCTTTAATAGCAAGGTAAAATCCGTAAAAAAACATTGGGATATAGAAAAACCAGAATGGCCAAAACTCGAAATGAAACCACTTATAAATTATGAATGGGATTTTTATTTTTCTACTCATAGTTTTTTTATAATGATTAAAATGATCTTTTAAGGTAGTAATTTATCTTTTAACTTGAGTTCGATTAAAAATATATACCACAGAAAGTCAGATTTATTTGAGAATTTCTGCTCAAAATCTATTCAAACGGTGACCATATTTATAATTGAACCCAGGTTTTTATTAAAAGTTGATTGGAACGAAATCATGTAAGTATTTGTTAAAATTTCAAAGAACTATGAAATATTTTGATAATTTGATATCTTGTACTTATAACCATTTGAATCATACCTATGCAGAATCAAATATTATTAGCGAATAGAGAAATTTTAAACCAATTAATTCATTTGTGTGAAAATATAACTCCTGCGCAATATTGTATGAGATTAAGCCTCTTGTCTCAAAATACGATAGGTAAACATATGCGGCATATTATTGAATTTTATGATATTTTAATTGAAGCTTACAATGAGAATAAACCAATAAGCTATGATAATAGAGTGCATTGCAGCAAAACAGAAACAAGCCTGGAGTTGACCTTGCAAAGATTAAGAAAAGCTCTTAATTGGGTGGAAAGTGAAGAGCCAGCTAAGGAATTAATGCTGGTTGTTAGTTACGATAGTGAAGGTAAAAATAACATTTCCATTCCTTCCAGTATAGAACGAGAATTGGTATACAATATTGAGCATGCAATTCATCATATGGCAATTATTCGTATTGCTATCGAAAAAGAGTTTCCAGATCTTAAATTGCATAAGAATTTTGGGATAGCTTACTCGACAATTAGGTATAGAGACGATTTATGTGCACATTAACATACATACCAGTAGGGGGAACGAATTTCATTTTCACGACTAATAGAGATGAAGATCCAAATAGAGTAGCCTTGCCACCAGGTAATTATATTGCTAATAATATTGAAAGCTTATACCCTAAAGATCCCGAAGGAAATGGAACCTGGATGTTGTGTAATAAATATTTCAGTGTTTGTTTATTAAATGGAGCTTTTATAAAGCATAAGCATGAACCACCCTATAAAAAGAGTAGGGGACTTGTTGTATTGGAATATGAACGGTTTAAAAATTCACTCGATTTTATATTGAATTTTGATTTCATGGATATTGAACCATTTACAATGATTGTTGTAAGATATGAAAACAAAGTTTCGTTAGAGGAAATTAGATGGGATGGTAGTTCTGTTCATTATAAGCAACTTGATCCGAAAAGAGCTGAGATTTGGTCATCATCCACTTTGTATGATGAAACTGCAAGAGAAATGAGAAAAGCATGGTTTGCAGATTGGAAAATTATGGATGAATTATCATGCTCAAATGTTCTTAATTTTCATAAAAATGCCGGTTGTGATGATTTGCATAATGGGTTGATAATGAACAGAAAAGAGGTGGTAAAAACCACTAGTATTACTCAAATTGTACATGATAGATTAGGAGTGAGAATGAGATATGAAGATCTTCGTTCGGAAGAAGTGACAGAAAGATATTTGACAAAAGAAAAGAGTCTCGATTGAGACTCTTTTTTTTTATATAAGAAATAAAATAACAAGTAGAGTTAATTATTTTCCTGGACATTGTGAAAGGATATCCTGTGGAATGTTTTGATTACCATATGATTTGTCAAAATCAACGGAGAATTTTTTTGCAAGCTTTTCTGCCGTTTTATTGTAATCTTCTTTGTTTTCCCAAGTATTAATAGGATTTAAGATTTCAGTTGGAACATTTTCACAAACAGCAGGAATATTTACATGGAACAACTTGTCTTCAGTATATTCTACATCATTTAATTTTCCATTTAAAGCTGCATCTACCATTGCTCTTGTATACTTTAACTTGATACGAGAACCAGTTCCGTATGAACCACCGCTCCAACCAGTGTTAATCAAGAAAACATTGGTATTGTGTTTCTCCATTTTTTCACCTAACATTTCAGCATAGATGTTTGGATTACAAGGCATAAATGGTTGTCCAAAGAAACGTGAGAAAGTTGCCTGTGGCTCTGTTACTCCGGTTTCGGTTCCAGCTAATTTAGAGGTGTATCCCATTAGGAACCAAAGCATTGCTTGTTCTTTGGTTAGTTTTGAGATTGGAGGCAATACGCCATATGCATCAGCAGTAAGGAATAAAATGGTGTTTGGATTTCCAGATGTTGAACTTTCTTTGATGTTCTTTAAGAAATTAAGTGGATAGCTCGCTCTTGAGTTAGGCGTAAATCTATCGTCAAAGAAATCTAATTCACCATTAGGATAAATCATTGCATTTTCAATAATTGCACCATGTTTGGTATAATCATCTTCGTGCATTACAGCTTCGTAAATTTCAGGTTCGTTTTCAGGCTTGATGTCGATCATTTTAGCGTAACAACCATTTTCAAAGTTGAAAATACCATCGTCACTCCATCCATGCTCATCATCACCTAAAAGTGCTCTGTTAGGATCTGCCGATAAAGTTGTTTTACCAGTACCAGAAAGTCCTAATAGAAGTGCTGAATCCCCATTTTTACCTTCGTTTGCCGAACAGTGTAAAGGAAGAACACCTTTAAATGGTAAATAGTAGTTCATTACTGTAAACATCAATTTCTTCATCGCACCCATGTACGAAGAACCAATAACGATACCGATTTTTTGATCGAAATCAACAACAACGCAAATGTCAGATGTTTCCCCATTAGGAAGTTCTCTTACCAAGCCTTTGTAGCGCTCTTTATTCAACTTGTTGTTTGGTAAAGCGATCAAATGAAATTCATCATTTACAAAAATCGATTTGTGAAGATCATTAGGTACTGGTCTAAACATGTTGTCAATAAAAACCTGACTTAAACTTTTATCAGTAATGGTTTTTACTGGTAATGCATATTTAGAATCGGCACCAATTACTCTATCTGTAGTATAAACTGTTTCTTTCTCATCAATCATCTTTAAAGCGTCTTCAAAAATCATCGAAAACGTTTGCGGATTCATAGCAATATTATTGGCTGATGACCAGTCTATATTTAATTCACTTTCAGGATTTCTTACAATATAAGTATCCTTAGGACTTCTACCTGTAGAATGAGGAGGTGTCCATGTTGCAAGTGAGCCGTTCTTTGTTAAAACAGCTTCTTTGTTTTCTACTGCTTGAGTAATTAGAGATTCTCTTGAAAGATTCTCTTGAATGTTAGAATGCTTTTTTAATGATTCTTGTAATTCTGTAATCATATTAACTTCAATAGCGTTCATGTGACATTTAATATTTGGTTTGGAGCTCCAAAAGTATGACTATATATGCATAAATCCTACTATGTATATATTTTTTTGTAATTTTTAATGTATTATTTCTCAGTAAGTTTTACTACTTTTACCGTGGGGAAAATTGATCTAGGGACGTTGAAAACGCTTCTTTTTTTCAGTTTTCCCTTCTTTTTTTGTTTAAAATAATCCCATCTTTTCTTTGAAATACAAACGTTTGCGTAAATATTACTAGTTCTAAATGATTAAAAATTATGATTAAGTATAGAGTACGCTTGAGAGATAGAGTAGCAGGAAGAATTCTAACTAAAAGTTATAAAAAAACCTCCAAAGCAACCGCCTTGGAGGTGTAAAAAGTGACATTTATTTCAAAATTCCATTATAAAATGGAAAGAAAATTCAATTAGTCTTTAGATCTTGGATGGAAATTTTTGATTGTTTCTTTCAAATACTCTCTATCCAAATGAGTGTAAATTTCAGTTGTTAAAATTGACTCGTGACCTAACATTTCTTGTACAGCTCTTAAATCAGCACCACCTTCTACCAGATGAGATGCAAAAGAGTGACGGAAAGTGTGAGGAGAAACATTTTTCTTCAAGCCAACTTTCTTAGATAAGTTCTTAATGATAGTAAAGATCATTACACGTGATAACTTACGACCTCTTCTGTTCAAGAACAAAATGTCTTCACTATCCTTATCGATATTTAATTTACCGCGATAGTTTTTAAGATACAATTTGATTTCTTTTTTAGCTTTCTTTCCAATTGGAATTAAACGCTCTTTGTTTCCTTTTCCATGAATTTTAATGAATCCCATACGGAAGTGAAGGTTAGAAACTCTTAAATCGATTAACTCTGATACTCTCAATCCACAAGAATATAAAGTTTCAAGAATTGCTCGGTTTCTTTGACCTTCTGACTTGTTCATGTCAACAGCTTTTACCAAAACGTCAATTTCGTCAGTAGTTAAAGTGTCAGGAAGTTTACGTCCAATTTTTGGAGCTTCTAATAAAGCAGTTGGATTTTTTTCGATAATTTCTTCCAATAATAAATACTTAAAGAAAGCTTTAATACCAGAAATTACACGTGCTTGTGTGCGAGGGCTAGTACCTGCATCATTAATCCAAGCAACAAAATCCTTTAAATGCTGAAGTACTACTTCTTCAGGAGTTACCTCAATATTCTTTTCTCTAAAGAAAGTAGTTAACTTAGTAATGTCATTAATGTAAGCATCTACCGAGTTCTTAGAGAGTGACTTCTCTAAGGTGAGGTAGGTCTTAAAATTTTCAATTGTTGTTGTCCATTTCATTTTTATCCAGTTTTTAGTATGTAGTTATAGTTGTAAATAATTTGCTTTATAATTTGTAGTTTTACTCAGTCGTTTAAATATACGAAATGTTTATGATAATTCTTGTGTGCAATTTAAAAAAATATTACGTAAGCTGACAAATTTTTCATATACTATTTATGTTTAACCTTAATTATTTTTGATAAGATGAATTTTTTGATAATAAATGGCCCTAACCTAAATTTGCTTGGAGTACGCGAAAAATCTATATATGGAGAGGTTTCGTTTGAAACTTATTTTGAGGAGTTAAAGAAGATGTACGGAAAAATTCAACTCGAATATTACCAATCCAATATAGAAGGAGAATTGATAAATGAAATACATCGTGTAGGTTTCGATTATGATGGTATTATTCTAAATGCTGGTGCTTATACTCACACTTCTGTAGCTCTTGGAGATGCGATTTCTGCTGTGAATGCGCCTGTTATTGAGGTGCATATATCAAATATCCATAAAAGAGAATCTTTCCGGGGAAAAACCATGATTGGAAAAGATTGTATTGGCACAATTGCAGGATTTGGCTTGGATTCTTATCGCCTGGCGGTAGAAGCTCTTTTATCTCGTTTGGATTAACGTTTATTTTTTTGTGATAAAAGTTTTTTTTACATCGTTTGCAATTTATGCTATAGAATATTTGCCTATATCCTTGTGGTAATATTGACTATCTTTGTATCGCCAAAACTAATAATGAAAGAGTTTTTCTATGAAGAAGCATACGAAAATTATTGCAACGATTTCTGACAAGAGGTGTGATGTCGAATTTCTTACACAACTTTTTGAAGAGGGTATGAACGTTGTAAGGCTTAATACAGCACATCAAACACATGCCGATGCCCAAAAAGTAATTGATAATGTAAGAGCTGTTTCAGACAGAATAGCTTTACTTGTGGATACAAAAGGTCCTGAAATCAGAACAGTAGATGTTGAAGATGATTTATTCCTTAATAGTGGTGATAAGATTAAAATTAAGGGAAAGAAGGAGGATGAAGAGGCAGGTGACTGCTTGTTGGTTAGCTACGAAGATTTTGTAAATGATGTAGAAGTAGGTAAGAAGATCTTGATTGATGATGGAGAACTTGAGTTATTAGTTATTGAAAAGCATGATGACTTCTTGCTTGTAGAGGCTAGAAACGAAGGTCCAATTAAAAATCGAAAGAGTGTAAATGTACCTGGAGTTTCTATCAAACTACCTTCACTTACTAAAAAAGATAGAACTTTTATCGACTTTGCTATCGAACAGGATATTGATTTTATCGCTCATTCCTTTGTTAGAAACAAAGAGGATGTTATTGAAATTCAAAAAATCCTGGATAAATATGATTCCAAAGTTAAAATCATAGCAAAAATAGAAAATCAGGAAGGTGTTGATAATATTGACGAAATTCTTGATCATGCGTATGGTATAATGGTTGCAAGAGGCGATTTGGCTATTGAAATACCTGCACAAAAATTACCTGTTATTCAACGAAAAATCATTAGAAAATGTATGGAGCGTAAAAAACCTGTGATTATTGCAACCCAGATGCTCCATTCAATGATTAAAAGTCCTAGACCAACACGTGCAGAGGTTAGTGATATTGCAAATGCAATATATAATAGAACTGATGCTATCATGCTAAGTGGAGAAACTGCTTATGGTGATTATCCGGTTGAGTCGGTTCGTACAATGAAAGAGGTTGCCATTGAGGTTGAGAAAGAATTGTATCCTGATACAAGAAAGAATTTTGTGCCTAGTAACCAGGAGTTAACAGCAATTTTGGCTCGATCAGCAGTAAAATCATCTCAATTACTTCCTGTAAAAGCAATTGTAACCGATACCTTAACAGGAAGAACAGGCCGTTATCTTTCAGCTTATAGAGGAACTTCTCCGGTTTATGCATTGTGTTATTCAAAAAGAGTTATGCGAGAATTGGCTCTTTCATATGGAGTTGAAGCTGGTTATAGAAAATTATTAGCTAGTAGAGATGAGTACGTGAAACAATCGATGTATACTTTAATGGAAAAGAAATACTTCACAGGTGATGATATGGTGATTATCATTGGAGGTAGTTTTGGTCCATCTAAGGGTGTTTCTTTTATGGAGATCAGTAAAGTAGATCAGTTGACACATAAAGTGTAACAAGATAATATTGAAGCAAAAAAAATGCGAATCATCTCGATTCGCATTTTTTTTAAATCCTACTGGATTAATACCTTAAATATATTAGAACCAGTGCTATTCCAATGCCAATTCCCGATATGGAAAGCTTAAAACTTTTCCTGTCGGTTTTGAATACAGCAATAATTATAGCAGAAATCAACAATCCTACCAATATAATTAATAGGAATGCTGCCAATACTCCAAGGCTGTATCCTGATAAGTGAATGAATTTTAAGTTACTGCCAAATGCTTTCAGGTAATGTAAGCTAATACTGGTGCCAACTACCAATCCGATTAATGCGAAAAAATTGTATCGAATTGCATTTGCCGATAAGTTGTTTGAAATCATATGGTGAACTCCAACAGCCAATATTGAAATTGCTGTTGCCAACCTGATGGTTGAATAAGAGAAATGTGTGATTTTAAAACATGCTAATAGTAATCCCACAAGAGAACCAATACCAAGGGCAAGGAAAAGTGAAAATAAATTTTTCCATTCTTTTAGCTGAAAAACAATGCCGAAAAGCAATAGGATTAAAAGATGATCAAAAAGAGATAGTGAAATTAAGTATGAAAAAGCGGATTCGAATCCGGATAAAAATTGTTGCATATTGTTCTTAAGTTATTTCCATTTAATAATTGACCTGCAATTTTCTACATTGCTTTTGTTGTTTCTAATTACAAAATGAGATTCGCGGTCATTACTGTTATTGCAATTATTATAAATGTTTAATTGATCGCTGAACTTGGCCTCGTGCAGAAAATTAACTTCTAATTCATCAATCAGCCCCGAACGTAATTTTTCGATAGGACACGAATCTATAATCCATTTGATGTATTTCACATTATTAACATGCTGGTTAATGTCAATATCGCTGAAATGTACATCAATACTTAAGGTTGGATTTTCAGGAACATCAGTATTTAATTTTTGCAATGGCGTTTCAAATACTTTTTCAGCATTGCCATACTTGTCACCATCTATAATGGAGTGGGGACGAGTTGGTCTTTTACTCTTGATATTAATGATTAACCATGACGAACTTGCCAGAATGATTGTATTGCCATGCTTATCTAGAATTCTAAAATCTCGATTCCCAAACAATCCTTCAATTCCGGTAGGCCAGGTTTCAATAGTAATCTCATCCATCCATTTTGGATAATCGATTACTTTAACTTTTAATCGTGTTAAAACCCACGATAAATTTTGTTGCATTAATTTATCGATTCCCCAATTTAAGGCATCGGCATGCATACCCGCAATTTCTTGCAGGTAATTGCATATGGATGTAAGTTTAACTCTTCCGTTAAAATCAGTGTCGAAAGAGCCAATTCTGAATGTTTTTGTAAATTTTGTTTGATTAATTTCTAAAGTATCCATTAAATCAACTTAAGTTTTAATTTTTTAACGATATAGATTGATCGTATAAATAATAAGGCCACAATCGGTAAAATTTCATTTGGCAATGATTGTGGAATGATAGACCATGCGGCCAAAACAATTAATAATAGTACCGAGCTTGCAAAGAAGAAAAAGTATGATGCTTTATTTTTCATGCTCAGCAAGATGTTTGCCAATGGAAAATAAAATGGTAAGGCCCAAAGAATATTCCAGTTTGGTCCGGTTGCCTGATGATCGGTAAAAAACCAAAGGAAAATTATTACCCATCCAACTAAACCAGTTGCTCCGAATAAAACATGATCGATAATAAAATAATCGCGTTTGTTTTTTAGTGTGCGAATGCTTACGAATAAAACGATTAGTGAAAGTATCCCGAATATAAAACCAGGACGCTTGTACCATTCTGTCATCTTGTAATCCAAAGCTGGTTTTAATACTTCCTTGGTGTGGCTAACTAAGGGAACTCTTTCTCCATTATTTAACACGGTAGCATCGGCAAAGGCAAACATCATATTGTCAGGTAAAAACATATACTGGTATGGTGTGGCTTCAACATCACATGGCGAACCTAGAATTAAATGAATGCCAAGGTAAACCCATCGACTTCGTTCCATAAAATGATCCAGTAAATTCCAGAAGTTTTTAGGCTCCTCAGTATTTTCTTTATAGATGATTTTTCCACCTACATTGTCCTCAATAATATCTCGTATTCGAGTTGAACAATTATCAAATAAGAAATCGTAATGATAATACCTGTTTTCAGGTCTGTAATTTTCTACTATTGCGGCAAATAGTTTTCTTTTTGTTTCCAGGTCTAAATTTAACTTCTGTTCAGTAACTCCTTGCCCGGATCTCATATACTCAGGTAAAAAATCACGATAAGATTCAAATGCCAATCGGTACTTTAATTTACCTCTGGCAAACTTCGTGTAAAAGTTTGGCGTGTTAAAATTGAATGTTCCATAATTAAAAACCAGGTCAATTTTGTTTAATGGATCATGAAATCGCAATGCCGAGTGTCCCCAATGTCGGTAAATATCTTCGCCTGGCGAACAGGTTAGAAGACTTACTTCTGATTGTTCTGAAAGTTGCTTTGCATATGAGTTAGAGAATGATAGAATGCCAATTAAGATTAGGCTTGCCAAGAATTTGAATCTTTTCATAAGTATGAATATTTATCTGATCGAAGATATACAAAATACCAATATTTTGTATGGTGTTGATCTTATAAAACGTTCATATTTCAGATATATTAAAGGAAATGACAGCTTTAATGAATAAAGGCAGAGCTCTCTTTTAAACAGTTTACTTTGGAAGATGGAAAAACGACTTTGTGTCAAAAATTTCACTCTATTTTCTTTTTGCAAATAGTCAACTTTAAAATAAAATGGGTGTGGAATCCCGATATTTCTTAGGTGCAAAAAAAATCCCCTGCGAAAACAGAGGATTGTAATATAGATTTTAGAACTATCTTATCTCATATCGTTAACATCCACATCGGGATTGGCAGCAGTATCAAATACAAAATCCTTATCGGTTAAGCTAACATTAGGCGTTAACTTTTTAAGAACAATGCTAACATCGTTTCCATCTTTACCAACTGATTTAAGAGCACTGATTTGGTTTGTAGCCTGATCGATTTTTAGTCGTATGTGAGTGAAACCACGTTCTTCATCAGTTGGAAATAAATCAATTACATGAAGCTTTTTCCCGTTTTCACTTACTTCGTTTACATACTTATAAGTAAAACCATTTTCGTAAATCGAAAATATTTTAGCAGGGTTTAATGCTTCATCTTCGTCTTCATCTGGTTCTTTAATGCTTACTTCTTCGGCATCAATAATGTGAGAATATTGAGTTGTACCATCAAAATAGGTATCAACACCCATTAACTTTAGTTTGTATTTGTTTTCTTTTAAAAGAATACTTCCATCAGATATTTCGTGAATGTCCTCTTCCGCGTTGTCCATAGAAAAGGTAAATTCAGCTTTAATGCTCTTGTATTGTTTGTTAATTTCTGATACTTTATCTAGAATAGCTTTTGCTTTAGCATCTTGTGCCGATACATTTAGACTAATAAGTCCAAGTAAAAGGAAACAAAAAAAGTTTTTCATTTGTTATGATTTTATAATTTGTTCGATTTTTAGTTCAATTATTGTGCCAGACCTAATTCGCAATGTTGTTTAATAGTTGTTCCAGCGAATATTCGTCTTGAATAAGTACCTGACGGGCCTTACTTCCTTCAAAAGGTCCTACAATTCCCGCAGCTTCCAACTGATCTACAATTCTACCAGCACGGTTATAACCAATAGAAAAACGGCGTTGAATTCCCGATGTTGATCCTTGTTGAGAAGTAACTACCAGGCGAGCAGCTTCTTCGAATAAAGCATCACGTTTTTGCAAATCAATTTCTCCAGCACCACTTTCCGATGATTCTCCAACATATTCAGGTAACATCAGTGCAGAAGGGTAGGATTGTTGCTCCATAATATAATCTGTAATTGCCTCAACCTCTGGGGTATCAACAAATGCACATTGTACACGAACCAAATCGCTACTGGTTGATATCAGCATATCACCTCGTCCAATTAACTGATTGGCTCCAGGGCTGTCCAAAATGGTTCTCGAGTCAATCATAGATGCTACTTTAAATGCAATTCGGGCAGGGAAGTTTGCCTTAATTACACCGGTAATGATATTTGTTGAAGGTCGTTGTGTTGCAATAATCATGTGAATCCCAATTGCACGAGCCAGTTGGGCAATTCTGGCAATTGGAGCTTCAACCTCCTTACCTGCAGTCATAATCAAATCGGCAAACTCATCAATTATTACCACAATGTATGGCAAATATCTGTGTCCATTTTCCGGATTTAATTTACGTTTTACAAACTTGGTATTGTATTCTTTTATATTTCTTGCATGCGCTTTTTTTAACAAATCGTAACGAGAATCCATTTCGATACACAAGGAATTCAACGTAGCAATTACCTTATGGATATCGGTAATAATAGGCTCTTCTTCGTCGGGAAGTTTTGCTAGAAAGTGTTTTTCGATGGTAGAATAAATACTTAACTCTACCTTTTTAGGGTCAATCAAAACGAACTTTAGTTGCGATGGATGCTTTTTATACAAAAGAGATGTAATAATGGCGTTCAAGCCAACCGATTTACCTTGACCAGTAGCTCCAGCCACCAAAAGGTGAGGCATTTTGGTTAAGTCAAGTGTGTATGTTTCATTGGAAATGGTTCTACCCAATGCAACAGGTAATGCAAATTTTGATTCCTGAAACTTCTTGGATGCGATAATGTTTTTCATCGAAACAATTTCAGGAGTACGGTTCGGAACTTCAATCCCAATTGTACCTTTTCCTGGAATAGGAGCAATAATACGAATTCCTAATGCTGACAAACTTAGTGCAATGTCATCTTCAAGGTTTTTAATCTTGGAAATTCGAACACCTGGTGCGGGAACAATTTCGTAAAGAGTAACCGTAGGTCCTATGGTTGCTTTAATTTGTACAATTTCAATTTTATAATGTCGAAGAGTTTCAACAATCTTATTCTTATTACTTTCCAGCTCTTCCTTGCTCACCACCGAATTGTTGATTTGGTGATCTTCCAACAAGTCGATGGTAGGGAATTTATATCTTGATAAATCCAAGGTTGGATCAAAGTCTTCTAAAGGCTCTTGATTAATCGGAACCGTCTCTTCCTGTTCTCTTACAGTTTCAATTTTCAACTCTACGCCATCTTCACTTTCAGCTTGCTTTGCTATAGGTTCTTCTGCTGCGGAGATAGGATTTTCCGACTCTTCTGTTAATAGAATTTCAGATTCGAAGCTTGGAGTTTCTTGTTCTATTTTTTCAATGGCTTCTGATTGTTCTGTAACGTCTTCATCAAGTTCTTCTTCAAAAATATCATCTTCTAAAGTAGCATCTACGGCTTTTTCTTTTTTCTTTACCAAGCCTTTAAAGAATCCTACAGTGTTTTGAAAACCGAATGTTAAAAGGCAAAGAAGACTTAATATTAGTAGGAATAAAGTTCCTACGTTACCAATAATGGAAATTAGCCATTCGCTAATAAAGAATCCATGAATACCACCCAAAAATAGAAACGAGTCGCTGGTTGAATCCACAAAAACAAAAGCCATTCCTATTGAAAACCAAATGCTAAACAGTAAAGTGTAAAGAATACTTCTTTTGATGGATTGAATCTTTAATCCCCAAGAACGTAAAGATAGCACCACCATTACATACAGAAAAGAAAATGATGCAATTCCAAAACCTTTGTTGATGAATAAATTTGAAAGATAAGCCCCGGTTTTACCCGTCCAGTTTTCTACTCTTATTTCCGAATCTGTAATTAATTCGAGCCATTTAATATCCAGTTTGCTTTGATCTGCACCTCCTGTAAAAAAGAAAGATACAAATGCCAGACATGTGTATATGGTAAAAAGCGAAAGAGTAACTCCCAAAATAAAACGAGCTCTTTCGTCATTTAAAAAATTGGGTTTTGTGAATATCTTTCTTCTGGATTTAGGTTTTGATTTCTTTTTTGTAGCCATTCGATTATTTTTCAGTGTGTTGCTGATGTCACGCTGTTGCGAAATTTATGTAAAAGTAATAAAAATGGCTTGGAAATCCACAGTTTTACCAGTGTACAGAAGATTAATTTTTGCCTAAAATCTTTAACTAGTTGAAACCTAAAATATATTTCTTCAAAGTTGCCTTATCAGAAAGAACATAGTCTGCAGGAACTGTAAATTCATCTGGAGCTATTTTTTCTAAGCTTACACTTTTTGCAGTAAATTTTGTTCTTATTTTATTCATTGTAGTTTCAAACTCCATAAGAACTCCTTCAATTTCATTTAATGGTGTGTTTCTGTTTGGATTTGCAAGACCAATTTCTTCTGTATACGCAACCTTAATAAAATTTATTGTCTCATCTTCAAAAAAAAGCTGGGCAACTTTACATTTGTACCCCGCTATTATTTTACTTTCATCTAAGTATTTTATTTTTCTGGGAGATAGTTGGTTGTAGATAAAAGCAATCTCACCTTTCGGAAATTCATAGTTGAACTTGTTGTTTAGTACTTTTAGGAGAATATGGCTTTTATCACAATCGAAATTCGAAATAAACTTTGTACTGAAAAAACCAAGGTATCCTTCAGAAGTTAAACTGATGTTATTTTGTTTGAACCTTAATTCCACTTTGTTTGGCAGAAGTGCTACAATAGGATTTTCTTTCTCTGAGGCGTAATAACTAACATCGTAAACAATAAGTCCTTCGTCGGCATTGATCTTATTTTCTGATTTATTCTTGCAAGAACTTAAGATGACTGCAATTAAAAAAAGGAAAATGGGTAGCCTCATAAATTTCGAGTTAGTTGGTAAATTAGTTAGGTATATTATCTTTTAAAATACTCCTTAAATGTATAAAAACATACTAGAATAAATGTTAAAACTAATCTTCTTTCTCAAAGAATCTAAAGTTTCTACGATTAATTTGGTTTTTGGTTTTTAAATATGCTGATAATATGAATATAATTGATTTGAATACAAAATTAAAAAATATAAACATAACAGCATTGTTTAATTTAGTCTGTGCAAACGAGTGATATGAAGTTTTCAGTTTGCTTTGAATTTCATTATTTTACAAGAATAACTACTGAACAGTAAAAAATAAAACTCTGTAATGTGTTGAAAAACAGTGTGTGAAAAAGTTTTCAAAAAAATGCAAAATTTCTTGTTTTGTAATTTATTTTTTTAGTTTTGCAAAACTAACAAGAAAAACATAAAGCGAAAAGTAATGAATAAATTAGCAGTTGTAGCCTTAGGAGGTAATGCGTTGCTTCGAGGCAACCAGAAAGGTACTGTTGAAGAGCAAAATGCAAATACAACAGACACTCTTGAAAATTTGATTTTCCTTATTAAGGAAGGATATGATATTGTATTAGCTCATGGTAATGGTCCACAGGTTGGAAACATTTTGATGAGAAATGATGCAGGTGAGCAAATGTATAATATTCCTCAAATGCCATTGGATATTGATGTTGCCGATTCTCAGGGTGGTATTGGTTACATGATTGAACGTAACTTGAGAAATATTCTAAAGAAACATGGCATCAAAAAAGATGTTATTACTTTAGTTACTCAAGTGGTAGTAGATAAGGATGATCCTGCATTTGAAAATCCAACAAAACGTGTAGGTAAAATTTATACTAAAGAAGAAGCTGATGCATTGGCTGCTGATAAAGGATGGATTTTTAAAGAAGAGGTAAAAGCAGATGGTGGTTGGAGAAGAGTAGTTCCTTCGCCAAGACCAATGCGAGTAATGAACGAAGAAATCGTTTCAAAATTGGCTCGTGAAGGAAATATTGTTATCACTGTTGGTGGTGGTGGTGTTCCTGTATACGAGGATGCTGAAGGTCAGATTTGTCCAGTGGAAGGTGTTATCGACAAAGATTTAGCTTCTGCCTTAATTGGTGCAAGAATTAAAGCTGATGAATTCTATATCTTAACTGATGTGCCATACATTTACAAGAACTTTAAGCAGCCAAACGAAGAGATTTTGGAATTCCTGGACTATAAAGATACTATGGAATTGATGAAAGATGGTCAATTTGCTGAGGGTAGTATGGCTCCAAAAATTAGAGCATGTCTGGAGTTTGTTCAGAATGGTGGTAAGAAATCGGTAATTACCGAAGCTACTAAACTTGAGGACAGAAAGTATGGTAGTAAAATTACTATGGAATACGAAAACTAAAATTAAATAAGAATCTTGTGTCTTCGTTTTGTTATGTTGGCACAAGACTCTATTTTTGACAAATATTTGTTTATCCTATTAAAATTATAACAATGGCTTTCAATCTTAGAAACAGAAGTTTTTTGAAGCTTTTGGATTTTTCTCCAAAAGAAATTCAGTACATGTTAGATCTTGCAAGAGATTTAAAAAGAGCTAAATATGCTGGTAACGAAGTTCAAACTCTTAAGGGTAAGAACATCGCTTTAATTTTCGAGAAGTCTTCTACTCGTACGCGTTGTGCTTTTGAAACAGCTGCTTACGATCAGGGAGCTCACGTAACTTATTTGGGACCTTCAGGATCTCAGATTGGTGTTAAGGAATCTATGGCTGATACTGCACGCGTACTAGGTCGTATGTATGATGGTATTGAGTACCGTGGTTTTGGTCAGACTGTGGTTGAAGAGTTGGCTAAGCACGCTGGTGTACCAGTATGGAATGGTTTAACTGACGAATTCCACCCAACTCAAATTTTGGCTGACTTCCTTACTATGATGGAGCACTGCGATAAGCCATTACACCAAGTTTCTTTTGCTTACTTAGGTGATGCTAGAAACAACATGGCTAACTCATTAATGGTAGGTGCTGCTAAAATGGGTATGGATGTAAGAATCGTTGGTCCTAAGAATCTTCAACCAGAAGAAGAATTGGTAGCTCAGTGTCTTGAAATTGCTAAAGAAACAGGTGCTAAGGTAACTGTTACTGATAACACTGAAGAAGGTGTTAAAGGTTGTGATTTCCTTTATACTGATGTTTGGGTATCAATGGGTGAGCCAGATGAGGTATGGAAAGAAAGAATCGATATGTTGAAACCTTTCCAGGTGAACAAAGAGACTATGGCTATGACAGGTAACGATAAGTGTAAATTTATGCACTGCCTTCCTGCTTATCACAACAGAGAAACTAAGGTGGGTGAAGAAGTTTTCCAGAAGTTTGGTTTAGATGGAATCGAAGTAACTGAAGAAGTATTCGAATCTCCGGCATCTATCGTATTTGATGAAGCTGAAAACCGTCTTCATACTATTAAAGCTGTAATGGTTGCTACTTTAGGAGCATAATTAAGCTTAAGGCATAAGATAAATGAAAAGGGATAACAATTGTTATCCCTTTTTTTTTGTTGTAGTTATGATTGTATTGTACATCTTAAAATGCTTGCATACAGAAGCTTGAGAGTTAGTTAGTTTTTAAGATATGTAAATTTATTGTTCTTGTCAATTGAAATTGTATGAATCCCCTTGCTTTTAAGTTCATTCTTAAAATCACATCCACTGCATCCGCCACCACAAGCAGATTCTTTTTGATTTTTTATCAATTTAAACAGGTGGTAGAATGTATATCCAACTGCATAAATGATAATTAGGTATGTAAGTGCAAGTTGTATGCTCATGATTTAAATTATTAAGTTTCCTACCTGGTATACAATGAATGAAACCAGCCATGCAAGTCCGGTTGTATAAAATACAACAAATGCAGCCCACTTCCAATTTGCTTCTTTAACTAATGCTGCAACTACAGCTACACAAGGAAAATAAATCAAAGTAAAAATCAAGAATGATAAGGCAGTTAAGGCGCTAAATACCTTTTCACCTGTTCTGTGACTCCCTGTGAATTCCTGTTCTCTTAATTTGCTTCTCAAGCTTTCGCTCGATTCATCGCTACCTTCTCCTTCCTGATATAAGACACCCATTGTGCTAACAACTACTTCTTTTGCTGCAATACCTGTAAGCATACTTACCGACATTTTCCAGTCGAAACCCAAAGGGTGCATTGCAGGAGCAACAAAATGTCCAATTCTGCCGATGTATGAATTTTCCTGCTTTTCTTCAAGCATATCATTGCGTAGAATAGCTATTTCAGCATCGCTTTGTTCTTGAATTAAACCTTTATCAGCTTCATTTGCATTTATTAGTTTTTCTTTAGTGCTGGCTTCGTTTTGTGCTATTAAGCTATTATAATCCTTAGAGTAATCTACGTCTAATGGGAAATACCCCAAAGCCCATATTATTACAGAGGCAACCAAAATAACACCACCCATTTTCTTTAAATACTGTACTCCTTTGCTCCACATGTGCCTTGTGGTTGCTTTTAGAGTTGGTATTCGATATGGAGGCAATTCCATTACAAATGGCGCATCTTTTGATTTAAAAAAGCTGGCTTTAAAAATCTTGGCAAACAAAACTGCTAATACAATGCCAAGCATGTATATGCCAAAAAGCATTACACTGGCGTTGTCAGGGAAAAAAGTTCCAATGATTAGAATGTACACAGGCAGTCGAGCACTACACGACATGAATGGAATAATCATCATGGTAAGTATCCTGTCGCTTCTGTTTTCCAGTGTTCTGGTAGCCATCATTGCAGGTACATTACATCCAAATCCCATAACCAAAGGAATAAATGACTTTCCATGTAGGCCTATTTTGTGCATCAATTTATCCATGATGAAAGCAGCACGTGCCATATAACCCGTATCCTCCATAAATGAAATAAAGAAGAATAGGATAAGAATGTTAGGGAGAAATACAATTACTCCACCAACACCTCCAATAATTCCATCAATAAGTAGATCTTTTAATGGACCTTCTGCCATTAAATTATCAATTAGATTGCTTAAACCCTCTACGCCAATTTCTATCCAACTCATTGGGTATTCTCCCAAATTGAATGTAGCATAGAATGTTAAAAACATAAAGCTTAAGAAGATTGGAAAACCAAATAATTTATGAGTGATAAATGTGTCAATCAATGTGGTATTTCTCCTTCTCTTAATAGGACTTTCCTTGTAGGTTTCTTTTAAAGCACCATCGATAAAACCATATTTGGCATCTGTTATAACCGTTTCGCAGACTTCACTAAACTCTTTTTCAATCTTTGCAATTTGTTCTTTTGCTACCGATTTTATCTCAAAATGAAGATCGCTTTCGTGAATAATATGACGAGCACTCTCATCATCTTCCAAAAGCTTTATCGATAGATATCTGGGCGACATGCTAGATGATAGTTTTCGATCTTTCTTGATTACGCTTTGTATTTTGGAAATTGCACTTTCTACAATTTTACCGTAATTGATATGAATGTGTCGAACGATTGGATCTTTGTCCTCATAAACTTCAATCGCCTTGTCGAATAATTCTTTTACACCTTTACCTTTTGAGCTAACAGTTGGAACAATAGGAATTCCCAACATTTTTGAAAGTTCTTTATAGTTGAAAGTTGCCCCTTTTTTTTCCAGTTCATCATACATGTTTAAAGCTAATATCACCTTAATATCCATGTCGATAAGTTGAGTTGTCAGGTAAAGATTTCTCTCTAAGTTTGAAGCATCCACAACGTTGATAACAACATCAGGACTTTCATTCATGATGTACTTTCTAACGAATAATTCTTCAGGAGTGTAAGCAGTTAGAGAATAAGTTCCTGGTAGATCTGTTACATCAAACTGATATCCATTTTGCTTTACTTGAGCTTGTTTGGAGTCAACGGTGACACCACTATAGTTTCCTACGTGCTCTTTAGAACCAGATGCATAGTTGAATAATGTTGTTTTTCCGGCGTTAGGGTTTCCAACAAGAGCTACATTTATTTTTTTTCCTTTTTCCTTTGCTGAAGTTTTCAGGATTTCATCACTAATGGTTCCTTCAAAATCGGATAATTTAATGCGATTCGCTTCTGTTTGGGTGATTACTTCTATTAGTGCAGCTTCGCTTCTTCGCAAAGAAACTTCATACCCCATAATTTCATACTCTACAGGATCTTTTAAAGGAGCATTTTTGATAACAGTAACTTTTTTCCCCTTAACAAAGCCCATTTCGGTAATTCTCTTTCGAAATGCACCATGTCCTAAAACTTTGGTAATTATTCCTTCTTGATTATCTGTTAACTCAGATAGCTTCATTCGTTTTTAAATTTCCTTGTTGTGTATTGTTGCCTGATTCTTCAGGTAATTTAGCATTCATTAGGTGATGGTGTTTTTACACTGAGCATCACTGTTCTTCCTAAAGTTGGTCAAACGTATAGGAAAAATTCAATAATTACAATCCCTATTAATAGGGATTTTTGCTTACTCTTTTAAAAGTGTTTGGCGATATATTTGGACTTAATAAAAATATGCCCAATGCAAATGTAACAGTTTTGCGTTATTTTTTGATACTAGTGTGCAAGAAACAAAAAAAGCTGCTCGTTAAAAGCAGCTTTAAGTTTTATAAAATGATATTTATTCCGATAAATCTTCAAATTCAACGTTTGAATAGGCCTCCGCTTCTAATCCTTCAATTAGTTCTGAGTTTGTATTTTGTTCTTCGGTTACGAACAGTTCTTCTACTTCATTGGTTTCCTTATTCGATGATCTGATAAAATCCAAAGCTTCCAATAAGCCTTCGGAAAATTTGTCAAAATCTTCTTTGTATAAAAATACTTTGTGTTTCTCGAAGGTATAGTTTCCTTCCTTGTCGTAGCGCTTTTTACTTTCTGTAATCGTAAGATAATAGTCGTCTTTCCTTGTTGCTTTTACATCAAAGAAGTATGTCCTTTTTCCAGCCCTAACCGCATTCGAAAAAATTTCATCGCGATTCTTTTTTCTATACCCATCTTTATTGTCGTAACCTTCCATTTCAAATAAATTTTAATTTATTCTGTTTATTGTCTTCAAAAATAAAAAAATCTACGTACTAATTGCTATGTGTTAGTAATTTATTATCGTAAAAAAGTAATTTAAATTCAGTATGCAAACCTTTTCAATTGGCTTTGATTGACTTACAGGATTTTGTTATATGTAAAGTGTAGGGTAGTCTGATCTTTAATTCTTTTTAGTGTTTTTTTTAAAAATACTTGTTGAGTTATAAAAAAAGTCTAATTTTGCAGCCACAATAACAATTTTGTAAAAGTTCTTTAAGGATATGATTAGTAGAAGATTACTTCGAGTGAAAGTATTGCAATTGCTGTATGCGTACTATAAAAACCAGGATCGCACAATTGCAAAAGCTGAAAAAGAATTGTTTTTCAGCATTGGAAAAGCTTACGATTTGTACCATTATTTGCTTCTGCTGATTGTAGAGCTAGCTTTTGTTTCAGAAAAAAAGATTGAAACTGCGAAAGCTAAGATTATCCCTACCCAAGAGGATCTTAATCCTAACACCAGATTCATAGACAATAAAGTAATTAGGCAATTGGCAGAAAATATTCAGTTGAATAGCTATGCTGAATCGAATACGATTAATTGGATGGATCAGGAAGATTACATTCGAATGTTATTTGATAAGTTGGTGAAATCAGATTTGTATATTAATTATATGAATGCTGAGAAGAATTCTTATCAAGATGATAAAAAGTTTGTAGAGAAATTCTTCTTGACTTTAGTTGCAGCAGATGAAGACTTTTATTCTTTAATGGAAGAAAAAAGTATTTATTGGAATGATGAAATTGAGTTTATCATTAGCATGGTGATTAAAACCATTAAAGGATTTAACGAGAATGATGATCAGCATACTTCCATTATGTCTTTGTTTAAGGATGATGAAGATGAAGATTATGTGAAAACATTGTTCCGAAAAGCTGTTGTGAATCATACCGAGCACGTTGAGATGATTCAGAAAAATACCAAGAACTGGGATTTGGAGCGAATTGCTTTTATGGATATTCTTATAATGGAATTAGCTCTTACCGAATTGAAGGAATTTCCGAATGTTCCCGTAAAGGTAAGCTTTAATGAGTATCTTGAAATTGCAAAATTTTATAGTACTTCAAACTCAAGCAACTTTATTAATGGTATACTTGATAAGTTAGTTAAAGAGTTAAAAGAAAATGGAAAAGTTAAGAAAGTAGGTAGAGGACTTGTAGGAGAAGTATAGTCCTAACTTTTAACAGATAATTAAAATGCGCTAATCAATGGATTATGCGCATTTTTGTTTTATATGAACTGATGTGAATGGATTCATTGAAATTTTTGTACTTTCGAAATCCGAAAATTAAAGTATGAGCACATTAAAATTTAGATATAAAAAGTGGGTGATTTTGGCTCAACTGTTGATGTTTTTGTTGATATTAGGCTGCACGGGAAATGCATCTAAAGAAAATAAGACAGTTGGTGTTGATCGATTAGAATCAGTGAAATCAGGCAAGTATCCTAAGTTTGAGTTTAGTAAAGAAATACATAAATTTGGAAAGATTTCGGAAGGAGAAATTGGAGTTTGTGATTTCTACTTTAAAAATGTCGGCGGAGGCAACCTAATTATTAAAAGTGTAGAAAGTGATTGTGGTTGTGCAAACTTTAAATGGACCAAGAAGCCCATTAAGGTGGGAGAAGAATCGAAAATTACCATTGAGTTTAATTCCAAAGGGCGACATGGTAAGCAATACAAAGTAATTACCATTTTTAGTAATACTTTGCAGAAAAAGAAAAAGCTGATTATTACAGCTAGTGTGGAATAGTAATTAAATGATTTGTAATTTTATAATAAATCGGTCGAAAGACCATTAAATTTGGATTGAAATGAATATGCTAAACATCTTATTGATGACTCAGCCTGCAGAAGGTCAGGGAGGTTTAACTTCTTTTATTCCTTTAATTTTAATTGTCGTAGTATTCTATTTCTTCATGATTCGTCCTCAGATGAAAAAGCAGAAGGAATTAAGAAAATTCCGTGATGAATTGAAGAAAGGTGATAAAGTTGTAACAACTGGTGGTATTTACGGAAAAGTACTGGAAATCCAGGAGCGTGCAATTATTATGGAAGTAGAAGGACAAAACCGTTTGAAAATTGATAAAGCTGCGGTTGTAAAAGACATGAGTGACGTTGCTCAAAAATAATTTATCAGGCTGTGCCTACCAAGGCACAGCTTTTCTAAATACTGTGTACCTTGAATAATCTCGATCTTCAGAAACTAAAAGGATATTTTAACAAAGAAAAAATAACATCGAATAAAAAACTATTGGTTTATTTATTCTTTGTTGGTTTATCAACAATTTTTTGGTTTTTGAATGCACTGAGTAAAGAATATACAACGAGTATCAATTACCCTGTATATTACATGAACTTTCCGGAAGATAAGGTGCTTACCAATGATCTTCCCAAGAAATTAAACTTACGTGTAAAAGCTTATGGTTTCGAGTTGCTTCGTTACAAATTGAG
This sequence comes from Marinifilum sp. D737, assembly GCF_026672275.1. Lineage (GTDB taxonomy): Bacteria > Bacteroidota > Bacteroidia > Bacteroidales > Marinifilaceae > Marinifilum. The sequence continues at coordinate 6,558 of NZ_JANQCD010000021.1, read as the reverse complement.
TACAGCTTTTTTATCAAATCCATTTGATGTTAATAAGTATACCAATAATAGAATTACTGGTAGTTCACTTAATAATTACAATTTACTAACCTCAAACATTAAAGAGAGGATTGAGAAAGAATTGTCGGGTGGCATTCGTTTGGAAGCCATTAGTCCGGATACCATTCGTTTTCAGTTTTCGCCTATTTTGGAGAAGAAGGTGCCAGTGGTATTGGATTTGAAATTGAATTATGAGCAGCAGTTTATGAAGGGAGGATCCATTCTTCCTGAATTAGACAGTGTTTTGGTAAAAGGACCTAAATCATTGCTTGATTCTGTACATATGGCAAAAACAGAATTATTGGAGTTATCCGGTTTAAAAAAAAGCACAGAGAAGGAAGTTGATTTTGAGAAAATTGAAGGTCTTAGCTTCTCACCTAAAAAGCTAACCGTTAACATTCCAGTTGAGCGATTTACCGAGGCAAATAAAAATGTTTCGATAAAGGTTGATAACCTGCCTGATTCGGTTCTACTGCGTTTATTTCCAGGAGATGTAAAGCTTTCCTATTTCGTAGGAATGAGTAAATATGAAAATATTACAGAAGGTCATTTCGATGTAAGAGTAGATTATTTAGAAGCTGCTCAAGGCGATGGAAACAAATTAAAGGTTGAGTTGAAGCGAAGTCCTGATTTTGTTTCAAATGTTCGTTTTTATCCTCAAACCGTTACTTTCCTAATTGAGAAACGTAAGTCGGTTCAATAACAATTTATCATGCTGAAAATAGGTTTAACAGGAGGAATTGGTACAGGAAAATCTATTGTTGCCGAAGTGTTTAAATTATTGGGAATTCCAGTGTATGTTTCCGATAAGGAAGCAAAACGCTTAATGATAGAAAGTGATGAAATCAGAACCAGCTTAACGGATAGATTTGGCCTTGATGTGTATGCTGAGAATAAAACTCTTAATAGAAAATACCTTTCTGATATTATTTTTAACAATCCTAAGGCTTTACAGGATATAAACTCCATTGTTCACCCTGTTGTTAGAAATGATTTTGAATGCTGGAGCGAGAAACAGCACTCGCCATATGTAATACAGGAATCTGCAATATTATTCGATACAGGTTTGTATAAGAATTTTGATAAGATTATTTGTGTTACAGCAAGTGAAGAGCTTAGAGTTAAGCGTGTGATGGACCGTGATGGAGTTGATGCGTATGCAGTTAAGAAACGTATGAAGAATCAACTTGCCGAAAGCTTGAAAATTGAAAAATCAGATTTCGTGATTTATAACAATTCTGATCTAATTCTGCCTCAAATCATGGAAATTCATAAGGAACTATTGGGTGTTAAACTTTGTTAAGGTTTTGCGATAAATCTGAGAAAAAACCTTAATTATACTATCTTTAATGCTTTCGGGTTTTTTCGGCCAGATAATAATAATACATTAAAAATTGATTGCCACATATGGGTAAATATGGAAAATGGATAGCAGGAGGCTTAGGTTGGGCTTTTCTTGGACCAATTGGAGGTATTTTGGGATATCTTGTTGGTTCTGCTTTTGATACAATTGAAATAGAAGGAGGGAAGGTAGCAGGCCAAACTCGCCAGGGAGATTTCGTTATGAGTTTACTGGTTCTTGTTGCCGCAGTAATGAAAGCTGATGGTAAGGTGCTTCGTTCGGAACTGGATTACGTAAAGGCCAATTTGGTGAAAAGTTTCGGGGCCGCGCGTGCTACTGAAGCTGTTGGAATGCTCAAAGATATTTTAAAGCAAAACATTCCTGTTGAAGAAGTTTGCAGACAGGTTCAGGCTAACCTTGATTATTCTTCGAGATTGCAGTTGATGCACTTCTTGTTTGGAATAGCTCAGGCCGATGGATCAATTTCAAGTTCAGAGCAGGCAATTATCGATAAGATATCATATTATTTGGGAATTCAAGGAAATGATTATTCCTCTATCAAGTCCATGTTTGTGCAGGATACTGACTCGAGTTATAAAATTCTTGGATTAACAAAAGATGCAACTGATGAAGATGTGAAAAAAGCCTACAAAAAAATGGCTGTAAAATATCATCCCGATAAGGTAAGTTATCTTGGAGAAGATGTTCAAGAGGCTGCAAAAGAGAAGTTTCAGAAAGTAAACGAAGCTTTTGAGAAGATTAAGAAAGAGCGAGGCTTTGCATAAAACAAAAGCTTTTAAACTATTTTTTGCCAAATAGTTTTGTATAATACTATGGAATTATAAATTTGTGCTTCCAAAATTAAAATTTGAAAATATGTTGAAAGGAATATTAGCTATATCAGGACATTCGGGTCTTTTTAAAATGGTATCGAATGCAAAAAATGCTTTGATTGTAGAATCGTTGGTTGATAAAAAACGCATGCCAGCTTATGCAACTTCAAAAATTAGTGCATTGGAAGATATCGCAATTTTTACAGATGAAGGAGATGTGCCATTGGCTGACGTTTTCAAAAACATTAAAGAGAAAGAAAACGGAGGAAAGGCAATTAGCCATAAAGCTTCAGGAAATGAATTAAAAGGATACATGGGTGAAGTATTGCCTAACTACGACGAAGATAGAGTGTATGTATCGGATATGAAGAAAATATTTCAGTGGTATAATTTGCTACAAGAGAACAATCTTCTTGAAGATCTTGACAAAGAGGAAGAAGTGGAAAATACTGAAGAGTAATTTTTAGTTCTAAATAATTTGCCAACCGTCTTAGTTTTAAGGCGGTTTTTTTGTGTCTGAAAATTGCGTCGAAGCGATATTTTCAAGAACTTGTTTGTAATACCAATTGTTGTATCAAATTAGCCAATTAGAAATTTTTAGATTTTCTTTTGTAGCGAAATCTAAAAAATTAAAACATAGCAGAGTTACGTTGTATTTTTAGTACAGTTACAGAAGAAAAGATTAGCTTTATAAAGCTCATTTGATGGTATAATTGGTATAAGTAATCGATCGAGGCTCAATTTTAAATACACGCGTTATGAAATCAGTTAAAGTAGAAGTGCAAAATGTGGTACTAAGAAAATGGCAAAAAGGTGACGAAGATAGTTTGGTGAAATATGCTGATAATGACGCTATAGCTAAGTTTTTAAAGGATAGCTTCCCAAAACCATATACTTATTCGGATGCCCTTAATTGGGTGCGTTTTGCGAACAGAACCATTGATTCTTATAACCTGGCAATAACTATTAACGAGGAAGTAATTGGTGCAATTGGGGTAGAAAGACAAAAGGATGTTTATCGAAAATCAGCCGAATTGGGTTATTGGTTGGGTGAGGAGTTTTGGAATAGGGGGATAATGACTAATGTGGTGAAAGAGATGGTTGAATTGGCATTTCAAAACTTTCCAATTGTTCGATTGTATGCATATGTATTTTCTGGGAATAAAGCCTCGACGATAGTTCTGGAAAAGGCAGGTTTTCAATTGGAATCAATCCAAAAATCAGCAATTTATAAAAATGGACAATTTATGGATCAGATGGTTTATGCCATTGTGAGGATGTAATTGAACTCTGGTCAATCGATAAAAAAAACGCACAAAGCAATTTGCCTGTGCGTTTTGTATTTTTATCAATTTAAATCATTATTCTCCATCGAAAATAATATTATAGGAGTCCCAGAACTTTTTGTCAAAAGGCATATTTTCGTAGTATGCTCTTTTTTCAATGATCTCAGGATTTTCGGTGTTAATCTTTGTAATCAGCATTTCCGTATTGATATCAAGTGATTTTGGAATGCCAGTTTCTTTTTCTTTCAATTCATGGTGGCGCTTGTAATTCACATAGCTTAGGTAGTATCTGCCAGAGTGTTGCTTGTATGTCACACTAAAGTCATACTCAATTTTTAGAGCTTGCCATTTTTGTCTGTTCTCATTCACATAAAAACTTCTCCCTTGAGGCGAGTAATTGGTAGCAACAACATGAGTTTCATTTTTAATTACAGCGTAATCTTTGGTTTTAATGTACAATTTGCCTGAGTAACTTTTTGCATAATAATCGCCTGTATTACTTAGCATCGGACGTTTGCTTTTATAGCTAATTACCCAAATTGAATCATTCTCATATTCAGTAATCTGATCCAATTTTAAATCGTAGAAGCTGATGTGATTTCCATTTAAAACATTACCACGACTTCTTACAATATCCATTTCAAGTAGCTCATCTAAAAAGGTTGATCCATCGGCCAAAGAAGCTGGTTCGAAGTTTTTGCGCACCTGCAGGAATTTGTAACCACGTTCTTTGAAAACCTGGTATGCATCTGCGCGCTGATATCCTTTGTCGTCATAAATTCTAACAGCAGCTTCACGAAGTCGGTTCAATTTTTCGTTCTCAAACTTTTCCGATCGATAGTAAACATCGTAGTTGAAAGGAGTTTGAAGGTAGTTTTCAGGAATTCTTTCAAGTGCAGTTTTAATTCTTTTCTGTAAAACTAGCGATTCAGCCATCACTTCCACTTCGCCAATGTTGTAGTTTTTGGGTGTCAGTACAATCTCAAGAGTATCTACCTGAGTGCAATCAGAAACCTTTGCTGTAAAAGTTGAAAAACCAACAGCCGAAGCCTGAATCATTCTTTCGCTATATTTCCCGGGGATTTTAAATTCAAAAATACCGTCTAAATTCGAAGCAGCACCAATATACGATCCAATAACACCAACATTGGCAAATGGTATTGGTTCGTTATTTTGTTTGTTGCTTAGTTTACCAACAATTCTGATGATATCTGAATTGTCTTCTTTATTTTCGTTTTCCTGCGAAAAAACTGTAAGTGAGAATGCACATAGCATTACAAGCAATAATCTAAATTTTTGCATGATATGTAGGATTGTTTCTTTTCTGTTGTTCAAATTCTTTGCCAATTTGCATTTGGCAATCATGATATACAAAGATATGTTAATATAAGAGCAAGAAAAGCGATTCTGACGAGAATCCATTTAAAAAATGTTAATTTTAGTCAGAAATATTTATTTTTTGTTGAATAAAAAATATCTTCGCTTGTATTTCAGTTATAGATATAGATAATCAACTACGAAATTAAAATATAAGTCCTTTGAAACGAACATGAATTTTAGCATACTAAACCATTCAAAAGTGTGACTAAAATTCATCGAGAGTTCCATCTGACCTAAAAACTAAAATTATTACAGATGAAAATTAAATTGCTTGTTCTGTCTTTGGCATCCTTAATGCTAACATCATGTGTTGTTTCAAAGAAAAAATACGAAGAACTAGAATATGCAAAGCGAAGAAGCGATGCAAAAGTAACTGCCTTAGATAAGGAGAACTCAAAAAAGAAAAAGCAAATCACTCAGTTAAACTCAAAGTTAGACAAGACTTTGGCAGAGTATAACGAGATGAAAAACAGTATGGCTGAAAGCAATGCCAAAAAGAATACCGAAATTGATGAGTTGAGTACCGAGTTGATGGGACTCGCATCAGATACCACAGCCTTAAAAACCCGTTTGCAAGAAACGCTTGGTAAATATAATGATCTGATTAATCAGAATAGCAATAACGAAGGTGCAATATCTGACTTGAAGAAACAAATTCAAACTTTAAAATCAGACTCAACCAAATTGGCACAAGATTTAAAAGCTGCAGGAGTTGAGGCAGAATGGGATAAAAAGAAGCTTGAGACAGAAAAGAAAAAATCAAATGAAGCTGTAGCTCGTAAAGAGAATGAAATTTCAGCTTTGATGAAGCAGATTAAAGATAAAGATGGCAAGTTAGGTTGGCTTAGAAAAGAGAAAAAGAGATTGGAAGAAGAACTTGAGTTTATGACCAATCAAAGAAATCTTTTCAAAAAGCAATACGAAAAGGCAACAGGAAAGAAATAGACTGTAAACTTCTCAAAAATATAAACCATGAATCACCTGATATAATCTTGTGATTCATGGTTTTGTTCTATGAAACGAAGAGAATGACATAGCTTGTGTTAAAAAGTATATCTAGATATTTTGATTTAATAGATCTTAATTTTTAGTTTTGCACTCATGGAAGTTTTATTGATATCGCTTGTAGTGATTGCCGCAATTGCTTTCCTTTCTACCTGGATTGGACAAAAGCTAAGAGCGCGTAAAGGGGAGGTTGAAGAAGAGCCCGTGGCGGAGCCAATGGAAGAGTGTTGTGGTGCGCATGAAATTTGCGAAACCGACATTCTGAATAAAATGTCCGAGGAAATCATTTATTATGAAGATGAGGAATTGGATGCATACAAAAACTTCGAAGAGAATGATTACAACGACGATCAGATTGATGAATTTCGCGAAGTACTTTACAGCTTGAAAGAAAAGGAAATTGCTGGCTGGATGAGAAGTTTGGAGCTTCGAAAAATAGAATTGCCATCAGCAATTAAGTCCGAAGTGGTTTTTATGCTGGTAAAATAAAGATGAAAATATTAATGAAGAGCCTGTTTTCGAGCTTTTCAATATAGAAAACAGCCTCATAATAATCAGCTATTTATTCATATCAAAAACAAGGGCCTTGTCGTAATCCTCTTGTGTAATCGAAGCTTCGAAAGACTGAAAGATGGAATGACAAGAATGTTTTTTTGTAAGATTACATTCAAGA
>NZ_JANQCD010000020.1 GCF_026672275.1 Marinifilum sp. D737 | reverse complement strand
GATGTACATCAGTCACCCCTTGCCTGGGAAAAATTTGTAGATACTTCGTATTCCGACTTCAGTTCGGATTACGAATAAATAGTACGAAAAGTCAAAGGGTGACCAATTTGCAAGATGTACATCAGTCACCCCTTGACTGGGAAAGAAAAAAAAGGCCGTCGCAAATTAATTTGTCCGACGGCCTTTTTATGTTTTTATTTGATTTTATCCTGTTTCACAAATTCGTTCCAGCCTTTCCCTGTCGAGAATTTCCAGGTATCTTCCTTCTAAGGATATGATCTTATCATCCTTAAATTCTTTAATCACACGAGAAAGACTCTCTACCGACATTACAGTAATCTCTGCCAAGTCTTTTCGTGATAATGCCATCTCGAAGTTGTTGCTCTTGTATAGGCGATCAGATAGGCACAAAAGGATATCCGCTAACCTTCCACTGGCTTGTTTCTGTGTAAGACAAAATAAACGACCATAACCGCGAATGGTGTTTTCATTCAAGCGGGCAATGAGTTTAGAAGCAAAACCTGAATTTTGCTCAATAATTTTACTAATGGTATTCATCTCGAATAAGCATACGGAAGTATCTTCATAAGCCACCGCCGTGTAATGAAAAACACTATTACCGAAAAGAGACTGTAATCCGATCATGTATCCATCCTTCTCAATGGTTAAAATGATATTTTTATTGTGGCCTCCTTCGATGTATAATTTTACAAATCCTTTCTTAATATAGATCAAATGTGAGGCAAGCATTCCTTGCTTGCATACTACTTCTCCTTTTTTAAATGTGACTTCGAAGCGTCCTTGGTCGATCAGAACTAGTTCTTCTTCAGATAGTTCTTTGAAGCAAGCAGATTTGCTGACACAATCTTTGCAACAGGTTGTTTTTACTGGCATTGCCATAGGCCTAGGGGGTTTTGGTTTTTGTATCTAGTCCTGTAAATATATACAAATTTAGAGTATGAAAACATGTTATAAGTCAGAAAAAAACATGTAATAGATCAAGAAAACACCTTTCCAGCGTCAAATTATTTGTTCCAAATTACCAATTCCGGGTTGAGGGATTGGGGTATGATTTTCTCGAATTGGATGTAGGAATCCTGTAATATTGTAATAGAGAAATAAATCTTTAATCAATCGATTCTAAATGGATTTATTCCGGTAAAGATTTTTTTAACAAAATAATCGCAATCGTTTGAAGGGTGCGCAAAGTTAATAATTCTTATCAAAATGTTACAGTTTTTGAACTTAAATATTGAATCTATGAAAACAATCAAGGCTTTTTTCTTTATCTGCCTTATTGCTTTAGTTGGATGTAACAGCGATTCAAATGGTCCTGTTAAGTCTTACGAAAGTGTTGATGAAATGGTAGCTGATATCCGTAAAAATGTTACCGAGATATCTGTGAGTGATTTTCACAGCTTAATGAATGGTGAAGATCCGTATGTATTATTGGATGTGCGACTTCCTAAGGAACACGATAAAGGTTATATACCTGGTTCTGTTTCTATTCCTCGCGGTGTTCTTGAATTCAGAATTGGAAGCGAAAAGGTATGGGATGAGGAAGGACTTTATGTGCCGGAAAAAGAGGAACTACTTATTCTTTATTGTAAGAAAAGTAACCGCAGTCCACTGGCAGCATTGCGTTTACAGCAATTGGGATACAAAAATGTAAAGGTAATAAGTGGAGGTTGGCATGGCTGGCACGAAGCTTATCCTGAAATCAGCGAAGATAATATTGAAGAAGGTGGGATGGAATATGCTGCCTCCGAAGAAGAAGATTCCGGCGGATGCTAAACTTGAACTATCTAACCTGAATTATAACCTAAACTATTACAAATCTAAACTATTGAGTCATGAAAAAATTAATGAAGTATTTCTTTATTTTTACATTGGTGCCGACATTATTTCTGTCCTCTTGTAAGGAAGAAAATGATGTTTATACCCCAGAACCAGGTCCTGATCTATCGGAAAATTTTGAAACCTTAAAGGATTATATGATAGCTAACGATCTTGATCTTCCGGATGTTTTAACAGGATGGATTACAGCAGCTCCAGCGCAGGCTGATTTGGCTACTTTCCTTGATACTTATGATATTATCGATATTCGATCTGCAGATGCTTATGCTGCCGGACATATTGAAGGTGCAGTTAATTCATCATTGGAGAATATTTTAAATACTGCAGCCAATACTACTAAACCTATTTTGGTTGCCTGTTATACCGGACAAACAGCATCTCATGCAGTAGTTGCTCTTCGTTTGAGTGGTTACACCGAGGCAAAAGTTTTAAAATGGGGGATGAGTGGCTGGAACTCAACATTATCAGGACCTTGGCAAGGAAAATCAGGTGCCGATAATGGTGCTGTTGGTGAAGGTCATGCAAATTGGGTAACTACTCCAGTAGCAACTAACCAAACTTTCAACTATCCTGGATTCAATACAACAGCTACAAGTGGAGCTGCTATTCTTGAAGAGAGAGTGAATGCAATGATTTTGGGAGGTTTTAAAGGAGTTAATGCTTCAGATGTTTTAACTACTCCATCTAATTATTTTATTAATAATTATTGGTCGCAAGATGATGTTGATCATTATGGACATATTGCCGGTGCATACAGAATTCAACCTTTAAGTCTTGAAAACAATGAGATAGCTAATCTTGATCCTGATGCTACAATTTGTACTTATTGCTGGACTGGTCAAACTTCATCTATGATTACAGCATACTTAAATGTGGTAGGGTATAATGCTGTTTCGTTGAAATTTGGTTCAAATAATATGATCTACCCAACATTAGAGAGCCATCAGTTTGTTACTCCTACCGTTGATTTACCGCTTGTTACTTCTACACCAGCAAATGTTTTTGGAACCTTAACTGATTATATGGTAGCTAATGATCTTGATTTACCAGACATTTTAACCGGATGGATTACTGCTGCTCCGGCACAGGCTGACTTAGCAACTTTCCTTTCAACTTATGATATTATAGATATTCGATCTGCAGATGCATACAATGCCGGCCATATCGAAGGTGCAATCAATTCTACTTTAGGAAATATTGTATCAGATGCAGCAAGTACAACAAAGCCAATATTGGTAGCTTGTTATACAGGACAAACAGCTTCTCATGCAGTAGTTGCACTTCGCTTAAGCGGATACACAGACGCTAAGGTATTAAAATGGGGAATGAGTGGATGGAATTCAACTTTGTCAGGTTCATGGGAAAGTAATTCAGGTGCTACCAACGGTGCAGTTGCCGAAGGTCATTCAAATTGGGTTACCTCTGCTGTAGAAAGCAATCAATCTTTCGATTACCCAAGTGTAATGTCAACATATACGGATGGAGCTAATATTCTTCAGGAAAGAGTAACTGCTATGACAACGAATGGATTTAAAGGTGTTAATGCTACAGATGTTTTGACATCACCATCGAACTATTTCATAAACAACTATTGGGCGCAAACAGATGTTGACCATTACGGGCATATTGCTGGTGCATATAGAGTTCAACCATTAAGCATAGAAGGTGGTGAATTGGCTAATCTTGATGCAAGTGCTCAAATTTGTACCTATTGTTGGACAGGTCAAACTTCTTCTATGATTACGGCATATTTAAATGTACTTGGTTATGATGCTGTATCATTAAAGTTTGGTTCTAACAAAATGATTTATCCATCATTAGAGAGCCATAAGTTTGTTGCTCCAACAACTGATTTACCATTAGTAAACTAGTACAGGAACAAGATATATTCATACAACTAACCGAATATCGGGAATTGTATCGATGAAATACAATTCCCATAACCTAAAAAAAAGATAATCATGAAAAAATTATATGCATTACTATTTGCACTTGCTTTTTGTATTCCTATGCTAGTAAATGCACAAGGATGTGATGAGCCATCAGATGAGGGAGTTAACGTTTTTGGTTTTATTCAGCCTAAATATCAGTATAACGAAAATGCTGCAAATGATGATACCAATACTTTTGATTTTAATAGAGCTAGAATTGGTGTAATGGGAAAAATCCCTTATGATATCAGTTACTACGTAGTGCTGGAAGCAAGTCCTGATAACCAAAGACATGATGGAGATGCTTACCTGTTGGATGCATTTGTAACTTATTCACGCTACGATTTCGCTCGTATCTCTATGGGTTCTTTTAAATCGCCTATTTCATTGGAATTAAACACTCCATGTCACAAATTGCACACAATTAACCGTTCAAGAGTAGTTGAGCAATTGGCAACTCCTGATCGCGACCGTGGTTTTATGGTTCTTGGTGGATCAGACACTACATTGTTTCAATACAGTGTTGCCGTAACCAATGGTAACGGATTGTTCGATAAGGATGACAATAAAAAGAAAGATTATGCTGCACGTGTGGTGGTAAATCCTCACAAGAATTTCAAAATTGGTGCTAGTTATAAGTATGGAGAATCAGCTTCAGCAACAGCTGGCATGCCAGATGATGAAAGAACCAGATGGGGTGCTGACCTTCAGTACAAAACAGGAGCTTTCATGTTGCAAGCTGAATATTTGTATGGTAAAGATGTTGGATCTTATACAACCGGTGGTGGTTGTGGCGAAGAGCTAACATTGCACCAAGGTAGTGTTAAGCGTGATGGTGGATTTATCATGGCAATGTACAAGTTTAAAAACAACCTGCAGCCAGTATTTAAATGTGAATTTTTTGATTCAGATAAAGACATGGGTAACAATACAGAATTCTGTACTACTTATGGTTTAAATTACTTCTTAAACGATTGGACAAAAATTCAGGCGAACTATGTGTACCGTGCTGAAAGAGCCGATGAAATTGATAACGACATTTTCATGTTGCAGGTAACTGTTAAATTTTAAAAATTATTACAAGGGAGCCAATTTGGCTTCCAATAATTCATTGAACTGTTAAAAACTAAAGATTATGAAAAAGATATTATTGCTTGTTTTTGTTTGCTTTTTAGGCATTCAATTGACATTTGCTCAAGATGTAATTTCAGTTAAGGAATTCTTGAAAATTAAAGGGAATGATAATGTAGTACTTGTGAGTACACGTAAAGCTACTGATTACGCTAAGGTTCATATTGATGGCGCAATTCATGTAAATCACAAGGATCTTTACAAAGTTGAACCCAAAAGTACATTAAAATCAACTGCTGAGATTGCTAAAATTTTAGGAGCAAAAGGGATCAGTAATAACAATACCATTGTATTGTATGATAATGGATCAGGAAAATATTCGGGACGTGTATACTGGATTTTGAAATATTTAGGCGCAAAAGATGTGAAAATTCTTGACGGACATATGAAAGCCTGGAGAATGGCTCGTAAGCCGGTAACCAAAAATCCTGTTAAAAGAAAAGCAACAACTTTTAATGTTGCGGTAAATAAAGCTGCAATTGCTGATATCGTACAGGTGAAAAAAGCATCAAATTCCTCTGCAGCTGTTATTGTTGATGTTCGTTCAGCTGATGAGTACAAGGGAATTAAGGAATCAAAATTGCCTAAAGGACACATACCAAATGCCATTAACCTTGAATTCAAAAAGGTTATGACTAGCAAAAGCAAGTTGAAGTCTAAAGAAGAATTACAGGCTTTATTCAATGCTGCTGGTATTACCAAGGATAAGGAAGTTATCTTATACTGTGAATCCAGCGTTCGTGCCGGTGTGGTTTACATGGCATTAAAATCGGCTTTAGCTTATCCTAAAGTAAAAGTATATGACGGTGCTCTATTCGAGTGGACCGCTACTGAAACTGTTCAAAAGTAGTTTCTTTTCATAAATTCAATTCATGCCCTTCGTGCTCGGAGGGTATGAGTTTAAGCTATTCTGCTACTACAAATTAATGGAAATTGCAGAGGCTTTAAGTCCTGTTGAAAGTTGAAAGACTCAACGAAATTGAATAAACAGGTGTTTGTTCTAACAGCATCAGTTCAATTATAAAACAACAACCTGATGAACAAATCGAGAAGAGAATTTATTAAGTTATCCGCAATTGGCGCAGGAGGATTGGTATTGGCCAATCCGCTTTTAAATGCCATGATAGGGCAAGTAAATGCTGCTGAACCAATGGATGCTTCGAAAATAAAGCGCTTCCCAACATACTGTGAAGTTTGTTTCTGGAAGTGTGCCGGTTGGGTTTACACCGACGAAAAAGGTGAAATCTGGAAAATTGAAGGAAATGAGGATGATCCGCATTCAAACGGAAGGTTCTGTCCTCGTGGTACTGGCGGTTTAGGAATGTACAACGATCCTGATCGTTTGAAGACTCCTTTAATGCGAGTTGAAGAAAATGGAAAACAAACTTTTAAGGAAGTTAGCTGGGATAAGGCTTTCCGCTTTATCGCAGAAAAAATGAATAAAATTAAGGAAGAAAGTGGGCCAGAGAGTCTTGCCTTGTTCAAACATGGATCAGGTGGTGCACATTTTGGAAAACTTTTTAAAGCTTTTGGTTCTAAAAACATTACAGCTCCTTCCTATGCCCAATGTAGAGGTCCACGTGAGGTTGGGTTCAATACTACATTCGGATCAAATATCAACTCTCCGGAACCAGTTGATCTTGAGAATACCAAATGCCTGGTATTAATCGGAAATCATATTGGAGAGAACATGCACAACTCTCATGTGCAGGAAATGTCGAAAGCCATTGATCGTGGAGCTACAATTATTACTGTTGATCCAAGATTATCAACAGCAGCAAGTAAATCGAAGTATTGGTTGCCGATTAAACCTGCCACTGATATCGCTTTGCTTCTGGCATGGATGAACGTAATTGTTAGCGAAGAATTATACGATAAGAAATATATAGAGCAATATGCTTACGGACTGGAAGATTTGCAGGCTCATGTTGCTGATAAAACGCCTGAGTGGGCAGAAAAAATTACAAGCATTAGTGCTGATGTAATTCGACAGACAGCACGAGAAATGGCATTCCATGCTCCGGCAACTTTAATTCATCCTGGACGACATGTAACATGGTACGGCGATGATACACAAAGGTTGAGAGCAATGGCCATGCTGAATGCATTGTTAGGTTCATGGGGAAGAAAGGGTGGTTTCTATTTCCCGGAAAAAGCAAAAGTGCCTTCTTATCCACACCCTGGATACCCGCCAGTAAACTGGACCTGGAAAGATCATTTGGATGGTACATATGCATTAGCTGGTTCGTCTATAGCAAATGTATTTGTTGATATGTCTCATCCTGATAATGAATCAGATTATAAGATTAAAGGTTGGTTTGTTGTAGGTACTAACTTAATTTCTACAATTCCTGATACCCAGAGAACCCTGGAGGCAATTCAGAATCTTGATTTATTGGTAGTGGTAGATACCATGCCTATGGAAATCACGGGATATGCAGACATTATCCTGCCTGAATGCACCTATTTGGAACGTTACGATGATATGCGAGTATCTCCGAACAGGTTCCCAAATGTGGCGGTAAGAGTTCCAGCCGTTAAACCAAAATATCTTTCAAAACCATCGGATTGGATTGTTAGAAAGCTTGCCAAGAAATTAAAACTATCCAAGCATTTCAATTACGAAAGCTATGGTGAAGTAATCGATTGGCAATTGAAACAAATGGGTTCTTCATTAGCAGAAATGAAAGAAAAGGGAGTGCTGAAAATGGAACGTAAAACTCCAATGTTTATTGATGAGGATGATTATCATGAGTTTGGTACATCTACAGGAATGATTGAACTGTATTCTTTGGATCTGGAAATGGAAGGATTTGATCCGATTCCAAACTATACACCACATCCTGAACCACCACAAGGTTTTTATCGCCTGAATTATGGTAGGGCTCCAATGCATACTTTCGGAAGAACTGCCAACAATCCAAACCTAAATGAATTGATGAGCGAGAATTGTCTTTGGGTAAACCCGTTTGTTGCAGCTGATAACAATTTGGAGAATGGCCAGGAAGTTTGGTTAAAGAACCAGGATGGTGTGGTTTCTGATTTTCCTATTAAGGTTAGGGTAACAGAGCGAATTGGAAAAGACAATGTATATATGGTTCATGGATTTGGTAGAGCCAATAAGAAACTAAAGAGATCATTCGGAAAAGGAATAAGCGATTCTCAATTGATTACAAATGTAATGGTTGATCCAGTAATGGGAGGAACCGGAATGCGTGGTAACTTTGTAAGTTTTGTAACCGATAAACCAGAAAGCGAGGTAATATCATGAGATATGCAATGGTAATTGATACAAAAAAATGTGTTGGTTGCAGCGATTGTGTTGTTGCATGCCAAAACGAAAACCGTGTGCCAATTGGATATTGTCGCGATTGGGTGATTGAACATGCAAAGGGTACATTTCCAAATGTAAGCATTGAATTAAGGTCGGAGCGTTGTAATCACTGTGAAAACTCACCTTGTGTAAGATGTTGTCCTACCGGGGCAAGTCATTACGAAGATGGTGGACTGGTAAAAGTTACTCGCCATGAATGTATTGGTTGCGGTGCTTGTGTTCAGTCTTGTCCTTACGATGCTCGCTATTCTCATCCCGATGGATTTGTAGATAAATGTACTTTTTGTCATCACAGACTGCAAGAAGGTAAACTGCCTTCCTGTGTATCCGTTTGTCCAACCGAGTGTATGTACTTTGGCGATTTGGATGATAAAGAAAGCAAGGTATATCAATTGTTACAAAACAGGAATTGGAAAATATTGGCTCCCGAAGTGGGAACAAAGCCACATGTTTATTATCTGATTTAATAATATTCAAGATAATGTTGATCAGCCTACTCAAGTTGGTTTTTGTATGGTGGTTGGTTGGCAGGTTTTAACAAGTTCAAGTTTTATAACGGGTTCCGTTTGTCAGGATTCTTTTGCGCTGGGGTAATTCTGATGAACGGAATCTAAAAAACAATCAAATTATGGACGAAGAAATTATTATAAGTGGAAGAATGAATCCTAAAATTGATCCTATTTTGGCAATTTGGGGATGGGAAATTCCATTGTATTTGTTTTTAGGTGGTTTGGCAGCAGGAATCTTATTCTTTGCAGCACTTTACACCATTTTAGGCAGAGAAAAAGAGCTTCCAACTGCAGTTAGGAAAGCTACCTTTATCGTACCGGCAATTCTGGTAATTGGTTTATTTGCCTTATTTCTCGATTTAAAAAACAAGTTGTATTTCTGGCAATTATATACCACCATTCGATTAGAATCTCCAATGTCATGGGGAGCTTGGGTTTTGATGCTGGTTACACCATTGTCAATTGTTTGGTGTGTTGCCTACTGGAGAGATCTGGTACCAAATTGGAAATTCAAAGTAGAATGGTTGGAATTTATTGAAAAACAAGTGAATAAATACCGTAAGCCATTGGCTTGGGTAATGATTGTGTCATCAGTAATTCTAGGGATCTACACTGGTATTTTATTGTCAGCATTTAATGCAAGACCATTGTGGAATACATCCATTTTAGGACCTCTGTTCCTGGTTTCAGGTTTATCTACCGGAGCTGCGGTTATCATGTGGATGTCGAAAGATCATTTGGAAAGAACGCTGTTCAGTAAAATTGATTTGATATTGATTGGAATAGAAATCTTCTTTATTATTCACCTGTTTATGGGATTTTTAGCTAGTAATGCTGCTCAAATTGAAGCTGCTCAGCTTTTCCTTGGAGGTGCATATACATTACCATTCTGGGGTGGAGTAGTTGTACTGGGATTATTGGTTCCTGCAATTTTGGAAATCATGGAACTGAGAGGGAAGAGAATTCCTGTGGCACTTCCTGCATTTTTAATTCTTCTTGGTGGTATGGTATTCCGTTTTATCATGGTTGATGCCGGACAATTAAGTAAATATCTATATTAAAGGTTAGGTTTTAAATTAAGTTTTAGGGAACTAGAACGGTTTTATCAATTGAATGGCAATGGATGCATTTATATGTATCCATTGTTTTTTTTTGGAAGTAAGCAAATTTCTGTCGTAACTTAGTTAAAAATCGATGTTTTTTATCTAAATGATTGTTGTTATGGCTTCTAAAAATAAATTACCACAAGATGTTGAGAAAAGGAGGGAGATACTAAATGCCGCCTTGGAGATTTTTGTGCAGGAGGGGTATTTTGCTGCCAAAGGAGCAAAAATTGCAAAAGCTGCCGAGATTTCAGAAGATCAATTGTTCTCTTATTTTGAAACCAAGGAAGATTTGCTGCATACCATAGTGGACGAAGCTGTTCATGTATTATACGACGGTTTGGATCCAAATGAGGATGGGGATCTTCAGGAGGTTGAGTTGCTTTTCTTTATTAACGATTATGTAGATTCTATTGAGAAGAATTTAAAATTCTTCAAATTGTTTTACGCATTACGATTACAACCAGGAGTTTTGCCTTTGTATCAGCAAGAGTTAGATGAAATTGTAAGTATGAAATTTGATGTGTTGAATGAATATTTCAGTAAAACCGGAGCTGCCGATCCTGAAATGGAAACCGAATTTTTGACTTCCATGTTGGATGGCATTGCCATGAATTTTGTATTAGAGCCAGAAGGTTATCCGATAGATGCCATGCAGCAAAAGGTTTTAAATATGTATATCACCAAAGCAGAATACGAAGAGTAATTATAAATTAATAATGAGTAATGAATAATAACAAAAAACCGATTCACATTGTGAATCGGTTTTTATATTTTGCTATAAGCGAATGGCTAATTGCCAACAGCTTTTGATTATTTTAATCCTCTCTTTATTAAAAGAGCATCTTCGTTTGGCTCTGCACCTCTGAATCGCTTGTACAATTCCATTGGGTCTTCAGTACCACCTTTAGACAATACATTGTCGCGGAATAATTTAGCTGTTTGCTTGTCGAATAAGCTAGTTTCTTTAAATGCCTGGAAAGCATCTGAATCAAGAACACCAGCCCAAATGTAAGCATAGTAACCAGCTGAATAACCACCAGCAAAAATGTGCTTGAAGTAAGTTGAACGATATCTTGAATAGATTTCAGGAATCAAACCTAATCCTTCCAGGTAGTTCTTTTCGAAAGTCATCACATCTTCAGTCAATGGCTCAGTTAAAGTATGATATTTCATATCTAACATTGAAGCAGCCAAATACTCAACAGTTGCAAAACCTTGGTTGAATTTACCAGCATTTTGAATTTTCTTAACCAATTCAGATGGAATTACTTCACCAGTTTTGTAATGTTTCGCGTAAATAGCTAACATTTCTGGTTCGAAACACCAGTTTTCCATTACCTGAGAAGGAAGCTCTACAAAATCACGAGATACAGAAGTTCCTGAAAGGTAGTTGTACTTACACTTCGAGAAGAATCCGTGTAAAGCGTGACCAAATTCATGGAATAAAGTTTCAACTTCATCTGGAGTTAACAATGCAGGAGTATCACCAACAGGCTTAGTGAAGTTACAAATATTCATGATGATTGGAGTAACTTCTTTATCAGTACCAAAACCTGATTGTTTACGGAATGAACTCATCCAGGCACCACTACGTTTTGAAGCACGTGGGTGGAAATCCATATAGAAAATACCAATGTGAGTTCCATCAGCTTCCTGCATTTCGAATACCTGGTTTTCAGGGTTGAATTTCGCAATATCATTACGTTCAACGAATTTTACACCCCAAAGCTTATTAGCCAATGCAAATGCACCTTCACGAACGTTGTTAATTTCGAAATATGGACGCAATTCTTCTTCGTCAAGATCGTATTTTGCTTTCTTTACTTTGTCAGCATAGTACCACCAGTCCCAAGAAGCTAGCTTGAATTTACCACCTTCTTTGTTGATGATTTTTTGCATTTCCTTCACTTCTTTCTTCGCATTAGGAAGAGCAGCTTTCCAAAGCTTGTTCAATAATTTGAAAGCATTTTCAGGATTCTTAGCCATGTTCTTTTCAAGAACATATTCTGCATAGTTGTTGTATCCGAATAATTTAGCACGTTGAATACGCAGATTTACCAATTTCTTGGCAATCTCTTTGTTGTCGTACTCGTTGTTGTTGTTACCACGGTTTACATATCCCATGTAAAGCTTCTTACGAAGATCACGATTATCAGCATACTGTAGGAAAGGTAACATGCTTGGCTTTTGAGTAGTGAACAGCCATTTTCCTTCTTTGCCAGCAGCTTTTGCAGTTTCAGCAGCAGCAGCAACAACACCAGCAGGAAGACCAGCAAGATCTTTTTCGTTGTCGATAACCAATTCAAAATTATTGGTTTCTTTCAATACATTTTCACCAAATTGAAGAGTTAATGAAGCAAGTTCTTCATCGATCTTACGCAATTGATCTTTCTTGTCAGCTGGAAGATTAGCGCCACCACGAACAAATCCTTTGTAGATTTTATCTAGCATAGTTTGTTCTTCAACAGAAAGTTCAAGTTGATCTTTTTGTTCGTAAACTGCCTTAATTCTTTTGAATAAGTTTTCGTTTAAGCTAATATCACCATAATACTTAGTTGTAATTGGAGATAATCTTTTAGCTAATGCAGCAATAGAATCGTTGTTTTCCGATCCTTTAATATTGTAGAATACATTTCCTACTTTATCCAATAAAGCACCTGATTTTTCGTATGCTAAAATTGTGTTTTCGAAAGTTGGAGGTTCTTTGCTGTTTGCAATTGCATCAATTTCCGCACGACCTTCTTCCATACCTTTCATGAAAGCTGGCTCGAAATGTTCGAATTTAATTAAATCAAACGGAGGAGTTTGATATGGAGTGTTGTACTCAGCAAAAAACGGATTGTCAGTCTTTTGCTCGCTTTTTTTTCCATCGCAGGCTGTAAATGCCATACCTGCTACAAGTAAATAAAGGAACGTCTTTTTCACTTTGTTAGGTTTAGTGTTAATATTAAAATTGTTCGATCGCCAAAATAGTAAAAAAACTCTGTCTTTACTAAGGGTTTTTACCCATTTAGCAACATGTTTTATTTAATTACGAATTGGCAATTACGAATTACGATTGTAATAGAAATGTTAGATCTAATGTCAAAGGTATTTGCAAAATTCGCAATTACTCATTCTTAATTTGTAATTAATTATTTCAGTCCTTTTTTCAAGTTAAAGCTGGTTGATGGCTGTACTTGTTTCGATTGCTGGAAGTTCTTCATCAGTCTTTTAAAAGTGTTTGATGATACTTTCTCATTGCTCAAGTCAATTAAAAATCTTCTGAATCCTTCTTTGTAAAGGTTATTTTTCTGTTGCATCCAGGTAACCGGGTGTTTTGGATAAACAATGGTCATTCCATCGCGAAGCTCTTTGTTGTATTCCCCTTGCATATCATCAATTAACTCATCGTTTACCGTTTTAACTGGCATACGTGAGTAGAATAATTGAGGGTAGAAGTACACGGGAACAATTCCAAAACGATCATTGCTCTTCAATAGGTTTTCCAGATCATTTTCCTGTGGATGACAGAATAGGTTGATTTTTTCATCTCGCAGGTGAGCAATTGCAGCATCGTTAAAAAGGTAAACATTTTCGTTGCAAGAAATGCGAGCTTTGTTTGGAAGCAATAGCTTTTGAGAAAGATGACTCAGCATAAAGTTTTGATATCCATTTCGCATGGCTTTTTTGCAAAGCTGCTTGTAGAATTCCAAATCTTTTTCCTGAATGAATTTTGGCAATTCAATAATTAGTTTGTTTGCATTCTTTTGAAGAAAAGGAACATCCCATTTCAACTCTTCCCATTCAGTTTTTTTAAGGTTAAGTATTAAATAGTTTAGCTCGTTTAAGTTTACTTTACGCAACCAGGCTAAGGAATCAATGCGAACATAGATTTGTTCTTTTTGTGGAATATTCTTTTTACCTAAAGAGTTTAAAATTTTAGCTTTCTCAGTTCTATGCATGTTAGCTTTGAGTGGTTTACCTTCCTCACGGAACTTGTTGGGAAATTTTTCCTGCATCATTCCAGCCAAATATACCTGATCGCCTTTCTCAGCTACAACATTTCCAATTTCAAGTTGATAAGTCCCTTTGCCAAGCTCCTTAAATTCTTTTACTTTAACGGCTTTTTGAGGCTCGCCATTTTTTTGTTTGAATCTGATTCTGTTTCCCATTTGTATTTCATGAGAAGAGGTGAAAATAACTGAGTTTCTGGATCTCTTTTCAACAGTACCAATCAAAATTCCAGTGTTTGTATTTTCTGTAATGGCTTTGTTTACATTTCCGGCAAGAAAATAACCGGTCTTCTCACGTCCCATATCATAGGCAAGAATTTCCTTAGCCGTTTTTAGGTCGTTATTATCAATTACTTTTCGATAGGCTCTTGATACATTATATACAAACTCTGCAGGTTTTAATCTTCCTTCTATCTTAATGGATTCTACCCCCATTTTCATAAGCTCAGGCAATACATCCACTGCTTGATTGTCTTTTAGACTAAAGACATAGCTTTTTTCTTTTCCTGTTTCATAGAACCTGCGGCAAGGTTGGGCGCACAAACCTCTGTTTGCACCACTTCCGCCAAGAAAGCTGCTAAACAAGCACATGCCAGAGAAAGAGTAGCATAAAGCTCCATGCATGAATATCTCCAATTCAATATCCGATTTTTTACGAATTTCTTTTAATTCAGGAAGTGTCAATTCCCTTGCCATAACAACTCTTTCGAAATCCTTGCTTTTACAATAAATAGCTCCCAATGAATTGTGGTGTGCCATTTGTGTACTTGCATGTATGGTAATCTTAGGAAAATGCTTTTTTACCAGGTGGTATACGCCCCAATCCTGAATGATGATGGCATCAATACCAGTTTTCTGAATCAGATTTAAAGTATCCAGCAAGTCAGGTAATTCTTCATTTTTAATTACCGTATTTAAAGTAAGATAAACCTTGATGTTGTTTTTCCTTGCAATTTTAATGAGTGCCAGCAGTTGTGAGCTTGTAAAGTTTGATGCTCTTCCACGTGCATTAAATTGACGCAATCCCAGGTATACGGCATCAGCTCCACCTTTTACTGCAGCATGAAACATTTCAGGATTTCCAACAGGTAATAATAATTCAGGTTTGTTCATTCTTTAAAAATTTGTTCTGCTGCAAAGATAGAATTGAAAATTGGGCTTAACGAGTTTTGTGCATAAAAAAACCGCTCCTTTATGAAAGAACGGTTTTAAACTTGTAAACCAATATCAATTAAATATCGAATCCACTTTTGTAGGTTCTGGTATCACCTTTTGGTACCAGGCTTCCGCGAAATTGAATCTTACCACTTGATGTGCTGGCATTCACATATGCATCGGCTGTATTGTCTGATGCATTTAAGCTAATTCTAACTTCTGCGTTTAAAACTGCTCCCATTACATTAAATTTCAAAAACTGATTTCCATGTTTGTCGGTGGAATATTCTTTGTTGGAAACTCTTCCCTTAAGTGTTATACCTCCTAATCCATTGGGACCGCTATAACCCATAAAAGCCAATTGCAATACCGCTTTATCCTTCTCTACAGAAATGAAATTCAAGTGGTCCGAAACCATTATTGTTTTTCCTCTTTTTCCATATAACGTATTTGCTTCCAGTACAAAATCCAGATCTTTTAATGCTTGATAGGCTATTTTGTGCATTTCTCTATCATACATTTTTCTTTCGGCTTTTCGAGCCGCTCTTTTTTCTTTTCTAAGTTCTTTCTTTTCTTGTATGCTTAATTCTTTTCCTTCTGCAAAACTTGAAAAAGAGATTGCTCCCAATATTAAAATCGCTACTAATGTTAATGTATTTCGTTTCATAACTAATAAATATTTCTAACCCAAATAATTTTACTGCAGTCGATCACAGAATTGCAAGATGCGTGCCAATTAAATGTCAATAAATCTTAAAAAGATTGAAAATTAGTTATTTGATGAAATGCTAGAGGCTAGTTTAATTTGTTATGGGAGATTTTTCCATTGGAGTTGAACTTCTCTCTTTGAGATCTTCTTTTGTCACTTTTGGGACTAAAGCTTAAATAAAAAGCTACCCACAAAACGAACATGACAATGGCAACAGAGGTTGAACGATTAAAGTAAATGCCTTTGAAATTATATAGAATTGCTTCATGGGGATTATCAGGATCAAATAGTATGGTAAAATTTTTTCCAAGTGGATACTCAACATTTTCCAATCCTTTTAGTTGGTAGGTTTTATCTTCAACTTCATATTGAATGATGGAGTAAATGGAGTAGAGTTGCCCCATATTGTCCTTACTGGTTTTAATAACGATTCCTTCGGTTTTATTCCCATTCAATAGTAGTCTCCAATTGCTGTAAATTGGTATAAGTAGTATTAAAGCAGTAATGATAAAGAATCGAAAACCAGTAATTTTCATTGATTAGGGGTCTTAGGTTTTCCATAAATTTAATGAAAATTAATCAATAAAAAAGGCCGCCATATTCTGACGACCTAAGTTTCTTTATCTATTATTGAATTATTGTGGGTAATTCAAATTTTCTTCAGTAAGATTAGAAAGTACTTCTTTTCTGTATTTATCTGATTCCCATTTTGCAACTGTTAGATCGTGACTAACGTAGTTGCCACATTCTATTTTGTTGGTTCCTGGAATTTCACCTTCGAAATCAGCCATAAAATCGAACATTTCTTTGGTAACATCGATAATATCCTCTGATTTTAAATCGCCATGGAAGATGATGTAAAATCCGGTTCTACAGCCCATTGGGCCGAAGTAAACTGTTTTGTCTGACCACTCTTTGCTGTTTCTTAGGAATGTCGCTCCAAGGTGCTCCATGGTGTGCATTGCAGGAATATCCATAGCAGGTTCCTGGTTGGCCAATTTGGTTCTGATGTCGAATGTTGTAATGGTTTCGTCACCAAACTGATCTTTTCTTGATACGTAAATACCTCTTTTTAATTTATTGTGATCAACCGTAAAGCTATCTATCTTTTCCATATTCTTTTATTTAAACTATTTTGCTAATTCTTTGGTCATTTCAACAACCATATTTGCTGAGTTTACAGCAGCGGTTTCAACAAATTCTTCATACTCAACTGCATTCTCTTGTCCTGCAATATCCGAAATTGATCGGATAACAACAAAAGGAACTTTAAATTGAAAGCAAGTTTGAGCGATTGCAGCTCCTTCCATTTCCACAGCTTCGGCAGTTGGGAAGGTATCTTTAATTTTTTTAGTGGCTTCAGGATTATTCATAAACTGATCGCCGGTAAGAATTGTTGCTGTCTTGGTTTTTACATCAATCAATTTATGAATGCATTTATCAGCCAAATCGATTAATTTTTCATCAGCAGCAAAGCTCTCAGGCATCCCTGGAACCTGACCGGTTTTGTATCCAAAAACTGTACAGTCCATATCGTGATGAATCAATTCTTTGGAGATAACAATATCACCAACTTTTAAATCACCGGGAAATCCTCCTGCAGCACCTGTGTTAATTACAAAATCAGGAGCGTAATTATCGATCATGATGGCTGCACCAATTGCAGCATTTACTTTTCCAATACCTGATTGTAACAGAACAATATCATTTCCGTTTAGCTTTCCGGTATAGAATACAAAACCACCTTTTTTTTGTTCATTTTTATCCGACAATAATGCTCGAAGTCTTACCACCTCAATTTCCATTGCCCCTATAATACCTATTTTCATGGATACAGTATAATGTTCAAAGTTTGAATAATAAAGCTCTATTGTCTTTATTGTTCGATTTATTTAGAGCCCTCAAAGTTATAAACAATTCGTGTTTTTTTATCTTTTACCATTTAATAAAAGTAGATTTTGCTTGAAATTATGGGCATTGTCGATAATTGGTTAGTAGTATTAGATAATTTAATTAAATTTAGTTTTTAATTAAAAATAATTATTAGAGAATGACCTTAAAACAGCTTGAATATGCTTTGGCTTTGCAAAAACTGGGAGGATATGGTAAGGTGGCCAAGTTTATGGGAGTGTCGCAACCTGCGGTTAGCTTGCAAATACAAGCATTGGAAGATGAACTGGGAATAAAGCTTTTCGACAGAAGCAGAAAGCAGGTGGAACCCACCACAAATGGAAATCTTTTTCTGGAGAAAGCACAGTTGCTGATTACAGAATCGAAGCATTTGGAAGATTTTGCTGTGAATTTATCTGAAGACATTCAGGGAGAGCTTTGTTTGGGAATTATTCCAACCCTTGCGCCATATTTGGTGCCTTTGTTTGTGGATGAACTCAATCAGCGCTATCCGAAATTGAAACTCACCGTTAAAGAGATGATTACAGAGGAGGTTTTACAAGGTGTGAAGGATGGTAGTTTGCATGGAGGAATCATATCAACCCCAATTCAACTGAAGAGCAATTTGGAAGTTTGCCCGATTTTTTACGAGAAGTTCTATCTCTATGTATCCGATAAGCATGATTTGTTTGAAGAAGATGAAATTGGAATTGATGAGATAGATCGTAACAGTATATGGATGCTTAAGGAAGGGAATTGTTTTATGGATCAGGTAAGCAATATCTGTTCTTTAAACAAAAAAGAGGAGAGTGAACTGGTTTATGAAAGCAATAATATAGATGCCTTGCGAAGAATTGTGGAATACAAGGGTGGAATTACTTTTGTTCCTGAACTGGCAACATTAATGATTCCTGTTGATCAGGAGGATTTGTTAAAGGAGATCAAAGGAAATGATAAGGTAAGGGAAATCAGCTTGATTCAACTGAAAAGCGAGGTGAGAAAGAATCTTCTGACTTCTGTGATTAGTACCATTAAGGATTGTATTCCCAAGCAAATGCTAAACAAAGACAATAAGGAAGTGGTTAAAACAAATTTTACAGAACAATGATTGCCAAGACATTTAAAACGCCATATTACGCTGTGATTTTCTCATCGGTAAGGGCAGAAGGAGATGAAGGTTATTCGGAAATGGCCAATACAATGATAGAGCTGGCCAAAACACAGGCAGGCTTCCTGGGAGTGGAATCGGCAAGGAATGAATTGGGCATTACGGTTTCGTATTGGGAGAGTTTGGAGGCAATTAAGAAATGGCAGGAGCATCCGGCGCATAAAATTGCGCAGAAACGAGGAAAGGAAGATTGGTATGAGAAATATGCCGTTCGGATCTGTAAGGTAGATTCAGATTACTTTTTTGAGAAATGAGGCTTACCTTCGAATTAAGCCGATGAGCCAAATTAAAACAACGGCCCCTAGTGTTGATGCGACCAGAACTCCAAAAAAGCCAGGCATATTGATGTTGAGAAGATCCAAGATGCTTCCACCAATGAAGGCTCCGATGATTCCTACGATCATGTTGATGAGAAGTCCCTGGCCTTTTCCTTTAACAATGATGCTGCCCAGCCAGCCGGCAATGATTCCAATGATGATAAATAGAATATAGGTCATGTTGTTTGGTATTGGTTTTTATCAAGGTACGAAAAAATATGTGAGTTAAGTTATTGAATCAAGTTTGAGCCTTGAAATGGCGTGAACAATAGAGCAGGTCAATGCCCTGATAATGAGGTGTGTTAAACGAAGCCCTGAAGGGGCGTGAGAATTAATGTGTTTTAAGGGTAATTTTCATAAGAGTTTGTCTTGTCTTTAAGCCACATGGGCTCATACTTTCTCCATCGATGAGAAAGTAAGCTGCTGAACGAAGTGAGACAATGAGCTCCCGAAATTATATTTCGCGAATAACAATCTACGGCGCAGCTAGCCTGTGACCCATTACGGCTCAATGATGAAAAGAAATAATAGTTGCGTTCGTGCCTCACTCCACAGAATTTATTTTTAGCCATCATTTTCGCCTATGGCTGCCCCACCTGCCTTGCTCATACTAAAATGGTTTGAATGGTTGGTATGATCGAATAATTGACAGCCTCCGATTAAAGGGTTTATTATGGGATGCTTTTGCCTGAAGGGCAATGATCATATAGCCCAGGGGAAGGGAGTGATAATGACCGCTACCCTGGGTTAATGGGTTTCAAATGGGATCGTCGCAATTGGGAGTGTTGTTTTGTGTGGTGTGTTTATTGCGACGGATAATGGATTGGTATGTTTTCGAGCTGTTAATTTTTTCTTAAATACGTGATGTTTTGTGAGTTTGATTTGTGGTGGCTTGTTTTTTCATTAACTTCAGATGAGTATTAAGATTAATGAAATTCGTAATGGAAAATAAAAAAGATATTCTACTAAATAATGACATCCTTGTAAACAAATCTCCAATTTTAAACGAGGGAAGGCCTGAGGAAAAGAGGGCAGAGATTTTAAAATATTTTCAAGTCACCTGGGAGCTGGATGATAGATTGTACAACAGCTTAAGAAGTGAAGAGGCTTTCTACATGAGAGCTGATCCGCTTCGTCACCCTTTGATTTTTTACATTGGACACACGGCTACCTTTTACATCAATAAATTGATTTTGGCGGGGATTCTAAACGAGAGGCTGAATCCCAAATTTGAATCGATGTTTGCAGTTGGTGTGGATGAGATGTCGTGGGACGATTTGAATGAGCAACATTACGACTGGCCTAAGTTGGAAGATGTGAAGCAATATCGCAGACAAGTGAAGCAAATTATCGAGCATCTGATTCTTGAGCTTCCCTTGCAAATGCCTATCGACTGGGAGTCTCAATTTTGGGTGATCTTAATGGGGATTGAACATCAGCGAATTCACATCGAGACATCATCGGTATTGATCAGGCAATTGCCTGTTGATCAGGTTCAGCAGATTGATTTGTTTGAAAACTGCACAGTGAGTGCTGTGGCTCCTGAAAATGTATTGCAAAAAGTAGCGGCAGGGAAGGTGAGCATTGGAAAGGATCGTGATGATGCGCTTTATGGTTGGGACAATGAATTTGGAAGCTTTAAATCTGAAATTAAATCTTTTAATGCATCAAGATATTTGGTTTCGAATCAGGAGTTTAAGGCATTTGTGGATGATGATGGCTATGGAAACGAAAAATGGTGGACCGAAGAGGGCTGGAGTTGGGTACAATACAAGCAGTGCAGCTATCCGTTCTTTTGGTTGAGGGATGGAGGGCAATGGAAGCTTCGTTTGATGAGTGAGGAGATTGAAATGCCCTGGAATTGGCCCGTGGAAGTAAATTATTTGGAGGCCAAGGCTTTTTGCAATTGGAAATCTGCGCAAGTGGGAAAGAAATTAAGAATGCCCACCGAAGCGGAGTATTACCGTCTTTACGATAGTGTGCAAATTCCGGATCAACCGGAATGGGAGCAAGCACCTGGAAACATCAATCTGGAACACTATGCATCTCCTTGTCCGGTAGATCAATTCGAATCGGATGGTTTTTACGATGTGGTGGGGAATGTGTGGCAATGGACCGAAATGCCGATTTCAGGCTTGGATGGTTTTGAGGTGCATCCTTTCTATGATGATTTTTCGACTCCTACTTTTGATGCCAAGCACAACCTGATAAAAGGGGGATCGTGGATTTCAACGGGGAATCTTGCGATTCGGGATTCGCGTTACGCATTTCGTCGTCACTTCTTTCAGCATGCCGGGTTCCGATATATCGAATCGGAAGAGGAGGTGGAAATCAAGTCGGATTATTATGAAACCGATGAGCTGGTGTCGCAGTATTGCGAGTTCCAGTACGGGCAAAAGTACTTTGGTGTAGAAAATTATGCGCTTTCGTGTATTGGTTTGATCAAGAGCTACATAAAGGATATAAAGAGAAGTAATGCTTTGGATTTGGGATGTGCAACCGGACGCATGACTTTCGAATTGGCAAAGTATTTCGATCAGGTTACGGGGCTCGATTTTTCGGCTCGTTTCATCCGAATTGGTACGCAGCTTAAAGAGAGCGGGAAATTGAATTATATCCGACAAGAGGAGGGACAACTGAGCTCTTACCAAGAGTTTAAGTTGAGTGATTTTGCTTTGGACCAATGTCGTGATAAGGTAGAGTTCTATCAAGCCGATGCTTGTAATTTGAAAACTTTATATTCGGGTTACGATTTGGTTTTTGCAGGGAACTTGCTGGACAGACTGTACGATCCTAAGAAATTCCTGAAAGAGATTGCCAATAGAATCAACAAAGATGGTTTGTTGGTATTAACTTCTCCTTATACCTGGTTAGAGGAGTTTACCGAAGTGGAAAACTGGATTGGTGGCTTCAGAAAGGATGGTGAGCCTTATTCTACTCTTCAGGGTTTGAAGGATACCTTATCCGATCAGTTTGAAATGCTAGGAGAACCCAAAGATGTGCCTTTCGTGATAAGGGAAACATCGCGTAAGTTTCAGCATACGCTTGCGGAAATGACGGTTTGGAGAAAAAAATAATTATTCTTTGAGTATTGGGTTTGCCTAAAGGGCAAGTATCTTAATAGCCCAGGGGAAGGGAGTGATAACGACTGCCGCCCTGGGTTAATGGGTTCTACAATAACTCGTCGCAACTGGGTTTGTTGATTGGTGTGGATGGTTTACTGCGACGAAAATAAAATGTTTGTTTTGTCTTCGAGCCAGACAGGTTCATACTTTTCTCCGTAGATGAGAAAGTAAGCTGCCGAACGAAATGAGACAATGAGCACCCGAAATAATATTTCGCGAATAACAATCTACGGCGTACCTAGCCTGTGACCCAATACGGCTCAAAAGCGAATAGAAATAGATAGTCTCACTCATTCTTCGTTCTTCAGCATTTCTATTTACCGCTTTTTTTCCTAGGGGGCTCCACCTGCGTTGCTCCTACCGAACAGGCTTGAATCGGGGATATGATAAAATTGGCAGTGGCTCCCAATCGAAATGAAATCTTTGGATTGATTTAGGATGATTGACCTGTGTTAAGGAAAAGAAACCCCCGCTTGAAAGCGAGGGTTGAGCAGTTTTGTTATTCTACCTGTTGGGAAATCGGTAATGGCTGCATCTCTACTTTAATGTTAAGATATTGGTTGCTGTAACGACGAATGGTGAGCGTTGTAGTTTCGTAATTGATGTTCTCTATCTTTAGCGTGAATTCGCCTTCAGGGAAATTCTTGAATGTGAAGTTTCCTTTTTCAGTGATTTTGGTTTCCAGATCCGTTCCAAGTACGCTAACATTACCATTTGCAATAGGTTCTCGGTTTTGCTTGTTTACAACAAAACCTCGGATGGCGATGTGTTGATAGATAACGATCTTTAGTTTGCGAGCAGTAAAGTAGGCATTTACCATTTTAGAATTTAACTCACGATAGCTTTCGATTGACCAATCGAGCTTGTCTTTTAGGAAGGTATCGATGGTTCGAATCATTTCTGAAAGCTTCTTTTTGTTTTTCTTATTCTCATCCAGAATTAGATCTTTCTTAGCATTTTGGATTTCAATATCGTCGATGCATTTTTTGTAGGCGGTAATGAAATCAGCAGAGATAGAGTAGTTGGCCAGTTCGCTTGTATAAGTAACACATAGCTCATGCAATACGAATGCTGCTGCAAGGCGTACAATTTGTGACCTGCGTGCCAACTGATCTTGTAGTTCTTCCAATTTAACGCGTAGTGTTTCGTTATCGGTGTCGTTTGCGAAACGAATCAAGGCTATTATTATCAATTTGGATTTCATTGAAAGATCTTTGTATAAATTATTTTTTTCAGAGGTTACAGCTTTTGTTGACTGGTTATGCTCTATCTGGAGGTGGCGTAATTTGGCATGGTAACCTTTGAAAACTGTAATTTGACCTTTTGTAGATTGATCGGTTTCGAATACCGATTGGTTATCTTCCAGTACATCTTCGATGTGCTGATAACTTTGCAGTTTGCTTAAATATCTAGCGATCATTAGAATGTTATTTGTTTGGCAAATGGCTTGTTGTTGGTGCATTTGCCGAAATTTAAATCGTAAATACGTATTCGACTCACCCAAAATGAATGAGAGGCAGATAGCTGTGTGATACTGTGACATGTATCGTTGGTTGTCTATTCGCGGGGGGTCGTATTTTAAAGCTTCGTACATTGGTTATAATGGACGAAACGCAAGTGTTAATGCTTAAAACTGCCATGTAAATGCTTAGGAAGTACATGTTAAAGCATGAAACATCAGTGTTAAAGCATGAAACGCTTGTGTAAATGTAAAAGATCGTAGTGTTAGAGGACTAAACGGCTCGTTAAATGTTCTGGTACGCCATGTTAATGAACAAGTCGGCCGTGTAAAAGCACTGGAATTGCAATTAAAAGCTTTCGAAAGCATATGCAATCCTTTGGTTTGACTTATCAATTTGTTGGATTGAGCGATTAGTCTATCTGAATGAAGGTGAAATGCCTTTGTATAACTTGTTAGAATCGTATGCAAAGGCTGCATTCATTTCATTCACACAAATTCTTCTCTTGTTCTTCGCTAACACAGTAAATTGATAATATATATCATATGGTTTAGACTAAACTCATACCGAATGTATGAAAATGTGATTAACAATACAAAATAAATTTAAGGTGTGATGTTTTGAAGAGTTAAGATATTTAACCTACACTTATTGAATTTACTAATGCTTCCGATAATTTTAAGAAAAATTAAATAAATACTGTTTAGAATCATTCAAAATATGATAATTTGAGAAATGGGTGTTTTTTGAAAAAAAGTGAATGTGTGTTGTCTTAAATGCTTAATAATATGCGATAAAATTGTTTTTAGTGGGTATGAATGGCTTTTCTCTGTTTGTCAATTTGCTTGTGGTTAGTAGTATTTTGTTAGGAAAAATATATTTTTAATATATGTGTACAATGGCATTGTTTTTGATGGAGATAATTTAACTGTGTAGTTTTATTGTATGATGATATTTAGTGTTGAATATAATTATAGTTTTGAGCTTAGGTGTCGTGTATTTGAAGTTAGAGGTGGGGGTTTGAAACATTATTTTGCGGAGAATTTATTGCAAACTTGAATAAGAAGTAGTGTTTAAAAATGATAAAAGTATTGAAGGATGTTCAATTCTGACTGATATGGTGTGTATTAAGGAAAACTGTCTTGAATTTGTAAATGAATAGATCGTTCATTGCTAGAGTTAAATGAGAATTTCCAATTGATTTATTAATTGGTTTGTAGAAGGGATAATTATACGAGTGATAATTATAGTGGAGTAAATAGAAATTTTTAATATGAGTAATTCCGATATAATTTAAATAATAATTAAACTATGAAAAACCATTGGACAATAATCAGTAAGTATATGCTATTAATATTAATGGTATGTAATTTTAGTTCTTGCGATAATGATGATACCAAAGAGCTGGAAGTGGAAATAATATTAAATAAAGTAATCTATATAGTATTTAATGATAGCGAAAGGTATCAGTTTAGTTGGGACGTAGAAAGTGAAGAACATCATGATTTTAAATATAGCCTGCTTCTTGGAACAACAGGAGATAATCTTGAAGTAAAAGCAAAAAATCTTGAGCAAAAATACTATGACGTAAAAGAATTAGAAGTAGGTACGACATATTACTGGCAGGTTGAAGTCATTCATCGTGGTATAACCAAAAAGTCACATATATCTGTATATAAAGTGTATGATGTAAATGACAATAGTCTTAAATAAAAGTTACTCCAGTTATTTAAAAAATTCATTCTAACAAAGTTAATGCAGAGGTATAAATCAATATACCATCCAAATTTATACATAAAGAAGATGTGAGTGATGCAAGTGTGGCTTTAGACGATGAAGGTGGAGAGTAGAATTTTTCCTCTTCATTTCTATCGTGTTACGCTAGGAGTTTTACACCTATACCAACAGAAGTTTACAATACCAATAGATCAATAAATGAACAACAAGTAGAACACCTTTTAGGGTAGGGATTAGAGATGCTTTTGTTGGGAGGTGTTGAAGGGTGTAACTTAATTGTGAGTTAGGAAGGAACCTCAAGCCCTAACCCCTTCTCCTTAAGGAGAAGGGGAGTCGACTGCAATAAATTGAGCATAGATAAAGTTGGGATGAGGTGGCGTGATTTATTTGTAAGAAGAGCATGAGCTAAGAGTTTGCAGATTGCGCTGTATGGTTATGTATATGAAAAAAATAGGAGTTAAAATATATGACACAATACATTAAAAAGTATGCCATTTTATTGGTTTCTGCGTTGATCCTATCACGTTTATTTCCAGTAATACTAATGGCAATTAATCCCGATTTAATGACAATGCAATTGTCGGAAGAAGGCACTCTCTCCTTAGGGTTTGGATTCTTGGTTACCGGATTTGAATATATAGTCAATATTGCCTTTGTGGTTTTATTGTACAAGGAGATGAAAAAGGAAAGTATTCAATCTATTCCTGTATTGGTGTTGACTTTCTTTTCATCCTTAATGGGAGTGTTGTTCTTTCTGTTTGTTGTGGCCTATGAAAGAATGGGCTTTGTAAAAAGTAAGAGTTATGAATAAGTTAATGAAAGTTTTGAATAAGTATATCATTGCATTGATCGTGATGTCGCTATTTGGAATGCCATGGATCTATGTTAGGCATTTGATGTTTGATATGACCAATCATGAAACCTTTAATTTGGTTGATTCTATACCGGGTTATGTGAATTATTTGACTCGATTGATTGTGATTGTTTTATTGATCATTGATTTTAGAAAGGAAAAACTAAAGCATGTGGTTTTGGCTTGCCTTGCTGCATTGTTTTATCCGCTCTTGGGTGTTGTTGTGTTTGCCCTTTTGATTTTGGAGAAAGAGAAGGAGAGAGTTAGGGTTTAGGGAGTGATTTTAATTCCTGTATGAATAAAAATATCAACATTCGCTCCCTTTTCCTCAAGGAGCAATATCATTAAGTTAAGAGTGAATCCTTTTGATAAACATTGCCAAAATTACCCCAAACCCCTAAAGGGGCTTTTCCTGTGCACTGTTCCCTTTAGGGTACAAAGCGAAGCGTCTCATGACTAAAAGGAATAATCATAGGGTGAGCTTAGGGCGAAATCTGCTATTAATATCATTGCCTCAAAGAGAAGGGTGTTGACTGTAAGGATTTGAGTTGGTTGGAGAGGTTGTCAGGAAGCAAGAAGAGTCGAAAAATATTGAGTTTGTAAATGAATAAGTAATTCTAATGATGAGATTTCTAACTGTTGTTCTAATTTTCTTGGGTTTTACCGGGTGTAAAGAGAAGATGGATTGCTCTTATCGAATTCCGGAAGATAAGGGTGACGGTCTGATGGTGTCGACACTGGAAAAGCATGCTTTTGATACCATTTGTTTCGAGCAGGTGAATGCAAACATTTGTCAAGGAAAATATGGAAATGTGCACGCTGTTCTGCTTCTTCACAAAAATGAATTGCTACTTGAGCAGTATTACAATGACTGGGATGAAAATGAGATGCATTTTTTAGCCTCAACCACAAAGAGTTTTTCTGCCATATTAACGGGGATTGCCATTGAGCAAGGAAGGATTAAAGGTGAGCATGAAAGGATGTTGAATTTCTTTCCCGAATATTCTGTTTTACCTGATGATTCTTTGAAACAGAGAGTTAGTATCAAGCATTTGCTGACCAATACATCTGGATTTGAATGGGATGAGCATGCTTTGGCTGTTGATGATCCGAAAAATATGGGTGTGCAGATGGACAAGAAAGAGGATTGGTTGAAAGAATCGCTGGAACTGCCAATGGATACCATGCCAGGAAGTGTTTATGCATATAGTGGACCCAATAATATTATTGTGGGTGAAATCATTAAAAGAGCGACAGGGCAGAATGTGGATGAATTTGCCAATGTAAACCTGTTTGAACCATTGGGCATTAAAGAATATGACTGGTATTTCAGGAATGGCATATGCGATATGAGTGGTGGCTTAAAGCTGAAAGTGAGAGATATTGCTAAATATGGCTTGCTGCATCTGAATCAGGGAAAATGGAAAGGAAAGCAAGTGGTTTCATCGGAATGGATGAAAAAGATGTTTGAGCCATATATTGAAATCAAGCATCCGGTTTACAGTTGTTTTCAATGGCGAATGGTAGAAACGGAATATGGATTTAATTCATGGTTTATTCCGGGAAATGGAGGACAGATTATAAATGTTGTTCCTGAATTGGATTTGGTAATTGTAATCAATGCTGATAATAGAAGGACTCCAAAAGATGAATGTATTCCTTTGGAATATCTGGTAAAGGCGTTGACGGAGCTACATCCTGAATGTAAAATGAATTAATTAATCATTAAACCAAAAGCATAAAATCATAAAAAAAATAGTATTACTTCTCTTTTTCTTTGTGTCTTTTTCATTTGTTCTTATGTCGCAAACCAAATATTACAAGGAGTTTGGCAAAAGCAGAATTATCGATCAAACCGAGCTTGATCAGATAAAAGATGTATTGATTCACAAGAACAAATCAAAGCCTAATATTAATGTGAATCTGATTGTTGTGGATGAGATTAGACGAAATGATTCACTGGTGATTGTCTACAAAAGGCAAATGGTGATGAATGGAGGCGTTAAGATTAATCTGTCGGGTACCGAGAAGGTGTATGAAATGGTGGGGAAAAAGTTTCCAAACTTTATGCTCCGTGATTTGGAAGGTAATACTTGCAGTTCTGATCGTTTATTGAATGCTCCCTTGGTCCTGAATTTTTGGTTTAATGGTTGCAGGCCCTGTAAAAAAGAGATGCCGGTTTTGAATCAGATTAAGAAGGAGTACGAGGGAAAAGTATGCTTTGTATCCATTACTTTTAATAGTGCAGATCAGGTAAAAAAGGTATTGCAAGATTATCCTTTTGATTTTTACCATTTGGTGGAGGGAAAAGCGCTTATTGATCAAATTGGAATAACAGCTTATCCTAAAACCATTGTAATAGATAGAAATGGCATTGTTCGACAGGTGATGGATTGTGTTGGAAGTGTGGTGAGTGAAAATGGAGAGGTCGTTTTAGGTGATGGGGATGAAATCAAAAATGAGATTGAGAAGGTGTTAAAATTAAATTTAAAATAGATGGGATTATTTAAGAAATCAGAACCACAAAGAGTAGAAATAAAAGGGCATCAGTTGAGTTGTCCTGTTTGCGGAGAGAAATTATTTTATCAGCGAGAAGCGCAATTGAACACGGCTGTTGCTTCCTTCTTTAATTTTGACTGGGCCAATCGGTCGGCTACTTGTTTTGTGTGCGCAAATTGTACTCATATATCATGGTTTTTGGGCGAGTGATAAGTGTGAAGATGGGGCAATGTTAACTTGCTTTATATTGAAAAGTATGTTGTTTTGTAAAGAGAGGAATTAAGTGTGAGTTCAGCTAAGTACTAAACGAACTAATTGTTGTTATCCCTGCGAGTTTTGATTTGCAGGGATGTTTTTATGCTTTAATAATTCGGTAGTACCTGGCATTTTCAAATCCATGGCATGTATCATTTTTCCAATATCGCATTCCCAGCTTTTCAAGAACTTTAATGGAAGCTTTGTTCTCAGAAAGTACTCTTCCTATGATTTCATCGAATCCTAATGTTTGAAAGCCGTAGGTCAGGCACGCTTTTGCTGCTTCGCTGGCGTATCCCTTGTTCCAATGTTTTCTGAAGACTCTAAATCCAAGATCAATGAACTTTTCTTCGTTTAACTTTAAACCACACCAGCCGATGAATTCATTGTCTGCTTTGCTTATCATGGCCCATCTGCCAAAGCCATTCTTTTTGTAGTCGTCGTAGTTCTGAAGAAATGCTTTGGCCTGCTCGACAGATTCGAATGGTGGGTCTCCGGTATATTTAATCACCTCGGGATCGGAATTTAGATCAAACATACTTTGCGCATCCTCCAGGATAAATTCTCTTAAGAATAATCGCTCTGTTTCCAATACAACTTTCATGATTCTCATTTAATTAGTCAATCTTAATAATCTAATTTTATCAAGGCGAACATCATTGCGTTCACCATTCATGTTGTTGTTGAATTCTTCGAAACTAATTTTGAAAAAGTTATATCCCTTTTTAAGATCTACATAAAAAGAATTTGAGTAGCCGTAATCATTCCACTTGCCTTTTCCCCTTTGAGGGAAAACAATTGAGCCTATGTACCCACTGTTTTGCCAGAGGCTTCTGCTGGCGCATTTGTCTCCTGTTTTAATGTCCCCATTTCCATTTGCATATAAAAAGCTCAATTTGTAGCTGCCATTTCTGGGAGCTTTAACCTGAAAGTAGTATGGTTCTTTGTCGGTTTTCTTTAATACTACAAAAGACGATTTCCGATTGCTTTGAAATGCTTCCGCTTCCAGGAGTTTTTCATACTTGCTTTCATACAGAAGGACTGGTTTGGAAAGAAAGGAGTGTTGGTTTGAACTATCCACTGCTTGTACACAAAATTCAACTGGTTGAGAGAAGTTAACTTCAACCATATAATTGTCTTTTGTTTCGAGTAAAAGATCTCCGTTTTGATAAATCTTATAATGAGTGGCATTATTGATCTTATTCCATTCTAACTGATCGTTTGTGTAGGATAAGTTTGGAGTTTCGGGTGAATACAAATGTTCAACTACATTTATTTTTTCATCAATAGGGATTTCATTGTTCATTTTTATCACAATTTTGTGATGCCCTTCGATGTTTTTAGGGACAACGGCTCTTTTGTAGGGCGTGCCGTCAAAAGTGAATGAACTAATCTTATTTCCAAACCCGAGTATTTCAACATGAAGGATTGCCTTGTTGTATTTAAGGTTGCTTAGTACCTGCTTGCCTTTAAATTCTCGCGGGATAACAGGGTTAAACTCTAATTCTTCTGTTGTGAGATTGATTCCCATCAGAACATGAAGGAAATTAGAGATACTTGCCGAGGCACTTAATAGGTTTGAATTAGAATCTTTTTCCGTATGCTGGAAATCTCCGTTATCAATTAAAAAGCTTCTTTTATTTGTTAAAAATAATGCTGTTGATCTAATTGAAGAGGCAAGCCCCCATAGTACAGCTTTCGTATTTTGGTTTTCCGCTGCTGCCCAATTCCATGTTGCCTGAATAAAAGGCCAAATGCTGTTGTTGTGATAGTTGGCGATGTTGGGAATTTGAGGATGAAAACAAGCGACTCCAAATTGATGTATTGGAATATTCTCTGCAGTATTCTCACTTATATTCCAGATGTTGGCAAGAGATTCACCAAGAGCATCAGAATGTTGTGATACCAAATTGTAATTGTTGTATCGGAATTGACCAAGGTGTTTTTTGCCTTCGATTTTAAATTTGCTGTTGATACTCTTTTTTAATGCTTCGGAGATGTGATGGTACTTTTGTGTATCCTTATTAAGAAGGTTTCCCATCTCAATAAGTATTTGCAAAGCCTTGTAATGAACTACCTGGTTCGATAAAGAATAGGTTTCGTATATGTCGGTAGGTGACATCCATTTTGGGTAGGATTGTTCCTGGCGATTTAGGAATGAGGCTTCTCCTTTAAATAGATGAGAATGATAATTCCATATTAAATTAATGTCATCATCAATGCTGTTTTTTATAATGAAGTAGGTTCTTCGAAGCCAATCGGTATCTCCAGTTACCTTGTAGATATCCCATGCAGCTGTAGCCCATATCAAACGATCCGAACCAATGGGCCAGGAGCCTCCGGTTCCCGGATCTTGAATGATTCTATCGTTCTTCACCCTTTGCATTAGACTATTTTGACATGCTTTAGGATGAAGTATTGACAATGATAGCATGCCCGAATACCCTAAATTAGTACTTGTAATGTTTTCTTTAGAAAAGATGCTGTCATTTAAAATTTTTCGGTCGATTTCCTCTAATGACAGGTTGTATATCGCATTTAAAATTTCATGATTCGATTGGTATGCTGGATAATGAAACAAACTGCGTTTTAGTTTCCACTTGTTGTTTTGCAGATAAGGGTATGAGGAGTTAATTTCCTTTTTGTTTTTGGCAATTGCAAGGAATTCACCCTGTTCAACACGGTTTGGGTAGATGTTATATTGATCAGAATTAAAGATTAAATTATTGTCCGATTTACAGCCTGGCATATTTACTACAGCAAGGAGAATAAGTATAAAACGTAGGTGTTGATTTAGCTGACTTTTTTGCATAGCTTCATTTTGAATCAGCATTAAAATTAACAAATCGATCTTTAATTGAAATTGTTATCGTATGTTTTAGAGCGATTGTATGTAATAATGTGATAAAAAAAAACGACCGAAGCCGTTTTTTCATAGTGGGTAAAAAGTAATGTTGTATGTAGTAATTGAGACTGATATTAAAATTATATAAAATAAATCAAATAGTCAAAAGTTTATTATAAAATTTATTGAGATTTTGTGCTGTTTAATTTTTCTGCATTTTCTAAAAGTACATCATACTTGTATCCTGCTCCAAAATCTTTATCTGTAATTAAAACTCCCTTGAATTCAATTACTTCTCCAACGCTTACGGTTTGAGTTGATGTGATTGTTAAATCAAAATTGCCATTGTGCTCGGTTCCATCTTGAATATGAATCCAGTTTCTGTTTAATATATTCTTATTGAATTTGGTTACTTTCCCTTTTACTTTAATAATTGAATTGACTAGTTGGTCTTTCTTTTTGTAGATGTTTTCAATATTCGTAAAGTCTTTACTGG
Source organism: Marinifilum sp. D737 (assembly GCF_026672275.1). Taxonomy (GTDB): domain Bacteria; phylum Bacteroidota; class Bacteroidia; order Bacteroidales; family Marinifilaceae; genus Marinifilum. The sequence goes on along the minus strand of NZ_JANQCD010000020.1, from coordinate 61,487 downwards.
CCTTAATGTCTACTTCAACTTTAACCGCAGTTGGCTTTTTCATTTGTGATCCATGGGGTAAAACTGCTTTTTTCGAAGTCTCAGATGAGAGGGAGTTTAAGAAATAGATTAAGGGGAAAGTTCTGTTTAATTCCTTGCTGTGAAAATCTTTCATTGGCAAAGCATCTTTGTAAAAATAGGTTTTGCCAATTTCAATTGGCTGTTTTCTAATGGCAACCCATATTTCACTATTCTCATTGTTTCCTTTGATGTATGAGTAGGTGTTGCCATTAATCAATTCTGTTACTGTGATTTTTTCTTTTCCATCGGGAACGTCAATTGATTTGCTTTGTTTTTCGTTTTTGCAAGCCGATAATAATATGGCAATCATAAAGAGACAGGATAATAATAGATTTTTCATGGTGTTATGTCTTAGTTTGATATACAAGATAGTAGTTTTATTTTGATCGAGGCTAATGTGAGGGAGGATGAAAGTTAAAAACTTGTTAAAACAGTTTTAAATAGATAGTCCGAGTTAATAATGCTTTTTATTTGCTTTAGGTGAGTTTAAATTGTTATTGTAAATCTAAAAGGGACTTTTTAGTCTGAAAAGTACAATAACGGACGGTGATGTAACGAAATCGGACAATATTAGAGTGATTCTAAATAGTGTTTGATTGCTTACAGTGGTGGGTAGTAGTTGTTTTTCATGTTTGGTATAAAAAATGCTTGTGAAACTGCATTTTTATTTAGACCTAAAACATATTTGAAGGTGCAGGGGTGAATTTGTCTTTAATAAAACTCATAGCAATTATCTTTATAGTGTTTTAACTTATATAAATGATTCAAGCATGCTACGTATTTTTTTATCCCTGGTAATTCTTATCTCAAGTTTTGCTGGTTTTGCACAGAATAACGCTCAATGGCGCGGAGAAAACAGAGACGGTAAATATCCTGACTCTAATCTTTTAAAAACATGGCCTGCCGAAGGTCCTAATATGCTATGGCATTTCGATCAACTGGGAGATGGTCATGCATCTGCTGCTGTTACTGAAAAGTATGTTTATACCGGAGGAACAGAAGGTGATGAAGGTTTTGTGATTGCATTTGATCATTCAGGAAAACAAGTTTGGAAACAAATTTATGGCAAAGAATGGATGGATTCTTATGATGGTGTAAGAACTACTCCTATGATTAAGGATGGAATGTTATATGTATTAAGCGGACTTGGAGAGCTTGTTGCCATGAATGCAGAAAATGGTGATCTTGTTTGGAAGAAGAATATTATAGATGAATATGAAGGAAGTAATATTCGTTGGGGGGTAACTGAAAACTTGTTGGTTGAAGGAGAAAAGCTTTTTTGTACACCTGGTGGAAGTCAGGCAAGTGTAATTGCTTTGAATAAAAATGATGGTAAGTTAATCTGGAAATCTGCAGCTAAGGGTGAGAAGTCTGCCTATTGCTCACCTGCTTTAATACAATTGAATAACAGAAGTTTATTGGTTACTCATACTCAAAATTCAATTGTAGGTATTGACACAAAAGATGGTAAAATGCTATGGAGTGTTGATCATTCCAACAGATATTCGATTCATCCAAATACTCCGGTTTACAATGATGGAATGTTGTACTGCTTTAGCGGATATGGCAAAGGTGGTGTAATGTTGCAATTGGCAGATGATGGTTCAAGTGTGAAAGAACTGTGGAGAAATGAGAAACTGGACAACCAAATGGGAGGTGTGATCTTATTGGATGGTAAGATTTACGGATCAGGCCATGTAAACCGCGAATGGTTTTGTTTGGATTGGAAAACCGGAGAGACTCTTTATTCAGCGAAAATGTTGAGTCGTGGAAATGTGATTTATGCTGACGGGATGTTATACTGTTACGGAGATAGCGGAGAAATTGCTTTGGTTGATGTAAGCAATGGATCATTCAATAAGGTGAGTTCCTTCCGAGTTCCTTATGGTGAAAAGCAACATTGGGCGCATTTGGTAATTCACAACAAGAAACTGTATGTACGCCATGGAAGTTCATTAATGGTGTATTCAATTGCAAAGTAAAAACGATATCACTACGATAACCAATTAAACTATGAGACGATTACTAGGACTTGCTCTTATTGCTTGTTTTGCCTTAACTCAATGTAAACAAGAAAGAGTGTTTACAGAATGGAGAGGCCCAAACAGAACAGGAGTATACAACGAAACAGGACTATTGAATAAATGGCCTGCCGAAGGACCAAAAATGTTATGGCACAAGGATAGTATTCCTGTAGGATATTCTTCGGTTGCCATTGCTCACAACACCATTTACCTGACAGGCTTAATTGATTCTACAGATTATCTTTTGGCTTTTGATATGGATGGTAATAAAAAGTGGCAAACACCTTATGGTAAAGGATGGGATGCTTCATTTATAGATAGTCGTGCTACACCAACCATTGAAGATGATAGAATATACCTTTCAAGTGGAAAGGGTGATGTTGCTTGTGTAAATGCCTTAAGTGGAGAAATCAACTGGAAAGTGAATGCCAGCGAAAAATTTGGTGGAACTTTTGGTACTTGGGGAATTTCTGAATCGATTCTTCTTTATAAAAATATGGTTTATTATACTCCTTGTGGAGATGAAACCACCATGGTTGCTTTGGATAAGATGACGGGAGAAACCATTTGGCAATCGGAAAGTTTGAATGACAAGCCCGGATATGTATCGCCATTAATGATTAATCGAAATGGCAAGAATCAGATTGTTACGGTGATTGAAAAGAATGTGTTTGGTGTAAATCCGGATAATGGAAAAATAGAATGGAAATTTGACTACGGAGCATACGCTGGAGGAAAATGGAAAGCAAATATCAATACCAATACCCCTTTGTACAAGGATGGTAAGATATATGTGACCAATGGATATGACCACAAATCGGTAATGCTGAACCTGAACGAAGATGCATCAGGGGTTGAATTGGCCTATGTGGATTCTTTGCTTGATGTGCATCATGGTGGAGCCGTATTGGTAGATGGATACATTTATGGTGCAAACTGGGTGAATAATAGAATGGGAAACTGGTGTTGTTTGGATTGGAATACGGGAGAAAAAATGTATGAAACCAAATGGCAAACCAAAGGCTCTATTATTTCGGCAGAAGGCATGCTGTACTGCTACGATGAAAAAGGTGGAAATATTGCTTTGGTGAAAGCTGATCCTAAAGAATTCAAAGTAATCAGTGAATTTAAAGTGCCATATGGGAAAGGACCTCACTGGTCTCATCTGGTAATAAAGGATGGGGTGATGTATGTGCGTCATGAAAATGCATTAATGGCCTATTCAATAAAAGAATAATGTAAATGTTAAACCTGTTGGGATTTAAAAACCCAACAGGTTTCTTACGAATAAGTATATGCTGTCGAAAAGAAGCGAAAAAGGATTAATTCTCTTGGCTGTTGTTGTAGCAACGGCATTGTTTGTGTACTGGTTGTTATACAATCCGGTTAAAGATATTCATGCAAGTATTCCGGGAATGGACAATCGTCCGAAGGAAAGTGAATCCAGTGGAGGAAAGGTTAAGATTGGAGAAGGATTTGATTTCTTTAAAAAGTTATCTACAAACTTGAAAGGCAAATGGATTCAGTTTCGCGGAGCCAATTCAGATAATATTTCAGCAGACCAAACAAAATTGATTAATTCATGGGGAAACGGACCTAAAATTGATTGGCAGGTAGAATTGGGTGAAGGTCATGCTGCTCCTGTGGTTTACAATGGGAAAGTATATGTGCTGGATTACGATGAGGTGAAAAAAGCTGATGCTTTAAGATGCTTTTCATTGGAAACGGGCGAAGAGTTGTGGAGAAGATGGTATCGAGTACGTATCAAACGAAATCATGGTATATCCAGAACTGTTCCAGCCATCAACGATAAGTATTTAATTACGATTGGACCTCGATGTCACGTGATGTGTACCGATCCAAATACGGGAGATTTCTTATGGGGAATTGATTTGGTTAAGGATTACATGTCTGAAATACCTTTTTGGTATACCGGTCAGTGTCCGATTATCGTCGACAATATTGCCATTATTGCTCCAGGAGGATCATCTTTACTAATGGGTGTGGATTGTGCTACGGGAAAAGTAGTTTGGGAAACCCCAAATCCTGATGGGTGGAAGATGTCACATTCATCTGTTATGCCAATGAATTTGAATGGTAAAAAAATGTGGGTATATGCCGCAGTAGGTGGTATTGTTGGTGTTTCAGCAGAAGGTGATGACCTGGGAGAAATCTTATGGAAAACAAAGGATTTTGCTCCTTCGGTTGTGGCTCCTTCGCCAATTGTTTTTGGCAATGGCAAAGTATACATGACAGCAGGATATGGTGCAGGAGGAATTTTGTTGCAGGTAAAAAAATCAGGTAATAAATATTCGGTTGAAACCTTACAAAAATTCAAGCCTAAAGATGGAATCGCATCTGAACAGCAAACACCTATTTTATACGATGGACACATGTTTAGTATTCTTCCTAAGGATGCCGGAGGATTGAGAAATCGCTTTGTTTGTGTTGATCCAAATGATAGTCAAAAGATACTTTGGGATAGTGGTTCGGCACATCGATTTGGTTTGGGACCATATGTAGTTGCTGATGGTAAATTCTTTATCCTTAAAGATGATGGAACCATAAGTATTGCCAAGGCTACATCAAAGAGTTTCCAGTTTTTGGATAAAGCCAAAATTATGGATGGACACGATGCTTGGGGACCTTTGGTTGTTGTTGATGGACGTTTGCTAATGAGAGATGACAAACATATGGTGTGTATTGATGTGAGAAGGAATTAAAGTTTGTAATCTGAATTTTATAAACATCCCTCTTTAGTTAAGGGAATCAAATTTTGAATAAGCTAAAAGCCTAAAGCTAATAACTAAAAGCTTATAAAAATGAAGAATAAATTGATTTTATGGTTGTCTGTTGTTTTGCTAATCGTATTGATAGCATTCATGGCAAAAGATCTGTTTAAAACAGGGAATGTGAGCCAGGAGAATGTTTATGAGTATGATTTGAATTCTTTACGTCACGTAGATGCATCAAAAATCAGTCATAAAGAGAGCAAGCAAATCAAAATTGATGCAGGAGAGATTCATGCCATTGCAGTAGATCAGGATGATAATATCTATGTAGGAACAGACAAAAATGTACTTGTACTCAACTCAGAGGGCAAGCAAATTAACAGTTTGAAATTAAGACAGGCAGCATCTTGTATCACAGTAATGGAGAATGGTAATATTCTGGTAGGAATGAGTAATCGTATCGATATCAGAAAACCCAATGGGAGTTTAAGAAACAGCTTTGTTGTAAAAGGAGATCGAACTTACATTACTTCAATTGCCGTTGAGGATACCAATGTTTTTATCGCCGATGCTGGTCAGAAAATCATTCATCATTACAGTATTGATGGAATTAAAATAAAGGACATTGGTGAAGAAAATCAGGCAGAAGGAATAAAAGGTTTTGTAATTCCTAGTCCATATTTTGATTTGCTGATTGGTAGACAAGGTGAATTATGGGCGGTAAATCCAGGCCGACATGCTTTTGAGGCATACAACTTTAAAGGAGAACAAATATCAAGTTGGAACAGAACCTCGATGAGTGTGGAGGGCTTTAGTGGATGTTGCAATCCGTCGAATATTGCCATCTTATCTGATGGTTCTTTTGTGACCGCAGAAAAAGGATTGGAAAGAGTAAAAATACATCTCCCTTCAGGAGATTTTAAATCGGTAGTGGCTGCTCCGGATTTGTTTGAACCAGGAACGGTTGGTATTGATTTGGCTGTAGATTCAGAAGATAGGATTTTGGTTTTGGATCCAGTAAGAAGATTAATCAGAATTTTTGAAGCAAAATAGAATGGAAAGAAGAGATTTTTTAAGAAGTGGGTTGAGAGGATTAATAATTGCAGGATTGGCAGCAATTAGCGGGGTATTTGTTTATAGAAACTATACAACGAAAGAGACTTGTGAGTTTACCACTCCATGTCAGGATTGTAAGCAGTTAAAAACTTGTAAAAAAACAGAAGGCTTAAAATTCAAAAGAGATCAACAAGCTTCTAAAAACTAGTTGCTAATTACTAGTAGGCATGAAAAAAGACAGAAGAGAATTTATAAATACATGCTTTCGTTTTGCGGCGGGAGCAAGCATTGTGGGAGTAGCAGGAGTTCTGGCGAACAAAAGTGTAAAAGGTGATTACCTTTGGCAACTTGATCCAACCAAATGTACACAATGTGGACGTTGTGCAACAAGTTGTGTTGTAACACCATCGGCGGTAAAATGCATTCATGTTTACGACATGTGTGGCTATTGTGATTTGTGTGGTGGATATTTTCGACCGAATGTAAAGAACCTATCTACAGGAGCAGAAAATATGCTTTGTCCAACAGGAGCCATCAAACGTACTTATGTAGAAGATCCTTATTTTAAATATGAGATCATTGATGAGTTGTGCATTGGTTGTGGCAAATGTGTAAAAGGTTGTGGTGCCTTCGGAAATGGTTCATTACAATTACAGGTTAGTCACGATTTATGTGTGAATTGCAACGAATGCGCCATTGCACGCGATTGTCCATCTGATGCATTTAAACGAGTTCCTATTGAAGAAGCTTACCAGTTTGCCGGCTTCAAAACCAATAAAAAGATTTAAGAAATGAAGAAAATCTTTTCCTTATTCTCTCTGTTAGTACTATTGATCATCGATTTTGCAGCTTTTGCGCAAACTCAACGATTTCCAAGACCAGAATTTGAATCTGGCTACACACAACCAGTAGCTTCCATGCCAGAACCTCGAGATGGAATATTCGCATTGGTGGATGTATTGCTTTTAATTGCAGCTTTAAGCTTGATTACCTGGTTCATTCATAAAAAACGTTCGCGTACAGGCGTTGTAATTACTTCGCTATTTTCCATTGTATATTTTGGATTCCTTAGAGAGGGATGTGTATGTTCTGTAGGATCGGTTCAAAATGTGGTATTGGCTTTATTCAATCCGGGATACCACATTCCACTTTCGGCATTAGCATTTTTCGTGATTCCATTGGTTTATACACTGTTTTTCGGAAGAACCTTTTGTGCAGGAGTTTGCCCTTTGGGGGCGGTACAGGATGTTTTTCTGTTAAGACCGGTGAATTTGAAGAAATGGTTGCAGAAAGTTCTGGGATTGATTCCATGGATTTATCTTGGTTTAGCCATTCTTTATGCAGCAACGGGAACCGATTTTATTATCTGTAGATACGATCCTTTTGTTGGAATATTCAGGTTCAACGCAACTTTTTTCATGTTTGCCATTGGAGCTGCATTTCTGCTGATTAGTGTTTTTATTGCACGTCCTTACTGTCGATTTTTATGTCCTTACGGTGTGATTCTGAACTTGGTGAGCAGAGTTTCCAAAAATCATTTAAGCATTACTCCGGCAAGTTGTATTCAGTGTAAATTATGCGAGAATTCATGTCCGTTGGATGCCATCAATAAGCCTGTTGAAGTCAAACAAATGGAGGATAAAAGATCTGCAACGAGACGTTTCATTCTTTTGGGAATGATTATTCCAGCCTTAATGATAATTGGAGCTTGGGTGGTTTCTAATTTCCACGAAAATTTGGCTATGGTGAATTCGAAAGTACGTTTGGCCAATGAATTGCTTCATTTCGATTCAAATACTATGAAGGAAAGTTTGGAGATTGAAGGATTCAGAACCTCTGGCAAAACCAAGGAGGAACTATATCTGGAATCAGCAGCTATATTAAAGCAGTTTTATTATGGATCGTGGATACTAGGTGCCTTTATTGGTTTGGTATTTGGCTTGTCATTGGCAGGATTAACCAGATATCGTTATAGAGAAGATTATGAGCCAGATAAAGGAGAGTGTGTGAGCTGTGCCAGATGTTTAAAATATTGTCCCGTGGAGAAGGTTTAACCACGAAGGGTAACGAAGGTTTTCACGAAGTGACACAAAGGAGCACAAAGTTCATGATGTGTGCTTAAAGAGAAAATACTTAAATGAGTATTAGGTTTGTTTCTAAATATCAATGAACAACATTTAAATAAAGGTGGAATAAAAAGAGTAAACTATAATATTAATCATCGTACTCAGAGTATAACATTTTCCTTCGTGGAACTTTGTGAAGTACTTTGAGCAGCCTTTGTGGTAAAGTAAATAATCACAAAGGAACACAAAGTTCATGATTATGGATAGAGAGCAAATATTTAAAAAGATATTAGATTGTTGTTATAGAGTGCATACGGAATTAGGACCTGGCTTATTAGAATCAGCATACGAGGCTTGTTTATTATATGAATTAAAAGAAGAAGGTCTCGATGTTAAACAACAATTAGCTGTTCCTGTTATCTATAAGAATGTGGAACTTGATGTCGGCTATCGTATTGATTTGTTGGTAAACAATGAAATTATTGTGGAGTTAAAGTCAGTGGAAAAAATGAAAGATATTCATTTGGCACAGATTTTAACTTATCTGAAATTAGCAGAATGTAAACTTGGCTTACTAGTTAATTTCAATGAAAAACATTTAAAAGACGGAATAAAAAGAGTTATACTATAAAAATACTTTGTGTCACTTTGTGAAGTACTTAGAGCTTCCTTTGTGGTAAAACTAATTACTATGAATAACAAATTCAAATTAAGAAAAACCAACCAATTTCTATGGAGAAATATCGCGATTGTAGCGGGAACTTTCTCCTTTATCATCTGCATGTTGGTTTTGGTGAATTACATACAAATCAATCGAATTGATCCTGTAAATACAGAATTAATTAACTCATTGGTGCAACGATTGGAAGAAAATCCAAATGACAATCAATTGCGAGAGCAGATTCGTGAAATGGATCTTCTGGTGCGTAAAGCCTACTTCACCAATCAGTGGCAGGTGAAAGCTGGTGGTTATCTTTTGTTATTAGGTGTTATTGTTACAGCAATTGCTTTACAGATGTTTTATGCAGGCAAGCAAAAACTACCTGAAGTAACAGAAAGTGAACAAGAGAATATTGTTTTATTTAAAGAGAAAGCTCGTAAGTGGATTGGCCTTGGCGGTTTTGGCTTGGTGGCGATTACATTGTTAATAGCTTTTTTGACTCACAAGGAATTGGGAAATCAATTCACACAAGCAGCACTGGTAGCACAATCAACTCCTGAAGAAAAAAGCGATGTTGAGGTGGTAGAGCCAATTAAAGAAGAAGTTAAGGAAGAGGTTAAGGTAGAGAAAGCTGCAGAAGAGGTGAAAAAGGAAAATGAAAAGCCTGCTGAACCTGTTGTTGAAGATAAGAAAGAAGAGGCAGTTGAGAAGAAAGAACCAGAGATCAAAAAGGAAACTCCCGCCCAAAAAGTTACTAGCGGTGTATCATACCCTACAAAAGAAATGATGGCAAACTTTCCGGCATTCCGTGGAGCTGCTGGACAGGGAGTATCTTATCAAAAGAATATCCCAACCGATTGGGATGGCGCAAGTGGTAAAAATGTATTGTGGAAAGTTCAGGTGCCGATTCATGCCTACAATTCGCCTGTAATCTGGGGAGATAAGCTGTTTTTATCAGGAGCCAATGCTACTCAAAGAGAAGTATACTGCTATGATAGGAATAATGGAAAGCTACTCTGGACTGCTAAAGTGGAAGGCATTGCAGGTTCTCCGGCAAAATCGCCTGAAGTAACTCCTGATACAGGACATGCTGCTTCTACGCTTACTACCGATGGAAAATCAGTATTTGCAATATTTGCCAATGGCGATATCACTGCTTTGGATTTTAACGGAAAACAGAAATGGGCAAAGAACCTAGGAGTTCCTGATAATCATTATGGGCACTCTTCATCCTTGTTGGTATATCAGGATAAACTAATTGTGCAGTACGACCATAAGAAATCGGCCAGACTTGTGGCTCTTTCAACTGCAAATGGTGATGAATTGTGGAGTACCAAGAGAAAGGTTCGTGTGTCATGGGCATCTCCTGTGATTGCAGAGATAGGTGGAAATACGGAAGTTATTCTGGCAGCAGATCCTTGTGTAGCTTCATACGATGTAAATACAGGAAAAGAGCTTTGGAAGTTGGATTGTATTACCGGAGAAGTTGGACCATCGGTGGCTGTGGGTGATGGAATCGTGTTTGCTTTGAATGAATATGCTAGTCTTGTAGCCATTAAACCAGGTGCAAATCCAGAGATTCTTTGGGAAGCATACGATTACTTGTCGGATGTTCCTAGCCCTGTTATTTCAGGAGATAATTTGATAATTGTTACCAGTTATGGAGCCGTGGTATGTTATGATGCCAAGTCCGGAGAAATACGTTGGGAGCAGGAATTCGGTAGTGGATTTTATGCATCTCCAATTCTTGCCAATGGGAATGTGTATCTGCTTGACAGAGAAGGGGTGATGCACATTTTTAAAGCTGATAAGGAATATCAGGAGATAGCAGCTCCTGCACTGGGAGAGAAATCAGACATGACACCGGCATTTGCTGATGGAAGAGTATATATCCGCGGAGAGAAACACCTTTATTGTATAGGGAAATAACTATGAGTGAGATTCAAAATATTGTTGACAAGATAATTGCTGAAAAAGGGAAAGATTCTGATAAGGTAATTCCAATTCTTCAGGCCATTCAAGGGAAATTCAACTATTTGCCTGAAGAGGCTTTGAAAAGAGTTTGCGATAGTACTGAAATTACGGAATCTCAGATTACGGGAATCTCAACCTTTTACTCTCAGTTTAGACACCATCCGGTAGGAAAGCACATTGTAAAAGTATGTGTGGGAACGGCTTGTCACGTAAAAGGAGCCAAGCAGGTTTACGATAGTTTTAAGCGTGAATTGAAAATTACCGAGGGAGATACTGATGCCGATAAGCTATTTACCGTTGAAGAAGTGGCTTGTTTGGGATGTTGTACCATTGCTCCTGTTGTACAGATTGATGATGTGACCTACGGACATGTAGAAACCGGAAAGGTTGCTGAGATCATAGAAGATTTTAAAAATCTTGCTCCAAGCGAAGAAAAGCAGGTACGTGAGCTTACCGAAGATGGAATCTCGCAGGGAGAAATTCGAATAGGACTAGGTTCCTGTTGTATTGCAAGTGGTAGCTCGGGAGTAAAGGAAGAATTGGAAAGAACTCTTGCAGACAGTAAAATTAAAGTGGATGTAAAGCAGGTTGGATGTGTTGGTGTGTGTAATCAGGTACCAATGTTAGAGATTCACAAGGATGGTGAAGAACCCGCTTTTTACACAAAAATCAAGGCGAATGAGGTAAGTGAGATCATTAAAAACCACTTTCGCTCCGAAAATTGGATGAGTCGTTTCAAAAACAGATTCTACAATTATGCCGAGAATTTGACATTTTCGAATGTTCCGGTCAGCTCAAATAGGTACAATGCAACTGAAAAAGATACACCTATTGCAGAGTTTTTAAAGGGACAGGTAAACATTGCTACTGAATATAGAGGAGAAATTAAGCCATCAGATTTTGAAGAATACAAATCAAAATATGGATTTGAGGCATTTGTAAAATGTTTGAAAGAGCTTTCGCCGGATGAGATTATCGCTCAGATAGAAGAAAGTGGATTAAAAGGCCGTGGAGGTGCTGGTTTTCCATCCTTTATCAAATGGAATTTGGTGAAAAATGCCCAAGCCGATAAAAAATACATCATCTGTAATGGTGATGAGGGAGATCCGGGAGCATTTATGGATCGCATGTTGTTGGAATCCTACCCATTCAGAGTTATTGAAGGGATTTTGATTGCAGCCTATGCTGTAGGAGCAAGCGAAGGGCGCTTGTACATTCGTGCAGAGTATCCTTTGGCAGTAACCCGAATAAAAGAAGGACTGGAAATTTGCAAGAAAGAAGGCTTAATTGGGGAGAATATCCTTGGTAGTGATTTTTCTTTCGACTTAAAGGTGTTCGAAGGAGCGGGAGCTTTTGTATGTGGAGAAGAAACTGCACTGATTGCTTCCATTGAAGGGAAACGTGGTATTCCTGAATTGCGTCCGCCATATCCGGCAGAAAAAGGTTTGTGGGAGAAGCCAACCTTAATCAACAATACGGAAACCCTTTCCTTGGTGCCATTTATCATTCGTAATGGTGCAGAAAGTTTCAAGGAAATTGGTACCGAAAACAGCAAGGGAACCAAGGTGTTTGCTTTGGCTGGTAAGATCAATCGTGGAGGTTTGATTGAGGTGCCAATGGGAATTTCCATTCGTCAGATTGTGGAAGAGATTGGTGGAGGAATTGCCAACGGGAAGAAGTTTAAGGCTGTACAGATAGGTGGACCATCAGGAGGATGTATTCCTGCTGAAATGGCAGATACGACCATTGATTTTGATTCTCTAAAAGAAGTAGGAGCCATGATGGGTTCTGGAGGATTGATCGTCTTGGACGAATCCGATTGTATGGTGGATATCGCTCATTATTTCTTGTCTTTTACCCAGGAAGAATCATGTGGCAGATGTACCTTCTGTAGAATTGGTACAAGACGAATGCTTGAGATTTTGGAAAAGATCAAGTCAGGAAAGGGAAAATTGAGTGATTTGGACTTGTTGGAGCAGCTGGCCATTAATACTCAAAAGGGAAGTATTTGTGGATTGGGAAAAACAGCGCCAAATCCTGTACTGTCAACATTAAAGTATTTCCGTCACGAATACGAGGCCCACATTAAAGGCGAATGCCCTGCCGGGAAGTGTGAAAATCTGATTCGCTACGAAATCAATGATGATTGTACCGGATGCACCAAGTGTGCTCAGCGTTGTCCGGTGGATGCCATACAGGCAAAACCATATGAATTGCATACTGTGGACAATGAGTTGTGTATCAAATGTGATATCTGTAAGCAGATTTGCCCGGTAGATGCAGTAGAGATAAAATGATTGAGTGAATGTGTTAATGAGTGAATGAGGAATAGGTATTTATCTAACATCTCATTTCTCAAATCTAAAATATAATGCCAACAATTAAAATAGACAATCAGACCATTACAGTTGCGGAGGGAATCAGCATTTTAAATGCAGCCCGTTCTGCAGGAATTCATATTCCTAGCATGTGCTACTTGGAAGGATGCAGTAATCATCCAACTTGTATGGTTTGTATGGTGAAAAACAATGCCAATCAGCAAATGATTCCTTCTTGTGCAACCAAGGTAGTGGATGGTATGGATTTGGCAAGTGAGGATGCAGAGGTAAAAGAAGCCAGAAAGGAAGCCATTGAGCTTTTGATGAGCGATCATGTTGGTGATTGCGAGGCTCCTTGTCGTGTAGCCTGTCCTGCCTATATGGACATTCCAAAAATGAACCGATTCATTGCCAATAATCAGTTCGATAAGGCATTGAAAATTGTAAAAGAAGAAATTGCCCTTCCGGGGATATTGGGATATATATGCTCGGCTCCTTGCGAGAAAGTCTGCAGGCGAAAAGATGTGGACCAGTCAGTTTCCATTTGTTTGCTGAAGCGATTCACGGAAGAGGAAACTCAAGCTTACTTGCCGGAGAAGAAAGAAGCAAGCGGCAAGAAAGTGGCAATTGTTGGTGGAGGAGCATCCGGACTATCAGCAGCCTATCATTTGTTGTTGAAAGGACACGATTGTGAGTTGATTGAAAAATATGACAGTCTTGGAGGAACACTACTGGCAGCAGTCTTAAATGCTGACTTGCCAACTGAAGTGATGGCAAGGGAACTTGCTGTTTTAGACCAACTAGGATTGGTAACCAATTGCAATACTGAAGTTTCCAAAGAGAAGTTTGAATCCCTAAAGCAAGAGTACGATGCGGTAATTCTTGCCAATGGAACGGATGGAGAAACCTTTGGTCTGGAGACAGGAAAAACCGGATTGAAAGTAGATACAGGAAGCTATGCTACATCCCATCCGAAGGTTTTTGCATGTGGTAGCATAATTCGAACTCAGAAAATGGCAGTGAAAGCCATAGCCATGGGAAAAGAAGCTGCCTGGTCGGTTGATGCTTACTTGAATGAAGGCAAAGCCAAAGCAACAGAACGATTGTTCAATTCCAGGTTTGGTACACTTCGCAAAGATGAATTGACTGAGTATTTGAAAGAATCGATTGAAGGAGATAGAGTGGATGCAAAATTTCCGAAAGGATATACAAGAGAAGAAGCCATTGCAGAAGCAAAGCGTTGCATGCATTGCGATTGCCGTAAGCTTGACAATTGTCGATTGAGAGATTGTGCAGAAGAATACCAAATAGATCGTAGAAGATTTGCTCTGGGTGAAAGAAATTCGGTGGTGAAATACATTAATCATGATTCCGTGATTTATGAACCGGAAAAATGCATCAAATGTGGATTGTGTATAGAAATCGCCGAAAGGCATGGTGAGAAAACAGGATTGACTAATATTGGCAGAGGCTTTACGGTGAAAGTGGCTGTTCCTTTTAATCAGCAATTGAAACAAGCATTAAGCATTGCAGGAAAGCAGTGTGCAGAGGCATGTCCAACGGGAGCTCTTTCGCTTCGCTCTAATTAAGAATTGGTAATTAACAATTAACAATATCACCTCAAGTAGAGGGATTGAAATAAGAAATTAAATAAATAGCAGCTCCATTTCCCTTCTCTTCAAGGAGAAGGGGTTAGGGGATGAGGAAAACATATGAAACAACTATTCCTATTCATATTAACAATCGCTTTGAGTCTATCATCAATAGCTCAAAACAAACACAATTGGCTTTCTTTTCGTGGGAATGCGCAGTTGAGCGGTATTACTCAAGCAGAATTGCCTGAGAATTCATCTCTTTTGTGGTCGTACAAAACTGCTGATGCCATTAAATCATCGCCCATTGTTCGTAATGGAATCATTTATGTAGGATCGAATGATGGATATCTGTATGCCTTAAGCAATGAGGGAGAGTTGAAATGGAAATTTAATGCCGAGACTTCGGTGGAAGCATCGCCCATATATCTGGATGGGAATGTGTATTTCGGTGCTTTGGATGGGACTTTTTATTGTTTGAATGCAAGCACAGGAAAGGTAAATTGGAAGTTTGTAACCGAGGGTCAGGTATCAGGATCGGCCAATTGGTTTTACGATAAGGCAAGCAAGCAGAAAAGAATACTATTTGGTTCCTACGATTTTAAACTGTACTGTTTGGATGCCAAATCAGGAAAGAAACTGTGGGAGTATGAATCGGATAATTACATCAATGGAGCAGCCTCATGCAATGGCGAAATAGCCATGTTTGGTGGTTGCGATGGATTTCTGCACCAAGTAGATGTGAAAACGGGAAAATCGAAGAATAAGCTGGATATCCAAACCTATATCGCCTCATCAGTTGCCTTGGATGGGAATCATGCATTCTTCGGAAATCACGATGGAGAGTTTTACTGTGTGGATTTTAAGAAAAATCAGGTGAACTGGAAAAAGGAAGGGGCTATCTCTTATTTGGGATCGCCTGCTATTGCCAATGATATTGTGATTATTGGAGCTGAAAATAGACAGGTGTACTGTTTCGATAAGAAATCAGGAAAAATAAAATGGCAATTTAAGACCAGAAACAAGATCGAGGCATCGCCTGTGATTGCTGCCAATGCGGTAGTAGTGGCTTCTGGTGATGGACGAGTGTATATACTGAATAAAGAAAATGGTCAGAAAATCTGGTCCTACGAAATAGGCAGAGCCTTAATTGGAACACCAGCCGTGGTTGAAGGAATGATTGTGGTGACAGCCATGGATGGATCTGTTTACGCTTTTGGAGAAAGGTAAAACTTCTGAAAGCCCCGAAAAAGCGGTCAAATTTGAGAAGGATGATCATTTTATCAGGAAAATTAGGGCATAGAACGAAAAAAAAGTGATTAAAAAAACGAATAGTAATATTTTATACCATTTTAGAGATTAATTTATATGGGTATAATGCCGATAGATTGTTAATACTTAATTATGAGTGTAGCGATATAAGGGAGTAAAATTAACAACTAATCGGGATTAAGGATTCGAAAAGATTACAAGTATGAAAATAGAATTAAAGCAAATTTCAAAATACTATCAGGTTCCGGGCAAGGAAAAGAGAATGGTTCTTGACGATTTATCCTTGAAAATTGAATCGGGTGATTCGATTGCGATTGTTGGACCATCGGGTTCTGGCAAGAGTACATTACTAAACCTGATTAGTTCTTTGGATCAGGCCAATTCAGGTGTTATTCTGCATGGAGATAGAGAAATTGGGAAGCTGGCAGAAGATGAAATAGCTCAATTCAGAAACAGAAATCTTGGATTCATTTTTCAATCGCATCACCTATTGCCTCAATTGAGTTTAATTGAGAATGTATTGGTGCCCCTGATTCCTGAAAAAGATAAGAAGTTAAAAGTTGAGGCAGAACAAAGAGCTCAGGAATTGATTGATTTTGTTGGTTTGTCAGGTCAAATAAGTCAATTGCCCGGACAAATGTCGGGTGGAGAGTGTCAAAGAACTGCGGTAGTGCGTGCTTTGATTCATCAACCAGGCTTATTATTGGCAGATGAACCTACAGGTTCTTTAGACAAGCAATCTGCTGACCAGCTTGGAGATTTATTGGTATCGATCAATGAAAAACAAAAAGTAACACTTGTTGTGGTTACCCATTCAATGGATCTGGCAAAAAAAATGAAGAATATATACAAACTTGATAACGGAAAATTATCTAAAATCTAAACCCACACAAATGAAGAACTACATCTTAATCTTAATGGCATTGTCGCTGTTTTCATGTACATCGAAACAGAAAAAAGTAAGCGAATGGAGAGGTGAGAACCGCTCAGGAATTTATGCAGAAACGAATCTTTTAAAAGAGTGGCCAAAGGATGGTCCAAAGCTTCTTTGGGATGCAGAAGGTGTTGGAAATGGTTATGGATCGCCTGTTGTTACTGATAATAACATTTATTTGAATGGAGAGATGGATAGCATTGCTTATTTAATTGCAATGGATTTGGAAGGGAAGATGCTTTGGAAAACCGAATTTGGTAAAGATTGGATGAAGAATTTTATCGGATCTCGTTCTGCTCCAACTGTTGTTGATAGCTTGGTTTACGTAGCTTCTGGTTTGGGAGATGTTGCCTGTATCCATGCTGAAACAGGTAAATTGAAGTGGAAAATCAACATGTTGGAAAAATTTGAAGGTAAAAATACACGTTTTGGATATTCTCAGTCTCTTTTGGTAGATGGCGATTTGGTTTTTGCTGCTCCAGGAGGGAAAGAAAAGAACATTATTGCACTGGATCGATATACAGGAGAAACCAAATGGATCAATTCGGGTGTTGGTGAAATGCCTGCATATTGTTCTCCTTTACTGATTGAATATCCAACAAGAAATGTATTGGTAACCTTCTCGGAACATGCTTTGTTAGCCGTGGAATCGCAAACTGGTAAAACCTTATGGACACACCAGCAAGATACTACCAAAGGTGATGTAAATGGAAATACACCGATTTATGAGGATGGATATTTGTATTACGTTACCGGATGTGGAAATGGTACTGTGAAATTGAAACTGGAAGACGAGGGTGCTAAGATTACTGAGGTGTGGAGAAATGAAGAATTGGATAACATCATGGGTGGTGTTGTGAAGCTTAATGGGAAGATCATTGCTTCGGCACATCGCAAGAAATCTTGGAAGAGTGTTGATGCAGAAACTGGTAAAACCAGAGATACTTTGAAATTTGGTAGAGGCTCGAGTATTGCTGCCGATGGTATGCTGTATTGTTATAACGAGAGAGGACAAGTTGGATTGGTAGAAGTAAGTCCGGAAAAAATGGAATTGGTAAGTCAATTTAAAATTACCAAAGGAACCAAAGAGCACTTTGCTCAACCTGTTATCAATAATGGGATATTGTATATCCGTCATGGCGATGCATTAATGGCATATGATATTAAGGCAATTAATAATTAACAATGAGTAATTATTAATTGTTAAGAATCGAACCAAAAGTTGAGGCACTTGTTTTTTTAAATGAATGTTATCTGTTACTTAAAACTTAGACTATGAGTAAGCAAATATTTATATGTGGTTGTGAGAAAGATGGAAAAATCGAAAAAGAGTCTGTTCAAAAATTGATAGAGACTCTGGAAGAGAAGAATATTGGCTTCACTTATATTGAAGATATGTGTGGTACAATTCTTAAGAATCCAGATGATTTGGAAAGTCTGTACACAGCTGAAGATGCTGTTGTTTTCGGCTGTCAGGCTCGTGCCATGCAACACTTGGTAGATAATACGGGTCGCAGGAATGAAGAACTGGCAACCGAATATCTTCATATTGATGATGAAAAGGAGGAATTAATTTCGAGTTTGGAATCGGGAACAGGTGAACCACTAAAGATTAAATATTCTGATGAGTGGAAACCTTGGTATCCGGTAATCGATTATGAACGTTGCAACGGCTGTAGAAAGTGTTTGAACTTCTGTTTGTTTAGCGTTTACTCGGTTGAAGATGATGGAACAGTTGTAGTGTCAGCTTCGGCAAATTGCAAAGACATGTGTCCTGCCTGTGCAAGGGTTTGTCCACAAAATGCCATTATCTTCCCAAAACATGCCGAAAGTCCGATTGATGGAGGAGAAGGCAATGGTTCTGAAAATGAAAAAACGGATATCCTCGAACAAATTCAGAATGATGATGTTTATTCGGTACTAAGTGCAAGAAGAAAGAATTTCCAGGTGTCATTATTGAAGAAAGATCAATTGAAAATGGCAGAAGAAGAACGCCGAGCTTGTTGCAGCGGAGCGGATAAAGTAGAAGAGAAAAAAGAAGAGAAATGCGATTGCGACTGCAATTGTAAGGAAGAACCAGAGGCAAGCTGCGATTGTAATTGCAAGGATGGTGATTCGAATTCATGTTGCTGTTAAATAGGAAAGAATGATATTTTCATTAGGATCAAGAATATTACGCACTGTTGATTTAAAGTTGCTTTGGAAATTAGGCTATAACCTTGGCTTTAAAGGCATGAAAGCAGTTGCAAAGCATAAAAAGCGTTTAAAGAAAGGAGAGTTGTATCCGGCTTTCATGATGATTTCCGTTACGGATAACTGTAACTTGAATTGCCAGGGATGTTGGGTAACGATTAACAATACTTCCAAGGGAATGGATGTGGAAACACTGGAAAATATCATCAATTCCAGTAAGAAAAAAGGATCATACTTTTTTGGTCTTTTAGGTGGTGAACCATTGATGTACCCTCAATTGTTTGATGTAATCGAACGTCATTCCGATTGTTACTTTCAAATGTTTACCAATGGAACTTTGCTGACCGATGAAGTGGCTCAACGCTTGAGAAAGTTGGGGAATGTATCTCCTTTAATTAGTGTGGAAGGTTTACAGGATGTAAGTGACATCAGAAGGGGAGCGAAAAATGTGTATGGCCGTACCATGACGGGAATAGACTCTGCCATTAACAACAAACTATTTACCGGAGTTGCCACCAGTGTTTGTAAATCGAATTTTAAAGATTTGGTCAGCGAGGAGTTTGTGAATTCTTGTATCAAGAAGGGAATTCATTACTTGTGGTACTACATTTATCGACCAGTGGGAGAGCGTCCAACCACTGAATTGGCTTTATCGGAAAAAGAAATTCTGGAGCTGAGACAATTCATGGTTGACATTCGTGTAAAAGCACCATTAATGATTATCGATACCTATTGGGATGAGAAAGGAAATGCGCTTTGTCCGGGTGCAATAGGTTTATCGCATCATATTAATCCTTACGGAGATATTGAGTTTTGTCCGCCAATACAATTTGCAGGTGAAAAAATTGAGGCGGATTCCAATATTCCTGAATTAATTGAAAATTCAAAATACATTTCAGGCTTAAGAAATGGGATAACTGATTGTACACAAGGATGCATTTTATTGGATGCTCCGGAGCAATTGCATACCATGCTGAAAGAGGCTGATGCTTACGATTCATCGAAAAGAAGTAAGGCATTCGAAGAATTACAAAAAATGAAGCCATGTGCTGGTCATCATATTCCGGGAAGAGAAATTCCCGAAAAATCGTGGGTGTACCGATTTGCAAAGAAATATTCATTCTTTGGATTTGGAGCATATGGATAGATGATTATTGTAGAGACGCACGGCCGTTTTTGATTTTATGTAGAGACGCACGGCTGTGCGTCTGTACAAGAGGAAATATAGAAGATTAAGATAATGTGCAATGATATTAAGGAAAGATCAGATAAGTACAAATTTAGGAAATACGTTACCTCAATCTCCTGAGAAGCTTAAGCAAATCAGGGATTTGATTCGTGACTATGCTGCTGAAACGGAAATCATACCGCCTTTGCAGGAATCGGAGGTGATTTTTCATTCAGGAGAATTAATCAAAATGCATCCTGAACTGTTTCTTTATCAGAAACTACTGGCTGTAATGATTAATAATTTTGCATGGCAAAATATCGTGGCTGGCATTCCTTTCAATCGCCGAATATTACTACTCCCCAAGTGCTTTAGTCATGCCGATTGTCCTGCAAAGTTCGATGAATTGGGCTTATTATGCGAACAATGTGGCCGATGCGATTTGGCCGATATTATTTCTAAAGCCGATGATTTGGGCTATCACACCATTGTAAGTGAGGGAACAACATCGGCAAGTGTTCTGCTTTCATCTGGTCAGGTGGAATGTGTAATTGGCGTAGGTTGTTTGCACTCTTTCGAAAGATCTTTTCCTTTGGCTGTAAGAGAAGCTGTTCCATCCATTGCAATTCCATTGTACAATAACGATTGTAAAGATTCCAAAGTTGATGATGTTTGGTTGAATGAGGTTCTTGCCAATCGAAAGGAAAGCAATTGGCATGGCTGGATCGATTTGGATCAGCTAAAAAAATCTGTAAAATCATGGTTTAACAGGGAGAACTTGCAGGCGTTTTTCGATTACCAGGATGACACGGTTGATATTGCCATCAATTGGATTGAAAAGGATGGAAAACGATGGCGTCCTTTAATGATGACTGCTGTTTATGATGCTTTGATGGGAAAATCAGGAGAGTATAATGAAACAATCCAAAAATTAGCAGTTTCGATAGAGTGCTTTCATAAAGCATCGTTGGT
Organism: Marinifilum sp. D737; assembly: GCF_026672275.1. GTDB lineage: Bacteria > Bacteroidota > Bacteroidia > Bacteroidales > Marinifilaceae > Marinifilum. The sequence continues at coordinate 40,465 of NZ_JANQCD010000020.1, read as the reverse complement.
ACACGATGACATTGCAGATGATGATGATAAGAGATATGGTAAACCGAGCTTGCACAAAGAATTTGATGTTCCGGTAGCCTTAAATGTTGGTGATTTAATCGTAGGATATGGTTACCAAATGATTGCTGAATCAGGAGCAAAGCATATTAAAAGTTTGTTAAAGGTAGCTTCTCGTGCTCATCGCGATTTGTCATTGGGACAAGGAGAAGAGTTGCTTTGGAGATCGAATGGAAAATTGCTTGGCAGAGAAGAAATCATTCGAATCTTTAGTAATAAAACTTCACCAGCTTTTGAAGTCGCATTGCAATTTGGTGCCATCCAGGCAAATGCAGGTACCGATGTTACCGAGGTGATTTCGGAATATAGCATAGCACTCGGTATTGCTTATCAGATTAATGATGATTTGGATGATTTCAGACAGAATGAAATTGCCAGTGGATTTAATACAGTCCAACCATCCATGATTTCATGTATTCTGAATGAAAAATATCCTGAAAAGATGAAGGAGTGGAGGCGAAATCAGGACCCAGACATTTTGAAATGGGATGAAACCAGAGAGGCAATGCAAGAAGCAGAAGAAATGCTAGGTGAATACAAGCAAAAAGCCATGAAAAGTCTTTGCAAACTGTCCAATTCAAATTTAAAGATATTACTAACCCGCCTATTGAATAGGATTGTACCTGAGTAAATATGACATTGTCCAATAAATCAGTCAATTGTAACCAATTCATACTGGAAAGCTTGCTAAAGGCAAAAGAGGCTTTAAGTGAAGATGCTAAAAATCATATTGTTTCGTTCGTGCGTTCCCAAAAATGTGAATCAGGAGGATTTATCGATAAGGCTGGCAAATCAGATTTGTACTACTCGGTTTTTGGATATACACTTGCTTTGATTTTGGATTTGAAATTGAATACAGCTGATGAGAAAAAATATTTGAAGCAATTTGAAAAGCAAAATCTTGATTTTGTGCATTCAGTATGTTTGGTAAGGGCTTTCTATTTGCTTCATCTTATTGATTTAAAACAAAAAACAGGATTTAAGTCCACCAAATATTTAAGAATAGGATTTGCTAAAGATCTTATTATAGGGAAATTGGCAAAAAAAACAATGAATGATTGTTCGGAAGTTCTATGGGAAATAGAAAGCTATATCTCCAAGGATGAAGGGTACAATCACAATGCAAAAGGAGAAGAGCAATCAACGGTTTATGCGAATTATTTAATGTGGACATTATACCAGGATTTGCAAATAGAAGAAGATACAATTGAGGAAATTCAAAATGCGAACCAGTCATTAATATTGAATAATGGTTCTTATGCGAATGAAAGTAACAGTTCAGATGGGGTAACTTCAGCTACAGCAGCTGGTTTGATCATGAATTTGGATCATGGGAAAAGTAAAGATTGGTTGCTTCAAATGAGATCGAGGAGAGGTGGATTTATGGCTGCTAAAGATGTGCTTGTTTCAGATCTTTTATCAACGGCAACTGCATTATTGGCCTTGAAATTGTCTGGAGAAAATATGGACTTGTTTGCCGAAAATTCCTTAAATTTCATCAACCTTCACTGGGATGAGTCAGGAGGCTTTTTTGGTAGCATTGCTGATATGTCCTGTGATGTGGAATATACCTATTATGCTCTTTTGGCTTTGGGTGTTTTGTCTTAATTAAGACAACCCCGTTTATGAAAGAGATAACCAATTGCTAAATTGAACCATATCATGATTTCCAATTACAACCACATTCAAAATCTAAAAGAAAGACTTGATGATCATATCCTTTCCCTTCGAAATGAAAATGGATACTGGGATGGAAAATTATCCAGTAGTGCCCTGTCAACTGCCGTAGCGGTTTTTGCATTATGGAAATACGATAAAAAGAAATACGGTACTCAAATCAGCAAAGGGCTGTTCTGGTTGGCTCAGAATGCCAATTTAGATGGTGCCTGGGGCGATACCATAAGAAGTAAAAGTAATTTGAGTACTACTTTGCTTGCATGGGCTTGTTTTTCCATTGCCAAAGATCGTCCTGAGTTTGCTGAATGCATTCAAAATGCCGAGAATTGGTTGACTGATCGTTTGAAGAAATTAGATCCTGAATCAATAAGTACAGCGATTCTTAACCATTATCAAAGCGATCAAACTTTTTCGGTACCGATTCTTTCCATGTGTGCACTGTCAGGAAGATTGGGAGAAAATGGGTGGAAATTGGTTCCACAACTGCCATTTCAAATGGCTGTATTTCCCGATCAGCTTTTCAAGTTTTTGAATTTATCAGTGGTTAGCTATGCCATTCCGGCATTGATTGCTATTGGCCTGGTAAAAGCAAAGCATAGTAAACAGAATAAGCTAACAAAGAAGTTAAACCAATCGGTAAAACCAAAAGTTCTACAAATACTATCGGAAAAACAGCCTGGCAATGGTGGCTTTTTAGAAGCTGCACCTTTAACGGGATTTGTATTAATGAGTTTGATTGGAGCTGGAGAGAGAGAACTTGAAGTTTGTAAAAAGGCAGCAAACTTTTTGGAACATTCCATTCGTGAGGATGGATCCTGGCCTATTGATACTCATTTGGCTACCTGGGTAACATCATTATCTGTAAATGCATTGGATCATAATGTTTTGTCTGAAATGGCTGATAGAGAGAAACTTGTTTCTTATTACCTGGATTACCAGTTAAAGAATATTCATCCATTTACAAAGGCAAAACCAGGAGGTTGGGCATGGACTCATTTACAAGGAGGAGTGCCGGATGCTGATGATACCTCGGGGGCATTGATTGCATTGCATAAATTGAATGAATACCAGGATATTCCCATTGAGGCAATAAAGAATGGTGTGAACTGGTTAATTGAACTTCAGAATAATGATGGAGGCTTGCCTACCTTTTGTAGAGGTTGGGGGAAATTGCCTTTCGACTGTTCCTGTCCTGATATTGCGGCACATGCCATAAAAGCATTATCTCTTTGGCGAGATAAATTGGATGCTCAGACCAGAAACAAAGTGGATAAATGTATTCAGAAAGCATGGAGGTATTTGCAGAATTCACAATTCGATAATGGTTCATGGTTACCCCTATGGTTTGGAAATGAGGACGATTTGCAGCATGAAAATCCTGTATATGGAACTTCAATAGTGCTGTATTCTATAAGTGGTTTAAATCCAGATGTTTTAAAAGGATTACGTGAAGTTAAAAACAAAGCTATTGCCTTTCTGCAATCTGTTCAAAATGAAGATGGTGGATGGGGAGGAAACGCGAGCCTAATCTCTACCATTGAGGAAACTTCTTTGGCAGTGCGAGCTTTGGCCTCTATTCAAAATCAGGAAGAAATAAACAATGGATTGCAGTGGTTACATCTTCACCTTCCTAATGACTTGAATGATATCAAAGCTACTCCAATAGGATTGTATTTTGCCTCACTTTGGTACTTTGAGGATATGTATCCATTGGTATTTGCAAGCTCTGCATTGAATGAAGTGCATAAATCAATCACGAATTACGAATTAATAATTGCGAATGAAGAGGCTTGAAACTCTCACTCCCAGTGAGCTTCTCAATATGTAGGAGCTGTCTCGGATTTATTAAATTCTCATTAAAAGTTTAAATACTTTAATCTGTTATTATTAGTTTTGCCAGCCTTAAAAAAATAGCAAACACACAGATGAAATATAGAGAGCTAAGTACAAAAAAGGCCATTCAAGAAAGAAGAAGTATTCGCAAATTTAAGCCTGATGATTTTTCAGATGAGATTTTAATGGAATTGTTGGAGGCAGCCAGGCTTGCTCCTTCAGGATGTAACTCCCAACCATGGAGATTTAAAATCGTTCGAGATATCGAAACCAGGAAAAAGCTTCAGGAATATTCATATGATCAAAAATTTGTGAGTCAAGCACCAGTTGTTTTGGTTATTTGTGCAGATGTTCAGGGCTACATTGATGGTCGTGTTTCAGGAGTTCAGGATCTGGGAGAAATAGGAGCTTTCGATAATGAGATTTGTGAAATCTTGAATAAAACGACAAAAGCAAAATCATTATTAAAAAAGGAAGATTTAGCCAAGTCAGTAGCATTTAATATCGCGATTGCAGTAGAGCATATTGCTTTGAGAGCATTGGATTTTGGTTTAGGAACCTGTTGGATGAGGTTAATAGATGAGAAAGCAATTGGCGAACTGTTTGGATGGGGTGCGAACCTGTATCCGGTAGCGGTGTTACCAATTGGTTATCCTGATGAACATCCAAAAGCCAGAAAGAGAATGAAGATGGAAGATCTGATCATCGACTAAGAATAATAACAAAGGCGCGAATCATTCGCGCCTTTATTATTCATTGGTAATTGATAGTTATTCATTGTCTACAACTACACCTATCATCTCCCAAAAGATCTTCTCATCTATCACATTTACATGATATTCCATGGCTTTTCGGTTCTTGCGACCTTTTCCAGAGAATTGTTCAGCATGAGCAGTGATAAGGTAATCTACATTTTTAGATACCACTCGCTTCACGATCAGTCCACGTTCTTTTACCAACTGTTGAGCCAATTCACGATCGATTCGTTGGCCGTTGATCTTACAATTGAGGTGACCAGAGAAACAAACGCTCTTTCCCGTCAATGATTTCAATTGTTTTTGAACGCCAGGTGTGGTAATTGGAATTTTGGTGCGCTCGTATTTAATTAACAAATCCAATTCTTTGGGAAGAATGCAAAGCAAATCGGAGACCAAATGAAGATCATCCATTTCGGCATTTGTTAAAATTTCATCCAAAAGGTAAATGCGAATCAGCTTGCGCAAGTATTCCTCATGAATTTCCATCACCTGTTCTTTCGAGAGTTTGTAGTCTGTTGCCAAATCTACCAAAGAGAAAATCTCTTTCTCTTCCAAAATACGATCTGCCAAAGCACGATCTAAAACATTCAAATACTGACGTACAGGAACAGAATCTCCAGCACTTGAAGTTAACCTGTTTAGTAAATCGTAAAGTTTGTTTTTCTGGATGTTGGCGATGTTTTTAGCTTCCTTTCGCTTCATGAAAATATTGCGCTCTTTCGGGCAATCTTCAATTTTAGTCAGGTGAAGGAAGTTTTCAACGAAATCTTCAATCTCGTTTTGCTGAGCGTATAGATTCTTCAGTATGGAGAAAAGCTTGGCCGTTGCCAAAGAATCAGACTTGGCAGAATGGCGTACCGAAAACTCAATATCGTAATAAGTACACAGTTGTTCCAATCGACGCAGACCCGAATCCGGAGCCACCAAGTCGAACAATTTTAAGGTACAGATACCTTCCAATTTAGGCATGTTACCATTTAGAATTGGTTCTAAAAAGCGAACAGCAAAATCAAAATCGTGAGCTACCAGGGTTTTGCCATTTAAGCGAGAAAGGATATCAGGAACAATTTCCGAAGCCGAAGGAGCATTCTTCACCATGTCATCGGTTATGCCGTGAATTTGAAAGCCTTCAATGTCTTTTCCTGGATGCACTAATGTTTCGTAACTGTCCAGTAATTCACCATTCCAATTCACCGTTTGTATAGCCAGTTCAACCAAATGATCGCCATGTTGTGGCGAAATACCGGTTGTTTCGAGTGAGATAATGGCAAATTGATGATTATAAAGTTCCAGTATTGGATCGTTTGTCATAGTTAGTTTTTATTAGGGTAATCAGATAATACCATTTAAATTTCAGAGTGAGCTTAGGCGAAACTGTGAAATATTAAAATGAAATGCCGATACATAATTAGTTAGGCATTTGGAGTGAATGAACAAATGGCGCATTATAATTAATAATCGGTATTAGAGCAAATATAAAACTATTGAGCGAAAAATGAATTCATATAGTGCCTAAAGTACTTGCCAAACCTAAAAAATAATGTAGATTTGAAACTCAAATTTCGAAGACAATATTAAAACATACACTATGAGTAATTCAAAACAACAAGCACAAGAATTAATCGATTTTATTCATGGAAGTCCGAGTACTTACCATGCCGTTAATAACATCAGAAAGGAGTTAAATGAGGCTGGTTTTCAGGAGTTAGATCTTCGCGAAGAATGGGAAGTTGCAAAGGGAGGAAAGTACTTTACAACAAAGAATGGATCAGCTATTTTCGCTTTTCAAATTGGAACAGGAGAGATTGAAGAGGAAGGATTCCAAATGATTTGTGCTCATTCTGATGCACCTGGTTTTAAAATCAAACCAAATCCTGAAATTGAAGTTGAAGGAAACTATATCAAATTAAATACAGAAGTTTACGGTGGTCCGATTCTAAATACTTGGATGGATCGTCCACTTTCCATTGCTGGTCGTGTATCAGTAAAATCAAACGATCCTTTGCATCCAGAGCATTTGTATGTGAAGATTGATCGTCCGTTGATGGTGATTCCTAATCTGGCAATTCACTTGAACCGTGCAGTGAACGATGGTGTTGCTTTGAACAAGCAAAAAGATATGCTTCCATTGCTTTCTATGATTACGGAAGAAATGGAAAAGGACAATTGTTTGGTGAAATTGATTGCCAACGAATTGAAGATTGATGCTGAAGCAATTATCGATTTTGACGTAAACTTATTTGAGCTTGAAAAAGGATGCATCTTTGGATTGAATGATGAGTTTATTTCTTCACCACGTTTGGATGATTTGGCAATGGCTCATGCAGGTTTAAAAGCTTTATTGTCGGTTGGTAATTCAAAGAAAACCCAAATGCTTGCCATTTTCGATAACGAAGAGGTGGGAAGTGTTACCAAGCAGGGAGCAGGTTCTCCGGTATTGCGTCACATTTTGCAGCGCATTGTTTTCAAATTGGGTAAAGATATGGAAGCATTGCACCGTGCCATCTACAGCTCGTTCATGATTTCTGCAGATATGGCTCACGCTGTACACCCTAACATTGGTGAGAAGCACGATCCTACAAACCGTCCGTTCATCAACAAAGGACCGGTAATCAAGATCCACGCTAACCAAAAATATACTACCGATGGTGATTCGGGTACAGTATTCGAAACCTTGTGTAAGAATGCCGATGTTCCTTACCAAAAATTTGTGAACCGTTCCGACTTAGTTGGAGGTAGTACACTAGGTAATGTTTCAACAGGACAGGTTGATATTCGTACCGTTGACATCGGTAACCCAATGTTCGGAATGCACTCGGTTCGCGAAACAGGTGGAGTAGAAGACAATGCCTACGTTCGCAAGGTATTTACTTATTTCTTCGGACTGTAAGAAAATTGATTTTCTTAACAACCAAAAGAACATAAAAAACAAAAAGCCCTGAGAGTATCACTTCAAGTGATGCTCTCAGTTTTTTTTATATGCTTGGCTGTCGAAGGAATCTGGAAGAGATTCGTGAGGCAACGGGAAATCTTTTGCATTCGAAAAGCTCGAGTTGGAAAGCTCGTGCTATTCAAGGAAGCCATTGTAGCATGCAAGATTTTTAAAAATGGTAATTGCAAGTAAATAAGAAGGGCGCCCGTCCAGCTAGAGGACAATAGAGCGATAAAACCCTACATATTCTATTGGCACTAGAAAATATATTACAACAAAGGCCAAATCAGCAATAAGCTTGACCTGGCCTTTTTATACCATTTTAGATGTTAATTTACTCATGGGTATAGTGCCGATAGATTGCTAACACTCAGTCATGGGTATAGTGCCGATAGATTGCTAACACTCAGTCATGAGTGTAGCGAAATAAGTGAGTAAACTTAGCAACTAATCGGTATTAATTATTGAGTTTTTATTAATACCATAGGTGGTATTAAACACTTGGAATGCCACCCATTCCAAATACCATTGCAAGTAGAGCTACGGTTTCGATAACCCCCATAGCGGCGATGTACATTCCCGATCCTTGTTTATCGTCTACAGCCAGGTTAGCACAAGCAGCAGCTCCAACTTTTCCCTGCATAATAGCTGATGCTGCAATGGCAAGACCTACGAAAAATGCCCAAATCATTTGATTGCCATAACTATCAGGATTAAGGTTGGCTCCAATCATCGAATTCATGAAAATCATACCATAAATTACCTGGCTCAATGGCATACCCACCATTGCAAGAGCCAATGAAGGAAGTTTCTTTTTGTCTTTGATCGATTGTTTCCATAGCCCCATTGCACCCATTGCTGCGATTCCTGTTCCAATTGCCGATCCAACTCCTGCGATTCCTAAAGCGATTGCGTGTCCACCAAATCCTGATACTACTGTTAATAAAGTCATGTTTTTAAAGTTTTATTTGTTGATTTTTACTTTTTTAATTTGAAAGGTTTGAATTCTCTTCCTGAGAATTCAACATTAGCATGTCCGGCATATTCCAGCATGTTTAATCGTACACCATGCACCAATACTGCCATGCCTGCAAGAACCATATTTAGTCCGTGACCCAATATCAGAACGATTATTGCACTGATACCTGATGCTATGGTTGTAACACCATCGCCAATGGCCATATTGTTAAAACTTGTAGCCATTAACACTGTCGATAATCCAACGGCATAAAGTCTGATGTAAGAAATGATATCCGAGAATCCATTGATAATGCTAAGGGGCAGGTTTCCTATGGAAGAAAGCATTCCCTTAAAGAAATTTGAACCTGTATGGGAAAACAAAGCCACCATACTGATACCTGCAGCAAATAGATAGGGTGTAACGGGTTGAGCTTCCAATCCCAGTACCAAATGGTTTACGACTCCAAATAATCCCCATATAATGGCTACCCAGCCCAATTGCCCAATTGCTCTAATGCTATTATTGTATTTCCATGCAGTTTGCAGATGCCCAATGCTTAAATGAATGGCACCAATCACAAACATCAATTTTTGAATGAAAATACTGTCGCCACCAAAACTTGCGATTTTCTCAATTCTAAACTGATTTAAAATTGATATTTCAGCAATGGTCTCAGAACCAAAATAGGTACCCGTTAAAATTCCCCAGATCATGATGGATGCTGAAAGCGTATACATCAATTGAAATTCGATAATGGAAGCAAATTTCTTTTTGCGATGTACCAAAAAGGTAATCAGCAGAAAAATTAGTCCATATCCGGCATCACCAACCAATATTCCTGTAAAAAAGGTAAAGAAGATCATGAATACCTTCGATACATCAAGCTCTTTGTAACCCGGAACCAAACCCATAAAATTCATTACAGGCTTAATCTTTTCGGCCCATTTCGAGCTTTTAAATAAAGTGGGTACTTCGTCTGCTTCCTCATCATTGGGATCCTGAATTACATATCCCCAGGAATTGTCTTCAGCTATCCGAATCAGGTTTTCAACCGATTCTTCGGGCATATAGCCTTTCCAATAAACAATTTGCTCATCTAACTTTTGGCCACTAAACGCTACCTTTTTTAGATCCAAACATTTGCTTTCATCTGCCAAAACTTTTAGAAGAACAGTTTGATGTTGAGAAAGGGTAGTAAGCAATTCTTCACATTGCTTAATGATGGCATTATTTTGATTGATCAGATCCACTACCTCATTTTTTCCATGTTCAGGAAGCTTAACTTCGGTAAGATTTAATCTCTGATCTTTATTTTCTGATACAAAAACAATTTGATACAGCTCGTTTAATTTCCCAACAATGGAAATCTGCTCCTGTTCCGAAATAGATCTTACATCTTTATCCTTAGCCAAATACAATCGAACGAAAACTTCCTTTTCTTGCAATAACTTAAAATCATCTAATGCAATATTTCCCCAATCCTTAAACCAATTCAGGTTTTCATTCAATTGCTCTTTTTCTCTTAACAGATTCTGATATTCCTTCTCTGTACTCAACACCTTTTCCAGCAAAGCATTTTCATCCTTCGCCAGCTTATCGATTCGATTCATATTGGCAATTTGATGGTTTTCCTTGCTCTTGTATCGATCAAGAATCCGGATTGCCTTTTTTAATTGCTTTACACGACTACTAACTTTATCAATTGAGCCATCTTTTGGCAACTGAAAAGGAGCAATGTGTACCATACCCAGTTCACCTAAAATGGTAAGGTTCGTATTGATGTCTCTTTCCGAATTGGGCAGGAACAAGAGTAACTTTTTCATTTTTGTAATCATGATACTGCCTCCTCTAATTTTTTGGTTTTAACCACTTTTGCAGTTGCAATTGTTAAGCGCTCATCATCTTGCAATTTCTGTCCGATTTTTCGAATGGCCATTTTTGCATTGGGAATCCTACGATTCTCAAACAGTTTCACCCGAGCTCTCACTTCCATTAACTCCTCTTCCAGAATCTCAATTTGCTTTTGCAAACAATCAATTTCGGCAAGCAACTGAAGCTGTTCTTTCATCAGTTCAATGGCATGATCCAACCAAAGCGGAGCATCATCATGAATCGGATTTACATTAAAATCCACCCGCTCAAATTGTCTTACCCTAACTCCGGCAACATCTACCTGTTTGCTTATAATCTTGTTTACCGAAATAAAATGGTCAAGATCTACCCAGAAGTCATTTAAAATGGCTATCCAGCTTTCGGCTTTCTTTTCGTTTTGCTCAATGATTTCCCTGATGTGAAGGATCTTTTCTCCAATGGTGTTAATGGTTGCCATTAAGGATTTTTCCATTGCCTCGAAAAGGGGCAACATTCTTAAGGATACTTTTAATACCTTTTTTTGACGAGCCTGCTCCGTTTTTGTATACTTAATTTTAATCCCTGCCATTACGAATTGTCCTCCTTCATTTTTGGATTAACAATTGCCTGAAGTACCTGTCTGCCTTTTTCGGCCTGGAAGGATTCCAGCCTGCTCAACATTTGTAGTTTGAGCTTGTAAATCAAAAGCTCGGTAAATGTGAAATGCTCTCCAGCTTCGAGAGACGAAAGTTCGTCCCACTGCCATTTCATAATTGCTTTTTCACATACCAAAGGATCTTTCGATACCACTTCATTTGGCAAGACCATTAAGTTTGGGCTTCGTTTCTCAGCCTTTGCTTTTCGGATCTCTTTCACATCTTCCCGGTATTGAAACATGATATCTTCAAATCCCTTTAAATCTTTATTGAATGTGTCGATTTGTCTAAAATCTAAACTCTCCAGTTTTTGAAATTTTCCCGAAGCCAATTGCGCTTTGGCATCCGATAAAAAATCTTCCATTGTAATGGGAGGGTGTTGAGCAAAACTTAAGGATGGCAGGCTGCATAATAAATAGGTCATGTTTGCCATGATTATTCCTCGCCATTGTGACTTAACAATTCTACCAAATCCTTATTTAATAGAGAGAACAAACCATTCTCTATATCTTGCGAACTCACCACATATTGCATACCCTTTTCCTTTTGCGGATGAATCTCAATTTTAGATTCACTCTTTTGTAAGGGCTTTAGCTTGATCTCTTCCTGAAGCGATTGATCAATCAGGTAATCCTCCATGCTTTGAGCAACTTGAGCCGGCACAGCAACCTCTTTGTCGCCGGGAATACTTTTAACAGCAGCATTCAATATTTCCTGCATGTATTGTTCCTGGGTGAATAAATTGTTACACTGTTTTCCAAATATCTGTTTTAGATGTTCCAGCACCGATACCTTTGTAGCTTCAACCATATCGCGTGAGGCTTGTTGTAAGGCAGCTTGCGTGTTTTGTTGCAGAAGAGCAGCATCGTTCTTGGCTTTTCTAAGAATATTATCACTTTCCAATTTGGCAATTGAAATTAAATCATCGGCCTGTTGTTTCGCATTTTCAATAATCTGCTTTTTTTCTGATTCGCCAGCTTCAATTCCTTGCTCTTTTAGCTTTAAAACAATGCCTTCAAGATTTTCTATTTTGTTCATATTTGAATTTTTTTATTGGTTTTACTTATTCCAGTACTGATCGATTAGTTTTGTACTTAATCCGGTTTCTGCAGGATCAAAGTGATCTCGTAAGATATCCCAACACAGATCCAAAGCCTCTTCCAACTGAACTGGTTTGCCAAATGGCTCTTCTACTTTCTCGATAAAATCTTTTCTGTATCCAAGTAATTTCTGCGAGAAAGGGTCGTTGGCTGCTCCAACTTCTGCCGCTTCATAAGCTTTTTCAGCTTCAGCCAATAGGGAAGCCATTGCAGTCATGATAGCCCTGTGATCATTCCTGGTGTCTCCATTAACCTGTTGTTTTAATCGCGATAGGGAACGAGCAAGTTTCAATTTTCCATTTTCAAGGAAGAATTGCCCTTCCGTAATGTATCCTGTGTTATCAGGCACCGGATCTTCAAGCGATTCCAAGGTTGTGGCCCCAATGATGGTGATAGAACCAGCGCCTTCGATATCGGCAGCTACTTCGTATCTTTTGGCCAGCTCAGAATATAAGGATCCCGGATATCCCTGAAGGGAAGGAATCATATCCTGATAGTTGGCAACGTTTCTTAAGATATTCGACCAGTTGGTCATATCGGTAAGCAAAACCAAAACATCTTTTCCATTATCCGCAAACTCGCGGGATACACTCAAGGCAACATCAGGCAACATCAAACCCTTAATTTGCGATTCACCTGCCAGGTGCGAGAACATGATGGTTTTGTCCATATTACCCGATTTCGACAGCTCATCTTTAAAGTATTGGTATTCGTCGAATTTCAGACCAATTCCTGCAAATATGATCACATCGGCCTTGGCCCCTTGTGCAATTTGCGATAGTAGCTTGTTGTAAGGTTCGGTAGGGCCGGCAAAAATTGGAATTTTCTGTGATTTCACCAGTGTGTTGAATACATCAATCATCGGGATACCTGTCCATAAAGCTTGCTTGGGTACCAAGCGAACCGTTGGGTTTAAGGTATCCAAACGAGTTGACAATTGCTTCTCGTAAATGATTTCCGGACCACCATCCTTCACTTCTCCAATTCCATCGAAAGATCTGCCAAGCATATTTTTCGAAAAGCCTGCTGTTAACGGACGTTCATGAATTCTGATTTTTGTTCTGGTACTTAAACCCTGCGTGCCATTAAATACCTGGAATCTTGTTGAATCTTCGCTAATGTTAATAGCTTTGGCAAAAGACAGACTTTGATTCGAATCCGCATGTAAAAGTTCAACCACATGATTCAATGCTACACCTGGGTTTCCTTCCACGGAGATCAAAGCTTTTCCAACCTCACTAATTTTATTTATCTCTTTTCTTATCATGATGCGTATTCTTCTTGTAAAATAAATTGATCGATTTTGATGGCTAGCGTTTCGATTTGCTCTTCATCCTGAGCATAAGTGTTCCACTCTTTCCACCACTGACGTAGATTGTCAAATTTCGATTTAATCATCTCTTTCACCTCTTCATCATCCATTCCCTCGGTTGAATAATGCATTGGTTGATCAATCAATTTTTGTACTGTTTGATTGATAATTTGCAAACGCTCAGGTCGGGTACAGGCATCCAATTCATGAAATGCATCTTGCTGAAGTACACAAAAATCAATGGTTTGACCTTTTTGATACAATTCATATTTCTCTACAGGAACTTTCTTAAGACCAATGGTACTAATGGTTTGATCAATTCCATTTGCCTCGTTCAAAATTTGTAAGATCTTTTCCCGGTCTTCCCACGAGATAAAACTATCGTATACCGAAGTAGTATAAACCAAAGGATCAATTGCCGGATATTTCTTGGCGTCAGCACGGTCTTGTGACAATCCCCAGAATCCTCCTGTTGCATCCATGGTTGCCTGGGTTACCGGTTCCTGAAAGTTACCTCCGGCTGGCGATACGGTTCCAATAAAGGTCAATGATCCTCCTGTTGCCGAATCGGCTCCAGCTCTTTGGTACATTCCTTTGATCTGATCAGGAATATCCATTGGAAAAGCCTCTGGTCCTGGAATATCTCCCTGGCGACCACTTCTTTCACGAAGTGCCTGTGCCCATCTTGAAGTAGAATCCGCTAATAAAATCACATTGTATCCCTGATAGCGGTAGTATTCACCAACGGTTAAGGCAATAAATACACTGGCTTCACGAGCAGCAACCGGCATCGAACTGGTATTTCCGAATATGCACATTCGGTTCATTAATGACTCTCCGGTTGATGGATCAGATAGCTCTGCAAAATCTTTAAACACCTCTACCGCTTCACCGGCACGCTCCCCACAAGCTGCCATAATAATGATATCAGCTAAAGCATATTTACACAAAGAGTGTTGCATTACGGTTTTACCTGCACCAAATGGTCCGGGATTACCTACTGTTCCTCCATAACTTACCGGAGCCAATAGATCAATAACTCTTACACCTGTGGAAATGGTTTTATTGGGAATGCTTCGATCTTTAAATGGGATCGGGCTCTTTACAGCCTGTCTGAATACCAATTTCAATTCGTGACGAATGCCTTGTTCATCTTTAACAACAGCTACTACTTCTTTAATGGTAAGAGATTGTTTATCGATGATACTTTCCAGTATACACGTGCCAATGGTGAATGGTACGAGTATTTTGTGTTCAAAGCGACCTTCCATGACCCAACCAATGATATCTCCACCTTTTAAAGCATCTCCAATTTCTGCAGTTGGCGTAAATTCCCACAATTTTTCTTCATCCAATGCTGGTGCTTTTAATCCAGGCTTCAGGTAAGAATCCTGTTCGCTTAAAGGATACAAGGAATTTTGCAATCCATCCCAGATACTGGTTAGCAAACCTGGTCCAAGTAGTACTGATAATGCATCCTGTTTAAACTCAACAGTATCACCTATTTTAGCACCAGTTAAATCTTCAAAAACCTGCATCTCTGCAATTCCCGCATCTTCATTTTTTGGGTCTGTAGTAATCTGTAATACCTCGGCCTGTAGTTTTTTTCCATCCACCGTAATTTCGGCGGTTTCTCCCATAATTACATCCCCATAGAATCGTGCTTTTACCAGCGAATCTTGTATAGAGATAAGAGTTCCTGTTCGTTTATTCTTCATCATATTGGATTTGAAACAAATTATCAATTACATCCTGCATCGAAATAGACTCAAATAGTTCGTTTGGTTCAAATAGTGAACAAAAAATGAACTTCCTTCTTTGAAGCATTTCAATTTTCAATAATGTTATACTTAGTTATTCTTGCTTACTGTATGGAGAAAGTGTGGGAGGAAATCTCTATAAGTAACTGTAAGCATTCTTTTGTCGCCAATTGGTTTTTGACATAGACAAATATAATTGGATAGATGAAATGGAAATAAAAATTACAATAAGTTTAGTACTTTTTCAGGCTTTTTAACATTTGTTATGGAATCATTCGAATCAGGAAAAAATGTTAAGTGCAGATAATCAGGTATTAAATCGTTTGCAAAGATTTAATAGAAATGAGTATGCAGATGAAACACTTTTTAACACAGCGATTGTGTAAAGAGCATGTAATAAAATAGAATGGCTGTTAAAAAAGGTTCTTGAATTATGAAGAATACTGCAATTCAATCAATTTCTTGTACTGTCCGTTTGATAGCTTCATTAACTCTTCATGATTTCCTTTCTCTACAATTTCGCCATGTTCCAGCACTACAATTTCATCAGCTTTTCTGATGGTAGACAAACGATGGGCAATAACTATTGAAGTTCTACCTTGCATCAGTTTTTCCAATGCTTCTTGCACCAGCTGCTCCGATTCAGAATCCAGTGATGAGGTAGCTTCATCCAGAATAAGAATTTTAGGGTCGTTCAAAATGGCACGTGCTATGGCAATTCTTTGGCGCTGACCACCCGAAAGTTGTGTGCCTCGTTCACCAACTATGGTATCAAACTTTTCAGGAAAACGATCGATAAACTCCATGGCATTGGCTTTTTGTGCGGCTTCGAATATTTCCTGATCACTGGCATCGGGTTTCCCGTAGCCAATATTCTCTTTGATACTGCCCCCGAAAAGAAAAATATCCTGTGGTACCAGCGAAATCTGATTTCTTAAAGCCGATAAGGGATAAGCATGGCAATCGAGCTCATCGTAAAACAAACTATTTCCTGGAGGTTGATGCAGCATTAAGAGGAGGGAAGCCAAAGTGCTTTTACCAGCACCACTATGCCCAACCAAGGCCACCATTTGATTGCTTCTGATCTCAAGATCGATATTATTCAGAACCTTTTGCTCCAATCGGGAAGGATAGGCGAAACTTAGCTTTTTAAGCTGTATGGAGCCATTCATTTTGTATTTGGATGAGATCTTCTTGATTTCCTCAATTTCCTCGGGAACTTCATCGTATATTTTAAACAGGTCTTCAGTAGCTCCAATAAATTTCTGGATATTGGTATACACATTGGCCAATCCGCTGATGGTTCCACCTACAAAAACCGAATAGATGACAAAGGAAAAGAGGTCTCCGGCAGCCATTTCTCCTGCCTGCAACAATCTCGATCCTTGCCAAACCATGGCAGCAATGGCACCAAACAATCCCAATATGATAAAAGAGGAGAAAGCTCCACGATACTTCCCCCGAGTCATGCCCAAATCGGCAATTTCCAGAGTTTTCTTCTTGTAACGGGCAATCTCGAGAAACTCATTGGTGAAGGCCTTTACACTCTGTATGCCTTGCAGGGTTTCCTCGATAATGGTATTCGAATCGGCAACCTTTGTTTGTACTTCTTTGGAGAATTTACGGATAAATCTCCCAAAGAATCTTGCGGCAATCATGGTAGGAGGGAGCGTAATCAGCATAAAGGCGGTTAGCTTGATGGAGATCACCGCCAATAGGATGATTCCTCCTGTAATCACGATAATTTGTCGAATAAAATCAGCCAGGGTACTGGTCATGGTCTCCTGTAGTTGAATTACATCTGCCGATATTCTACTGTTTAGCTCACCAACCCTTCTTTTTTCGAAAAACTGCAAGGGAAGCTTAATCAAATGGCGATAACTGGCCTGACGCAATGCAGCCAATGATTTTTCGGTAACATTTACAAAGAGTACAATGCGAAAGTAGGCAAAGGTTGCCTGCACTACCAGAATAATGGCAATGAGGATAACGGTTTGGTTCAGACTTTGCCCCAAGGTGGTGCTGTTTCCCGTGTTCACCAAATCGCCCAATAGTTTGGGGAATGCCAAACTTGCCAAACTCGATCCCAAAAGGAAAAACATCCCTAAAAAGTATTGACCTCTATAGGGTTTAATGTATTTGTACAAGCGCAAAGCACTGCTTAATCCGCTGCGGTTAATTTTTCCTTTCGGAACATTAGAGGTATCGGTACCGTGTGATCTTGCCATTCTGTGGTATTACTATTTGGTTTTATTCTTATACCATTTAAATCATTAAAATGTGCTGGTATAATGCCGATACATATTCAATCCCGAACTTCGGGCTTAGAAGTAAAACCTTCTAAAGGCGCTCCCGATTGTTATCGGCATTGAATAGTAATCTGTATTAATAATACACAAAATAGATGAGATATTGTTTGGGCTAAAGCTTATTTGTCCTTTTAAGTCATTTAATAAGAGTTAGGAGTTTTCTTGATTTACTTGCTAGTCTTGGTACAACCTTTTGTTATTTTGGGTTAATCTTGCCTCATTTTGTTTTTTTAGTTTTGGATGCATTGTAACCAATCTTTGCGATAGATGAGGTATTGGCGTACGCCCCTCCAATGGTGTCCATCGGTTATCAGCATTTATCACAATAAGCATATTTAAAGCAGGAATAATGTCTATTCTCTGTCCGCCATTTCCAGGAATAAACCAAACCGGAAAGCCCAGGTCTGTTTTCGCCATTTGCCACTGATAGCAACTATACAATGGATGTTTGATTTCAATGTACGGGCTAAAGGTTTCTTGTATCCACTCTTCAGAAATGATTGTTTTATCCTTCCACTTTCCTTTATTCAGGTGAAGCAATGCATATTTGGCAATATCCCTAGGCCTTAATTTTAAACCTCCGTAGCTATCGTAAATTCCATTTCTCGAAGCCCATTCATATTCTTCTATTCCCAATGGGGCAAGCAGGTTTATTTTGGCATAATCGGCAATGTTTTGTCCTGTTTTCTTTTTCAAAATTTCACTTTGAATGATATTGTTCGGGCTACAATACTGATATTTCGTACCAGGAGTTGTGTCCATAGGAAGTGTTAATGCAAAATCCAGGCGATTATTCGATCTTTCAAGTTGATTGAGTTGGCTTTCAATATCCCATTTGAATCCCGCAGTCATGGTCAGCAAGTTTTTAATGCTGATTTGATGTTTCAAACTGTCTTTTTCTCTGGCTCCGTATTCTGGGAAAAAATCAAATATTTTTTCATTCACATCTTTAATCTTACCCTGTTCTATTGCTTTGCATAAGAGTAAAGAGGTAACACTTTTTGTGTTGGAAGCTAAAAAGTGAAGCTTATCCCTTTTCCAGCCATTATAGTATTGCTCAATTACCAAATCATTGTCTACCATTACCAGCAAACTGTGCATATTTCCATATTTACCCTCACAAATATCTTTGTTGATAGAGTTGAATACCATGGTATCCAATTGGTGGCTTTCAAGGGTAGAAACATGCAGACCATCATTCATATCCATGGGTTTCTTATAGGACGGATCATTTTCTACATTGCAACTTGCAAAAACAAGTACAATCAAAATTGCGATTAGATTTTTCATACTTGTAAATTCTTGCTATGCTTTAGGCTTTAAGGCATTTATTACATTTAAATCCACCCAATAGATATCTCCTTTTTTTCCATCGTGCCTTACGAAAAATAGATATTTGTTGTCTGGCGAAAAAAACGGACCATATTCATTGGCATCAGTATTAATCAAGCTTCCCAAATTCTTTGGTTCGCTCCATTTGTCGTTCACATTAAAACTGATGTACAAATCGCTTGCACCAGCTACCGCACGAGTCCTCTCGTGTGGTTTTCTAAAAAGGAACGCGATGGAATCGCGCACCAGTGTGGGGCTGAGCTTTACAGTTCAGCCCTTAGGATTTGTTTTTTAGCTACGATTCAAAATCTTTAATCTTTCACAATACAGCTGGCATAAGTTTTGGTCTTTTCAATCTTTTTCTTCTTTAAAGCCATGTCGTAGTATGATTCATCTTTCAAGTAAGTTCTGATGAACTTGATGCCCGCTTCTTCAATTTTCTTCAGTTGTTCTTTGGTAATTGGATAGGTCATTACAAAGCCTGAAAAAATTTGAGAGCCTGATACAAAGGACTGAGGAGTTGCATTTTTAACTGAAGTGAGTTCCATGATAGATTTATCACCCAATTTCAAATTCAGTTTGCTCCCTTCAGGAATTAAAAAGGCCTGATCGCCAGGAATGTTTACATAGGATTCCAATCTATACTCATCGCCTAATCTGTAAAAAGCAAAGGTGAAATAGAAGTTATGCTTCTGCACGATTCGTCTTTCCACTTTCCCAGAAAATTCATCTACTTTTTCGTGAGTATACTTGCAATTTTGTGCCTTCGTAATGCTTGCAACTGATAGTAAAAGAAGTGCGAAGACCAATAAGAATTTTGTTTTCATAAAGTGTGTAATTATGGGTTAGTAAATGTAATGTCTCTTGTTGTTAGGGAAAACCAATGGGGGAATGTGGTTTTGCTAAAAGGAACGCGATAGAATCGCGAACCAGCGTTGGATTATTGGTATTGTTACATTATCTAGTTCGGCGTCACCGCCCTTGAAATTTAATTTTTGTTAGCACAGTTTATATTTCAAAACTTTGCCAGGAAGTTTTATTTAATGATTCATCCCACATTTCATTAGGAGCTTTTTCGAAAGCAATATAATTTTGCATTCCATCAATTCTCATTTGATCTAATTTATCATGAGATAGACCACATTTTGCACCTTGTAATTCTATTTCTTTAGTTATTAGTTCATTTGTTCTCTCAAATATTTCTTTCGCCTTGTTTAAAACTAATTTTGCTTTGTTCCGGTAATTTTCATCAAAAGCTGAAGGTGCATACTCCCTATAAAAACTATGTGCTAACCAATTCCTTGCGTCTAAAGCAACTTTAAGAATCTCTTCAAGATCTTCATTAATATCAACTAATTCAGAAACGCTTCTTTTAATGCTTCCCATTGTTCGAGAAAAATACATTGTCATTAACTCTCGTACAGATTTGTCAGATTTCAACTCTCCTGATTTCTTAGCCATTCCTAATAGTATAACGAGATTAGATTCTACAGATTGACCTAAATAAAACACCAATCCTAATTCTATTAATAATGAATTAATACTTTCTTCATCAGTTTGTTTCATTCAAATTTTCTTTTTGTGCAATGATCAAATTGTGCCTAACTAGTTGATATGTGGATCTATTATAAAATCGATTGGTAATTTACAAAACAATAATATTTAATCAAAGGAATGCATAATATAATTTATAGTATAGTTTTAAGAATAAGTCAATTTGCTTATGATACATGAGGAAAGTATCCATTCTAGCATCAAAAAAATTGATCTTGATAAAATGAGATCCCTGTTTGTTAGAGTTTTAATTTAGTAAGCAGAATTAATCCAGAACAACTTCTTTGTCCGTTTCATTTCCCGGATAATCAAAAGCCTTTACAACTATTTTGTCTCCTTTGTATTCCGAATTGGCTACACTTGCAGCATAATGCCATTTACCATTTTGATTAGATTCATAGGCCAGGCCTTTTTCAATTAAATTTCCATCACTGCTATAAATTTCAAGCTCAATACGCTTCACTTTAAAATCATCAAATGCAATAATTTCAATGACATCTCCAATTTCACCATGGTAATTCCTGATATTTATTTTTTCAATAGTAGGAGGGTGGAAATAATCCGAAACAGCCAAATTATAGCCGCTATATATTCCTTTTTCCTTAGCTACCTTGTTGTATTCTTCCATCAATTCAGGATCATGCTTCTGTGTGTTAGCATATAGACTAGCCTTTTTAAATCGGTTTTTTTGTTGCTCTTGTGCAAAGGATCTTTTTCCCGAATAATGGACTGCTACAGATAAAATAGTCTTTCCTTTTCGTTGTCTAAACACAAGGTTATTTCCTAATTTTCCACTCAAGCCCGTTGTGATTATATTTCTTTTTACAATAGCCATATTTCCAGAATTTTTGGTGTTATCATTTTTAATTAGCATATAATAGTTCATAATTAACATGCTCATATGTATGATAAAGGTCTAAATGAAATCATAAAATGTCAATAGGCAGATTGAAAGACCTGCAAAAATCCAAATGACTATTCAACAACCCAACTTGCAATTCTATTAAGCAATAAAAACATCCAAAATGCTCCATTTACACCTATACTCCTCCTATACTTCTCCTTCGTTTCTCCTATACTATGCCCATAGTGCTTTTAGTATAACATAAATACAAGCAAAAAAAGAATGTAATATGTTAACACATTGCACTTCGGTAATCCAGGGGAATAGCGCTTTGTTTATTTTAATTCTAAATAAATACCCGCCGAAGGAAACTACCTGTTTAAATCACCTCACCTCAATCCTATCTTGAAGAAGAGGAAGGAGTGCAAAGTATATAAGCGTGTAGGTTATTTATGATGTTGTCCTGAAGTAAGTCAAAAATTTTGTGGGGATCGGCATCAGCTGCGCAAGTTGGGCCCCATAGGAGAGAAAGCGGCAAATAGAAATGCTGTCGAACGAAGCATGAGTGAGACTATTTATTTCTATTCGCTTTTGATCCGTTATGGGGCACTGAGTAGGTGCGCCGTAGATTGTTATTCGCGAAATATAATTTCGGGAGCTCATTGTCTCACTTCGTTCGGCAGCAAACTTTCTCATCAATGGAACCGAGCTTTGCGAGCTCATGAATGCCCGTGAAAATTATAAATGAATAAAAAGTTTGAGCCCATCCGGCTCGAGGATAAAAATACAGTCTGTCTGGCTTGAAGACAAAACAAACATTCCATATTCGTCGCCATAAACCACCCAGACCAAACAATATCCACACTTGCGACGATAATAAACTGGATCAATAACCCAGGACGGCGGTCATTATCACTCCCTTGCCCTGGGCTGAATGATCTTTACCTTTCAGGCAAAAGTTAGTTTTGGTTTTCCAAATCACCTCAATTGTCTCCTGAAGGAGAGGAAGTGGTGCAAAGAGTAGGGGGATTTGTTATGACAAAATTTATTCAAACCACCGTTTATTTAATGCAGTAGTTGTGACATCCAAAAATTTGTTGGGAACCCATAGATGAAAAAGTCGTTAAGAACAGAATTCCATGAGCGAGGTACGAGTGAATATTATTCTGTTTAGACTTTAAGTCGTTATGGGTAATGAAATTTTTGGCGTCTAGATCTTTTGGTTCTTTTATAGCAATGATAAAAGAACAGCCCGTCTGGCTTGAAGACAAAACAAACATTCCATATTCGTCGCCATAAACCACCCAGACCAAACAATATTCACAATAGCGACGATAATAAATTGGATCATTAACCCAGGGCGACGGTAATTATCACTCCCTTCCCCTGGGCTGAATGATCTTTACCTTTCAGGCAATTTCAATATGTCTTTTTTACATTAGGTGTTCTTTTCTCCTCAAGGAGAAAGATAGAATGAGGTGTTAATAAAGAAAAAAGGCCATCCCTTCCGAGATGACCTTCAATTCTATAATGTCAATGGCCAAAAGCCATCACGAATATCTTACTTTAACTCTTTTAAAGCCTCTTTAGCCGCATTCAATAGAGGTTCAGCCGATAAATCATTACCAGTAGCCTCAACCATCCATTGGTTAGGTGTCAAACGACCTTGCTTAAAGATACGATCTACTTCGTTCGGGAAAGTTTTACCTTTTAGGTGTTGCTCCAATTGGAACTCAATTACATTACCAAATGCGTAGTTCGATAGGTACAACGGACTGTTCAACATGTGCGAGTATACCGCCAAAATTGGTTGATCCTTCACACCATAAACAGGAGCATAGAACTCATTCCAAACCGCTTTCGCGATATCCATGGTAGCATCGCGCAATTCAGCAGCAGTAGCATTAGGATTTTCATACAACCATCTCCACATGCGAATGTCAACCAAGGAAACACCCATAATTTCGTAAGCACTCCAGAAAAGATCCAGTTTCTTTAAAGCTTCTTTTTGTGGCGAATCATCTTTAACGTCCAATAGCAACATGTCGCGCTTCTGGAAGATAAATGCCAAAGCCTCGGTAAATGCAGTGTTAGGAACACCGTTCATTACAAAGTTGTCCACATCATATAGCGAGATGGTTTGCTCAACATTGTGTCCAAACTCGTGGATCGCGATGTTGTAACCCTTGTAATCCATACCTTTTGCACCAATTCTGGTACGCAAGTGAGCTTTTTGTCCTTTTGCAGCGCCACCCCAGGCGTGACCTGAACCTCTTGCAGGATCAACCGCAATTCTGTCTGCCAACCACTGAGCTCTTTCCTTGTCGTAACCCAACTTTACCAATAGGTTCGCCAAGTCAGCTTCCAAAGCAGCAGCATCAGGATACAAACCTCTGGTTTGCGCATCTAGTTTCGACTCATCCATTCCACTACGAGCCTTGAAACCATCGTACCAAATATCGAATGGCTGTAACTTACGACCCAATCTTTTCTGAATCAGTTTACCAACTTTTTTGGTCTCTTCAGAGCTTAAGAATGCCGAGAAAATCTTTTCAGTTGCTTCCGCAGAGATCTCTTTTGCGCCGTCGTACTGTCTTTTGATAAATGTATTCTGATCTGGATAGTAAGGATCAATTGCTTTGTTTGCGTGGAAGTTATTCAGGATTTGCTGATATCTCTCGTTTGGTTCCGGAGTAGCATCAACAGTTTTACCAGCCTTGTAAACCACGTTAGTGTATGGATCCCATTCAAAATCACCCGAGTTAATTACCTTTTCAGGGATTTCCTGAGAGATGATTCTCTTCATTACCTGGTAAATCATCTTTTGCTTGTCTAAACCATCTTTTTTGTTGGCATAGTTCGCTTTGATTTCATCACGTAGGTTCCAGTGAGAAAGCAATACCTTATCTTCCGGGAAGAAACGGTTTCCTTTCTTATCGGTAAGGTGACCTACATAAATGTTATAGTCTGCAATGTACACATCAGAACCTGCAGCAGCCGTTCCGGCAGCTTGCAACAATTCCGAAGGAACTCTTGCTGTAAAGTAGTCACCCAAACGAGCGTATGCCCATTCCTCACGAGTCCAGTTTTTCGCATTGGCTTCTTTCTCAGCAAGGCTAAACGATGGGAAGTTCAATGCAATGGTAAAAGCAATTTTGTTGTTGTAGAAATCGTTCATCCAGTGTGAACCAACGCTGTAAGCACCAAAAGCATTGTCGATAGGGTGCTGCTCAAAGGTATTCAAATGAACAGGCTCCAATAAATCAAGGGTAATCTTGTTAAAGTGTCCTGTGATGATCTCAAGATTTCTAGAGATTTTCTGGAACACCATTTCCTTTTCAGCCTTGTCGGCGATATAGCTTTTCTTACAGAAGTTTTTAAAATCTGCTTCTGTTCCGTCGCTCAAGCGCCAAAGACTAGCAGCGTGTTTAACGCCTTTTTCAAGTAAAGCTTTATCCAAACAATTGGTGCTTAATTCCTCAATGGTCGATTTAATTGTTTCGGCAGTAATGTTAGAGGTTTCTGCCTTCTTTTCTGCAATAACTTGATTAGTAGTTGATACTAAAGTTAAAAATGCAGCACAAAGAATAAAAATTTTCTTCATCTGATTAGGTTTGTTATCGAATTATTGAATTAACAGGGCTAAGATAAGAAATCGCTTACCCGCAAACAATGAGCAATCTCAGTTTACATGAACAATTCAAGCTGAGAATCTTAATTGACTGTGCATCAATTTTCACCTAATGGCAAAAATTAAATAAGCTATTACGCCTTTAGCCGTTGGCTTTTACTAACAGTCTTAATATTTTATCAAGACTAAAAGCTTGAAGCTAATGGCCAAAAGCAAATAGCCAAAAGCTTTTATAATTGGATTAACCAATAAAAATTCCAGATTCGTTTCACAGATTGAATTACATGTGTTATTTTTGCGGAAAAATTTTATACATAAATTATGGGAAGAGCATTCGAATTTAGAAAAGCGCGTAAAATGAAGCGTTGGGATAAGATGGCCAAAGCCTTTACCCGAATTGGGAAGGATATTGTTATTGCAGTAAAAGAAGGTGGC
The DNA here is from genome assembly GCF_026672275.1 of Marinifilum sp. D737. GTDB lineage: Bacteria > Bacteroidota > Bacteroidia > Bacteroidales > Marinifilaceae > Marinifilum. The sequence goes on along the minus strand of NZ_JANQCD010000020.1, from coordinate 15,463 downwards.
CCTGATCCGTCAACTAATGCTCGTTTGCGTGCGGTTATTCAAAATGCTAAGGCAGCCAACATGCCTAAGGATAATGTTGAGCGTGCCATTAAGAAAGCTTCTTCAAAGGAGCAGAAGGATTTCAAAGAGATTGTTTACGAAGGATACGCACCACACGGAATCGCTATTCTTGTTGAAACAGCAACCGATAATCATACCAGAACAGTAGCAGATGTTCGTTCATACTTTAACAAATGCAAAGGTAGTTTAGGTACTGCAGGTAGCGTTGAATTTATGTTTGAGCGCAAATGTCACTTCAAAATTGAAAATAAAGAATACGATATTGAAGAATTAGAATTCGAATTGATCGATCTTGGAGTTGAAGAAGTATTTGCAGAAGAAGATGGTGTTATGCTTTATGGAGAGTTTACTGATTTTGGTAAAATTCAAGCTTACCTTGAAGAGAATGACATGACTGTGATCTCATCTGGTTTCGAAAGAATTCCAATGGATACCAAAGAGTTGCCTGAAGATCAGGTGGCTGATGTTGAAAAGTTATTGGAAAAATTAGAAGATAACGATGATGTACAAAACGTATATCACAACATGGCATAATTAGAAAAAGATTTTAATTCTTATTATAGTTAACCCGGTTCAAATTTGAATCGGGTTTTTTATTTTAAAAACTCATTAAAAGAATAAGAGGTCTTTTTTTGATTTTTTTAGTATCTCTAAATCCCTGTAAATCTAGGAGGTGTAGGCTAATGGGTTGAATGCATGGCAAATTAGCTTTTGAGAGTTAAGAGTTTTTATTATATTTAAATATGTAGATGAAAAAAAGTCTTACTCACACCTATGAAGTACAATTATTTAAAATTTGAAAAAAGAGATAGAATAGGGATTCTAACTCTTGATCGTCCTAAAGCCCTAAATGCCTTAAATGAAGAGGTTTTTAAGGATTTGACTTGCTTTTTGGAAAGCGAGAATGTGAATGACATTCGAGTATTAATCATTACCGGAGAAGGCAAAGCCTTTATTGCTGGAGCGGATATCAAAGCCATGCAGGAATACTCTCCTCAAAATGCCTACGATTTTTCTGAAACAGGCAAACGAGTATTCGATTTAATTGCGAATTTGGAAATTCCTGTAATTGCAGCCATTAATGGATTTGCCCTTGGAGGAGGGTTGGAATTGGCACTAGCTTGCGATATTAGAGTTGCCAGTGAAAAGGCCCGCTTGGGTTTGCCTGAGGTTAACCTGGGATTGATTCCTGGTTTTAACGGAACACAACGATTGCCACGATTGGTAGGAGCTGGTAATGCCATGTATTTAATGATGCTCGGAGAAGGAATAACTGCACAGGAAGCTTATAACCTGGGAGTTGTTCAGAAACTATCTGAACCAGATCTGGTTCTGGAAGATACCATAAAACTTGCTGAAAAGATTGCGGGTAAAAGTCCAAATGCATTGCGCCTTGTAAAAGAGATGGTTCGCGAAGGACTAGAGCTGAATAGCAAAGAAGCAGGCAAGATGGAATCGAAAGAGTTCGGTAGGTTGTTCAAGGATGATCAGAAAGAACGCGAAGAGGGTGTTAATGCCTTCTTAGAGAAGCGTCAGCCTAATTGGTAACATTCAATTTTAGTGGGGAAGCTTATCGCCGTAAAGGGGATTTGTAGGTAGTGATGATGGGTTTTTTAAGTTGACTCAATTGGGTGAATTGCACCATGAACTGATTAAGAAAATTAAATAAAACAATAAACGTATGGATTTAGTCCCTAAAATGAAAAATGTGAGTGTATTGGGAGCTGCTGGGAAAATGGGTAGCGGAATTCTGGTATTACTTTCATTCGAAATGGCCAAACTGAAAATTGGCAAAAAATCAAACGAACAATTTGTGTTGAATGCGATTGATGTATCGCAGCCTGCTTTGGTAAACTTATTAGGCTATGTTAGATCTCAGTTGCTGAAACATGCAGAAAAGAATATTGTAGAGCTACGTGACTGGTATGCCGACAAGGAAAACCTTGTTGACAATGAAGATGTAATCAATCAATTCGTTGAAGATGTGATGGCAATGATTCAAACATCAACCAGAATTGAAACCACTTACGAATCGGAGTTGATTTTTGAGGCAATTAAGGAAGACAAAGACCTTAAGGTTAAATTGTTCTCTCAAATCAAACAAAACAATCCAAATGCCTGGTTCCTTACCAATACATCTTCGATTCCTATTGGAGAAATTGAAAAGGAAGCTGGCTTGAATGGAAATATCGTTGGATACCATTTCTATAATCCTCCTGTAATTCAGAAATTATTGGAAATTATCAAGTGTGATAATACAGGAGATGAATTGAATGAATTCTCAATTGCATTGGCAAAATCGATGCGTAAAATTATCGTTCCATCGAAAGACGTTGCTGGTTTTATTGGTAATGGTCACTTCATGCGCGATGCTTTGTATGCTTTAAATCAAGCTCAAAAATTGGCGGAAACTGAAGGATGGGCAAAAGCTTTCTTCATGATTGATACCATTAGTAGAGATTTATTGGTTCGACCAATGGGTATTTTCCAGTTAATAGATTATGTGGGAGTGGATGTTACCAAATTTATTTTGGCCAGCATGCAGCCTTCTTTCCCAAATGAAACCCTATCGCATGATGTATTGAATGAATTGTTTGATAGAGAAGTGAAAGGTGGACAGTATGCCGACGGATCGCAGAAGGATGGTGTTTTTAAATACCAGAAAGGCAGAATCACACATGTATATGATTTTGGTGCTGGTAAATATGTTTCTAAAGAAGATATTGAAATGGATTGTGCAGCAAAAATGGGTGAGTTGCCAACATTGAAAATCTACTGGAAAACAGTTGTGAGAGATAAGAATAAGTTTGAGTATTTGGAGAAATTCTTCAAAGAACTGCATCAGATTGATAGTGTAGGGGCAAACCTTGCAGTAGCATACGGACAGAACTCTAAGGCAATTGGTCAAATGCTGGTTGATACAGAGGTTGCAGCCTCAGCTGATGATGTAAATACAGTATTGGAAACAGGATTTTTCCATGCTTACGGGCCAATTAACGATTATTTCTAAAAAGCACTAACAAACACAACAATGAAAGCTTTACGCAAAAAAGTATATATGGTAGCTGGTTACAATACAGTGTCAATGGGAACCGGCCGAAAAGAGTTTCACCCGAAGAAGCCACGTCCTGATCTTGAGCATTACATCAAGGAAGCTGGGCAGGCTACATTGAAAATGATTGGTGGTGCTGAAAATGTAGATGAAGGAGTAATTGGAAACTTTATGGCATCTCGATTTAACAAGCAGGCCAATTTACCAGCATTTTTACCAATGATTGATGAAGGTTTGAAGCACAAACCAGCCATTAGTGTTGAAGGAGCTTGTGCTTCAGGTGGCTTGGCCTTGGCAAGTGGAATCAAATCGATTTTGGCTGAAACAGCGGATGTTGTTTTGGCTCTTGGTTTCGAGGTTCAGAATACCATGAAGGCCATGTATGGTGCCGATGTGTTGGCAGGTGCTGGCTGGATGAAAACCAGGAAAGATGGTCATGCTTATTTCTTCCCGGGCGTATTTAGTAACAGAGCAGGAGCTTATTACGAAAAGTTTGGTAAGGAAAAGACCAGGGAAGCTATGGCAAAGTGGTATTGCAATGCCATCGAAAATGCTCGTTTATGCGAAACGGCTCAGGAATTCCATAATAAAAGCAAGGATCTTGAGGGAACGGCAAAAATGCCATTGAATCCTAAGAAGTTTGTTGATCATCTGAACTATTCCGATTGTTCAAAAGTTTCTGACGGAGCATCTGCTATTGCGATTGTATCCGAAGAAGGTTTGAAGAATGTTGGAATTGATCCAAAAGATGCCGTTGAAGTTGTAGGTATTGGTCAGGCTGCTTCTGATATTACTAAGGAACCAGAAAACATGACTTGTTTGACTACCATGAAAGCAGCAGCTGCCAAAGCGATGGAAATGGCTGGTATTACAGTGGATCAGATTGGTACTGTTGAAGTACATGACTGTTTCTCGATTGCCGGTATCATGGGTGCTGAAGCCATTGGTTTTGCAGAGGAAGGCAAGGGTGTAGATTTTGTATTGGAAGGACATACTTCACGCTGTGGTAAGGTGCCATTTAATACAACAGGTGGTCTTATTGGTTGGGGACACCCAACAGGAGCTACCGGGGTGCATCAGGCAGTTACAATCTGGGAACAATTAACAGGTAAAGCTGGTGATGCTCAAATTGAAATGAAAGAAGACAGACCTTACGGTATGACCGTAAATATGGGGGGAGATGATAAATCTCTTGTGGCAATTGTTTACAAGAGAGGAGAGTAGGAATTAAAAAGAATAAAATGAAGTAGAAATAATACAGATCAGCTAATAGCCAAAAAGCTAAGGGCTATTGGCTGATTTAATCACACCTAAAAACAAACACTATGAATTTTGAATTCACCGAAGAACAATTGATGATTCGAGATGCAGCTCGTGATTTTGCTCAAAGAGAATTGTTACCTGGAGTAATTGAACGAGACGAAAAAGCGATATATCCAACTGATCAGGTAAAGAAGCTTGGAGAACTTGGTTTTCTGGGAATGCTTGTTGGTCTTGATTATGATGGAGGAGGAATGGATACCATTTCTTATGTATTGGCCATGGAAGAAATTTCTAAAATCGATTCATCGGTTTCTGTAATCATGTCGGTAAACAATTCATTGGTTTGTTGGGGGGTTGAAAAGTATGGAACCGAAGAGCAGAAGCAGAAATATTTAAAGCAAATGGCTCGAGGCGAAAAGATTGGTGCTTTCCTTTTATCAGAACCTGAAGCCGGGTCCGATGCTACATCTCAGCGAACAACAGCTGTTGATATGGGAGATCATTATCTGCTAAACGGAACCAAAAATTGGATTACAAGTGGAAAAACAGCTTCTACATATATTGTAATTGCTCAAACTAAACCAGAATTAAAACACAGGGGAATAAATGCATTAATTGTGGAGGCAGATTCGGAAGGAATATCGGTTGGACCACATGAAAATAAAATGGGAATGCGTGCATCCGACACTCATTCAGTAATGTTTAACAATGTAAAAGTGCCAAAGGAGAATTTACTGGGAGAAGAAGGATTTGGATTCAAATTCGCAATGAAATCACTTGAAGGAGGAAGAATAGGTATTGCATCTCAGGCATTGGGAATTGCTTCGGGAGCCTATGAGTTGGCACTGAAATATGCTCAGGAAAGAAAAACATTCGGAAAAGAAATTATAAACCACCAGGCAATTGCCTTCAAACTAGCGGATATGGCTACGGAAATTGAGGCTGCTCGCTTTTTCTGCTTAAAAGCGGCTTGGCTGAAAGATCAGGGTAAACCATATGGACATGCAAGTGCTATGGCTAAACTATATGCGGCAGAAACAGCTATGAAAGTTACTACCGAAGCAGTTCAGATTCATGGCGGATATGGCTATGTGAAAGAATATCATGTTGAAAGATTGATGAGAGATGCCAAGCTAACGCAGATCTATGAAGGGACTTCAGAAATTCAAAAGATTGTAATTTCAAGAGGTTTGGTGGATTAAAAATTTGAAAAAATAAAAGAGAAAGGAATCTTCTATTTCTCTTATATCATATATAAAAAAGATCGCTTATGAAAATATTAGTATGTATAAGTAATGTTCCAGATACAACCACCAAAGTTAAATTTAAAGAGGGAGACAGCCTGTTTGATGACTCTGGTGTGCAGTGGATCATTAATCCCTGGGATGAGTTGGCATTGACTCGTGCCATGGAATTAAAGGAAGATGCTGGTAATTCAGTGAATGAAATATGTGTAATTCATGTTGGTGGTGCAAGTGCTGATGCTACTCTTAGAAAGGCTCTTGCCATTGGTGCCGACAAAGCAGTAAGAATTGATGCATGTCCTGCAGATGCTTATCATGTAGCGGGGCAAATTGCAGAATATTTAAAGGAGAACCCATTTGATATCATTTTTAGTGGTATTGAATCGAGCGATTACAATGGATCCTCTGTTGGAGCTATGATTGCTGAGTTTATGGATTATCCGGGAATCTCATCTGTTACATCAGTTAACCTGGATGATGATGATATTCAGGTGAATCGTGCAATTCCAGGTGGAAAGCAGGTACTAAAAACTGAAACTCCATTTGTAGCGGTTGTTCAAAAGGGAATCGCAATGGAACCTAGAATTCCATCTATGCGTGGAATCATGATGGCACGTAAGAAACCTCTGGAAGTTAAACCAGCTGCCGAACTGGAAGTGTTAACTGAGTCGATAAAGTTTGAATTGCCACAGGAAAAAGGTGCATGTAAAATGATTGATTCAGAATCGGCAGAACAACTGGTTGATCTGTTAAAGAATGAAGCAAAAGTGCTTTAATAAAAAAAGAAGTAGGTGTGAGAATGACTGCATTGATTTTAAACAAATGTCTCTTTCTCAAATCTAAAACTAAGTAATAACATTTAAAACTTAGCCTATGTCTGTAATTGCATTTGCCAAGAATTGGAATGGGAAATTTAAGAATTCCTCCTTTGAATTGGTTTCATATACAAAAGCTTTAGCGAATCAGCTAAATACAAATATGGTAGTGCTTTCTATTGGAGAGCTTGCCGAAGAAGAATTAAAATTATTAGGGAACTATGGTGCAGATAAAGTTCTCACTGTTAGTGATCCGAAATTGAATACTTTAACGAGTAGAGCTTACGCAGATATTGTTGCAAAAGCAGCAGAGTCTGTGGGAGCTGAGGCAATTGTTTTGTCTGATAACAACAGTGGAAAAGCAATAGCTCCCAGGGTATCGGTTAAATTAAAAGCAGGACTTGTAGCTGCTGTTCAAGAGTTGCCTGTTTCTCTTGATCCATTTGTAGTGAAGAAAAGAGTTTTCTCAGGAAAAGCATTTGGACATGTTCAAATCAAATCTGATAAAAAGATACTTACCATTGCGAAAAACTGTTTTGGCTTGGTAGAAAATCCTTGTGATATCACTATTGAAGAGTTTGCTGTAGATATTGATACAAACTTGTTTAAAGTAAAGATTGTAGAAGAAGAAGAGCAAAAGGATAAAGTAATTTTATCTGATGCAGATGTAGTAGTTTCTGCAGGAAGAGGAATGCGTAGTCCTGAAAATTGGGCACCAGTGGAAGAGTTGGCAGAGGTACTAGGAGCTGCAACTGCTTGTTCTCGTCCGGTTTCTGATGAAGGATGGCGCGGACATGAAGAGCATGTTGGTCAAACAGGAAAAGTGATTGCTCCAAACTTGTATATCGCTGCAGGTATATCTGGTGCAATTCAGCATGTTGCTGGTATTAGCAGAAGCAAGTGCATTGTTGCGATTAATACAGATCCTGAGGCACCAATATTCAGTGTGGCCGATTATGGTATTGTTGGAGATGTGATGGATGTATTACCAAGATTAACGGAGGCTTTTAGGAATTCTAAATCATGAAAGTAGTATCAGGTAGCAAGCTTTAAGTATCAACAAAGCTTGTGACTTGAAGCTTGTAGCTCGATTCTTCTTAAACTGTAGAGGAATTGTAATACAAAGTGAAAAAATATAACAGAATACCATAAATCTTAAAAACATGACAAAACAGATCCTCTTCATTATTTCATTGGCAATAAGCTTGGGTGTTTTTGCCTGGTCGGTGAAACGATTATGGGCTTTCTTTAAACTGACTAAGTCATCGTATCCGATCAAAAACATTGGAGCCAGAATTTCTCATACCATGGATGTGGCTTTTGGGCAGACCAAAATCTTCAGAAAGCCTGTAATTGGTTTAATGCATGCCCTGGTGTTTTGGGGATTTCTGGTAATTACTCTGGGAAGTATTGAGATTGTGATTGATGGAGTGTTTGGATTGGAGCGATCATTTGCTTTTACCGGCTGGTTTTATGATTTTGTAATGGCCTCGGGTGATGTGTTTGCATTGCTAATTATTGTCTTTATAAAGGCTTTTAGTTTAAGAAGAAGCATTCTTCGGATTAAGCGATTTACAGGGGTTGAGATGTCGTCCAAATCTTATTGGGATGCTCAAATTGCCTTGTCTTTTATCGGTTTGCTAATGCTTTCCTTATTGGCTTTTAATGTTGGATACATTAGTAATCATCCCATTGGATATGAAGGAGTATATCCCGTATCAGCAGCAATTGTAAACTTGGTTAATTTGGATTTAGGATGGTTGCAGGAACCTGGTTGGTGGATACACATTTTACTGATTTTTGTATTTGCAAACTATCTTCCATACTCCAAGCATTTTCATGTATTTCTGTCAGTCCCTAATGTATTTCTCGCCAATCTGGAGCCACTTACCAAATATCCAAATCTGGAAAGCATTACAAAAGAAGTTAAGTTGATGTTAGATCCCGAAGCGGCTTATGATGAAAGTGAAGAAGTAGCAAGGTTTGGTGTAAAGGATGTAGAGGATGTAAGCTGGAAAAACTATATGGATTCTCTGGCTTGTACACAATGTGGCCGTTGTACGGATGTTTGTCCTGCCAATATCACAGGAAAACTATTATCTCCTCGAAAGATATTTGTGGATTTGCGAAAGCGAATGGATGAAAAAGGACCGATTGCCATTAAAGGAGAAGATGACGGCAAGTCCTTGTTGAGAGATTACATTACCGAAGAGGAACTTTGGGCTTGTACAACTTGTAATGCATGTGCCCAGGAATGTCCAATTGATATCAGTCATCCAAATTTAATTATGGATATGAGAAGGTACCTGGTGATGGAAGAAGCAGCAGCACCTGCAGAATTGAATACCATGTTTACCAATATCGAAAACAATGGTGCACCATGGCAATTTTCACCTGAAGATCGCCTGAAATGGACAGAAGGTTAGAAAATATTCAATGATATTACTGTAGAGAAGCAAGGCCTTGCGTCTCTAACAAAAAAAATATATTAAATGACAGATAAAAAACTACATGTACCGGTAATGGCCGACTTGGCGGCAAAAGGCGAAAAACCGGAATACCTATACTGGGTTGGATGTGCAGGAGCTTTTGATGATAGATATCAAAAGGTGGCACGTGCATTTGCCAAAATCTTAAATCATCTTGAGCTTAGCTATGCTGTTCTTGGGAAAGAAGAAAGTTGTACGGGCGATGCTGCTAAACGGGCTGGCAATGAGATGCTTTTCCAAATGCAAGCCATGCAAAATATTGAGGTTTTGAATGCTTATGAGGTGGATAAAATCATTTGTACTTGTCCTCACTGTTACAACACACTCAAGAATGAGTATCCGGAATTGGGTGGAAATTACAATGTGATCAACTATACCGAGTTCTTGGATGAAATGATTCAGGATGGTAAGTTGAAGCTTGAAAATAATCCATTCAAAGGAGAATCGATTACCTATCACGACCCTTGTTATTTGGGAAGAGGAAATAAGATTTATGACGCACCTAGAAATGTGGTAAAGGCTGTGTTTGGTGATGTGAAAGAATTGAAGAGATCCAGAAGTTTCGGATTGTGTTGTGGTGCTGGTGGAGCACAGATGTTTAAGGAGGCTGAAAAGGGAAATAAGGAGGTAAACATTGAACGAACAGAGGAAATTATAGAAAGAAAAGTGGATAAGGTGGCTTCGGCCTGTCCGTTCTGCATGACCATGTTGACTGATGGTATCAAATTAAAAAATAAGGAATCTGAGCTTCAGAATTTAGATGTTGCTGAAATTATAGAGAAAGCACTTGAATTGTAGAAATTAAGTATCATGAACACACCTGCCACATACAAACTGAAAAATGCTGTAAGAATAGTAACTGCTACATCATTATTTGATGGTCATGATGCCTCAATAAACATCATGCGCAGAATTATTCAGGCTTCTGGTGCTGAGGTCATTCACCTTGGGCACAATCGCTCTGCCGAAGAGATTGTTGATTGTGCCATACAGGAAGATGCTCAGGCCATTGCAATCAGCTCTTATCAAGGAGGGCATATTGAGTTTTTCAAGTACATGTATGATTTATTGCAGGAGAAAAATGCAGGTCATATCCAGATTTTTGGAGGTGGTGGCGGTGTAATTTTGCCAGAAGAAATTAAGGAGTTGCAAGCCTATGGTATTGCAGGCCTATATTCTCCTGATGATGGCAGAAACCTTGGTTTACAAGGGATGATTAATGAAGTTTTGGAGCAGTCGGATTATGAATTGAGTAAGATTGAATTACCTAAAATAGAAGAGATTTCATTTGCTGATATTAATACTTTAGCAAGGCTAATAAGTTTGGCGGAACATGATGAAATTCAGGGATCTGATCTGTATTTGAAGTTAAAGAATCATGTTAAAGTTAATCATACTCCGGTAATTGGAATAACAGGGACAGGAGGAGCAGGAAAATCATCTCTAACAGATGAATTGATTCGTAGATTTCAGATCGATTATCCAAATTTGAAATTGGCCATTCTATCTGTCGATCCATCCCGAAAGAAAAGTGGAGGAGCATTATTAGGAGATAGAATCAGAATGAATGCCATTCATAACTCCAATGTCTATTTGAGGTCATTGGCAACAAGAAGGGCAAATTTAGCTTTGTCAAAGCATGTAGATGATGCCTTGATGATTATGAAAGCGGCTAATTTTGACTGTATCTTTTTGGAAAGTTCTGGTATCGGGCAATCGGACACCGAAATTGTGGATTACAGCGATGTGAAACTTTATGTGATGACTCCCGAATTTGGAGCAGCAACTCAATTGGAAAAAATTGATATGCTTGATTTTGCCGATTTGGTTGCCATCAATAAATTCGATAAACAAGGGGCTCAGGATGCATTAAGAGATGTAAAAAAGCAATATCAACGCAATCACATGCTTTTTGATCAGGATCCTGAAGAAATGCCTGTATTCGGAACGGTTGCTTCTCAATTTAATGATCATGGTGTAAATGATTTGTACCATGCTTTAATTAACTTCCTTGGTAAACAAGGAGTGAAGCAGTTTGAGATCAACGGAAAACCATTGTTAGAGGCAAGCAAGAAGATTGAGATCGTCCCTCCTTCAAGGGTTCGTTACTTATCTGATATTTCAGAAACAGTTCGAAAATACAATCGAAAAGTGGAAGATCAGGCTGAAATAGCGGATCAGTTGTATGCTTTAAGAAAGTCTTCTGATTTGGTAGATGATGAAATTGCCCAAAGGTCAATTGAGAAGGAGTTTACCAAACTTTCAACGGATTTCAAGCATAAGGATATTGTTGAGGGGTGGAAGGAAAAAGTAAAAAGATACAAGGAGGATATTTTCAAATATGAAGTGAGAGGAAAGGAAATTTGTGTGGATACACACACCGAAACCTTATCTCACAATAGAATACCAAAGATTGTTTTGCCTGACTATAAAAGCTGGGGAGATATTGTAAAATGGTCTTTGAAAGAGAATGTACCAGGAGAATTTCCATATGCAGCGGGTGTATTTCCGTTTAAAAGAGAGGGAGAAGATCCAACCAGAATGTTTGCAGGAGAAGGTGCTCCTGAACGTACCAATAAAAGATTCCATTATTTGGCAATGGGACAACCTGCGGTTCGATTGTCAACGGCATTTGATTCGGTAACCTTATATGGGGCTGATCCAGATGTTCGTCCCGATATATATGGAAAAGTTGGAAACTCAGGTGTTTCAATTGCTTCTTTGGATGATGCCAAAAAACTCTATTCCGGATTTGATCTGGTAGATCCCAAAACATCGGTATCCATGACAATTAATGGTCCGGCCCCAATGTTAGTCGGATATTTTATGAATGTTGCCATTGATCAGCAATGTGAGAAATACATTCATGAAAATGGGTTGGAAGATGAAATTGAGACCAAAATTCAGGAAATCTATAAGGAAAAGGAGAGGGTACAATACATCGGAGATTTACCAGAAGGAAATAATGGATTGGGATTGATGTTGCTTGGTGTAACAGGTGATCAGGTGCTTCCAAATGAAGTTTATGAAAAGATAAAATCCGAAACAATTTGTAGGGTTCGAGGTACAGTACAAGCAGATATGTTGAAGGAAGATCAGGCACAGAATACTTGCATATTCTCAATTGATTTTGCTTTGAAGATGATGGGAGATATTCAGGAATATTTTATCCAGAATCTGGTAAGGAATTTCTACTCGGTTTCTATATCAGGATATCACATTGCGGAAGCAGGAGCCAATCCGATTAGTCAGTTGGCATTTACATTGGCAAACGGTTTTACCTTGGTTGAATACTACATTTCGAGAGGAATGAATGTAGATGATTTCGCACCTAACTTGTCTTTCTTCTTCTCTAACGGAATGGATCCGGAGTATACCGTAATTGGTCGTGTAGCTCGAATCATCTGGGCCAAAGCCATGAAGTATTTGTACAAGGCAAACAAGCGTTCTCAAAAATTGAAATATCACATTCAAACTTCGGGAAGATCACTACATGCGCAGGAAATAGAGTTCAACGATATTCGTACGACTTTACAAGCGCTTACAGGAATTTACGACAATTGCAATTCACTTCATACCAATGCTTACGATGAGGCAATAACCACACCAACTGAAGAATCGGTTCGCAGGGCAATGGCCATTCAGTTGATTATTAATAACGAATTGGGATTGGCGAAGAATCAAAATCCATTGCAGGGAGCATTTATTATCGATGAGTTAACAGAACTGGTTGAAGAGGCAGTAATGATGGAATTTGATAGACTTACCGAGCGAGGTGGGGTTTTGGGTGCCATGGAAACCATGTATCAGCGTAGTAAAATTCAATCGGAATCCTTGCATTATGAGAGCTTGAAGCACAATGGAAAGCTACCAATTATTGGTGTGAATACCTTCTTAAGTTCTTTGGGTTCTCCAACGGTTCAACCGAAAGAAGTAATTCGCTCCGATGAATCAGAGAAAGAAAATCAGGTAAGGTACAAAGAAATGGTTCAGAAGAATCATAAGGAACAAGCAGATATAGCCTTGAGGAAGTTAAAAGAGACTGCTTTAAGGAATGAGAACATTTTTGCTGAGTTAATGGAGGTTTGTAAGTATTGTACATTGGGACAAATTACCAATGCCTTGTACGAAGTAGGCGGCCAATATAGACGTAATATGTAAATTATTGGTAGAGACGCAAGGCTTTGCGTCTCTACTATAAATCCATAATAAATTGAAAACAATAAAATCAAAAATAAACACCAAATCCGAAGACTTTATTAAGAATAAAGAGTCTTATAATCTCTTGATGACTGAGTATCGTGATCGCTTAAATTCTGTAATGAATGGAGTAGACGAAAAAGCTCGTGAAAGACATTTAAAAAGAGGAAAGTTGTTGGTGCGTGACCGAATAGAACTTCTTTTAGACAAGAATACTCCTTTCCTTGAATTGTCGGCAATGGCTGCTTGTGATCAGTATGAGAATCAGTTCCCATCAGCAGGAATTGTAACCGGGATTGGAGTGGTTCATGGACGTGAATGTGTGATTGTTGCCAATGATGCCACGGTAAAAGGAGGTACCTACATTAAGGAGACCATTAAAAAACACATTCGTGCACAGGAAGTAGCCATGGAAAATCACTTGCCATGTATTTATATGGTGGATTCCGGTGGTGTGTTTCTTCCGGAGCAGTCGAAAGTGTTTCCTGACAAATATGATTTTGGTCGATTTTTCTTCAATCAATCAAAGATGTCCGCTAAAGGGATTCCACAAATCTCCATTGTAATGGGATCGTGCACCGCCGGAGGGGCTTATGTTCCTGCCATGAGTGATGAAACCATTATTGTGAAAGGACAAGGAACGATTTTTATTGGAGGACCACCCTTGGTAAAAGCGGCTACTGGTGAAGAAGTAAGTGCAGAAGAATTGGGAGGTGCTGAGATTCATACCTCCATTTCAGGTGTTGCTGATCATTTGGCAGAAGATGATCGACATGCCATTCAGATTTGTAGAGATATATTCGAATCCATGCCTAAAGTGCAAAAATATCCTTTAGAGCGAGAAGATTTTAAGGAACCGCAATATCCAGTTGAAGATTTGTATGGATTGGCTCCATTGGATCTAAAAAAGCCTATTGACGCAAGAGAATTAATTGCCCGAATTGTTGATAATAGTTCTTTTCAGGAATTTAAGGAGCGATATGCATCCACTATTGTTACCGGATTTGCTAAAATCATGGGGTATCCTGTTGGGATTATCGCTAACAATGGAATTATTTTTTCAGAAACTTCTTTAAAAGCAGCTCACTTTATTGAATTGTGTAGCTTCCGTAAGATCCCTTTGGTATTTCTGCAGAATATCACAGGTTTTATGGTGGGTAAAGAATACGAACACAAAGGAATAGCACGCGACGGTGCCAAAATGGTTCATGCAGTTGCAAACGCCCAGGTTCCCAAGTTTACTGTGATAGTTGGAGGTTCGTTTGGTGCAGGGAATTATGCCATGGCTGGTCGTGCCTACGAACCTCGTTTGTTGTTCATGTGGCCTAATGCGAAAATATCCGTTATGGGTGGTGAACAGGCCGCGGGTGTATTGGTACAGGTGAAAGAACAACAACTGAAGAAGCAAGGCAAGGAGTTCGATGCGGAAGAAAGAATCAAACTGCGCGAAAAGATCTTGAAAAAGTATGAAGAGGAAGGATCTGCATATTTCAGTACATCTCGTCTGTGGGATGATGGAATTATTGATCCTACAGATACACGAAAAGTTCTGGCAATGGGAATTGCAGCTTCTTTAAACAAAGACTTTGGAGAACCTGATTTTGGAGTGTTTAGAATGTAGTTTTAAATTAAAGTATAGAAAATAGTGTGATGTCGTCCCTGTGGGACTAATGTAAACGTATAAAATGCTTACTACCATAATTTTGCCTGGCGGGCTTAATAATAGAGTGCCATAGGCACGCGATTATGGTAGAAGAAATTAAATTTAGGTATAAGCACCGTAGGTGTGACATTTTAATAATCAAAACAATGCAGACATGGCCAATACATATTCTCAAATAAACATACATGCAATATTTGCTGTGAAGGGAAGAGAGAATTTATTGAAGAAAAGCTTTCGGGAGGAGCTATTCAAGTATATGTCAGGAATTTTGAAAAGCAAAAATCAATTTTCATTGTGCGTTAATGGTCATAATGATCATGTTCATGTTTTTTTTGAACTAAGTACAAGTACTGCCATATCAGATATTATAAGAGATGTGAAAGCAAATTCTTCTAGATGGATTAATGAAAATAAGTTTGTTCCTGGAAAGTTCTCATGGCAGGAAGGGTATGGAGCATTTTCTTATTCCAGGTCACAAAGAAATAATGTTATTCAATATATAATGGATCAGGAAAAGCATCATCAAAAAAAATCATTCAAAGAAGAGTATTTGGGTTTGTTAGAGAAATTTGAAATAGCATTTCAGGATGAATATATGTTTGATTTTATAGAACGTTAAATAAAATCGTCCCTATGGGATTAATGTAAAGGTACAAAATGCTTACTACCATAATTTC
>NZ_JANQCD010000001.1 GCF_026672275.1 Marinifilum sp. D737 | reverse complement strand
CCTTAAGCTATCGTTAGTTTACTTCTGCTGACTGGTTAATCACCACTAAACTACAAAATCAGTTGTATTAACCATGACTATGCAAACCTAAGGGATAGCTATCGGGACTAGGGCGCGTAAGCACAAACTCCTTCTACTTGAAAACATTAAGTTTCCCGAAGTATCGGGAGGGTGATCTTCTCTCCCGATTATGAATTTTGTTGCATTTGACTCCCAAATGCTTACAAATTCTATTTCGGGACGAAGCTTCCCCGTCTCTCTAAATATTTTCTGCGGATAAGAAGCTTGTTCTTCCAATGCCCAACACCCCAGTTCAAACAAAGTAGAGATTATTTTTAAACTTATATGAAGTACCCACTGTAAATCATACAGAGCCACTTTATTTAATAAATCGCTTGTCTGATTTTATTTCCCGATTCTTCTCCTTCCATTTTTCGTCTAACCAACCAGAGACTGCATCGGGACGATTATCAAACTTCGAAAAGAAAGGTTTGATGTCCAATAAAGGAGTTCCATCCAGGATATCCACATCCTCAACATGTAAAACATTGCCCTCTATCGACTTAAGTTTAACGGTTGACATTCCAATGGCATTGGGTCTTCGGGGTGCTCTGGTAGCAAATAAACCATGGGTTTTATCGTCCATGAATGGTTTTACATCCAATTCGTAGCCTTCCGATTTATGTAGATGATAAATCAATATCACATGCGAAAAAGACTCTAAGTCTCTTAATCCATCAAGCAATTCAGGCTTTAATTCGACTCTTGCCTCAACGCCTCTTGCACTTAGAGGCTGAATGGGCATATTTTCTCTGGTTTTGTGAGGTGTATGAATTGTTCCTATGGACTTAAAACTTATTTCTGACATGGCATTTACAATTTAAGATCAGGTAAATGTAAGAATTCTAAAGAGACAAAGTCAAGGGGTGACTGATTTGCACCTTGTAAATATTCACCCTTTGACTGACAAAAAATAAAAGAGGTTGAATCGAAATCGAATCAACCTCTTTAATGCGCCAAGAACTCAATGATAGAGTATTCTCCAAGTTAAATTGGATTGTTGTTTAAGAAACAAAGTAATTAACCAAAATTCGGTTAAAATCAATCCTTTAAGCTTCAACAAATTTTTGAGGCTTAATCATTCTTTCCGGAGAAAGAATTTCGTCTAGCTTCTCTTTTGTCAATAATCCTTCTTCAAGAATTAAATCGTAAACACTTCGGTTTTCTGCCAACGCTCTTTTGGCAATTCTCGAAGAAGCTTCATATCCTAATGTTGGATTTACAGCAGTAACAATACCAATACTATTAAGAACCATTTCTTTACAGTGCTCAACATTTGCTGTAATTCCTTCAATACATCTTTCTTTTAATGTTGCCATTCCATTCTCCAACATTTCCATTGATTCAAAAATAGCACGAACCAAAACTGGTTCCATTACATTCAATTCCAACTGACCTGCTTCTGCAGCAAAAGTTACAGTTAAATCGTTACCAATTACCTTGTAAGCAATTTGGTTTACAACCTCAGGAATTACCGGGTTTACCTTACCTGGCATGATAGATGAACCTGGTTGCATTTTTGGCAAGTTGATTTCGTTCAATCCACAACGTGGTCCTGAAGATAACAATCTTAAGTCGTTACAGATTTTTGAAAGTTTAACAGCCAAACGCTTCACAGCTGATGAGTACATTACATACGAACCTGTATCAGGAGTAGCTTCGATTAAGTTACCAGCCAATACAATTGGAAGTTTTGTAATTTCGTTTAGGTGTGCAACACACTTTTCTGAGTAACCAGGCTCCGAGTTAATTCCTGTACCAATAGCAGTTGCTCCCATGTTTACTTCAAGGAACAATTTTGCATTTTGGTTCAATCTTTCGATTTCCTCTTCAAGATTTACAGCCCAAGCTTCAAATTCTTGCCCCAATGTCATAGGTACAGCATCTTGCAGCTGAGTTCTACCCATTTTTAAAACATCCTTGAACTCTTCCCCTTTCGCTCTAAATGCAGTAATCAATGATTTTAAGCCTGCCACCAAATTCTCATTCATATACATTAATGCAATTTTAATTGCAGTTGGATATGCATCATTTGTTGACTGAGATAGGTTAATGTGGTTGTTTGGATGACAGTGTTCGTATTCACCTTTTTGATATCCAAGAATTTCCAATGCTCTGTTGGCAATCACCTCGTTGGCATTCATATTGGTAGATGTTCCAGCACCTCCCTGAATCATATCAACAGGAAAATGATCATGGTGTTTTCCATCAATAAGCTCTTCACATGCCTTGGTAATCGCTTCAGTAACATCGTCAGTTAGTAGGTTAAGATCGTTGTTTGCTTTAGCTGCTGCCCATTTTACCATTGCCAAACCTTTAATAAAGTTTGGATATGCACTTAATTTAACACCGCAAATGTCAAAGTTTTCAACTGCTCTTAAAGTTTGAATGCCATAATATGCATCAGCTGGCACCTCTTTGTAGCCAATTAAGTCGTGTTCAGTTCTTGTTTTCATGGTGTGATTATACGTTTAAACCAATAAATCTGACTTCATATAGATCCCCTCATCTTAAAAGTCAAAACTTATTCAAGTCTGTTTTTTGTTGTTTGTTTATGCTGACAAATGTAGTAGAGAAAAGAAATTTCACCACGAAAAACACAAAAAATCAAAACACCAATTCACACACCTCTATTGAGATTGATTTATAGAACATTACAGCCATTTAACTTTACAGTAACAACAAGACATGCGTATGTTTTTCAACAGAAAACAATCGTTTTCGAAAAAAAACAGATCAGAAATTTCTGATCTATTCAAATTCGTTATCATTCGGTTCAATTTCCGAAACTGGTTTCAGATTCTCTGGAATTTCTTCATTCACCTCATCACTAAAAAATGGGAAGATATCCATAATAGGACTTTCTGAAACTGCTGGAATCTCATAAGGCACTATCATGTCACTTAAGCACTCTTCCAAAAATTCATATGCTTGTTTCACATTGTTTGCCTGTGCAAGCATGTAATTATTGCTTTTCTTTTCCTTACCAGATGCCTCATCCACATCAATAAATGCAACTTTAGCTTTAAACCAGCGGTCACCATTGTCATTAGGATACAATTCCGTGATGTTTGATTTGCTGATATTGGTTACATTAAACTCCCCACTAATCATTTGCTCCAGTTCTTTGTGAATTCTGGCCTCGGCTTCGGTAAAAGACATTGCATCCACCAAATATGGCTCCGATACTTTTTTCTCTTTTCCTGATACTTCATCCACCTTAACATACTTCACTTTACACTCAAACCAATTGTTCATACGATTACATTATTTAATTCTAAAAGCACCACATAGCTCTGGTTACTTTTAACATTGATATTTTATTTTAACGGATAGCAAAGATAAAAGAATTGATCCCTATTAAAATCAATTCTCCTAAAAATGGAGTATATAAAACAAAAAAGAATAATCTAAACCATCCTTTTTGTAGTGAAAGGCCGGTTTGCGTGTCCCGAATTTATTCGGGGAACCGCCGACCTTCCCGATTTTACATCGGGACGCTCTTACCAATCATACTTTTTAAAGTAGAAAATCCAGGGTATAAAAAAAGAGAAACAGTTTTAAACTATTTCTCTTTTAGAGTAGCGAGAGGCGGGTTTGAACCGCCGACCTCATGATTATGAATCATGCGCTCTAACCAACTGAGCTACCTCGCCGTTTTGCTTGATTGCGGTGCAAATATAAGAGCATTTTATTTCTAAAAAAAATCTTTTTTCTGAAAATCTTTACAAAGAAATGACTCGATTCCTTAAACTATCTGTTTTACAGAAATGTTACAATTTGAAAAAATATTGTTTTTTTTTTGCAACATGCCATTTGACCTATGCCTGGAGTATATTTTTGCTAAAAAGTGGTAACTTTTTTATTGTTTTTATTGCAAAGGCTTATTCCGGTTGTCCCAATAATTATTGGAACTACGGCGACGTATGCTACAACAAGACGATTTTATTTTGTCAGATTAACATCCTCTCAATGCAATTTCAAAAAGGCATTAACTATTTGTCTTCCGACACACCTTTCGACTCAATGATTAGCTAAGAAATTTCAAGGCAAGAAAAAGAGAAACAGTTTTCATGGTTTTCCTTTTTGTAGCCAGAGGCGGGTTTGCGTGTCCCGAATTTATTCGGGGAACCGCCGACCTTCCCGATTTTACATCGGGACGCTCTAAGCATCGGAACCACTAAAAGAATTAATTAGTGCTTCTATATAAACTCTACTCTTTTTCTTTTTTATTTCCCTTTCTCGTAAAATGGCCAGCTTCTTTTCTTGAAACTCCTCATAATATAACAATTCCCATGGTCGACCAGATCTCGTTGAAGTTGTTGCTCCAGCATTATGCTTTTCAAGACGACAAACGATATCCGAAGTGTAACCTATATAATACCTTTCCGTCTTCTTACTCTTTAAAATGTAAACGAAATAGCTCATACAACTATAATAATTAAAAGAAAAGTTAAGATACAAAAAAGGGAAACAATTTTCATGGTTTCCTTTTTGTAGCCAGAGGCGGGTTTGCGTGTCCCGAATTTATTCGGGGAACCGCCGACTTTCCCGATTTTACATCGGGACGCTCCTACCAATCATACTTTTTAAAGTAGAAAATCCAGGGTATAAAAAAAGAGAAACAGTTTTAAACTGTTTCTCTTTTAGAGTAGCGAGAGGCGGGTTTGAACCGCCGACCTCATGATTATGAATCATGCGCTCTAACCAACTGAGCTACCTCGCCGTTTTTTTTATTTACACCCTAAGATAAAAAGCTTTTTACTCCTTTGCTACCGACCTTCCCGATACTAAATCGGGACGCTCTAACCAACTGAGCTACCTCGCCGTTTTTCCTAACGCGGTGCAAATATAGAATCCTTTTTCATTTAAAAAAAATCATTTCACATTTTTTTTCAATTCTTGAATTGTATATGATTTAATTTATCGATTTGTAAAATTTTCTTAACTTATATGGTGCAGGTAAACTAAGCATCTTAAAGAATTAACAATATGAGAAAAGCTAAAGATTTAAGAATCAGTTTTTATTATTAGAAAATTCTTAAGTATCTTGCGCGAAATTTAAGTATTGACTTACATTTCACCTTTTTAGTGCAGTATTTTAATACTGGGGGAAAAATTTATCAAGACAAACTTAATCCCCTTATTTTATTATCAAAACATTTATGCCCCAACAGATGAAACAATTTGAACTGGAATATGTACTTCAAGCTTCGCAAAAAGTAATTTTCGATCGACTAAGTAATGCAAGTGGATTATCAGAATGGTTTGCTGATGATGTAAATCAAAAAGGTAAAGTTTATACTTTCATTTGGGATGGATCGGAGCAGCAAGCAGAATTAATAACCAAGAAAGATAATCGTTTAATTCGCTTCCATTGGCTTGATAGTGAAGATGAAGACAGCTATTTCGAATTTAAAATTGAAATTGATGCTCTCACCAATGACCTATCTTTAATCATTACCGATTTTGCTGATGAAGATGAAATAGATGAAAGCATTGAACTTTGGGATACTCAAATCGCCGAATTAAAACATGTATTGGGAATATGATTTTTTAACAAATCATAACACCAAATCCTAAATAATTAGCTTATTTTTGTAAGCTATGTAAGACCAGTTTCTGCAAGTTATTGGTCTTATTTTTTAGGTAGCAGTGTGAGATCCATATAATAAAATTCGGATCTCGCTTCAATTAAAATATTTTAGAATGAAACGTTTACATTCATTTATTCTTAAAAGTTTTCTAGGGCCATTAGCCTTTACTTTCTTTATCTGCATGTTTGTCCTACTCATGCAATTCCTTTGGCGATATATCGATGAACTTGTCGGAAAAGGTTTAGAGTGGACAGTAATTGCTGAATTTTTATTTTACGTTTCTGCTACTTTAGTTCCAATGGCACTCCCTTTGGCTATTCTTTTGGCTTCTATTATGACCTTTGGGAATATGGGAGAGAATTATGAATTAACAGCTATGAAAGCTGCAGGAATTTCCTTGCAGAGAATCATGCAGCCACTTACCACTCTTGTGATAATTATTAGTATTAGTGCTTTTTTCTTTGCCAACTATGTAATGCCGGTGGCATCCTTAAAAACTACATCACTCTTAATTGATATTAAAAATCAAAAACCAGAACTGATCCTTAAAGAAGGTATTTTTACGAATGATCTTCCCAACTTTAGCATTAAGGTGGACGACATTGATAAAGAAACCGGAATGATGTATAAAATCTTGATATACGACCACCGTGATGGAAGAGGAAATACCAATGTAACAGTGGCTGATTCTGGCACTATGGTCACTTCTCCTGATAAGAAAAATATGGCTCTTACTTTGTACAGTGGCAATATGTATCAGGAGGTAAAAACCAAATCGAGAAGAGATAAAAAACATCCTTCACGAAGAATAAAATTTCAGGAATATAAAACAAACGTTCCTCTTAGAAGCACTGAATTAAAAAGAGGTAATGAGGATAGATACAGCAAGAACTATAGAATGCTAAATCTAAAACAGTTGGTACATTCTGAAGATTCCTTGCAAGGCAAATTGCAAAATGAAAAAAAGAGACTTGTTACCGGATTGATATCAAGACATTACTTTAAAAAAGAATCAAAATCAATGCGAAAAGATTCTGTGAAATCACAAGATCTTTCAGCAAAAACACTAAATGTTGATTCTTTATTTAAATCTACTACAATCACAAAACAATTAACCTCGGTAAGTTCTGCTCTTAGTTTTGCCAGAAAAGCAAGAGAAACTGTATCTAGAAAAGAAGGAGAATTATTGGTGCAAGAAAAATGGATTAAGAAATTCTCCAATGAGTGGCATAGAAAATTCACACTCCCTTTTGCATGTTTAATATTCTTCTTTATCGGAGCTCCACTTGGTGCAATCATCCGTAAAGGAGGCTTGGGAATGCCAGTAATTGTATCGGTGTTATTCTTTATTTTCTATTACATTATTTCCATGACTGGTGAGCGTTTTGCCAAAGAATTGGTTCTACCTCCTGCTCTTGGAATGTGGATTTCATCACTGATAATTCTTCCATTGGGAATTGTATTAACCTACAAAGCAACTACAGACTCTGCTGTTTTCAATATCGAAAATTATATTGATTTCTTTAAAAAGATTAACCCGACAAAATTTTTCAAAAAGAAAAATGCATAAATCTATATTCACAATTCTAATTGCAGTTTTGGGATTATTCTCTGCTTGCTCAAAACAAGTAGCATATTCCGAAAAAGAAGTCAACCAACTTCTTAATGATTGGCATAAAGCTGCCGCAGATGCTGATTTAGAAAAGTATTTTGGCTTGATGACAGAAAATGCAAGCTACATTGGAACCGATCCATCGGAAAGATGGACCAAACAAGAGTTCCACAATTTTTGCAAGCCATATTTTGAAAAGGGAACAACCTGGAATTTTAAAGCCTTTGATAGAAAAATTTATACTTCGGAAGGCAAGAAAACCATTTGGTTCGATGAACTTTTAAATACCTGGATGGGAGTTTGCAGAGCTTCTGGAGTACTGGTTATTGAAAACAACGAATATAAAATATCTCACTATCATCTTTCGGTTACCATTAAAAACGAAAGCATAAAAGAGTTTTTAAAAATTAAACAAGACTAATATGTTTGACGATTTAAAACCAGATATTGATTACTATATGCACCCTGATGGATATAGAATCATGACAAAAAAATATCTTACCGAGAGAGGGTATTGCTGTGGCAATGGATGCAAACATTGCCCTTATTTTCCAAAACACAATAAAGGAAACAGGAACTTAAAGGAATAGTATGAGTTTACGTGTAGTATATATGGGAACACCCGATTTTGCGGTGGCTCCTCTTGAAGCTCTTTTAAATGCAGGGGTTAATGTAGTTGGTGTTGTTACCAACCCTGATAAACCTGCAGGTAGAGGTCAAAAAATACAAGAAGCAGCAGTTAAAAAGTATGCTGCAGAAAAAGGATTGAAAATTTTACAACCTGAAAAATTCAGAAATGAAGAATTTCTTGCAGAACTTAAATCATTAGAAGCTGATTTGCAGGTTGTGGTTGCCTTTAAAATGTTACCGGAAGTAGTTTGGAACATGCCAAAATTTGGTACTCTAAATCTTCATGCTTCCTTGCTTCCTCAATATCGTGGTGCTGCGCCAATTAACTGGGCAATCATTAATGGTGATAAAGAAACTGGTGTATCTACATTTCTTTTAAAGCATGAAATTGATACGGGTAACATCATTTTTCAGGAAAAAACCGAGATTGGTGAAAACGACAATGCTGAAATCATCCATGATAAACTAATGAATATTGGTGCTGATTTGGTTGTTAAAACAGTTAAAGCAATCGAAGCCAATGACTATCCACAAATCCCGCAGGAAAGTATTGCTGCAGACGAATTAAAATCTGCACCAAAAATATTTAAAGAGGACTGTAAGATTGATTGGACAAAGAATATCAATTCCATTCACAATTTAATTCGAGGATTAAGTCCGTACCCAGCATCGTGGACAGAATTGATTCCGAATGAAGAAGAAAAAAAGATCGGTCTTAAAGTTTTCGCAACCGAAAAAATAATTGAAAATCACAACAAAGAAATAGGTAGTTTGTACACCGATGGCAAAACTTACTTAAAAGTGGCTGTAGAAGGCGGATTTCTATCCATTACAATGCTGCAACAGGCAGGCAAGAAACGCATGAAAGTCGAAGATTTTCTTCGCGGATTTCAACAAATATCCAACTATCATTTATAAAATTTCAAAGGAAGCCCAAAAGCTTCCTTTTTTTTCGCTTACCAAATAAAAAAGAATTCTTACCAATTATTCTTTTATTTTCAGATTCCTTTTTGTAAATTTTATGTAAGTGTAAAAAGATTTCGGAAAATCTCTGAAACCAATTCCCAATACAACTTCTTACACAAAACTTAAATCAACACTAAATCTCTCACCTCTAATCATTAGAGATTAAGTTCCTGCGCATCAAAATGCTTCGAAATCATTTTGAAATGCTGTAATGCCTTACATACTTAAACTTTAAATTATGGTTACGCGCATTTTCGACTTACTGGATGTTTATCGGGAAAATTATCCTGATAAAACAGATGCTTTCGCAAAGAAAGAAGATGGCAAGTGGATTAAATATTCCACAGAACAATATCTGAAATATTCAGATTTAATTAGTTACGCTTTGCTGGATAGTGGTCTTAAAAAAGGAGACCGGGTTATCACCATTTCGAACAACAGACCCGAATGGAATTTTGTTGATATGGCCTTGGCACAAATTGGTGTAATTCATGTTCCCCTTTATCCAACGATTAGTGCAAAAAGCTATGACTTTATCATTCATCATTGTGAACCGAGCATAATTTTCGTTTCCAGTGAAGAATTGTACTGCAAAATTGAACCACTTTTAAACGATCATCCTTCGGTAAAAGAGGTGTATGCTTTCGATAAAATTAAAGCTGTTACTCATTGGTTACGATTACTTGATATGGGTAAGGCTCTTGATGACAAATATGTGGATGAATTAAAATCCATTAAAGAAAACATCCAACCACAAGATGTGGTTACCATCATATATACATCGGGAACAACAGGCAATCCTAAAGGTGTAATGTTATCGCACAAAAACTTCACTAGTAATGTGCTGGCTTCGGCTGCACGTTTAATTTTAAATTCAAGTCACAAGTGTTTGAGTTTTTTACCAATCAACCATGTTTATGAGCGAATGGTTAACTATCAGTATCAATACAAGGGAATTAGTATCTATTATGCTGAAAGTATGGAAACCATTGGCGATAATTTGCGGGAGATTAAACCTCATGGGTTCGCCACCGTTCCCCGATTACTGGAAAAAGTATATGACAAGATTATGGCTAAGGGAAAAAGCTTGCCTACCATAAAGAAATCCTTGTTCTTATGGGCTGTTAATCTTGGTCAAAAATATGAACTGAACAGAGCAAATGGCTGGTGGTATGAATTCAAACTGAAAATTGCCAGAAAGTTAATCTTTAGCAAATGGCAGGAAGCTCTTGGTGGTAACATCATGTTCATGTGTTCGGGTGGAGCTGCGCTTCAGGTTAGGTTAGAGCGTTTATTTTGGGCTGCTGGCATTCCTGTTCAGGAAGGATATGGATTAACGGAAACCTCTCCTATTATTGCGGCCAATCAAAACGCCTACCCAGATGTAAAGTTTGGAACCGTAGGTCCTGTTTTAGATGGCGTAGAGGTTAAAATTGCTGATGATGGAGAAATTCTGGCTAGAGGACCAAATATCATGCTGGGATATTACAAAAATCCAGAACTAACCAATGAAGTTATCGATAAAGATGGTTGGTTCCATACTGGTGATATTGGCTGTATGGTGGAAGATCGATTCCTCAAAATCACGGATCGAAAGAAGGAAATTTTTAAAACTTCAGGTGGAATTTATATCGCTCCACAGGTAATTGAAAATAAACTGAAGGAATCTCCTTTTATCGATCAGGCAATTGTAATTGGTGAATTCAGACGCTTTCCTTCTGTATTAATTTCCCCGGATTTTGAATTCCTAAAAGAATACTGCAAAAGAAAGAAATTGGATTTTATTAGTCCGGAAGAGATTATTAAAAATGAGCGTATTCAAATACGAATTTGGAAAGAGGTTGAGAAAACCAATGTAAATCTCGATCGACCAAAGAAAATTAAAACCAGTCGTTTGGTTTCAGATGTTTGGACTCCTGAATCTGGTGAATTATCGCCAACCTTAAAACTCAAAAGAAAAGTTTTAAAAGACAAATACGACAATCTGATTCGAGATATATACGCCTACGAAGAAGAACTTTAAACAAGTATTCACACACACTATAACAAATAAAAATATGACTCGAAAAATTAGAAAAGTTGCAGTTTTGGGTGCAGGAGTCATGGGCGCTCAAATAGCATGTCATTTTGCCAATATAGGCATCGAGGTTTTATTATTGGATATGCCTGCAAAGGAACTTAACGAAAAAGAACAAAAAGCTGGTCTGTCTGCAGATCATCCCATAGTTCGAAACAGAATTGTAAACGATCTTTTTCTGAAAGCAACAAAACTAAAACCTGCACCTCTGTATTTAAAAGCTTATGCCAGCAGAATTACAACAGGTAATTTCGAAGATGATCTTCATAAAATCGCTGAATGCGACTGGATAATAGAAGCCATTATCGAAAATCTAAAAATCAAACAAGAACTCTATACCAAAATTGAAGAGCATCGGAAACCCGGTTCCCTGATTACGACCAATACATCAGGTATTCCTATTCAGATGTTGATTCAGGGAAGATCGGAAGATTTTGCAGCTCATTTTTGCGGCACTCATTTCTTCAATCCTCCCAGGTATTTGAAATTGTTAGAAATCATTCCTTCTCCAAAAACAAATCAGGAAGTATTGGATTTTTTGACTGATTTTGGAGAAAGATTTTTAGGCAAATCGGTAGTAAGTTGTAAGGATACTCCTGCATTTATTGCCAACCGAGTTGGGGTTTATTCTATGATGTCGGTTTTTCACCTGATTGATGAATTTGGATTTTCGGTTGAAGAAATTGATAAACTTACAGGACCAATCATTGGAAGACCCAAATCCGCTACCTTCCGTACTTGCGATGTAGTTGGTTTGGACACGCTGGTTTTTGTAGCACAAAACCTTCAGAAAGCACTGCAGGATGATGAAGCCAAAGATGTTTTCCAGATTCCAGAGTTCATAAAACACATGATGGGCAACCAATGGTTGGGATCAAAAACCGGACAAGGCTTTTATAAAAAAATAAAATCAGAAGGAAAGAGCGAGATTTTAAGCTTGAACCTGGAAAGTTTCGAATATCAAGAAAAGCAAAGGGTAAAATTTGGTGAGTTTGAAGCCGCAAAGGCTGTACCTCATCTTAATGATCGCTTTAAAGTTCTTTTAAAAGGAAACAGCAAAGTAAATCAATTCTATCAGAAGCTGTTCTTTGGCTTGTTTGCCTACGTTTCGAAGCGAATGCCTGAAATTACCGATGATCTGTACAAAATTGATGAAGCCATCTGTTCTGGTTTCGCCTGGGAAATGGGACCATTCGAGATTTGGGAAAGCTTAGGTGTGAAAAAAACTTTAGGCATGATGGAAGAAATGGGATTTAAGGCTGCCAATTGGGTGTACAATATGGTTCAGGAAGATCTTAGTTTCTATCGGTTAAAAGATGGCTTGAAACAGTACTATGATGTAAATTCGAATGCTTACCAAACCATTCCTGGAACTGAAAATCTGGTTCTACTGAATAATATTCGCTCTTCCAAAACCATTTGGAGTAACGAAGGAGCCAGTATCATTGATCTTGGTGATGGAATCATCAACCTTGAGTTCCACACCAAGATGAATACCATTGGCAGTGAAATTATACAGGGAATTAACAAAGCCATTGAGTTGGCGGAAAGCAATTATAAAGCTTTGGTAATCTCCAACGAAGGAGAAAACTTCTCGGCCGGGGCCAATATTGGATTGGTATTTATGCTGGCCATTGAGCAAGAGTTTGAAGAGTTAGACATGGTTGTACGCACTTTCCAAAACACAATGCTGAAGTTAAAGTATGCTTCGGTTCCGGTAATTGCCGCACCACATGGCATAACTCTGGGAGGAGGATGTGAACTGTGTATGCATACCGATAAGGTAATTGCTCACGCGGAAACCTATATGGGATTGGTTGAGCTAGGTGTTGGAGTAATTCCTGCTGGTGGAGGAACCAAAGAGTTTGCTTACCGATTGTCCAAAGAAATTGCTCAGGATGATATCCGAACCAACCGCTTCCGCGATAAATTCTTGAGTATTGGTCAAGCAAAGGTATCAATGTCGGCCTACGAAGCATTCGATCTGGGATATCTCCGAAAGGATGTGGATGAAGTAATCATTAGCAAAAAGCATCAGTTGACTTATGCAAAAAAAGCAGCTTTGCTAATGCTTGAGAAAGGCTACACTCCTCCTCTACCAACCAAAGATATTACTGTACTGGGAAGTGAAGGTTTGGCTTTGGTTTATTCGGGTGCAGATGGAATGGAAGTAGGAAATTTCATCTCGGAATACGACAAGCACTTGTCCATAGAGCTAGGGAAAGTGCTTAGTGGAGGCGAACTGAGTGAACCTGGCAAAGTGTCGGAAAAATACTTACTCGATTTGGAACGAATTGCTTTTGTTCGACTTTGCCAGCAGAAAAAAACGCTGGAACGCATGCAAAGCCTGCTGCAAAAAGGCAAGATTCTGAGAAACTGATAATTGATAACCGTTAACTGATAACTGAAATATGAACGCATATATAGTAGCCGCATATAGAACCGCTGTAGGCAAAGCAAAAAAGGGAAAGCTTCGCCTCATCAGGCCTGATGATATGGCCGCAAGAGTGGTACAACACATTATGGAGAAAACGCCAAGTCTAGATCCTTTACTAATTGAGGATGTAATTGTAGGAAATGCAACTCCCGAAGCTGAACAAGGATTGAATATCGGTAGAATGATCTCTTTAATGGGATTGGATAATATTCAGGTTCCTGGAATGACTGTGAACCGATACTGTTCTTCTGGCCTGGAAACAATTGCCATTGCTGCATCGAAAATTGAAGCTGGATTGGCAGACTGTATACTGGCCGGTGGTGTGGAAATGATGTCGCTTATGCCAATGGGTGGCTGGCGATTGGTTCCCAACCTGGGAATAGCCAAGTCGAATCCGGATTACTACTGGAACATGGGAATCACAGCTGAAGCCTTGCAAAAAAAGTATAAAATATCGAGAGAGGATCAGGATGAATTTGCATTTCACTCGCACCGTAAAGCTTTAGAAGCATTGGCAGCGAACCGTTTTGTAGATGAAATTGTTCCCATTACAGTATCGGAAACTTTTGTAAACAGCAAAGAGAAAGCTGAAACCAAAGAGCACATTGTTGCCACTGATGAAGGTCCAAGAGCTGATACCAGTATAGAAGGCTTGTCGAAATTAAGACCAGTTTTCGATCAACATGGTACGGTTACAGCTGGTAATTCTTCTCAAACATCCGATGGAGCAGCATTTGTTTTGGTGGTATCCGAAAAAATGTTGAAACAATTGAATGTGCAGCCAATTGCTCGCTTTGTTTCTTATGCTGTAGCTGGTGTTGAACCAAAACACATGGGCATTGGACCTGTTGAAGCCATTCCTAAAGTTTTAAAACGATCGGGAATGAACATGAACCAAATTGAGCAAATCGAATTGAACGAAGCATTCGCGGTTCAGGCCCTGTCTGTAATGAGAGAGTTAGACATGAATCCTGAAATCACCAATGTAAATGGTGGAGCCATTGCTTTGGGACACCCACTGGGTTGTACAGGAACAAAACTTTCGGTTCAACTCTTGCACGAAATGAAGAAAAGAAATCAAAAATATGGCATGGTTACCATGTGCGTAGGATCGGGGCAAGGTGCTGCCGGTATTTTTGAATTGCTATAGGAATCCTTCCTCTATAGAGGGAGGCAATTGAAGATCCCTCTTGGAAACTTACTGATGATAATTTTAACTACATAAACACTACATACATGGAAAAGATTAAAACAGTAAAAGGCGGACAGTTTCTGGTGAAAGAAACGATGCCACAAGATATTTTTATTCCGGAAGAGATATCGGAAGAACAAAAAATGATCATGGATACCTGCAGAGATTTCCAGGAGAAAGAAATATTTCCGATGCAGGACAGAATTGATGAACAGGAAGAAGGTTTAATGACCGATTTACTCGACAAAGCAGGTGAATTGGGTCTACTTGGCATTGCAATTCCCGAAGAGTATGGCGGATTTGGCCAGGATATGAATACATCCATGCTGAGCACCGAGGTAATGGGCACCTACAGCTCGTTTGCAGTAGCATATGCGGCTCATGTGGGAATTGGAACGCTTCCTATCCTCTACTACGGAACACAAGAGCAAAAAGAAAAGTATTTGCCAATGCTTGCCAGTGGCGAATACAAAGGAGCTTATTGTTTGACAGAACCAGGTGCAGGATCCGATGCCAATTCGGGAAAGAGTAAAGTAAAACTTTCGGAGGATGGTTCGAAATACATTTTGAACGGACAAAAAATGTGGATTACCAATGGTGGCTTTGCCGATATTTACACGGTTTTTGCCAAGATTGATGATGATAAGAACTTAAGTGCTTTCATTATAGAAAAAAGCTTTCCAGGAATCAGTTTAGGACAGGAAGAAAAGAAAATGGGTATCAAAGGCTCTTCAACCTGTATGATGTTCTTTGAAGATTGTGAAATTCCTGTTGAAAATCTTCTGGGAGAAAGAGGTGATGGTTTCAAGATTGCCTTGAATATCCTGAACAATGGAAGGATTAAATTGGCTGCTGCCGTTTTAGGAGCTGGAAAAAAGGTTATCTCCAATTCCATTAACTATGCCAATGAACGTATTCAATTTGGTACCGAGATTGCTAATTTTGGAGCGATTCAGTACAAAATCGCCGAGCAAGCTACTCGAACCTATGCTGTTGAATCGGCCATTTACCGTTGCAGTAACGATATTCAGAACACCAAGCATCATTTAATTGAAGAAGGAATGAGTAAGGAGCAAGCATCAGTACAGGCACAGAAGGAATTTGCTGCCGAAGCTGCCATTTTGAAAGTTGCGGCATCCGAAGTTTTGGATTATGTGGTGGACGAAGGTGTACAGATCTATGGTGGTATGGGATACTCAGCCGAAGCTCCTATGGAACGTGCTTATCGCGATGCTCGAATCAATCGTATTTTTGAGGGAACCAACGAAATCAACCGCATGTTGGTGGTAGATTACTTGTTGCGAAAAGCTTTCAAAAATGAATTGCCTTTATTATCAGCCTCACAAGCTGTGGCCAAAGAATTAATGTCTATTCCTGATTTTGGGGAAGAAGATACCAGCCTATTGGCTGCTGAAAGCAAATTGGTAGAGGGATTTAAAAAGTGTGCTTTACTGGTAGCAGGTGCAGCTGCTCAAAAGTTCATGCAAAAGCTTAGTAAGGAGCAGGAAATCCTAATGAATATCTCAGATATCATTACCGATTGTTATCAGGCAGAATCGTTATTGCTACGCGTTAAAAAGTTGTTAGAAACCAAAGGAGAAGAAGCCTGCCAGGAACAAATTGCCATGTGTAAGGTTTTCTTTTACGATGCCGCCGACCGCATTCACAAAAATGCCAAAGATGCTGCCAACAGCATATCATCGGGCGACGAATTGCGCATGATGCTTTTAGGCTTGAAACGCTTTACCAAACACCGCGGACTAAACAGCAAAGAAGAACGCCGAATGATAGCCAGGAAATTAATCGAGGAGAATAAATATTGTTTTTAGTTAAAGATTGGCTTAGTATGCGAAGCGCCTCCTGTTGTGGGAGGCGTTTTTTATTTACTAAATGCTACAAAGAAAATTTTCTTGGTAAAATAAGAATCTCCAACAGAAATGAAAGCTTATAGAAACTGTATGATTTGGTTATTGTGCGAATGTGAAAAGAGAATTACTCACCAGTGCTTAAATTAGCTTTGGATTTTCACAACTTTTCTACTTTTTCACTATTCAAGACTTTCAAAAAAAAAGGCTGCCCAAAATGAATTGAACAGCCTCGCTTTATTGGGGTGTATTTATTTTATTCTTTTGCCTTTTTGCTCATGATTACGTAGTACAATAAGAAACCAAGTGAAGTGAATACAAAGAAGATTCCATAAGGCATTGCACTGCGATACTCTGTAAACTGAGGATATTGAGTTCCCAACAACTCCAATACGATAAATCCAAGTCCACCAAAAAATGCTACCAATCCCCACTTTAATGCAGGATACTGATCGTACTGCACTTGTTTCTTCACCTCTATCTCCGAGTTTTGATCCAGAATCTCTGCTCGATCGAAATGACCGGTTTTAATAATTTTTCTCTTTAGAAAATGTGAAGACAATATTTTCACAAATGTGATGATTGAGAAAAACACCACTGCAGCCATTAATAATTCACCAATATTCATATTTCAAATTTTTAAGTTTTTCAATCTGTTTTGCCTAGTAGACCATGGTGGTTTTAAAAAGGTTGCAGCTTGGTGGATTTTTTTTCATTTTTTTCACCTCATCCCCTGGCCCCTTCTCCTTGAGGAGAAGAGGAATGCTGCAAGCAATACTCTTCTTCCTAAAGCGGTATTCGCTTTGGGACTCCGACTTGAATATGGATTCCCAATGTTCTTTGAAATCTAATAATGAGATTAAATGAATTGCTGGAAATAATTCGTAACCCGAACTTAGAGTCGGGATACGAAAGGACAAGTTTTCTTTGGGACTCCGACTTGAGTTCGGATTCCCAATATTTTATTAAAAAAACCTTAAGTGTGAGTTTGTTGCACTTCATAAACAATTCGTACCCCGAGCTAAAGCGGAGCACGAAAATGCATTTTGCTTGAAGAAGGGCTTGCATTAGGGATAGTAGCGGTTACCCCGCAAGGAGGAACGAGTGAGGAGTAGTAGCGAATAGCCCGACCCGAAGGGGAATGCCCTGATAAAAAATATTTAAATTTTCTGCAACCTATTTCTTACCTTGCTTGTCTACTGCAACAGAAGATGAAGGAAACAGAGCTGATAAATCAGATAAATAACGGGAATCCACAGGCCTTTCGGTTTTTGGTAAAGCAATATGAGCGCCTTGTATTTCACGTGGCGGCGCGTTTGCTTAACCAGCAGGAAGATTTGGAGGATATCTGCCAGGAGGTATTTATTAAGGTGCATCAGAAACTGCCTGAATTTAGAGGTGATTCGAAGCTTTCAACATGGATTGCAACCATTGCCTACAGGGTTACGATTAATCATTTGAAAAAAAGAAAACCCGATACTGATATTGATGACAATGAACGTGATTTTTTACATGCGGATATGATAACGGAGGAGCATCCGCAAAAAATTGCTGAAACCAAAGAGTTGAAATCCTATGTCAGAAAAATGATTGATGAATTGCCTGAGCAATACAAAACTGTTTTAAGTTTGTATCATCTGGAAGAGATGGGATACAAAGAGATTGTTGAAATTACAGGATTACCTGTTGGTACAGTAAAAAACTACATTTTTAGGGCAAGAAAAATGTTGAAAGAGTTGATAGAAAAAAGTGAATTGGTAAATATTAAATCCTAATTGATATGCATAGCTACAGAGGAAAACATACTGAGGACGAATTCCAAAATGTGGATCAATTGCTGAAAGAAATTTTAGAAGATGATTTCGAGCTAAATATTCCAATTGATTTTGCCGATAATGTGGTGGAAAAAGTGGAGAAGCGAAAATCGATTAAAGAGGCTTTATTGCGCCACCTGATGATGTCGTTAGGTTTATTGGTTATTATGGCTTTTACGGTTGCATTTTTGTTCTATTTTGAACTGAAAGAGGCAAACATTCTTCTTGATTTCGTAATTCAATTTAAATATCCGATTGCCTTTGTATTGTTTATTATTACCGCCATACAATTGGCCGATTCTTTGCTTTTAAGCAGAACCAAAGATCAGTTGGGTGAATGATTTTAAACTTACATAACATTAAATAATAGAGTAAAGGGATAAGCCACAATTGACTTATCCCTTTTTATATTGCATTAATTTTTATTTCTCTTTAGAATCATTTAGGTGAGCAGGTTTCTTTTCTTCTTTCTCCTTGGCGTATGGTGCATCTGTTCCTACAATTTTCATATTTCTATAATCATCAGGATTTAAATACACTCCGGTGCGTGTTACATTTTCGATATTTGAATAACTGTAGGTAAGCACTACCATTTCGTTATTTTCCAAATCGATAACGGTTTGCATTAAAGAACTTTCGGTTCCCGATTGAGAAATAAAAAGTGCATTTTTCGGAACATTTACATTGGCAGGTGGAGTAACAATGGTTTGTGTCATCTGGCAGGATGCCATTAGTACAACACCAAGACAATAAAAGATTGCTTTTTTCATGATTCAACTGTATTGATTATAGATTAGTTTAATATTGATTTCTTACAGTTGATGTTACCACCAAAATAATGCCAAAAATTATACTTATAAAATGAACCTATTCAAGTAAATATTCTGTAAAAAAAGAAGCTGTTCAATCCATTTGAAACAGCTTCTTTTACTCATATCTAATTTTGATATTTTCTATCTTTTCTTTTTGCGTAACCAAATACGCTCACCTGTCTTAACTTTGTAGTTTTTCTTCACACCATTGTACTTACAAAGTCTCTTCAATTTCACACCGTACTGCTGCGAAATACCATACAATGATTCTCCTTCTTTTACACGGTGGAAATTATAACCTCTGGCAGCTTTATTTCGCTTGCTATGCAAATATAATCTCTGATCAATCTGTAAAATGTAATTCTTAGGAAGATCGTTGTAACGCAACAACTTCTTGCGCTCTACACCCAAATTCTTTTCAATACTGTAGAAAGTATCACCTTTTTTGGTTACGATGTAATGAATACCATTGGCCACTTCCAATCGGGCTCCAAACGGATCAATACTTAAATCACCATCTATGTCTGCCAATTCAGTGTCATCAGGTTTCGTTACAACGAAATCTTTACCAGCACCCTTTCTGTCAAGCTTATAAAGATGTTCAGCTTCAATAATACTAATCAACTTGTGGGCATATTTTGGATCGGTAGCATAACCTGCTTTTTTTAATCCATGTGCCCAGCGCTTGTAATCATCCGATCGATACTTGAATAAAAAAGCATATCGCGAACGTGTCGTCAGGAATTTTGAATGATCCTTATACGACTCATATGGGTTTGTATATTTTCTAAAGCACTCATTTTTTTTGTCATCATCGAATTTCATACTCGGACCAACCCAATCGTGACATTTGATTCCGAAATGGTTATTGGCCCTGCGCGCCAAAAGAGAATTACCATTTTGTGACTCTAATACTCCCTGGGCCATTGTGATACTGGCTGGAATACCAGTGCGTTCCATTTCTCGAATCGCTAAATCTTTATATTTTTGAATGTATTCTTTTCTGGTATAATTTTTTGCAAACACACCTGAGCATGTGGCAATTACAAGTAGTGTGTATAGGATAATTTTCTTCATAAAAATCTAAAGTAAAAGCGATAATAAATGAGAAATCAAAATTTATGTATATCTTCGTTCCGATTTCAAAAACAACCATAAAAATATAACAATCCTGTTATCCATTGATATTTCTGTATCAATTTTTATTCACAAGGTATTCCGTTGATAAGCTAACGATAATGTTTTAGTAAATATTATCGAAACTATTGTATATTTATGAGTACGAGTAGTTAGTATATAACCAATTACTTAATACTGCTTACTAATGGCTATAAAATGAAGAAAACACAAATTATAACAACGGTTTACGAATACGATTCGATAGACGAACTTTCAAAAGAAGATCAAGCATTGGTTAATCAGGCCAAAGATGCAGCTCATCGCTCTTATGCCCCATATTCTAAATTTAATGTTGGAGCAGCTTTATTGTTAGAGAATGGTGAGATGGTACAAGGTAATAATCAGGAAAACTCTGCTTATCCATCGGGTTTATGTGCAGAACGTGTAGCGGTTTTTTATGCCAATGCCAAATATCCAGATGTTCCTGTTAAAGCCATTGCCATTACTTCAAGAACAAATGGCAGCTTCCTGGAAACTCCGGTTCCTCCTTGTGGCTCTTGCCGACAAGTTCTACTGGAAACTGAAGATAGATACAATCAGCCAATTAGAGTAATTCTTTGTGGCGAAAACAAAATTAGAATTGTGGAAAGCATTAAGCAATTATTGCCGCTTTTCTTTGATAAAGAAATGCTAAACGACTAAAAAAACGGAAGCCAATGGCTTCCGTTTTTTTATTATTTAATCTGCTAATTTTTCAAGTTCTCTCCACAAATTATCATCTTGTGGAACTGGTGCTTTAATCCTGATAGGCTCTTGTTTTACCGGGTGGATAAAACCAATTTCCCTGGCATGAAGGCCAATTCCTCCTCCATTTTTAGAACGAGGGGCACCATATTTTAAATCGCCACGAATTGGCATACCAACTTTTGAAAGCTGAGCTCTAATTTGGTGATGGCGACCAGTATGAAGCTTTACCTCCAATAAGAAATACTTCTGAGAGCGAGTCAACAATTTGTAATCAAGTATTGCCTCTTTCGCACCTTTCTTCTCCTTATCGAATACATTGGTGCGATTTTTTTCCTGATTTCTTAACAAGTAATGCTTTAAAGTTTCCTCTTCCACTCTTGGACAATTTTGAACTACTGCCCAGTAAATCTTATCGATCTGATCAGCCTTCTGCTGAAACATTTTATTTAAACGCGTCAAAGCTTTGCTGGTTTTAGCAAAAATAACAACCCCACTAACAGGTCTGTCAATTCTATGAGGTACACCAAGGTAAACATCACCTGGTTTGTCGTATTTTCTTTTGATGTATTTCTTTACCTTCTCGCTCAAAGGTTCATCTCCAGTCTGATCTCCTTGCACAATATCACCACATCGCTTGTTAATTGCAATAATGTGATTGTCCTCATATAATACTTCTAGTCTTTCTCTTGCCACCTTAATTCAATTATAAATTATAAATGATGAATTATTAATGAAACAGACCTTTAATTATTCCAATCCAGTTTATTTTAAATAAGTTGAAATTTAATTCAAAGTACACATTCACTAATTAACACATTCACTCTCCCGTTAGTTATCGGGACACTAATATTGCTCTCTTTCAT
This sequence comes from Marinifilum sp. D737, assembly GCF_026672275.1. Taxonomy (GTDB): domain Bacteria; phylum Bacteroidota; class Bacteroidia; order Bacteroidales; family Marinifilaceae; genus Marinifilum. Next base: position 477,264 of record NZ_JANQCD010000001.1, on the reverse strand, counting down.
TAGGGAAATCTTTCGATTTCACATCTCCAATATAGGTTTCAACTGCCCCTTTAATTTCAGCAAACAAGTTATGATATCTTCTTAAGAAACGTGGAGAAAACTCTTGAGTAATTCCCAACATGTCATGAATCACCAACACCTGTCCGTCTACACCATTACCGGCTCCAATACCAATAATAGGAATCGTTACACTTTCGGCCACTTTTTTTGCCAATGTTGCAGGCACTTTCTCTAAAACAATTGCAAAACATCCTGCTTCTTCCAATAGTTTGGCATCTTCAAGCAATTTTTTTGCTTCTTCTTCCTCTTTGGCTCGAACCGCATAGGTACCAAACTTATGAATTGATTGTGGAGTTAATCCCAAATGCCCCATTACAGGAATACCAGCTGATAGTATTCGGTTAACTGATTCCAATACCTCGCTACCACCTTCCAATTTCACAGCATCAGCACTTGCTTCTTTCATAATGCGAATAGAAGAATTCAGCGCTTCTTTAGAATTTCCCTGATAAGTACCAAAAGGCAAATCAACTACAACCAAAGCTCTTTGTACAGCACGAACAACCGACGCACCATGATAAATCATCTGATCTAAAGTAATAGGCAGTGTGGTTTCATGTCCTGCCATAACATTAGATGCCGAATCGCCAACCAATATTACATCTATACCTGCCCTATCAACAATAGTAGCCATTGAATAGTCGTAAGAAGTTAGCATGGAGATTTTTTCTCCCTTCAATTTCATTTCTGAGAGTACATGTGTTGTCACTCTCTTTACCGATTCTTTATGAATTGACATGATCTTAATTTTTTGGACAATAGATAAGTAAGGTGCAATTATCCTAACTCTGTTTTAGCTTCATACCATCAATATTTTTTCAATGATACAAGACTGCAAAGTTATAAAAAAGCTTAAAGTATCAAGCTAAATGGAAAAAGTTAATGAAGAGTTGCTTTAATGAGATATTAAGTGAGTTCGTAAATGAATAAAAAGTTGAACGAATATTCCTGTAATAATTCATCATTTATAATTAATCATTACAGATTCTGTCTTTCTGTCAGTAAAACTGTCATGATTTTAGCAGATAATTTTACAATCTGTGTCAGTTTTACATTCGAAACTACAATTTTTGGAATGGCACAGGCTTTGATTATTCCCTGTCGGATTTAAAAATGATCCGTAAGTGTATTAGAAAAAAATAAGAACATTAAATAAATACTTAAAATGGGTAAAATTATTGGAATCGACTTAGGAACTACCAACTCTTGTGTATCCGTAATGGAAGGTAACGAGCCTGTAGTAATTCCTAACAGTGAAGGAAAAAGAACAACTCCATCTATTGTAGCTTTTGTTGAAGGTGGTGAAAGAAAAGTAGGTGATCCTGCAAAACGTCAGGCTATCACAAACCCATCTAAAACAATTTTCTCTATCAAGAGATTTATGGGTGAAACTTACGACAAAGTAGGTAAAGAAATTGGACGTGTTCCATATAAAGTACTAAAAGGTGACAACAACACTCCACGTGTTGAAATCGACGATAGAAAATATTCTCCACAAGAAATTTCGGCAATGACTCTTCAGAAAATGAAGAAAACTGCTGAAGATTATCTTGGACAAGAAGTAACTGAAGCTGTAATTACAGTTCCTGCTTACTTTAACGATGCACAGCGTCAAGCAACTAAAGAAGCTGGTGAAATTGCCGGTTTAACTGTTAAGCGTATCATCAATGAGCCAACCGCTGCTTCTTTGGCATATGGTCTTGACAAGAAAGATCAGGATATGAAAATTGCAGTATTCGACCTTGGTGGTGGTACTTTCGATATTTCAGTTCTTGAATTAGGTGATGGTGTATTCGAGGTAAAATCAACTAATGGTGATACTCACCTTGGTGGTGATGATTTCGACCAGGTAATTATCGACTGGTTGGCTGATGAATTCAACAAAGAAGAAGGTATTGACTTGCGTCAGGATCCTATGGCTCTTCAGCGTTTGAAAGAAGCTGCTGAGAAAGCTAAAGTTGAATTGTCTAGCTCAACTAGCACTGAAATCAACTTGCCATACATTATGCCAGTTAACGGTATTCCAAAGCACTTGGTTAAAAGTCTTTCTCGTGCACAATTCGAGCAATTGGCTGACAGCCTGATTCAGGCAGTAATTGAGCCATGTAGAGCTGCATTGAACGATGCTGGTGTATCATCAGCAGAAATTGACGAAGTAATCTTGGTAGGTGGTTCTACTCGTATCCCTGCTATTCAAAATAAAGTACAGGAATTCTTCGGTAAAGCTCCATCAAAAGGTGTAAATCCTGATGAAGTAGTAGCTGTAGGAGCTGCAATTCAAGGTGGTGTATTAACTGGTGAAGTAAAAGACGTTCTTCTTTTGGATGTTACTCCTCTTTCATTAGGTATTGAAACCATGGGTGGTGTAATGACTAAATTGATTGAAGCGAACACTACAATCCCAACCAAGAAGACTGAAACTTTTACAACTGCAGCTGACAACCAGCCTTCTGTAGAAATTCACATTCTTCAAGGTGAGAGACCAATGGCTCAAGGAAACAAAACAATTGGTCGTTTCCACCTGGATAGCATTCCACCAGCACCTCGTGGTATTCCACAAATCGAAGTAACTTTCGATATTGATGCAAATGGTATCTTGAATGTATCTGCTAAAGATAAAGGAACTGGTAAAGAACAAAACATCAGAATTGAAGCTTCTTCAGGATTATCTGATGCTGAAATCGAAAGAATGCGTGAAGAGGCTAAGGCTAACGCAGAAGCTGATAATAAAGCAAAAGAAAAAATCGATACTTTGAATAAAGCTGACGGTATGATTTTCCAGACTGAAAAGCAGTTGAAAGAAATCGGTGATAAATTGCCAGCTGATAAGAAACAGCCAATAGAAGATGCATTAAACAAATTGAAAGAAGCACACAAAGCTCAGGATGTTGATGCTTGTAACGCTGCTATCGATGAGTTGAACAATGTATTCCAAGCTGCATCTCAAGAGATGTACAACGCACAACAACAGCAAGGTGGTCAACCAGGTCCTGACGCTGGTGCACAAGCTGGAGGTCAAGCTGGAGGCCAAGCAAAATCAGACGATGAAGTAACTGATGTTGACTTTGAAGAAGTAAAATAATTTAACTTCAGATATATAAAAAATGGCGATCGAAATTTCGATCGCCATTTTTTATGCTTGGTATTTTAACGTGAGTCCAAAACTAACAATTAAACTAAACCTCTATCTGGTACTGAGTGCATCCAGAAAGTCTTTACTTTCATTTTAATGTAGTTTAGTTCATACTCAACACACTTCATTGGATCATCCTTTCGATATAGGCTTTGTCCGATCTCCATTACATCCTGCATGGTTGCCCAAAGGTGATTTAAACAACGAAAAACTTCCTCCTTTAACAGTCCGCGAGAATTAAGCAAACGATTGAGTTCAATACGATCTAATTTTAATACCTGATAGATTGATCGAATTCCATCGATTATGGATTGAGCCACGTCTCCGTTTTGAGTTGGCACATTTGCTTCAAGTTGTTGCAAAAGATTTGGCACAATCGATAAGATTGAGCTCAAATTCTTTTTCTCAATAATTTCTACAATATAATCGAACTGTTTTATTCTTGATATCGGGAAGTAATCCTGTGCCTCTAAAATTAAAGTATTCAAACTTTCTATTTTTCTAAATACGCCTATCCTGATATTCTGAATTTTCACCCCTTCAGGCCCACAACATACGATATCTTTTGCTTTTCTGATTTGCTCAGCAAAGCGCGCTTTAAACACATCATCAAATACAGGATAAACTCTTTGAAAGTCCTCAATATCTCTAGAGAAACTGTCGGAGATGAATTTTGCCGCAATTGGCATTTCATCGAAATTAAAAGGAAAATCCATTGTCTCCATACCACCAATTTTGTTAGTTATGCTTTTGTTATTATTTCCACCTTTTTTGATTCCATTATACATTTGAGTTTTGTGAAATCAAATCCAAAAAACGCATTCTCTCACTTCAAATCAATTGTCTCATCACCACATTCAACAATACATAATTAGAGAAAAATACATTCAATTCGATTCATAAAATACAAAATATCAATGCTATCCAAAAAATATTAGAAATGATGTACAACATATTTCTATTATTAATGATTCGAACCTATTGGTTTTTATGGGAAAAGCTCAAGATTTTTTTATGGCTGTTATAGTTTTATTAGTTTTGTGTTAGCTTGATAATACGATAATAATAAAATTACCAAGAAGATAAAAACTGAACAAAATGATAAAAAACTTATTCATTCTACTCTTATTAATAGCTCCAATATTTTCACCTGCTCAAGAAATCAATAAAACAGATAAAAATGGCTTAAAGCAAGGTGTTTGGATTAAGAAATATCCTAATGGTAAAATTAAATACAAAGGCAGTTTTCTTGATAACAGACCAAGTGGACGAATGGAACGCTTTCATACCAATGGCAAGCTAAAAGCTGTATTAATTTTTTCTAAAGATGGAATTAAAGCTAAATCAGAACTTTACAATGAATCGGCTCAGCTAGTTGCTAAAGGGAATTTCATAAAATCACAAAAAGATAGCACCTGGAACTATTTCGATAAAAAAGGAAATGTTCGTGCAGTTGAAACATTTCAAAATGGCATTAAAAATGGCCCAAGTGAATACCGTTTTAAAAATGGCAAAGTTTCAGAATCTATTCCTTTTACCAAGGGCAAAAAACATGGCATTTGGAAACGCTTTTTTGAAGATGGTAAACCTTATATCGAAGCGGTATATAAAGAAGGTAAATTAAATGGTGGTTTTCAGGCTTTTTACCCTAATGGTATTATTCAGTTTGGAGGAGATTATCTCAACAATAAAAAAACTGGTAGTTGGGATCATTATTCTGAAAAAGGAGATTTGCTTTTTACCATTGAATACAAAAATGGTGTGGCTTTGAATCAAGATGAGCTTGATAATGAACAAATGAAAAAACTCGAGCAAATGGAAACTCAAAAGGAGAAACTAATCAAAAGTGATCCTGAAAATTACGTAAATGATCCTGATTCATTCATACGCTCTCAAATGAGACAATAAACTTTACGAAGGAAACTATGGCAAACAAAGGAATAAGTTTATTTCAATTAAACAATCGGATTAAAGGAGTTTTAAAAAACTCTTTTGATTCTGATTTGTGGATTGTAGCTGAAATTAGCGAAGTCCGCTACAATCAGAATGGCCATTGTTATTTGGAGTTGGTCGAAAAGGATGATGATACAGATCAAATTATTGCCAAAGCCAGAGCAACCATTTGGGCCTATACCTTTAGGATGTTAAAACCTTATTTTGAAACCAGCACGGGTCAAAGATTTTCTGCAGGAATTAAGGTATTAATCAATGTCAGCATAGAATTCCAGGAAATTTATGGATTTTCCTTAAATATTAAAGATATCGATCCTAGTTATACGCTGGGAGATATTGCAAAACGAAGAAAAGAGATTCTGAACAGGCTAGAAGAAGAAGGAGTTTTGGAAATGAATAAAGAAATTGATTTCCCGGAAATTCCCAAGAGTATTGCTCTTATCTCATCTCCCACGGCAGCGGGTTACGAGGATTTCACAAATCAATTGGAAAACAACCCTTCCGGCTACAAATTCCATTACAAATTGTTTCCGGCTATTATGCAAGGGAATCAGGCTGAAGAATCAATTATTGCGGCACTCGATCGAATTAATGAGTATGAAGACGTATTTGATGTTGTTGTCATTATTCGAGGAGGTGGTTCAACTGCCGATTTGAATTGTTTCGATAATTACTGGCTGGCTTTTAACATTGCCCAGTTTCCACTTCCTGTAATTTCTGGAATTGGGCATGAAAGAGATGAAACTATTGTTGATATTGTAGCCAATGTGCGTGTTAAAACACCAACTGCAGCCGCCGAATACCTGATTGACTGTTTTGATGAAAAACAATCTTATCATGAAAGCTTACAGGAAGAATTTTACAACGGAATAAACGAAATCCTGCTTGAGGCTTCTGAGAATTTGCATAATCTGTCGAACAAGTTTTCGCCCTTGGTTAAAACCATATTGGAACGAAAATCCAATCAGCTTTTACTTGCAAATGAAAAGTTAATTCATTCGGCAAAACAAATAACAAAGTCGCACTCATTTAACTTGAAAAACTTTAAAACCAAATTAAAATTAGGTCTCGAACATCGACTAAGTACTGAAAAGAGTCATACTGAACACCTGCATAGTAAAATTGGTATACGAGTTGGTCGACTGCTAGAAAATCAAAAGCATAAATTATCATTACACGAGCAAAGTGTAAAATATCTGAATCCTGAAAATATCCTACAAAAAGGATATACACTAACTTTAAAGGATGGGAAAATAGTGAAAGACATTTCATCATTATCTAAAAACGATGTAATTGAAACCAGGTTTAAAGACGGTCTGGTTGAGAGTGAAATTCAAAAAGTAAATCCTAAAAAATACAAATAAATGGCTAAGAAAAAGATTAGTTACAGCGAAGCAATTGCAGAAATTGAAGAAACAATCATGCTGATTGAAAATGAAGAATTAGACGTTGATGATTTATCCGAAAAGGTGAAACGAGTTTCAGAATTACTGGTGATTTGTAAAGCAAAATTAAATAATACTGAAAAAGAAGTTGAAAAAATTTTAAAAGAGATTGATGAATAAAATTTTACTCCTTTTCGCATTCGTAGTTTGGGGATTTTCGTGTACTTCTCAAAAAACTACAGATAATAAAATTCAACAATTTGTAAATGAATTTACTGCTGATTCCTGCTTTTATTCGGCTGGGATTGGCATTATTATCAAAGATGTTGAAAAGGGTAAAATATTGGCTCATCACAACTCGAAAATGGCTTTAACACCAGCTTCGAGTCAAAAGTTAGTTACCACGGCCAGCGCATTGGAAATATTAGGTGGAGATTATCAATTTAAAACGCTTATCGAAACTGATGGGAATATTGAAAATGGAACCTTAAAAGGGAATCTGATTATTAAAGGAGGTGGTGATCCTACATTAGAATCGAAGTATTTTGAGTCTCAGCAAAACATTGCCAGGCAAATTGTATTCAAACTAAAAGAATTAAATATCAATGTCATTGATGGTAATATTTTGGTAGACAATTCTTATTTTAAACCTTCCATTCCAAGAACCTGGATATGGGAAGATATTGGCAATTATTATGGAGCTGTTCCCAATGCCATCAACTACCGTGATAACATGTACACCTTGTTTTTTAAATCCGGGCAAGCTGGCAGTAAAACTAAAATATGGAAAACGCTTCCTCATAATACGGGATTAAAATTCGACAATCAGGTTGTAAGCTCTGAAATCAATCGTGATTTGGCATATATTTTTGGTGGTAACACAAGTAATTTGAGAAGAATAGAAGGTAGCATCCCTCAGAATCGAAATGAATTTAAAGTGAAAGGAGCTTTTCTTCATCCAGAATTGGCCATACTTGAAGATTTTAAAGCAGAATTACAGAATAACAACATTAAAGTTCTGCATGAAAATGGCAAGTCAAAAAACAACCGTAAGGACTTATTCAAAATTCTATCTCCCAAACTGAAAGATATCGTGTACTGGACCAATCAGAAAAGTGTAAATCTTTTTGCTGATCAGTTGCTATTTGAAATCGGACAAAAACAAAACGAAAAAGCAGATTGGAAAACTGGAACAAAAACCATAAATGAGTTTTGGAGAGAAAAAGGTATTGAAACCAAATATCAAAATTTACTTGATGGCAGTGGCTTATCGCATTTCAATGCAATTTCTGCTGAGTTTTTCAGCCAAATCCTAACTTCCATGTATCATAGCAATAATTACAATGCTTTCCTGTCTTCACTTCCTGTTGCCGGTAAATCAGGTACTTTAAAACATTTTGGAAAAAGCAGTGTTATTGCATCCAATTGGAAGGCAAAAACCGGATCGATGACAGGAGTAAGAACTTATTGTGGCTATTTAAAAAACTCTAAAGACAAAGATTACATTGTATGTATATTAATTAACAATCACCAATGCTCATCAAAGGATCTCAATAATAAATTGCTAAACCTTTTAATTCATATTTATAATTATTAAATTGAATTGGTTAACGATACAAATCAATTCAATTTTCTTATGAGAATTAGTATTAAGTCAATAGTACTTCTGCTGTTTATAATATGCAGTTTGAGTGCCTATTCATCCGCACACAAACACATATTAATTTTAAATTCATACCATAATGGTCTCAGTTGGACTGATTCCACTTTAAACAGCATTAAAAGAGAGCTTCTTCCAAATCCAAATACAACTCTCCACATCGAGTATATGGATTCAAAAAGATATTTTTCTGAAGAGTACCTGGAACTTTTAAAAGGGTATTACCTGCGCAAGTATAAGAACCAAAAATTTGATTTAATTATTTCTACCGATAACAATGCTTACGACTTTTTAATTAAAAATCGTGATGAAATTTTTGGTGAGGTTCCGGTAATTTTCTCAGGTTTAAACTCTATTATTGATCCTCCCAAAGGATACACCGGAGTGTTTGAAACATTTAGTGTATGCGCAACAATTAAACTAATCGAAGATCATCATCCAAACTATTCTAAAATTGTTGTTGTAACCGATCATAGTACCACTGGCGAAACAGTATTATCCTCTTTTAAGGATGAAATAAAAAAAATGAGTGAACCAGTAAGGCACTTAATTATTAAGCCTAAAAACATTCAAGAATTAAAAATTCAGCTATCGAAGTTAGAGCCTAATGATGTTGTTCTTTACTTATTATACAACCGGGATATTGATGGCAATTATTACACTTACGAAAAGGGGTTTTCTGAATGTAAACCATACTGCAAAGTTCCAATTTACTGTGTTTGGGATTTCTATCTTAATCGTGGGGCCATAGGTGGATCCTTAATTACAGGAAGAATACAAGGCAAACAAGCCGCCCAAATCGCTAAAAAAGTGCTATCAGGTACACCTATTGATGATATTCCTCCAATGCAATCGGTATATGAGTATGAGTTTGACTACAATGAATTGGTAAATTTTGATATCAAGATTAAGGATTTGCCTAAAAATTCCAAACTAATTAATGAACCGTACAGTCTGATTAAGGAAAACAAGGAAATATTTATACTTACTTTAACAATACTGATTCTTTTGACCATTATTATCATCGTAATGATGATTAATATTCACCTTAGAAAATTAAGAGAACAGAAAGAAAAAGCACTTATGCACGAAATCACTGCAACCAATGTAAAACTCGAAAAAGCGATAGAGGTTGCAGAAGAATCAAGCCGATTAAAATCTGCTTTCCTAGCCAATATGTCACATGAAATCCGCACTCCAATGAATGCCATATTGGGATTTACAGAACTTCTGTCAGGTGATAATGTGGCAGAAACAAAAAGGAAAAAGTTCATTTCTATCATTCAAAAAAATACCAATGGATTATTACGATTGATTAGTGATATTCTTGATATCTCTAAAATTGAAACCAATCAATTAAAGGTTGTATTGGACAGATGTAATATTTCCAAGTTGTTCGATTCGGTTAAAGATGATTACGAAACACTTAAAGAACATAAGGAAAATCATAAGCTCAACTTTATTATAAATACTCCAGTTGATGATTCTATTTTAGAAATAACAACTGATTCTGTTCGATTGCAGCAGGTATTTACCAACCTTATCGAGAATTCGATCAAATTCACCCAGAATGGAGAAATTGAAATTGGCTATACAGTGAAAGGAAAGTTTATTGAATTCTTTGTAAGGGATACTGGAATTGGTATTCCAGAGGAAAAACAAGCCATTATTTTCGACAGATTCCGTCAGGCCGAATTGGATGCCAACACAAGACAATATGGAGGTACAGGATTAGGTTTGGCAATTAGTAAAAGCTTAATTGAAATGCTAGGAGGTCAAATTTGGATGAAATCGAAACCACAGGAAGGAACCATATTTTACTTCACTATCCCACTATAAACAAGAAAAGACGTAGCATGCTACGTCTTTTTTATAAAATAAATATAGTTTCTAGAAGAAATAATATACTCCTAATGAATATCTGGTACCACCTACCCATTTGGCATCTCTAACTTTTGCTTTTTCAGCAAGTTTACCATAAGCAGCTGCGGTATATTCGGCTTCAAATTCGAACTTTAAGTTCTTGTATTTTTTACAAACACGTGGAGCCAAACGGTACAATTCGCCAATATTTTTACTTCTTGCATAAACAAGATCTGTAGAAGCAATATCGTCTTCTGCACCATAGTTTTTAGAATATCCGGCAAGGAAAGCATATTCCCAATCGTTCTTCTTGTAAGAAAGCTCAGCCCATGATCCCATCACTTTAATGCCAGTGTATGATGCCTCATTGGTTACAGGATTCAAATCCTTAACAGCATATCCGCCCAACATCAAAACATCGGTAAGGTTGGTACCATAAGTGGTTTGAGCCTTAAAAGTAACCGGATTGAAATTCAATTTGAAATATCCCATTATTGCCCATGATGAAATGGTCTCATCATTCTTCCATTCCTGATAATCTCCAGTTTCTTTAGAACCAGTTGTACTCATCAATGATGGTTTAAGATTCTTGTATTCACCACTTACTCCAAACAGGTGTTTTTTCTTCCCTAAGTAATAATGCGCCTGTCCCTGAACAATTGGCATTCCGGCATTTCTTAAATATTTGTTACTTGATCCATCAGGACCAGTACTTGTATAATCTCGTTCTGTTGCAATTGCTGCCAATAATTTCCAGTTTCCTGTTTTATGAGTTAATCTCACCTGCGGATTACGAGCAAATGGCTTGAATGGCAAACCTGCATTGGCACCTACTGTAAATGGAAATACTTCGGCAACAAACAATGGAGACCAGGTCTGCCCGATTAAAAGAGAAGTATTGCCCCAATCCAAATTTACAAATGCATGACGCACACGTAAACCATTGGTATCCGATTCACCATTTCCAATAAACTCAGCTTCAATCATTCCGTTGGTTTTGGCACCCAAAATTTCAGGACCCGTAATCTTGGCATTCATTCTCGATTGAATTACCGCCATATTATACACTCCACCTTCATTAATATCTTTGCCTGCAGCATCCAATATCTCATTTTTAGGATACAGAAGAATATGACCCTCGCGTGCTGCAACCATCTGACGGGTATCATAAGTGAATAAAGTGTGTACATATCCACCAAATTTTACCGAAATTGGCAATTCTTTTTTTTGTGCGTTAAGACCTGAAATGCTTATAAATGAAACAAAAAGCAATAACAGAGTTTTTAATTTTTTCATCGATTTTAGTTAGGTTTTTATTCGGCTGCAAATATAAACAGGATTTTTTCATGGCAAGCAAAAAACTTGAATCGGAAAGAATTAAATATTGATCAATTCAGGAAAAACACCAAGCTATTCCTAATAAGCTGAGTTCGATTAAAAATATCTAACACAGAAAACCAGATTTATTCAGGATTTGCGTTGAAAAGCTGTTTTACTAATTTAACAAAGAGAAGCTTATTTAGCCATTACTTCTCATATTCCTGAAATACAATCAATGGTCCTCCTTCAAATTCAATTCTGAAACTATCGCCCATCGATTCATTTAGTGTACCTTGCCACATCATTTCCAATGGCTGATTGGTTAATGAATAACGCAAATTAGCTGTTGTTATTAGCGTATCACTGTTTGGAGAGAAAATGGATACTTGCTGTCTTGTATAACTTTCGAAATTCTTTGGACGAACTATTGGTGTAAACACACCATAACTGGTTAGCATTTTAACTTTTATCTTTTTTGCATATTGCGGCAAAAGAAATACATTCCCAATCATGTGATCATCGCGCTTACCCGTTGCTCCAACAATAGCTATTTCGTTAAATTTATTGGCAATGCACCATTCAACCGATTTGGTTAAATCATTGGTATCCTGATTGGAAAAGTGGTGAATAATATCCTTATACTTCCATTTCAATTCTGAATCTAAGGAATCCAAATCACCAATAATGGCGAAAGGTTCTAATCCTGCCTTTTCCAAATTGTTAATTGCACCGTCGCAACAAATGATATGTTTTGATTCTTTTAGCTCCTTTAAAGGGATTTCGTGAGTTGGAAAGGCTCCGTTAGCCAATATTACCGCTTTCTTTTGCATGCTCGATCAGTGATGATAAAATTTGAGCCAGTAAATTTAATGAATTAGCTTAAATAGCCTGAGAACGAAGCATGTCTTTTTTCCATTGTAAATATCCAACAACAGCCATTGTGGTATAGAAAAAGAAAAGCACTGCGGTAAAATTCAAATCTTTATAAATGTACAAGCCTAATGATACCGAATTTACAACAATCCAAACCAGCCATTGCTCCAGGATCTTACGAGCCAACATCCAGGTAGCTACAATGCTCAATGCTGTAGTAAATGCATCCCAATAAGGAACCGAACCATCGGTAAAGTTGACTAGAATGAAAGCTATTAACACATATATTGCAATACTAGCCACTATTAGTTTTAAAGATAAACTCATGTTCAAGTGAACGACAGGCAATTCTTTTTCTTGTTGCCTCTTCCCTCTCGACCATAAAATCCATCCATAAATACTGATAAAAACGTAATAGAACTGAAGCGACATATCAGCATATAACTTGGCAACAAAAAACACATAGATATACATTGCCGAAGTAAGCAAACCAACTGGCCACAACCATTTGTTTTGTTTGATTTCCAAATACAAAAACAACAGTCCCGACAAGGTTCCTATGATTTCAACAATATTGTCAGTTATCCAGTTCATATATTAATTATTAACCTGAGTTCGATTATAAATATGGTCACAGTTTGAATTGATTTTGAGTAGAAATTTCCTCAAATTTTCGAATGAATATCGGGATATTTAAAGAGAATTTGAGGGAATTTATGCCAAAAGCAAACAAATTCTTTAAAAAGTCATCTATTTTTAATCGAACTCAGGCTGTTAGATAGAGACGCACAGTCGTGCGCCTCTACAAAATTATATTTTAGAATCGTAATGTTACACCTGCCAGAACATTTGTTCCTGCTTGTGGATAATAGTATCTCCATGTTTTTTCAACACCTTGCTCATACCAGTTTCCACCATAAGCATTGTTCTCATACTTGGTATCAAACACATTGTTAATGCTCAATTGGAAAGCAATTTCTTTCATCCAACTTGGTTTGATACTGTAGTTCAATCTTAAGTTGTGAACATTGTAATCATCTAATTTTCTCTTTGCATTCGAAGTATTGTCAAAATACTGTTCCCCTACATATTTGCTAACAAAACTTACATCAAAACCTTTTGTAGGAGTCCAGGTTAAAATACTGCTTCCAACTGTTTCCGGTGAATAGCTAATGTCTGTATCTCCCAGCTCTTTCCCTTTGTATTCTTCGTTCCAATTTTCATCGTAGTAAGTTGAATACTCTACAAAGTCTTTAATTCTGTTGCGACTTAAAGTAAGGTTAGCATCCCATTTTAAATTTGGTAGAATTTGTACTCCCCAAATCAACTCAACACCTGCACGGTAACTCTTGTCTACATTTGTCATGATATCGTAACCAACACTATTCTTTTCGCCTGTTGGTACCAACTGATCGCGATAGTACATGTAGTAAAGATTTACACCAAAAGTTGCTTTCGCAGATTTATAGTTATAACCCAATTCATAATCAAATAATGACTCATCAACAGGATATGAACTTGGATCACCTTTGGCATCTTTAAAGTTTGCACGAGTTGGCTCACGATGAGCTACCCCAAACGATGCATAAGCTGAGTTTCTATCGTTAATGGTGTAATACAATCCCACCTTAGGGTTGAAGAAATCAAATTTATGCTCCTGAACCAATGGCAAAAGATCATCATCCGTACCATCCATATCGTAAGAAATATGACGATACTGAACATCTCCGTATGCATTTAATTTGTCACTCAATTCAACATTCATCTTGGCAAAAACATTGTAATCGGTCTTCTCACCAGTATTCAAATACCATTGGTGCCCATTAGGAACTCCACCGTTTTGAGCCCAAAGAATATTTCCAAAGTGATCACCATCATAACGATTCCAGGCACCACCAAACGATGCATCAATTCTATTCTTTTTATAATTTAACGAATATGTAAATCCGTAAAAATCATTCTTCAGCCATTTTTGACGAGTAAGATCTGTTTCCTCAATAGTTTCTCCTCCAATCACAAGATTATCCAAGCCATATTCAGAATATTTTTCATCTTCTTTATACTGCTCATAATATCCTTTCCCTTTTGTATAATGCAATGCAGCATTCAAATTTAAGTTCGAAGTCAATTCCTGAGAGTAGAATAATTGGTAATGCGTTTGCTTGTAATTATCCGTTTGGTTGTCGTAATACCTTTTAACACCATTTTCGTCGGTATACTCACCAGCAGGATTGTATCGTCTGTCTTCATCAACTTCCGGATTATTGATGGTTGGATTCCCCCACCAACTGATTCCTGTTTTCTGATCACCCGAAATGATGTTGAATTTCAACATGCTTCTTTCAGTATAATAAGTACCACTTGCAAAAAATGATTCATGATCTGAAAATGCACGATCAACAAATCCGTCAGACTTTAACTTTGAATAACGAGCATCAAAACTAAATTTTCCATTGATTAATCCTGTTCCAACTTTGAATGTATTTCGGAAAGTATTGAACGAACCTGCTACACTTTGAACTTCGGCATAAGGTTCTGCATTTACAGTTTCTGTTTGAAAGTTAATGGTAGCTCCAAAAGCTGCAGCACCATTGGTAGATGTTCCAACTCCACGTTGAATTTGAATGTTATCAACCGATGAAGCAAAATCAGGCATGTTTACCCAAAATACACCTTGCGATTCCGAATCATTCAATGGTACACCATTTATGGTAACGTTAATACGGGAAGCATCCGTTCCACGAATACGAAGAGCTGAATAACCAACACCATTACCAGCTTCCGATGATTCTACCAAAGAAGGGGTTAAGCTTAACTGGTAAGGAATATCCTGACCTGTATTTTGCTTTCTCACCTCTTCTCCTCCCAAATTGGTTACTGCCACAGGAGCCTTGTTTCCTGCTCTGGTTGCTGCAACAATCACCTCGTCGGCCATTATGGCAGTTGGATTCAATTTAAAATCTAAATTCTTCGATTCAGTAAGCTTTACAGAACTTTCCTTTGTTTCATAACCCAAAAAAGAGATCACAAATTGGTATTCTCCAGCTTTTAAATTTGTAAACTGATATTCACCATAGGAATTGGTAACAGTTCCCAAATAAGTTCCTTTCACTGCAATTGCTGCTCCTGGCAGAGCATTTCCACTTTTATCAGTCACTTTCCCATTTAAATTGAATTGGGAAAATCCGATAAAGCATACAAATTGCAATACAATTAACAGAGTAGCTCTGCGCAATACAGAGTTCAATTGTTTCTTCAACATTGTGTAATAATTAAACGTTAATAAAATATTGCAATGAGGTTGTATAAGATCAGGTTGGCGAAAAGTTAGCTCGCAATTTTCCTACGCCGGCATTACCCGGATCAGGTTCGATATCAATGGAAACAATTAATTTTCTTTTCAGTTTGTTTATCCTAAAAAACAACTTCGTATCCAAAAGAAAATTTATTATCACAATTGATATAAGGGTATGATCTCAGCCTGTTTATATAAGGCACCCCACTGTGATTTGCCGCAAAGATAATCCGAAAACTAGCAAAAACAAAAAAGTCGGCAAAAAGCCGACTTTCAAAACCTAAACTATTAACCTGAATTCGATTTAAAATATATACACAGTTTCACTTATTTTTAATTGAACCCAGGTTATATAACTACTCTAACCTATAATCAATTTGGTGCTTTCACTCCCAAAACGTCATTAATTGCTTTTACAAATGTGGCCTTTGGCAAAGCTCCTTGTGCCATTGTTGGCTTACCTTTCATCGGCACAAATAACAAGGATGGTATACTTTTAATTCCAAATGCTGCTGATACCTTTTGAGCATCATCTGTATCTACTTTGTAAATCTGAATGGCATCACCATATTCCTTTTGAAGTTCTTTTAAGACAGGTGCAATTTTTCTACAAGGTCCACACCAATCGGCATAAAAATCAACAATTACCGGCTTATCTCCTTCAAATTTCCAATCACCACCCTTTTCGTAATCAAATACCTTTTCTTTAAAGCTATCATCATCCAGATGAATTACTTTAGCCTCCGAATTTGATTGAGCAAAACTGCTGGTTCCAATAAATGCCACCAACAATATCATTAGTAATTTCTTCATTTTCTCTTTCCTTTCCTGGTGCAAACACCTTTTATTTCTATTTCATTATCGCTCTAAAACTAACAAGGATTTTCTTGTAATTGTGTCAAACAAAAGACCATTAACAATTATTTAGCATCCACTTTTAAAACTTCAGCAAAAGCTTGTTTGAAATTTTCCTTTGAAAGAGCCCCTTGTGCCATTTGCGGCTGACCATCCTGCGGAATAAATAGCAATGATGGAATACTCTGAATACCAAACATTGCTGAAAGTTCCTGCTCCTTTTCCGTATCAATTTTATAAATGTCCAGCGCATCTCCATACTCTGCCTTCAACTCATCTAAAATTGGAGCCACCATTTTACAAGGTCCACACCAATCGGCATAAAAATCCACCAAACATGGTTTACTACCTTCAAATTTCCAATCCTTATTTTTTTCGAAATCAAATACTTTTTCTTTGAATGTTTCTTTCGTTAAATGTTCTACCATAACCAACGCCTAAATTAATTCATTACTATAAATATATACAAATCTATATATTTTTATCAAACAATTAACATACCAAAGTCAATTTTTCTCTGAATTTTCATAATCCCCTTAATTAATTGTAATTTTGTCAGGAAATTAAACCGTCGGTCTGTCATGCATAGACCTGCATATTGTAACAACCTGATTACAGGTTACATGACTCATTAAGAAGTGAAAGAACATTTAAAACATCCTATATTTTCAATTATATCAGAAATTGTAACTGAAGAAAAGCTTGAAAGCTATGTTATTGGAGGCTTTGTAAGAGATATTTTCTTAAAACGCGGTTCAAAAGATATTGATATTGTTGTAATAGGCAGCGGTATCGATTTGGCACAAAAGGTTGCTGCCAAAGCTGGTAAGCCTAAAGTTTCCATTTTTAAGAATTTTGGAACAGCCATGCTCAAGTATAAAGATCTTGAAATTGAATTTGTAGGTGCCAGAAAAGAATCATACAATAGAAACTCAAGAAAACCAATTGTTGAAAATGGCAGTTTAGAGGATGACCAGAAAAGAAGAGATTTTACCATTAATGCTCTTGCATTAAGTCTGCACAAAGACAATTTTGGAGAACTCCTGGATCCTTTTGGAGGCATTGATGATTTGAATAGCCAAATCATTAAAACACCAATGGATCCAATGATTACTTTCTCTGATGATCCTTTAAGAATGATGCGCGCAATTCGTTTTGCAACACAATTAAACTTTAAAATTTCTGATGTCACTTTCAATGCCATCAAAGAAAATAAGGAGAGAATCCATATCATTTCCAAGGAGCGAATTATTGAGGAGCTGAATAAAATTGTGATGTCGGCAAAACCTTCAATCGGTTTTAAATTGCTTGAAGAATGTGGTTTATTGAAAATTATATTCCCAGAGTTTCAAAGATTGAAAGGCAGAGAAACCAGAAACGGAATTAGCCATAAAGACAATTTCTATCATACCCTTGAGGTTTTAGATCAATTGGTACCATACTCTGATAATTTATGGCTTCGCTGGTCGGCACTGTTGCACGATATTGCCAAACCTAACACCAAAAAATTTGTGAAAGGAATAGGTTGGACTTTCCACGCTCACAATTTTGTTGGCGAAAAAATGGTCCCTCGTATTTTCAAGAATATGAAATTGCCCTTAAATGAAAAGATGAAATTTGTTCAAAAGATGGTATTGCTGCACATGAGACCAATTGTATTGGCACAAGAAGTAGTAACCGACTCTGCTGTTCGAAGATTACTTTTTGATGCAGGTGATGACATTGATGACCTAATGAAATTGTGCGAAGCTGATATCACATCTAAAAATGAAGAAAAGGTAAAACGATTCCTCGACAACTTCCAACTGGTTCGCAAAAAGCTAAAAGAGGTTGAAGAAAAAGATGCAATTAGAAATTTTCAACCTCCAATTGATGGGCAAGAGATAATCGACACTTTTAATTTATCACCATGTAAAACCATTGGCGATATAAAAGTGGCAATAAAAGATGCTATTCTTGATGGAATTATTCCAAATGAAAGAGAAGCAGCCTATGAATACATGATTAAAAAAGGAAAAGAACTAGGGCTTGAACCTATTGGCAAAAAAAAGAATAATTAGTTCGGAAATAATTCCGGACTTTTTTTTACTGTTATAAAACCTATTCCAGTTTGTTAAACAGCACTAAATAGACTCGACACAATATCTACTTTTGCGGAAATTAAGCAATCTCACTATTTATAATTATACACCCAATGGCCTACGTTGATAATACAATGATTATCAGAAGAGATCTGTTATCGAAAATGGCAGAGCTTTTTAATGAAGGAAAATTTAATGAAGGATTAGATCGAATTCCTTTAGAAATGGCACCTCGAAGAAAACAAGATCTTGATAGATGCTGTGTCTTTAAAGAGCGTGTTATCATTAAAGAAAAATTAATTCCTCTTTTGGGATTTGATTTGGAAGATGATCGCGATGAATTAAAAACCCTTGCTGAATATGCAGCAGAAGCTTTAGAGAGAAAAAATCCAATCAACAAAATCCTTACTGTTGTTGATGAAGCTTGTACTTCCTGTGTAAAAAACTCATACATTGTTACCAACCTTTGTAAAGGTTGTGTTGCACACCCATGTATGATGAACTGTCCCAAAAGTGCAATTAGCTGGAATGCAAATGGTCAGGCACAAATCGATCCTAAAACATGTATCAACTGCGGTATTTGTATGAACGTGTGTCCTTATCACTCTATTATATTCATGCCAGTTCCATGCGAAAATGCTTGTCCTGTTGGTGCAATTTCCAAAGATCAGTATGGTATTGAACAAATCGATGAAGACAAATGTATTGATTGTGGTAAGTGTATTACGGCTTGTCCATTCGGATCGATTATGGAGAATTCACAAATTGTGGATGTAATGAAATCCATAAAGGATGAAGAAACAGAAACCATTGCAATTGTTGCTCCTGCCGTTATTGGTCAATTCAAATCGACTACAGATACCGTATTAGGTGCTATAAAACAATTAGGATTTTGTGATGTAATTGAAGTTGCAAAAGGTGCAAATGTAACCACCGAAAGAGAAGCTGATGAGTTATTGGAACGCTTGGAAGACAAAGCTCCATTTATGACTACTTCTTGTTGTCCGGCATATGTTTCAGCAACTGAAAAGCATATTCCTGAAATTCAGAAATATGTTTCGGAAACCAAGAGTCCGATGTACTATGCAGCTGAAATTGCAAGAGAAAAATATCCTAATGCAAAGATTGTATTTATAGGTCCTTGTATCGCTAAGCGTCGTGAAGGAATGAAAGATCCTAATGTTGATTACGTAATGACATTCGAAGAACTTTCAGCTCTATTTCATGGTTGGAATATTGAAATTAGCAAAGAAGAACCTTTACTTTTGGATAAAAGTATTTTGAATCACGGTAGAGCTTATGCTGCCAGCGGTGGTGTCGCTCAATCGGTTCTTGAAGTTAAGCCTTACGTTAATATCAAACCAGTAATTGTAAATGGTTTGGATAAGAAAAAGATTAAAATGCTAAAAGCGTTTGGCAAAACGGGTAAAACCAGCGGAAACTTTGTTGAAGTAATGGCTTGTGAAGGTGGCTGTATTGCCGGACCAAGTTCTAACTTTGATCCAAAAACAGGAAGCAAACTTTACGAAAAAAATCTTGCAGCTTTGATTGAAAGTTTAGATGATTAAATAAACTCATAAATGGCGATGATTTCATATTATCGCCATTTTTTATACTCCATATCTTCAGATAGAAATTTATCCCAAAAGCTAGGTTCAATTGTTTGCGATAGCAAGTTTTTACTTTCGCCAGAAATCAATAATTATTGGTAAATGATCGCTAAAGCCTCCATGGTACTTGTATCCTGCAAACGTTCGGTAAGGTTTTAGCCCAAAATAAGTTTCATCTTTTTCCAATAAAAAATCGGGTGCAAATACACTCATTCCATCTTTATTGCAGTACAAAATAGCAGATTTATTCATCAATGATCCCGAAACAATAAACTGATCGAGCATTCCCCACTTTCCTTGGTATTTATGACTGCCAATACTTCCATTCTTCACAAAAACACTTGCTAAATTATACAATTGCTGATCTTTAATTTCATCAGCAATTTTATAGGCTCTCAAAGTATTTTTTATGGATTTATTCTCTGGATAATCATTAAAATCACCCATGATAAGAATATTTGCATTTGGCGATTGCAAATAAATTGAATCTACTTTATGTCTTACTAATTTTGCAGCACTAATACGTTTGTGCTCCGATTCAAGCTGTCCTCCCCAACGCGATGGCCAATGATTTACAAAAACATGCAATGTATCGCTACTGTGTAATTTTGCTTTAACGTACAAAATCTCGCGAGTAGTTGATACTTTTTCTCCTTTGTAAACCAATTGGATAAAGAAAGTATCTATGGGTTGAAATACTTCAGGTTGATACATCAAAGCAACATCAATCCCTCTTCTATCAGGTGATTCTCTGTGAATAATACGGTAATCTATTTGATTCAAATGACCGAATTTAAAAATACCATCGAGTACAAAACGATTTTCAATTTCGCACAAGCCTATAATATCAGGAAACTCCCATCCACCAGCGGCCATTATTACTTTTGATATTTTATTAACTTTCTGTCGATATTTTTCCCAATTCCAATGTCTTACTCCATCAGACAAAAACTCATTATCCAGTTTTAAACTATCATCAAAACAATCAAAGCAATTTTCAACATTGTAAAACATTGCTCTAAAATCACCACGTTCGCTCTCTTCCCTTCCTTCCAAAATAGATTGCGCAGAGCTATAAAAACCCATTAGAAACAGAAAAATGGCAAGGTAAGTTCGTTTCATTTCTCAGTATCCTTAAACTCAAAAGCTCCCATATCAGGAGTTGAATCTGCAGTTCTTGAGTTATTCAGAAGATCTTTTGGATACTCCGTTCCAATCTCAAGTTTCCCAGTATTTATACATGGAGAGGTTTCACTAAGCGTATAATTTCTTTCTTCAATAGAGGTAAAATCGGGATTCTCATTGAAAATGCAGTCTGAGAATATCGAGGCATATTCATCCTGAAGCGTTCTACTTAGTTTTAAGAGTGTATTTTCTATTTTTAGTCCTGATATATTATCAATAATAAATTCGTTGCTATGAGTTCCCCATACAATGCAATTGGCAATATTAGACGTATGTGTCGAAGAGTTTACAAGCTGAACATTTGGCACCGTTCTTATATCAAAATTCCAGGCATTGTAAATTGTCGAATGAAACAAGTTAAGATTGCCATTCTCAATTTTTAAACATTCGTCGCCACAATTTACCAACAACAAATCGTGGGCTTGCAGACTCGCATTTGAAATGGCTATTCCATTTTCAGTAAAGTTTCTGATTACACCATATTCCAATTGTAATTCTCCATTATTCCCGGTACAATGAATACCATTAATGCCATCTTCCAGAATAAAGTGGCTCAATTGGTTTGATTTACTACTTTCATGAATGTGAATTCCATTCCATTGGCCTGGCACATTTTCATACAATTCTTCCAATCTCGAACTGCCAAAATAAATCGGTTTTTCGAAAGTCCCTGCTGCTTTAATGTTTCCTTCTATATCTATGCCTCCATTCTTTCCAAAATATACAGTAGTTCCTTCTTCCAATATTAGCTCTGCATTCTCCAAAACTGAAATTTGCTTATTAAGCAAATAGGGGCGTTTTCCCGTCCAATTTTGAGAACTGACTATATCTTCCTCAATTAAGACTACATCCTGGCTCCAGGTGCTCAAAATTATCCCTTGAAGGTTATTATTCACATTAAACACCAACATATCTTCCAATAAAATTGCTTCATCAGAATCTTTTGGCCTTAAGTCCACCTCCACAAATACGAAAAGACTATCATTCGCACCAATTTCGACATTTGCAAATCTTTCTTCAGCTGTTCCATTTACATTAAGCCGATATGGTGAATTTTCATCTTGCAAATAAATCTCTTGCAGATTTACTTTTTTTGATGATTTGTTATAAACCTTAAACTGCTGGGTAGTTGATCCAAGTGCTGTAAGAAGTGTATCAAATTTTAATGTATCTACTGAAAAACTGACACGAAAATTAGGATCAGTATTTAATCCATCTTCATTATCGCATGAGAAAATTGTAAGTACAAAACTTAAACAGCATAGTAGATATAAAATATTGCGCATAGAGTTATTATTTAGGAATTTGAAGATAAAAAAAATCCGGTAGTTATGTATTCTACCGGATCTAAATTTCTTTTTTGCTTAAAAGAAAATATAGTTTTTACTTTTTCTTTTATGACGTTGTGTTTTGGTTTTACTAAAATTGCGGTCAGCTGCTCTTCTTTCACGCATCCTACTTTCACGCTTCATCTTGTTTGGAATGTCAAAGTTAATTCCTAAGGTAATTTCATGAGTCCCATCGCTACTATCAGCAATTAAATTATTGGTATAATGATCGTAAGAATATCCAATATAATATTGATTGTAACTTACTCCAACCATACCAACAATTTGATCATTTGATCGATACGATGCTGCCATCCAGAAATGATTGATGTACAATTTCAATGTTGCATCGTAATACATATCTGAGCTCATGGTTTTTCTCACGATCACAGATGGTTCCAGGTCCACCAAATCCATTAAATGAAAAGTATAACCTGCAGTACCATAAAAATGACGCATCATGATATTATCGGTGTAAATGTTGTCGCCAAGCTTTACCGAAGATTCGAATAGATGAGCAGCTGAAAAACCAATAAAATAATCATCATTATACAGGTATACCCCAAAATTAGCATCGGGCACATAGGTTACCATATCAGAGCCTGTGTAAAGCGGATCATTTACTGGTATGTCGCGTCCATCAAATTTATATTGGTAGAATACACCTCCCAATCCAAAGGAAAGCTTAGTTCCAGCTTTGCCATATCGACGTCTATTTAACTGTAAGTGGTAAGCATATGAAAGTTCTACCCCAGTTCGGGATACAGCTCCATATTTGTCATTGAAAAAGTAGCCTCCAACACCAACACCACGCTGCTTATTCCTGCGTGCCAGCGGATTACCCATTACATTACAGGTAGTACATTTGTCTCCTAGATTCTTGTTAAAACTTAAAGCCTGTGTTTCAGGAGCTCCTTCAACACCAGCCCATTGTTGCCTCAAACTTAGTCGCAATGGCGAATACATCCTACTCCCTGCCATAGCAGGATTTAGCAAGAAACCATTCTCTACATACTGACTGTAAAGAGGCAATTGTTGCGCTTTAACTTGAAAAATTCCAAGCAAGAGAATACCTAATAAAATTAATGTTCTTCTCATTAGATTATAATGGTCAGGTTATAAAGTTCTATTTTACTATCTCAGAATGGTTACGGTTCCCATCATTGGCTTTTCATCCTCAACCTCCACCGCGTAATAATACGACCCAATTGGCAATTTTATATTGCCATCATTACCTTTCCATGGTTCACCTTTATATTCGTTACCAGTACCAGCAAATTTATATACAGCCTTCCCCCAACGATCATAAATAACAATCTTCAATTTTTGAATAAATTCTATTCTTTCTATATCCCAATAATCATTGTAACCATCTGAATTTGGGGTAAATGCCTTTGGTATTCGAATTCTGCGTTCAAATAAATATTCAACAACAATAGTCGTGTCCAATGGACAATTATTGGCATCCTTCAATTCCAGCGTGTATACACCTCTGTCAATATCTTCAATTGTTTCCGATGTAAATCCAACGGTTAAATCATCCTTGAGCCAACTGTATGAATAATCTTTAACACCGCCAGTGATATTTACTCCAATGGCCCCATCCATTGCATCATAGGTAGTTGGCCTAATTACCTCAACTTCGGCCACCAATGGCTCTGGTTCGTAAATGTCTACCTCAGAAACATCAGTACAACCCTGAGCATCAATTACAGACACTTCGTATTTCCCGAGTTTAAGATCAGTTGCCTCTGCAGTATCCTGACCATCAGACCAAAGAATTTTATAATCAGGAGTTCCTCCGGTTATCTCAACCAATGCTCTCCCTGTTCCATCTCCATGACAAAGAACATCGGTAAAATCATTAATCTCAGCAATTAAAGTATCTGGTTGGTTTAAAGTAAACGAACCACTTTCACTACAGCCGTTATCATCAATAACCTTATAGTCATACACACCTCTGGTTAATTCCTCAATTCGCTGGGTTACACTACCATAATTATTCCAGTCAATAATATAAGGTTCTGTCCCATTACTGATATCTAATTGAATCCAGCCATTTTCCAAACCATAACAGGTAGGATCTTTACTATCCCCAACAGTAACCATGAGTCGTTTTGGCTCAGTAATCTCTATTTCTACATCTTTTGATTTACAACCATTTATATCTGTGATAGTCACAATATATATACCAGGAGCTAAATTTTCCTGATCTTCCTTATTCACATCAACCCCTATTCCTGACCAATTATAATTATACCCAGGTGTTCCTCCTTTAGGTTGAATATTAATGTAACCATCACTCATTCCAGGACATGAGATATTTTTAGTATTGACCTCAATATCCAATAAATCAGGTTCCTTTACAATAACTACAAGTGTTTGCTCTTCATATCCAGGATCACCACCAGAATCATGCACCCTTACTTTATAAGTACCTGCACTTAAATTGTTTATATTCTGACTGGCACTCCTAAAATGATTATCACCCAACCAGGAAAATGTTAAATTTGCAGGGTCACTGGCTCCCTCAACCGCAAGATTAACAGCCCCTTCCGTACCACCAGGACAAGTAATATGCGTTACCGAAGTAGTATAAAGTAGTAATTTTGACGGTTCATGTACCTTTGTAACATCCTCAATTCTACAACCATTGGCATCAATAACTGCAACTTCGTAAACACCCATTTCTAGTCCATTGACCGAAATGGTTCCTGTTGTATTGTCTAGTTCTGCATGAGAATAACCTTTTGGTCCGGAAATCAAAACTGTATATGGTGCAGTCCCTCCTCCAAAATTTGCAGAAACAACTCCATCACGCTCTCCTTCAATACTAATATCTGTATAACTAGCAGTTAGATTCAAATCTACTGGTTCTGTAATTTGCTGACTGCCTGTAACATTACAGCCTTGTGAAGTTGTAACCGTATAAGTATACATACCTGGTTCCAGATTCATAATTTTCTTAGCCGAAGATAAAAATCCTTTGCCCAGATCATTGGTCCATTCAACTGTATAATCAGCTCCTCCAGTATCTACCAATAATTCAATTTCTCCATCAGCCGCCTGGTAACAACTAACATTTTTGAAATTTTTAACACTAACAATAATAGGATCAGCAGGTAACAGCTCAAATGTAGCTTGTGCTGTATTCCCTCCATCACTCACGATAAGTGAATAAACTCCTGGTTCTAAACCAGATATTTTTTTCCCACTTCCCGAATAACCAGATAGACCTGTCCATGAATAAGTATAAGTTCCTGATCCTCCGCCAACAACTGCTTCCAGTTCTCCATCGGCCGAACCAATGCAACCAATTGGTTTTACCTGATCAATATATGCAAACACTTGTCCCGGCCCTTCGATAATCACTGATTTTTCGACAGTAGTACAAGATGATGCATCAGTGGCAACAACTTTATAAACACCTGCTGCCAGATTTTCAATCAAATAATTATTTTCATCAAAATTATCAGGACTGCTAAATGTTCCACTCGGTCCACTAACTGTAAAAGTGTATGGCATGGTACCTTCGAATAATTCCAATGCCAAAACTCCCTGATTTGTTCCAACTTTTTCAACGTGTTGTTCTACTACAACACCAAGCTGAAGACTAAGACCAAGATCTAATTTGACTGTGTCCGTTTTTGAACAATTTTTCTTATCTGAAATTTGCAATGCATATTTTCCAGAAATCAGGTTTTCAATATTTTGCTCATATGATTTGTAGTCATTCGGACCAGTCCATGTATAAGTGTAAGCATCATTTCCACCATAAGGTGTAACATGAATAATTCCGTCTTCAGATTTTTCACAAGAAGGTAAAACGATATCGGCAATTACAAATCCAATTTTGTTTGGCTCCTTTACAGTGATTTCTTTCTCGAATATACACCCATGGGCATCAACGATACGTAATACGTAATTCTCAGGAGCTAAACTTTTGAATATTCCAGTGCTTTCTTCCAAACCATCAAGGAAATAGCGATAATCCGGAGTACCTTGTCCTCCCACTACAAATATTTCACCCGACTCCTCTCCATGACAGTTAGCATCATCCACAACTAACTCTTCTGCAATTAGTTCCGTTGGCTCATTCAGTTCTTGCTCCTTAGATGCAGTACATCCAACTTTATCAGTAACTGTTAATTCATACAGACCTCCAGCTAATCCTGAAATATTAGAATCTGTGGAAGAATATCCATCAGGTCCGGTCCAATCGTAGGAATAATCTGTTACTCCTCCAGTTACAGTTGGAGTAAATTCACCATTTTTATCTCCGAAACATTTGAGATCTAAACCATTCAAATCAACAATCAATTCTGGATTTGAATTTATGCTCACATCTTCTTCCGTAGTTTTACAATCATTTCCATCCTGAACAAAAACTTTATAATCCCCAGATGCTAATCCGGTAATATTTTCACTTGTTTGCAAATTGTTATCCAAATAATAGGATAAGCTTCCTGTTCCTCCCGAAGCATCAATCGAAATTTCTCCTTCATGAACTGTATAACAAGTAAGATCTTTCGTATCGATATTATCTATTAATAATTTATAAGCATCGAAAACATTAACTACTGTATCGAATTCACATTTTTTACCATCCGCAACAGTTACGTAATATTTTCCTGGTTTAAGACCAAAAGCTGTACTCGTCCAATTTGGTTTATCGTCAGCAGAATCTACTTCGTCACCAGATTCTGATTTCCAGAAAAAAGTATAATCAGGATAATTTCCAGTTGCATTCTTTTTAACTGTAGCAATTACTTGTCCATTACTCTGTCCGAAACATTTTACATTATTAGCAGTAATTTCTAATGATACTGTAGAAACTTCTCCCAATGCAACTTCGATTGTTGATTCAATTTTACAATCAGTTCCATCATCAGCTATAGTATTTTTTCCGTATCGAACTTCAACTTTGTAAAATCCATTTTTATCAACTTCAATTACCGCGTTGGTTTCTCCATCCATTTCGGTATAAGTACCAGCTGTTCCATCAACACTATAATACCATTGGAAAGTAGTTGAGCTATTAATCGGGAATCCCTTAACATGATCTAGCACAGCAACATCACTACACCACTCTTCTCTTGGTTTATCAAAACTTTCCTCAAATGAAGGAGGATTGTCTTCACCATCAGGATCATTCCATAAAACAAAACCAGTAGAATTATCTTCATCATAATGGTATTTTACTGGATGATCAATGGCACCAGAACCTGTAGTTCCCTGAATATCAGTAAAAGATGCATTATAAATTTTATCGAAAGTATCTGCTGTTTTGTGAAGTATCGCTCGTACTCCAGGTGTGCTTGCTTTTAGGAAAACGTATGAACAACGAACACCTTCCATTTTTAAATCATTCACAACACTTACTGTTTTTCCTGACTCAATGGTATTGTTCTCGTAACCCAAAGTGAATTCAAGATTTAGAAATTCAGTGTTTCCAAAAATCTTTCCTTCTTCCATAAATCTTACAGAACCAAAATATCCTTTTTCTGTATCTGCTCCACTTGTAATATTAATAATACCATTATCAACAAAATCCACAAATCCGAAACGAACTTCCCCATCAGTTTTACAATAGATACCTCCTCCATTTTCAAAAGTAATGTATGAATCTGTACTTGTGAAAGTTAATCCTCCAGTAGTATTCATTATCATACTCCAACTTGTAATATTATTGGAAGTTACTTTAACAATTGAATTTGTCATATCGAAAGAACGAACTGCATCAGAATCGTGTAATGACAATGACTTGAACTCATTCACGGTAAAACCGAAACCTTGAGTAGAAACAGAACCTTCATCAATTTCCAAATTTCCAGAAGTAACAAAACCTGTTTGCCAATTCCACTTTTGATCCTTTCCTACAAATCGGATATCTCCATCCAGATTTTTATTAGCGAAGTCAACATTTTTAATATCTGTTAATCCATCACCAATAAATTCGAAAGTTCCTTGCATATCCAAAGTCATGCTATTGGCCAGATCCATAGAACCAGCCATTTGCAATTTTGCTGTAACAGAAAAACTAGCATCCGGATCAATATCATCATTCCATGTCATGCTATGACATTTGGCATCAGTGGTTAACTCTACCAATTTACTGCCAAAGAAGGAGTTAGATGTAAAAAAAACATCGTCATTAATTGTTGGCACACAACCTTCTTCACTACCATCAATTGCTCTACTCCAATTTTCATGATTGTTCCAATGATCATCTGCACCATTACCAGTCCAGTACAATGCTATAGGAGCAATCGCTCCATCAACGGTCCAACCATTTGTATTTCCCAAATCGAAGGAGTTGCTTGCATTGTATTTTATTCCTCCAGAAATATCAGCATGAATATCTTTTAATTCAAGGAAATTACCATTTACATCATTCTTTGCGACTATAAATGTTTCATTTCCTGCACCATCCTTAGTAGAGTGTAAGTATATTGGAGCAAAACAGCTACCTTCAACAAGTAATTTATCGGTTGTAATGGTTCTGCCTTTTTCTAATTTGTATTCAAAGCCTCTTTCCAATTCAAGAGTTCCGAATGAATTTTTCTTTCCTTTTATTATACCATCACCTTGGAATAATAAATGAGATGCATATACTTCCAATCCTGAGAATCCACCATTCAGTTCTCCTCCTTTTTCAAATATTATCTCATTAAATGATACACTATTTAAAGTAGATCCTAGTAAAATAACATCGGCATTCTCTTTTAATTTAATGGTACTATTTTCTGTAAGAAACTCAAATCCTTGTTCAAAGGCCTCTTCTGCAAAATTGATATAAATCGAACGCCCCGAAACATCTTCGCTACCATTTATTATCAAGTTTGAATTTTTAATATCTAATCCTCTCGAATTTATGCCTGCAGGAGTTTCAATTGAAGTTAAACTTTTACATTCAACTAAATTTCCATTCGCAATTAACTTACCATGACGAATAAATAAGTCTCCTTCTGTCTGAAAATTAGAGCTCATGGTCCATTCCCCATCCTTTCCATCAAATTCAACCACATTCGGAAATACATAACCAAATGTATTAATGGTTTGTGATTCTGTTGCTCTAAAATAGAAGTTAACCATTGGTGACAGGTCAATTTCCAATGTATTATTAAGAATGAAAGAACCATAAATGTATACACCCGAAATATCGGTATCTCCCATAATTAAATTAGGTCGTGCTGTTTCAGAACCTGTCCAATCCATTGTTCTACAACGGATATCTCCTGATCCTGTTCTTACATTCTGATCAAATCCTGTGAATGAATTTACATCGAAAAAAACATTATCCTTGGCAGTTGGAACACAACCATCTGCTACACCTCCTGAATCAGCAGCACCGGAAGAGGTTGCCCAATGGTTTGGATCATCCCAATCTCCTTCTCCATTTATCCAATATAAATCTTTACCCTTTGGTTCGTCTTTAAATTTCCAGCCTGTTGTGTTACCCAAGTCCAATGATGACTTTGCAACAAATACATTTTCCGGATCTGCATGAACATTTAATAAATTAACCGAATTTACTTCTATTTCTGTTACTCCTGCTTTAGCTTTAAAAATCGCAGCATCGGAATCAGAACCTGAAATATCGATTGTTCCTTCACAGGCTCCATTGGCAATTATATTTTCGAATTCAAACTCCTGTCTACTTTCAAATACATAGGTTTTTCCCACGGCCATTTGAATACTTTTGGCCGTAAAACTTATTTTTGAAGGAGTTGGTTTTCTGAAATAAGTATTCCCATTAAATATCATTTCATTAAAACTCACATCATCTGCAAAAATATCTACATATGCATTTCCTGTTGGTTCTTCAAAAGTCAGGTTATAAAATGCCAAATCCTCATCGCCAGCAGAAACAATAAACTCTCCTGCTTTTGTCATTTGAATTTCCGAAGTACCAGAATTTAGAGTAAGTGCTTCTGCAGAAACTTCAAATTTCTCAACTTTAAGGATTGTCGAAGCCAAGTTCAATGAACGTAAATTATCTATACCATAATTAGAATAAAATTCCTTGGCTTCAATTTCATTTCCATTGGTAGATAAATCACCATATTTCAAATCTATCTTACCTGTAGTAATCAGATTTGAAGTGATACTCCAAGAACTGGCTTTCCAACTTCCATCTTCCTGTTCATTTCCAGTAAAATTAAGATCACTCATTAATTCTACAACACCAATATTAATAGTTTGAGGATCATTTTCAGCCTTAAAATTCATTTCGCCTGAAAATGAATTCTTTCCTGCTGCCATGCCTGACATATTCAGACTACCAAATATATTTATGGGTTGATCTCCTGAAAAAGTCATATTCGTTGCAGCATTCCATGTCATGTTGTTACACTCAGCAACTTGTCCTCTAAGCGAAATATTTACTGCAGAGTTGCCCGTAACTTTAGCATCCTCAAAAAACACATTGTCTTTTCTTGTTGGAATACAGCCTTTATCCCAGTTACCAGCTTCGAACCAATTGTCATCCACATTACCTGTCCAGTAGACATCACCACCCAGTAAATCATCAGGAAAAACCCAACCTTCATAGCCAGAAACCCCAATAGATTCCTTGGCTTCCAACACATTTGCCATGCCTCCAACAACATTCACATCCTCAACTCTAACGCGAACAATGTTATTTGAATTTACATCACTATCAATAAATGCTACTCCGCCGTCCCCTTTAAGTGAGATATTTTCGGAACAAGTACCAACAGCATTTAGCCCATCTATTGCTAGAATTTTCTGAGTACTTCCCGCCTGAAATAAATACTCTTTTCCTGCTGCAAAGGTGATATTATCGAATTGATGATTCCCGGAGATCTTTGCACTTCCATTAAAAATCAACTCCTTAAAACTAGGATAATCTGTCGCATTCTCATTGGTTAAAAACACCTGATTATCTTGAGGATGAAACTGAACTTTTTCATAAGTGATTCCATCGGTATTGTTATTATAAAATTCAGCTCCACTTTGGTAAAGGGTTATTTCTGATCCTGTTCCTAAAAAGGTAAAGCCGGTCCCCTCAACATGCCAGGCTTTTAAAACTCCTGTATTGATATCAAATTTTGCATTTGCAATGTTTAATGTCCTTGGCTCTGATGAATTCGAAATAAATCGGTTTACATCAATTGTGAAATTAGCTGCATTTAATGTTCCCGAAATCAAATGTAATTCGTTTTCAATATTCAATGCAGTACTTAAAGTATAAGTATTAGCTTTGGCTTCAACCACAATGACTCCCGACATTGCAGCATTTAAAGATATCGTGCCTCCACCTTTCAATGTGGTTTGTCCATCAAAATCCCAGCTTGCATTGGCAGCCTTTAGGGATGCATATATTTCTAAATTTTGATTCCCCTCAAATGTGGATGTGCCTTGAATCTCAAGATCCTTACATTCTGCAGGAACATTAACATTTACAGTAAATCCGTTAGGGATAATGGCATTATTATTTCTGGATGGAACACAACCTTTATCCCAGTTCTCATGATTTCCCCAATTGTTATCTCCTCCATCTCCATTCCAAGTATAATCATCGGATGATGGAGCACCAAAGGTCCACCCTGAGTTTGCTCCCAAATCATATGAATTACTTGCATTAAAAGGAGCAGCTGTACCTGTTGCTGTTACATTCCTAACTTTTAAGTGATCTAAAGCTACACCATCGGCTGAAATAAATCCACCTGCAGCACCCCCTGTAATATTTATAAATGCATGACATTGCCCCATTGCAGTAAATAGGCCATGAACATTTTGAACATCTTTATCAATAGTATAAGAATACCCCTCAGTAAATTCTAATTCCTGAAAATCATTTGCCCCACTTAAACTACCATCTTTTTGGAATGTTAGTTTGTTAAAATTGGCACGCAAACTCGTATTAACAACAGCTCCCGAATTGCCAGAGAATATCAAATTGTAAAAATCTATCATTTTACTACCCGATACTTCAATACTCGAGTTACCTGATAAAACAGTAATTGTGGAATTACCTGCATTAATGCTTAGATTATCTGTTTGAAAGGTAAAAACCGATTCTCCTGGCTTATTCAAGTTTATGGTAGCAGAATTCAAGTACAGTTCTCTCGAAATGGTTGTATTTGAAATAATTCTTCCACAATTTATTTCGGCTTCAATACTTAAAGTTCCCTGATTGAATTGGATATCGTTATCTAAAATGTTTAGTTCGTTGGTGATTCTCCATCCTCCATTGTTTTCAAAAATTAGATCTCCATCGAATGTATTCCCTCCAAAATCAACAATATTACCTAATGTATTAGCACGAAAATATAATGGTCGATCGAGATCGATTACCATTTGATTGCTAAAAGTAACACCTCCATATATTACCAGATAGTGAGCCAGATTGTCATCGGTTTTAAAAGTTGGCATGTTCTTCACATTCCCCCAATGCATATTCGCACATCGGGCTACACTTGTAATTATAACCTCTGCACCTGGGTCCGGGAATGAAAATTCGTCGAAGTAAACATTGTCATCCTTGTCCGGCAATAAAGCATCAGGATTTACTTTCCCCCCTGGTTGATCACTCCAATGCTGAATATCATTAAAGTTCCCAGAGCCTCCAATCCAGTAAAAATCACGTGCTTCAGCAGTAACATAAATAGTATGTAATAATATTAACAGTAATAAACGTATACCATACCTTTTCATAACAAACAGTTTTCTAATCAGTCAAACTCACCAACAGGTTAGATAAAATCAATAATTCTTTTTATAAAAGAACTTCTTGTTTTGACGAGAGAAAAATAAATAAGTTTCAAATTTGGGGAAAAATTTCAACATATTAATTATTACCCAAGGATTATTTCCTGATCAACTTGCACTTTGTTCCTCCAAGTTAGAAATAGTTTTTTGTTTTATATATATTAAACAGCTATAATTTGTGTTAAATCAAAAGATTATATAAAAAAACTGATCATTCTTTCAAATGATCAGTTTTTTCAATAGTTTTAGACTATTATATTTTATTTATTCAACTCATTGCTATAAACAATTTACATGAACACTATTTCATGAATCTCTTCCCAATCAAAAATCTTATAGTCATTATTTCCTGTAAATATTAATATTCCTGCATTCTTACCTGAAACATCAGTTTGATCGCCTAAGAAGAGATTTTGTCCGCTTTTTAATTCTACCAAACAATAATTATAAGCTTTAGGTGTAATTTTTCTTATATTTCTAAAGGGCACCGAAAATTCCAGTTCATCATTAAAACCATTTAAAATTTCCGAGTCCATTGCCTCATCCAAGTCATAAACGATCACCCCCTCAAAAATTTCTCCGTTCTTGTTAGTTATTTTTCCGTATAATCTTTCCGAATCTTTAAATTCAGAAAAACAACTCATCGTAGTTTTCGGGAGTGGCAATAAATCAAGAGATAAAAAGTGTTTCCAGGTAAAGTCAATTCGTCCAACATTTGGTATAGTCACAATTATACCTCGGTTATTTCTCGAAACGTCATTAGAAGATTTTAGCAACAAATTACGCCCCGACATTAAGGTAATTCTTGAACCATTCTCCTCTTTTTGTATTTTACTGATTTTAGTAAATGGAATATCCATATCACCATCACGACTTACACCATCCAATTTATCTCCCAGTAATCTTTCATCATGATCCCATTGAATAAAGCCAGTAAATTCACCAATTGTAGTTGTGATTTTACCATAGATTGGTCCGCCAAAATTTTCAATAGGCTGCTTCTCCGGAGAGAAAAAGTTCACCACATCAATTCTGTTCCAATCAATCTTAAGCAAGCCTAGTTCATGATCCATTATCCAAACCTGATTGCCAACATCATTAGATCCACCGGATAGATTTATGTATTTTCCTGTTTTAAGTTCCAGATTAACTGATTCTCTTCCGGTTACCGAAATGGAATTAATATCTCCAAATCGACATTCAAATTTTCGATTAAAAGCACTATAAGATTGTCCATCACCATATTCTACTCTATACCACGAAGTTCTTTTTCTACGCTTATATTCAACTACTCTCTTTTTTTCTTCCTTGACATATTTCAAATATGGATTTTCTATTTTTTCAGAATTAAAAACATCCGTCAAAAATACTTCTTCATCATTCCATCTAATCGGGCCCTCATAAACATCTCCATCAATAGTAGTTATAGAGCCATACAAATAGCATGGATAATTTTGTGCCTTAAGCCCCAAAGCACTCAATAGAATTGTAAAAAACAAAGAAAAAAATAATACAATCTTACTTAGATATTCCATATTCGCAGCTTTTATTGTTCTGAATCGATTGTAAGACGCACAACCTACACATTAGTTACAGCTGCAAAGTAAATTTATTTTTTTCGGAACAGAACCTGTATGTATTTTGAATTTTCGGCAGGTGTAAATATCTGTATCAACTCCCATGAAGAATCGTAATCGGCTATTATTTTTTTAAGCTTATAGATTTTCATCAAATCCTCTGCTATACCATCTTCGGGATTAAAATCCGGGTCTTCACTTACATCCCAAACAAAAGATTCTAGTCGGTATTGAACACTTATTTTTCGATTAGCAAATTTTACTTCAACTTCGGCTACCTGTTCATCATCGGTAAATGGAATTGGCACACATATTTCTCTCATCTTATTAGGTTTTAGGTTAATTATAATTATTCATATTTAATTGCATTTACCGGATCGGCAGAAGCAGCTCTGTACGATTGCCACGAAACAGTAAATACACCGATCACCAGCGATACAATTAGTGTAAGAAGAAATATCCACCAACTAATTTGTATGCGATATGAAAAATCATTTAGCCAAGAATTCATGGCCCAATATGTAATCGGAATGGCAAGAACATTTGCAATAAGGATTAAGCGCACAAACTCCCTGGTTAAAAGATTGACCAATTGTTTTACGGAGGCTCCCAGCACTTTTCGAATACCAAGTTCTTTGGTTCTTTGCTCCGCCATAAACGAAGACAGACCAAACAATCCAAGCGATGCAATTAAAATGCTCAACAACGAAAAGATGGAAAATATCCAGGTTAATCTAACTTCAGAGTCATAATTTTCTCTTAATCTATCATCCAAAAAGAAATAATTAAAGGCCATCTTAGGACTAAATTTATTCCAAACGCTTTCAATATATTTTATGCTCTCCTCTCTATTCTCCTGATTTAGCTTTATATACAAAACTCTTCGATGACGAGGATTTTCACTTACCAAAAAATTGATTGGCTCTATATTTTCACGCAAAGGTCGATAGTGAAAGTCAGCAACTACACCAACTACCTCTCCTTTCATTATACCATCATCATCTTCTTCACCTTCCAATTCAACACCCAATTGTAATTTTTTACCTACTGCTTTTTCGTCCCAATTAAACTTTCTTGCCGCCGATTGATTTACAATAAATGCACTACTGGTATCTGAAGCAATTTTCCTGCTAAATTTCCTACCTTGCATGATCTTCATTTGCATCATATCCAGGTAATCGAAATCAATCACACTAAAATTAAGTGCATATTGCTCCATTCCTTCTTCTCCCTCATACAAATGCACAGTTTTTGAACCATCAAATCCTATGAGCGTATTTGAAGTTGCTACCGAGTTTATATTTGGACTTTTCCGCAATTCATCCTTTAAAGGCTCAATCTTGGTTCGCATTAGTGAATCTCTAACAATACTAACCAATACATCCTCTTTGCTAAACCCCATATCTTTATTATTCATATAGTTTAGCTGCACTCCAACAACTATAGTTCCACTTATCATTATGGCTGAAACTGAAAACTGTGAAATAACCAAAAGCTTTCGAAGTAGTCCTCCGGCTTTTCCTTTTATGGTAGAACCTTTTAATATCGTAGCCGGACGAAAAGATGAAAGGTAAAAAGCAGGATAACTACCTGAAACGATTCCCAACACTAAGGCCAATACAATACTAAACACTAATATTTCAGGAGTTTCCCGAACCGAAAGCGATAAGTCTTTATCCACCAAGAAATTAAAAAGTGGCAATATTAACTCAACAACAATTAACGCAATCATCAATGCCAGAATTGTTAGCGATAAACTCTCCATTAAAAACTGTCGAATTAAAGTATCGCGATGAGCACCCACAACTTTTCTGACACCAACTTCTCTTGCTCGTTTTGATGAACGAGCTGTTGCCATATTCATATAATTAATTCCAGCAATTGACAAAATAAAAAAGGCTATGGCTGATAATATAAAAATGTACTTAATATTTCCTGTAGGTGCATCCCATTGAAGATCTGACTTCAAGTGAATATCGGCAAGTTTTTGAACAATTAGATGATATTCTACACCCAACTGATCTCCCAGAGATTTCATATACTTATTGTAATACAAAGGAAACTTAGATTGCAGTGCATCTATATTTGTGTTCTCTTTCAACAATAAGAAAGTGTAGTTGCTAAAACTCCAAAATGTTATAGGTTCGGTACTATTGAATTCCTCTGATCCTCGTATAGATTCAATAGTTTTCATGGAATAAAACCCACGAAAATTGAAATGACTATTTCGAGGAATATCTTTCATTACACCCGTAACGGTAAATGACCTATTTTCCCCAACAATTAAAACTTTTCCTATCGGATCCTCATCGCCAAAATACTTTTTTGCCAAAGTTTCATTTAAAACGATAGTATATGGTTCAGTAAGGGCCTTATCAGGATCACCCTGAATTAAATTATAGCTAAAAACCTTAAAAACACTTGAGTCAACATACGAAATCCTTTCTTCATAAAATTCCTTGTCCTCGTATCTGAATTGCTGCCTACCAGATCCTTGAATCCTAACATACTCCTCCACCTCAGGAAATTCTTGCTTGAAAGTTGGCCCAAATGGCATTGGTGACGTGGCAACTCTATCACGCTTGCCGTTAAGGGTAAAGTCAGATGCTAATCTTACAATTCTCTTGTGGTTCACATTGTACTTATCGTAGGATAATTCCTCCTGTATAAATAGTACAATAAGAATTGC
Source organism: Marinifilum sp. D737 (assembly GCF_026672275.1). Classification (GTDB taxonomy): domain Bacteria; phylum Bacteroidota; class Bacteroidia; order Bacteroidales; family Marinifilaceae; genus Marinifilum. The sequence goes on along the minus strand of NZ_JANQCD010000001.1, from coordinate 439,660 downwards.
ACATATCAATCCCACTGACAATCCAACCACATTTAGGATTGTATAAAACTTATTTCGATTAAAATTTCGAATAATGGTAATTAAGAAATTTTTAAACATAGCAATTCTATTACTGAAACAAGCAGATGTGGGGTTTATGTTTTTTGGGTCTTATAATTTTTGTCTCATATTTTCTGTCACTACATGACCATCAAACAATTGAATAATTCTATGACTTCGATCTGCATCTGATGGTGAGTGAGTAACCATGATAATGGTAGTTCCTTCTTCGTTTAGTTGCGTTAGCAGATTCATAACCTCTTCTCCATTAGCTGAATCCAAATTACCAGTTGGCTCATCGGCGAGTATTAATTTAGGATTCGAAATCACTGCACGCGCAATTGCTACTCTTTGTTGCTGACCTCCAGACAACTGCTGAGGAAAATGTTTTGCTCTGTGTGCGATATTCATTCTTTCCAAAGCTTCATTCACCCGTCTTTTTCTTTCGGAACCTGACACTTTCATATAAAGCAAAGGCAATTCTACATTTTCAAATACAGTTAACTCATCAATCAAGTTAAAGCTTTGAAATACAAAACCAATATTTTCCTTTCTCAGGTTAGTTCTTTGACGTTCCGTATAATTTTCAACCTGATATCCATTAAAATGCAATTCTCCTTCACTTGGATTATCCAGCAATCCAATAATATTTAACAATGTAGATTTCCCACATCCTGAAGGTCCCATAATGGCAACAAATTCACCTTCACTAATCTCTAAATTCACATTATTAAGAGCTGTGGTTTCCACCTCATCTGTTCGGAAAATTTTTATTAAATTTTTAGTTTTAATCATAGCCTTTTTATTTATAATTTATTCGTATTTCAAAACATGTGCAGGAGCAATTGTAACCAAACGTGCTATCTGTCTGTAAATAGTTAAAAGTGCAATAAGAAGAGATAATACTGCTGCCAGAATAAATATTCCAACACCCATTTCAATTCTATAGGCAAACCCATTTAGCCACCATTCCATTGCAAAAAATGATAAAACCCATGCAATGGCAATTGATAAGACAATCCATTTCAAAATTTCTTTATACAACAACTGAAATACATTGTTAACATTAGCTCCAAATACTTTTCGTAATGCTACTTCTCTGGCCTTATTTTCAGTTATAAACGAAACTAGACCAAATAATCCAAGACAGGAAATGATAAATGCAATTGCCGTAAATGAGGCAAACAATTTTCCCATTCTTGATTCTGCCTGGTAGAAATAATCAAAATCTTCTTCTAATAATCTATAGTTGAATGGAATATGCGAAAACTTCTTATTCCAAACTTTTCTTATTTTGTTGATAATTGGATCTTTATCTTCACCAACTCTAATTCCTATGTATTTAAATGCACTTGGGTTCCTCATCATTAATAATGGATCAACTCCAACCTGCAAACTATTAAAATTGAAATCCTTTACGATTCCAATTACCTCTCCGGTATAATTCCATAGACTTATTTTCTCGCCTATGGTATAAACCATCCCCATCTTTTCCGCAGCAGACTCGTTTATGATGAATTTTAAAGTATCTTCTCCAAACTGTTTGGAAAAGCCTCGCCCATGTATTACATCCATCTCAAAGGTTTCTATAAAATCAAAATCCACAAAGGATAACTGAAATAACACATCCTCTGAATCTTCTAATTTATTAGGCCAATTCACATCCCATGTTGAGTTTAAAAAATTAACTGGCATTTGGTTGGCAGCTGTCACCCAGTGAACTCCCGGAATTTTTAATAATTCACCTTTCAGCTCCGAATATTCTTCATAAAAGTCATCGAGCATTTCAACATACACAATATTGTCCTTGTTGTAACCAACATCTGAATCTTTTAAAAAATTCAATTGTTTATATATTACGCATGTGCATATAAACAGTGCAATTGACATGGTAAATTGAATAATTACCAACACTTTTCTCAGCATGGCTGAATCTTGCCTAAACACGCCCCTTATTACCTGAATTGGTAAAAAAGATGAAAGAAAAAGGGCTGGATAACTACCCGATAAAACTCCTGTACTAAGAACAATCAAAACCACTGCGATTAAAAACTTCAGATTACCAGGGTTTAATGTTAATGTTCTATTGGTAAGATCACTAAAAACAGGTAGTAATAACTCAACAAATACAATACCCAATCCTAGAGCAATGGTTGTGAAAACTATCGACTCAGTTAAAAATAGTCCGACCAATCCACGCCTTTGGGCTCCAACAACTTTTCGAATTGCAACTTCCCTGGCTCTTCGTTCGGATCGAGCTGTAGCCAAATTCATATAATTAAAGCAAGCAATCAACAGTATTAATACTGCAACCAACAAGAATACCTGAACATACCAAATTGGCCCTGATTTGTTTTCACTAATTGAATACAAATGATATTTTTCAAATGACTGCAAATCCAGTTCTACATTTGAATAGGGAACTCTCTGACGAACATGATATCTTATATTATCGGTCAAATATTTACCATTGACTCCGTCCTTTAACTTTACGAATGTATGAAATGAGTTTGCTTCCCAATCACTTAAATCATACTCCCAGTATTCTTTAAAAAATTTGAATGGAAGAAAGAAATCGTAATGTATAGAAGAATTTTCTGGTGCATTTTCAACCACTGCACCTACGACAAACTGATAGTTTGAATTAATCTCAATACTTAATCCAATGGGATCAATATCCCCAAAAAGCTTTTCAGATAATTTTCGACTTAAAACAATTGTATTTTCATTTGACAAAGGACTAATGTAATCACCATACAAAACAGGTATGGAAAATATTTTAAAGAAGTCAGGATCAACTATTTTCCCTCCTTTTTCGACAAATGTTTTCCCATTGGCAGATAAAACCAGTTGCCCCCATGTACTTACCAATCTCGAAGCATATTCAACCTCAGAATATTCTTTCTTTAATGATGCTGCAAGAGGGCTTGGAGTTGAATACACTGAAAAAACATCACCATCGGCATATTTCTGATTTTCAAAAACCGTATAAACCCTTTCAATATCCTTATGATAGGTGTCAAAACTAAGCTCATAATTTACCCAAATCAATATCAAAAGTGTACAAGTAACTCCTGTAGCCAATCCTAAAATATTAACTATAGAATATACTTTTTGCTTGTACAAATTGCGAATAACAGTATTGAGTAAAATTTTAATCATTAGCTTACTTTAAAAGTAATTTCTCAGATTCACCGTAAAGCTCATAACTATTTGTTATTACTTTTTCTCCTGGTTTCAATCCTACTAAAACTTCATAATATTTTGGATTCTGATTTCCTAACTTAATCTCTCTTCTCACTGCATATTCACCCGATGGATCTACAACAAATATCCATTGCCCACCAGTACTTTGGAAAAATCCTCCTCTTGGAATCAAAAGCGCCTCTCTTGGTTCTCCCAACTCTATTTTCGTTCTGAAAGTTTGACCAGTTCTAATTCCACCAGGCAATTCGCTAGCAAATTTTAAATCAATTTCAAATTGTCCATTTCTAACCTCAGGATATACTTTCGATACGATCAATTGATATTCTTGTCCATTAAATTTAAAACTAGCATTTAATCCTTTATTTAATCTGGCAATATAAAGTTCATCCACCATAGCGTTGATCTTGTAATTATCAAGCACATTTACCTGACCAAGCCTCTGCCCTTTTGATTTTGACTCTCCAAGCTCTGCATTTAATGCTCCCAACTGACCACTAACAGGTGCTTTCACATTCAAATTTTGTAACTTTTCTCGAACCAAATCCAAATTATCTTCCATCTTTTGAAGGTTCGCTTCCAACCTTTCAATTTGAATTGTCCTGGAAAGTGAATCAGTTTTTTGACGCTCCAATAGTAAATCTCTTACCTTTTTGTGATAAAAATAATCATCTCGTGATGACTCAAACTCTTCTTGTGCAATTAAATCTTTCTCGAAAAATGTTTTGTTACGAGTATATTGCCGTTTGCTCTTTGCTAAATTCAAATCAATATCTAACAAATTGCGCTTAATATTTAGTCGGTCTTGCTCCATACTCAGGCGAGTATCTCTTAACCTATTTACCTGCTCAGTAAAAGCTGCTTCCGAATTCAGAATTTGTAAATTTAATTCCGAATTACTCAAACGAAGAATAATATCACCTTTTTGCACCATACTTCCTTCTTCCAGTAAAATCTCTTCTACCCGACCACCTTCAATAGCATCCAGGTAAACCGTCGTTATCGGATTAACCGTTCCGGTTCTAGAAATGTACTCCTGAAAATAATCATTTTTTACATCCGCAATCGAAAGTGTTTCTTCATCTACTCTATAACTTAATCCTGATGTTCCTAGAAACGCTGAGTAGAGAATAACTATGGCAATTACGCCGACAGCCAAGTACCAATTTTTCTTACGAAGATACCATGGCTTCTTCTCAATAATTCTATCCATATTTTTTTGACTTGTTATATACCTTTTTCAAACACGCCCTAATAATAACCACTTTCATGCCAAACACAACTTAATATTGAATCACAATAACTTAAACTAAATTACCACCCAAATCATGTCCAAAGTTTGAACGAAATTAATACACAAACTGTTCGATTACGTACATCATTTTTTTATTTCTGAAATTTTAGTAATAACTTGAGTCCAGATTTAAACAAAATAAATTGAACCCACAAATTAATAGATATTATGACAGTGCAAAAAAGCGGAAAAATATTGGCCATTGACGACAATGAGGATATATTGTTTTCACTTAAACTACTTTTAAAGCAGCATGTAGAACTCATACATACTGAATCCGATCCTGAAATGATCCCTAAACTTATGAAGCAAGAAGAATACGATGTTATTCTTTTAGACATGAACTTCACAAAAGATGCAATTAGTGGTCAGGAAGGTTATCATTGGCTAAACAAAATACTTGAAATCGACCCAAGAGCAGTAGTCTTATTCATTACTGCATACGGAGATATTGAAAAATCAGTAAAAGCAATAAAAGCCGGTGCTACTGATTTTATTCTTAAACCTTGGCAAAATGAAAAATTACTAGCTACTATATCTTCAGCCATTAAATTGCGCAAATCAAAAGAGGAGGTAAGCGAACTAAAAACCAAACAAAAAGAATTAAATGCTGTTCTCGATCAGCCATTTAACGATTTCATTGGTACATCTCCTGAAATGCAACAGGTATTCCAAACCATTACTAAAGTTTCAAAAACCGATGCCAATGTATTGATTTTGGGTGAAAATGGAACTGGAAAAGAATTGGTTGCAAGAGCTCTTCACAGAAACTCGAGTCGAAAAGATGAAGTATTCGTTAGTGTGGATCTAGGATCAATTAATGAAAACTTGTTTGAAAGCGAACTTTTCGGTCATGTTAAAGGTGCTTTTACTGATGCCAGAGCTGATAGACCTGGAAGATTTGAAATTGCTTCGGGAGGTACACTCTTCCTTGATGAGATTGGCAACTTAAGTTTGCCTATGCAAGCTAAACTTCTTACGGTTTTAGAAAGAAGAGAGGTAATTAGAGTTGGATCGAACAAACCAATTCCAATTGATATTCGTTTAATTTGTGCTACCAACATGCCTTTAAAACAAATGGCATCTGAAGAGAAGTATCGTCAAGATTTACTATATAGAATAAATACTGTAGAAATTGATCTTCCTCCACTACGTGAGCGATATGAGGATATTCCTTTGTTGGCAAATCATTTCCTTGAAATTTATTCGAAGAAGTACAAGAAGAGAATAAGTCCTTTATCTAAAGCTTGTATCAATAAACTATATGATTATGGCTGGCCAGGTAATGTTCGTGAGCTGCAACACCAAATGGAAAGAGCGGTTATTATGGCTGACGATAAAAACCTTGAACCATCAGATTTTCAAATCAGTATGGACAGAAGCTTGCAAGATGATGTTGAATTTGATTCCTACAATCTCGAAGAGGTAGAAAAAAATATCATCCAAAAGGTTTTAAAAACAAATAAAGGAAACATATCTAAAGCAGCAGGCGAACTTGGATTAACAAGAACCTCTCTATACCGAAGATTAGAAAAATATGGTTTATAAAAGCTTTCGAATTAACTTTATTATCAGAATTATCGTTCTATCAGCAACGATATTCCTGTTATTTTATCTAGTCGCCCAAAAAAGTTTATACTTTACAGCGAGCCTGACTTTTATTGCCATAATTTATCAGGTTTACGAGATAATTAGGTATGTTGAGAAAACAAATCGTTTGCTTAAAAATTTCCTGGAATCTATTCGATATTCGGATTTTACCAGAAATTTTCAAGTTCAAGGATTGGGCAGTTCATTTGATAAATTACAAGAATCATTTAACGCAGTAATAACTGATTTTCAAAAAATCAGGGCTGAAAAAGAGGAACACTACTTTTACTTGCAAACCGTTATTCAGCACATTGGTATCAGTTTAATCGCTTTTCATCGCGATGGAAAAGTCGAGATGATTAACAATGCATCTAAAAAACTGTTCCAAATTAGTAATCTTAAAATGATTCAGGATTTAAAATCATTTAGCCCCGATTTGGTTGATTCCTTACTAAGCTTAAAACATGGCGAGAACACCTTAATAAAGGTGAATGATAACGATGATATTTTACAGTTGGCGGTTTATGCCACCGAGTTTAAAATCAACAATCGTCAGGTGATATTGGTTTCTATAAAGAATATTCAGTACGAATTGGAAGAACAAGAGATAGAATCCTGGCAAAAACTAATTCGTGTACTGACACATGAGATCATGAATTCCATTACTCCGATTTCATCTTTATCTACAACGCTAACCACCATTCTTGATGATTTTGGTGAAAACAATACCAATCGTTTCGAAGAGCAGGATTTGGAAACACTGAACGAAGTAAAAATGGCCTTAGAGACCATTCACAAGAGAAGTTCAGGACTTCTTCACTTTGTAGATACCTATCGTAATCTTACAAAAATTCCTAAGCCTAACTTTAGCATTTTCCAGGTTCAAAAGTTATTCGATAACATTCATCGATTAATGGAGGAAGAAATCAAGCGAAATGGAATTGAATGTGAAATTAGTATTAACCCCGAATCAATAGAACTTTCGGCCGATGAGCAATTAATTGAACAAGTATTGATCAACTTGATTAAAAACTCGATTCATGCAGTAGAACATACCAAGAATCCTAAAATTGAATTAAAGGCCTATATGAATACGCGAGGCAGAATCTCAATTCAGGTTAATGACAATGGACAAGGAATTATTAAAGAAGTTTTGGACAAAGTATTTATTCCATTCTTTACAACAAAACCTAAAGGATCAGGAATTGGATTGAGTCTTTCAAAACAAATCTTACGCCTCCATGGAGGAACCATTACAGCCCATTCTGTACCTGATGAACGAACCAGTTTTACCTTAACTTTTTAATTAATGCTGTAAGAATTAACATTCTAATAATTTTAATTTAAGAAATTCTTTCATTAAATTTAAAGGGCAAATATATTTCTAACCCTTAATAAAATATACAGCATATGACTAAGACAATCACATTTAATGAGCTAAGACAAATTAAGGATCGTTTGCCAGATGGTAGCATGCAAAGGATTGCGGAAGATTTACAATTAAACGTAGAAACAGTTAGAAATTATTTTGGTGGAACAAATTTTGATGAAGGTAAAAGTACTGGAATCCATGTTGAACAAGGCCCTGATGGAGGAATTGTTGAACTCGATGATACTACAATTTTAGATCACGCTTTCCGTATTTTGGAGAATGCCTAAAAAGGGAATTTGACATCAAATAAATAAAAAAGGGTTTTGAATATCATCAAAACCCTTTTTTAGTATATCGCAAATACTTATTCTTCTCTTCTTTCCTGGTGCAGTTTGTTAAAAATAATTGCCAGGTTCGAATACAGAGTTGTATTCTGAACAATGATATCTTCAGGCACCTTAATTCTTGCAGGAGTAAAGTTCCAAATTGCCTTAATTCCCCACGCTACCATCAAATCGGCTACAGTTTGAGCATTTTCAGCAGGAACGGTTATAATCCCCATAATCACATTCAATTCCTGTGCTAAATCTCTAAATTGATCGATATGAAAAACCTCAACATCATTAATCTTTCGACCTATTGTAGATGGGTTTATATCAAAAGCAGCTTCTATCTTTAATCCAAAATGATTTAATCCACTATCGTGTAGCAAAGCTGATCCCAACGAACCTGCACCAACAAGGAATGCATTATCCATCACCGAAAAACCAAGAAATTCCGATAAAACATCTACAATGGCTTTTACCTCGTATCCAACCCTGGTTTTGCCGACTATTGTAGTGTACGATAAATCTTTTGTGACCTGCGTAGGGTCTATATTCATGTAATTTGCAATTTGAGTTGATGACACAAACTGCTGACCTTTACGCAACAAACCTTCAGCAAATGCTAAATATGAAGGCATACGTCTAATAGTTGGCTCTGGAACCGCCTGAATTTTTTTAGAATATTGAACCATAGAAAATTTCTTATACCAAAATCAAGACAAAAATAAAGAAGTTTTTATTAAAGAAAAATTTCTTTATTGATTTTTTTACGTATTACTAAAAAAATGTTTTTTTGGCGCTGGGGATAAGTTGTTAGTTATTACAACTAAACAAATAAAAAGTGGGCGATATAAGATTCGAACTTATGACCCCTTGGGTGTAAACCAAGTGCTCTGAACCAACTGAGCTAATCGCCCTCTGCGGATGCAAATATAAACAGAAATTTTTACGATGCAATATTTTTTTTGTTTTTGTTTACACCACCTCAGCTACAACAAATGTGCTACCTCCAACAAAAATCAAGTCTTCTTTTTCTGAATCTGATTTCGCAGCATTCAATGCCTCAGCTACAGTTGAGTAGGTTTCTCCCCTTAAATCATAAGCATTTGCAAGTTCCTGAAGTTTCATCTCATTTAATGCTCTTGGAATACTGGCTCGAGTAAAATAATAATGGGCTTCTTTAGGCATTAAGCTTAATACTTCATCGGTATTTTTATCATCAACCATACCAAAAACAACATTCAGTTTTCTGTAATCAATCATGCCAATTTGCTCAATTATTTCTTTAATTCCTGCTACATTATGACCTGTATCACAAATTACCTTTGGATTTTCCTGCAAAATTTGCCAACGTCCCAATAATCCCGTTTCCTTAACTATTTGGGAAAGCCCGGAATGGATGTTCTCTTCTGATATACAAAGACCTTTACTTTTTAGTTGCTCCAATGCACAAATGGCAGTTCTGATATTTTTCTGCTGGTACTTTCCCAACAAATCACATTCAATCAGAACCTCTTCTTCCTGATTCACCGAAAAGAAACTTAACTCTTGTTTACCGGCTGTAATTTTAGAGTCTCTAAACTCATAAATATCCTCAGCAAAAAGAATATTCGATTCTCTTTCATGTGCAATACCTTTAAAAACATCTTCAATAAATTCTTGCCTTTCTCCTATTACTACAGGAACACCAGCTTTAATAATACCAGCCTTTTCTTTTGCAATATCACAAATATCATTTCCTAAAAGGTTGGTATGATCCTTACTAATATTGGTAATTACCGAAACCAAAGGAGAAATAATATTGGTCGAGTCCAACCTTCCTCCTAACCCAACTTCAATTACAGCAATATCAACCTTCTCTATCGCAAAATATTCAAAGGCCAAGGCAACCGTCATTTCAAAAAATGATGGTTTTATCTCCTCGAATTTAGCCTTGTGACTTGCAATAAAATCAACTACTGCCGATTCAGAAATCATCTGTCCATTAATCTTGATTCTCTCTCTAAAATCACGCAAGTGTGGTGATGTATACAAACCAACCTTTAAACCTGACTTTTGCAATACCGATGCAATAGAATGAGATACTGATCCTTTTCCATTTGTTCCTGCAACATGAACAGTCTTAAATTTTTTATGTGGATGATTAAAGTAGGCATCCAAAGCCAATGTATTATCGAGATTGGCTTTGTAAGCAGCTTTCCCTGTACGTTGGTACATAGGCAGCTGAGTAAACATATAGTCTAGTGTTTCCTGATAAGTCATTTTAAAAATCTTTACTGATTTTAAATCCTTTGCAAAGAAGAGTAAAAATTCTTAAAAAAATATTTCATAGCGTGATTTTCCTATATTTTTTGCTAAATTAAAAGTATTAAAGACTGTAATATTTGAATAATTCAAAAGAGAAAAACCTTACACACTGATTTATAATCAGAAACCGAAGTCTAACCAATTTAAGTTGACACAGTTTTTAAATCGCAATTGTAAATCGACTACATCTAATGGTCGATATTAACCTCTAACAACACCCAATATGGCAAAACTCAAAAAAATTTTCGTTTTGGATACAAACGTAATCCTACACGACTTTAATTCAATTTATAATTTTGAAGAGAACGATGTTGTTATTCCAATTACTGTTCTCGAAGAGTTGGATAAATTTAAAAAAGGGAATGATCAGATAAATTTTCATGCCAGAGAATTCACACGAGAACTTGACAGAATTTCGGGCGATAACCTTTTTAAAGATGGAGCTAAGCTTGGCAAAGGCCTAGGAACTCTTTATATTGAAACAGGTAAGGAATTCTCTCCTACAATGAAAGCCTCCTTTCATGAAAATATTCCAGATCACAGAATCCTTGCAATAGCTGAACACATTTTTAAACAGTACAAGCGCAAAAAAGTAATTCTGGTTACCAAGGACATTAACCTTAGAATGAAAGCCAAATCGTTGGGAGTTCTTGCTGAAGATTACAAAAACGACCAGGTTCAGGATTTAGATGATGTAATCAGTCTTGGTATCACGACTCTTGATAATTTTGATGATGAGAAAATTTCATCTCTATACAAAAGTCATGAAGGTATTCCTGAAGAAGAATTTGGAATTGATTTGCTTAAATCAGGTCATGAGTACTTTATTTTGAAAGGAAATTCTTCAAGTGTATTGGCACATTATGATCCTGTAGAAAGATTAGTAACTCGTGTTGAAAAGCCTAATGCTTATGGTATTTATCCGAGAAACGCAGAACAAACCTTTTCAATGCATGCGCTATTAGATCCTAAAATTTCCTTGGTGGCCTTAACTGGTAAAGCAGGTACCGGTAAAACTCTTTTGGCCTTAGCCTCTGCTCTTGCCCAATACGATATGTACGATCAGGTATTTTTGGCAAGACCAATTGTTGCTCTGGCAAATAAAGATCTAGGATATCTTCCTGGCGATGCAAAGGAAAAAATTGGTCCTTACATGCAACCGTTATTTGACAACTTAAATGTAATCAAACACAAGTTTAACCTTCACAGTAAGGAATATCTTAAAATTGATGAACTACTAAAAGAAGAAAAGTTACAAATTACACCATTGGCCTACATTCGAGGCAGAAGTTTGTCAAATACTTATTTCATTGTTGACGAAGCACAAAACCTTACTCCGCATGAAATAAAAACAATAATTACCAGGGCTGGCGAAGGAACCAAAATGATTTTCACGGGAGATATTGAGCAAATTGATTCACCTTATTTGGATAAGAAATCAAACGGCTTGGCATACTTATCTGATAGAATGAAAGGTCAGGATATTTTTGCTCATGTGAACTTACTAAAAGGAGAAAGAAGTCACTTGGCTGAACTAGCAAGTAACTTACTGTAAATATACCAGTTGCATTACTGCAAATTTTCTTTTAAATTGATTAGAGAAAGTATGAAATGATTTGAAGCTTGTAACCAAAATTAAAATCAAATCCACCGCGTATGAAAATAATGAAATTTGCCGCCATAGACATCGGATCAAATGCCATCCGATTACTGTTTATGAATGTGTTTGAGGAAGGCGGGAATACGCATTTTAAAAAGTCATCATTAATCAGGGTTCCAATTCGATTGGGAACCGATACTTTCATTGATAAATTTATTTCTCCCATAAAAGGTGAAAAATTGATTAAATCGATGAAAGCCTTTCGTCATTTAATGGAAGTTCACGAAGTGGTTAACTATCGTGCATGTGCTACTTCGGCCATGCGTGAAGCTGCTAACGGACCCGAAATCATTAAACGAATTGAAGACGAATCAGATATTAAAATTGATATAATTGATGGTAAGGAAGAAGCCAGTATCATCTTCGACAATAAAATTGCCGATACTTTAGAGCCAGATAAAGACTATTTGTACGTTGATGTTGGTGGTGGTAGTACCGAAATCACTTTGTTCTCGAAAGGCATTTGCACCTTCTCGGCTTCCTTTAATGTTGGAACCATTAAAATATTGAAAGACTGCGTACCGAAAGGTGAGTTTATCCGAATTAAAGAATGCCTGTTAGACATTTGCCCTAACTGCGAAAATATCGAGATTATTGGTTCCGGAGGTAACATCAACCGCTTGGTAAAACTTGCTACGCCGAGAAAAGAGAAGCATATCAGCTATAAGGAGTTGAAAAGTATATTCTACGATTTAAAACAATACTCGCACGAAGAGTTAATGATTAATTACAATATGAATCCCGACAGGGCTGATGTAATTATTCCTGCTGCAACAATTTTCTTAAGCGTAATGGAATGGGCAAAAGCCGAAACAATTCATGTACCTAAAATTGGTGTTTCCGATGGTATTGTTCATCAGCTTTACAAAGAATATAAGTCCAATAGACTTCTAATAAGTTAGGAATTGTATTAAGCTGATTCTTTTTATAAATTTGCAAACTATTTTATTTGTATAAACTAGGACTGATTCAATTTAAAATTGATTCAGTTCTTTTTTTATCGCAATAATTTAATAATCAGCAGAGGGAAAGAATATGTTGCAAGGTAAAACTGTTGCATTTTATACATTAGGATGCAAATTGAATTTTTCAGAAACTTCAACCATAGGTAGATCATTTAAGGATATGGGCTTCGAAACGGTGAAGATGACAGAAAAAGCTGATATCTACGTAATCAATACTTGTTCGGTAACCGATCAGGCCGATAAAAAATGTCGACAAGCCATTAAGAAAGTAATTAAAACCAATCCGAATGCATTTGTTGCGGTTATTGGTTGTTACGCTCAATTAAAACCAAAGGAAATTCTCGAAATTCCAGGTGTTGATTTGGTTTTAGGTGCAAACGAAAAATTCAATATCCATAAGTACATCGACCACCTTGAGAAAAAAGGAACGGGTGACCTACAGCCTTGCGAGGTGGAATCGGTTAAAGATTTTCACTCATCCTACTCGATGGGAGACAGAACCAGATGTTTCCTTAAAATTCAGGATGGTTGCAATTATTTTTGTACCTATTGTACCATTCCTTATGCAAGAGGACGAAGTAGAAACAACAGTATTGCCGATACGGTAAAACAAGCCGAAAAAGTTGCTGCCGAAGGTGCTAAAGAAATTATCCTTACAGGGGTTAACATTGGTGATTTTGGTAAAAGTACCAATGAGACATTCTTGGATCTGATTAAAGAATTGGAAAAAGTGGAAGGCATTGAGCGCTTCAGAATTTCATCCATAGAGCCGAACTTGTTGAGCAATGACATTATTGATTTCGTTGCCGGTTCGAAGAAATTTGTAAACCATTTCCATATTCCATTGCAAGCAGGATCGAACAAAGTTCTGAAGTTGATGAAGAGAAGATACGACAGAGAATTGTTCGCTCAACGTATCGGGAAAATCAAATCTTTGCTACCCGATGCTTTTATTGGTGTTGATGTGATTGCTGGTAGCCGTGGAGAAAGCGAAGAAGATTTCAACGATGCCTATCATTTCATCAACGAATTGCCAATTAGTCAGCTTCATGTGTTCCCTTACTCGGAAAGACAAGGTACAAAGGCGCTTGAAATTAAAGAATCGGTACCTGTTGAGGAGAGAAAGCGTCGTGCTAAAATGTTCCAAATCTTATCGGATAAAAAACTAAGAGCTTTTTATCAGGAACACCTGAACGAGGAACTTGAAGTATTGTTTGAAGGATACAACGACAATGGTAAAATGTACGGATTCACCGAAAATTACATTAAAGTTGAAATTCCTTACAATCAAAACCTGGGTAATCAGTTGGCAAAAGTTCAGCTTGTAAACATTAACGAAAAAGCTCATGTTGAGGCTGAATTGTTAAATGAGGCAGAGTTCAGTTTTAGACCGATTATTTAATAGGAATTAAAAGTTGAAAGTACTTAAAGTTAATAGTATTTAAAGTTGTAATAATCCGTCTTTTAATTGTAAAGCACCTGGCAATATCAACTTTAAGTATTTTAGGCACTATCACATGTTCCACTACAAAGATTTTAAGTCTTGATTCGAATATCTGGATAAATGATATTAGCTTTGAAGTAAATTATCAATTTTAAATCACTACCAATCGCATTTGTCATGAACCAATTGGAAGATTTATGTCTGAAAACCAACGAAATTGCTAAAAAAGCTGGTGCTTTTATTAAAGAACAGCAAAATAAAATTAAAGCAGATGTTGTTGAAACCAAAGGCATGCACGATTTTGTTACCTATGTTGACAAAACATCGGAAGAGTTAATTGTTACCGAATTGAAGAAGATTCTTCCTGAAGCCGGTTTTATTGCCGAGGAAGGAACGGAAACCTATCGTGCCGATCGTTACAATTGGATCATCGATCCGCTTGACGGAACAACCAACTACATTCATGGTTTCTCTCCTTTTTCTGTAAGCATTGCCTTGCAGGAAAATGATGATATTGTTTTGGGCGTGGTTTACGAAATCAGTCTTGACGAATGCTTTTACTCGTGGAAAGGTGCCGATGGTGCGTTCTTAAATGGCAATTCAATTCATGTTTCCAAGGCAAAAACGGTTGATGCATCTTTAATTGCTACAGGTTTTCCTTACTACGATTACGATTTGCTTAAGAACTTTATGGCAACCCTAGAGTATTTCATCCTGAATTCTCATGGCGTTCGTCGTCCGGGTTCTGCGGCTACCGATTTGGCCTATGTTGCCTGCGGCAGATTCGAAGCTTTTTACGAATATAGTCTTCAGGCCTGGGATGTTGCAGCTGGATCCTTCCTGGTAAAGCAAGCTGGCGGAGCAGTTTGCGACTTTAAAGGAGGCAATGATTATATCTTCGGAAAAGAAATTATCGCATCAAACGGTTTGGTTCAGGAAGAATTCAAATCGGTGGTGCAAAAGTACATGCTCAAATAACTCTCTTTTTTATTGATTTGATAAACATGACTAAGTTTTTTTCCTATATCGCATATGGTTTTATAAAACTATTGAGTTATTTGCCATTGCGAGCACTCTATATTTTCTCTGATATCATTTTCTTTATCGTGTACCATGTTGTGGGATATCGCAAGCAGGTTGTTCATACCAATTTAAAAAATGCTTTTCCCCATAAATCCGATAAGGAGATTAAAAAAATAGGAAGAGAATTCTTCTCTCATTTCTGCGATAGCTTTATCGAAACCATTAAGCTATGGACCATAAGCGAGAAGGAAATCAAAAAAAGATGTAAGTTCCTACAACCTGATTTTTTCAATCAATACATCGAATCTGGTAAAAGTGTAATGGCTATTCTTGGGCACTATGGAAATTGGGAATGGATGACTTCCTTTCCTGCCTGGAAAGATGTTAATTTGCTTCCAATTTACAAACCTCTTCACAATAAGGTTTTCGATAAATTATACATTCAATTAAGAGAACGATTTGGTGCCAAAACGCTTCCTAAAGATGATACTTTAAGAACCATGCTAAGGTACAGAAGCGAAAAAGAATTTACCGTAACTGTTTTTCTTGGCGATCAAACTCCAAACAAAAATAGCATTCATTACTGGACCAAATTTTTAAATCAGGATACACCAATTTTGCAAGGAACCGAACGAATTGCCAAAAAATTAGACCAGGCTGTTGTATTTTGTAGTATGCAAAAGGTAAAACGAGGATATTACGAGGTTGATTTTATCCCATTGTTCGACAATCCGAAAGAGGCTATAGAAAATGAAATTACAGAGAAACACACACGTATTTTAGAAGAAATCATTCAGAAGAATCCTGCTTATTGGCTTTGGTCGCACAAGCGATGGAAACACAAAAAGACAGTTAACAGTGAGCAGTAATCAGTATACAATAATCTGTAAATAGTTATCAGTCAACAAAACATTAGACTTACTGATTTTTAGATATTTTTAAGAAGAAATGAATAGAATTGGAATTGTAATACTAAACTGGAATGGCAAAGAACTTTTAAAACAGTTCCTTCCTTCGGTTGTAAGCCACTCTAAAAGAGAATGGGCCGAAGTAATCGTGGCTGATAATGCCTCAACCGACAATTCCATTGCATTTCTTGAGCAGGAATTTCCTGATATCAGATTGATTCAACTGGATAAAAACTATGGTTTTGCCGAAGGATACAACAGAGCCTTGGCTCAACTCGATCATGAATACTTTGTTTTGCTGAACTCGGATGTGGAAGTCAGTAAAAACTGGTTAGATTCCATTTACCAACAGTTCGAAAACAATGCTGATATTGCTGCTGCTCAGCCAAAAATTAAAGCTTACCACAACAAGTCGGGTTTTGAATATGCTGGTGCTGCAGGTGGTTTTATCGATTATTTGGGATACCCATTTTGCCGGGGCAGAATTCTTGATACTATTGAAGTAGACACCGCCCAGTACGATAACAACATTGATGTACTATGGGCCAGTGGTGCTGCCTTGTTTATCAGAGCTGATATCTACAAGAATACAGGTGGTTTAGATGGAGATTTCTTTGCACACATGGAAGAAATCGACTTGTGCTGGCGTATTAAAAACCAGGGGCACAGAATCATTTGCGATACCAAGTCAACAGTGTACCATGTTGGCGGGGCAACCCTTCCCAACCACAGTTCGCGCAAGTTGTTCCTAAATTTCCGCAACAACCTGTTGATGTTGTACAAGAACCTGCCATCCAATAAATTCATATCTACATTCTTTTACCGAATGGTGTTAGATGGAGTTGCAGCTTTTAAATTCTTGCTTGGTGGAGAGTTTGCCAACTTTGCAGCTGTATTTAAAGCACACATGTCTTTCTATGGCATGATTGGGCAGTTCCGTAGAAAACGCAAAGAATTATTACCTCTTGTAAGCAAGAATCATCACAAAGAAATTTACCGCAATAGCATCATTTTCGATTACTTTCTAAGATCGAAGAAAAGGTATTCTGAGATTGAAAATCAACTTAATGCATAGTAGTTTATGCAATTGGTTATGATTTCCTGATATTTTTTAATACTCTTGACTTTTTGTGCCAAGCTATTTTAGGAAGGGGAAAATAGAGGAAGGAGATTAAAGCATGAATGCCAATAGTCAAACACTTTCCGAACTAAGCCAATAGCATTCCGTACTTAGCCAAACACTTTCCGAGCTTAGCCAAAGACAATCCGCCTTTAGCCAATAACATTCCGGCCTTAGCCAAAGGCATTCCGCCACTCGGTTGAGACATTCCGCCGCTCGGTTGAGGTTTTCCGCTGCCCGGTTGAAGCTTTCCATATGGGGTATAATAATATACAAAGTCACAATAACAACTCTATAAGCATGTATTGCAACACATTACCAGCAAATTATTTTCAGAAGAAAAAGTATCTCAACCAGGCAGGTACATAAGATAACTGAATAACAGAACAACAGGAAAAGTTGTATTCAATAAATGAAAAATAAATCAGTAACTATTTTTCATTCATATTTCAATGCAAATAAATAGGATGCCTGTTCTTTTCACAGATCATAAGCCACTAAATACGAAGTATGGGAGATAAATAATTGGAAAGATTACGGTACGCTGTACCTCTGTTCATTACTATTGAAGCTTGAGCTATAAATATTCTGGTGTTCCACACCAATCCAATATTAGTTTTTTACTTTATTTTGCTTTTAATACTATCTTAAATATAAATATGCACTGTTATAATGCCGATACATATTCACCCCCGATGTTTCGGAAATAGAATAGAAACACATTAAAGGCAAAAATCGGTATAAGCAGCAGCGCTGCTTAATATTTATAGATAGGTTGGCATTGTAATTATCAATAAGATGCAGAGCACCACAAGATCATAACAATCAACAATAATCAATTCTGCTTGAATAATGATTCCTAATTCATCAAATGCATTTCAAACTATCAACACAGAAAACATCTAGGTAGTAGCGGTAAACTTCAATCCAATAATGGCAACCAGCAAAAGGAGCATAAAGAATATACGAGAGAAATGAACAGGCTCCCCAAACAAAACAATTCCCAGCACTGCGGTTGATAAAGCTCCTATCCCGGTCCAAACAGCATAGGCCGTACCAACTGGTAAATTTTTAATGGCCAAAGCTAAAAAGTACAGGCTAATGCCCATAGCAACAATGGTTATTACACTTGGCCACAGTTTCGTGAATCCTTGTGCATATTTTAATCCAATGGCCCAAACGGCCTCAAATAATCCCGCAACAATTAAATAAATCCAAGCTATTCCCATTTCTACAATTTTTCAACCAACTTCTCTAACTGAATCCCTCTCGATCCCTTTATCAGGATGTAATGATTCTTAATTTCTTCTTTCTCCAAAATGTAAGCTACCTCATCCGCTTTAAGGAAAGTTTTATACTGATTTTCGTTATTCACCTTCGAGAAAATATCTCCCACCAGGTACACATTCTCCAAAGCTCTCTCCTGCAACAAATCAATTAATTGCTGATGTTCTTTTTCCGAATCTTCTCCCAGCTCCAACATGTCTCCCAAAATTACCAACTTGTTTTTCATTGGCAAATCGGCAAAATTGTTCACCGCAACTCCCATACTGGTTGGATTGGCATTGTATGCATCCAAAAACAAAACATTCTTTTCGGTCTTCTTTAACTGCGAACGGTTATTACTTGGTTCGTAATTCTCCAAAGCCACCTTAATATCCGATTCCCTGATATCAAAATATCGTCCAACTGTAACGGCTGCCAAGGCATTCTCGAAATTGTACCCTCCAATCAATTTGGTTTTGATGTACAGCTTACCAATTTTCGGAGATCTTAATTCCAATACCAAATAAGGTGCAGCTTGCAAAAACTTGGCTTTACTATCGGCCTCCTCGCTATTGCCATAGCTATGTATTTCCTGATCATTCAACATTCCCATTAAATGATCGTTCTCGCAATTCACAAACACTTTACCTCTTCCCTGCAAGTAATCGTACAACTCCTTCTTGGTTTTTTTAACCCCTTCGAACGAACCAAAACCTTCCAGGTGTGCTTTCCCAACATTGGTAATGATTCCAAAATTTGGTTCTGCTATCTCACACAAGAACTTTATCTCCTCCGGATGATTTGCTCCCATCTCAACCACACCAAATTCGGTTTCTTCGGTCATTGATAACAATGTTAAAGGCACTCCGATATGATTGTTAAAGTTGCCTTGAGTCGCAAATGTTTTGTATTTCAAACTCAATACTGCATTTACCAACTCCTTGGTTGTAGTTTTTCCATTGGTACCAGTAATGGCCAAAATCGGAATCCCTAAACTCCTGCGATGCTCTCTGGCCAAATCCTGCAATGCTGATAAAACATCATCCACCAAAATACAAGAGTCATTCACTGCAAATTCTTCTTCATCAACCACAGCATATTTACATCCTTGTTCAATTGCTGATTCGGCAAACTTGTTTCCGTTAAAATTTGCCCCTTTCAATGCAAAGAATATCGAATTGGGAACAATCTTTCTTGTATCAGTAACAACAATAGGATACTGTTTAAATAAGCTGTATAGTTTAGAATTTTCCATTGAAATTGTCTGGTATTATTTGAATGACGAAATTAATAAAAAACCCCATCCTTTTATAGAATGGGGTTTTGTTTTATTTCGAAAACTACTTCTCTATTTCTGAGTTGGTCTTCCTACACGAGTCATCGCACAACGGAAACCAATATCATCTCTTGCTTCTTTCTGATCCAAGAATCTACGAGCACTTGGAGCCAACCAGAAAGCTCTGTCTTTCCAAGAACCACCTTTATATACTCTAGAGTTATCAGTTACCATAGAGCTAAAGTCGCTACCATCTTGTCCTCTACCTTGAACATACATGCGGTTTGAACCTTGTGTTTGATGTTCCGGATTGTTCCACTCGTAATCAGAAACAATACTTGAAGATACATCACCATCACGATAGTTACGGTTATCGGCAGTCTTATAGTTTTCACGTCCTACCAATTCCTCATCTTTTTGTAATCTGTAACGAATACGTCCTAAACTATCTTTCTCAGCAATATTTCCTTCTTCATCGCGTACTTTTGTTTTAAATACGTTTCCACGATATGGATTAAATTCTGCAATATCTTCCGGCGACATTGGACGGTAAACATCAGCAACCCATTCGCTAACATTACCAGCCATACAGTACAATCCAAAGTCGTTTGGCCAGAATGAATTTACAGGAGCTGTTATATCACCAGCATCATTCAAAGCACCAGCAGTACCCATATAGTCACCTCGTCCACGAGCAAAGTTAGCCATCATCTGACCACGAACTTTTTTGTTCTCGTTTCTCACCCAGTGTCCATTCCATGGGAAAATTCTTTTATCTGTAATTCTTTCCTCTTCCGAGTTTCCAATCAATGCAGTTGCAGCATATTCCCATTCCGCTTCCGATGGTAAACGGTATTTAGGAAGTAGTATACCATCAGTCCAACGAACTTGTCTTTCTTCGTTATCCGGATCTAAATCTGGTAAGTTCTTGTTTACAGAACCTTCGTATTGTCCTGCTAAATATGCTTCTGTATTAAAGTTATTTTCATCTCTCTGTGCAGGATCCTGATTTAAAATCCCCTTATCAATTAGAATTTGTTCGTTTACACGATCGGTACGCCACTCACAGTAGTCAACAGCTTGCTCCCAAGATACACCAACAACAGGATATTCAGCATAAGCGGGATGACGCAGGTAATTGTTTACGTATGGTTCGTTGTAGGCCAACTCATCACGCCATACCAAAGTATCAGGCAAGGCTTTCTTATAAACTTCAGGATAAGAAACGTAAACTCTCTTGGTCCAGTGTAAGTATTCAAGATACATAACATTACTAACCTCGGTTTCATCGATATAGAATGATGGAACCGTTACTCTTCTTGGAACATTATTCCAATCGTACATTACATCTTGCTGAGTTCTACCCATGGTAAAAGTACCACCTTGTATAAACTTAAGACCTGGACCAGTTGCTTGTTCATAACCGCTATGATATTCAAACCCCCCATTGTCGGGATCATTGTATGCCCATCCGGTAGCTTTTGATTTCTCTCCTTTACCTACCAGATTCTTAACCTTCGAACAAGATGGGAAGATCATTAATCCAGCAGCAAAAACAGCAATAACTATGCTATAATTTAGTTTCATAATAGATTGAATGTAGTTTATCTTCAAAAATACTTAACTCAACAAATATAACTAAAAGTGCTATAATTTTATTGTATATGATTTTAGTTTTTCGATTAAATATTTAACATTTTTTACTAAAAATTCTAATCTGTACTCATCTACCTGATTCTCTGTAGCTAAATTTAAGTCATGATTTTCTCTTCATTCCAAAGACATAATCATTTTTAATAAAATATTTTTCGCTACAAGTAAAAATATCAAGTTTCAGATATCATAAGCCGTTTACTCGTCAATGTGTAAAGTTTTATTTATTTTGCGTTAATTCTGTTTTCAATAACGATACTTAAAACCTAAAAATGCGCTATCTCATAATTGTTCTAATTTTACTGATCGGAAAAGTGAGTTTTTCCCAAACTTCCGATACTTTCAAACTAGATTGGTCGGATACTTACATTTCATCTCCTGATGGAGAAAACATTAGAACCATAACCTTCAATGGCGCATCACTTGATCTGACGAACAACTGGTTACCTGAATTTTATCACTTACAAAGAACAGGTTCAAACGGAGATATTTTCTCTGTTGAGTTAGTGGATACGCATTTTGATCAGTTAAGTTCCATTGAACAGCAAATTTTACGAAATAAATCTTTTTCTTCAGAAATAATACCTGAAACTGAGCCTGTTTCAATCAGAAAGATTCAATATCAAAAAGTACAATTCGTTCCAATTAGAAAAAATCCAACAAATGGTACAATCGAAAAACTAGTCAGTTTTAAACTTCGTTTTAAAAAGATTAGTCAACAAAGAAGTGTAAAGTCAGTAAAAAACTATGCTGGCAATTCTGTTTTAAGTAGTGGAAAATGGGTTAAAATCTCAGTTGATACAACTGCCATTCATAAAATTACCTATCAGCAATTGATTGATATGGGAATTTCGAATCCGGTAAATGTTCGTATTTATGGTTATGGTGGAGGAATGCTTCCAAAAATGAACTCGGAATTGGTAAAAGATGATCTTCCTGTAGTTCCTGTATATTTCAACACTGGCAGCGATGGAACTTTTAATGATGGCGATTTCCTGTTATTCTATGCCAAAGGCCCAAGAAATTGGAGGTACGACGAAGATAAATCTGAATTTGTTCATGAAAATCATTTGTACTCCAATAATGCATATTACTTTTTGAGCTCAGATCAGGGAAGTGCTCAAATCATACAACAGCAAAACTCAGAATCAAATTTTACAAACACAGTTAATTCTTTTAATGACTATCGATTAATCGACATTGATGAAACCAATTTATTAGAAAGTGGCAGGTTATGGTTGGGACAGGAATTCGACGTAACAACAGAATTCGACTATAGCTTTAATTTCACCAACATATTAAACACTTCCAGCGCAATTGTTACAGCTCGTTTCGCTGCAAGATCATCCTCAGAAACCAGTTTAAAACTAAGTTCTGGTTCTAACAACATAGGAACAATTAATTTTTCGGCAGTTAATACTGGCAGTTATACGGCTACTTATGCCAGATTGGAAGAAAAAACATTTACCAATTTTACACCTACAAATGGTAAGCTTGATATTAAATTGGAATATGAAAAAAGTTCTGCATCATCCATTGGTTGGTTAGATTACTTAAGGGTAAATGCTCGCTGCAATCTATCTCTAAACGGTTCGCAAACGGCGTTTAGAGATATTGAATCAGTAGGAACGGGTAACATTTCTCGTTTTCAAATTCAAAACTGTTCGGCATCAACAAGCGTTTGGGAGGTTAGCAATCAAAATGCGATAAAACAAATTCCACTTAGCTTAAATGGAAGCACAGGTAGTTTTAACACAACAACCAACAGTTTAAAAGAGTTTGTTGTTTTTAATCCTGAAGGTAATTTTCCTGAGCCAAAAGTGATTGGCAAGCTACAAAACCAAAATTTGCATGCCTTGCCACAAACCCACATGCTGATTGTTTCTGCAAAACAATTTTTATCTCATGCCGAACAAATTGCTACCTACCATCGAAACAATGATAATTTACATGTTACCGTTGTAGATCAAAATGTAATTTTCAACGAGTTTTCTTCAGGTACACCTGATGTTTCAGCCATTCGAAATTTTGTTAAAATGTTCTACGATCGTTCAACTGGCGATTCAGACATGATCAAATACTTGCTATTGTTCGGAGATGGTTCTTTCGATAACAAGTCAGACCGAGAAAGTAATACGAATAAAATATTGACTTACCAATCGGAAAACTCTTTAAGTCCAACTCAATCCTTTGTAACCGATGATTATTTTGGCCTTTTGGATAATGATGAAGGGGAAGCTACAGGACTAGTCGATATTGGAATAGGAAGATTCCCTGTTAACACTTCAGAAGAGGCTCAAATCGTGGTCAACAAAATTCTAAATTACAATTCTGCAGAAAAAGGAGATTGGCAAACAATGATTTGTTTTATCGGCGATGATGAAGATAACAATACTCACATGCGAGATGCCAACAGACTGGCTGTCCAAATTGAAAACAATTATCCTCAATACAGAGCTCAAAGAATATTTTTAGATGATTTTGAACAAATAACAAGTTCGGCTGGTCAACGATACCCTGCTGTAAATACAGAAATCAACGAAAGTATAAACAAAGGAACATTAATCATGAATTACACGGGCCATGGTAATGAAAATGGTCTTGCCCATGAGCACATTCTTATGACTGATGATATTTACTCCTGGCAAAACCCTGTAAAACTGCCACTCTTCATGACTGCAACTTGTGAGTTTAGTCGATTCGACAACTATAAAAAATTATCGGCAGGAGAAATCATCCTTCTTCGCGATAACGGAGGTGGAATTGGACTATTCACAACTACCCGACTTGTTTTTTCATCTCCGAATTTTACCTTGAATCAAAATTTCTACAATTATGCATTTGAGCGAGATTCTGATGGAAAGTTTTATCGCTTAGGTGATATCATGAGATTAACCAAAAATGCCACTTCTTCGGGAATCAACAAGCGAAACTTTACTCTCTTGGGTGATCCTGCTTTGCGTTTAAACTATCCGGAACACAATGCCATAAGTACACACCTTAATGATGTGTTAATATCACAACCAGTAGATACATTAAAAGCGCTTAGCGAGATTAAAATTTCAGGGAAAATTACTTCTGAATCAGGAGCTGACCTAAGCAATTTTAATGGTATTGTTTACCCAACCATTTACGACAAAGCCATCAATAAATCAACCAAAGGAAATGATGGGATTCCATTTGAATACACTAACCAAACCAGTATTTTATACAAAGGAAAAGCAAGTATCAAAAATGGTAAATTCGATTTTTCATTCTTTGTTCCAAAAGATATCAGCTATCAATATGGCAAAGGCAAAATCTCCTATTATGCCTCAAGTAATGGTACCGATGCTGCAGGTTTTACCAATTCAATTATTGTTGGGGGAACCAACCCTGGTGCCAGTGATGATAAAATTGGTCCGGAAATAGAATTGTACATGAACGATGAACAATTTACCCCAGGCGGGATGACCAACGAAAATCCTCTTTTATTGGCTATCGTTCAAGATGCAAGTGGTATCAACACCGTTGGCAACTCAATTGGTCATGATTTAATCGCAATATTAGATCAGAAATCTGAAAATCCTATCGAGCTAAATGATTTCTACGAAGCAGATCTTGACAATTACAAAAAAGGAAAAGTAAGTTATCAATTGAGTGAACTGGAAAGCGGAGAACATGAAATACAACTAAAAGTATGGGATAATGTGAATAATTCATCAGTTGCGAGTTTAGATTTTGTTGTTGCTGAAACAGCTGATTTGGTAATTAAACATGTACTAAACTATCCTAACCCATTTACTACAAATACAGGCTTTTATTTTGAACACAATCAAGCTTCGAGCGAATTGGATGTTCTCATTCAAATCCTAACAGTATCAGGAAAATTAATTAAAACCATCGAAACTACAATTGGTTCATCTGGCAACAGAGTTGGCCCCATTCAATGGGATGGAAAAGATGATTTTGGAAATTCCATTGGTCGTGGAGTGTACTTCTATCGCGTAAAAGTTCGAGCTGATAATGGAAAAACGGTGAATAAATTTCAAAAATTAGTGATCCTCAAATAATAAAACTCAAAAAAGCTAGTTAATTGATTTATATTTGCAGACTATATAATTTATTTTTATGACTAAAAAACTAACTCTAATCACAAGTTTATTGTGCCTACTGCTTTTTACAGGCATTAACAAAACTTCTGCCCAGACTTCAACCTCTGGTGCAAACTACATTTCTACTGCTGTTTCTTTTTTAACAATTACCCCCAACTCAAGAGCAGGTGCAATGGGTGATGCTGGTGTTGCAACATCTCCTGATGTGAATTCAATGCATTGGAACCCTGCAAAATTTGCCATGATTGATGGAAATTACGGTGTTTCTGCATCGTATACTCCTTGGTTAAGAGATTTGGTTGATGATATGAGCATATCATACCTCACCGGATATTACCGATTAGATAAGAATCAAGTTATTGGAGCATCGCTCCGCTACTTCTCTTTAGGTGAAATTGCTTTTTTAGAAAGAGCCGAAGACATTCCTGTTGCACAAAACCCAAACGAGTGGGCTTTTGATATTGCATATTCAAGAAGATTAAGCGATGAATTTTCAGGAGGTATTGCTTTCAGATACATAAGATCTGATTTAACCCAATCACAGTATGTAGCTGGCGTAGAAACTCAAGCAGGTAATGCTTTTGCAGCTGATGTTTCTATTTATTATCAGCATGAGTTCAGAAGAAACAGAAGAGACATGGTGTGGTCATGGGGGCTAAACGTTTCAAACATTGGTTCAAAAATAAGCTATACCAACGATGATGAAAAGGAATTTATTCCTACTAATTTGAAGTTGGGTACTGCATTAAAAATGGAATTGGACAGATACAATTCACTTACCATTGCTGCAGACATGAACAAACTTTTGGTCCCAACTCCAAATAGTGGATCATTAAATGAAGATGACAATGGTGGTGTTATTGTTGGAAGCGAAACCTCTGACAAATCAGTTGTAAGTGGTATTTTCAGCTCTTTTTCAGACGCACCTGGTGGAATGGGCGAAGAATTTAAGGAAATTGCATGGTCACTTGGACTTGAATATTGGTACCAGGAACAATTTGCACTAAGAGGTGGATACTACTACGAACATGAAGATAAAGGAAATCGCAAATATTTTACTGCTGGTTTAGGCGTAAAATTAAACATGTTCGATCTTGATTTTTCTTACCTAATTCCAACAACTCAAAACAACCCTCTTAAAAATACTTTAAGATTTTCCTTAACTGCTAATCTTGATAAAATTATTAAATAATGAAGATTAGAGTAGGATTTGGCTACGATGTGCATCAGTTGGCCGAAGGAGAAGAGTTTTGGTTGGGAGGAATTAAAATTGAGCACAACAAAGGTTGTGTCGCTCATTCTGATGGTGATGTTTTGATTCATGCAATATGCGACGCTCTTTTAGGAGCTGCTAACATGAGAGATATTGGTTATCATTTTCCAGATACTTCGAACGATTTTAAAGGAATTGATAGCAAAATATTACTAAAAAAAACTGTTGAAATCATAGCTGAAAAAGGTTATTCGATAGGAAATATCGACTCTACAATTGCATTACAAAAACCCAAAATCAAACCATTAATTCCTGAAATGCAGGAAACCCTAGTTAAAGTAATGGGAATTGATTTAGATGATCTGGCAATTAAAGCCACAACCACAGAGAAACTAGGTTTTGTTGGAAAACAGGAAGGTATATCGGCCTATGCAACTGTTTTAATTGAGAAATAATTTTTAAAAAAAATATCAAAAAAGCCTTTTGTTAAACGATTTTAGCAATAGGCTTTTTTATTATATATCAAACTTTAATTCATTCCACGCACTTTTAAATTCTTCCTCGACTCAATTACCTTCCCATATTTATTAAGGCCTTTTACTGTAATAGTATATTCAGTTTCTTCATCAGAGGTATAAAACTTAAAGCTTAACGGATTTTTTGATTCTTTGTTTTCAAATGTATTAAAGTACAATGTATTTCTAAAGTCAGCCAAACGGGAATTCTTAGTTTTTGAATTAGAATAATCAAGACTATTAAACTTGTATTCGTATTCATATCCTTTATGAACTTGCCTAAAAATTCTGCTATCAAACTCCATATCTGCCATGTTACTATTTTTTGTGTAGAGACATAACAAATACCCAAGGTTTTCTCTCTTGATAAAAAACTGAAGATTGACAACTTCTATCCTATCCAATTCTTGCGGTTTAATCTCAAAAATCTTCTGCGTATCCATAATAGGGACACCATCTACAAAAATTAGAGTGTTACCATTTTTAGGATAGAATGAACGAGATTCAACTACCCTAAGGTCATATCCTTTCTTATTTTTCTTTAAACTTGTGTGAGGAACAACTTCTCTTATCACCTCCTCCATTGTAGGCAATTCAATATACTTTTCTATATTAATCACGTTAATGGCTTCTTTATAAAAAGGAGCATTATTAAAAATTGAATCTATAGTAGTAGATTTATTAGGCTTATATATTGAATTGATCTGCATGTTTACAATGGCCTCGTTAAGATTTCGCATTTTTGCGGTATCTATTATTAACTCCCCAAGTTTATTTTTTGGATACTTTGTTGAAAAACTATCATCTAATATTACTCTATAATTTAATTTTGTTGTATCCATCGTTTTGGGTTGAATTACCATTTCCTCTTCACCATACCTATTAACAACAAAATTAAATCTGCCAGTTGAATCAGTTTCAGCAAAATCTATAATTGGAGAATCTGACATAAAACTCAACATAAACTGTTCATTTTTAATGGAATTATTAGTTTCAACACCTCTAATTTCTCCCGTTAATAATTCTCCCTCTATTTCAGGCAAGAGGATAGTATCATATAGAAAAAATAATGGTTGATTTTTCAATATCATTTTATCATTAGCAGGTAACGCTTTATCCTCTTTTGTAGTGCTATTTAACAAAGAAGATTTCACAACAGAAACAGACAAATGCTTTAACGAGTCAATATTCTTAATATCAACATTTACTATATCTCTAACACCGTACAGTTCCTTGTCTGTAAATATCTTTATCAACTTATCATTATTTGAGTTTGTAAACCCACGATAGGCATGAATTGTTTTCGCATCATCAATCAATAAAGCGTACATGCTAATGCCTGGCAATTCACTCTTTTTAACTCTTATAATGTTTTGAGAAGATAATTTATAGTTTTTTAGATATTTACCATCACTACTTAAAATATCAATTCTCATATCATTGATACAGTCGCCAATAACTTTAAATAAAAAGTCATCTTTATCTTCTGCCAATTGCAACAAACATTCATTTTGTGATATCTTTTGCAGTTTCACTTTATTATTACCATAGTCCAAATAATATTTTACAGATTCCTGAGGGGTAAAATTTACAGTTGCAAAACCCGTTGGTTCTGTTACAAATTCCTGGCTAACCTTATCATTTTGATCTTTGATCTTAACCTTTTTCGCAATTGGATTCCCATTTTTACTACATGCGTAAAACAATAATTTATTCTTAACATTGGCCATTAACTTTCCTCCTTCGGGATAACAGAAAACAGTATCTCTGGAAAAATATTTATCTCCTTTGGGCATTCTTTTTTTGACAAATGGATTAATTACAGAAAATGTTTTGCAAGCATATAAACTCGCATCTCTATTCCTCATCCATCTAGTATAGGCACGCATATAATAATTACCTGTAGATAAACTATCAGGTAATTGAACTTTCGATTGCACAATATCTTTTTCTACCCGATATTTCGATTTTATTATTGGTGTATGGTCTCCATTCAATAATTCAACATATAAAATATTACTTAATTTTGAATTCTCATTAGAGCTTAATTTTAGAATTCCTAAAGAGAACCAGATATCTTCTCCAGCAATGTATATATCCCTATCGGTTGTTAATGAAACTTTCTCCTGCGCTTTTACTTGTGAAATATTAAAAATCAATAAAAACACAATGCCAATTGATAATGTTATTCTAATATTCATAGCTTTCAATATTAATCCTCCCAAAATTCAGGTCTCTTAGGTGAACCTGTCAATCTGCAATCTGCACATTGAGGCTCGGTTAAAATTAATCCCATTGGTAACATTTCACGATCATGTAATACTAGATCTCCATTAATTACAAAATGCTCGTATATACTAAACAAATCCTTAAAACTTCCTTCATCCGTATATATTGTATCCGTAGGACAACTTTCAAAAACTATTACATTTTGTACACCTAGATCGATAGCATCCTGCCAACTAATAAAAACTCTTTTGGATGTAACCGATCCCATTTGAAAATATCCTAATACAGGTTCATTGGCATTTGCAATATTTTTAATATTGCCTTTAAGTGAATATGGTTGAGACCCAAATAGATCACCTACATCTTCGGTTGATTCTTTTAATTTGTGTAAATAGTTATATTCCTCTCCGGATATAGATAACTGCTTAATATTAATACTGTATTTAATATTAAACTTGTCGTTTATTCCTGTTGGAACAAAACACACTTTCTTATCATTAATTAACGCAGAACCTTGATTCTCTAGGGATTGAACTACTATTTCCTGAGATTCTGATTTTTTCCAACAATAAACATTTTTAGGCGTAATAGACACCAACTCCTTACCATCACCTTCCTCATTATCCACAAATGTGGCATACTGTGGGTAAGGAATTGCAAATTTCCATACTTCCTCATACAGCCACCTAATATAAGAACCGGGCTCAGCTTTTCCATCCACATAAAACTGAATGCCTCCAATTTGCTCATCATTCACATTCGTTATTTCATTTCTCTTATAATATATGCGATCTATTGTGGCAGGAGGTAACATCTTACAATCGCTCGATTCATAAGCATCTCCATTTTTTGTTTTTATTTTTAATTTGTAGGAATTACCTACAATGGCTTTAAACTTCAAACTATCCGTCACATAAAGTCCAGGAGATTTTTCGGTCAAAACCTCTTCTGTACCATCGTTACATACTATAATCACTGTAGCATTTTCCTCTGAACTATACACATCTCCAAAATCTGATATTGACCGTGAAATTTTGACAACATGCGATTTATTTTCATCAGTAATTAAGGCTTCAACAACCAATAAATTTTCAGAATTACTTATATCAACTTTATATGGATCCATGCATGACCAAAACAGCAAAATAGACAGTAACAAGTAAAAGAATATTATTTTTACTTTATTAGATAACATATGGTAAATATTAAAATATCAAATCATTTAAAAAATTATTCCTCTTTAAAATAAACAATAATTTTTATTAAAAAATAATTTTCCGAAACAATAATTGTTAATCTTTTTTATATTTTTGTATACATACTAACCATATTTATCTACCCTAAAATGAAATCATTACCAATTATAGTAATATTATCATTACTTTTTTCATATATTTCAGTATCGCAAAATTACAGCCAAATATATAATTTTGATAATGGTAAGATATTACACCTATACGAGAGTAACATACACACTCAATATGATTATGTCCTAGGAAAAGAATATAAACCATATCATTATTACAAACAAGATAACCCTTATTTAAGCTCAAGCTTTGGATCTGGATTTATTTATTATAATGGTAGATCTTATCGCATAAAAATCATTTATTACGATCTATTTACTGACGAAGTAATCATCAACATAAATCACAAAACTGCTAATAGTAATCTAATACAAATAAACAAAACACAAATCGATTCCTTCTCTATTAATTTCGGTATACGAGATTACAATTTTACCTACCTAAAGAAACCAAACAATATTGCAAGTGGATTCTACGAAATAGTCTATAATCAAAAGTCAGAATTACTAATAAGACACTCTGCAAAAAAACTAAAAATCAAAAGCCTAACCACATACAAACACAAGCAAACTATATATTTAAAACGAAATAAAAAGTTTCATGATATAAGCTCACCAAAGAAATTCTTATCTCTCTTTCCTAAAAACAGTAAACCACTGAGGAAAAGACTCAGACTATTGGAAATTAATTTTAAGAAGCCAAGCCATAGTAAGCTTATCAATTTAATCAAATACGCAGAAACCTTATAAACTCAAAAAAAGATGCGTAGATTCATAACCTTCACACTACTTGTATTGTTCCACATTAATGCAATAGGACAATCAATTACACTACAAAAAGATTCAATTTCATTCAATGAGGTTGTAAATGAATTAGAAAATAAATCTAATTTTCAATTTTATTATAAACCTGAATGGATTCCAAAGATTCATTTGAATCCAAATTTCAAAAGTGAAGATATCAGGGAAGTTATAAAATGGCTGGGAACACAAAGCAATTTAAATTATAAAATTATTAATGGTAAAAATGTAATTTTCACAAAAGATTACCAGATAAAAACCAACTATGCTAAAGGTTATAAAAGCTTCCTTTCAAAAAATAATACAATTGTTATAGATTCTTTGATTTATACTTCACCAATCGTAAAAAAAACAACTTCTAATAAAATAAGCTTAGAGTATCAATTTTTCACAATAGGTGACAGAGCACACAATCCTAAAAAGATCAATTCAACTTTTGGTGGCAAGATAACAGATTTTGAAAGTGGAGAGCCTCTTATTGGAACTGTGGTTTATTTTAGCAGTTTAAAAAAAGGTACAGTTACTAATCAATACGGTCAATATTCAATAACCATTCCTATTGGTAAATACCGTGTTGAATATCGATCCGTTGGAATGAAAACCACTTATCGAAACATCATTATACATTCAGATGGAAAGCTTAATGTTGAGATGAAAAACAAGCCAACCTCTTTAAAGGAGGTAATTGTGACAGCTAAAACAGAAGATCCAATCCGTAATTTAAGAATGGGGATGGATAAAATATCAGTTAAAACACTAAAACAATTACCTCTTGGAATGGGTGAAGCAGATATTATTAAAAGTACTTTACTATTACCTGGAGTCCAAAGTGTAGGTGAAGCTTCAAGTGGTTTTAATGTAAGAGGTGGAAACACAGATCAAAATTTGGTTTTACTTAACCAAGCTCCAATCAATAACACCTCACATTTCTTTGGTTTTTTCTCTGGTTTTAATTCTGATATAATAAAAGACATCACCCTATATAAAAGTGGAATTCCTGCAAAATATGGTGGTAGATCTTCTTCGGTTATGGATTTGAGTTTAAAAGATGGTAACAGAAAAAACTTAAAGGTAAATGGTGGAATTAGTCCCGTATTTGGCCGAATCACAATAGAAGGACCTCTTAAAAAAAATAAAAGTTCATTTATAATAGCTGGCCGAACAACCTATTCCGATTGGGTTTTAAAACTTTTAAACGATTCAAAACTTAAGAAAAGCAGTGCCAACTTTCACGATTTACAAGGAAACTTTTCATGGGACTTAGACGATAAAAATAGCATATACTTATCTGGATACTATAGCTATGACAAATTCGACTATCATCTTGAAGATAAATTCGATTACAACTCCGTAGCATCAACTTTAAAATGGAAACATATTTTTAGTCCTAAATTATTTTCCACCTTCTCTGCTGCGTATAGTAAATATGCATATACAACTGAATATAGAAAAGAACCTAGCTTATCCTATTCAATAGACTACAATTTCAATCAATACTTATTCAATTCTGATTTTTCTTATTTATCCAGTAAAAATCATAAAATTGATTTTGGAATCAACTCAATATACTATGATCTTTCACCTGGTCAACAGAAGCCAAGTAATCAACAATCTTTGGTAAGTCCCAGAAAACTGGAAGACGAACAAGCTATAGAACTTGCGGCATATATTAGCGATGAGTTTGAAATTTCACATTTCATGTCTTTATCCTTAGGGCTTAGATATTCATTTTATGGAAATTTAGGACCAAAAACGGAATACAATTATAAAAGTGGGCAAGCTAGAAATTTACAATCTACAGAAGGAATTACCAATCACAAATCTGGTTTTATAACTACGTATTCATCCCCAGAGATAAGAATTTCAACCAATATAAGATTAGGATTAAACAGCTCTTTAAAGGCAAGTTATAACGAAATGAATCAATACATTCAGAAAATTTCAAATACAGCATCGATGACTCCTACTGATATTTGGAAACTTAGTGACAAGTATTTAAAACCACAAAAGAGCAAACAATATTCACTTGGTCTTTATAAAACAATGCGGCAAAAAAGCTTGGAAGCCTCAATTGAAACCTACTACAAAAGACTGAATAACATTCTAGATTATAAAGGAGGTGCTCAATTAGTGATGAACGAACATTTAGAAACTGATGTGTTAAATGGCGAAGGTAAAGCATATGGAATTGAATTGATGTTTCAAAAGAAAACTGGAAAGTTAACTGGTTGGATAAATTATACATATTCTAGAATACAGCATAAAATAAACAGTCAATTTAACGAGGAACGTGTTAACAATGGCGAGTATTTTCCTGCAAACTACGATAAACCGCACGATTTCAAATTTGTTGCCAATTACAAATTAAGCAGGAGAATAAATGTTTCAACAAACTTTGCCTACAGCACAGGACGACCATTTACTGCTCCTTTAGCGTATTATAATTTTGCAAATACAGATAGAGTTTACTACTCAGATCGTAATTCAATGAGAATGCCTGATTATTTAAGGTTAGATGTTGCAGCAACACTAAATGGTAACCTGGTAGCTAAAAAATTAAACCACAGTTCTTGGACAATAGCGGTTTACAATGTCCTAGGACGCCAAAATGCGTATAACATATTCTTTAGGACTGAAGGCGAAAAAGTTAACGGTTATAAAATGTCCATTTTTGCCAGACCAATTTTTACAATAACCTATAATTTTAAGCTTTTTGGCAATGCTAAGGATGATTATTAATGTCAAAATTACCATTACATCGCTAATAACCATTTATAACTTAGTAAAAGGTTTTTTTGTATTTCGCAAAATGTATCCACTATTTCACTATATTTATTACATATAGATATATAAATACTTTATGATGCAAAATACAGGAAAAACACTCGTTATCGGCGCGAGTACAAATGAGGATCGATACTCAAATAAATGTGTAAAACTTCTTCGTAAGCACAATATTGAAACTGTAGCAGTAGGAAATAAAGAAGGAAATATTTCTGATGTACAAATTCAAACAGGAAAGCCATGTGAGACTAAAGTTCAAACAGTAGCAATTTATCTTTCTCCTAAAAACCTGGAGTCTTTCCATGATTATATCATTGGATTAAAACCAGAAAGAATTCTATTTCCTCCTGGTACTGAGAATCCCGAATTTTATAAAAAAGCGAATGCTCATGGTATCGAAACCGAAGAAGCATGTCCACTAGTGATGTTGAATACGGGAGTATATTAGAACAAGAGATTAAAAGAAATGCCAGTAATTGAGTTACTGGCATTTTTTATTTCTGGAAAAACATCTTATAATATCGATTTAAAGAGTCATAGACCTCATCCAAGCCAATTGCTCTGCTTCTTCTTAAAACTTCCTGCCCATCCATAAAAACAAGTAGAGAAGGGTTTGTATACAAACCTTCCTGGGCAGCAATATCCGGCTGCATTGCAGTATTTACATGATATGCTTTTAATTTGTCAAAATCATTCTTAAACAACTCTTCCAATTTAGGCTTTAATACCTCGCAAACACCACAATTGGGAGCTGAAAAATAAATATAAAACGATTCTCGCTTATCCTTCAAGCTCTGCAATTCTTTATAATCTGATATATTCATATTGCAATATGGCATAATAAAAAACGGTTACCTCCGTAAAGATAACCGTTTCTATATTTTTCAAAATCGTACTATTCTTTTTTACGAGTTCTTCTTTTAGGCTTAGCAGCAGCTGCAGCTTTATCAGCTTCCTCAAGACTGTGATCGTAATCGCAAATGTAACGGTCAACCAAAATACGTCCGCAATACTCACAAACGATAATCTTTTTACGAGAACGGATGTCCATTTGACGCTGTGGTGGAATCTTATTAAAACAACCTCCACATGCATCACGCTCAACGGTAACAACTGCTAATCCGTTTCTTGCGTTCGAGCGAATTCTTGAATATGCTGTTAAAAGTCTCTCTTCAATTTTAGTTTTGAAAGATTCAGACTTATCCATCAACTTTTCTTCCTCTTTTTGAGTTTCAGAAACGATCTCATCCAACTCGCCTTTTTTAGATTCCAAATCAGCTTTCTTCTCAGAAAAAATAGCTTCTGAATTTTCGATTAAAGCTTTTTTGTTACCCATTTCCGCAGTAAACTCCTTGATACGCTTTTCGCACAGTTCAATTTCCAGGTTTTGAAATTCGATTTCCTTAGAAATAGAATCAAACTCACGGTTATTGCGAACATTCATCTGCTGAGCTTCGTACTTTTTAATTAACAAACCAGCTTCTTTAATCTCTTGCTTTTTCTTAGCAATCGTATCGACAAGTTCTTTTACCTCGTTATTTAGATTTTCGATTCTGGTATCAAGTCCGGCAATCTCATCTTCCAAGTCCTGCACTTCCAAAGGAAGCTCCCCTCTTAGCGTTCTAATTTGGTCTACCTCAGAATCAACAGACTGCATTTCGTACAATGTACGTAATTTTTCTTCAACTGAAATATCCTTAAAATCTGAAGCTTTTGGATCTTGTGTTGTCATATGTTTACAAATAATTTATTGGATTCGAATTTATCTCAGAAATATGAACCGCAAAGTTAGGTAATTTTTTTGTAACTATCTCATAAAAAATATCTCGAGTAAACTGTTCACTTTCATAATGTCCAATATCGGCAATTATTAATTTGTTCTCAGCATCAAAAAACTCGTGATATTTAAAGTCTCCGGTAACAAATATATCGGCTTTAGCCGATATGGCATTTCTCAATAAAAAACTTCCGCTTCCACCGCAAACAGCTACTTTTTTAATCTTTTCCTTATGAATATTGGTATGTTTTATACAACCACAACCGAATATTTCTTTAATTCTTTTCAAAAAATCAATCGTGTTTTCTTCACTTTCCAACTCTCCGATCATTCCTAATCCTACATGTGGATTGTTATTGTCTAAAGAGTAAATATCATAGGCAACCTCTTCATAAGGATGAGCATTTAGCATTGCTCCCACTACTTTTCCTTTTAAATGTTTTGGAAAAATGGTTTCCACCCTCACTTCTTTCTCAAAATGTAGCTTCCCTTTTTCTCCTACAAACGGATTGGTTTCTTCTCCTCCACGAAAAGTTCCTTCTCCTTCCACATTAAAACTGCACGAATCGTAATTCCCAATGCTTCCACCTCCAGCACTAAAAAGAGCTTCTCTTACCTTTTGCGCATGATCATTAGGAACAAAAGTTACTAATTTCTTAAGATCACCACCAATTGGAGACAAGACCTTCTTGTTTTGCAAGCCTATTAAATCACAAATTCTTTCACTAACTCCACCACGAACCGAATCGATATTGGTATGTGCTGCATAAATGGCAATGTTATTCTTAATGGCCATCATTACAGTTCGTTCAACATAGTTCGACCCGTTAAATCGTTTTAAGCCCTTAAATACAATCGGATGATGAGCTACAATTAAATTCGCTCCTTTTTGAATTGCTTCTTCAACAACACTTTCAATTACATCAAGACAGATTAAAATGCCACTAACCTCTTGATTGTATTCTCCAACAATAAGTCCTGCATTATCATACGATTCCTGGTACGATAATGGCGCAACCTCTTCTATAGACGAAATAATATCCCGTACTTTCAATTCTAATAAGTTTTAATGATTATAGTGCATCTTTGATTTCCAACAACAGATCTTTGATCTCTTGCAAACGAGACACAACAGTAAAATTATTCTCTGTATCTTCTTTGTTCTCTTTGAGTTTTTGCTTGGCTCCTTTAAGAGTCATTCCTCGTTCTTTTACCAAATGGAAAATCAAATGAAAATTTTCAATATCGCCCTGAGTGAAAAAACGATTCCCTTTCTTATTTTTCTTTGGCTTAATAACATCAAATTCCTTTTCCCAATATCTGATTAAGGAGGTATTTACCTTAAACATATCAGCAACTTCACCAATTGAATAATAAAGCTTTTCTATTTTCTTCTCTTTGTAAGGCACGTCGATTAATTTTAAATCTTACCCCTTCTTTTAATAAGGGCAAAGCTAAGTACATGGGAATAAATTATTAACTAAAGTAATAAATAAAATGGCACGGAATAAATTTTTCCGTGCCACTTTTTATGTTCTCATTATTTTTGTCGGTAGAATTAATCCATTGTTTGACCAGTGTTTTCAGCATATGCAACCATTTGGTCGTATTCCTCTGCTGTAATGTCATTAAAATAGTAGTTAATCGGATTTAATGTCTTTCGTCCCTTTCTTACTTCATAATGCAAGTGAGGTCCTGTTGAAATACCTGTATTTCCAAGTTCTCCTATAATTTCTCCACGCTTTACCTTTTGTCCTCTTCTTACCCTGTAACTATCCAAGTGAGCATAAATGGTTGTATAGCCATAACCATGATCAATCACGATTTTCTTACCATATCCTCTCTCTTTCCTAACTGTTTTTACAACTCCATCACCAGTTGCATAAATTGGTGTTCCAATTTTTCCTGTAAAGTCCATTCCATCATGAAACTTACGAGTTTTATAAATTGGATGAATTCTCCAGCCATAACCTGCAGAAATACGTCCAAAATCCTTTATTGCAAGTGGCATAATTGCAGGAATTGCAGAAAGCATTTTAAACTTGTTCTTTACCATTTCTTCAACATCATCGTATGATTTGGTTTGTACATACAATGATTTTGCAACCTGATCTAACTTTTTAGTAGTTGAAATTACAAGCTCAGCATTGTCCATACTCTCTAAATGCTTGTAACGATTTACTCCTCCAAATCCCGCTTTACGGATGTTTGAATGAATCGGTTCTGCTTCAAAAATAACACGGTAAATATTATCATCTCTTTGCTCCAAATCACTCAGAACGGTTTGAACCTGTTGAAGTTTTGTATTTAATAAACTGTATTGATTTATTAATCTCTGATTTTCTCTTTCCAACGATCTTTCCTTGGGTGAACCGAAGAAATAGAACAATACTACAACCATAAAAATAGCTAGTACTGAACTGGAAGCCATATGCTTAAGAACATTGGCTAAGCGTGTCTTAAAATTAATTTCTACCTTTTCGTAGCTAACAGACTCAGGGTTAAACTGATACTTTGTTTTCGCCATCTAATACTTTTAGGTTAATTTTTGCAGAAAAAGTCTAATTTTTTGCTCATTTAAGTCAACAAAATTAAGGAATTAATCTAACTTTGCAAGCTAAGTAACGAAATCTCATCTATTTAAAACATAATAGACTCATGAATTCTAGCGAAATCAGAAAAGCATTTTTGGATTTTTTTAATTCAAAGCAACATAAAATCGTTTCATCGGCACCGATGGTAATTAAAGATGATCCTACATTGATGTTTACCAATGCAGGTATGAATCAGTTTAAGGATATTTTTCTTGGTAACTCACCAGTAAAATATAACAGAATTGCCAACTCTCAGAAATGTCTTCGTGTTTCAGGAAAACACAACGACCTTGAAGAAGTAGGTCACGATACCTATCACCACACCATGTTCGAGATGTTGGGTAACTGGTCGTTTGGTGATTACTTTAAAAAAGAAGCCATTGATTGGGCATGGGAACTTTTAACTGAAGTTTATAAACTGCCAACAGATCGTTTATATGCCTCTGTATTTGAAGGTAGTGCTGACGATAAGTTAGATCGTGATGATGAAGCTGCAGGATATTGGATGAAATACCTTCCGGAAGATCATATTATCAATGGCAATAAAAAAGATAACTTCTGGGAAATGGGTGATCAAGGTCCATGTGGTCCTTGTTCTGAAATTCATATCGACTTAAGAAGTGATCAAGAGAGAAAAATTACTTCAGGTAGAGATCTTGTAAATATGGATCACCCTCAAGTAATTGAGATCTGGAACCTTGTATTTATGCAATTCAACCGTAAAGCTGATGGTTCATTAGAGCCTCTTCCACATCAGCATGTTGATACAGGAATGGGTTTTGAACGTTTGTGTATGGCAATGCAAGGAAAAACTTCGAATTACGATACTGATGTTTTCCAACCAATCATTCAGACCATTGCTAAAATGGGTGGTAAGGTGTATGGTAATGATGAAGAAATTGACATTGCACTTCGTGTTATTGCTGACCATATCAGAACCATTGCTTTTGCTATTACCGACGGACAGTTGCCATCGAACAACAAAGCTGGATATGTAATTCGCCGTATTCTTCGTAGAGCAGTTCGTTACGGATATACCTTCCTAGGATTCAAAGATCCTTTCATGTATCGTTTGATTCCAGTATTGATTGAAGTAATGGGACAACACTTCCCTGAGTTGGTAAAACAGCAGACCTTAATTGAAAAAGTAGTTAAGGAAGAAGAAAACTCATTCTTGAGAACACTTGAGAATGGAATTAAATTGTTAGATCAAATTATAGAAAAAACAAAAGCTGACGACTTTAAGGTTGTTCCTGGTAAGTTGGCTTTTGAATTATATGATACTTACGGATTCCCATTGGATTTGACCGAATTGATTTTGAAAGAACAAGATTTGGTTGTGAATCGCAAGGAATTCAACACTGAAATGGAAGCTCAGAAAAACAGATCTCGCTCTGCAACTTCTGTTGATACTGGCGATTGGGTTGAGCTTTTAAAAGATGATGTTGAGGAATTTGTTGGTTACGATTACCTAAGCACAGATGTAAGAATTACTCGCTACAGAAAAATCACTAGCAAAGGAAAAGATTCTTACCAAATGGTATTCAACATCACTCCATTCTATGGCGAAAGTGGTGGGCAGGTTGGAGATACTGGTTACATTGAAGCAAATGGTCAGAAAATTTCCATCATCGATACCAAGAAAGAACATGGTTTGATTGTTCACTTTGCAAAAGAATTGCCTACCGATCCAACTGCAACCTTTAAAGCAGTTGTAAGTACTAGCAAAAGAAATCTTACTGCAAACAACCACACTGCAACTCACTTAATGCACCATGCATTGCGTGAAATTTTAGGCGATCACGTTGAGCAGAAAGGTTCTTTGGTAAATCCTGATCACTTGCGTTTCGACTTCTCACACTTCCAAAAAGTAACTGATGAAGAGATTGCTAAAGTTGAAGCTATTGTAAACAAGAAGATCAGGGAAAATATTGCTATTGAAATCAAAAACCACATCCCAATGGCTGAAGCTGTAAATATGGGAGCAATGGCTTTATTTGGTGAAAAATATGGCGATTTGGTTCGTGTAGTAAAATTCAACGATTCTGTTGAACTATGTGGTGGTACCCACGTTGAAGCAACAGGTCAGATAGGCTTATTCAAGATTATTTCAGAAGGAGCTATCTCAGCAGGTGTTAGAAGAATTGAAGCAATTACTGCTGACAAAGCTGAGCAATACATCAATGACAAATTGAATACGCTGCGAAATATTGAAAAAATATTTAAATCGAGCCAAAACCTACTTAAAAACATCGAAGACCTGATGTCTGAAAATTCAGGCTTGAAAAAGGATTTGGATGGTTTTATGAAAGATCGCTTAAAGGTGATGAAGAATGATCTTAAGGCTAACATATCTGTAACCAAAGATGTAAATTTCATTACTGAGCCATTAACTGTTGGAAGTGCTGCTGATTTAAAAGACATCGCTTTCCAATTAAAAGGTGAAGTTGATAATTTGGTATTCATCACTGGTGCCGATTTGGGTGGTAAAGCAAACTTAACCATCATGTTCTCTGATAACCTTGTGAAAGAATATGACTTGCATGCAGGAAATATTGTTCGCGAAGCTGCCAAAGAAATCAAAGGTGGTGGTGGTGGACAACCATTCTTTGCATCGGCTGGTGGTAAAGATCCTAAAGGATTACAGCAAGCCATTGAAGCTGCCAAGAAAATGGTACTTCACAAAATTGAAGGATAGTAAAAGCTTCAAATCGCAAGCTACAAGCATAAAAAACGCCGGTTCTTTTGAATCGGCGTTTTTGTTTACTATTATAAATCGCTAAACATCAATAAATACAACACTTCTTCTAAAAATAACTACAAAATAAACAAGCATAATAATTTAATTTGTTAATTTCGCGCCTGCAAATTTCTAATGGAGTCCAGAAACCATAAACGGGGCGCATCCGAAAAGCCATACGAGTAGGAGAATAATAGGATTAAAATAATGACAATAGGATTACTTTTTTATTTGGGATTGATAGTATTAATGATTGTTTCGGCATGGAAAACCTATGAAAAGGCAAACCAACCTGGTTGGGCCTGCATTATTCCAATTTACAGTACAATAGTATGGCTAAGAATCATCGGAAAACCTTGGTGGTGGTTATTACTATTGATTTTTGTTCCAATTGTTAATATTATAATTGCCATTAGAATGATTCATCTTTTGTCTAAAAGCTTTGGGAAAGGTACAGGATTTACCTTTGGGTTGATTTTCCTACCATTTATTTTCTATCCAATTCTAGGCTTAGGAGATGCAACCTACCAAGGTCCTGCAGGTATTAAACAAGAATAAACAATCTATTTATAATACAAAACGCCAGTTCTTTCGAACTGGCATTTTTATATATAGTACAATCTCTTATACAATTTTACTTTCATACTCATCATTGTGGCAGTCTCACATTAGTACCTATGGTTGTTCCTCAAACCAATGACCGCTAATAATTTACTTTAAGGTTGCATGCTATAGGTATGTACGCTAAACTGAGCCGATGGCAAATAGTTAACACCAAACCAGCACACAAGAAGTATTACAAATGCCAGTGCTAAAAGCCACAAAGCAGAAACATACTTTCCTGGTTTCTGATATCTACGATGGATGTATACCAAATATCCCATCCAGGTTATGAATGCCCAGGTTTCTTTCGGATCCCAGGTCCAATAATGTCCCCAGGCTTCTTTGGCCCACAAAGCTCCAAACAAAAGACCAAAAGTTAAGAATGCAAAGCCCAGGTAAACCAAATTATCTGCTATTTGCATGTATTTGGCTTCGAATTTTTCTCTCCTTACTTGGTACAATCCATAAATTGCAACCAATGTTGATGCTGCTAAAAATGCATAGGAAATGATGTACACAACTACATGTGGAACAAACCAGGGACTTTGTAAAGCTGGCATTAATGTCTTCGAGAAATTCTCGGGATGCAAGTAATTAATAAACAAAAACAGAAGCGACATAAACAGGCAATAGTAAAGCATCCAAAGGTATCGCCAACGGAAGTAAGTAATCAATCCAATTATCGAAATAAACAAAGAATACCACAATCGTGTTTCTCCTAAAGTTCTTAGAGGAGGTCGCTCCAAACTGCTCCATAAAAAAGCGATATAAACAGCCATACTAAGAATTCCTGTTAGCACCAATAAATTCCTGATAATATCTTTTTTAGGAATTAATGCCGATAATATCCAACTTGCAGAACTTACACCTGCTGCAATTAAAAAATAGTTCCAAATCATCTTATTCAGTTTACAGTAAACAGTTATCAGTAATATTACTGCTCACTGTTAATTCTTACTTTATTTCCTCTCCAAAACATGTAAATGGCTCCGATCATCATCATGAAAATACCGATATACACATAAATCTGCCACGGATCTTTTACTACTTCTACTATACTAAGACTTGAGTATTTCCCCATTTTCTCGTCGTAGCTCAATTGGTAAATTTTCCATCCATTTACACTTTGTGGTTTGTTTACTTCAAGAATTTGATCTTCCTTCTTGCCATCAGGAGTATATATGGTAACCTCAGATGAAAACTTCTTTGGTTCCGGTACTGTCATCAACAATGAATAATTATCATTCAATTTAAGAGATTCATGTGGTCGATTAAAACTGCCACAAGAAATCCAACCAGTAAGAATTTCTGCCGAATTTGTACTGACGCTAACTTTAGCTGCTGGAGCAGCACCAAAATCATGTAATGGATGGTATTTTTCTCCTGCCCTACCCGATAAAGGCAAAAACTCATCCACTGTAACCGACCAATCATGCAGTTGAGCAGTCAAATCTTTCTCAACCATGATCATAGATGGTTTGGTAGGTTCATAAAGTTTCCCAGTTTCATTTTCAACAACTGCCAACTTTGGATTAAATTCGTCGATAATAAAATCGTTCAGTTTAATAGCAAGTGGCAATTCGTAATAATTCCCATTATCGTCATACGCTTTCCATTCGGTTTTATTCTCATGTAAATCCATTTTTAAGCGCATTAAATCTCCAGAACCTAAACCTGCTGCAAAAATCGTAATCCATAAACCCAAATGACTACACACAAAACCCCAGTTCTTCCATTTAAATGGAAAACTTTTTCGAATAATAACGAATGCCAATATTACCAGTAAGTAAAAGTTGATAAATAAAAACGACCAGGAAGTGGTAAGCTGATTTAAGCTCAATTTTGTTATCAGGTTTTTGTCTTGCATTGGCACCTGAGGAGTAACTCCCATAATAATAACCAAAAGCGTTAACACACTTATTGCACCAATAGATGCTGGTATTCCTGAAAGAAACAAGTATAGTTTTGATTTCTTTATTAATCGATAAAACACCAGGAGTAGCGTTAAAAAAACTCCTCCTAAAATTAAATTCATAGGATACCTGATGGATGTTCCTGAATTAGATTGTATGGTAAATTCCAATAGGAATCCAATTAGCAATAATCCGAATGCAATTAAAAAACTTTCAGCATATCCCCACGGGTTTTGCCATAGTGGTTTAGTGGTCTTACTCATATCTCAATATTTAAACAAGATTCGTTAAGATCGTAACAATTTTTAGAATTTCGTATCAATTTATAGAACAAATAAGCCCTAAAGTGCTTATATAGAATCGACATTTCCCATCTGGGTAAATATTATTCTAAAAAATATGCCGCCCATGAAGGACGGCATAGAACCTATTACTTTAACTGTAAATCATTACATTTTTACCTGATAAGTGGCTTCGCGTTCTTTCGCTTTCTTATCCCACTCAGGAACCAAGTTCTTCTTGAATGTTTCTTTCTCTTTATTCAATTTATCCATTGGTAAACCAATAAACTCCTGAGCTTTCGCCTTAGTAGTAATATCCGGATAAGGAACTTCACCTGTAAATCCATACTTGTGGAATACTCTAACCAATGCAATACGAGCTTCTTGAACACGCTCTACACCAGTTGTAATAATACGACCTGTTTCAGTTGGAGCATGGAATGAACCACCATGAGAAGCAGCTGCATAATCCCAACGCCATTGTGCGTGACGAATTCCCATTAATATAGGCTTCATTTCTTCT
Source organism: Marinifilum sp. D737 (assembly GCF_026672275.1). Classification (GTDB taxonomy): domain Bacteria; phylum Bacteroidota; class Bacteroidia; order Bacteroidales; family Marinifilaceae; genus Marinifilum. Next base: position 394,840 of record NZ_JANQCD010000001.1, on the reverse strand, counting down.
TCTGTTGCACCTAAATCCCATGCTTTCTTAGCTTCCACGTGAGCACGTACCAACAATTCTTCCAGTTTGTCTCTATTGTGAATAATCTGATCCTGACGAGTGTAAACATTCTGAATCAACTTATCAGTTTCTTCACGGTGACAAACCTGACATGAGTTAGCAACATTGTTCAAAGGCGATTGGATATGGTGATCGGTAAATTTCTGTCCACCTTCTGATTTATATGGCATGTGACAGTCAGCACAAGAAACACCACGATCAGCGTGGATACCTTTCAAGTACACTTCGTATCCTGGATGCTGAGCTTTCAACATTGGAGCTTTACTCAATGCGTGAGTCCAATCTTTAAATTCCATTTCATCGTAGTACTCTTCCATTTCTTCAACGCCCATTCCTTTATCCCATGGTAATTGAACAAATGCAGATCCTTTAACACGATTCTTGTTAAAGTAATACTCAACGTGACACTGAGCACATACCAAAGAACGCATTTCCTGGTGAGTAGCATCATTGATATCCTTACCCATACGTTCGAATGCTTCGATCAAATAAGGACGAGAAATTCTTAAATTCATAGTCTCTGAATCATGACAGTCTGCACAACCAATTGGGTTAACCACTTCATGTCCTTTCGAAGACCATTTTCCTGCGTAATATTCAGCAACTCCTATTTCATTCATCAAACGAGGTACATCCGGAGATTTACAAGTCCAACAAGTAGATGGCATAGGACCTGTTTTATCATCAACAGGACCACCTGTTCTTAATGTATTTCTTAAATCTTCTACAGCATAGTAGTGACCGCGACCTTGATTATAGTCTTTTGCAAAACCATAACCAGCCCAAAGAACAACTAAACGAGGATCAACCTCTAACATATCAATCATAGCACCACCATTATACTTACTGCGAAAAGTAGTATCAGCTGTGTTATAATATGATTCAAATTCTCTTGGGAAATTTTCACCCCAAACTTCATTTCTTGGTTCCCACTGACCGTGCTCAACTTGAGGAGTATAGGCATAAACAGATTCTGCCCTTCTTTCCATGATAGATGAAGCTAACAATCCAAGTAGGAATACAACAACCAAAGTTACCAGGAAGATCAACCATCCCAACATTGGTTTTTTGCCTACAGATTCTTGTATTGGTTTCATAGTATATTTAGTTTAAGTTTTATTCGTTTTCTAATTCAGTTTCTTTCATGTATTCTTTTAACCAGTCAGGCACCGGACTTTCAGGAAGCGGAACTCGGGCGTTTGGAACACTAGATAAACTGTTCACTCTTCCATGCGGTACTTCTCGGTGACATTCCCAACAAACTCTATCCTGAGTATTGTGGGCATGGTTTGGCACTTTAGCTGCCAGTTTCGGATCAGTCAGTTGTTGACTGTGACAACGGACGCAGTTGTTGTGAACTACTTCCTTACCCTCATCAAGTATAAAAATTACCTCTGGTTCCATTCTCAACGCGAACATACTTGCATGGCGCAAACCGTCTTTGGCTTTAAAAAAATACTTATTAAAGACGTTATTGTGAGGAACGTGGCAATCGTTACACGTGGCAACTTCGCGATGCGAGCTATGGTTCCAGGTAGCATACTGTGGAGCCATAACATGACAATTTACGCAAGTCTCGGGTGAGTCGGACAAGTAAGATGCTGCTTTAGAAAGGTAAAGCACATAGCAACCTAGCCCAAAGAATATCCCAAGCAACACATAAACCGGAAGCTTCCATTTTGGAGGTGGTGTTAAAAATTTTAATAATCTTACCATTAGCACTAGTTTTAATGTATGGAGTTTTCTTTATTTTTTCAAGAAATTTGGCTTAAATACAAGCATTACCCATCCCCAGTTTTGAGTTTCATCTTTGTCACCACCTTTCAAAGCTTCCATCGAATCCGATGCAAACATGTGTGAGTAACCAGCTTTAACCAAAACACTCTTTGAGTACTTGTACGCTACAGATAAATCAAGCTCAGTTCCTAAGTATTTATCTTGCTTTTCAGTACCTAAATAAAGATCAGCAGCGGTTGAGAACACGTGAATTGCAGTAGCAAATGACCATTGTCCCTTTGAATGATTCAGTCCGCCATAAATATCAGTCAAACCAACATTGCCAGTATGGTTACCAACATAGAAGTAATCCATATGACCATTAAATTTGTGATTTGTACCAAATAACGGAGTAAATGATTTATAATCTTCATCCAACCTAGTTTTTGATGTTGCATCATAGTCAGTACCTGAAAGCATTTCAATGCCAACATTACCTTTCCAGTTGTCAGCCACAGGAAACTTCATTCCTAAGTTGAACATGTAAGCACTAATATCATTATCCGTAGGGAACTTCCCAGTCTGTGCATATAATGACCCTGTCAAAGCGATTTTACCCGGACGATAGTTCATATGTGTCCCAAATGTCTGAACACTATTATCTTCAAAGTCTACATCATCACCATCAAACCCTGTAATTTCACGACCAACATTCATAAATAGTAAGCTGAAATCAAACTGTTCACTCTTTCTATTATACCAGGCAAATTCCATATGCTTATAGGTTCCAATGTAAGGTACCCTAACAGTAGTTTCACCTACATTGTTAACAGCAAAACCAACATGAAACTTCCCCTTCTCATCAGTTTTGAATTTAAATAAGGCCAAATCATGGCTCCTTGCCTGCTGAGCCCAACCTACATTACCCAGAATACGGGAATCGTCGTACACCAATTCCTGGCGACCAACCTTCAACGAGAAGTTTTTGTTAAAGATCAACTCACCCCATGCTTCATGTAGCATCAACTGGTTCTTGTCTGACAAATTTAATTGAGCAACATCACCCCAGACACGTACATCCTGAACAGAAAGTCCTACTCTGAATTTCTCCTGAGTATATCCTAAATTTAAACGTGTACGCTGCGAAGTAAAAAAAGCAGCTTCATCAGGAGAGTTAAACAGAGACTTTAAACCATGACGATATTCCGTACGTGGTCTGATTTCTCCGGTAAAAGTAAGCTGAGCCATTACTATAGATGGCACCAGTCCTAGAAAAAGGACTAGAAATAGGCGAAATAATTTTTTCATAGTTCGGTTAGATTTTAAATTAAAAATCTCTTATTCAATTCAATAATTAAGTGATATTGATACAATACTAATTGAATTATTAATTCATTTCAAGATTAATGGATTATTTAAATTTATTATATTTAAATTTTAATACCTTTTTATCCTTTTCTACTATTGACTTTCAGATGATTTTGATACGAAAAACAAAACACTTTCGCATCTTAATTTATTTTTAATCTAAATAAGATTACTGTTTACACACCACATATTTAATATGTAATACAAAAAAGCACATCATTGCTTAATAAATAACCTATTCTCCTCAATAATATCTAACAAGCAATAAGTTACACCTTTATATTGACATAAAAACATATATTTTTCATTAAATCTACCGATATGCATCGATTTTTAATTTATAAAGAAAAGCGTATCTTGAAATCCAATTTACATACACTAATATTCTAAACTAACCAGTAGTACTAGCGTACTTCATAAAATATATTGAATCAGATGAAGAAACTTTTGAATTTTCTATTCTCTATGCAGATGATGGGAGTGCTCATTATCCTGTTTGCATTTTCGATTGGAACAGCAACATTCATAGAAAATGATTTTGGAACTCCCGCAGCTCGAGCAATGGTTTACGACGCTCGCTGGTTCGAGCTTTTACTTTTGTTGCTTACACTTAATTTGATCGCCAATATTTTTACCTACAAGTTATACAAGCGAGAAAAATGGTCTATTTTCATTTTCCATGCTTCTTTTGTTGTAATAATTGTTGGTTCTGCATTTACTCGCTATGTAGGGTACGAAGGAAACATGCACATTCGAGAAGGTCAATCTACCAACCAAATTACCACAATGGACGCTTACATTGATGTGAAATTGGAAAAAAATGGGAAAACATCTGATGTAAGTAAGAAATTCACTCTTTCTTCGGTCAAGTCAGATGACTTTAATGAGAGCCTTTCTGTTGATGATAGTGAAGTTGATATCCAGTTAAAAACATTTATACCAAATGCTCAAACTACACTAGTTCAAGATATGAGTGGTGCTCCTGTTATAGAAATGGTTGCTGTTGGCACTGCTGGAATGAATGGAATGCAAAATTTTACTTTGGAGTACAACTCACATAAAATGGTTGAAAACAACCTATTGGCTTTTGGAAGCAATCCTCATCCAAATGCAATTGTATTTGACTACACGGATAGTTTACGAATGATGAGCCCGATGCCATTAAAGGAGTTGAGTATGATGGGTGGCGACGCCATTCCAATGGCAGCCAAACAATGGCATGTTGTTTCACCTCGTAAACTGTACGATATAGGAGGCACCAAACTCGTAATTAAAAACTTCTATCCTGCAGCCAAATTCAAATATGTCCAAGGACAAGATAAGAATGCCCCTACTCTATTGGTATTCGATATTAAAAATGGAAATTATCAGAAAGAACTAATTGTAAAAGGCCAAAAAGATTATACAGGCAAAGCAGAAATAACTTCCATTGGAGATGTGAACATTTCCATAGCCTATGGTTCAAAAATTATGGAATTGCCATTCTCCTTAAAACTGAATGATTTCCAATTGGAAAGATATCCTGGTTCTAACAGTCCTTCTTCTTTTGCTAGTGAAGTTACTCTTATCGACGAAACAAAAGGCATTAAAAAAGATTACAGAATTTATATGAACAACATACTAAATCATGAAGGCTACAGATTCTTCCAGGCTTCTTATGATACCGATGAGTTGGGCACTGTACTTTCGGTAAATCATGACCGTTTGGGAATGACAATTACTTACTTTGGTTACTTTCTGCTAATGCTGGGAATGGCCTGGTCATTGGTTAATCCTTACAGCAGATTCAAAATTTTAGGTCGTAAATTACGAAAAGTAAAAGTGATGGCCATTTTAGCTTTTGCTTTAGGTGGAAGCAGTTTAAGTGCAAGTGCACAAGACCTAAATGTGGTTCCATTGGAGCAAGCTAGGAATTTTGGCGAAGTCATGATTCAGGATAATGGCGGAAGATTTGAACCTGTAAACACTCTTGCCAGCGAAGTGATTCGAAAAGTAACCAAAAAAGGAAAGTTTAAAGGTTATCCTGCCGAACAGATCTTCCTAAGTATGATTGTGAATCCACAAGAGTGGCAAACAGTTCAGATGATTAAGGTTGGAAATTCAGAATTGGCCAGAGAAATTGGCATTAATGGCAAATATGGTGCTTTCAAAGATTTTGTAAACGAAATGGGCCAATACAAGCTAAGCAAAAAGGTTCAGGATGCTTACTCGAAAAAACCTGCTCATCGTTCCTCTTACGACAAAGAGATTATGGCGGTAGACGAACGCATAAACATTACCTATATGGTGTTTACGGGTGAGTTTTTGAAAATTTTCCCGGACCCTAAGGATAAAATGGGTGCATGGTACAACCCAACTTCAATGGTTAAGGCACCTACCGAAGACTCTTTGTTCATTAAAAAATCGGTAGTTCTGATGAGTCAGGCTTTAAATTCGGGAAATACCAAAACAGCCGACACCTATATTGATGGCATTAAAAAATTTCAGAAAAAGTTCGGAAGTGAAGTTTTGCCATCGGAATCGAAACAAAAAGTGGAAATCCTATACAACAACGTCAATATCTTTAAGCGTTTGTTCCCTTACTATTTATTGATTGGATTCTTCCTGATTATCTTCCTGGTTACGCATATTCTACGTCCTAATTTTCCAATAAAATGGGTAGTAGGAATCGCTATGGTAATTTTAGGAGTTGGATTTTTATTGCACACAGCAGGCTTAGCTGCTCGTTGGTACATTGCCGGGCGCGCACCTTGGAGCAATGGCTTCGAGACCATGACTTTTATTGCCTGGGGATGTTTGCTGGCTGGATTCATATTTGCTAAAAAATCGAAGTTGGCTTTGGCTGCAACCGCAGTTTTGGCTGGCTTGTTCTTATTTGTAGCTCATTTAAGTTGGATGAATCCGGAAGTAACCAACCTGGTTCCTGTATTGAAATCTTATTGGCTGACCATTCATGTTGCCATTATTACATCGAGTTATGCATTTTTGGCTTTGGCTACCATATTGGGCATGATCAACCTAACACTATATATTCTTCAGAATAACAAAAACAAAGATGTTATTGCTGAAAATGTTGTTGATTTGAGTCGCATTAGCGAAATGACCATGACCATTGGATTGTATTTCCTTACCATTGGCACCTTCCTTGGCGGAGTGTGGGCCAACGAATCGTGGGGTCGATACTGGGGATGGGATCCAAAAGAAACTTGGGCACTGGTTAGCATCTTGGTATATAGCTTTGTATTGCACATGCGTTTTATTCCTGGATTAAAATCGGTTTACTCTTTTAATTTGGCATCGATATGGTCCTACTCAGCTATCCTGATGACTTACTTTGGAGTTAACTATTATCTTGCCGGATTACACTCCTACGCAAAAGGAGATCCGGTGCCAATACCAAGCTGGGTATACTATTCGGTAGCAATACTATTTGCCCTTAGTTTAATTGCATACTTTAATTACAAGAAATACAATTACGAGCCCGAAACAGAAGAGGCTTAAAAAAACAAAAGAGGTTGTCTCCTAAAAGGGACAGCCTCTTTCTCGATATTATCTTATTAAAGCAATTAAGCTTAATTTACTTTTAATAGTTCAATTTCAAAAATCAATACCGAACCGCCAGGTATACCACTGTAATTGTAACTGCCATATGCCAGGTGTGCAGGAATAATCAACTTACCCTTTCCACCTTCTTTAAATAGCGGAATCCCTTCCTTCCAACCATCAATCACTTCGCTTAATTTTATATCAACGCCTACCGAACCACTTTCACCGAATTTCGTTCCATTTAAAAAAGTGCCTTTGTATACAATTGTTACTATCGATTCAATTGTTGGTTGCGCTCCAGTTCCAGGCTCATCCACGGTATAGTATAGACCTGATTCTGTTTTTGTAGCATCCAATCCTTCCTTTTCGATATAAGTCTGAATGTCTGCATCGTTTTTCTCAGCAATCATTTCAGGTGAATATACCTCTACTTCGAAAATAAGAACCGATCCTGCCAATATGTTGCCATGGTCCTTACTGCCATAACCCAAATGTGCAGGGATTAATAAAGTAGCCTTACCTCCTTCGTTAAGATAAGACAAGCCTTCAGCAAATCCTCGAATTACATTTTGAAGATTGAACGAAGCCAAGTCATCGCCTGTTGTATCAAACACTTCTCCGTTTGTAGTATAACCTTTGTAAGTTAAAGTTACATCCGAAATCATGCTAATATTTTTACCTGCACCCTCATCTTCAATTACGTAATACAATCCCGATTCCGATCGCATTGCATTCAAATTGTTTTCTATTAGATAAGCGGCAATCTCCGCATCGTTTTCTTCTCTGTAGTCTTTCTCTCCGTCGCTCGAACATGAGATTGCCACAAATGCCAATACCAAGGCCAGTAAATTGTACTTCATTTTTGTTGATTTTGTGTTAGAACGACAAATATAATGAAATACAGCACTTACAAAATAAAAAAGCTCTTTTGAGCCATTAATACCAATAACTAATAAGGCTTAATTAAAAATGGTATAAATGCCCCCAAGAGCTAATCAATTGTAAATTTCCTCCTTGTCGATTTTACTCTTCCATATTCTGAAAAATATGCTCCAGACTCATCTCCTTGCAATCTGTTGGTGGCTCAAAAGTAGATGCAGGAAGGTTTTTCTCTGTCAATTCCACCACCTCATCAACAGATTTATAATCATCCTGAAAATAAACCGTTTTTAGAGGAATTCCCTTATCTTCAAGCTTCCAATATTGCTCGCTATCTTCATAATCGCTCGAGCTCATTCCCATACTCATACTTTCGGCCAATTCTCTGAATATTTCAGGATTCCAGTCCTTCTTCGAAATCATATTTTCTGCCAACCAAACCTCTTCCATCTTCTTTCCATCCGATTTTACAATGTATTTTCTGGCCGATCTTTTTACAATGGTCATTACTTCGCCAGTTCGCACAACTTCTACCACTGGCGGCTTTGTTTTAGCACCTTGCATTTTATTAAGCATCGGATTATTCTTTCCCATTTGCTCCATCATAGCACGTTGTTCGGGGGTAAGGTTTTTCATTGCCTCTTCCATTTGAGCAGAATACTGATCCATTGCCTTGCCAAAAAACTCTTTCATTCTGTTCTTGAAATCGTCCAGATTTCCTTTCCAGTAAGTATTCTCCTGCACATTTACAAAGGTAAGATCTCGTGTATTTCCATTCAGAATGAAAATGTGAACCTCATCAACCATTTTAAATACATTGTTCTGCAAATACATCTCGTTCCAACTACTCTCATAATCACTGGTGGTTTTCGACTTAATAATCCATCCTGCCGATAATGGCTGATAACAAACAATCACAAACAATGCGGTAAACAACAAGGCTACCAGCAAATTTTTACGTTTCATTTTTTTCGTTTTTCAAGTTTTAAAGTTATTAGTATTATATGCTTCATTCGAAAATCAATACGTCGATAAAGCCAAAGAGAGGTTGTGTTTTGGGAATATACCAACACACTATTTTCATAGTAAAAATGGCATGAGATTAAAATTAAGGAATATGTAGATGCAAATCAAGAAAAGGACAGTCGGCTTTTGGGAAGATTCAATTCTGACAGGTCTTTTTGTAGAATGTGATTAAATCTTATTTCGAAGGAATTATTAATCCTTTGGCTCTATGAATTCTGATTATAAATCAGAACTAGCATTGAAGAATAAAACCACACGAAAGGATTCGTGCGGCAGCAAGAGGAAATCTGGCAGGTCGATAAATATTTTCTTTACAGCAAGAGTTTACAACCTCACGAAAGAATGCATGTGGCTGCGAGTGGTCATACTCTAATTACACTTTAATTAATTCTAATGGATTTATATCGACCTTTTATTTGTACAATAAATTCGTCATAGCAATTTGCTTTTATAATTCTCCGAAGTGAAAAATGATACTTCTTACTTCCGACATACATTCTCATTACTTTCGAATTCCTTAATGAAATCAATACTGTATAAATTCCTAAAACAAATGGAAACAATGGTATTAGAAGTCGCTCCAGATAAATAACATGAGTATTTTCATCACCATAAATATTCAGTATTTTAAGCAAATCATAAGCAACAAAAGTCAATAACATTACTCCTATAAACAATACCCAAGCCCAATTATTAAGATCTTTTCCCTTTGCAATGATAATCGAATCAACATCCTCTAAATCTATAGTTTTATAGTTATATCTATTACGTAATAAATGAATTGATTTATCGGACAAACCAAATTTCTCTGCTTCGAATAAGTATTGTTCTTCCATCTATAAATTTTTCTCTTGTTCAAAATTTATTATTTATACCATCTACTTACAGACACTTTCACACTCACCAAACCTACAAAATTATAATCACTTATTCGATTATTATTTTTATTCATAAATCAAATATTTTGATTCAAAACATTTATTCATCTCTTATTATTAACATCTAAATAAAATAACCAACAATAGGAGGAGCAAATATAGCATTGAAAGTGTAGCAATAAAGATGTTGTCAACACTTTTTACATTGAAAGACTTTTAACGGTCATAATGGTACAAATACAAATAAATAAAGTGAAGCAATTGCCATTTTTTGTACAGATACATACATTTCTTCTTTTGCCATTCACCTATTTGTACAAATAGAAGTGTTGAAAGAAAATAAATAGGCGTTTTTTGTGCAGGTATGGCAACTTATTCAATTACTAATCTTGCCTTTATCATCAACGGAGACTTTTCAAATCCTTTAAAATCCTCATTTGTACAAACATATCTTATCCATGTGTTCCAATAGCTGTATTTGTAGCTAAATAGCTATTATATCATTTGCAAAATGTGTTTTTCAATAAATAAAAAGCTGGAGGTATTTTATTTACAGTTTTACTATAGAAAGATCTTAGCAATCAGGTTTAGATCATTACCATTTGTTTTGGTATCACCTCATCATTTATTTAACCTTACAAATAATATAAAACCAAATAAATTAATTGATATTTTTTTATTCAAACGTTATAAATTATCCAAGTTATATTATCAAACAAATCATAAATCATTTTTTTAACTTTTGGTTATTGTTTAGTTTTATTTTATAACTTAGCGCCATAATTAAATTTAAAGAAAAGTAAGAAAATATAGTATCTTATATTGGCAAGCCTAAGTAAGATTATAAAGAAGCTACAATACCCCAATAGTAGTGGTTAAATAACAATTAACACACATGAGCAAACCTTCGGGTTTGCTCTCTTTTTTTAGCAGAAATTAGGATTTTCAGCTACACAATTAGCTTTTCTTAGTTTCGCCCATTACCAAAATACTTATTCAACAAGGAAACTAATGTATTTTTACTAATGGGTTTGGCAAGATAATCGTTGCATCCCGAATCAATGGCTTTTTCCCTATCACCTGGTAAACTATAGGCTGTTTGAGCAATAATCACCACATCTTTATTAAACTTTCTGATATTTCTGGTAGCCTCGTAGCCATTAAGTTTGGGCATTCTCATATCCATTAATATCAAATCAACGCCTGATTGTTTTTGGCAAGCTTCAACTACTTCTACTCCCGTTTTTACTTTTCGGATTTTACTACTGTATTTTTCCATAAAATTTGTGAGCAAGGCACTCGAAACAGCATCATCTTCTGCAATTATAACATTCAATTCCAATTCCAACAATTCATTATAATCTTCACCATCCTTACCTGATTTTTTCAACTTTTCTTCTTCCGATAATATTTGATATGGAATGGTAAAATAAAAGGTAGAACCAAACCCCTCTTCGCTATCAAGCCAAATCTTACCTCCAAGCATATCTATATACGATTTGGTAATGGATAAGCCCAAACCAACTCCTTGCCTATCGATTTCCTCAATATTTTCAGCTTGAACAAAACGATCAAAAATTGCTCCCATACGGTGCTTTGGAACCCCATGCCCTGTGTCTCTTACAAAAAACTCCAGCTCCTTATCTTTCTTCAAGTACCCAAATTCAATAATGCCCTTTTTGGTACATTTAATTGCATTTTTAACCAGGTTTGTTAAAATGGCAAATAGCTTTTCTCGATCGGTCGTAACCAGTGCTTCTTCCCAAGGCAATCCATTATGAAACTGTAGCTTTAATCCCTTCTCCTCCACTTCGCGCCTAAAGAAAGTGTAAATATATTCTACTTGTTCATTTACATTCGAATCACTCAATTCCAATTCCATCGATCCCAATTCTATTTTAGAAATATCGATAATATCATTAATGATATTTAGCATTCGCGTACCACTTTTCCCAATAATATCGATGTATTTCTCTTTCTTTACATTTTTTATCTGGGGAGTTTTAAGCAATTCTGCAAAGCCTAAAATACCGTTCATTGGTGTTCGTATTTCATGACTCATATTGGCCAAAAAGGCCGATTTTAATCGATCACTCTCTTCCGCCTTATTTTTGGCTCTTATTAATTCTGCTTCTGTTCTTTTCCTGTCAGAAATATCTGAAACCGATCCTGCCATACGCACTGGTTTACCATTCTCATCTCGCACCGATTCCCCACGAGCAAACAACCAAACATACTCACCGTTCTTTTTCTTCATCCGAAACTCCACCTCGTAAGCCTCATTCTTTTCAAAATGATTGGTAAGTACTTCCAACACCTTTCCCGAATCTTCGGGATGCATCCACTTGATCCAGTTCGAAATTCTAGCATCAACTTCACCAGGTTTGTATCCCAGCATTTCATACATTCTATCCGACCACCAATACAAATCGCTATTCAAATCATTCCAATCCCAAATGGCATCATTAGATCCTTTTACTGCCAAAGCAAAACGTTCCTCACTACATCTCAATTTTTTTAATGATACTTTCTCTTTTGTGATATCACTGGAATTGCACAGAACAAATTTTGTCTCGTCTTCCGTACTATGAATGGGAATGTATGTTGTCTCCGAATAGTATGGAGAATTATTAAGAACAATCTTTTCGGTATATGATATTTTCTTGTCGGTATCGATTACTTTCTCATAGTTGTTCAATGTGTAATTACAAATCTTTTCATCAAGACCAAGAATATCAAGAACCAGATCTTTTAAATCCTTACTTACAATATCTTGCTCTGATAAATGAAATCCAAATTGATTCAATTTTGTTAGGAAAGATTTGTTTACCGCTACAACTTTAAACTTCCCATGACATACATATTCCGATAAAACTTGAATATCCTGAGTATGATTGAACACTGCAGACAAATAATTTTTGCTGTCTTTTAATTTTGCTTTGGCTTTGTTTCGTTCCGTTACATCAACATGTGTACCTACAATTCTAATCGCCTCTCGCCGATTATTAAAAACGGCTTCGGCTCGCGAAAGAATATCTACCCAATGTCCATCCTTGTGCTTCATTTTAAATTCGATAACAAAGCGATCAATTTCTTTTGCAATCAATTTCTTTTGCAACTGCCAACATTTCTCAACATCTTCAGGAACTGTCAATTTTTCCCAAACGGAAAAATCATTGGGAAGCTCAAAGTCTTCATATCCCAACATTTTTTTCCAACCGGGAGAATAATAAATCGAGTTGGTTTTAAGATCCCAGTCAAACAACCCGTCATTAGAGGCTTTCATCGCGAGTTGAAATCGCTCTTCACTCTCCTCTAACCTCTTATATGCATCTATTAATTTAGGGTCTTGTATTCTTAGTCGCTTTTTATCAGCTTTTGCAAACATGTCCTTAAGTATAGTGCCAATTACTATTAATTTTGTTTCCACAAAGATTATCAACACAAAGGTGTTGAATCATTAAAATTAGAAGGGTATAGATCGGTAGCTAATCCTTATCGTATTTTTAATATAATACTAAAAATTAGTTTTTGGGACATATTTTGGCATAATATTCATATTTACAGATATATATCTACAAATAAAATGTAATATCACTGATGTTTTAGTTCAGAACACATTTATTGCAAGAGACATATCTCATCCACATCCTTCATCCTTTTATATGAGACTCCCAACCTATTAATAATTCTAATTATTTAATAGGTTTTTGTCATATCCTCAGGAATAACTATACAATAAGTATTCTTCCCTTTCAGTTTTGGATTCATTTTGCGGATATTTGTGGCTGATACGGTATAAATGCTTACAATTTTTAAATCGGGATTAGCTTGTTTTAAATACCAGATAATTCCTTCGTAATTATTTGAATGGTAAGCCCCATTGTAATGAATAAACTGCTGTCCTTTGCTCCAGTTCTCCAATATAAAATGTGCCATGGTAGCATCTTTTATGGCTTGTGCCTTGGGAAAATTATCGAGCATATCGGCACTCATGTGCATGCCCATTTTTTTCATGGCTTTATAGCCTGGCAATTCAGCATCATATTTCACAGGAAGTGGTGCAATCCTGCTTTTTTCCTGATCGCTTAATTGCTCCAGAGCCTCAAAACCGCCTCTAAATACCATAGATGCATATCGGCGTGGAATATTACTAGCTACAAAATGCAATTTTTGGTTTTTGGCAAAATCAAGCAATGGTTTGTAATCGGTTTTGTAATTCCTCCACAATCGCGTGGTATCCATAAAGCTCTCCTCATCCATCTCTCCTTTTACATATTTGCTCACAAATTCCTGGTTATCCGCCTCAAACATCTCGGCTCCCAATACCAATTTTTCACCTTTTAGCTGATGCAGATTTTTGGTTACCTGCAATTCCAACCAATGCGAAATGGGATTGTTGTGCAACTCTCCAAACAACACGATATCCGCATCAGCAATTTGCTTTACCATTTTCTGATATCGAATAGGCTTGCCATTCTCTTTAAACAATCGATAGGTAGGATTTCCATTGCTAAAAGCCATTAAAATAAAAGCCAGAATCATAAGTCTTTTCATGAGTGTGATTTTTGAGTTGCTATCTAAGATAAGAAAATATCATTAAGCTCCCTGAGTTAAAGCTCAGAACAATTCAAATCACAAAACAGGCAATACCAATATCCAATAATGATAGAAATAGGATTATTCTCTTTACTAAACCACTCAATAAACATCAAAAAACCTTTGTGTTACTTCGTGATATCCTTTTGCTTTCCTTTGTGGTAAAAATTATTTTCTAATTAAAAACAAGCCCATAAATGTCAATGCACCATTAATCATCAACAATTCAAATCCTATGGTAATACCGAACCAATCTATCGAATTGTCTTTAAGGATATAACAAATGATTGGAGAAAGAATGGCAATTACAGGAACCAGTTTGTCTTTTACTTGCAGTTTGGTGAACAAACCAAAGGCATAAAGTCCCAAAAGCGGACCGTAAGTATAACCAGCCACAGTAAAAATGGCTGCAATTACTGAATCGTCGTTTATTGCCCTAAATATCATGATTACAACCAACAATAATGCTGAAAATATCAGGTGCGATCGGCGGCGTAATTTTCTGGTTCTTGCCTCGTCGCCCTCATCAGCATCTAAAATATCAACGGTGAATGATGTAGTAAGTGATGTTAAAGCCGAGTCGGCACTTGAGTAGGCTGCAGCCATTAATCCCACCAAAAAGAAAAGGCTAACTACAGGACCGAGATGTTGGGTTGCCAACAGTGGGAACAAATCATCGCCACGTTCAGGAATTGGAATTCCTTCGTGCTGGGCAAAAATCAATAATAAGGCACCTAAAATAAGGAACAATAAATTGGCAGGAATAAAGGCAAATCCGTACCAATACATGTTCTTTTTGGCTTCGCCCAGATTTTTACAACTCAGGTTCTTCTGCATCATATCCTGATCCAGACCAGTCATCACAATTGTAATAAAAGCTCCGGTAAAAAACTGCTTGAAGAAATTTTGTTTGCTCTGCCAGTCATCAAATACAAACAATTGTGAATATTCGCTTTCGCTGATCATGTTTGTTAATCCCGAAATGTTTAGGTTCAATTTATCCATGATCAGGAAAATACTCACTCCAACTGCAAGCAGCATAAATAAGGTTTGCAAAGTGTCAGTCCACACAATTGTTTTAATTCCTCCTTTAAAAGTATACAACCAAATCAACAAAATGGTAATAACTACGGTAACTGCAAATGGAACGCCCCAGGTATCGAATACCGTTATCTGCAAAACATTGGCCATTAAAAACAAACGGAAGGATGCACCAATGGTTCTCGATAATAGAAAAAATGAAGCTCCTGTTTTATAAGAAACCTTACCAAATCGACTATCCAGGTAGGTATAAATCGAGGTCAGGTTTAGTTTGTAATACAGTGGTAAAAGAATATTGGCCACCACAATGTAACCCAACATGTAGCCCAAAACCATTTGCATATAGGTAAAATCGATGGATTTTACCCATCCTGGTACCGATATAAAAGTAACGCCCGATAAGGATGCTCCAACCATACCAAAGGCCACTACATACCATGGCGATTGTTTGTTGCCCACAAAAAAGCCTTTGTTATCGGCCTTGCGACCAGTAAAATAGGATATCAATAAAAGAAGGGCAAAATACCCAACAACAACAGATAGTATGGTAATTGGTGTCACAGTTGATCTTTTTTAAGAATGAAGATCAAAAATAATCAAAGCTATCAGCTTTCAGAAACCTGACAGGTTTTTTATTACTTTTGAGCTAAACTTAGAATTGAAGACAAAATGAGCTATACCAACTTCCCATCTAAATTATTGGAAAATGCAGTTGCCGAATTTTCTAAACTTCCAGGTATTGGAAGAAAAACTGCATTGCGACTGGTTTTGCATTTGCTAAATCAGCCCAAGGAAGACGTACACCGTTTTGGCTCATCAATCACTCAACTTCGCGATGAAATAAAGCATTGCAAATCTTGCTATAATATTTCAGATACAGATGTGTGTGATATCTGTGCAAACCCAAAGCGCGACCATGAAACCATTTGTGTAGTTGAAAGCATTCGCGATGTAATGTCGATAGAACGAACTCAGCAATACAATGGAATTTATCATGTTTTGGGTGGAATTATATCTCCCATGGATGGAATAGGTCCGAGCGATTTGCAAATTGCTCCTTTAATTGCCAAAGCTGATGAAGGCAAAATGCAAGAAGTAATCCTTGCCTTAAGCACAACTATGGAAGGCGATACCACCAACTTTTACCTGTACAAAAAACTGAATAAGTTTGATGTAAAAATCACGACCATTGCACGAGGTGTATCCATTGGCGATGAATTGGAATATACTGATGAAATTACTTTGGGAAGATCAATTCTACATCGCACACCTTTCGATCAAAATTTGTAAGCAGTTAGCAGTTAGCAGTTAGCAGTTAGCAGTTAGCAGTTAGCAGTTAGCAGTTAGCAGTTAGCAGTTAGTGCAAAGTTCGGAAGAAGATGTAATGCTCACAAACATCTGGCCCACTTTATACTTTATACTTTATACTTTATACTTTATACTTTATACTTTATACTTGAAGCTTTAAATTCTATCTATCTCCTTATCGATAAATTGTATCTTCGGATACGTTTGTCTTTTTCTTCAATTTTATTAAATTCGCATAGTATTTAGACTAAATAAACACAATCAATTAAACACTATGCCCGATTTCTATGTAAATATTCATCGGGATTGCCTAACTTAATGGGTATCAAAAAAAACAATCACACATGGCTAAAATTGAAATATTGATTCCAGCAATGGGGGAAGGAATCACAGAAGCAACCATTACGCAGTTTCTAAAAAAAGAAGGAGACCTGGTTGAAGAAGAAGAATCAATTATCGAAATTGCTACCGACAAAGTTGACTCGGAAATTCCAGCACCTCAATCGGGGAAAATCGCAAAATTCTTATTCGCTGAAGGTGATGTTGCCCAGGTTGGCGATGTGATTGCCATTATAGTTCCTGATGGCGAAGAATTAGGCGATGAAGAACTTGTAAGCTCTGAACCAGCAAAGGTGGAAGAAGAAATAGCTTTTGAATTACCTAAAGAAAAAGCTACTGTTGAAACTGAAGCAAAACTAGCAAGTAAAACTGAAAATGGTTCATTTATCTCTCCTTTGGTTCGTAAAATTGCACAAGAAGAAAATGTAAGTTTACAAGAATTAAATCAAATTGAAGGTTCAGGTGAAAACAAGCGTATCACTAAAAAAGATATTCTTCAATTCATCGAAAACAAAAGATCACAAGCTGTAGTTTCGGAACCTATAGTTGCTCCACTAAGATCTGCGCCCGCTCAGGCTCCGGTTTCACATCAATCATACAATGGTGAAAATGTTGAAATCATTGAGATGGACAGAATGCGTAAGCTTATTGCACAATACATGGTTCAATCGAAACAGGTTTCGCCTCACGTAACTTCTTTCATTGATGTTGATGTTACTGGACTTGTGCAATGGAGAAATAAAATAAAGAATGAATTCCTACAAAAAGAAGGTCAGAAACTAACCTTCACTCCTATTTTTGTTGAGGCAGTTACAAAAGCTTTGAAAGATTACCCTATGGTTAACGTTTCGGTGGATGGAGATAAAATTATCCGCAAGAAATTCATAAACATTGGAATGGCAACAGCTTTGCCTAGCGGAAATTTAATTGTGCCGGTAATAAAATCGGCCGATGAGAAAAACCTTGTGGGAATTACCAAGCAAGTGAATGATTTGGCTGATCGTGCCAGAGTCAACAAATTACAACCTGATGAAATTCAGGGAAGTACTTTCACAATTACCAACTTGGGTGCATTTGGCAGTACAACAGGTACTCCTATCATCAACCAGCCCGAAGTTGCAATTCTTGCAGTTGGTGCAATTAAAAAGAAGCCTGCTGTTATTGAAACTCCTCAGGGCGACACTATCGGAATCAGAAACATTATGGTTCTTTCTTTGTCCTACGATCACAGAGTTGTTGATGGAGCCCTTGGTGGAATGTTCCTAAAGCGAGTTGCTGAATACCTTGAGAATTTTGATACAAATAGAAATATATAGTTGATTTTTTAATGTCAAATTGAGCCGTTGAATCTTATTCTTCGGCTTTTTTTGTGTTTTATAAATAG
This sequence comes from Marinifilum sp. D737, assembly GCF_026672275.1. Lineage (GTDB taxonomy): Bacteria > Bacteroidota > Bacteroidia > Bacteroidales > Marinifilaceae > Marinifilum. Next base: position 376,696 of record NZ_JANQCD010000001.1, on the reverse strand, counting down.
ATATGCCTAAATAATGTTACATTTTTATTTATTTTGTCTATTTATTGCAGAATTATATAATTACATTTATAAAAAGGAAAATAAACCTGATAGAAAGGAAGTTTTTATTAACAATTCCATCTTTTTTATCAGATTCTCTGGCGTTATTAACGTATAAAAGTTATATTTAGTTATTGTTAATTAGTTTAAAACATATAAAACCCACTACAGGCCCAAAGCTGAAACTGCAATTGTCTTCTTCCGCAAAGACAATTTTAATGGTCATTTTCTCTATTTACATAGGGATTTGTAACCCGTACTCTCTTAATGCCAGCCCTAAAAAGCAAAAAATTAAAGATAGAAGAAAGTACCAAGTTGCCGAAAAATTCCTGGCAAATGGAAATTATTCTAAAGCTGCCTCCATTTACAAAGAGTTGTTAGATCAAGCTTCGCGCAATGCCGATTTGAATTTTAAACTTGGCTTGTGTTATCTAAATATTGTTTCCGAAAAGTCGAAATCAGTTGATTTGCTCGAAAAATCTATTCAATACACCAATTCAAAAAACAATGTTCCCATTGATGTGTACTATAATTTGGCAAAAGCCTATCACACCAATTATCAATTCAGGGAAGCATTAAAAGTATACAAAGACTTACAGCAAATTATTTCGCCACAAAACACGGTATTTCGCAATGAAATACAACGCGAAATTAAGATGTGTAAAAATGGCTTGGAATTGATAAAAAATCCAGTAAATATTTCTATCATCAACCTTGGAAATAAAATCAATACTGAATTTGCCGAACACAGTCCTGGTGTTACGGCTGATGAAAGCACTATGATTTTTACCTCTCGAAGAAATGGTACAGGAAGTAAGCTTGATATCGATGGACAATATTTTGAAGATATATATATCTCACATAAGAAAAATGGAATATGGAGTGAGCCAATTGGAATTCCAAAGCTTAATACAATAGATCACGATGCGTCAATTTCAATTTCGGCTGATGGTCAAGAGCTTTATATTTACAAAGCTGGATACCTTAGCCGAAAAGAATCGGAAGGTGGAGACATTTATGTGAGTAAATTAAAAGGAAATGAATGGTCGGAAGCCAAAAAGTTAGGTCCAAACATTAATTCCAAAAGTAAGGAAAGCCACATCTCTATTTCGGCAGATGGAAGAACTATTTTTTTCTCGAGTGATAGACCCGGAGGATATGGTAGAATGGATATTTACACGGTAACTAAACTTCCAAATGGCAAATGGGGAAAAGCAAAAAACCTGGGTCCTGCTATCAATACGGAATACAACGACGATGCTCCTTTTATCCACCCTGATGGAAAGACTTTATATTTTAGTTCAGCTGGTCACAAAACAATGGGAGGTCTTGATATTTTTAAGAGCATCAACATCAAAGGACGTTGGACTACACCTGTAAATATTGGATATCCAATTAATTCAACTGATGATGACATTTACTATACTCCTACTCCCGACGGGAAAAGAGCCTACTTCGCTTCATACCGCACTGGTAGTTTGGGTAGAACAGATATTTTCTTAATTAAAACTCCAGATGCTGATCAAGCTGGCCTTTTTGTGCTGAAAGGAAAGATTGTAAACACAAATGGTAAAGTCGTTGGAGGAGCTAAAGTTACAGTAAGTAAAAATGGAAAAACCATTGGTATTTATACACCTAATACTGCTACTGGTAAATTTTTGTTCATTATTGATGCTGGTAAAAAATATGATATCGAAATTGTTGCTGAAGGTTACAGAACTTTAAGGACGGTTCTGAATATTCCTCTCGAATATGCCAACAAAGAGAATCATAGTGTTATTACTCTTTTACCATTAACTCTGCGTACTAAGGATGAAGCTGATTATCCCCAAACTATTGATTTAATTGATTTTGAAGAGAGTAAAATTAATCAAGTTGGAGCTTTGGAAAGTAGCAAAGATTCAATTCCGAATAATAAACAATTCGTTACTCCTGAAGTAAAACAAGATAGTGTTGCTAAAGTTGCTCCTGTAGTTGAAGCAAAAGAAGAGCTTAAACAAGATAGCATCATCAGCACTCAACAATCAGAAGATATCAATACAATTAGAAAAGACAATCCTGTTACCAAGACTGATTCGAATATTGCGATACCTAAAGTATTGCCAAATGTAAGTACTCCTGCTAAAGTAACTGTTCCGGATAAGGTAACAGAACTAGCAAAAGTTGATGAAGCAATTCAAAAAGAAATTAAGGATAAACCAATAATCAAGAAAGAAAAGCCAATACAAAAAGAATCTACAATTGATCCTAAACAGTCTGATATCAAAGCTATCGATTCGGGTGCTCTTGCATTTACTTTGGATTTAGGAAACTTTAACTCGCCACGCCCTGAACTGTTCAAGGAGTTGGATGGAGTGATTGAAACTAAAGGCCCTGATAATAAATATCATTACACCTATGGTAAGTTTAAAGATTACAAAGAGGCCAGTAAAGCACAAAAAGTAATTGCCAAAAAAGGATTCAAATCACCTACAATTAAAATTTTAACCAACAATAAAGTAGCCAAAGAGGAAAAGAGAGGTGAAATTTATTACACCATTCAGATTATGGCACTTAAAATCCCTATCGAAGCTGAGTTTTTCGATAATCTGGACAATGTAAAAGTATATGTTGGTGAAGATGGTTTAACACGATTCACTTACCGTAAATTCAAATCATACAACAAAGCGGTTAAGGTCATGAATCGACTAATCAAAATGGGCTATTGGGATGCCTTCATTCGAACCGTCATTAATGATAAATTATTGTATTCTGGTGTACAATACACTGGCACCAACACTTATACCATTCAAGTAATGGCTTTGCGTTATCCTAAGCCTTTAAGCTACTTTAAAGATTTAGGTGATGTAAGTGTGTTTGTTGACAAAACGGGATTGTATCGATATACCTATGGCTCTTACAATTCAAAACGAGATGCAATACTTGATTTGGGTACAGCTCTAAAGAATGGCTATTGGGATGCTTTTGTTAGAAAATCTTTACGTGGCGAACGATTGCCTGCCAACAATTCATTAGAAACTGAGAATTATTATACCATACAGGTAATGGCCTTAAAAAATGCTCGTCCTTTAAACTATTTCGATAATTTAGGAACCGACAACATGCGTTTATTTAATGGTAAAGATGGTTTATCCAGATATACTTTTCAAAAATTCTCATCGCAGGCTAAAGCAAAAAGTCGTCTTTCTTCTGTAATCAAAAAAGGATATCTTGACGCCTTTACCAGAGAAATTAAATGGTATAACAAGCATTAATCTACAAGTTGTTTAAACTAGTTCATAAAGCACTAAACAATGCAAATTCTAGAGCATAATAACATTCGCTTAAGAGCACTGGAACCAACCGATTTAAAATTACTTTACAGTTGGGAAAATGATTCCTCAATTTGGGAAGTTAGTCATACGCTCAAACCATTCTCTTTATTTGTTTTAAAGCAATACCTGGAAACAAGCCATCTGGATATCTTTGAGAGCAAGCAATTGCGCTTGGTCATTGAACGAAAAGAAGATCAGGAACCGGTTGGACTAATAGATCTTTTTGATTTTGATCCATTTCATCAACATGCCGGAATTGGAATCTCTATTAATAACAGAGAACATAAACAAAAAGGTTATGCCACCGAAGCGTTGGAAACCTTATGCAATTATGCATTTTCCGTTTTGCAAGTTCATCAGTTATACTGTAACATCACATCAAAAAATGAGGCCAGTTTAAAACTGTTTCAAAACCAAGGATTCGAAATAGCAGGCTTAAAAAAGGATTGGATAAAAACTCAAAATGGATGGCTGGATGAGTATTTACTTCAAAAAATTAATACTACAAATCTTTAATGGATTGATAATTGGGGATGTCTTCCAAAAATTTAAAGCTTTTCTTTTCGTAATCCATATAACAACAAAAATGCTTTAACCCGTTGGTTACAACCAAAAAAGGAACTCTCAGTTTCATATTGTAACGAGCAATCTGATTGAACACATCCTGTGTAATTTTTATTTTACTGGCTTTGCATTCCACAATCATAACCGGATTGGCATTACAGTTGTACAAAACAATATCGCTACGTTGTGGCAACAGGTTAACATCAACTTTTTTTTCAACCGCAATTAATGAAGCTGGATATTTTTTTTCTTCCACCAAATATCGAATAAAATTTTGCCTTACCCATTCTTCCGGAGTTAATACTACGTACTTCTTTCGGATACTGTCGAAAATTAGTTTTCTTTGCAGATCAGATTTTATTTTGAAGGAATAAGTTGGTAAATTTAAATTTTCCATAAAAAAGCTGTTGATCGGCTAAAGTTACAAGATTATTCCTTATAAAACCGCTACATATTCATGAAGACCAAAGAAGAAATTGTAAAAAACTGGCTTACAAGATATACAGGCCGTGAACTTTCAGAATTCACTCCATATATTTTGCTTACAAATTTCAACCATTATGTGGAACTTTTTGCTGAATGGCACAATTGTGAAATTTTAGGCGAAGACAAAGCAATGCCAAATGCATCTGCTGATGGAGTTACCATTATCAATTTTGGAATGGGAAGTCCGAATGCTGCAACAATTTTGGATTTGCTAAGTGCAATTAAACCCAAAGGTGTACTTTTCCTTGGAAAATGTGGTGGATTAAAAAGAAAAAACAAATTAGGCGATTTAATTTTGCCTATTGCAGCAATTCGAAGTGAAGGTACATCAAATGACTACCTTCCACCAGAAGTGCCTGCTTTACCTGCATATTCATTGCAAATGGCAGTTTCACAGGTAATATCCGATAGAAATAAAGATTATTATACAGGAACCGTTTTTACAACTAACAAACGTGTTTGGGAATACGACGAACGTTTCAAAAAATACCTAAGCAAAACTCGTGCTATGGCAATCGATATGGAAACAGCTACCATTTTTACGGTTGGTTTCTATAATGAGATTCCTGTTGGCGCTTTGCTTTTGGTATCGGATCAACCAATGATTTCGGAAGGTGTTAAAACAGATAAAAGTGATGCTTTGGTAACCGATAGCTACGTGAATAATCATTTGGAAATTGGAATTGAAGCTTTAAAAGAGATCATGCATAATCGCCAATCTGTTAAACACCTTAGATTTTAAGTTTGAACAATGACATACGAAGAGATATTTAAAGGCCTTAAGAAAAAAGATTTTGCTCCTATTTACTTTTTAATGGGCGAAGAAAGTTTCTTTATTGATAAGATTACCGATTATATTATAGACCATGCTCTACCCGAGCATGAAAGAGATTTTAATCAAACCATTCTTTATGGGAAAGATACTGACATAGGTACCATTGTTACTACTGCCAGAAGATTTCCTATGATGGCCGAAAAACAAGTTGTTGTTGTTAGGGAAGCTCAAAATATCAAGAACATAGATCAGTTATCTTCATATGTTAAAAATCCCTTGCAATCAACTATTTTGGTGATTAATTACAAATACAAGTCATTGGATAAGCGAAAAGCTTTCACCAAAGATGTCGCTCAAAATGGGATTCTTTTCGAATCAAAAAAGATCTATGAAAATCAGATTCCGGATTGGATAAAAAAATATGCTTCAAACTTAAAATATAAAGTTGATAATAAGGCTGCATTCCTATTGGCTGAATTTTTAGGAAACGATTTAGGTAAAATTACCAATGCAATAGAAAAGTTAACCATAAACATTACCAATAGCGATACAATTACGCCTGCCGACATCGAGAAAAACATCGGAATATCAAAAGATTATAATAATTTCGAACTGCAAAATGCATTAGGCAAAAAAGATATCTTAAAGGCCAATCAAATCATAAACTATTTTTCTACCAACGAAAAAAATCATCCTCTCGTTGTAACCATTGCATTATTACACTCGTATTTCTCCAAAGTTTTAAAGTATTATTTCTTAAAAAATAAAACAAACGAAAAAGTTGTTGCTTCGAGCTTGCGAATCAATCCTTATTTCGTAAAAGATTATAAACTCGCATCGAGAAATTACAACCCTAAGAAATTGGTTTCGATAATTGAGATGCTGCGAGAATATGATTTAAGATCGAAAGGATTTGGTGATGCTGGAACGAAACAAGGAGATCTTTTAAAAGAATTAATTTTTAAAATTCTCCATTAGCAGCAGCGTTAAAACTTAATTTTACGCAAACCCCTAATATGAGAATAAATCTACCCATTCGAATATTGTTACTTGGATTTTCTCTCTGCACAAATTTATTGTGTATGGGACAAACTGGTGAACCTCCCGTTGCCGAAAACGATACGGTTTCCATTACAAACCAAAGTTCTGCAAGTGAGGTAATATATATTGAAATAGACTTTCTAAAAAATGACAGCTTTTCATCAAAAGAAGATCTCGAAAAGTCTATACTTCGTCAAACCGACCAGTTTGGTAAAGCTTATTTAATAGAGGATAACACCCTTATGGTATATTATCCTTACGAAATGAGTTTCGGAACTGATACGATATACTACGAAATCTGTGATCAGGCAAAGCGCTGCAGTAATGCGTTTATTTTAGTTAATGTTCTTGATCCAAATCAAGTTGAATTATTAATACCTTCGTCATTCTCACCGAATAACGACAATATTAACGACAAATTTTACATTAAGGGAATTGAAAATTATCCGGAAAATGAGTTCATTGTATTCTCGCGTTGGGGAACCAAAGTTTACGAGAAGAAAAACTACAACAACCAGGAAGCATGGGATGGTAGTTACAACAATGCTGGAGTAAAGCTTGGTCCCGGAGATAAATTGCCTAAAGGAACCTACTTCTTTAAGCTAATTATTAAGGATAAAGAATATGTGAAAAGTGGTTATATTGTGGTTAAATACTGAGAATGAATCAACTTTACAAAATTACAATATCAATTGGACTCCTTTTATTTCCCATATTTAAATCATGGGCGCAAGAAGACATCCGGTTTTCAAATTTTTCTTACAACCGATTATTTTATAACCCTGCTTATGCAGGCAGTAGTCGCTTTATGGAAGCGGTAATTGCCTATCGCAATCAGTGGGTAGATGTGGAAGGATCGCCGGAAACAGCAGTTTTATCGATACAAGCCCCCGTAAACTATACCAATTTTGGCCTAGGAGCAGTTGTATACAACAATAGATTCGGAATTCAGAAAGATAATGCTGTATTCTTAAATTATGCCTACCATTTACAAGTTAGTCTCGAGGGAACTTTGTCTATGGGAATTCAAGCCGGATTCATCAACAAGCAAATTAACTGGACCGAACTAACAAGCTACGATCCTAATTTCCCATCTCCTGATGATCCTGCTTTTCCTGATCAGGATATTTCAACATGGGTACCAAATTTTGGAATCGGTTTTTATTATTACACACCAAAATATTATATCGGATTTTCAGCTCCAAGATTGCTTTCGAACGATCAGCCCGATACCGAAGGATTTTCAGATAATATGAAGTTTAAATTCAAAAATACAGTGTGCTATTTGGGAGGAGGTGCTACCTTTCCTTTAAACCCTGAATTAACATTTAAACCATCTGTTTTAATCGTTAGCTCCTATTCTGGTACAACTACGGCCCTGGCAAATTTTGATATGGTTCATGAAAGTGGTGTTTCTATGGGGGTAGGATACAGAACAGATGATTCCTGGGCTGGTAGCATTGGATATCAATTGAGTCAGAAATTAAGATTTTCATATTCTTATGAAAAATATTTTGGAAAATATAGATCAAAAGGCTTTACAAATCACGAAATAATATTAAATTACAATTTATCTTTAAAAAAGAGCAAAATTACGTCACCACGATATTTCTAAGTACCATGAACAGTAAAGCTGGATTAAATATCATATTAGTATTTTTTCTAATCACTTTAGGAAGTATCTCTTCATTTGCACAATCACAATGGGTTGAAAAAGGCAATCGATATTTTAAGAATAGTGAATTTGCACATGCAATCAATTATTTTGAAAAATACTTAGAAAGTTCAAACGATATTGATGTAAAAAGAAAATTGGCGCAATGCTATATTCAAATAAATAAAGATACTGAGGCTCTTTATTTATTGGAAAAATTGGTAATTGACCCTAATGCCAATTCTAAGGATTTTCTTAATTATGCTCACCTTTTAAAAAGAACCAGAAATTATACCGAAGCAAAAATTTGGTTCGAAAAATACGCAAAGCTTAATCCTCGAGATAAAAACATTCAAAATTTAATCCTGTCATGTAATCTTATCAACGAATTAGAGGATAATCAGCAGTTTATTGTAAAACCTATTGGAATAAATTCTCCCCAGTCCGATTTTGCATCTGCTCTTTACAAAGATGGTTTGGTTTTCGTTTCGGGACGTCATAACAAAACCTCAAAAGAAATTGATGGCAGAACAGGAGAACATTATCTTGATTTGTATTACACCGAACAAATAGGAGATCGTTTTGTAGATCCAATTCCATTTAGCGAAACGTTTAATTCTAAATATCACGAAGGTCCTGCTTGCTTTACGCCAAACGAGCGATTCGTATTTTTCACTCGCAACAAAGGGCATGTAAATCTTGAAGGTAAATCGGAATTGAATATTTATTCATCGCGCTTTAATGGAAAATCCTGGGATAAACCTGAGTTGTTTCTTTTTTCAGGTCGTGCCTACTCCATTGGTCATCCCAGTATATCTTCGGACGGAAGGTATTTGTATTTCATCTCAAATATGAAAGGTGGATACGGTGGAACTGATATTTATGTATGCCGAAAACTTGGTTTTGCCTGGAGTAAACCAATTAACTTGGGACCTACAGTTAATACATCCGGTAACGAAATGTTTCCATTTATTGGCGACGACAACTATCTTTATTTTGCCTCCGATGGACACATTGGTTTTGGAGGTCTGGATATTTTTAAAACAACATTTGAACGAAATAGCTGGACTTATCCGGTAAACATAGGCCTTCCTTTCAATTCTGAAAAAGATGATTTTGGATTTATTTTTAAAGGCTCAAAAGAAAGTGGTTTCTTTTCATCGAACCGAAGAGGAAACGATGATATCTTTTCATTTACTCAAAATCCAGAGATGGTAACAGCCATACACGGAAGAATGGTGGATCGGTATTCCAAGAAATCCATTCCTAGTGTCGATATTGTTCTAATGGATAATTTATCCAGAGAAAAATCAACAAAAAGTAGTGAAAATGGAATGTTTAAAATAGATATTTTCGACCATAAAAATTACAGCTTAATTGTTAGTAAACCAGGTTATAAAACGAAAAGAATTCTTTATTTTGCTCAGAATGGATCTACACCTAAACAACTAAATATATCCTTGGAAACAACCCCTTGGGTAAAGTTTAAAGGAAGTGTTGTTGATGAGTTTTCCGGACGTGCACTGGAACAAGTCAACATCGAACTTATAAATCGTAGTTATAAGATCAATAGTTTATGCGAAACCGATGATTACGGGGAATTCACTCAAGATATCGACCCTTCAAAATCGTATGATGTTATCATTCGAAAAGATGGATATTTCACAAAAGCAATTACCAATTATCGTTATCAAGCAGATCATTTTGAGCAAATTGAATTGCAAAAATTCAACAAAAATGAAAACATACAACTCTTTGGTGTTGAATATGAAAAAAACTCAGCTGAACTAAGTAAAAACACCATACTTGAACTCGATAATTTAGCGAACTTATTGATTGTAAATCCAAATATTGCCATTCAAATTATAGGTTTCACAAACTTTGACAATGGCAAAAGAGACAATAAAATTGTTAGCCTGGAAAGAGCTTCTCAAGCTGCAGAATATGTAATTTCGAAAGGAATTACAAAAAATAGAGTTGAATACAAAGCCGGAGGATATGATCCAGGCAAACCCGCTTTAACAGTTAAACTGTTGGAAGCATTTTAGAAACACACAACATGACCATCATAATAATTGCCATAACAGTACTGATCTCACTAGCTGCATTTCAGAACAACGATTTGCTGTACAAATATCAGTTTAATGCATATCAAATCACCAAAAGAAATCAGTGGTACAGAATCATTACATACGGATTTTTACACGCTAACTGGGAGCATTTGATAATTAATATGATTGTATTGTTTTCATTTGGATTTACTCTTGAAAAATATTTTAGAATCCATTTCGGATCAACAGGAGTATTCTATTTTGTCATATTATATCTTAGTGCAATTATAATTTCGACACTTTACGATTTAAGAAAACACAAAGAACACTATCATTATAATGCAGTAGGAGCTTCTGGTGCAACTTCTGCAGTAGTATTTGCAGCTATTTTCTTTGCTCCATATGATCCACTGTATTTATTTTTTGCAATTCCAATTCCGGGAATTATTTTCGCGGCAGGATACCTTTATTATTCCTACTATATGGGAAAGAAAAATATCGATAATATTGGTCATAGTGCACATTTCTCAGGTGCGTTGTTCGGATTTCTGTTTCCATTAATCATTAAACCCAAATTATTCTCATTATTTTTGCAGCAGATTCTCAATTTTTAAAGCATGCAAAAAGCTATTTTTCTTGATCGTGATGGGGTAATCAATTCCGATATTGGACATTATTACATCTATCATGTTAAAGATTTTGTGATTAATGAAGGCATTATTCCATCACTAAAAAAATTCACTAAAGCTGGATACAAGTTGTTTATTGTTACCAACCAAGGTGGTGTTGCTAAAGGGATTTATACCAAAGATGATGTAAATAAAGTTCATGATCATCTACTTTGTATTCTGAGAAGAGAGAACATTACAATAGAGAAAATCTACTTCTGTCCTCATCACGACAGTGTGGCTGTTTGTGATTGCAGGAAACCTAGTCCTTATTTTATCAAAAAAGCAATTCAGGATTATAATATCGATCCAGATCAATCTTATATGATTGGCGATAGCTTAAGAGATAAACAATCGGCGGAAGCAGCTGGAATAAAAGGAATAAAAGTAGAAGCAAATGAAAATATCGAATCTTATTGCGATAAAATTTTAAAAGGAGAATTATAGTATGAGTCATAGCGAATATATCAATTTAAACGGCGAATTATTTCCAAAAGACAGCCCTGTTTTTGGTGCTGCAAACCGTGCTTTCCGATATGGTGATTCTCTTTTTGAAACCATTCATTCAAATGGAACCGAAATTCAATTTTTCGATCAACATTTAGATCGATTAATCATGGGAATGAAAACAATAGGGATGATTGTACCGGAAAATTTCAGAGATAAACTGAAAATCAATATCACCTATTTGATTAATAAGAACAAGTCTTTTGCAGGTACGAGAATCCGCTTAAGCGTATTTAGAAATGATGGTGGCTTATACACTCCTACTGACAATACCATATCCTATTTAATTGAAACATCGCGCCTTGAGGAAGATCAGTATGTAATTAATAAAAAAGGGCTTAAAATTGATATTTATAAGGATTGTAAAAAATCATCCGATATTATTTCTCAATTCAAAACCGGGAACTCGCTTTTGTTTATTATGGCTGGTAACTATAAAAACAGAATGCATTTGGATGACTGCCTAATTCTTAACGAGAGAGGTAATCCTATTGAAAGTATCAGCTCGAATTTATTCATTGTAAAAAATGACATTCTTATGACGCCTTCCATTGAAAGTGGAGCCGTGAGTGGAATTATGAGAGAACAGTTAATCCAAACTGCACTTAAATTAAATATGACCGTTTACGATGATTGCATGATTACCATTGACGATTTGGTTGAAGCTGACGAGATTTTCTTAAGTAATGCAATTAGCGGAATTAAATGGGTAGTTGCTTTTAAAGATCGTAGGTATTTTAATAAAACTGCAAAACTCTTACTTGAGGAATTGAATAAAAATGCTTTCAAATATTAATTCATACTCGGATTTTCCGGAAAGTTAGACCACATACGATATCTGCCACCAAGCTTGCGTAATGATTGTTCCCACAAATTATCATTGTTGAGGCTCATTATGCTTCTAACATCAATTTGACTAACCAACCATGAATTTTCCTTAATTTCCTCATTCAGCTGACCTGCACTCCAACCCGAGTAACCTGCAAAAAACCTCACCTGATGAGGATACACTTTCTTCTCTTCAATTAAATCCTTTAAAACACTAAAATCTCCTCCCCAATACAAATTATCAAAGATATGTATGCTGTTTGGAATTAAATGAGGCAGTGTATGTATGTAATAAATTCGGTTGGTATCTACTGGTCCTCCAACAAAAACATCCCCATCAAAATGGGCAATGCTAACCAATACTTCATCAACCGATAAATTAATCGGTTTGTTCAAAACAAATCCAACTGCACCTTCTTCATTAAATTCGGCCAACAATACAATTGATCGTTTAAAATATCTCCCTTCCAAAAAAGGTTCCGCAATTAAAACCTTTCCTTTTTCAGGATTAATTTTGTTGTTTTCCATTCTAAATAAATCCGAAGTCCCGTCCACACTACTAATTTTAAAGTTTACAGACACAAATTAACCAATTTTACCAAAGAAAAAAAGCATAAGCGCTTATGAAAATCTTAATACTTCCCTCTATTTCATTAGTACAAAGCAGACAAAATAATTATATTTAACACTGCCTAACCAAATTACCAACAATGATTAAAAACACTACCCTCTCCATTCTTTTATTGCTGCTATTGTTATCATTTCAAAGTGCTGCTGCTTCTGATAAAGAAAAGCAACCAATCAATGAAGATTTTACCATTGAGCTACCAAAAATAATTATTGCTGATATTCCTTCAGAGCTTACTCTTCATTTAAAAAATGAAAATCATCTGAAAAATGATTCTGTATTGGTAAAAATAAATGGAAATAAAGTCTGGGCTCGAGCTGAACAAAACCAATTAAAACTTCCATTTGTTTTTAAAGGAAGTGATATTGTACAGGTAAGCATTTCGCAACAAACACAAGAAAAAAAGTACAAGGCCATTCCTTTATGGATGTCGATATTGCCTCCACTAATCGCTATTTTAATCGCTTTAATATTTAAAGAAGTATTTTCTGCTCTATTTGTAGGTCTGTTCTCTGGAACACTTATCATTTTCGGATATCAGGATATCTCATTTTTTTCTGCCTTTTTTAAAGCAATCTTTGCCATTTCGGATACTTATATCATTCAATCTTTAGCTGATACAGGCCACATTTCCATTATTGTCTTTTCTATGCTAATTGGAGCTATGGTCAACCTGATTACTCAAAATGGGGGCATGCAAGGAGTAGTGAACAAGCTTTCACGTTTTGCCAACAGTTCCCGATCGGGACAATTTGTTACCTGGCTTTTAGGTGTATTAATATTTTTCGATGATTATGCCAACACTTTGGTGGTTGGGAATACCATGCGGCCGGTAACGGATAAATTAAAAGTATCGAGAGAGAAACTTGCCTATATCGTTGATTCAACAGCGGCTCCCGTGGCTTCAATAGCCATGATTACAACCTGGATTGGAATAGAATTGAGTTACATTCAATCGGCAACCGTTCAAATTAACATCGATGAAAGTCCATACAGCATTTTTTTAAATTCATTGCCAACCCGTTTTTATCCTTTCTTCACCCTATTTTTCATTTTAATGATTGTAATCATGAAAAAGGATTTCGGACCAATGTATAAAGCTGAACAAAGGGCTAAATCCGAAGAAAAATATTCGAAAGTCAATAAACATTCCAATGATGAAATCGAAAGCATTGAAATATCGCCTGAAATACCTACAAGATGGTACAATGCCGGAATTCCAGTTATGGTAGTAATATTTGGGACCTTTGCAGGCCTAATTTATACTGGTTGGAATGGAAATATTTGGGATGATTCTTCCATCTCGTTTGGAACAAAACTATCACATATTATCGGAGCTTCTGATTCTTACTTGGCTCTGCTTTGGTCATCAATTTCGGCCGTATTAGTAGCTTCAGCACTAAGCATTGGACAAAGAATACTAAGTTTAAAGAAAACTGTTGATGCCTTGGTAAAAGGCTTTAAAACCATGCTTACAGCAATTCTTATTCTGATATTGGCATGGGCATTAGCTGACATTACAAAAGATTTGCATACAGCAGATTTTATATCGAAAATCTTAATTGCAACTGAAGTTCCGCCTGAATTCTTGCCAACATTTACTTTTATTTTATCTGCCTTAATTGCTTTTTCAACAGGTTCATCTTGGGGAACGATGGCTATTCTTTATCCTCTGATTCTTCCTGCTTCCTGGGCTCTTTGCCATTCGGCAGGAATGGGTGATGCTGAAAGTATGAATATTTTTCACATTACTGTTTCGGCAATTTTGGCTGGTTCGGTCCTGGGTGATCACTGTTCTCCAATATCAGATACTACTATTTTAAGCTCTTTAGCAAGTTCTTGTAATCATATCGAGCATGTTAGAACTCAGCTACCTTACGCCTTAACCGTTGGATCTGTAGCAATTATTTTAGGCTTATTGCCTGCAGCCTATGGAATCAGTTCCTGGATACTAATTCCTCTGGGATTTATCACCCTATTCTTGATCGTAAAATTCCTTGGAAAAAGGTAAAAGAAAACCCGGCATATAAAGAAATACAATGCCGGGCGAAAATCCTATGTTGATTTGCAAATTATCTTATCGACAATTAACCACTAACCACAATGAATCAAATCAACACTAACTAATAGTTTTCAATTATATAGACGATTAAAACATCAAAAAGGGTTACTTTTCGACTGGTTTTCTTTGCTTTTTTAACAAACTTTAACGTTTTCGGAAGGATTTTTGGTGTTTTTCACACCTATTCATCTAAATATCAAATAAAAAAAACGATCATTCCCCCTAGAATGATCGTTTAAATGCTATATAATATAGCCCTTTAGAATTGTGCCCATTCATATCATTACCATTACTTTACTTAAGGCACATACGAACTAAAAAGTTATTCGCAACAAGACCCCTATTTCTTGTCATGAACAATACTAAAACAGGGAAATCGTAGAAAGGGGTGACAAAAGATTAGAAAAAATTAATTTTTCTTGCAGGAACTGATACCCAGAAATGATTTTAATGAAAATCCCCACTCAACTATCATTCAAAAATTCGTGCCCTTACTCATTGTTCAATGATAAACAACAATTTACTTGAAGCTTTAAAAATAGGCTGCCAATTTTACGACAGCCGATATGCAATTTTATTTCTATCTCTGAATTTTCAACTGTTGCTTATGAACTTTGCCGTTTACAATTACATGCAAAAAGTAAATTCCCTCCTCTAAATTATTGGTAGGGATTTGCAGTTTTCTACTTCTCGATTTCACCCGTTTTACCAAACCATAACGTTCGTGCCAAATTTGAACTTCATATTCACCTAAATTATTCGTTTCTTTATTGACAGGCACACTATACATTGCTTTTGAATCCATTTGGTAATCGGACAATTCACCACTTGAATAAAAATTAAGCTCAGTATATTCATTTGCAGGGTTTGGTGTAACACTCATTCTCATGAAATCCATTACTTCATAATATATACGATTCTCCTTAGAGCCACAAACATTTGAGGCATTAGCATAAACAAACCCTTCTCCTGCTGAATTAGATGTTCTATAATCTGCCTTTAACAAATTTCCATTTATACTAGCCAAAGGACCAGTGTATGACCATTCCATATTTGTTACCCCTTGATCATATGGATCATCGACTTGTAAATACTCAACAGTGGTTGTCGTTAAACTTCTAGGGTACAAAGGCTGTGATTCACCTAATAATATAAACAATGGTCTCCCTACCCATACCTCCTTACGTGGCAAAGTAATATCACCACAAGTACCATTAATTGTTGCCTCAATCCAACCAGTACCACTTACAGTTGAAGAACCTGCTTTGGCACTTACGCTACTTCCTGTATTGCCCGATGGGAAAGTGATGTTGGAACTAGATGTCCAGCTTACTGTAGTTCCAGAAGGCAAGTTATTCAAAGTGTACGTTGTTGCACCAGTGCATAACAAATCGGGACCGGAAAGTGTTGGAGATAAAACACCTAATGTGGTATAAGCAAAGTTTACATTTGAAGGTGATGTTGGATAATATCCAATATACGCCCCGGTAATACTCCATATCTCATACACATAAGTTCGTAAGCTTACACCTGTATCTGTAAGTGTACCTTGTACCACTTCACAAAATCCTTCTCCAAAATTAGGATTTAAAACATTAAATCCGGATGTTGAAACACCTCTTCCCCAAGCTCCCACCAGAGAACAAAAACCTTGAGGAAACTGCACATCCTTTTGTACTTCATGTCTTTTTACCAGGTATGTTCCTGATGCCAAACCTAAAACTCCCATCATAATCATGGAATATCTACTAGTTGAGTTAACTACAGTACCACCTTTTGCCGACCATTGTGCAAGAGTATAAGGTGCCCTAAGATAATTTAGTGCCCTTTCTGCATTTATTCTTCCATGACCAAATTGAGTATCATAACTTGGAACTCCCAGATCATCTGCACTTAATTCAATAATGTTTTTAATATCATCATTCTCCAAATTGGGATTATATCCCTTTAGCAAAGATGCAAGCCCTGACACAAAAGGTGTTGCCATAGATGTGCCTGAACGGTATCCATACCCTCCATTTACATCAGTAGACAATATATTTACACCGGGAGCACACACATTAATATTGTTTCCATGAACAGAAAAATCTGCAAGCCCGTTACCATTATTAGTAGCTCCAACCGATATTACATTGTCATAACCTGCAGGATAGTGTACCACATCGGGATGCGTAAGCTGATGATTTCCCATGGCAGCAACAAATACCCTATTTGCTTTATAGGCATAAGCAATTGCTTGCCGAACAATTGTGGAACTTCTGCCCGGCGATTCATCATCATTTGTTAAACCCCAACTATTATTCAATACATGTACATTCTCACTATAATTAACTGCATCAACAATTGCCTGGTAAGTATCTGCATCATCCTGCACATTATCGATTCTCTGATTGTGTAATCGTGCATTCCAATCAACACCAGACACCCCCTGATTATTATTGGATTCGGCAGCAGCTATACCAGATACATGTATACCATTTCCTCTCCATCCGTAACCTGAATCCCCTCCGGAAATCTTATCATTTAGATCAGGATGGTTCACATCTGTACCACCATCAATAATCGCTATAATATTATTGGAATTCCCTGTATAAATATCCCAGGCTGCTTCTGCATGAATATCGGCATTGGGATTAGCAGGATTATTTAAGCCCCATTGTTCACTATACCTACTATCATTAGGGACAATGCAAGGAGCAACAGTACCATTAGCTTCTGCATACAAAACCTCGGGTAAGTCATTCAGGTAATCTATTAATTCTTTTCGTTTTTTTCCTTTTGGTACCTGTATTCTAAATAAATTGCTCATATCCGGCTGTTTAATTTTTTTGCCATTGGATAAGAGTTTAAGTGTATCCTTTTTATTGAACTTTGGCAGTGCAACTTTCAGCGATGAGTCAGTAAGTCCAATTTTCGATAAAGTGGATTTCAGTTTGGCATTATCAATTCGTGCAGTCTTTACTGAAGTTCCCTTTTTTAACTTTATTTCCTGAGAAACTCCCTCTTTAAAGAACACTAAAATTTCATTGTTTGGCTAACGCTGTGCATATGCACCAGCCTGATAAATTAAAAAACAAACAATCAGTAATAATCTTCTACAATTCATAACATTAAATTTAAAGGGTTATAATTTCACTTTAAAATCATTATATGTTAATTGGGTTTTATTTAAAGTTTCCGTGTTTAAAATCCATAAGCAAGCTTTTTCTTCATCAATACGGTAAGAAGAATCATGTCGAAGGTAAACGATAAATTTACCATCAGGCGACCATGAAAAATTCCTGGCTTCTGATGCCAATAATTCTTCTTTGCCATTACTTGTAGTCCACAGGACTACCTTACCTGTGGAACCCGATTATGATTTGTATGCTATTTTTTGGGTTATATTTGAGAGTTTTGGATAGCTCTCATTATTTTTATTATCTGCTATTTGATTTACTTTATTACCCAGGGTATTCATGGTAAAAACTTCACGCATACGTGTTTCTATATATCGGTAAATTGTAAGTTTTCGTGGCGGTTTCGGTGCTGTGTCCTGTCAACCGATAGGGATACAGGATGCGGGAGCGAAAGTGTCACGCTGCACAAACCTCGCCATGAAATTTACAAAATGTTGTGGGTAGTTTTTATTCAAATATTATAGTTTTCTCAGTTTTTGGTATTTTTATAATGCAGAATGGCTGACAGATAACTGAAGACATAAATGCATTTTCTGTCGTAGAAACACTTATTACATTTTCGGTTTCAGTGACTTTTTTAATATTTACTTCATAACCACTCATTTTAATTTCTAAAAAAACCGCAATTAATGTATAGTTCTCGAAATCAATATTTGTTTCATGGAAATTGTCTGTGACATCATTATATGAATCCATTTGATTCTTTAAATTTTCCCAATCGGTTTCATTTTGAATTACCATATTTGATTGAGAAATTCCTTCTTCTCCATTGCCATATAATGCACTTTTGGCAATTTCTGTGTAATCAACAGTCGTTTCTAATTGAGAGTTATCCTCATCATTACATCCTATAAATGTAACTAAAAACAGAATCGAAATTAACTTTAGCTGTTTCATAACTTTGTTCTTTATATGAAGATGTTTTTAATTTTATTCAGTTGCGTCAGATTTTAATAAAAAGTAGAATTATCAAAGTTTTTGTCCATTAAATTAGCATTTTAAGGTTTAGTGTGTTTTGTAAGAATTTTACATGACTCATTTTTATATTAATAGTGTTTTTGTGCTGTTTAATTACCCACAACGAGTATGTATAATTAGATTATTCTCACCCCAAAAAGGCATTCTTGTTTCTCCAAGTGTTGGCGTATAAGCAATTCTTTTTTTGCTGTTTCCATTGCTTCTCATTTTCCAAATTCGGTAGCCTCCAACTTCACTTCCAACATTAGAGTCATAAGCTATCCATTCGCCATCAGGACTCCAGGCTGGGGAAAAATTTCTGCCTTCGAATGTCAACTGAACCATTTTACTGGTATCAAACTGTTCCCCATCAAACGGCATTTTAAATATCTGTGCACCTTTTACAAAGGCAATCCAATTTCCATCGGGACTCCAGGCAGGGGTTTGAAACTCATAATCCAATATCCTGTGTGGATTTGATCCATCCTTATTTACCTGCCAAAAACCTGCCTCTTCCAAATTATATGTATATAAGGCTTGTAACGGGCAATCATATCCGTAGGTGTAATTGATTTCTGTTATGGGATGGTGGTTAAAACCAATAATCTCACCTGAAGGATGCCAAACCGGATCATCGTACGGAGATCTCGGAATTAAGCTGAAAGGTGGACAATTGCATGTTTCTTCTTTATTGTCATTTGAACATGCAATAAATAATATTGTAAAAAAAACTAAATAAATTGTTTTCATAACCGAATAATTTACATCTATTACAAATTTGATACGGACTTTATAATTACCTGATTATTTGAAATCTGATATGAAAAATCAGCATGGTTAATATCTGAGCTACACAAATTGAATATTTTTTCATTTTCATTTGCATTCACATATTTAATGTTGATTTTAAATTCATAGCGAACTGCTTTTGGAAAATATGCCGAATTCATGTAATTATTAAAATATGATTCAGGAATTTTATAAAGTGTATCTGATAGAATTATACAAACTGATGCAGGAAATTTAAAAATAGGATCAGATAAATTATAAGTAACTACAGTATCTTTTAAATCTTCCGATATAATCACATAACCAATTCTATAATGATGGTTTATTCTACATGGATCAAAACCAACAATATATCCTTCCAAGTTTTTCACTTCCTTCTTATCCTCGTCCTTATCACATCCCACACCTAAGCAAAGGCAAATGAACAAAAGCATTATCAGCGGTTTTAATTTTATAGTTTTCATGATTTTTAATGTTTATCAATATTCTTTTAAATCATTGATGCTCACAAGCTACACAGGCTGCTTAAATTTCGAATAATATACTCTGCAAGCTTACAAGGACCATTTTACGTTTGAAAAGTATGCTGTGTGAGCTTACAAAGCTTGTTCTACCGTTTTAAAATGTGCTGTGTAAGGCTGCAAGAGGTGTTTTTATTTCGCAAAGTATGCCGTGCAAGCTTGCAAGTACCATTTTATGTTTGAAAAGTATGCTGTGTGAACTTACAAAGCTTGTTCTACCGTTTTAAAATGTGCTGTGTAAGGCTGCAAGAGGTGTTTTTATTTCGCAAAGTATGCCGTGCAAGCTTGCACGGCATACTTTGCGTTTTTTTTAACGCTATGTATCGCTTGTTTCCTCTACTGCCTCTTCTATTTTTTTCTTCGTTGCAGTTTGCGGAAACAGGCGATTGGCAAAAGTTTTGCCAAACATTTTGGTAGCATCCAAATAATTGTGTTGGTATTGCTTGCGCAAGTTTGCCTGTGCAACTTCTTCGTTGGCAACTGCAGTTCGCACATTGGTTTTGGCTTCTTGCAATTTTCCTATTGAAGTTCGTACTTTGGCAATATCTGCTTCCAATAAAGGAATTTGAGCTGCCATGCTATGTTCTTCGCCCAATGATTTAATTCTTTCTTTGATTTCCTGGGCAGCATCGGCCTTTTTAGTAAAAGGATAACGAAGAATTGTGGAATATCCACCCTTTGGAAATAAAAGTGTAGAGATTGAATTGGCAGGATTTTCCCTGTCATGTTGCTTTGCCAAATCGGATATGCTTCGAATGCGATCATCTAAACCGCCTTTGGTAAACACCAAATCGTCGTAGGCATTGTCCTGCAACAACTTCATCTTTTTGGTTTCAAGATGCTTTTCGTCCAATACAAGAATAAAAGGATCGATTTTATCTGCAAATTCTGCAGCACCTTTTGTTTGACGGCAACTACGGGAGTGTCGAAGCGACATATTCATGTGCACTTCCGATGACATTGAATCACTTAATTGTCTAGCCATTACTAATTGGTTTTTATTAAACATTACTGTTCACCTTGGTGAGTGAATCTAAAACTCAATTCTATAGCCAATCAATGCAACACCTTAAAGATCTTTCCTAAAGTAATCATACCAACAACCTAAAGGTCTATCTCACAGATTACAATTTATGATCACACAATAAATTTATGAATTATTTTTAATTAACAAGTTGATATGAAGAAATGAAATCATTCATTTTTTGCGTTTCAAATCCAACTACAAGTCATTTTATCAGTAATTTATGTCTGTTTGTGTATTTACAGCCACAAAATAAATGCACCTACTGACACACTTTAATTTATTATTGATTTCTAAAACAACGTGAGTTCGACGTAAAATTCTATCCACAGAAAGTTATATTTGCTTTGAATTTTGGAAATATTCAATTTTTCACGATTAATCCTGAAAAAAAAGCAATCACTTTATTTAAAAGTGATTGCTTATACAAGTATATTTTGCTTAATCGTTTGTATCGTTAGGAAGAATTACCACATTGCATCCAACTACTACTCACTAAAAAGCCAATTGAGAAAAACCTACTAAAAAGTTCCCTCAACCATATATAATACAGTTTAATTCCGAAAAGGGGTGAAACGAAACGCAAAAAAAATCCACAAATATTTCTATTTGTGGATTCACTATCAACATAATATCCTCTCTATTCTGTATAAATCGAAGGAAACTTATCAGGATTTGATTCTCTCATGATATCATAAATTACTTCAAAAACATCCTCTGCATTAGGATTCGAGAAGTAATCTCCATCGGTTCCGTAAGCAGGTCGATGATCTTTTGCTGTAATGGTTCTTGGCTCAGAATCCAAATAGAAATATGCCTTCTGATCTTCCAATACTTTCTGCATCATAAATGCAGTGGCTCCACCTGGCACATCCTCATCGAAAAATACAATTCGATTGGTTTTCTTTACCGATTCCAAAATTCTTTGATTCACATCAAAAGGCAATAGTGTTTGCACATCGATCAGTTCCACAGAAATATCAAAGTCTTTTAATTGCTTTACTGCATCTTCCGCAATTCTAACACATGAGCCGTAAGTTACCAAAGTAATATCACTACCTTCATTTAAAACCTCAGGCACTCCCAATGCGGTTTTAAATTCACCCAAATTCTCTGGCATTTTTTCTTTTAATCGATATCCATTTAAAGGTTCAATAACCAAGGCTGGTTCGTCGGATTCCAAAAGTGAATTATACAATCCTGCCGCAACTGTCATATTTCTAGGTACACAAACATGAACCCCACGAATTGAATTAATCACCATACTCAATGGAGAACCTGAATGCCATATGCCTTCCAGTCTATGACCTCTGGTACGAATGATAACCGGAGATTTTTGTCCTCCTTTGGTTCTGTATTGCATGGTTGCCAAATCATCGCTCATGGTTTGCAAGGCATAAAGCAAATAATCGAAATACTGAATTTCAGCAATCGGTCTTAATCCGCGTAAAGCAAGCCCAATTCCTTGTCCAAGTATGGTGGCTTCACGAATACCTGTATCGGTAACACGAAGTTCTCCAAACTTCTCCTGCATTCCTTCTAAACTTTGGTTCACGCCCCCAATAAAACCTGTATCTTCTCCAAATGTTAGTAGTAAAGGATATTTCGTAAATAATTTCTCAAAATTATCGCGCAGAACTTCTCTCCCATTTACCGTTTTCGAATTCTCATTATAAACAGGAGCAACTGGTTTGATATTGCTAATTTTTAATCCTGTTTCGCTATACAAATGGCTGCTGTATCTTTCATGATTTTCGTCAATGGTATTCTTCAACCAAACCTGTAATTGAGATTTTAGCGGCTTAAAACTTTCACAAGTTGAACAAATGTGTCGTAGAATTTTCTTTGCTGCACTAAGGTTATCTTTACGAACAGGATGAATTACTTTTTTTAATCCTGAAGTGATGCTATTAATTCGATCTGTCTTCTTACAATTACATCCTGCATTTTCAACAAGAGTAATCAGTTCATCTCGCTCTTTCTTAATAGGATCTGCAAAGCTTTTCCATGCTGTCTGACGAGCTTTCTTCACGACCTCTACTGCATCTTTTTCTATTTCGTCCAGTTTATCGCTTTCAATTAATTCCATTGAAAGAATCCATTCCCTCATCTTCTTAATTGGATCAAAATTAGCCTCCCATTCCAAACGTTCCTTTGATTTGTATCTTTCGTGTGAACCAGATGTTGAATGACCTAAAGGTTGCGTCATTTCTGAAACATGAAACAATACAGGTACATGATCGCGTCTACAAAGTTCAACCCCTTCGGCATACATTTTACACAAAGTTGGATAATCCCATCCTTTGGCTTTGTATATCAGGTATCCATCACCATTTTCATCTTGCTCAAAGCCTTTTAATACCTCTGATATATTTTGCTTGGTAGTTTGATACTTGTTTGGAACAGAAATCCCCCAACCATCATCCCAAACACTCATCGCCATTGGTACTTTTAGTACGCCTGCAGCATTGATAGTTTCCCAAAAATGCCCTTCGGATGTGCTTGAATCTCCAATCGTACCAAAAGCTACTTCATTTCCTTTCAATGAAAAGTTGGTAAACTGATGCAATTCTTTATTCTCTCTAAATAACTTTGAAGCATAAGCCAAGCCTAGTAATCTAGGCATTTGTCCCGCTGTTGGTGAAATATCTGCTGACGAATTTTTTTGACCTGTTAGATTCTTCCAGGAACCATCTTCATTCAAACTTCGTGACGCATAATGGTTATTCATTAAGCGCCCACCATTTGCCGGATTTTTATCCAATTGGGTTTCTCCAAACAATTGTGCAAAAAACTCTTCTGCTGTAAGCATGCCTGCTGCCAGCATAAAAGTTTGATCTCGATAATATCCAGATCGCCAATCTCCTTTTTTAAATGATTTTGCCATTGCAATCTGGGCAATCTCTTTTCCATCACCAAATATTCCGAATTTGGCCTTACCGGTTAAAACTTCCTTACGACCTAAAATACTTAACTGACGACTTATATTTGCTATGCGATAATCTTCAAGAACTTCGGAAGTAAAATCTTCGTATGATAAATTATCACCTTTAGCTTCCATGTTTTCTTTTAATGTTTCTGACATATTATTTCAATTTTATGAATTCGAAATAATTTCCCCCTTATTTCAGAATCCATAGTATGTTAGTGTGTTTATTTAACAGAATTTTTCTGATTTTTCTAAGATCAAATTTAAGAAGAATAATTCTAAATAAGAAAGATTACTCCAAGTATTTCAGACCTTTTATTCTTGTTTAATTTGGTCGAGAAATACTGAAATGATATCTTTGCCTATAATTTATAAAGAATTATCGAAATGATTATAAAGCTTATACTTATTACTACTGTTATTCTGGCAATTGCATTTGTTGGATTTGCCATTTCAATTTTGATTAAAAAGAATGGTAGATTCCCCGAATTGCACATCGGAAGAAATGAAGAGCTGAAGAAGAGAGGAATTAGTTGTGCGACATCACAACACAAAATGGAGCAGGAAAAGGCTAAAAATGCTAAAGTATTTAATAAGCTAACTCTTCTTGATAAAGAACTGGAAAGTTTGTAATTCAGTTTTGCATTAATATCCTTAAAAAGTTAAAAAAGACTAAAATTCTAATTTTAGGAAAACAACACAAGTCCATTAAACGTATCTTTAATTAAAACGTAAAGATCAAAATAGCCATGTTTCTAAAGATATTACTACTCGCAGTATTTTTGCTTTTTTTAGCATTTATTGGATTTGGTATTAAACTCCTGTTTGATAAAAATGCCAAGTTTACAGGTGGAGGATGCAGTTCGTGCGCTTGCAACGATGACGAATCAGATACCTGTGAAACGAATTAATTGGTTATCGGTTTTCCGTTATATTCTGTTTGTATTGACCTGATTTCATAACAACAACTTTTCAAACACTTTAATCAGAAAACCGATAACTTATTTTAGAGCTTCTGTATCAATAGAAAAATTCTACTTCACAGAACTAGTCTTATTTCAGAATTTGTGACTTAAGTTTTTCGCTTGTAAAAGAAGCCAAAGCACCTTTCTCATCTGTATAGATAAAATAGGCATCCAATTCAGGATCATTCTGAACGATTTCAACACTCTTTTCCAAACCCAACACCATAAATGCAGTTGCATAAGCATCGGCTTTCATACAGGTGGGCGCAACCACCGATGCAGAAAGTAAACTGTGTTGTACAGGGTATCCCAATCGTGGATCAATTGTATGCGCATATTTCTTGCCATCTTTCACATAGAACTGACGGTAATTTCCGGAAGTGGCCATAGCTCCATTCTTCAACTCCAATACATCCTGAATTTGTCGGGATAAACTTGTAGGATCATCAATAGGTTTATCAATTCCTACACGCCAAGGTCTATTTTTATTGCTATTCCCTTTTGCTCTAATTTCTCCTCCAATTTCAACCATATAATTGGTGATTCCTTTTGATTCCAAAAAATCTGCTACAACATCAACTCCATAACCTTTGGCAATGGCACTGGCATCGAACATGATTCTAGGATCTTCTTTAATCACTTTTCCAGCCTCCAATCTCACTTTTTGATATCCAACCACCTGTAACAAACTATCAACCGGGATTTCCTCTGGTTCTAGCTTATTTTTAAAACCAAATCCCCAAGCATTAACCAGGGGTGCCACTGTCCAATCAAAAGCACCTTCTGTCACCTTGGCAATTTGTTCACTGGTTTTAAAACAAGTCGTAAAGTAATCATCCAAAACAACCGTTGAATCATTCTGATTCACTTTTGAAATAACCGACTCAGGATTGTATGTAGATAAGGAGAAATCAAACTCCTTTAATTTTTCAAGAATTTCGGCTTGCAATCCATTTTCATTTGGATATTGATATACCATGTGATAAAAGGTTCCAAACACTTTTCCCTCATTGAAATGATATTTTGGTTCCTGTTCGCATGCTCCAAAAACAATAAGTAGCACGAAAAGACTTATATACTTTAACTTGTTCATGATATTAAATTATAATTGATGAATGATATGAATTTACCATTCTAAAACACGAAATTACACAGAGTCCTTAAAACAAACAAGCCTCGATAAATCGAGGCTTGTTTTATATTGTTACGATCCGAAATCGTCAAATTCAACCATTTCGTCTGGTACTCCTAATTCATACAGCATGTTTGTAACAGCTGAGTTCATCATTGGAGGTCCACACAAG
Organism: Marinifilum sp. D737; assembly: GCF_026672275.1. Lineage (GTDB taxonomy): Bacteria > Bacteroidota > Bacteroidia > Bacteroidales > Marinifilaceae > Marinifilum. The sequence continues at coordinate 350,411 of NZ_JANQCD010000001.1, read as the reverse complement.
TAGTATTCGATATCTTCCGGCTCATCGTGTTTGCTTAGGTAGTTATCGTAAATTACCTGGTGAATAAATCCTGTTGGTCCTTCCCAATTATCTTCTGGTAGTGGCTCAGAAAGTGCCAAGTGCCATTCGAAGTTAGGGAAATCTTTAGCGATAGCATCAAATTGCTCTGCGTAGAACACCTCTTTTAATGAACGAGCTCCATACCAGAAAGTAGCCTTACGACCGGTTTTCACTGTGTGGAACAAGTGGAAGATGTGCGAACGCATTGGAGCCATACCAGCACCACCACCAATAAACATCATCTCATTATTCGTTTCCTTGATGAAGAACTCTCCGTAAGGTCCTGAAACGGTTACTTTATCTCCTGGCTTGCGCGAGAAGATGAAAGAAGAACAAATACCTGGATTAACTTTCATCCATGTATTATTTACTCTATCCCAAGGTGGAGTCGCAATACGAATGTTCAACATCACGATGTTACCCTCTGCAGGATGGTTAGCCATTGAATATGCACGGTAAGTTGGTTCCGGATTCTTCATGGTAAGATCCCACAACTTAAACTGATCCCAATCAGCTTTGTACTCATCTTCAATAATCATATCCTTGAAATCAACATCAATCTTAGGCACATCAATCTGAATGTATCCACCTGATTTGAAGTCAAGAATTTCTCCTTCAGGAAGTTTAACAACAAATTCTTTAATGAAAGTCGCAACATTGTGGTTCGAAACCACTTCACACTCCCATTTCTTAATTCCCATAATTTCCTGAGGAATAGACATCGTCATGTCCTCTTTTACTTTTACCTGACAAGCCAAACGCCAATCGTTTTGAGCTTCTTTACGAGTAAAGTATCCTGTTTCGGTTGGTAAAATTGATCCAGCACCTGAGTGTACCTGACACTTACACATTGCGCAAGTTCCTCCACCACCACAAGCCGATGGCAAGAAAATTTTAGCATTACCCAATGTACCCAAAAGGGTATTACCTGGCTCAACAACCAATTTTTGGTCTCCTTCGTTAATATCAATTGTAACCTCTCCCGATGGAGTAAGCTTCTTTTTAGCGTACAATAGGATAGAAACCAGTACCAGTATGACAAGCAAGAATACTGCTATACTTGTGGCAATTACTGTTCCCTGTGTTGTTAATAATATCATCTCTATTCCGATTAAATTTTTTGAAAATTCAATTTACTTTATTCTATTATCAGCTTAGAGTTTGATACCCATGAAGCTCATAAAAGCAATTCCCATTAGTCCTGTTACAATAAATGTAATACCCAATCCTCTAAGTGGAGCAGGAACATTTGAGTAACGGATTTTTTCACGAATTGCTGCAATACCTACAATCGCAAGTAACCATCCAATTCCAGATCCTAATCCGAAAGATGTTACTTCAGCAATTGAGTTGTATCCTCTTTCTTGCATAAATAAGGATCCACCTAAAATTGCACAGTTTACAGCAATCAATGGCAAGAAAATACCTAATGAAGAATAAAGTGCTGGTGCAAATTTTTCAACAATCATCTCCACCAACTGTACCATAGAAGCAATTACAGCAATAAACATGATAAAGCTTAAGAAGCTTAAATCAACATCTGCCATAGAAGGATCTAGCCAAACTAATGCTCCTTCTGCCAAAATGTATTTGTCTAGCAAGTAGTTCACAGGAACTGTAATACCCAATACGAATACTACTGCCAAACCTAATCCCATAGAAGTTTTTACGGTTTTTGATACCGCAAGGTATGAACACATTCCAAAGAAGAATGCGAATACCATGTTGTCGATAAAAATCGACTTGATAAATATATTAATCAGATTTTCCATGTTTCGATTTTTCTTTACAATTAGTTCGACTCAATTAAGGACTTATCCTTAGATCTTTGTACCCAAATAATGATACCTACAACTACCAATGCCATTGGAGGTAGAATCATTAATCCGTTGTTATCGTATCCCATTGCATAAACAGCATCAGGAATTACCTTATATCCATAAAGGGTTCCCGATCCTAACAATTCGCGGAAAAAGGCAACAATAACAAGAATAAGACCGTAACCTGCAGCATTTCCAATTCCGTCAAGGAAAGCTGGCCATGGTCTGTTACCTAAAGCAAATGCCTCTAAACGTCCCATGATAATACAGTTGGTAATAATCAAACCAACGAATACCGATAGCTGTTTACTTACGTCGTAAGCAAAAGCTTTCAATATTTGGTCAACAAGGATTACCAAAGCAGCAACCACAACCAATTGTACAATAATTCTAATTCTTGATGGAATCGTATTTCTAAGTAATGAAACTATAACATTAGCAAGTGCCAATACAGCCATAACTGAAATGGAAAGAACAATAGCTGGTTCCAATTTTGCAGTTACTGCCAAGGCCGAACAAATACCCAAAACCTGCACGGTAATCGGGTTATCGCTTCCCAATGGATTGGTAAGCAATTTTCGGTTTTTAGCCGAGAATAATGGTTCTTTATCGCTCATCTCGTCCTTATTTTGAAGATTTTAAAAACTTTTCATAACTGCCAAGGTTATCCAGAAGCATTGCTTCAAAACCTTTAGATGTAACAGTACCACCAGATACTGCATCAAACTGGTGAGGATTGCCCTTTGCGGTACCTTTTACCAAAATGATGGAAGTAAACTTTCCACTTTCATCGAAAATTTGTTTTCCAACAAACTGATCTTGAAAAGCAGGAGTTGCAATTTCTGCTCCCAAACCTGGAGTTTCACCCTTGTGAGCGAAAGTTGCTCCAAAAATGGTATTCCCATCTTTTTCCATTGAAATGTATCCCCAGATTGGTCCCCACATTCCTTTACCTCTTACTGGTAAAATCATTTTTTCACCAACGCCTTCTTTGTTGAAAACGAAAACAGGTAAATTTCTTTCTTTAAGATCTTTACTACCTTCTTTTTTCAAATCAACCTTAAAGGCCTCTTCTTTGTCTTCTGACTTCACATTACCTTCTGCACTAACGGTAAAAGCTTTAACGATATATTGATCATACAACTTTTCGGCATCGGCAGGAGTGGAAGTAACACCCACAGCTTTTAGGATGTCTTGCTTTTTCTCAATTTCCCTGTTTTTGTTCTGACGAGGTTTTAGTTGTAAAGCAGTAAAAGATAGAACTGCAGCAACAATCAATACCATTACAGAAGCATAAAGGAAAGTATATGTATTACTATTCGTATTCATGTCTTACTTTGATTTTTTGATTAAGCTTTCACCTTAACTCGTTTCAATCTTCTCTTCACATTGCCTTGAACAACATAGTGGTCGATCAATGGCGCAAATGTGTTCATGAAAAGAATTGCCAACATCATAGCTTCTGGGAAACCTGCATTCATTACACGAATCAATACCGCAAGGAATCCAATTAAGAAACCGTAAATGTATTTACCACGTGTAGTTTGAGTTGCCGAAACAGGATCGGTTGCCATAAATACGGCACCAAATGCAAATCCACCCATGATTAAATGCTGCCATGCAGGAATCAATTCCATATATGGGTTTGCACCAATCAAGTTGAAGATAGCTCCCATTGCATAACCACCCACGAATACCGACAACATGATTCTCCAACTTCCGATACCTGTTGCAATCAAAATCACTGCACCAATCAATATCGCAAGAGTAGATGTTTCACCAATCGATCCCGGGATCAAACCGATAAACATATCCCAAGTTTGAGATAATGCTCCGGACATAAGGCTTTCAGCTTGAGCTGGTGTCGCATCAACTAATGCTGCTGCATCAGCCAATGGAGTTGCTCCTGAGAAAGTATCCGCTTTTTCTGCAATCCAAACAGAATCACCAGACATTTTTGATGGGTAAGCAAAGAAGAAGAATGCACGTGCAATCAAAGCAGGATTCCAGATGTTCATTCCGGTTCCTCCAAATACTTCTTTACCAATAACAACCGCAAAAGCAGTTGATACAGCTACCATCCAAAGTGGAGCTTCAACCGGCATAACCAAAGGAATTAACATACCAGAAACAAGGAACCCCTCGTTTACCGCATGTCCTCTCATTTGCGCAAAGGCAAACTCAATACCCAAACCAACTACGTATGAAACTACAACAATTGGTAATACTTTGATTAAACCATAAACAAACATATCCATCAATGGCGCAGTTTCGCCTACTGATAAGAAATGCTGATAACCGATGTTGTACATACCGAACAACAACGAAGGAATTAAAGCCATAACAACCACAGACATGGTACGCTTCAAATCGATAGCATCCTTGATGTGTGTACCCGTTTTGGAGGTATGATCAGGAACAAATAGGAAAGTGTCAAAAGCGTCGAAAGTAGACTGCAACTTCGCAAACTTGCCCCCTTTTTCAAATAAAGGTTTCTTTTTATCAAGAAATTTTCTAAGTGCTTTCATTGTATTTTTTAAAGTTTAAAGTACTTCGAGTACTTAGAGTATTTAAAGTTGTTTAAAATCAATATTTAAAAAAAAATGTAAATCTTAACTTTAAGTACTTGTAACTCCACGGACTTTAAGTACTAACTATTTTTAGCTCATTTCTTTAATCATCAGATCAATTCCCTGACGTACGATATCCTGAACATCAATTTTTGAAGTACATACGAATTCACATAAAGCGAAATCTTCTGGTGCAACTTCATAAATACCTAACTGTTCCATTTGGTCGATATCTTCAACCAAAATTGATTTGATTAGGTGAACAGGCAATACATCCATAGGAAGAACTTTCTCATACTCTCCGGAAACAACGTAAGCACGGTGCTCTCCATTTAGGTTAGCATCCAAACGATATTCTTTATTTGGAGTTAACCAAGAGAAGAAGGATTTCGACATCGAGAATTTACTTAGTCCTGGCATAGCCCATCCTAAGAACTCAAATTTATCTCCTTCAGGAATAACTGTAATTTGAGAATCATACATTCCAATGAAACCATCTTCTGGTATATGCTTACCAGTTAATACATTTCCTGAAACTACTCTAATCTTCTCATCATCCTTCAGTTTTCCTTTTAAAATGTTTCGAACTGAAGCTCCAGTAATGGTTTCGAAATAACATGGTGTTTTTACTTCAGAACCACAAAGTGCAACTTTACGACTTACATCGTAAATACCTTTTTGGAACAAACGACCAATAAAAACTACCTCTTGAGGACGAACAACCCAAGCAACTTCACCTTTGTTAATTGGATCGATGTGGTGAATTTGCACACCTACATTACCCGCTGGGTGAACACCTGCAAATTTGTTTACAGTAGCATTCTTAACTTCTGAAAACATTTTTGCCTGATTCAAGTTTGGATTAATGTTCAAATGAACTTTTCCGTCGGTTAATTTTGCAAGAGCATCAATACCTGCTTGGAATGCTTCCGCTTCTCCCTCTAAAAGGAAATCAACATCGGCAGCCAATGGTGCTGAATCGAATGCAGAAACGAAAATTGCTTTTGGCGCATCCTCTGGCTTCGCAATCACATCGTAAGGACGTTGACGAATAAAGGCCCAAAGACCACTTTTAAGTAACTCTTCTTTAACCTCTTCGCGCGAAAGACCATTCGGATCAGCTTTTTTAAACTCTTCGTATTGGATTTCTGCGTCGGCTTGAACAACTACTTCTAAAATCTTTCTTCGTTCTCCTCTATTTACGGCAATTACCTTACCACTAACTGGAGAAGCAAAATTAACTTCAGGGCTATACTTATCGAAAAATAAAGGACTTCCGGCCTTTACTTCAGCATCAACCTTAACTTTTAATTTTGGTGTTAATCCAGGAAAATCGGTAGGTTTAATTGCGTATGTCTCAGAACGATCAGCTTTTTCAAGTACTTTTTCAGCCTTTCCTATCAGCTTAATATCTAAGCCTTTTTTGATCTTTTTAACTTCAGACATGTTAAACTATTTGATTTTATTAATTTGCGTCAAAAATAACTAAATAATACTCTATTTCATAATAGAACCAAGTACAAGCATGTGTTCTAAAACGATTGAGTACATGTTTTGTAATACATCTAAAAAATTCGCACACAAATATATAAAGCAATTTCTTATTTTTTAAGTTTTTGGTTTATTTTTAACCAATATATATACATATCAATATGCGTAAAATTTTCCTTATATCATTCATCTTCAATTTGATTTCAATTTCAACTACTTACAATGCATTTGGATCTGACTTTGATCTAATATATCGCAATGAAATCAAGAAAAGTAGTATTCATACTGTTCAAATATTTCCCAGAGGGTGGGAACTTGCCCCACCGATAATCGAACTAAAAGGAGATAATCAGCTCCTTTTTTCCTTTGACGAAATTAAAGAAAATATTCAAGATTACTCTTATCGAATTATACATTGCGATAAAAATTGGTACAATTCTGAGCTAAGTGAATTTGATTTTTTAGATGGTTTCTCCGAAAATCAGATTACGGATTACGAACACTCTTTTAATACCAATGTGCATTACATTAATTATAGCTTGAAAATTCCAAACGATGACATCAACTTGAAGTTATCCGGCAATTACATTATCGAAGTGTTCGAAGATTTCGATCCCGAAAAAGTAGTTATTCGACAACGCTTTATGGTTTTGGATTCGAAAGTAGAAATCAAAGGAATTGTAAAACATCCTGTTTCTATTGAAAAAAGAGAGTCTCACCAGGAAGTTGATTTTAGTATTTTCCATCCCAATTTTAAAATTGACAATCCTCAACTCGATCTGAATGTTATTCTTACTCAAAACAATCGTCTTGATGGAACTGAAAAAAGATTGAAGCCAATTTTCATCCGTAAAAACGAATTGGTATTCGATTACGAAGATGAAAATATATTTCCGGGAGGAAATGAGTTCCGCAATTTCGACTTAAAAAGTATGAGGTATCAAACCAGATTCATTCGGGAAATCACAAGAGAAAATGATACTACATCCGTATTACTGTCGCCAGGAAACAATCGCCATTTTAAGCAATACATCTTCGAACAAGATATCAATGGCAATTACCTGGTAGAAGTGCAAGAACGTGATATCCCGGAAACCGAAGCAGATTATGCTTATATCACATTTACATTACCGATGGACAATGAGTTAAAGCATGGAGACTTTTATGTGCATGGCAATTTTAACAACTGGCAGTGCAACGAGCGAAACAAAATGCACTATGATTTTGACAAGGGAGCTTACGTCTCTAAAATATTAATGAAACAAGGATATTACAATTATCAATTTGCATTGGTCGATCACAACACCAAAATTCCTGACACTGGCTACATAGAAGGAAACCATTGGGAAACCGAAAACGACTATGTGATCTATGTTTATTATCATGATATTGCATTGAATTACGATATGCTGATTGGATACAAAACCATTAAATCTACTGCTAGATTTTAATCCTAAAGACCTTGCATGCAAGGTCTCTACCAACATGTTGTAGAAACACTTCTAAAAAGAAAAAAAACAATACTTTTGACTCCGAAATATCGGGAATGCTTATATTGCTTTCCGTAATTTAAAATGAATGAAAAATATGACGTCTGTACAAAAAATCGGTAAGCAAAAATCAGATTTGCAGGTATTCAGACGATGGAGCAGAAAATCATTTGCTGCATTTGCAAGCATGAATCAGGAAATTAAAATTTCCAACATGAATGCAAGTTACAACCTATTGGTTCCATCGAAAGAATCTGGCTTTTCGGGATTTTGTTTTTTACCAGAAAGCGGACGGGATAAAAATGAGGAAGATGATCCGGATCTTATAGCATCCGAAATCATCGAAATGCTGGTGATACAAAACGAAAGCAGAAAAATCACCAGTGGGAAAGAATCCGGCATAGTGTCGAATAAGATTCTTTCTGCTCAAATTTTATCCTATCCTAAAAATTTAATTGACTAGAAAAATCTTATTATGACTGACATTAGAAACAACTGGACACACGAAGAAGTTAAAGAAATTTACAACCTGCCATTGCTTGATTTGGTGCATCGCGCATCGAACATCCACAGAAAATATCACGATGCATCGAAAATGAACATGAATACCTTAATTTCGGTTCGTACCGGAGCATGTTCGCAAGATTGTAAATACTGTGCACAATCGGCAAGATACAATACTCATGTAAAGCCAGAAAAATTAAGCTTAGAGCAAGTTTTAGAGGAAGCGAAATTCGCCAAAGAAAATGGTGTAAAGCGCGTATGCCTTAGCTCGGCGGGACGTGATGGAAACCGTGATGATCGTTTCGATGAAATTGCTGAAATGATTACCGAAGTCAAAAAAATGGGCCTGGAGGTTTGTTGCACCATGGGTATGATCAACAAAGAGAAAGCTCACAAATTGGCTGAATTGGGTATTACTGCAGTAAATCACAATATTGATACTTCGGAGCGTCATTATCCAAACATCACCACAACCAGAACCTATGCCGAAAGACTGGAAACACTTGCTAACCTTCAGGAAGCAGGTATTCAATACTGTTCTGGTGGAATTCTTGGGATGGGCGAAAACGACGAAGACCGAATTGAAATGCTTCGAACTTTGTCAAATCAGGATAAACACCCATATAATGTACCCTTGAACTCACTTGTTCCTGTAGAAGGAACACCTTTCTACGGAAAGGAAACCATAGGTATTTTCGAAATGGTTCGTGCCATTGCAACGGCTCGTATCTTAATGCCTAAAACTGTGGTTGCTTTTGCGGCGGGTAGAACTCACTACAGCCAGGAAGGTCAAGCACTTTGTTTCCTTGCTGGGGCAAATTCAATTTTCTTTGGAGATAAATTGCTTACGGTGGATAATATGACTGTAAACGAAGATGAACATTTGTTGGGACAACTGGGATTGACTCCCACAAAATACCATGAGTTGACCACTTTGGAGGAATAATACAATTATCAAGAAAACTAAAAATAAGGAGAACTTTGCCAAGAGGTAAGGTTCTTTTTGTTTTCTATACAGTACGTTTTGACCAAAACTAACTGTACTCATTTTTACGTAATAGGCATGAGATATATTTTTGACCATAGTCATATTTTATTTTAACCATGCTTGATTAAAATTATTACCATGGTGATAATTCTAATACCAAAGGTTTTTTTACTGATTGATCACTTTGTATAAATCATCTTTACAAGTGTTTGCAACCGGAATCATACTTCCTCCAATACAAACCTGATTTCCTTCCAGATAATCTATCCTTCTAAGATTAATTATAAATGATCGATGAATGCGCAAAAAGTCATTTGATGGTAACTTGGTCTGGAAATGTTTTAAGGTATCGTGAATTACCAGGCAATCATCCTTTCTGTGCAACTTTAAATAATCTCCTTCCGATTCAATGTAATTCAATTCCGAAGGTTTAAGCAGGTAAGTTTTCTTGTTCGATTTTACGGGTATGGTCTCTTCTTGATTTTCTAACTTCTCTCCTACCTTCTCCTGTAAGGACAGGAATTTATTTACCGATCGTAAAAATCTCTCGAAAGAGAATGGTTTTAAAAGATAATCCAAAGCATTCAAATCAAAACCTTCAACGGCATACTCGGGATATGCTGTGGTAAATATTACCCTGGGTGCTTGTTCCAGACTTTTCAACCACTCAATTCCGTTCATTTTGGGCATGTTAATATTCAAAAACAACAAATCTATTGGTTCTTTTAGTAAGATTTGATTTGCCTCCAATGCATCGTTACATATGGCTTTTAGCTTAAGTTGAGGACAATCCTGTAGGTAAGATTCCAATATCTCTTGCGATAATGGCTCATCCTCAACAATAATGCAAGTGTATATTTTATTGGTGGTTCGGTTCATGGTTTAGGTCGATTTTAAGGGCTACAGTAAATTCATCTTCTTGTTTCGATAAATTTAACACATGTTTGTTTGGGTATAATGAATTTAATCGGCTTTTTACATTTTCTATTCCAAATCCTCCAATTGGATCAATTTCCTTAGAGGATTGTTTTGGAATGGAATTTCGCAAATTCATTTCCAACTGCTCTTCTTCAATTCTAATTTTCAAATCAATCACATCTCGTTCCAACTGATTTAAACCTCCATGCTTAAAACTATTCTCAATAAATGGGATCATTAAAAACGGAGCGATTTTCTGAGAACCAAGTTCTCCTTCAATCATGTACTGAATTCGAGTCTTATTTTTGCATCTCAGCTTTTGTAATTCCAGGTAGTTGGTGATGTAGTTAATCTCCTTTTCCAATTCTACATACTCATCGTTGCTTTCGTAAATCATATAACGCATTAAGTCGGATAGTTGAAGAATGTAGTTTGGTGTTTCATCCGATTTCTTTCTGGCCAAAGCGTATAATGAATTCAGGTTATTGAATAAGAAATGGGGATGAATATTGGTTTTCAAGGCCAACAATTCAGTTTCCGATTGTTTTTGTTTCAACTCTACCAGCTTCTTCTCTGCCTCAATTACTCTAAACCATGATTTCGAAAGTTTCAACAATGTGCTTAATCCAAGATAAACGATACTGAATTTTAATAGCTCATTTATCTCATAGGAAGAAATAAAGAAATAATCGGGAGCAATGTAATCGCTTAAATGTTCGAAGGTAAATTCATTTAAGTAAGCAGCCGCAAGCCATAATGCAACAAAACAAATGGCATACAACACATATTTCTCTCGCTTTAACAAATATGGAATCAACAAAAGCACATTTACATATACCCCAAATAACAAGCTGATATGAAACAATGCCGTATAAACCACATCGATTTTGGATATATCTTCCTGCAAAGCGAAGAACTGCACCAGTGTATAGAATGAAAGTGTCCAAAACAGGAAGTGGTGGACTAACCTGTTCTGGATAATAATGCTTAGGTTATTTTTAATTTGATTGATCATTTTATTCTTTTCAAAATCAAAGCCTCATCCGGATCGTTAAACATCTTCGAATCAGCAAATTTTATCAGAAATTTTTGAATATCCTCTGTTTTAGCTGTAATAATCAATTCATTATCACGTTCAACGTATTCTATCCGAACACGCTTATTTTCTATCAATTCTTCAAAATCGTCGTTCTCAATTGTATTCACAACCAATTCATCTTTTTTTATATCAATTTTAAAAAAACCATGAGTTGTTACTAACATTCCTGCGATAAAACTACCCGAAATTTTATCCTCCACATGCTTATCGTTCGGGATTAAGTCCATAAAATAATGTCCTCCCAGATTTGCTAACCGCCCATCAAACACACTGGTGTCCTTTTCTGTAATCATGGTAATCTCGTAATGCGTCTTCATTTCCGGGAACTCGACTTTTACACCTAACTTTTTCTCGATTGCCTTAATTCTCTTCCGTATTTCAGCATGATCGATCTCATCAGATCCAAAACTACTTCTCATGTCTATTTTTATATTTGCCTTATGATCGGAAGAATCTACTATGGTCTTAATAATGTATAGATCTTTTTCATTTCCTTCCCAAACTCCATCCAATTCATCCAAATGAATTCTGTCCATGTTTGTATACAATGGATTCAAAGAACTCACCATACAAGATTGTGTTGCTGCAAGCAGTAGGATAAAAAATCCAAAAAGTTTTATTCTTTTCATCTGTTCTGTTTTCATGATTATTGTTTTAGTGAAACATTTGTCCTATTGAACATGATCTACAATCAAAATAAAGGAATCAACACTTCAATCTAAAATTCTTTCGATGTTTGCCAGCAATGTTTCGATGGAAAACAATTGCGCTTCGATTTCGAGTTTCCAGCATATAAATTTAACAAGTGTTATTGTTTTATATTCCATTTCAGCATGATTTTTTGTAAGTTCATAAGCTCTTACTAACCCAAAACCCAACTCATGACCCAAACCAACAAATCTCTTTCACTTGGGGAAGCTTTAATTCCCATATTATTATTGATTGTATTACTTAGTATCAACGCAATTGTTTTTGGCGATGTAGCCATTGAAGGGGCTAACCAGTTTTCCTTATTAATAGCTGCTGCAATTGGAGGCATTATTGCCTTGCGCCAAGGTAAAGGTTGGGACGATTTACAGAAAGGCTTTGTAAAAAGTATCGGTACGGCAATGCCTTCCATGTTAATCTTATTACTGATAGGATCCTTGGCAGGAACCTGGATGATTTCCGGGGTTGTGCCAGCCATGATATATTATGGCTTAGAATTCCTGAATCCAAAACTGTTCTTGATGCTTTCGGTTGTGATATGTGCTATCGTTTCGGTGGTATCAGGTTCATCATGGTCGACCATTGCCACCATTGGAGTTGCGCTACTGGGAATTGGAAATGCCATGGAGATCAATCCTGCTTTGGTTGCCGGGGCAATTATTTCGGGTGCATACTTTGGGGATAAAGTTTCTCCACTTTCCGATACCACCAACCTGGCTCCTGCCATGGCCAATGTCGATTTGTTTGTTCATATTCGCTACATGATGTACACAACCGTACCATCAATATTAATAACACTGGTAATATTCCTTATTATAGGATTCACCAAACACGGCGAAATCGATCCTGAAAGTATTCAACAAGTACAATCAGCCATAAAAGCAAACTTTACCATTACACCATGGTTGTTTTTGGTACCTATATTATTATTTGTAATCATTAGCAAAAAGGTTCCTGCATTGCCAGCCATATTTGCCGGTACATTAATAGGTGGGATATTTGCCATTATCTTTCAACCACAAATCATCAATCAATTATCGGATAGTACCTCATTTGTGCAAGCAAGCTACGATGTGGTTATGAAATCCATCTTTACGGATATCAGTGTTCCGGTTGATAACGAAAACATACAAGATCTGTTATCAACTGGAGGTATGAAAGGAATGCTGAATACAATTTGGCTGATATTAACAGCAATGGTATTTAGTGGTATCCTGGAAACAGCAGGCATATTAAAGAAAATAACAGAAACCATGCTTAAGGCGGTTCACTCAACAGGTTCACTGGTAACCACTACTGCTATTAGTTGTGGATTCTTAAACCTAACTGCATCCGATCAGTACATATCTATAGTGGTAACAGGAAGAATGTTTGCAAAATCATATCAAGATCAGGATTTAAAACCTGAAGTTTTAAGTAGAACATTGGAAGACTCAGGAACGGTTACCTCGGTATTGGTGCCATGGAATACTTGTGGGGCTGCACAGGCTGGAGCTCTGGGGGTAGCCACGGCAGCTTTCGCTCCTTTCTGCTTTTTTAATATTATAAGTCCATTTGTGACCATTGCCATGGCCTACCTCAATATCAAGATCAGAAGAATATCTAAAAGCTAAATTATTTTAAGTCATCAGTCAAACTTATAGACTGTTCGATGATTAGAAGATTCGCCTATTAAATTGTTAGGCTTTTGATATCATAAGTTGAAAATTAACATCAAAACCCAAATTCTTGTGAACATCTTAAACTGAATGTTTTCAAGTAATTTTTAAAGCATGATAATACTCATAAATCAGGTATTGATTTTTTTTTAGATTTGTTGAGAGACTTAAAAATGAAGAAAATTAACCCTTAAACAATTATTATCATGCCAAAAGGTATATACAACGTTCCAGCTGCTACTAATGAGCCTATTTTCTCATATGCACCAGGAACTCCTGAGAGAGCTGAATTGCAAGCAACACTTAAAAAAATGCGTTCTGAAGTAATTGATGTACCTATGTATATCGGTAACGAGGAAGTAAGAACAGACAACTTGTTTGCAATGACTCCTCCACACGATCACAAACATGTGTTGGGACACTACCACCAAGGTGGAAAGGAGCATGTACAAATGGCTATTGATGCTGCATTAGCTGCTAAACCAGCATGGGAAAACCTGGCTTGGGAGCATCGTGCATCTATCTTCTTAAAAGCTGCTGAATTAATTTCTGGTCCATACCGTATGAAATTGAACGCTGCTACTATGTTGGGACAATCGAAGAATGCTTTCCAGGCTGAGATCGACTCTGCTTGTGAGATTGCTGATTTCTTGCGTTTCAACGTTCAGTATATGACTGAAATTTACAAGCAACAGCCAATGTCATCGAAAGGTGTTTGGAACCGTGTTGAGCAACGTCCATTAGAAGGATTTATTTTCGCATTAACTCCATTCAACTTTACTGCTATTGCCGGTAACCTTCCAACTGCTCCTGCAATGATGGGTAACACTGTAGTTTGGAAGCCATCTAAAACTGCTGTTTATTCAGCTCAGGTTTTAATGGAAATATTCAAAAAAGCTGGCGTACCTGATGGCGTTATCAACTTGGTATACGTTTCTGGTCCTGCTGCTGCTGACGTAATTTTCAACTCTCCTGATTTTGCTGGTATCCACTTTACCGGATCAACTGGTGTATTCCAGGACATTTGGAAAACAATTGGTAACAACATCCACAAATACAAGTCGTACCCACGTATCGTAGGTGAAACTGGTGGTAAAGATTATATTTTCATGCACCCAACTGCTGATGCAAAAGAAGTTGCAACAGGTATTACTCGTGGTGCTTTCGAATATCAGGGACAGAAATGTTCTGCTGCTTCTCGTGCTTATATTCCAGCAAGCAAATGGGATGAAGTATTGAAATTTGTTCAGGAAGATCTTGCTAAGATCAAGACTGGTGGAACTGAAGATTTCACAAACTTCCACAATGCGGTTATCGATGAAACTACTTTCGATAAGTTAGCTTCTGCTATTGACGATGCTAAGGCTTCTCCTGATGCTGAAATTGTTGCTGGTGGTGAATATGATAAGTCGGTAGGTTACTTTATCAAGCCAACTGTAATCCAGGCTAAGAAAGCTGATTACATTACAATGGAAGAAGAGTTATTCGGCCCTATTATTACAATCTTTGTTTACGAAGATGATAAGGTAGACGAAACTCTGGATATTCTTGATCAGACTTCTATTTATGCATTAACTGGTGCTATTTTCGCTGGTTGTCGTTACGCAATCGAAAAGCTGGTGAAGCGTTTAACTCACACTGCTGGTAACTTCTATATCAACGATAAGCCAACTGGTGCTGTTGTTGGTCAGCAACCATTTGGTGGTGGTAGAGGATCAGGTACTAATGATAAGGCTGGTTCTATGATTAACCTATTGCGTTGGGTTTCTCCAAGAACTATCAAGGAATCATTTGTTCCTCCTGTAGATTATATGTATCCTAACTTTAAAGAAGACTAGGACTGAGAAACAGTTTTAAACTGTTTCATAAAATATTGGATAGTTAGGCCGGACTTGCTCCGGCTTCCAATGACATGATTTATTTTGGATAAAAACGATCGAAGTTTCTTCGGTCGTTTTTTTATTGGGGAAATATCTCGCTATGATTTTTCCTGTAAAGACGCAATATGGCTATGTCTCCACTAATACACAAACTTTTTACTTTTTCACCTTTCTACTTTTCTACTTTATTAGTAATTTAGCCGGAAAGACAGACCTATGATTCTTAAACTCGCTAAAAAATACATTCCTCAGATAATCAGAAGTAAATATGTAATTACTTTCCTGATTTTCTATGTTTGGTTATTCTTTGGCGATCAACATTCCATTTGGGAAAGAAAAGAAAATGAGTCCAATATTGAAGCTCTCGAAAAAGAGAAAACTTACTTTCTTGAAAAAATAGAGAAGGACAAAAAAAGAATTCACGAGCTAAAAACCGATAAAGAAAACCTCGAAAAGTTTGCCCGTGAACAATATCTCATGAAGAAAGAAAATGAGGATATCTTTATTTTTATTGAAGAAGATTAACACTTCTGCGTACCAATTACCCTTCTCAAATTATTCGATTGCAAGTTCAAAAATCCATACTTAGCTTTCTTTGTAAAACTTTAAATCTTTGTTTCAACAAGCTATATTTTTATTTTTCTACCGAATAATTCCCGATTTAAAGCAAAAAAAAAAGAGCTTTTAAACTCTCTTCTCTATATTATTTCATAGTACTTGTACTAATTCTCTTTCTCGTAGGTTCTGTAAATATCCAACAACTCTTTGGCTGAATAAATGCCTTTGGTATTTATTCCCAAATCGCTTAGCAACTGCTTGGCACAAACCACAATGCTTTCCTCATCGATAAATTGCTCGTGCACATTGTTTAGGTATTTCAATACCTTAAAGGCATTAAAAGCTCCAAAGAATTTCTTTCTGAAGGTATCGATTGATGCACAGTTTTTATTGATTTCATCCAATGCTTCGAAGAAATTATCCTCTTTTAAGTAACTACGTACCGAACCTGGCAATTGCACCAACAAATCGTTCAAATAGGTATCGTAATCCACTCCAAAGAAATCATCCACCTTATCGAAAAAGGCTTTTAGTTCCTTAAATGCTGAATAATTGTAAGTCTGATAATCTATTATTCCCTCATCAACAAAAGTAGAAACGGCTTTTCCTGTTCCAAAGGGTACACGATCCGATACCCTTGGTGATGGGATTACACGTGTGGTTTTAATTTCGTAAAACTTACCAAGCGGGATAATTTTCTGCAAGAAATAAAAATCCTCACCTGCCTGACGGCGATTCATTCCTCCTTGCTTAATGTAAGCACTTGCCGATACGGCAAAACTAGAACCAACCGTATGATATGCATGTGGATGTCCCGCATAACGCATGGCAAGCATGTAATATCTCAAGTACAACTCGTACTGCGCAATGGCATCATAAATTTGCTGATCAAACTCCTCTCCTTCCAATGGGTGCTCGTAGAAGATATTTGCTCCGTTGGCTTTAGGATATTTTTTAAAGAGCTTCTCAATTTCTACCAAATAATTGGCATCACAAGTTGAATCAGCATCGAATCCGGTAATGATTCCGTTTGCTTTATCAATATGATTGAATCGAGCTACTGCCTCATCCATGGCTATTTTACGTGCGAAACCAACTCCTGCAAACTTTCTTTTTAGCTTTGGCTGATGAATTAAATAGAATTTCAGTTTCTCATCCTGATGCGTTTCCATCCAGGCTGTAGCATCGGCAATGGTTTTTGCATTCTGGTCCAACGCTTTCTGCTCAGTTTGTTCCCCTGAATTTACAATTACAATTACTTCAACTACTCCATTGGGTCTGTCGCAATTCCACAATGCCTCCAAACTTGGAATCAAATCCGGTTCGTCGTAACAAGGAACTGTTACAATCATATTCAAGTTCTCATCAACCGTTGTTGTAATGTACTCAGGGTACATTCTTTGTTTCTTCAGGTATTTATCAGCAAAAGCCATATTTCTATTTTAGATACGAAGCGCAAATATAAAAAACTTCATGATTAAGGGGAAATCACCGAAAGGAATGAGAAGACTAAATAATTAGTAAATGAGTGAATGAGGAGTGAGTGAATGAGTAAATGAGGAGTGAGTGAATGGGATTAAAATACCTTGCTTCATAATGAACTTTTCAACTATTCTACTTTTCTACTATTCTACTTTTTGACTTTTCCAGACAAAAGAAAGGGCAGATAGCTAATCAGCCATCTGCCCTTTCTCCTTTTTAAAATCTTCAATTATTTTGCTTCAGGAGTATATCTTGCATTTAAGCCATCGATAATTTCCTTAGTAATGTCTAAACCATCCTGCGATAACAACACGTTTCCACCTTTGGTAGTGCTTAAAATTAAGCTGTAGTTACGAGTTGCATTGTACTCTTTCAAATAGTTGGTAACGCTATCGAATAAACGCTTGCTATTTGCTTGCTGCTCGCCCATTAACTCTGCACTTAACTCACGATCCAATTGCTGTAAGTTTTGTTGCTTGGCAATTAATTTTTGCTGAGCTTCTTCTGCTCTTTGGCGAGTTAAAAAGCCATTGTTTTGAAGTTTACGCTGGAATTCAACTGCTTCTTTCTCTAATTTCTGAGCTTTAAAGTTAAAATCAGTACGCGAATCTTCTTGCTTCTTTAAGAACTTCTCATTCAAATCACGTGAAAAGTTATAGTTGCTTAGTAATGAATCCGTGTTAATGTATACAACAGCTCCTTCTCCAGCTACAGTTTTCACATCTTTCGATTCTCCTTTACCAGAGAACTGAACAAAGTAAAGAATTGCAACAGCAATAACTAACACAGCATTTAATGCAACAGATAAATTTTTCATAGGTATTTAGTATTTAAATTTTCTAAGTTTTATTTGAACACCATAATGGCATTCCCATTTTTTGATTTTGCCTAACAAATATAACTTTTATAAGTAGACTAAAAAATTCCTGGCATCCAATTTTAAAATCGTCGCAACATTATATATCATCAAATATCCAAACATTTTGATATGCTGATAAACATCATTCTTTTTCTACTTTATACTCTATACATTGTGAACTACAATTATCAAACGTATATCACTAAATTTTTAACTCAATGTTCAATAAACTTATAGCGGCAACCCTACCCTATATGCCTAAAAAATTGGTTTGGATATTCTCTAAAAGATACATTGCAGGAGAAACCATCGCTGATGCAGTAAGAGAATCGAAGAAATTAAACGATCAGGGAATTAAAGTAACCGTTGACCTACTGGGAGAATTTATTAAAAACCTTGATGAAGCTAACGAAAACAAAGAGGCTTACCTGGAAATTATTGAAACCTTTGAAGCCAACAAGATTGATGGTAACTATTCAGTTAAACCAACTTTCTTTGGCTTATTGCTTGACGAGGAAGTTTGTTACCAAAACATCCGTACTGTTGTAGCAAAAGCTGCCGAATACAATAATTTTGTGAGAATCGACATGGAGGATTCTCCTTGTGTGGATAAAGAAATCAACATCTTCAGAAGATTAAAGAAAGAATTTCCTCAGAATGTTGGACTTGTTGTTCAGGCTTACCTTAAGAGAACTCTTAACGATTTGAACAACATGATGGACATGCAAAACGGTGTTTCAAAATTGAACTATCGCTTGTGTAAAGGAATATATGTTGAACCTGAAGAGATTGCTTACAAAAAGTACGAAGAAATCAACGAGCATTTCCTTAAGGATTTGGATTTCATGCTTAAGAATGATGTATACCCAGGAATTGCAACTCACGACAAACCTTTGGTTGATGGTGCATACAAGCTAATTGAGAAGTATAATGTTCCGAAGGATAAATATGAGTTCCAGATGTTATATGGCGTAACTCCTGAGTTAAGAAAATCAATTGTTGACAAAGGACATACCATGAGAGTTTATGTACCCTTTGGTAAAGATTGGTTTGGATACTCAACACGAAGATTAAAAGAAAACCCAAAAATGGCTTCCCTAATTATAAAGGCATTATTTAATAGAGGGTAATAATCTGATTTATTAAAAAAAAAGATCACCTAATGGTGATCTTTTTTTTTGTTTCAATACGTATATGCAGGTTCTTGGTTGTCTCACTTTAGATAGCTAAACTAAAAATCAATAAATGAAAAAAAGTATGTATAGGGGAATTCTGCTTTGGTTAGTATTGATCATACAGACAAGTCGTATTTTGGCTGTGGAAAAGCATACCATTAGTGGATATGTAAAAGATGGCGCCAATGGAGAAGCCTTGATTGGTGCAACCATTAGTATTGCTGAACTAAGCTTAGGTACAGTTACCAATGAGTATGGTTTTTACTCACTCTCAGTAACACCGGGAAAGTACCAGGTTCAATTCAGTTTTATAGGATATACTCCAGTCGTAAAAGAGTTGATCCTGAATGAAGACAGAACTTTCAATATCGAATTAAAATCAGATGACATTCAGCTGAATGATGTTGTGGTAACAGCTCAAAAAAAGGATCAGAATGTAAAGTCCGTTCAGATGAGTGTTGAAAAAGTGCCTCTTCCAATGGTGCGCAAATTACCTCATTTTCTTGGGGAAGTTGATATCATTAAAACATTACAGATGCTTCCTGGAGTAAGTACCGTAGGCGATGGTAGTTCCGGTTTCAATGTTAGAGGTGGAGGGACCGATCAGAATTTAATTCTTTTGGATGAAGCTCCTGTATATAACTCATCTCATTTGTTCGGATTCTTTTCTGTTTTTAATGGTGATGCGGTTAAGGATTTCCAACTGTATAAAGGAGGAATACCAGCTCAATATGGAGGAAGATTGTCTTCGGTATTGGACGTTCGTCAGAAAGAGGGAAATAGCAAGCGATTTTCAGGAAGCGGGGGAATCGGTCTTGTTAGCAGCAGGTTAACTTTAGAGGGGCCCATAAAAAAAGACAAGACCTCATTCATGTTATCGGGAAGAAGATCTTATGCTGATGTATTGCTAAGAATAAACCCTAAAATGCGCGACAACATCGTTTACTTCTATGATTTAAATGCAAAAATCAATCACAAATTCAACGACAATAACAGATTATACATTTCTGGTTATTTTGGGAATGATGTCTTTAAATTTGGCAAGCAATTTGATTCTCATTGGGGGAATAAGACTGCAACGGTACGTTGGAATCACCTGTTCAGTAAAAAGCTATTTTCCAATTTTACAGGGATTTACTCCAATTTTGATTACTCCATTTCGGTACCGGAGGGAACAATGGGCTTCGAATGGAAATCAAGTATTCAGAACTATAACCTAAAGGCAGATTTCTCTTATTTCCCAAATCCGGATGTTAAAATGAAATTCGGTTTTGGAAGCATTTACTATCAATTTAATCCAGGAAAATTAACCCCGGTAAAAAATTCGGTATTAAAATCCAGCAAACTGGAAAAGGAAAATGCTCTGGAATCTGCAGCATACTTTAATATGGAGCAAAACTTAGGACCAAATTTGAGTGTGCAATATGGTTTAAGAGCTAGTAATTTTACAAGTTTGGGTGAGAAAACAGTATACTCTTACGAAGCCAACAAACCTAAAGAAAAGGAAAGTAGCATAGGTTCAAAAAAGTACAATAGAAATGAGGTAATTAAAAACTATTTTGGATTGGAGCCAAGAGTTGCCATAAAGTATTCACTTTCCGATGTAAGCTCCTTAAAAGCTAGTTACAATAGAACTCGACAATACATTCATAGAATCTCGAATACAACAGCCCCAACTCCTTTAGATATTTGGGTACCTGCAGGGAAGCATATTAAGCCTGCCAAAGTAGACCAGTTTGCATTAGGGTATTTCAGGAATTTTGGAAACAACACCTGGGAAACATCTATTGAGCTGTTCCATAAGAATTTTCACGATTTGGTGGAGTACAAGTATGGAGCTCAACTTCTCCTTAACTCAAGCTTAGAAACAGAACTGCTTACTGCAAAAGGACGCGCTTATGGTATGGAGTTGAGTATTCGTAAAAAAGAGGGAAGGCTAACCGGTTGGGTGGCCTATACACTTTCTCGTTCGGAGAAAAAAGTTCCAGGATTAATGAACGCAAGTTCAGGAGAAACGTATCCTTCTACACAAATAAACAATGGAAAGTATTTTCCGGCCGATTACGATAAAACTCATGATTTAAAGATTGTTGCCAACTATGAATTGAGTAAAAGATGGTCTTTTGCTACAAACTTTATTTTAATGAGTGGTCGACCAATTACCTATCCATATGGAAAGTACGAGTTACAAGGGAACACCTATGCACATTACATCAATCGAAACCAGCATCGTTTACCAACTTATCACCGTCTTGATATTTCATTCACCTACCAATGCAAAAAAAAGAAAAAAGATCAAAGGTGGCAGGCTAGCTGGAATTTTGGGATAACCAACCTTTACAGCAGACACAATGCCTACTCTGTTTATTTTAAGGAAAGTGATAACAACTGGAATGGTTATAACAAAGGTAATAAAATGGAAGCCTGGCAATTTTCAATTATAGGAAGACCAGTTCCAACCATTACATACAATTTTAAATTTTAATCTTTTATTACAATTGATTGCAATGAACAAGAACTATATATATATCGTATTACTTTGCTTACCATGGTTTTATGCATGCGAAAAGCAAATAACCGTTGATGTACCAACCTCAAGTCCAAAGTTAGTTGTAGATGGTTGGTTTAGTGCAGAACCTGGCGAAAATGGTCAGGAGAGAACGCATATGGTACGATTGACAACCTCTCTACCATATTTCTCATCAGATAAGTTTCCCGTGGTGGATAAGGCAATTGTCGAACTTAAGGATGATAAAGGAAATACCTACAATTTGAAATTTGATATTCCAATGGAATGGGATGCCAATCAAAATAAAGAAGTGCCCAATCCTCAGAAAGGAAGATACATTTTAAAGAAAAATCTTGAGATAGGGATATCCTATAAGCTATGCATTGCACTGGAGGATGAAACCAAATATGAATCTGAACCTCAAATGGTGATCCCATACAACCAAACTCCAAGAATATTTTCTGAGTACAAGGAAGCGGATGATGTAAGCTATGATGACGATGGATATTACATAGGCTTTGAACCAAAATTTGAAAGGGATAAGGACTATTATTTTCTGTGGCAACTATACCGACAAGATCAAACGGGAGACGAAGATTTAACTTATTCCTATGCCTACTCAGGTTACCTGTTTGGCAGTAACGCTTATACATCCGTAGATGAATCGCAAACCTATTTTGATGAAGCAACCAATTTGGGAGAATCATACTTTATCAAGCAGTATGTGGTGTCAAAGGAAATTTACGATTATATGAGATTAGCTGAGGAGCAGAGAGATAATGAAGGAACACAATTTTCACCGCCACCAGCTCCTCTACGTTCCAATATTAAACGCATCGGAGGAAGTAATTTAGATGACGATGCATTGGGATTATTTGTTGTTTCTTCTGTACAGAAAACAGAAATTATTACAATCAAGGAATCTAATTAACGAGAATTCGACAGATAAAAAAAGCGGTGAAAATTTCACCGCTTTTTTTTGAAAGTCTTGAAAAGTTTGAATAGTGAAAAGTTTGAATAGTGAAAAGGTAGAAAAGTTGTGAAATTAAATGGACAATACAATGATGCACCAACGCATAGTTCTAAATCCACATTCGCATAATAACAAAACTACAGAATCACGAAAACTTTCATTTCTGTTGGTGATTCGGATTTCATCATGAAAGATTTTATTTCTTTTCTTTAATTCCGTATCGATACATTTGCTTTAAGGTATTTATTTCCTTATCAGTAACCAGATTGTCAGGAATTTTCATCTTCTTCTTGCGTTTTAATCGTTGTACTTCGGGTAAGGTTCGAAGTGTACTTACACCCGCAACCATATCTTGAGGAACCATAACTTTATGCTCATTTTCTATTACATGCTGCTTTATCAACAAATCGGTATTTGCTTTGGCATCCATTTTATCCGGTCGCTTGGTTAAAGCCTCGTAGGTAGCCGAATTCACATTGTTCTTTGCTCGAACATACTCTGGAGTATTTACCTTGGCATTAATAAAGGCTTCTCTAAAATTACCAAATCGAGGTAAAATTAACACCTCTTGCAGCGAAACGGTATCTTTTGCCATAAACACACCAAAAAGATATGAATCTTGCTTTAGACTATCGCTTACTACAACTTGAACATTTTGATATCCAACGTAAGAGTATTGAATGGTATCGCCGGCATTTACCCAAAATGAGAAACGGCCAAAAGAGTTTGCTGTACCCGCTTTTTTATTATTTACCCTATAGTGCGCATAAGGCAATGGTGATAATTCTTCCTGATCCATAACCGCACCTGTAAAAAACAATGAATCTGTCCTTATCTTCTGTGCATTTAGCTTCTCTGTTGCAAGAACAACACAAAAAAGAGCAATACAACCTATCACATATCTTCTCATTTTACCAGCTTTTATTAACTCCGTAGAGTTATCATTACAATTCTTCCAATATTATTTCGTCGATACTACGTTTTGGTACATGATGAACTCCTTTTTCATCTCTCCAATACTTAATATCTCCATCTTTCATTTCTTCAATAACTACCTTTTCTTTCGGTTTTCCCAAGGCAACTACCTGAATAATCGAAAATCCTTCTTCAATTTTTAGCAGTTCACTAAGTTCTTTCTTCTTAAAAGCATGAATAATACAACCTCCGTAACCACTTTCAACTGCTCCTAGTAACAAATTTTGGACCGCAATTCCATCGTCACTAAAATAATTCTTTCCAAGACCTTCATCATTAATCATCACAACATAAGCCGTTGGTCTCTCTCCTTTTTCAGGTCCAGCCCAATCCTGCAAATAACCTGCCCAAGCAAGCTGTTGAAACACATTATCACGCATCTTATCAGATAATACAATCTTATATTTTATGGTTTGTGCATTCCTTCCCGATGCTCCTAATCTTGCCAAATCAATCCATTCTTTAATTTGATCTGAAGATATTTTTTCATCTTCAAAGAATCTTCTGTAACTTCTGTTTTTGGCAACTAAATCTTTTAACATTGCTTAATTTATTATTTTAAAATTTATGTGCTTTATTTGTATTACCAAACAAATTACCCCACTACTTCATAAATTAATTGATTTTTCTCTTTTCATCAAAGAAATAAGTAAATCTATTTAAATTTTATTTTTTGTAATATTAAATTACAACTTGGCAAAATTCAATAAGTATGCTGAAATTCAATAAAAACTCTCGTAAAGTTATCATAGACTTCTTTATTATTATTGCGATATGGATAAGCGCTGTATTTATTTGGGATATTCTTACCAGCTTTAATCCAAAGATTGAAGGAGAGATTCCTAAGCATATTTCAATTGCAGAAATTAATAAGCTAAATTTAGTTTTAGCAGGCTTATTTTTAGGAAGTATATTCGGCATTTTAAATGTTTTTATCAAAAGCAAACAAGAACGCCTTCGAAAAAAATCATATGGGCGGATTATTTTCTTTTACAGTATCATTCATATTATCTTAACTATAGTAACAATATTCTTAGTTGGTATTGCATCTCAATTGATTTTAAAAGGTGAAATATCGAGAGAAACACTTCAGGAAATAAGAATGTTTGTAAAATCAAGTGATTTTTTCAGAATCGTAACTTTTACATATTTGGTAAGTGCTACTATTATCCTATTTCAGATTATCAATCAAAAATTTGGTCCAGGTGTTCTTCTTGATTTATTGCTTGGCAAATACCGTCAACCCAAAGAGGTCAAAATGGTATTCTTATTTATGGATTTAAAATCATCTACAACCTATGCCGAAAAATTGGGACATGTAAAATATAGTCAACTTATTCAAGATTGCTTTAGCGACTTAACGCTTGCGGTTAATGAGTTTGATGCAAATATATACCAATATATCGGAGATGAAGTTGTACTTATATGGCCTTATAATGATGGGATTAAAAATGCAAAGTGCATTAAAATATTCTTCAAATTTAAGGAATATCTTCAAAAAAGATCGGATCATTACATAGAATCTTATGGCTTTCTACCTCAATTTAAAGCAGGTATAAATGGCGGTACATTAATGGCCGCAGAAGTAGGGGTGATAAAACGTTCCATCGCCTACCATGGGGATGTAATTAATACTGCTTCAAGAATTCAGGGACTGTGTAATTCATTCAAAGAAGAATTTTTGGCATCAAAATTGATAGTTACGGATCTGGCTTTCTACAATTCCTTCAATTATTCCTTTATTGATAACATTGAATTAAAGGGAAAAAAGGAAAAAGTAGATATCTATGCCATAAAACAATAGTACTAATTATTTGTTTATTAAGTAATTTATAAAAAATAAAATGAAGAAAATTTTATTAATAACAGGAATCTTTTTGGGTATAATACTCCCCTCGCAAGCCCAAATGCTACAAGAAAAATTTGGAGCTGATTATGTATTTATTGGCAAAGGTGATTCCGATAATGGAAATGATATTTCTTTTGAGAAATACGACTTTAGATTTAGCATTCATAAAAAGCTAAAAACTCCAGGAAGAAGAATCTTTCATACCTTTAACTATTCAGGTATCAATATCGATTATGGATCTACTCCTTTACTGGAAACCGATTTAAAAAATTTTCACACCATTTCTTATACATTTGGTTATGCACGCCCATTAAAAAACGGTTGGTACCTGACAGCTTTTATCAAGCCTAATATTTCTTCTAATTTTGAATCCTCGGTCGGTTTCGATGAACTAAATTTATTTGGAATGGCTTTGTTTAGCAAACCTATCAATCAAAAAAAGAACATGATACTAAATTTAGGAGCAATTTATTCGAATACCATTGGTGTACCTGCTCCTATTCCTATTGTTAGTTTAAATTGGAAACCAAATGAAAAATGGAATATAAATTTCGGTTTCCCAATGCTTGATGTAAATTATATGGCTAGTGAAAAAACTACAATTGGAGCGAATCTATTTATTGCTGGTGAAAATTTCACATTAACCGATAAACTTGTCTATAATAATGAAACAAGCCCAATTGATAATGTTAGTATTATGAATGTTGGAGGAGGTTTATTTCTGAAACAAAAATTATCCAAAAAAATTAGTCTAAATGTCAATTCAGGTTATACTCTATACCGAAACTTTGAATTTAAGGATGGTAATGATACGATCAATGATTTTGACCTGGACAATAATATATTTATAAAGGCAGGTATCTCTGTAAGCATTTAAAAAAAGGGTGATTTAAAATCACCCTTTTTTTATTTATTCTTCGAATCGTTTTTCAACCAGTTCCCAATTAATGATATTCCAGAAGTTTTCGATGTACTTTGGACGTGCATTCTGAGTATCCAAATAATAGGCATGTTCCCATACATCCATTGTAAGAATAGGCTTAAAACCATCACGCAACGGATTACCTGCATTCTTGGTCTTCATAATGGCCAATTTGCCAGCAGTATCAACTACTAACCAAACCCATCCTGAACCAAACAATGTAGCTCCGGCTTTCGAGAATTCAGCCTTAAAATTATCGAATGAACCAAAAGAGACTTCAATGGCTTCTTTCAACTTTCCATTTGGTTCAACACTACCATTTGGCTTGAATGCTTCAAAATAAAAAGTATGATTGTAAACCTGTGCTCCATTATTAAAGATTCCTCCTTCAGAATGTTTCACAATATCTTCCATGCTAGCATCTTCAAAAGCAGTTCCTTTAATTAAATTATTCAGGTTTGTAATGTAAGCCTGATGATGCTTTCCATAATGGAATTCAAGTGTATTCTTACTTATATAAGGCTCTAATTCGCCCAACTCATACGATAAGGTAGGTAGTTTGTGTTCCATTTTTATTGTTTTTTGATTTTCCTTTCAATTTCACAATAAAAAATTACAAATTCAATAAAAAAATACAAAAAGGCCGATTCCTTTAAAAAGAATCGGCCCCAAAATCAAAAAAACAATAAACAAAACTAATCCTGAAAGCGTTTAACCACTTCCTCCCAATTGATTACTTCCCAGAAAACTGAGATGTAATCAGGTCTTCTATTTTGAAACTTTAAGTAATATGCATGCTCCCAAACGTCCAATCCTAAAATTGGAGTTCCTTTAACATCTGCAACATCCATTAAAGGATTATCCTGATTTGCCGTTGATGTAACTACTAACTTGCCATCAGCTTGTTTTACTAACCAAGCCCAGCCAGAACCAAACCTTGTTGCCGCTGCTTTCGAAAATTCTTCTTTAAAAGCATCAAACGATCCAAAATCTTTTTCAATTGCTGTAAGTAAATCACCACCAGGCTTTCCTCCACCATTAGGCGACATTACTTTCCAGAACAAATCATGATTGTAAAATCCTCCTCCGTTATTTCGAACAGCAACAGAATACTGTGAAATATTGGCAAGAATTTCTTCAATACTCTTGCCTTCTAAATCGGTTCCTGCTATTGCAGCGTTTAAATTATTTGTATATCCTGCGTGATGCTTCGAATGGTGTATTTCCATTGTTCTGGCATCAATATGCGGTTCTAACGCATCGTATGAATAAGCTAATTTTGGTAACTCAAATGCCATATATTTTATATTTTACTTATGGTTGATATAGGTTTATTTGTCACTAGAAGCAAATCTAATTTTTACTCAGATTAATTCCAAATTATTTTAAGACTTTTTTGTCTTTTATTTTAAAGACCATATGTTTTTTCCTTTAGCACAGGATTTTTAACTACTTTCGTGCAGTAAATTAAAAGCTGAATCGTGAACAAGAAAATCCTAAATATAGCGGTACCCAACATAGTTAGTAACATCACCATTCCTTTACTGGGGCTTGTCGATTTAGCTTTAATGGGGCATTTGGGAAAAGTAGATTTTATTGGAGCAATTGCATTAGGTGGTACAATATTCAATTTTTTATACTGGGGTTTTGCTTTTTTACGAATGGGAACTACGGGAATTACTGCTCAAGCTTATGGTGCAAGAAATTTAAGCGAATCTATTCTGTCTTTATCCCGTGCTCTTACTGTTGCTTTAGCTGGAAGTATTCTTATTTTAATACTTCAAAAACCAATAGCTATGCTTAGCTTTTGGTTAATCGAAAGTGAAGAATCAGTTGAAACCATTGCGAAATCCTATTTCTATATTAGAGTTTGGGCCGCTCCGGCTACCATTGGCCTTTATGCATTAAACGGATGGTTCATAGGAATGCAAAATGCCAAAACTCCAATGTTAATCGCAATTGCAGGGAATGTTATTAATATTTCACTATCGGCATTTTTTGTGTATGGATTAATGCTTGATGCAAAAGGTGTAGCCTTAGGTACCTTAATTGCTCAATATTGCAGCTTGTTTATCGCTTTATTCTTTATCCTGAGAAACTATAAACGCTTGTTCAAGTATTGGAGTGCCAAAGGAATGATGAAGGTGAATGAATTGAAGCACTTTTTTTTAGTCAACAAGGATATTTTCATTAGAACTCTCTGCATTATATTTGTTTTCACATTTTTCACAACCGAATCAGCAAGTGTAAACAAAGAGATCCTTGCAGTTAATTCCTTACTACTTCAGTTTCTTTTTATCTTCTCCTATTTTATGGACGGCTTTGCTTTCGCTGCAGAGGCTTTAGTAGGTAAATTTATTGGTGCAAACAACTCAAAAAATTTATCTCAGCTTATTCGATTACTATTTATTTGGGGAATCGGAATCAGTATTTTATTCACAGGTGTATATGGATTATTTGGTATCGATATCTTAACAATATTAACCGATGCTGAATCGACTATTGCAATTGCCAGAGATTATTTAAAATGGATTATACTTCTGCCACTTCTTAGTTTTGCTTCATTCCTAATGGATGGAATATTTATTGGTGCCACAGCTTCTAGCTATATGCGCAAGACCATGATGGCAGCAACCATTCTAATATTTATACCTCTTTATTACTTCTTAAATAGCAGCTTAGAGAACCATGGACTTTGGATCGCAATGTTAGGCTTCATGTTTACCCGAGGACTTTTTCAGGCCATTTATTACAAAAAAGCAGTGTTGGTTCATTTCTCTAGGTAAGCATTACTGATTCATTCAAAACCTCTTCAATTGTTTCACTTACCACTTTTACCATTGGTTCATCAGGAGTAATCTTGAATTGTGCATTTTCGATATTTTCAAGCACATAAAAAAGCTGAATTAATTTCACATTTTCCTTTTGGCAGATATAAAGCAAATTCGCCCCTTCCCTACTGATTACATCAGGATAATTCTTGATATAGGCATTAGCTAAAGAGTTAAGGTTTGTAGGAATAGCATTACAAGTAATGCCACTTACCTTTCTAAAAACAGAAAACACTTCAGGAATCAAAGTATCATTTTCTAATATTTCATTATTAAATGGAGATTCGTTTTTATTTCGTTGCTGTAAATCAAAAACAGAAGCAAAATTACTTTCAACACCAATTCCAATATCTCCAAAATAATCATCAATAATACATACCAATTGATTTTTTTTAACCTGATCTTTTAAGGCGTAGCACTGACCAAATTGCAAGACTAAATCGTACTTGTTTTTACCTATGGCTTTCGCATACTCATAGGCCGACATACTGCCTCCATATCCCGAGATTAGTATATCCACAGATTGATTTTTATACTTGAAACGAGCATAATTCTGATCCAGATTTTCCTCTAATTCAAGTTGTGAAATAAAATCTTTGAGCACATCAAATGTCTCTGTAATGATTAAAATATGCATAAATGCAAGAACTTAGCTAAAACAAAGCTCCTAAAAGTTTGTTTATTAGGTGAAATTATTACTTATTTTGCAGAGCAATACAACGACTTATTAAAAACACTGTGACGAATGGAATTTTCAATTAACGGACAAGAAGATAAAGGATTCACAAAAATAGAAAAATACAATCAGGAAACTACAGAAGAACTGATGTATCACTATAAAAAAGTTTTGGAATTACTTGGTGAGGATGCAGAACGTGAAGGTTTGGAGAAAACTCCTTTGCGTGTTGCCAAAGCCATGCAGTTCTTAACGCAGGGATATCACATTAAACCAGAAGATATTTTACGATCGGCAATGTTTAAGGAAGACTATAAACAAATGGTGATTGTAAAAGACATTGAGGTTTATTCGATGTGTGAACACCACATGTTACCTTTTGTAGGAAGAGCTCATGTAGCCTACATTCCAAATGGATATATTACCGGGCTTAGCAAAATAGCTCGTGTAGTAGATGCATTTGCTCGCCGATTGCAAGTGCAAGAACGCTTAACTACTCAAATTAAAGACTGTATTAATGATACGCTTAGTCCTTTAGGCGTTGCTGTAGTGATTGAAGCACAGCACATGTGCATGTCGATGCGTGGTGTTCAAAAACAAAATTCAATTACAACTACTTCCGATTTTACGGGAGCATTTGAAAACCTTGCAACTCGCGAGGAGTTTATTCGATTAATTTCGGCAAAAACGATCTAAAATTTATCAATCTTACCGGTTTGAAGTATATTAATCCGTTCGCAATAAAATTCTAAAATTGCAGATTGCGAACGGATTAAATATATTTGTGCCCGGAATATTTCAAAACTTACCATGATTTTTATTCTATATGTATGGATATAGAATAATCATTACAAATTGAAAAAAAGTATGAAAGCATATGTATTTCCAGGGCAAGGAGCCCAATTTGTTGGTATGGGTAAAGACCTATACGAAAATTCGGAACTTGCTAAGGAACTTTTCGAAAAAGCTAACGAAATTCTAGGTTTCCGCATTACTGATTTAATGTTTGAAGGAACTGACGAAGATCTAAGACAGACTAAAGTTACTCAGCCTGCAATTTTCTTGCATTCAGTAATTTTAGCTAAAACACTTGGTGAAGATTTCAAACCAGAAATGGTTGCTGGTCACTCATTAGGTGAATTCTCTGCATTGGTTGCAAACGGAACTTTATCTTTCGAAGATGGTTTAAAATTGGTTTCTCAGCGTGCAATGGCTATGCAAAAAGCTTGTGAAATGGAACCTTCAACAATGGCAGCAATCATCGGTTTAGATGATGAAACTGTTGAAAAAGTTTGTGCAGAAATCGAAGAGGTAGTTGTTCCTGCAAACTTTAACTGTCCAGGTCAGTTGGTAATTTCTGGTAGCATGAAAGGTATCGAAATTGCTTGTGAAAAGTTAAAAGAAGCTGGTGCAAAAAGAGCTTTACCATTGAAAGTTGGTGGCGCATTCCACTCTCCATTAATGGAACCTGCTCGTGTTGAGTTAGAAGAAGCTATCGAAAACACAAACTTCTCTACTCCAGCTTGTCCTGTATATCAAAACGTAAATGCAAAGCCTGTTACTGATCCATCTGAAATTAAGAAGAATCTTGTTGCTCAGTTAACTGCTCCGGTACGTTTTACTCAAACCATGGTAAATATGATTGCTGATGGTGCAAGTTCATTTACTGAAGTAGGTCCTGGTAAAGTAATCCAAGGATTGGTGAAGAAAGTTGATCGTAAAATGGAAACTGCTGGTATCGATTCATACCAAGGGTAATCCATAATCAAACAATACAATAAAGGCTATCAAAAATGATAGCCTTTTATTTTTTATCATACTAGTAACTTGAGTTCCATTGCGAACATTTGATTTCAAATATCCAGCTTTTCGATTAATGGAAGGATATATCCTAATCGGTATTAAGTAAGCTCTAAGCAACTCCCACAAGTTAAATTGCCTTTTGCAAAGCTGCCTGTAAAAAGTACCCCTCCGATAATTTTTCTTTCATCTTAAGCACATTTGCCTTAAGCATATCAAATTCATCTTGCGACAGATTCATCAGTTTTTCCTGTATTTCGCTTAGTGAACCAATGGTAATCCCAATTTTATTTTTGCTCACAAAATTTGCCATTCCTGCTTTTTCCCATATAATAATTGGCATTTCACATTGCAAATACAAGGACAATTTATGTGGGTTATTAAACTTTAGATACTGACCTGTTGCTCCATCACAGGATTCCAGTGAATCGCCATACCACACCAATCCAAAATCACCATCAATATGATCGATAACCTCGTTAGATGGAAAAAAGCCTTTGTAATCCAGAATTGTATCTTCTGGATTAATAATCTTATTGGCATTAAATCCTACCCCATAAAGGCAGTATTTAAAATTTCCTCTTTTAAGGGTATCCAACTGATAAATAAAGCTCTTGTTTCCTCCCATACCACCAGCAAAAACAATTCTGTATTGTTTTTGATCCACTGGTACTTTAGGAATATCCACAATTGGTACATGTAAATAATCAAAAATATCAAGCTCCACGGTTTTAGCATCAAGCTTATTTTCCTCAAACCACTTTCTCATGTGCTCATTGTGCACGATTAAGCATTCTGACTTCGATAAAATTCCAATTTCTTTTTCAGTAAAATAAGCTTTACGCTTTAAACTAATTACATCATGCACAATGGTTACAATATGACATCTTTTAAGGCTTGCACCCCACAAAATATATCGATAAAATTTATTTAATGGATACTGAAGACATAATATACTTTTCTTTTTAAGCCTTAGTAATGCCCAGGTAATTCCAACTGCACTTACTATAGTACCTAATATAGCATTAAAAATCCAAGTTTGCTTGAAGCCTAAATTTTTCCAGCCATTTCTTTCTAAAATAACTTCACAATCCATTTTAGCTTTACCTGCAGCATCATATTTTGAACGATAATTTCTTGCTATGTAGTATTTAGTCATATTGCATTTCTAATCTATCAGATTACTGATAATTCCTAATTTATTTATAGCTGATTACACTGGTTTGTTTCTTTCCATCCATTAAAATCTCCAATGGTTCTTTAAAACGAACATGTTTGAAGTAATGAATTTGCTCTATTTTTTCCTGCTTATCCAGCATTTCCATATTCACAAAATTCAATTCTGAATTGTTCTTGATTGAAAAATAACCCACATTCATAGAGGTTACATTGTGGAAGAAATGAGAACCCAAAGAAGCATCCAATGGGAAATCTTCCAATCCCTGCTCTACAATTACTTTGGCATTTGATATTTGCGACCAAAGTACCGGTATTCCTGTAAACTTATCGCGGGTTCCCCAACGTCCCGGACCAAACAATACATACTGACGATCTTGCTCTTTCATTTTTTGGTTTAAAAGCTCCATTTCCTCAGCCATTTCTTCGGTCTTGGTTCTGTCAAACTTGCTTAAATCCATATAGATTACATCGCGGATATGGTTCACGGTTCCGTTACCCATACCTTTGTTTGCAAGCATAAGCAGTTTGTTACGATCTACCTTCGACATGTCAATGTCAACACTCATTTCCTGACGAATCAAAGGTTTAATTTGTAGCAAATGGAAGGTTGGATTGCCATCCTTACCTTTCGATAAATCAACTGCATACTCTATTTCAACAGGTGCACCCATTGCTTGCTTAAAGATATTCAACAATACGCTTAAGGCATGCGAAATTGGTACCTGGTTGTATTTTAGAATGTTTGCAAAATCAACTACTCGTGGTCCACGTAAATTCAAATCCGGTTCTAACCTGTCATTCTGAAAATCGTAAACCGAAGCACAGTGCAATAAATTGCCATCTTTCTCAGCTTCTGCAAGCTCATATTTAATGGTTACGGCATCTTCTCCATCGTTAATCAAATCAATATTCTCCTTTTGCATATCAATCGCATAGAAGTATTTCTGAGAATCTTTAATCTGATCTTCGATTGAAGCCAACTGCAACTTAGGATGTTCAGGGCAGAATCGGTGAGTTTTTTCTCCACCTACAACATACTTT
The DNA here is from genome assembly GCF_026672275.1 of Marinifilum sp. D737. Taxonomy (GTDB): domain Bacteria; phylum Bacteroidota; class Bacteroidia; order Bacteroidales; family Marinifilaceae; genus Marinifilum. The sequence goes on along the minus strand of NZ_JANQCD010000001.1, from coordinate 316,396 downwards.
CCTAATCCGATGGCCATTACAGAAAAACCATCTTCCGGTTTCATGTATGAGAATGGATAATAGTTGTAAGATTGTGCTACACCACTAATATTTGGATAGAATTTGCCATTGTATTCCTGACCAACAACTTCCTGAATAATCACAGCCATTTTTTCCTCTTCAATCTTGTAATCAACCGCGCTGAAATATGATTGAGCTTCAGGTGTGAAAATAGAGGCGTAGATTAACTTGATCGCAGTAACCAGATGTTGGTATCTCACTTCGATATCCGGATCGTTATTTGGCAACAAATAAGTCGCATAAACTCCCGCAAAAGGCTGCATTAGCGAATCCTCAAATAATCCTGAAGATCTAACCGCAATTGGTTTATTGATCTCTTCGAGATACTGGCGAAGTTTATTTCCCAATTTATCAGGAATATCTCCTTTAAGGAATAATTCTTTTACTTTCTTATAGTTCTTATCAAGGTATATCTTGTCGTAAAGATTATTTTTCTCGATAAAATTATCATACTCATCAACCCCAACAATAGCTGTTTTAGGAATCGATATGTTAATGTCCTTAATCAGTTTCTTAAAGTAGATGTTCTCAATAAAATTACTTAGGAAAGCAAGACCACGACCTTTTCCTCCTAAGGAACCTCTACCCATACGAACAATGTAATGATTTGAATTTACAATATTCGGCTTAAATCGAATAATTCTACCTCTTAGCTGCTTAATTCTTGAAGCTTCGAATACATCCAGACAAAACTTCCTTAGATCCTTTACGGATTTGAAATCTTCAATCTGATATCTTCTCAATTTCTTGGCAACATTAATCTCACCACGAGCCATTAACCAGGTTGAAATTCCATTTCGTTTGGAGTGGAAAAGTAATGATTCATCTGGAACATATCTTAATTTCTCCTCAAACTCTTCCATCGATTTTGCAACAGCAACACGTGTACCACTTTGGTTGCGGAATACAAAATCACCAAAGCCTAATTTGGTATAAATGAAATTGTAAATATCCAATGCCAATGTATCGCTGTTTTTGTTTATAAAATCAGCATCAACCTGCATTGCTCTTATTGCATTATCGGTATCATGCGATTGCATTAAACATGGAATTCTCATGTTTTTTGCCTGCACGTATTTTATCAAATCAACTCCAGAATCATCATCCAATTTGCCATCTCGTGCAAATCGAACATCAGAGATTACACAAAGTAGATTTTCAAGGTATTTATCTACAACATCAACTGCATCCTCGAATGTACTTACCAAAATTACTTTCGGACGAGCACGCATCTTTAAAATCTTGTGCAATTCATCAATATCTCCTTCGTCCGAAATCACCTTTTGCGTTTGTGTCATCACCGAAGTATATAGCAAAGGAAGATACCTGGAATAATACTTCACCGAATCTTCTGCCAAAAGAATTACACGTACATCACCACTCTTGGTATCCATCTCAAGATTCATTTTATCCTCGATATACTTGGTCATTGCCATAAATATCTTGGTTGAACCATTCCAAACAAATACTCGGTCGATATTGTTTTTGATTTTGTCGGCAGCACGATCGAAGTAAGCCAAATCGCTATTGTTATTCACCAAAACCAAAACCGGAATTTCAGGATCAACTTTTTTGATTTCCTGACTTAATTCTAATGGCGATTCTTTATCCAAACCAGCCATTAAAATTACCATATCGTAATGGCGATTCTCTAATGCTTCCAGTGCTTCTTCGTTTGTAGCAACACTTGTAAAACGCGGCGCTGCATACAAATTCAACTGTAAATATTCACCAACAATTTTATCTGAGAATTGTCCTTCACGAACAATTGTATATGCGTCGTAATAAGTTGCAATCAACAGAATCTCCTTCACTTTGTAAGGCATCAATTCCTGAAAAATATCACGGTCGTTCTTTTTTCGCTTATAAATTTTCGAAATCGAAATTTCTTCCATATTCTTTAACTAATTTATTTAGTGTTGTTGTTTCTCTATTCTATTACAAAGTTACTAATCTTAATGGTCTGTTGGACAACTTCAATATCAGTAATTTTTGAAACTACAATGGTAATTAATTTTACAAATATATGCGTTCAATTGGCTGCATAAAATACTAACCTAAGTTCGATTAAAAATATCCGACACAGAAAATTAAATTTATTCAAGATTTGCTTTAAAAAATCTGAATGAATATCGGGATATTTTGAGGAATTTTTAAAGTAAAGATTGGATGAAGATGATTTTTTCAAATAATTTGCCTGCTTTTGGCATAATTTTCCTCAAAATCAATGTAAACTGTGACCATATTTTAAATCGAAATCAGGTTAATAATATTTTATGGTTTTCTGTAAAGTGAGATTTGACTATATGGTCATCAATTCTGTAAAAATAAAAATATACGCATAGACAAGTGAAAATCTCTATAAACCGGACAGTTATAAATCAGTTTTTAAGAAATAAGGTATCTCGTGCCAACATATAGGCTGACTGGTTAATAATTAAGAAAACATTCCCAAAAACCAAAGAATGAACTCCTGAACAAACTTGATACTTTCCTAACTGCTGGGAACTATGTACCAGACATGGGTCGGAATTTAATAACCTCTAAAATCCCAATGCAGATCACTAATATGGTGATATTAGCTTACCTGCTGTCCGGGAAGCTTTGCCAGTTGGTAAGAAAAGGATTCCTGATGGTTGGGAGAAAGTAAATTTCGGTTTGGAATAAGTTCTTTCTATCGAGCGAGACAAACATTCATGCATAAAAAAAGAGGGAATCAATGATTCCCTCTTCTATATATCTATTGAAAAATTTAAATTATTAAACTTCCCAGGTATCTCCGCTGTTCAACAAATCATCCATACATTTGATTGATGATTGCGCCTGAACATCTTTAATTTGCTGTACCATTTTCTCTTCGTAAGAAAGGGCAGCAACATCACGAATTACACCAAGAGCCACAGGGTACTCAGGAGCTGTCATATTCGACAACAACCAGTGCATGTGTGGATCCGGAGTATGAGCATCGTGAATCAAGATATCTTGCTCGGTAATGCCATGTTCGCCAATGGTAACAACAACTAGTTTACCATTACCTCCCATTACCAATCCTTTGTTCTTTTCTTTACCGAAAATCATTCTTTCGCCATGACGAAGAACCAATTGATACTCTTCTTTGGTGTTCTTATCCGTAATTAAAGAATGTGCTCCATCGTTATAGATTACACAATTCTGAAGCACCTCAACAATTGATGTTCCTCTGTGCTTTGTTGCATCCAAAAGAATTTCAGAAGTCAACTTGATATTGGTATCGATTGATCGAGCATAGAACTTAGATTGAGCTCCCAATGCCAGCTCAGCAGGATGGAAAGGTTGCTCAATGGTTCCGAATGGAGATGTTTTGGTTACCATTCCGTGCTTCGATGTAGGCGAATACTGACCTTTGGTCAAACCATAAATCTCGTTATTGAATAACAAGATGGTCATATCGATATTTCTACGCACAGCATGAATAAAGTGGTTACCACCAATTGCCAATGCATCACCATCACCAGAAACCTGAAGGATTTCCAAGTTTGGGTTTGCCGATTTAGCACCAGATGCAATAGCTGCTGCTCTACCGTGAATTGAATGGAATCCGTAAGTATCCATATAATATGGGAAACGAGAAGAACATCCAATACCAGAAATCACCGCAAAGTCCTCTTTTGGTTTGCCCATTAAAGCCATTGCTTTCTGTACCGAATTCAAAACTCCATGGTCACCACATCCTGGGCACCATCTTACTTCCTGATCACTCTTAAAATCTTTTGGAGTCAATTTCTCAGGAGCTGCTTGCTTTAATAATGAATCTGCCATGATTATTTCTCCTCCAATAATTGATTAAACGTCTCTTTCAATTCTTTAACAGTAAATGGTAAACCTTGCAATTTGTTGTATTGCTGGAATTTAATATCCTGGAAGTTGCTTCTTAAATATTCAGCAAACTGTCCGTCGTTCAATTCACAAACGATAACTTTCTTATAACGCTTTAATACCTCTTCTGTATTTTTTGGTAATGGTAAAATGTAGTTAAAGTGAGCCAATGCAATGCTCTTGTCTTCTTTCTGAAGCTCACGAACAGCTGTTGTAAGGTGACCATATGTTCCACCCCATCCAACAACCAAAACATCAGCATTTTCTTCTCCTTTAACAGGAAGATCCGGAATAAAGTTAGCTACTTTTTTAACTCTTTCAGATCTTATATCAGTCATTACCTGGTGATTTTCCGGAACGTATGACACAGTACCTGTAACATCCATTTTTTCCAATCCACCAATTCTATGTTCTAATCCTTTTGTTCCAGGAACAGCCCATTTTCTAGCCAATTTCTCTTCATCTCTGGCATATGGCATGTAATCATCACCTTCTTTTGCCAAAGGAACTGTAATTGGTGAAAGATCTGCCATTTTTGGAATTCTCCATGGCTCTGCACCATTTGCAAGGAAACCATCCGTTAAAAGAATAACTGGTGTCATGTGCTCCAATGCAATTTTACTTGCACGGTATGCATATTCGAAACAGTTTGATGGTGTACTAGCTGCAATAACAGGCATAGGACACTCACCACTTCTACCGTGAATCGCTTGCATCAAATCTGATTGCTCAGTTTTGGTTGGCAAACCTGTTGAAGGACCTCCACGCTGAACGTTTACAATTACCAATGGTAACTCAGTCATAACCGCTAACCCAGCAGCTTCTGTCTTCAATGCCAAACCTGGACCTGAAGTTGTAGTAACCGCAAAATTACCAGCGAAACTAGCTCCAATTGCAGTACAAATACCAGCAATCTCATCTTCGGCCTGGAATGTTTTTACACCCAAATCTTTACGAGCTGCTAATTCTTGTAAAATTTCAGTTGCAGGAGTAATTGGATATGATCCACAGAATAGTGGTAATCCAGCTTTCTCGGCAGCTGCAATAAGTCCCCAAGCTGTTGCTTTGTTACCTGTAATGTTACGATAGGTTCCTTTCTTAATTTTAGCAGGAGCTACACTGTAATTGTAAGCTAATGCTTCAATTGTTTTTGCAAAGTTGTAACCTGCACGTAACACTTTCTTGTTACCATCAACCACCAATGGGTGCTTCTTAAACTTGCCTTCAATAAATTCTTCGGTATGCGCCAATGGACGATCGAACATCCAATACACCATACCTAAAGCAAACATGTTTTTGCTTCGAAGAATACTTTTCTGATCCAGTCCTGAATCTTTCAAACACTCTTTAGTTAAAGAAGTGACTCTAGCCTTAATCAGATTGTAATCCGCTAATTTATCATCTTGAAGCGGATCTGAATCGTAACCTGCTTTCTCAAGGTTTCGTTCAGTAAAACTATCCTCGTTCACGATGATCGTTCCACTAGCTTTTACCCATTTCAAGTTTGCTTTCAGTGCTGCAGGGTTCATTGCAACCAACACGTCAGCATAATCTCCAGGTGTATTCACCTCTGTATGCCCAAAGTGCAATTGGAATCCTGATACCCCTCCTACTGTTCCTTGCGGAGCCCTAATTTCTGCAGGGTAATCCGGGAAAGTAGCTACATCGTTCCCAAATAATGCGGAAGTATCGGAAAATTGAGTTCCTGTAAGCTGCATACCGTCTCCGGAGTCACCAGAGAATCTAATTACAACTTCTTCCTTTTCAATGACTTTTGTCTTTTGACTCATGACTGTTTTAATTTAATCTCAGATTAAATTTTTTTGTTTTTTTAGTTTATTGCTGTTGAATTTCATTAAACCAAGTAAACCACCGTTTACATGTTATTTAACATGGTAAAGGTAGCGTTTCCCCAATTTTAGACAAGAAAAAAAATGAAATTTCGCTTACTTTTTGCAAACGTTTGTATTATAAAAAGTTACACTTAACTTATGTATATAAATTAGTCTGATTTTTAGTTGATTAAGTCTTAATAAGCTTGATCTTGAGTGACCAAAAGGCAATAATTTTAACACCTTTGAATGGAACTGCATCCCCCACTCAACTCCTAAATTTAAGATTTTGATAAATCATCCTACCAGTTACTTTGAAAGTTGAAATAAGTAATGTATTTACTCAGTAAAACACTATAAATAAAAAGAGGCTACCATATGGTAGCCTCAAATATTAATTATAAGATTACTGATTTACTCAGCATAACCAGGGTTTTGCTGAATATTATCATTAACATTCAACTCAAGTCTTGGAATTGGTTGAATTGTTTTGAAATCGTTATATGCAATATTCATTGGTGCAACAACCAGGTGATCATCACCAGTTCTAACAACATCCTTCTTATTTCTCATTAAATCAAAGAATGCGTGTCCTTCACCAATAAATTCTTTTCTCTTTTCTGTAATGATTCTATCAATGTTGATATCACCAGCAGCAAGTACATCTGATTCGTTAGTACGAGCCTCGATTACAGTGTTGATCAAAGTTGCAGCTTCTGCAGCGTTACCAGCATTTACTTTATAAATTGCTTCAGCAGCAGTAAAATACATTTCTGACAAACGAATTAGGTGCAAGTTATTAGCAAATTCATCAGGATACTTAATACATAAGTAATCCGTTCCAGTTATGTTACCGTCATCGTCTTTATGCACATCTTCCTCAATTGCCTTAATACGATCATCATTAGCATTTGAGTACAATAGATCTTTAAATGATAGAGTAATCATCATTGAGCTGTAACCACCTTTACTCCATAAGTATCCAATACCTTCACGGCTTGGGTTATCATCATCAGTATTGATTAATGAGAATAAAGCTTCTTTATTGTTGTAAGCGCTAGTCCAGCTTGCTTGGTAATCACCGAAAGGAACCAATGAATAATTGCTATCAGCAATTACTTCTTTTGCAAGATCGTAAGCCAATTGGTTGTCACCATTAAAAAGGTAAACTCTAGACAAAAGAGCTTTCATTGCAGTTTTGTTGAACCATCCTTCTGTAGCAACATCTGGCATTAATTCAATTGCCTTAGTCAAATCGTTAATTACGAAAGCATAACCTTCCTCAAGGTTTTTACGAGCTGGTTGCTCATCTTTTGTAATCACGTGATCAGCGTGTACAATACCTAATTCCGCAGCTGGATTATCAACTGAAGATGGAACTCTCGCAAAAATTTTCAATAAATCAAAATGAATTAAAGCTCGTAAAGCATAAAAGTTAGCTTCAATTTCTGCTTTTTGAGTTTCCTCTTCAGCACCATCAGCTACCATTTTATCCATGTTCGCAAGTGCATTGTTCACTGAAACCAAACATTTGTAAGGTTGAGTCCACATACTTGAGTTACCAGCCTCAGTTGTTTCAGTATATCTGTACATTTCATCATCACGCTTGTTGATAGCTGAAGAACGTACATCAGTTGCTTTTAAGTCACCATAAACAATGTAATTTGCTCCATAATAAGAGCTACTTTGCATCAAAGACAATACACCATTTACTGCATTTCTACCATCTTTAACGGTATTAAATGCCTGGCTATCCTCTAACTTATCCGTTGGAATAACATCTCCCATCCATTCTTCTGAACATGACATCATGCCCAAAGACAGAAGAGCTCCTAACATTATAATATATCTTTTCATCACTTTTCTTTTCAGTTAATTTAAAATTTCTTTATTAAGAATTTTGATACTCAATTCCTTTAGAATTTAACTTGTAAACCAAAGGTTACAGTCTTCACTGGTGGGAAGTCAAAGTTATTCAATACTGTACCTCTTGAAGTTGTTTCTGGATCAAAACCATCAATTTTACTTAAAGTCCATAGGTTAGTTGCACTTGCATACAATCTAACATTAGTTAAACCAACTCTAGAAATTAGATCTGTAGGAAGACTATATCCTAAGTTGATACTCTTCAAGCGCAAGTAAGAAGCATCTTCCAATCTACGAGATGAGTTGTAATGAGTATTCTGAGGACTTGAATAAACTACTTTAGGTAATTTAGCATTTGTGTTGGTTGGAGTCCAGTAGTCTTTTAACTGCTCTTTAGTTACTGCTTTGTTAATGCTAGCTCCATCGTCAAAAATCGAATAATAAGGATCGATATAAGCGTCTCCACCAAGTTTGAATGTAAATAAGAATGATAAATCGAAATTCTTATATGAAATACTGTTGTTGATAGATCCTGTTAAATCCGGGCTACCATCACCAACGATTTTCTTACCTGCATAACGAGTTTCTTCAGTAATATCCCACTGTCCATCATTATCTTTGTCTACTCTCTTCTCATCTTCAAGAACATACCACTGTCCATGCCCGTTCGCTGGGTTAACACCTGCCCAATCTCTCATATAAATAGAGTTGAAAGATTTTCCTTCTCTAAGAATGTATGGGAAATTATCAACATTATCACCACCTTCTAGTTTGTCGATAGTGTTTTTATTATGAGCAAGATTTAATCTTGTAGTCCATGAGAAATCGTCATTCTGAATATTAGTAGAAGTAATGCTAACTTCGATACCTTTGTTAGTCATTTCACCTACATTATCCCAATAGTATCCAAATCCAGAAGTTCTGGTTACTGGCACTTGTAGTAACAAGTCAGAAGTTTTTCTGTTGTAGTATTCAATTTCAACATTTAAAAACTCGAAAAGACGTGCTTCTGTTGCAATACTTAAAGTATTGTTCTTTTCCCACTGTAAGTCCGGGTTAGCAATTTGTGAATAAGTTGCACCTGGGATACCGTTGTAGTCCTGACCATATGAATATAGTCCGTATGCACCAGTCCATGATGATGGCAACGTACCATTTGCACCATAAGAAGCTCTTAATTTCCAGTCATTAACGAATATTACATCATCCATGAATGCTTCTGAAGAAATTCTCCAAGATCCTGAAACAGAGTAGAAGTGTCCCCAACGGTTGTTGCTACCTAAACGAGAACTAGCATCAGTTCTATAACTGAACGAAGCGTAGTATTTGTTATCGTAGTTGTAGTTGAATCTTGATAATACAGACTGCATTCTATCACCATCTGCATTAAAATATGCACCTGTAGGCTTGGCAGCAACGTCAAGACTTTGCTTCACATCATTCGGAAAGTTTTTACCTTCAGCATACATCATTTTATCCTGAAGTTTTTCTGCTTCGTAACCAACTAATAAATCAATGTTATGAACATCTTCAATAGTAGTTGTATAGTTTACGATATTAGAAGTAGAAAGCTTAAGTCTTCTCTTATTCATTTCATAAGCATAACCATCGTAACTTTCACCATCCTGAGATTTAGGCGACCAATACTTAGAACCGTACATCTGAGTAAAGTCCATACTATTGGTCGACTTAAATGTTAAACCTTTCATCAAGTTCAACTTCAAGTAACCTTGGTTAGCCAATGTCCAAATGTCATTTTTATTTACATTCAAACCTTGCTCTTTTACCAAGTTTGGCTTTTTACCTCCTTCAACTTCAGCATAAGAACCATCAGGCTTAGTAATTGGAGTTAACTGATTTAGGTAAGTTCTAGTTGCATACATTGGGTTCACATAGTAATATCCATTTGTAGGAATTACATTTTGCTTCATTCTTGACAAAGAAGTGCTGAATCCAAACTCAATTAAATCATTTGCTTTGTGATCTAAATTCAATCTACCAGAAGCACGGTTGAAATCAGAACCTATAGCTACACCTTCAGTTTCAAGGTAACTTAAAGAAGCAAAGAATTTTGTTTTTTCGTTACCCCCAGCTGCAGAAAATTCTACATTTTTAGTTGTACCTGTTCTGAATAGTGCATCATCCCAGTCATAATCAGAATCTGGTCTGTTTGGATCATATTGGCTAAAATACCCACCAATATCACTTAATGCCTTTGTTTGCGCAGCTTCTTCAGACATATCTTTATACTCAACAAGGTAATTCTTGTAACCTAACACTTTATAATCAAATGCTTCTTTTGGTGTAGCTAACTCTAATGTTTTAACTGCGAAATCAGAGAACCCCATTTCTGATTTAACAGTGAACTGAGTTTTACCTGCCTTACCTCTTTTTGTGGTAATCAAAACAACACCGTTAGCAGCACGAGAACCATACAATGCAGCCGCTGCAGCATCCTTCAAAATGGTCATGCTCTGGATATCGTTTGGATTCAAAGAAGATAATGCTCCTAAGTTTGAGCTTGATCCCAAACTGATATTATCATTGGTCAAAGCAACTCCATCAACAACATACAATGGTTCATTAGAAGAGTTAATCGAACCAATACCTCTAATTCGGATTGAAGATGCAGAACCAGGCTGACCTGAACCGCTGGATACTTCAACACCTGATGCCATACCAGCCATTGCCTGAGTTACAGAAACCACAGGTTTACTAGCTAATTCATCAGCTTTAACTTGAGCAGCAGATCCAGTAAAACTAGATTTTTTTGCTGTACCATAAGCAACAACCATTACTTCGTCAACACCAATGGATTCATTTTCCATTACAACGTTTAAAGTTGAACCAGTAATAGCTACTTCTTGTGTAGTCATACCTACGAAAGAGAAAACCAATACATTTTCACCTTCTGGAACATTTAAAGAGTATTTACCATCGAAGTCGGTTGTGGTACCGATGGTTGTACCTTTTACAATTACGGAAACGCCAGGAACAGACAAGCCATCTTCGGCTGCAGTTACCACCCCTGAAATTTCTCGACTTTGAGCTAGAACGCCCTGCAATCCTACAAAAAATAGGATTAGCATCGAAACTAAACTTTTTTTCATAAATTTTTAGTTAGTGGTTAATTAACAATTAATACACATCTATATGTAAATTCTATAAACTAATTTCCCCATTAGAATTATAGAAAGCATATTCTCCCTTTAGAATATTTTTTTTTAGAAAAGCTGAATAAAATAAAATACCCCTAAATTAAATATCCAACTCTCAGATTTCGATACCCCTACCAAATCTGAGGCGTCAAAAGTGTAAAAAATTCTTAAAAAATCAAATCTTTTTTTTTTCAAACTTTTTAATTCTAAATAATTGTCTTTAAACTCACTTACAATATAAAAGCTTTTTGTTTATAATAGCTTACAAATTAAAACTCAACTACCATACTGATATTCAACCTTGTTACTTAAATCGTTTGCGTAGATAAATCTTATTAGAAAAATACAAGCTTACAAGTGTTAATTTTTTTTCAGCCTTTTTAATATTTAGATTCAAATTAAATCCAAAATGGTCTCCATATTCTTAATATATAAATGCATAAAAAAGAAGCTATTCTGATAATTAAACAGAACAGCTTCCTATATAAAGTCAACTAGCTAAAACTCCCTTATTTTCTTGAGAATGGTTTCGATATTGAAATAAATTTAAACTTACTGATATGTTTTAATTCCTTAATATCTACTTTTGATTTACCAGCAATACGTTCAATGTTGGTTTATTAATTCGTTCATCTCTAAGTTCATTCCATAAAGTGAGAAGTGATTGTTGTGCAGATTTTAATTCGTTATGCCAATCTGCTAGCAATAAAATGGGAATTGCCTCTTTGATATCCTTACTTTCATCCAATTCAAGAATAAGATTATTTAGCAAAGAACTTTCTTTGGAATAACTATTGTCGTGAATTAACAACCCATAATTTTCTTTGATTCTTCATAACACTTCTGCGGTATTCTGCCAAGATTTGTTGTTTCTAAGTATGCAAGCCTCTAAATGTACTTTTATGGCTTTAAAAACAATTGTTACGCACATAATCCACTTCTCATATCAGCTCAGTTTTACCAATAACTCGTTCGTGCCCAATTGATACTTCAAGATTTAAAAGGTACATTTAGTTTATTGAGCCATATTCTTAATTTTAAAGGCTCTGTATCCACCCCAGAAACAATTGCGATAATGTTCTCTAGTTAATTGGTAGCTATAATAGCATCTGCTTTTTATATTAGCTAAGGCATTATTGATGTATATTACAATTGTAAGGGGAAACTATTTTGAAGGCATATATTGTATGAGTTTTTGAAGGAATTTACAACAAATTAAATACAAAAAAGGGTTAACCAATATCGGTTAACCCTTAAAATTTATTAATTTATTAATTAATTAGTTTTTTCATAGCTATCATTGGCATCCACCTCATCTTTTGGAATTACCCAATTCCACTCGTCAGTACCTGAGGCTTTATAAAATGTTCCTGCAGTTAACGAATTTTTGTGATTGGTTTCCACTTCAATACCATTAACAGTTTTAGTTCGTCTATCTAAATCTAAATTTAATCTCTTCAAATCGAACCATCTAAAACCTTCACCCCAAAGCTCAATTCGACGGTGTAGTAATATTTCTTCAATCAAATCTCCACCAGTTTTCGTACTTTCAGTGTAATCAGCATCTCTGGTTGACACTAAATTAAATAATACTTTAGCAGCTTCACTTGATTTACCAGTCTGTCTAGCTAATGCCTCAGCTTCTATTAAGTACATTTCCGCCACTCTCATATTTGGAACAGCAACTCTACTGTCTGCATTACTAGGTGCAATAAATTTCTGACTAGTATATGGAAAACGCTTATGAATTGATAATAGTTCAACATCTGATGGTAAATCTGCATGAGTTCCATCTTCAGACCATAATTTCTTTCTCACATCAGTATCTGAAATTTGGTGATATAATACTGAGTAAATTGAACGAGGATTACCACGAATCGCAGATGAACTAAAGTTACGTGACATATAAGCTCCAAAATTCGCCCACTTATCAGTTTGATCTTCCTGAATAACAGAAGCCCACATGCACTCTTGGTTAGGATCGACTCTAAAACCGTTCGCATATGTATTAGCATCCATTAATGAATATCCATCTTGTGCCTTTTTTGCAAAATTTGCAGCTGTTTCATATTCTCCCATTGTTAGAGCAACACGCGCTTTCAAACCATAAGCAACATTTAAGTCTAAATGTGATACATTCTTTCTCACATATCCATCCAATAGAGTTATTGCCTTATCAATATCAGCATTAATTTGCTCATAAACCTTTCCAACAGTTGAACGTGCAATACCTTCTTCGCTTGATTCTAAAACAAGAGAAACTCCTAATTGATCATTCGCAGTACCTTTTACGTATCTTCCACCATAAAGCTGAACCAAATTATGGTAACACCAAGCTCTATAAAGTAATGCTTGACCTTGAATAGCTTTTCTATCCACTTCTGGTCCTTCTGCATTATCCATACCATTAATTAATGGATTCGCATTCGCAATAAATTTATAGAACATTTTAAACGGAAATTCATTGTAGGCACTAGTTTGACTCACATGAGATTGCCATTTATATAAACCAATATGCCATTGACTAGCATTGTACACTTGATCTTCGCCCATAATATCAACGTTGATATAAAAGGCCCCAATACCACCCATACCTTGGTAATCATATCTTTCATACAAACCTCTGTGTATACCATTCAATGCAGCCCATGCATTGGTCGTATTTTTTGTAGCATCGCCTCCACCAATCTTATCAGTTGGATTTTTATCTAGGTAGTCATCACTACAAGAAGCTAATCCCAATAGTGCTACCAGTATATAGATTAAAAAATTATATCTTTTCATTATCTTTTTTTTTCGAATTAGAATTTAACATTCACACCAACAGTGAAAACACGATTTGGTGTATAAGCATTCGAAGTAGTTCCATCAAAAGCTTCCTGACTTTGTAACCCTTTACGCTTATTTTTCAACCATAAATTTTCACCACTCACGTAAAGTCTTAATTGAGATAAACCTAAGTCCTTAATCATATCTGATGGGAAGTTATAAGCCAAATTAATCTGTCTTAAATTTACATATGATGCATCAACTAACCAACGATCAGATCTAGCATCAAAACTTGAATTATTAACTGGATCCATTCTAGGTACATCTGTAATATCACCAGGTTTTTGCCAACGCTTCAAAATATCTCTATGTAAAGCTTGCCCATATGTACCAGAACTCATCAAATCCTGATAATTGTAATCAAGAACTTTTCCTCCTACCGAATAAGTCATCATAACACTTAAATCAAAATTCTTATAAGAGAATGTATTATTTAATGAACCAAAGAAATCAGGAATTGCACTACCCGAATAATGATATTTTGCATTATTATAATCAGGTGTAACTGCAATTTCATCAGCTGTACCTTGATTTAGTATTCTAACACCAGCTTTTGTTGCATCTTCTGCTACAAATAAACCGGACCCATCAGTAGGGTCAACACCATACCAGTCTCTTAACCAATAATCATATCTACTGTGTCCAACAGATAACTTTTTACTTCCTGAAATAATTTCATCTTGTGGAAGCTTTTTCATCTCATTTTTATAGCTTGTTACATCTGTAGAAATTGTCCAACGCAAATCATTATCAATTGGAGTATAAGATATTCCAAACTCTATACCATGGTTCACCATTGTACCAATATTCTGTTTGGTAGATTCAAAGCCTGTAGACATTGGGGTTGGAACACTAAATAATAAGTTTTTTGATTTTCTATGGAAATATTCAATACTACCACTTAATTTATCGAAAAGCGCAAACTCTAAAGCCACATCAGAACTGATATTACTTTCCCATTCTAGATTTGGAGCTCCTAATTTATCAAGTATAGTTCCTGGTTCTGAACCATTGTTTTTTCCTAGAGAAGCTAATTGCTGATAAATGTAATAATCCTGATAGCCATCACTATCTGTTGTTCTATCGTTTCCAACACCACCAATAGAAGCTCTAAACTTCAACATGTTAATCCAAGTAAGATTCTCAATGAATGATTCACGGTCAATTCTCCAACCAATACCTGCTGACCAGAAGTTACCCCAACGTCTGTTTTTTGCAAAACGTGATGTTCCATCTCGTCTGAATGAGGCTGAAAGAAGATATTTACCATCATAATCATAGTTCAATCTACCAAAATATCCCTCAGTAGTATACTGATCCTGTGATGATTCCAATGAATTAATCGTTACAAAATTGATTAACTCGTGATTACCATCCAAAATTTGTCCATTCTTATCTCCATTGAAATCATCAATTTTTAACTTGTATGATTCATGACCTAACAAAACATTAAAGTTGTGAACCTCATTCAGTGTTTTAGTATAATTTAATAACTGGTTTATATTAACACCTGTTCTTTTTGAATACTGTTTAAACAAATATCCGCCAGGAGCACCATCTCCAACCTTATCATTCCAGTATGCAGTATTGTAATAATGACGTTGATCAATACTTACATTAGCTGTAAATTTTAATCCCTCAATAATATTTACATCTACATATGCCTTTGCACCTAAAGTTGTAACCTCTTCTTTATCCTTATTCCATTTTGTTTCGGCAACAATGTGGCGTCCATTATTCGCATCTGTAGGTCGAGTGGTAGTTACATCATACACTTTATTACCATTCTCATCCAACACGTATGATCCATCAGCATTATGTTGATGAATAGGGTAAATTGGGCCCATTTTTCTAGAAAAACCAAACGGATTTACGAATGAACTATTTTGAGTGCTTTTAGCTTGAGCTAGATTTCCTTTTGTTAATGCTCCATTTAAATTAAAACCTGTTTTAATACGATCATTTACCTGAAAATTTACTCTTGCTCTACCTGTGTAGCGCTCAAAATCACTCTGTATTACATACCCCTCTTCTTTTAGATACCCCATAGAAACATAATAATCTGCTTTATCGGTTGCTCCTCCGTATGAAAGGTCATAATTCTGTCTTTTCCCAGTTCTGGTAATTGCATCTTCCCAATCTAAATCATCACCATACAACAATTTAGCATTAGGATTTATTTTTCCATCAACACCTACTATCGCATTATTCGCTACATCAAAAGGATTTGACATTAACTCATCATAGATATCATTTGTAGCTTTCAAATTAGCAGCTGCTAGTTTATCTGGATCAGTACCTGAATACTCTCCATTTCTATATGCTTCCCACATAATAGGATAATATTCATATGGATTCAATCTACTATATTCTTTTTGAGCACGTGACACAATCCCTGAAGATGCATTAAAAGAAAACTGTCCTTTTCCCTTTTTACCACTCTTTGTCGTAATCAAAACAACCCCATTGGCAGCCTTATTACCATAAAGTGCAGTAGAACCAGCGTCTTTCAAAATTGTTAAGGATTCGATATCATTTGGGTTAATTGTATTAATGCTTCCAGTAAAAGGAACCTGATCAACCACATACAAAGGAGCATTTGAAGCACCATAAGAACCAATTCCACGAATTCTAATCGAAGGTCCTGCACCAGGTTGACCACTACTTGATGCTACCTGAACCCCAGGGGTCATCCCTTCTACAGCGTTCGAAACATTACTAATTGGTCGCAAGCTAATTTCATTACTACCAATTTGAGCTGCTGAACCAACCATAGATCCTTTTTTAGCAGTACCGTAAGCAACTACAATTACTTCATCCATACCGATGGATTCAGCTTCCATTACAACATTCATTGTAGTTCCTGTAACAGCTAATTCTTGAGGAGTCATACCTACAAAAGAAAAAACTAAAGTATTCTCTCCTTCCGGAACATTGATTGAATACTTTCCATCGAAGTCAGTAGAGGTACCGATGGTTGTACCTTTTACAATTACGGAAACTCCCGGGATCGACAGCCCATCTTCGGCTGAGGTCACCACCCCTGAAATTTCTCGACTTTGAGCTAAAAGCCCCTGCAATCCTATAAACATTAGGATTAGCGTCGAAACTAAACTTTTTTTCATAAATTTTTAGTTAGTGGGTTAATTATTACATATTTAATTATATATAAATCCTGAAATCTAATTCTTACCCTATTTAGATCTCAGAAAAAACATTCTCCCTTTAGAATTATTAAAATTGAATTAAGCATGTACCCCTACTTTCTTAAATTCAATTTTGTGATTTTTTGATACCCCTATCAAATCTCATTCTCTAAAATTGTTAAAAATTCTTAACAAAATCAAATCTTTTTATTTTTCACTCCATCAATTATAAACAATTGTCCTTCAGTCTCCTTACAATATAACAGTAAATTTCTTATTGTTCCTTTCAGATTAAAACCTTATTATCATATTGATAATCAATATTATTATCTAAATCGTTTGCGTAAATAAATCTCCCAGAAAAAATAAAAGAATACATCTCTTATTTTTTTTAGTATTTAGATTCAAAATAAATACTAAACACATCTCAAAATATATAAAAACAAAAAAGCTGTTCTGAATATAAATCAGAACAGCTTTTAAAATAATAAGTTAATTACCTAATATAACTTAGTCCATGAATGGATTATTTAGAACTTCATTCTCAGGAATCTCAAAGGTAATTTCATCAGAATCGTAAGGAATAGAAGTATTAGGCTTATGGTTATGGTGAGGACCTCTTTTGCTATCGTATTTGAAACGACGAAGAACTCCATAAGATTTACCTTCACCCCACATTTCAATTCTCCACTGTAAGTTAACAGCTTTCTTAATATCTGACATATCGTAAGTTGGAGCAGTAGTTGCCTCTGTCACCTTCTCATTATTAACAACAGAAGTTACATCCTTAGCATAACGCTGTGCAATAAGATTATTTAATACCGTTTCAGCACCTTCAGCATCCCCTAAAAAGGCTTTAGCTTCAGCATTGATTAGGTACATCTCAGTAACACGCATAAAATAATAGTCTGCTTCCCATTTCTTATCTCCATCAGGTACACGATCAGAATGCCAGAATTTATAGTAAGCTAAACCTCCAAGAGCACTTCCGTAATTTGAATAAAATTGATATTTTCTAATATCATCTTTATGAATTTGATCATATAAACCTTTATCCATTAACTTTCTATCACCTGTAGTCGCATAACCATAAGTAAAATAGTCCATCATAGCAAAGTAAGAAGCAATTTTAGTTGTGTTTTCAGTGTTTACTTCAACACCCCACATAAAACCACTAATTCCAAGATCTCTAAAACCTGAATTATAAACATCAGAAGCCGTCATCATATTAGAACCAATAGCATCGATAACTTCTTGAGAATACTTCTTAGCAGTTTCAAAATCCTCCATTGCTAAACATACATAAGATAACATACCCTTAGCCACATTTTCGTCGATGTTAGCTTTTGATTCTCTTTCGTAACCTTTTAAATGAGGCAAAGTTAATTCTAAATCTTTTTTAGATTGTGTCAAAACATCCTCAAGACTTGACTTAGGTAGAGCTTTTCCTAAATCGTCGATTAAACCTAGTGGTAAAATTTTATCAGCTTTGTAAGCCCAACCTTTACCATAAATTACAGTTAACTTATAGTACATAAATGCTCTTAAAGCTTTTGCTTGTGCCCAAGTGGTTTCATTACCTTCACTTGGAGCCTCTTCGGTTCCAGAACTAGCAATTAAGTTATTAGCTGCTAAAATTACACGGTAATGGAATCTCCATGCTCTATAAGTCTGATTATTTGTACGCTTAACTGATTCTAAAAGCTCATCATCCCAAAACTTAGCATAACCACGAGAACGTATAGCGATATCTCCCGATACTATATCAGTACTGATGTCATACGATTTAATCCCAAAATCTTCATGAGCACTACTCGTTCCTCCTGTACCAGACTGTTGTAACAATGCAAACAAACCTCGTAAAGTACCGTCACTAACCAGAGGATTCTGTTTTATAGCATCTCCTAAATCAGTTTTTGAAATAGCAGAAGTTGGTGATTTATCCAAGTAATCTTCAGAACAAGAAGTTACCAAGAAAAACGCCAAAAAGATATATAATATTCTATTTTTCATTTCTTAATCTTTTTCTAAATTAAAATTTACATCTAACACCCACTGTTACAGTACTTAAAGGAGTATACTTGTACGAAGTACTTGCCCCAGAAAGAGAAGTAGTTGGATTAAATCCTTTTCTTTTAGTTGTTAACCATAAGTTATCACCAGATACCCATACAGAAGCACTTGAAAGGTTCAATGGCTTTAACATTGACATAGGTAAATCATATGATAACTTCACATTATTCAACGCTAAATAATCATTTTTGATTAAGAAACGAGTAGAAGTTGCGTTAACATTTTTATCATGACTATTAGAAAGTCTTGGAATATCAGTCACATCACCAGGCTTCATCCATCTTCCTTCGATATCTTTGTGATAATTGTTAACACCAGCCTGTTGGTTATGCATTAAAGTTGCATATTGTCCGTCATACGAATAACCGCCAATGCTATATAAGAATTGAGCCGAAGCAGTAAATCCTTTATATCTAAAATCAAGACTAACAGCACCTGCTAAATCAGGAACAACTGATTTTCCAACAAACTGATTCGTTGCATCGTTATAGTCAGTTACTTTCTCTTTTGTCAAACCAGACATAGAGTTACCTTCTTTTGCTAAATACTCTGGTAATGAAGTAACATACACTTTATCAGCTCCGTCCATATAATAATATCCGTACCATTGAGCTTGACCAGTTGCTGCATCAACACCTGCCCACTCTCTCATAAAGAAATCATAAAGACCATGACCTTTAGCTTTCGCGAAAGTACCATCTATATCAATAACTTTTTCTTTACCGGTTGAATTATCAATAGGCATTTTTGTCAATTCATTGCTATAATGAGCACCATTAACTCTTATATCAAATGATACATCATTCGATTTAATTGCATGAAAAACAGCATTAAATTCTAAACCAGAATTTAATAACTTACCATCATTTACATTCCAAAGTGCATTACCTGTTGATGGAGCTACACGTGTAGTAAATAATAGGTCTTTTGTAGATTTTCTGTAATATTCTACTTCAAGATCTAAGAAGTTAGAAATTTGAGCTTCAAAACCAGTACTAAACTGATGACTTGTCTCCCAAGTAATATCAGAATTGTTTGCTTTATTTGGAGTCAATACTAATTTACCTCCTAAATTACCAAGACTGTAAGTTGTATGCGTAGGATAATAATCACTTGTACCACTTGTAGTTAACAAGCCTTGATTACCTAATATACCATAACTAGCTTTAAGTTTTAATGAGTTGATAAAATCAAGATTATCCATAAAACCTTCCTTAGACATAACCCAAGCAAAACCTAAAGATCCGAAAGTTCCCCAACGGTTTCCTTTTGAAAAACGTGATGAACCATCTCGACGAACAGTAGCATGTACAAAATATTTTTCTAAATAATCATATTTTACCTGAGCAAAATAAGATTCTAAAGTATAATCTTGAACATATGATCCCATATTGTCCATATTGGCACCATTATTCAATTCTGCAACATCAATACGTGCAATAGTATTATTAGCAGCCCACATTACTCTTCTTTCATAAGAGCTAACTTCATGTGCAACAAAAGCACTAAAATTATGATCTTCAGCAAAAGTAGTAGTATACTTTAACAATTGATTCCAAGTATATGAAAGGTAAGAATTGTTTGTTCTATCGATACGACCTAAATTCTTGGCATCTCCATACAATGGATTCGTTAACTCCATGTTGTTTGAGTTTAGGTATTGCATACCAAAACGAGTAGAGAATGTAAGCCCTTTATACAAATCAAAATCTAACAATTGATTAAATGACATTTCATGACGAATAGTTTGGTCTATATCAAGACGAACAGCTCCCGCAGGGTTAATATCTGCAGAGTAACCTCTAATCTCTTCCCCATAACGACCAAAATCATACATATAACCACCAACTCTTTCGTCAATAATTTTATTACCGTCAGCATCTCTTTCAAATACAGGATAAAGAGCAGGAATGTTATTCACAAAACGGAAACCATTATTTGCAGCTGAAGTACTCTGACCAGGAGCATTAGATTCTGAGTATGTATACGAAAGACCAGTGCTGGCTTTCAACCATTTTTTAGGCTGATATTTCATATTAGAACGAGCAGTTAAACGCTGGTAATCTGAGTTGATATAATAGCCTTCATCCTTTAAGTATCCCATAGATGCATAATAAGTTAACTTATCTACACCACCACGGAATCTAAGGTCAGCCTGAATTCTCTTACCAGTATTGTACATATTGTCATCCCAATCTTCAGGTGTATATCTTCTGGTAATTCCAGAATAAAATTTACCTGTAGCTGGATCGATTAACTTATCGCTATCTGCATTCCACATGTTGTATACTGTAGCAATACCATTAGCCGAGAAAATATCAGCATTTGCATTAGCACCTGCAGTTGCAAGATTAGCAGTATTCCAATATTGATCTAAAGGTGTTGTACCAGCAGCTTTAATAATAGATTGATTTCTGATACCTTCCCATGATAACTCAGTGTATCTTTCTGGAGATTCGATTACATCATAAGTTGGTAACATTTTCATGTTTAAACCATACTTAAGCTCAACTTCAATCTCATTTTTACCTTTTTTACCTTGCTTTGTAGTAATAACAACTACACCATTAGCACCACGCGATCCGTAAATTGCAGTAGCTGAAGCATCCTTCAAAATAGTAGTAGAAGCAATATCTGAAGGAGAAATTGAACTTAAAGAACCATTGTAAGGAATACCGTCTACAATATACAAAGGTGCGCTACTCGAATTTACCGAACCAAAACCACGAATACGAATAGTTGCATTTGCTCCTGGCTGACCAGAAGTATTTACAACTTGTACACCCGCAGCCTCACCTGTTAGCGCTTTCGTAATTTCCGAAACATTTTTCTTTGCCAACTCTTCTCCTTTTACTTGCACAGCAGAACCAGTAAATGTAGATTTCTTAGCTGTTCCATATGCTACAACCATTACCTCATCTACACCAATAGACTCAGATTGCATTACAACATTCATGGTAGATCCTGTAACAGCTAATTCTTGAGGAGTCATTCCTACGAAAGAAAAAACTAAAATATTCTCTCCCTCTGGAACTTTGATAGAGTATTTTCCATCGAAATCTGTCGAGGTACCGATGGTAGTACCTTTTACAATAACAGAAACCCCTGGTATTGACAGTCCATCTTCGGCAGATGTAACAATCCCAGAAACTTCTCGACTTTGAGCTAAAAGCCCCTGCAATCCTATAAACATTAGGATTAGCGTCGAAACTAAACTTTTTTTCATAAATTTTTAGTTAGTGGATTAATTAATTTATTAAATAATTATTCATATATGAATTCTAAGCTTAATCCCTAGTTAAGCTATAGATAGAATACATACCCCTTTGAATTGTTTGTTTTTTTTTGACTAAACAGATGATTTATTGCACCCCTACGATAATTTTCACCTTAGTTATATTAATACCCCAATTTTTTTTAGTCGCCGCCAAAATTGTAAAAAAATGTTAAGTATTCAAATTTAATTGTCATAAATTTATTATTTTTTAATCTACTAATGAATAAACAATAACTTTTATTCGCTCTTTATTAAGATTGATTTTAATTAACAAAACTCATATTTAATTGATAATCTTTGCAGTTACGCTATCGTTTGCATAACTTTTTTTTACAACATACGCTTGCTTTAAGTATCAGATTTTATTTTGATTATATTTGTATTTATAATCAAACTAAATAAGAATGGCTATTATTAGAGATTTAAACGGAAAATCACCAAAATTTGGTAAAAACTGCTTTCTTGCCGAAAATGCAGCTATCATAGGAAATGTTGAAATGGGAGACGATTGTAGCATTTGGTATAGTGCCGTTCTTCGCGGAGACGTTCATTACATTAAGCTTGGGAACAATGTAAATGTTCAAGACAATGCTACCATACATGCTACCTATAAAAAATCACCAACCAATATTGGAAATAATGTTTCCATTGCGCACAATGCAGTTGTACATGGTTGTACCATTAAAGACAATGTATTAATTGGTATGGGAGCCGTCGTATTGGATGATGCTGTAATTGAAAGTAATTCAATTATTGCTGCTGGTGCAGTTGTTACAAAAGGAACTCACGTAGAATCAGGTAGTGTTTATGCTGGTTCTCCTGCTAAGAAAATAAAAGAGATCAGCCCTGAACTTCTTGAAGGTGAAATTAATAGAATAGCAAACAGTTATGCCATGTACGCAAGCTGGTATCAGACTGACGAAGAGACAATCGAATAGTACAGATTTATTCTAAAAAAAATAGCCTTCACATACATGAAGGCTATTTTTTTTTTAGAAAGTCTTGTAAAGTTTTAATAGTAGAAAGGTTCTGAAATTCAATGGATAATAAAATGATGCACCGAAGCATAATTCTAATTCCACCTTTACACTCCCGATAGCTATCAGGATACGAAAACTTTTATTTCAGTTGATGATTTACATTTCATTATGAAAGCTTCTGTTTAATATGATATATGTCTGGCTCTCAGGCTAAGATTTAAAAACCTGCTTGCTTTCTCCTCAAAACTATCAACAAACTCTGTTGTAAAGAACTCAATTGCTGAGTTTTTTGAACATCTAACATCCATCTCCGGGTGCCTGACCAAATAATCTTTTAAGCTATTCGCTACAATTTCACCCTGGGAAATTAGCTGAATGTTATCGGGAAGAAATTTTCGGATTTCCTCCCTCAATAATGGATAGTGAGTACAACCTAAAATTATGGTATCTATCTCAGGGTCTCTTTTTAAAATATTATCAATATTCTTTTTAATAAAATATCGCCCCCCTTCGGTGTGAAACTCATTATTTTCTACCAAAGGAACCCACATTGGGCAAGCTTCCTGTATCACCTTTATATCTGGAAATAGTTTTTTTATTTCTAAAGGATAAGAATTTGAACGCACAGTTCCTACTGTTCCAAAAACACCAACATGCTTCGATTCAGTTAACAATCCAATCTCCTCAACACTGGGTCTTATAACACCTAAAACTCGTTTATTGGGATTAATCTTTGGTAAATCGCACTGCTGAATTGTTCGAAGTGCCTTTGCCGAGGCAGTATTACAAGCCAGTATCACCAGTTCACAGCCCATAGAAAACAATTGCTCCACTGCTTGCAATGTATAATCATACACCACATCATAGGATCTTGTTCCATAAGGGCTTCGTGCATTGTCTCCCAGGTAGATAAAATCATATTCTGGTAATTCTTTTAAAAATTCATTTAAAATAGTTAGACCTCCGTATCCCGAATCAAATACACCTATAGCTTGCCTATTATTATTCATGCAATTGTTTTTTTACGATATCACGATTGGTAAAAATAAAAAAGGTGGTATTAAAATACCACCTTTCTCTATAATATCTTGACAAGAATATCTATTGAAGGCCCAATTTAGCTTTTACCAATGGCATAACATCAATACTATTATCCGAATTAAACAAGATAACACCTGTGCTAATATCCAAGATATAAGTAAATCCATTTTCAGCTCCAACATCTTTTATTGCTTTAGATGCTTTGTCAAAAATCGGTTTCAATAACTCATTCTGCGTTTTTTGTAGTTCTTGTTGTGCAAAACCATCAAAAGTTTGCATACGATTTTGAAGTTCTTGAATTTCCTTTTCCTTAATTGCTCTAACGGCCTCTGTTAAAGTTTCTCTGTCTGCAATATATGCCTGAGCTAATTTTTGATACTCAGCTTTCATTTCCTGAATTTGCTTATCGTATTCTTCAGCTTTTGCTTGAATTTGTTTTTGAGCTTGCTCTTTTTCTGGCATTATAGACAATAATTCATTTGAATTAATATGTCCTAATTTTACAGTTTGTGCAAATAAGTTAGCTCCTGTAAGAAGGAAAGTGGCTACTAATGTTACTTTTAAAAATTGTCTCATAGTATACTCAGTTAGTTTTTATTTGATATTTATTTAGTTCTTATACCCAATTTATACAGCACCTTATCACTTAAATCAAATTTTGCATTGCTGTATATGATTGTTGGCCCATTAGCACGATCAATAATCATACCATAACTTCCAGACTTCGCTATCTCCTTGATTGCCTCATAGATATCATCCTGAATAGGCTTCATTAATTCTTGTCTTTTTTTATAGAGCTCTCCATTTCGTCCAAAGTATTTTTGCTGTAATTTTTGAGCTAATACTTCCTTATCATGAATTTCTTTTTCTCTTTTTTCTTTCATTTCTGATGAAAGAAAAACCTCATCGGCTCTATACTTTGTATGTAAATCTTTGATTTCAGCAGCAACACCTTCAATTTCATTTTGCCATTTTTGGGAAAATTGATCCAATTGCTCCTGTGCATTTTTATAATCAGGTATCTTATTCAATATGTATTCTGTATCCACAAATCCATAGCGTTGTTGAGAATATACATCTCCCAAACAAACTACCAATACGATTATCAATAAGATGATTCGTTTCATATAAAAGCTTTTTACAAACAAACTCTAAATTAAGCTAAATTAAACGAGTAGTCAATACTCAACTCTTAAAATATGTTAAAATTGTTGACCAATTACAAAATGGAACTGACTACCGTTTTGTCCTGGTAGATTAGCTTCATCAAAACCATAAGCCCAATCAATTCCAAGAAGACCAAACATTGGCAAGAAAATTCTTAAACCAACCCCAGCAGATCGTTTCAGGTTGAATGGTTGCACATCTTCAAAATCATACCAGGCGTTACCAGCCTCGGCAAATGCCAGTGCATAAATAGTAGCTGATTGACTTAATGATAGTGGATACCTAACCTCTGCAGTAAGTTTAGAGTAGATATTACCTCCAAGTCTTCTACCGTTAGCCTGAATTGGAGTTAATGAACCATTTTCGTAACCTCTTAACCCAATATTATCGCTACCATACATGCTATAACCAGACATTCCATCACCTCCTACTTCAAATCCTTCAAATGGTGATCTTTTGTCTTTATCGTAATAACCGAGATAACCAAATTCAGCTCCGGTATAAAGTACTAACTTGTCGTTTTTGGGTAGTAAGCCTTTATACATCTTTCCTTTAAACACCCATTTGTGATATTCTATCCACTTATATCTTTCATCATCAGCAGCTCTCTTATAATCCAAATCCTCAAATAAAGAGTAAGGAGGAGTAAATTTCAAACTCAAAGAGAAAGAAGATCCTCTACGCGTATATAATGGATTATCAATAGAGCTTCTTGACAATGTAGTGGTGAAACTAAAGTTGTTTGAAGTTCCATCCGAAATCAAGTAATATTGCCAGTTTTTTAGTCTAAAATTCTGATAACTTACCTCGTTGTATAAAGAGAAATAGTCATCTGGCCATTTCAAACGACGAGCCAATCCAACACTAGCACCAAAAATCTTTTGACTTTGTCCCGTATCAAATCGATCAGAACCTTGTGAATAGTAATATGCATTACGATTAAAGCCTGTTTGTTGCGAATAATAAATCGACGTACTCAATGAGGTAGGTTTTTTTCCACCTAACCACGGCTCTGTAAATGACAAACTATATGAGTTATAATAAGATCCATTTGTTTGTGCACGAATACTTAATGTTTGACCATCACCAGTAGGTAGTGGACTCCAGGCTTCTTTGTTAAAGATATTTCTTATAGAGAAATTTGAGAATCTTAATCCTACAGTACCAATAATCATACCAGCACCCCAACCTCCTGAAAGCTCAATTTGATCATTTGCCTTTTCAGCCAACTCGTATGTGATATCAACCGTTCCACTTTCCGGATGCGGTTTTATATCAGGATTAATCGCCTCAGGATCGAAGTGACCAAGTTGTGCTAACTCTCGCACAGAACGGATTATATCAGACTTACTAAATAATTCACCAGGATAAGTATACAACTCTCTTCGAGCTACATGCTCATGAGTTTTAGTATTACCAACAATATTAACACGATCAATTGTAGCTTGCTTACCTTCAACCATTCGCATTTCAATATTAATCGAATCCTTCCCAATTACCCTTTCAACAGGATTTACATTAAAAAACAGATATCCATTATCCAAATACAAATTACTTACCGCATCATCATCTTCTCTTAATCGTTCATTCAAGTAACTCTGATTATATACATCACCTTGCTTCACCTTTAGAACTCTATCCAAGTCATAATTGGTGTATACAGTATTTCCTACCCAAGTAATATCATTAAAGAAATACTGATTTCCTTCTTTTAGTTTTAAATACAGGTTAACTCTGTCCTCAGACACCTGTTCAATACTATCAGAAATTATCATCGCATCTCTATAACCTTCTTCATTATATTTTGTAATCAAGCCAATCTTATCCTCATACCACTTTTCTTCGATATACTTGGATGATTTAAAGAAGTTTCTTAATCGTTTTTCTTTAGATCCCTTTATGGCTTTCTTTACCTTTTTATCAGAAAGAGCACCATTACCTTCAATAAAGATATTCTTGATCTTAATCTTATTATTTCTATCCATATTGATATCCAAAATCACACTATTTGCCTCATTTGGATCATCTCTCTGTAGTACATTAACATCAACATTGTAAAATCCTTTTTCTTTAAAATAGTTCTCAACAATGGTATTAATGTTTGATATCATATAATCGGTAACCTGAGTTCCTTTCTGAAGTTTTAACCTCTCCTTAATTTTATTGGTCTCACTTTTAGAGGTACCATTATAATTTACCTCGGATAATCTAGGTCTCTCTTGCAAGTGAATGTTTAAATAAATCTTCTTATCAATTAACTTTGTTGCTGTAATCTGAATATCAGAAAACAAACCTTGTTTATACAGTTTATTAACTGCCTTAGTAACCTTATCTCCTGGCACTTCTAGCTGAGATCCAACACGCAATCCTGATATTTGTACGAGTACGTTAGTTTCCAAGTGTTTTACTCCTGAAACTGTTACCCCACCTAACTCGTAAGTTTTAGGGGAGTTGTAGTAAAGAGCTGGATTGTAAATCGTATCAGTTTCCTGCGCTATGGCAGCAAAACTTATAAAAAGGGTTAAAATAAAAGTTAATCGTTTAATCATTACTTAGCTTATAATGGTTAATTCTTAATTATCTGTTAACTGTTCACTTGTTTTACCAAACCTTCGTTCTCTGTTCTGATAATTATACAAGGCTTTGTACAATTCCTCCTTATCAAAATCAGGCCAAAACAATTCGGTAAAATACAATTCGGCGTAAGCCAATTGCCATAACAAGAAATTACTAATTCTTGTTTCCCCACTGGTTCTAATCATTAACTCAGGATCAGGAATGCCAGCTGTTGTCAAGTGATTTTCAAAAATTGAATCGTCGATATCTTCTGAAGACATTTCCCCATCAGCCACTTTATCGGCAATCATTTTAACCGCATTCACAATTTCCCACCTCGAGCTATAACTCAAGGCCAAAACCAAAGTCAATCCAGTATTTACCGATGTTGTATTGATGGTACCATTCAATTTTTCTCTTACCTCCTCTGGCAAACTATTAAGATTCCCAATGGCTTTTAATCGAACATTGTTCTTCATTAAAGTTGGAGTTTCATTCTCAATAGCCTCAACCAATAAAGACATCAAGCCTAGAACTTCATCTTGTGGGCGATTCCAATTTTCAGTTGAAAATGCATAAAGGGTTAGGTAAGATATTCCTAATTCTGCGGCTCCTTCGACAGTTTGTCTTACCGCTTCAACGCCATTCTGATGGCCAACAATTCTATGCTCGCCACGCATTTTTGCCCAGCGACCATTACCATCCATAATTATTGCCAAATGTGAAGGCAACTTTTCTTTTATAATCTTTTCTTTGAATGACATATATTACTTAACAAGTCGACCGTATGAATGACATTCTTCATTATCTGGAAACAGTTTATAACTAAACATGATTCCAAAGAAGGATGCCCAATCGTTATTGTGCATTAAATTGCTTTTGTTTAAACTATGAGGATCATCCAAGTGATCCAAATTATCGGTGAATGTTTTCCTAAAACTCCACTCTAAGGCCGCAGTCCATCTTCCTCCCAGGTTATATTTAAATCCTGCTCCCATTGGGATGGTAAAGGATGACTCGGTACTACTTGGTGCGATATAGCCTATACCTGCCGTCACATAAGGAACCAACTTTTTGGTTCTTGATTTTCCCGGAGACCAAAATGGTTGAAAATTAAATTCTGCTTGTAAAGACAGGTCAACCACATCAGTATCAAAAGAAGCTCCTCTGTTTTGCTGATATTGATTCTTAAAATCTCTATCTTCTCCTTTTAATCCAGAAAACAACATACTTGCTCTTAAAGAATACCTGGTATTAAAGTTGTACCGATAAATCCCTCCAATCGCAACAGAACTTGAATAGAAATGATAGGTATGGTTAATATCGCCCATATAATAGGCTGCTCCTCCAAAAAAACCTAATTCTGCTTTGGTTTGTGAAAATGCCGAATTACAAACGACAAAAAAAAGTATACCAAAAATCAGTCTGCGCATAAAAACAAGTTTGTTTTTCACCTGTAAAATTGATTTGAGAGCATCGCATATCGCTTTAAAGCCCTGTTAAAACAGGATGTATTCTCCCAAATTTCATTCACAAGCTACAAAAGTAACATATAATCTTAAAAATCCTTATTTCAGGGGTAAAATATAATGCCTATCGAGTTAAATTTTGTTAAAATGAAAAACAGTATCACTTAGATTATTAATTACGTTTATCAACGCCCCACATTAGCTTATTGCGCAAGGTTCCGTAAAAGCTGTGAGTTTTCAATTTTAAAACTCTAATTTTAAAATCTGATTTTTTTATTTTAAGTTCAATTGAAGAATCAAATGTACACGAACGAGAATCCAAGGAAGCTAAATAGCTATCACTTCTCCCTTCTACCTTCAAAGTAATTTCATGATAATTTGGCACTACAATAGGACGAACCGTTAAGTTATGAGGCGAAATTGGAGAAATAATAAAATTCTGAGTATTAGGAACTAGTATAGGTCCACCCACACTTAATGAATATGCTGTTGAACCTGTTGGTGTAGCAATAATTAAACCATCAGCCCAATAGGAATTCAAATATTCGTTATTCAGATACGTATGAATGGTAATCATCGAAGCTGTATCTGTTTTATGCACAGTAAACTCGTTAAGTGCATAGTTAAATTCTGGAAACAATCCATTTTTTGAGGTTTCCAGCTGAAGCAAATTCCTCTCCTCGATGGTATAATTCCCCTCAAAAATGTCAGATAATGCCTGTGGAATTTCATCCTGCGCAATATCGGCCATAAAGCCTAACCTACCACTATTGATCCCTACAATTGGAATTCCCGCATCTCGCACAATAGTTACCGCTTCAAGGAAAGTTCCATCTCCTCCAATCGAGAAAACAAAATCTACATCTTTATTCAAATCATCACACCCCTTGTAATAACCATTAACGGGTGGTTTAAAATTGATTTCACGAATTAAAAAATCGTAAAATGGTTCGTATATGTC
The DNA here is from genome assembly GCF_026672275.1 of Marinifilum sp. D737. Lineage (GTDB taxonomy): Bacteria > Bacteroidota > Bacteroidia > Bacteroidales > Marinifilaceae > Marinifilum. Next base: position 286,126 of record NZ_JANQCD010000001.1, on the reverse strand, counting down.
TACCTCCACATTGTGTTTGGCAAACTCATCGAACATGAGTTTAAAGCTATCGGTGAAACTTTCATTAAAAAGTCGACCAAAAAGAGCTATTTTCATCTAATTTGTGTTTGTTTTATTGATTTCCACAGACAATTTAATACCTAAAAGCATTCAATGTCTGTAAAAGCAAATATAAAAGTTTCTCCTGTTCGGGAAACTTAATTCAATAAAGATTTGAAGATTTAATCAGATGTTCAGGAATCGCATGAATGAATTGTACCGATCCTCTAACATGTCCTTCATATCATCTTCACGCACATAAGTAGTCTTTATTGTATAATCGTAACGTAAAAAAGTCTGAATTATTGAGGTTAAGTTGCTACGATTTATTTTTATGGTGAGTTCTATTTTCCTGGAATCAGTCGCAGACTTTACGTACAGACTTAAGATTTTGGCATCATTACTCTCAACAATTCTTGAAATCTCACTAAGGGAATAATCAATAGAATTAAGCTCCAACACAATAATTCCTCCTGGCTCTCGAACGGAATAAATCCTTTCAATGTACTGCATTAAATCATTAAGCGTAATTAATCCTACATACGTTTTTTCGTCTTCTAAAACTGGAATTACGGTAAGTTTAAGTCGTGATATAATTTCAATCACATCATATATGTGATGATTTTCCATTACATATGGACTAAACAAAGACAGCTTTTGTTTTCCTATTGGCTCCTCAGCCTGATTTAGATCATAGATATCATTATCCGAAATTAAGCCTAAAAACTCATCTCCTTTCACAATAGGCAAATGAGATACACGAAAAATCTCCATCCAGTTTAGTGCCTGAATACCAGTATCCGTTTCCCTTAAAACAGGAACTACATCAGAAATTAAATCTTTTGCGATCATAAATAGTTTTTCTAGGAATTACTTTTATTTTTGCCGATAGGTAAATGAGTTACTATTTTTAAACTGCGCTTACCTTACATTTTAATCAATTAAGATTCTATTAAAATGACTAGACTTAGTGTAAATATAAACAAAATTGCGACATTACGAAATGCCCGCGGTGGCAATACTCCTAATGTTTGCGAAGCAGCTGTTAACTGCGAACGTTTTGGTGCTGAAGGAATTACTGTTCATCCACGTCCAGATGAGAGACATATTCGTTATCAAGATGTTAGAGACTTAAAACCATTGGTAACTACCGAATTCAATATTGAAGGATATCCTTCGCAAGATTTTATCGATTTAGTTCTTGAGGTAAAACCAGAGCAGGTAACTTTAGTTCCTGATCCACCAGAAGCCATTACTTCAAATGCAGGGTGGGATACAGTAAAGAACAAAGATCTTTTAATTGAAATTATTTCTCAATTTAAAACTGCAGGAATCAGAACCTCAATTTTTGTTGATACCAATTTAGCCAATGTTGAAGGTGCTGTAGCAACAGGAACTGACCGTATCGAATTGTATACGGAGCCTTACGCTACTGAATATCCAGAAGATAAAGAAGCCGCTATTCGCCCATTTGTTGCTGCAGCAAAAAAAGCCCACGAGTTAGGTCTTGAAATTAATGCAGGTCACGATTTAAGTTTGGAAAATCTTCAATATTTCTATCAAGAAATTCCAAATTTGGCCGAAGTTTCAATTGGTCATGCTCTAATTTCTGATGCATTGTATTTTGGCCTAGAAAACACAGTACAGATGTATAAAAAATGTCTTAAATAATATTTACAAGATATATTTTTTGAAGGGTGCCAGCATGGTACCCTTTCTTTTTGCAATCTAATTATCTGTTATATCTTTACTCTATGAAGTTGAATTATAGAAAAGTTGGAGAAGGATATCCATTAATCATTGTTCACGGATTATATGGCTCTTCGGATAACTGGTTGAGCGTTGCCAAAGAATTAGGCAAGCATTTCGAAGTATTTATTCTAGATCAAAGAAATCATGGAGCTTCCCCTCATTCCGATTCGCATACCTACGAGGACCTGAAAGAAGATTTACTGGAGTTTATGGATGATCACAAAATTGAAAAGGCTAGCCTTTTAGGACATTCAATGGGAGGAAAAACCGTAATGTTTTTTGCTGCTGATTATCCTGAAAGGGTAAACAATTTGATTGTAGTCGATATTGCTCCAAAAAATTACACGAAAATTTCTGATTACGCTCCACAAACCATCGATCATGAAAATATCGTGTCGGCAATGTTGAATTTTAATTTATCAGCACACAAAAGCAGAACGGAAATCGATCAAAATTTATCAGAAAACATATCTAGCGAACGAGTACGACAATTTCTTCTGAAAAATTTAAAACGAAACGATAACAAAGAGTTTGTTTGGAAATTAAACATCAAAACCATCAGTAAGTATTTACCACAAATTATGGATGGGATGGATAAGGAGAAGTTTCAGAAAGGGAAAGGCATTACAGGCTTTCCTGTTCTATTTATAAAAGGTGAAAATTCCAATTACATTACCGATGACGACCATCAGCTAATTAGAACCATTTTTCCCTATGCCGAAATCACCACTGTTCCAAAAGCTGGACATTGGGTTCATGCAGAACAAGCCAGATTACTGGTTAAAACCATTGAATATTTCGTACTGGATTAATTTTCCACAAAAGATAAAATCTACTATTATTCAATGACAGTAAGACATGAAACAAGCTCTTCCGCCAATGGAAGAGCTTGTTTATTTTTCTCTTTATTCTACCAAACACCAGCTTTAAAGACGTATCTGGTAACCGCCTGAATATTGATCTCTTTATTCGAGCTATTATCTGGATGAATATCATCTTCGTATTTAAAACCGGAAATCTTCACATAATAATCCTCTCCTACTTCCAATTCAGACAAAGTTTGCAATTCATTGGCAGTTGAAGCATTAATTACGATTTCTTTCTCCTCACCTGCACTTGCAGTTTGTCTGGTACTCCTAAATTTTGGTAGATATTCATTTTTATTCTTGTCCAAAATTTCAATATAGTAGTAAATGTTATCCTCATCAATTGCTTTCCAATTGATACTTACAGTACCACTCTGACTTGCATGAGTTGCTGTAGTAGAAAAATTATCCAAAGCTTTTATACCAGATGTATATAGCTGATCTTCCAACTTATAATTCTCACCATCAGCCTTAACAACAAACTTCACGGTTTGATTTCCTGTAAAGTTTTCAAAATAATGATCTCGATCAGATTCTTTAAGGTAATAAACCTTCTCTCCCCTAAAATCGGCAAACGCATCCAAATCGAAACTAGTTGATTCATCAGACAAAACCTTTACCTGGCTTAATTGATCTCCATAAACCGCATACTCCATTTTATAATCAGATTCATACGATCCATTAACCAATCGCAACTCGTTCACAACATAGGCATCTGCGGTAATATCATTAATGGCATCAATATCAGTATAAAACTCCCTTGAACCATTTGAACTATTCAGTTTTAAATAATTACTTTTTGAATTTGATTGAATAAACCATTCCTGACGGTTATTTGGATCAATTGATTCATCTTCAATTATCAATTGGTTATCTATTAACGACCATTCCCCAACTACTTCATCACGACGCCCGCTAAACTCTTGCTTTTTCAACACATTTCCACCTTCAAATCTATATACAATAAGTGCATCATCACGCTTGTAATCACCCGACAAAAAAGGATTCGCATACCAATACTTATTGGTCAGGTCAGATGGTTTGAATTCAAATTCTTCCTCATCGCCACCACTACTTCCACCACACGAAAACAACGAAAAGGCTCCTAATAGAGCAAGGGCAAATGACAGCTTTTTATAAATCGAATACTTCATTCTATTAATATTTTCAGGTTTAGATTGTTACTCTTTAATTGAATTGTTAAACACGAAAAAAATCAAATTATTGTATAACAACAAAGATTATTACAACAATATTCTTTCAAAATTTTCTTCCGGAATCAAATCTTCCCCTTGATATCGTAAAAACAATTGGGCAGTTGCCAGAATATCCTTCTCGCAATAAATTGCAATTCGCTCCAAATCTCCATCTTTCCAATACACTTCTCCTACCATCGATCCATCAATATCATCTTTTGGGGTTGGAATATTAAACACCTCACAAAGCAAGGCCAATGAGGTGTAATGCTTGTAATCGCCAAACTTCCACAATTCCATGGTATCAATAAACTGCACTTCCCATGGTTTTTTTCCTGCAATATCTAAAATATCTGGTAAGTTTATTCCATTAATTAGCATGCGTCGAGCGATATACGGAAAATCAAATTCTTTCCCATTGTGAGCACATAGGTTTCGATAAGGTTTACTGCAAAATCGAGTAAGCATATCTGCAAATTCCTCCAACAATAATCGCTCATCATCTCCATAAAAAGACTTGGCCACAAATTTGCGTCCGCCTTCCTTGTAAGTAATCATTCCTGTTGATATGCACACAATTTTTCCAAACTCTGCATATATTCCAGCCCGCTGATAAACATCAGCAGCTGATTCATCTTCTTTTCTGAAGTAATTGGATTTCTTTTCCCATAAATCCTGAAGCTTTGGCGATAATTGCTCAAAATCTTCTGTTCCTGAAACAGTCTCTATATCAATAAAAAGTAAACTGTCGGCTTTAATTTTATTAAGCATGGTAACGACTTATCATAAACAAAGTGAAAAGTTATAAAAAAAGGAGACTTAAACAAAGCCTCCTCTCAATATCTTATTAACAATTATAGTTTTACAATCAAATTCTTCTCTATAAAATGAGTAAGAATATTAATGGCAACTATGTTATTTCCTCCTTGGGGAACAATAATATCAGCATATCTTTTTGATGGCTCTATAAACTGCAAATGCATTGGTTTTACCGTTTTTTCGTAACGATCCAACACTTTATTTACCGATCTTCCTCTTTCAACAATGTCTCTCTTGATCACACGATTCAATCGATCATCAGCATCGCAATCAACAAATATTTTCAAATCCATTAAATCGCGAAGCTCTGGTTGAGTTAAAGCCAAAATCCCTTCAATAATCACAACCTCTTTAGGCTCTACCTTAATGGTTTCATCAGAACGCAAACAAGTTAAGTAAGAATAAATAGGTTGATCAATTGCTTCGCCATTCTTAAGTTTTTTAATGTGCTCCACCAGCAACTCAAATTCAACCGATCGTGGATGATCAAAATTAATCTCCTGACGCTCTTCCAGCGGCATATCAGCATTATCTCTATAGTAAGAATCCTGTGGCAATACAGCCACTTCACCCTGTGGTAATTTCTCTATTATTTTTCTGACAACTGTAGTTTTACCCGATCCGGTACCTCCTGCAATTCCAATAATCAACATGTTGTATGATATTTAGATGTTTGCTGCAAAATTGATACTTTTGCAATAATTCGGCAAGCAAATTACTAATTATTTAAAAAAGAATTGAGATGATCAAACACATTGCAATGTTTAAGTTCAAGGCTTTCGAGTCTGAACAAGAAGAGAAGAATTATCAGGAAAGATTAGTAAAAGCCTTTGACGGATTAGATAATACAATTCCAGAAATCAAGTTTTTACAAATAGGTTTCGACCAATTAAAATCAGATGCTTCATATGATTTTATTGTGAATGTTGATATTGAAAACCTGGATGCCTTATCGGTATATGCTAAACATCCGGATCATATGAAAGCAGTTGAGGTGATTAAGGAAATGGCAATTGACCGAAAAGTTATTGACTACGAATTTTAATAGTCCCAAAAGCCACATAAACATCAATCAAATTATTTAATTGTACAAAAATGAGTTTGTATCCTTTAAAATTTCAGCCAATCCTAAAAGATAAAATTTGGGGCGGCAGCAAATTAAAAACAGTTTTAAACAAAGACTTCTCTCCTCTGCCAAATGCTGGAGAAAGTTGGGAAATATCAGGAGTTGAAGGAGATATTTCTGTTGTTAGCAATGGTAATCTGGCTGGCAACGACCTTGAGGAGCTTATTGAAGTGTACATGGGCGACCTGGTAGGAGATAAAGTATACGACCAATTTGGAATGGAATTTCCCTTGCTAATCAAATTTATCGATGCCAATGATGTACTATCCATTCAGGTGCACCCAGATGATGAACTTTCGAAAGAGAGACATAATGCCTTTGGAAAAACCGAAATGTGGTACGTGATTGAAGCTGATAAAGGATCGGAATTAATCGTAGGTTTCAATCAGGAAGTGGATAAGGCAAAGTATGTTGCCAAACTGGAAGAAGGCAAGCTGGAGGAAATCCTAAACAACGAACCAGTGAAAAAAGGAAGTTGTTTCTTTATTCCTGCAGGTAGAGTTCATGCCATTGGAAAAGGAATTTTATTGGCCGAAATCCAACAAACATCTGATGTTACCTATCGTATGTACGATTGGAACAGAACCGATGATCAGGGAAATCCAAGAGAATTGCATACTGAACTGGCTGTTGATGCTATCGATTATAGTTTTGAGAAAAAATACAAAACTGATTACGAAACAGAAATCAACAAGACCAAAGAGTTAGTGCGTTGTCCGTATTTTACAACCAACACACTTGAGTTCGATAAGCAAATTGAAAAAGATTACTCTCAATTGGACTCATTTGTAATTTACATGTGCTTGGATGGTGATTTTACCATTGAAAGCGAAGATGGAATTACAACAGAAGTTGCCAAAGGTGAAACTGTTTTGATTCCAGCAGCACTTGAAAATGTTATTCTTTTCCCTAAGGGAAAAACTGAAATTCTTGAAGTTTACATCAAGTAAAACTCATTAAATAAAAATGGCCTCTTCTCTCCTAATAGAGAAGAGGTTCTTTATTTTAATTGAAACAAGAATGAATTTATTTCGGAAAATTTAAGAATCTGTATACCTTTGCGCACGAAAACGGAGAACCAATGAATATTACTGCAGCAGAATTCGTAATGTCTAACTCGGATGTTAAAAAATGTCCAAAACCAGATAAGCCAGAGTATGCCTTTATCGGGCGTTCTAATGTTGGGAAGTCATCATTAATTAATATGATTACCAATAATAAAAACCTGGCAAAAACATCTTCGAAACCAGGTAAAACTCAACTAGTAAATCATTTCTTAATAAATAAGGAGTGGTACTTGGTGGATTTACCAGGATATGGATTCGCAAAAGTTGCCAAAAACACAAAACAGCGTTTTTCAAGATTAATATTTAAATACATCGAGAGCAGACCAAATTTGGTAAACCTTTTTGTACTGGTTGATTCGCGTCACGAACCACAAGCAAAGGATACTGAATTCATGGAATGGTTAGGTATTAACGGAATTCCTTTTTCAATCATTTTTACCAAATCTGATAAGCTAACAAAACGTAAACTTGCAGAAAACCTAGAGGCATACAAGAAGCTTATGCTGGAATCATGGGAAGAAATGCCTCCATATTTTATTAGTTCATCATCTAATGGTTTAGGCAAAGATGAAATTTTAAATTATATCGAAGAAACAATTAAGAGTACACGGGAATAATGCCGTAAAATAAATTCAAGGAAGATCTCTGCTAAAGATATCTTCTTTTTATTTTAAGTAGGTGTAAACCCTATAGAAATCAATTGGTCAAAATATTTGCTGTTAAAGGATTTAATTCATTTTTTTGCGGCAATATTTTTTAAATTTGCACAATAAAACATATCTGATTTATAAACAAATAATACTTTAATGAAAGCCCCGATTAAAATCTTTGCTGGCTCGAACAGCGAACACCTTGCTGCTAAAATTGCAGAAGCTGCAGGTTTAAATGTTGGAGAGTCTAGCATTATTAGATTCAGTGATGGAGAATTTGAAACTGCTTACGAAGAAACAGTTCGTGGAGCTCATGTTTTTATCGTTCAATCAACTTATCCTCCGACTGATAATTTGATGGAACTTCTATTGATGATTGATGCTGCAAAAAGAGCTTCGGCTTACAAAGTATGTGCAGTTATTCCTTACTTTGGTTTTGCTCGTCAGGATCGAAAAGATCGCCCAAGAGTAGCAATTGGAGCTAAATTGGTGGCAAACCTTTTAATGGCTGCAGGCGTTGATCGTGTGATGACAATGGATTTACATGCAGATCAAATTCAGGGATTCTTTGATGTACCAGTTGATCACCTTTATGGTTCATCAGTTCTTCTTCCATATGTAGAAGAATTAAAGCTTAATGATCTAGTGGTAGCTTCTCCTGATATGGGTGGTAGTAAAAGAGCTCATGCGTATGCTAAATATTTGCATGCTGACATGGCAATTTGTCACAAAAGAAGAGAAAAAGCTAATGTTGTAGGAGAAATGACAGCTATTGGTGAAGTTGATGGTAAAAATGTTGTAATTGTTGATGATATGATCGATACAGCAGGAACAATTACCAAAGCAGCTGATATGTTGAAAGAAAAAGGAGCTAAAAGTGTTAGAGCAATTGCTTCTCACGCTGTTCTTTCTGGTCCTGCTTACGAAAGAATCGAAAATTCTTCGTTGGAAGAAGTAATTTTCACAAATTCAATTCCATTAAGAGAAGAATCTGGCAAGATTAAATCATTAAGTATTGCTGAGATTTTCGCAAAAACAATATTGAATGTTTACAATTGCGAATCAATCAGTTCCAATTTTATTTTATAATTATTATCTTTGCGCCGATTTTAGGTAAAATTATTATAAACGTGTGATGGGATATTAATTGAACCTTTTTACCGGGTGATGATATTGGTATTGAGTAGCACAATAATTATTTTCAAATGAGAACATTAGAATTAAAAGGTTCTTTAAGAACTGACTTAGGAAAAAAAGCGACTAAAGCTTTACGTAGAGAAGAAATGGTTCCTTGTGAATTGTACGGTGGTGAAGAAAACATCCACTTTGCAATTAGCGAGAAAGACATCAACAAATTGCTTTACACTCCAGAAACTTTCATCGTAAAATTCGATATCGAAGGTAAAGAGTTTACTGCAGTTATGAGAGAAGTTCAATTCCACGCTACTTCTGATAAAGCTATTCACGCTGACTTTTTCCAAGTATTCGAAGACAAAGCTTTCGAAGTTCAGATTCCAATTAAGGTTGAAGGATTCGCGAAAGGTGTTCAGGCCGGTGGTAAATTGGCAGTTAACTTGAGAAAACTAAAAGTTAAAGGTTTAATGAAAGATCTTCCTGAATTCTTACCTATCGATGTAACTGAATTAGGTCTTGGTAAGAGTACTCAGATTAGAGAACTTGCTTTCGATAACCTAGAATTATTGAATGCTAAAAACGCCGTAGTTGTACAAGTTAAGCTTACAAGAGCTGCTCGTGCTGCTGCTCAGGCTGCTGCTGCAGAATAATTTATTCTCAGATAAAAAATATAACCTCCCTACCTTTAAAGGTTTGGGAGGTTTTTTATAAACCTGAGTTCGGTTAAAAATATTATCACAGTTTGCACTGGTTTTGAGTAGAAATTTTCTCAAATTTTCGAAGGAATATCGGGATATTTCTAGGGGATATGAGAGAATTTATGCCAAAAGCAGTCAAATTCTTTGAAAAAGTCAGCTTCATCCAATCTTCACATTAAAAACTCTTTAAAATATCCCGATATTCTTTCAGATTTTTTAATGCAAATCATAAATAAATCTGGCTTTCCGTGATGGATATTTTTAATCGAACTCAGGTTTTAAGCTTAATTCTGATATCGGAACACATCCTTAGATTTAAACAATTATTCTAACTTTGGATTTGTTATGATACAGTTCCTGAAAAAATTATTGGGGAAAGAAAATTCCTCTGATAGCGATAAAAAATTTGATCCAATGAAATATCTGGTTGTGGGTTTAGGAAATATTGGTGCAGAATATCACAACACCCGACACAATATTGGTTTTAGCATTTTGGATGCACTTGCAGAAACTGCAAAAATAGAATTTAAAGATGCTCGTTACGGAGCAATGTGTGAATATAAATTTAAAGGCAGAACATATGTTCTTGTAAAGCCAAGTACTTACATGAATCTTAGTGGGAAAGCTGTTAACTACTGGCTACAGAAAGAAAAAATTCCTGTTGAAAACATGATGATCCTGGTAGATGATCTTGCTTTACCATTTGGAACCTTGCGTTTGAGACCAAAAGGTAGTGATGCCGGACACAACGGGTTGAAGCACATTAATGCAACACTAGGTCATCAAAACTATGCTCGCCTTCGCTTTGGTATCGGTGATGATTTTCACAAAGGACAGCAAGTAGACTATGTTTTGGGAAAATGGAGCGAAGAAGAATCTGAAAAACTACCTGAGCTGTACAAAATCTGTATCAACATGATTAAAGGAATGAGTACAATTGGGATTCAAAGAACCATGACGGCTTATAACACCAAGAAAAACGGGAAATAGACCACAAGATATGGACGATAAGGTAAGAGTTGACAAATGGATGTGGGCAGTTCGAATTTTTAAAACACGCAGTATGGCCGCCGATGCCTGTAAAAAAGGAAAGGTAAGCATAGATGGCGTTACAATTAAGCCTTCGAGAGAAGTAAAATTGAACGAAAAAATCGACATTCGTGTTCCTCCCATTATTCGAAGTTATCGCGTTAAAGCAATATCTGGCAAAAGAATGTCGGCTAAATTAGCTGTTGATTTTGTTGAAGACATCACAGCACAAGACCAATTGGATTTGCTAAATGCCACTAAAAATTTTGGCTTCGAACAACGTCAAAGAGGAACAGGTCGTCCTACAAAATTAGAACGCCGTTTGATAGATAAATTGAAAAAAGGATAATACAATGAACAGTGAGCAGTAACAACTGTTAACTGATAACTGATAACCGTATCATGATAATAGCACAGGAAAAAAGAAAAACCAACTTGGCCGAGTACATTTTATACATGTGGCAAGTTGAAGATATTTTAAGAGCTTATAAATTCGACATCGAAGCTGTTGATAAAAACATCATTTCCCAGTTCAAACAAGATGATGAAAAGCATCAGGAAATTAGAGCCTGGTACGAAAACTTGATTGAAATGATGAAAATTGAAAAAGTTGAAGAACGTGGACATTTGCAAATTCTAAAAAACAATGTAAATGAACTATTCGATTTTCATATGCACCTTTTGAATAACAAAAAGGACGCCGCTTACATTGGATTATTCGAAAAAGCAGCTGGTAACATTTCTGAATTTCGCCAGAAATCTCAAGCAAAAGAAGAAAACAACGACATTGAAGTTTGTCTTACTGCTTTGTATGGCATTTTAATGCTAAAGCTTCAACAAAAAGAAATCTCGAAAGAAACCATTGCTGCTGTTACAACTTTTAGCCAGTTAATTTCAGATTTAACTGCGAAGTACAAAGTTTTCGAGGAAGAAAAAGAATAACTTCAAGCTCTTAAATATCTATGGAAGGATCAAACAAAAAAAGCAACTGGCTTTTACTCTTATTGGTATCATTCATTTGGGGTAGCCCATATATTTTAAGGGAAATTGCCTTAAAAAGTTTTAGCCACGATCAGGTTGCTGCTTTTCAGGTTTTTCTTTCTTTTTTACTGTTTCTTCCATTAATATTTAAGAATTTAAAAAAGCTTGGTAAGAATAATATTATTCCATTACTATTATCAGGATTAACTGGGAACATTGGTCCCTCCTACTTTTTTGCTAAAGCTCAAACCTTAATCAGTTCTTCAATTGCTGGTATGCTAACTGCCATGCTGCCAACAATCACTTTATTAATGGCAATCCTATTATTTAAGAACAAAACCAACATAAAAATAATCGGAGGTATTTTACTTGGTTTCGCAGGAACACTAATCATCATCTTTTCTGGTGAGTCTCATGGAACAACCCATTTACTAGGGATTTTCTATGTTTTTATGGCAATGGTTTCGGTTGCTACCAGTATAAACCTTATAAGCTTTGCCTTACCAAAATTAACGGGTACGGAAATTGCATCTTTGGCATTCCTTTTTGTTGGACCTATGGCAGGTTCTTACTTAGCTTTTACGGATCTTAGTGCACCATTAGCAGCTGAAAACTTTACCAACAGTGCATTAATGTTAGCTTTACTTGCCTTACTAACTTTTGCAGGCGTAATATGCTACAATCGCCTCATCAAACAATCGTCGCACGTTTTTGCAGCTTCCATTGCCTATCTTATTCCAATAGTGGCAATTTTTTGGGGAATTGTAATCGGAGGAGATCAAATTTCATTGGCACAAATCGCATCAATTATCATTATCTTAGTGGGAGTTAACCTAACACACCGATAATTGTGAATAAAAATATTCTTCTTGCTTTAAGTTCAGGAATCCTTCTTGGAATTCCTTTTTGTATTCCATCTCTTTTTTTCCTGATACTATTTGCATGGATTCCATTACTATTTTTGGAGGAAAGGCTTAAAGAACATCACAATCCATATTTACTTTTCAACTACACATTTCTAAGTTTTACAATTTGGAATGTAATGGCGTATTGGTGGGTGGCCCAAGCACATTTTTTAGGAGTTACTCTCATCATTTTAATTAATTCAATGTTGCTTGCGCTGATATTTTGGTTGATCAGTAAAGCCAGGCATACCATGCGAATTTCAATACTTATCCCATTTCTGATTATTTGGCTAGGATTTGAATATTTTCACACACAGTGGGATTTGGCCTGGCCATGGTTAAATCTGGGCAATGCATTTGCCTCGGCTCCTTCCTGGATACAATGGTATGAATATACCGGTACCAGAGGTGGTAGCTTGTGGGTCATCCTCATCAATTACTGTGTTTTTGAAATCATCCGACGAGAAAAAGACTTCCGCTATTCGCAAGTATTCATCTTATTGATCTTGTTTGGAATTCCTCTTCTATATTCTTCCTTTAAAAATGATATCAAACCCAAAAACATTTCAGGCAATCGCACATTTGTCTTGATTCAACCCAACCTCGACCCTTATACCGAGAAGTTTGTTCCTGAAAATCAAGCAATCCATTTTAACGAATTTATAGGATTGGCCGATTCTGTTTGCAAAACATTTCAACCTGATTACCTCTTCGGACCAGAAACATTAATTCTTCAGGCAATTAATGAAAAACAGTCTGATTCATCTATTTATTACCAACAAATAACAGCCTTAAAAGAAAAATATCCAAAAACAAATTTCCTGATTGGAGTTCACAGTAAGATTGATGATGAATCATTCAACTCAGCACTTTTTATCAGCAATTCTGTTCCACAGTTCTATCACAAAACCAAATTGGTTCCCATGTTCGAACGAATTCCTTTCGATAAATACCTGGGGTTCTTAAACAAATATTCTCTCGAAATAGGTGGTTACAATGGAACTTACAGCAGTAGAAATGAAACGGATTACTTTATGGCCGATTCAACTGCAATTGTGCCTGTGGTTTGTTTCGAATCTATTTTTGGAGATTACTGTGCAAGGCGTATTCCTGAAATACCTGGATTTATTTGCATGATTACCAACGATGGCTGGTGGAAAAATACTCCTGGTTACCTGCATCATTTTAACTTTAGCAGAATTAGAGCCATTGAAACTCGTCGCGATTATATTCGTGTAGCAAACAATGGAATTTCTGCTCATATCAACTCTAAAGGCACGATAATTGCTAAAACAAGTTGGTGGAACAAAACAATACTTAGCGGAAATCTAAGTTTATTAAATGATAAAACTTTTTATTCTGAGCATGGAGATTACATTGGTCGAACTTGCCTGTTTTTTGCCATTCTTCTCTTAATCTTTGTTAAAATTCGTACTTATACGCATCGATTATCAGACAAAAAGTTTTAATTCCATTAATTTTGAGAGAATTCAGATTATTATAAAACTAAATAACACACAATATGTATCGATTATTACTTGCTTTACTAGCTGTTTGCATGATAAGCGGAACGCTTAACGCAGCAAAACACAAGAAAATTGACAAGATATTCAAGTCTGTTGAGAACCTAAAAATAGATGCCCATTACGGAAAAGTACAGATTAAAAATTGGGATAAAGATGAAATTCATTTCGAAGTTTTAATCACGGTTGACGGATCAAAAGAAGATAAAAATGAAACCATGGTTGAGAATATTAATGTGGATTTTACTGAGGGAGGCCAACAGCTAGTTGCTCAAACTGTTTTGGGTGATTTCTTTTCATTAAAGAAATTGACCAACTCTTTGTTCAACAAAGGGAAAATTAAGATTTCGTACACAGTGCAAATGCCTGCTTCAGTTCATCTTGAAATTATTCAGAAAAATGGTGATGTATTCCTGGATGATCACGATGCTAAATTTAGTCTGGATCAGAGTGGTGGAAACTTTACTGCCAATAGCTTAAATGGTACCAACCGATTAAAGCTGTCCAATGTAAACGTAAAAATCAATCAGCTTGCAAACACAGAATTGGATGCTTCCGGTTCTGAATTTAAAATTGAAAATGCCGATAAAATCTCAGGAGAAAGCCGCGATTCTGAATACACCATTCAAGTAATCGACAACCTAAATATTAAAACAGTACGCGATAAATTTGATGTGAAAGAAATTGAAACACTATACGGAACTTCGAACTTTACAAAATTTGAAATTGCGCAATTGGGTGATGAAATTGACTACGAATTAAAATTCGGTCACATCAATGTTTTCAACATTAACAACATGTTCTCTTTCATTAAACTTGATTCTAAATATGGCCACATTGGCTTAAGTTTTATGGAAGGTTGTAACATTGATTACGAAATCAATCACAAATCGGTGAAGTTCGACAACTCGAATGATTTTACTTTAAAGAACGAAGAAACTGCAGATAAAAATACCTACGTTGCGAAAGGAAAAGTTGGCTCTAAGAAATCAATCTCAAAATTGAATATTCGTGCCAATAATTGTAAGATGAGATTAGAATAAACTCGTCAAAAGGACATATAGAAAAACGACCAATTCCTAATGGGATTGGTCGTTTTTTCTTGTCTTTATAGCTCCGAAACTTTTATTATCTGCCATAATGGTTGTTTTTATTGTCGCTGAGATTGTTTTTTATATGATGAATAAACCTGTAAATAGCAAGAATGAATGTTTCCAATCTTGTGTAAATCCATTCATTTGAATGACAAGAATTCTACTGACCAAACCTCAATAAGCTTACCTATTTTGACAAAGCTTTCTCTTCTAAATTAGCAGTTTTAACATCTTTTAAGTCCCGCTGCACGCTCCTTTTTATTATATTCAAGCGAATTAAAAGATAACAACATGAAACGTTTTTTTGCAATAACAATACTATCTCTGCTTTTAACCAGTGCTTTTGCACAGAAAAACCTAAAGAATACTTTCGAGAAAGATTTAATCAGTTATACCACTGCTTTTAACAACAAACAATGGGACGTTGTTACTGAAATGATGTATCCTCGCATTTTTGAAATGATGAGCAAGGACAATATGATCATGCTCATGCAAGGAATGGACAATATGGGTGTTAAAATGACTACCGATTTTAAATCCATCAACAGAATTTCCGATGTTGTTGAATCGGGTAACGAGAAATATTGTAAGATTCATTACTATGGTATTGTTAAAGTGAGGCTTTCAGGTTTAATGTCGCAAGGATCAGCATTGGTTCAACCTAAATTCGAACAAGAATTTGGTAAAGAAAATGTGAAGTACGACGAAGAAAGTAATTCATTTACCATTAAGGCTCATCGATCTATGGTTGCCATTGCCAGCAAAAATACCAGCAATTGGAAATATATCGATATTAATTCGCCACAAGCCAAAGGATTACAAAATCTAATTCCGGAAAATGTGAAAAGACAATTGAGGTAAAACTCTCACCTCATCGCATTAATCATCGTGCACAATAGGAACTTTAAAAAGGGAAATTTTGTTTTAAGAAATATTGAACTATTGGAATATATACAGATTTCGATTATATTAGAATTGCACGAAAGAAATAAAAGAACAATCTAAACAACACACTATGAAAATATACTTCTCAGGATCGATCCGTGGCGGCCAAGATGATGCTGCAATCTACAAACAAATTATCGATGAACTAAAAAGATATGGCAATGTACTAACAGAGCATATTGGCTCAAAAGTTCAGGAAACCAACTTATCTGATGAAGAAATTCATGACCGAGATTTAAAATGGGTAATGGAGGCTGATGTAGTGGTGGCTGAAGTAACTACCCCTTCGCTTGGAGTTGGTTACGAAATTGGCCGCGCCGCCGAAATCAATAAACCAATTATCTGTTTGTATCGCAAAAATGGTAAGAAACAGGTTTCAGCAATGATTGCTGGTTGCTCTCAGGTAAAAAGTTTCGAGTACTCAAATGTTGAGGATACCAAGCAAATATTAGCTGAGCAATTTCGCGACATCAATAAAGATTGGAGAAATATCAATTACTTAAAAGATGGATCTCCAGTTCAGGTAAAAGCCTACAATTGCCTAAACAAACTTGGAATTTTAGATTCTTTGGCTGAATACAACCCTACTTTAACCGGTACCATTCCAATTGGCATATCCACAATAGAGAGCGATTTAGATATTGCTTGCAGATTCTTTGATGCCGATCGCTTTGAACGTGTTATTGAATCCATTTATGGAAAACAAAAAGATTTTAAGATTGAGCAAAAAGAAAAAGCTGGTTATTGGGTGGTAGTTGCAAACTTCAAATATGAAGGTTTCCATATCGAAATTTTTGGTTCGGCATATCCTGTAGTAGCGCAGAATTCATATCGACACATGCTGATTGAAGATCGCATTTTAAAACTTTTAGGTGAAGATTTTAATAAAGAAGTGGTAAAGCTTAAAGAAACAGGTATAAAAACAGAACCTGCTTTTGCTGATTTACTAAAGCTGAAAGGCGATCCTTTCTACGAGTTATTGCAGCTTGAATCCTATAGTGATAGAGAAATCAAAAATCTTTGGAAGTAGGATTTCAAATTCTTTTGCTTTAGATTGATTTACCCTAAAATAAGTATACTTTATCAAATCGATATCCGATTTTGTTCGAGCTTATTTATTTTAGGGGCGGAGAACGAGAAAAGATGAAGAAAAAGAACTGTTGGGAATACTTTAATTGTGGGAGAGAAATAGGAGGAGCAAATACCAATGAATTGGGAGTGTGTCCTGCAAGTATAAAATTTGAAAACACTGGAGTTAATCACGGATCGAAAGCAGGAAGAAGTTGCTGGACTGTGGAAGGAACTTTATGCAACAAGAGCATTCAAGGTGAAATAGAAGAAAAACTGCTAGGATGTATTAATTGCAGTTTTTTTAAGTTGGTGAATGATGAAGAAAGCCGGGAATTTATCTTATTGAATGAAGAACTTGTAAAAAAAGACAATTCCTAATTTTTATTTAAAAATCAATTAATATTCCACTCTTTAGTACTCCTAAAAAGCCAAAGAAAAAAGCCATGGCTTGGGACTTGTGATTGTAAAGCGCATTATCAAAAGATTTGATGGTTGAATATATGTTGAAAGTGTATTAAACAAAGGAAGTACTTTCAGCTTTTACCTTCCTACCGATTTAAATACTTAAAAATAAAGCTTGGCTGCCATTGCAACCAAGCTTTTGTTTTCTATCTAAATTTATTTTAAAGCTGTTTAAGCAATTCTCTTGCAATCACCACTCCATTAACCGAAGCTTGCATTAAACCACGTGTAATACCGGCTCCATCGCCACCCAGGTAAAGATTCTTAACCGATGTCGATTGGAAGCTTTCGTCCACTTTTGTGATATTGCTATAGAATTTCACTTCTACACCATACAATAAAGTTTCATCAGAAGCCAAACCTGGTGTTACCTTATCCAAAGCATAAATCATTTCTTCAATATCTTTTAGAATACGGTGCGGTAAAACCAAACTCAAATCACCTGGAACTGCATCTTTCAAAGTTGGAATGATATTGTTTCTGTACAATCTCTTTGAAGTAGTTCTGCGACCGCGAACCAAATCACCAAATCGTTGAACCAAAATTTGGTTATTGGTTAGCATGTTTGCCAACCTGGCAACATGTTTACCATATTCAATTGGAGCTTTAAAAGGTTCGGTAAACTTTTGCGATACCAACAAAGCAAAATTTGTATTATCACTCTTCAGATCTTTGTAACTATGGCCATTTACAACAGCCAAATCACCATCGTAATACTCCGAAGAAACAAATCCACCAGGGTTACTACAGAAAGTTCTTACCTTATCGTCAAAAGTTTGGGTGTAGTGAATTAATTTTGCCTCGTAAAAGTTCTCGTTAATGTCCTGCATGATTTCATTTCTACATTCAACACGCACACCTATATCAACAACACCTACTTCGGTAGAAATACTTTCCTTGCTACACTCTTTCATTAGCCAATCAGCACCATCTCTACCAACCGAAACCATTACCAAATCGCCATAGTAACTTCCTTTTCCGTTCCTAACTCCCTGGATTTTATCACCATCAAGAATCAGGCTTTCCACAGCACAATTAAACTGTACTTCAACTCCCTTTGATGTTACATACTCATACAAACGTCTGTACAAATCCTGGGCTTTTTCAGTTCCCAAATGACGAACCGGACAGTGAACCAATTTCAAATTCGATTCAATTGCTTTTCTACGAATATTCTCCATAGCAGGAGTTAATTTTTCACCATGAATATCGGTAGCTGCACCAAATTCCAGATAAATCTTATCGGTATAAGCAATTAAATCAATGGTTTCTTCAACGCCCAAATAATCAGGAAGAGTTCCACCTACTTCGTGCGATAAAGACAATTTTCCATCGGAGAATGCACCTGCTCCTGCCCAACCAGTAGTAATGCTACAAGGTTTACAGTGTACACATGTTCCACCATTGGTGTGTTTCGGACAAGATCTTTTGTCCATTCCCCTACCCTTTTCAAGGATTAAGATTTTTAAGTCGTCTCGATTTTTTACTAATTCGTAAGCACAAAAAATACCGGCTGGACCGGCTCCGACAATAATCACATCGTATTTTTCCATACGTAATTTAAATTTTAAAAGATTAAAGCGGCTTACCATTTTTTCGAAAGGCAAACTTTCAAAAATAGGAATTCTTTTGGAAGAAGAAAACAGTTGAAACTTATAATGATTATAAATATCGGGCAAATAAAAACCGGAACACATTGATGCTCCGGTTCTTTATCATTCAAATTCTTATTTTATCTTTTAGCAAACTCTTTCTTTCCGTTCTCCAGGAACTCAAGGAATCGGTCTGCATTCAAGTCATATGCCCGAGATTCAACCAAAGTATTCTCATCATGATCTAAAAGCACATAATATGGTTGGGCATTTACGCCAAATCTGGTAATCTGAAAATCGGCGTATTTCTTTCCCAAGGTCTTTTTTACTTTACCATCGTAGGTAGAGGTTATCCAGTCTTCTTCTGGTAATTTCTGTTTGTCATCCACATATAATGCAATAATCACATAATCCTCTCTAAGCACTTTTTGCACTCTGGCATCAGACCAAACGTTAGCTTCCATCTCTCTACAGTTTACACATCCATGTCCCGTAAAATCAATAAAAACAGGTTTATTTTGCTCCTTGGCACAAGCTAATCCCTGCTCAAAATCAAAATAACCTTGCAAGCCATGTGGCAAGTGTAATTTATCAGCGTACTTTGGTGTTTCACAAATCTCACTTTTGGCATCTTTAAAACCAGCACCCGATTGATCACGTACTATGGCAGAAATATCAAAATCTTGTGTGGTTTGTGGAGGCAAATAACCCGAAATGGCCTTTAAAGGAGCTCCAAACATTCCCGGAATCATGTACACTACAAATGAAAATGAACAAATGGCCAGCATCAATCTTGGTACCGATATGTACTTTAAATCACTATCGTGACTGAACTTTAATTTACCCAGAAGGTAGAAACCCATTAAAGTAAAAATTACAATCCAGATTCCCAGATAAACTTCTCTGTCCAATATTCCCCAATGGTAGGTTTGATCTGCAATACTTAAAAATTTCAGTCCTAAAGCCAGTTCTAAAAAACCTAGAACCACCTTAACCGAATTCAGCCATCCTCCAGATTTTGGAAGGTTATTTAGCCATGAAGGGAAGATGGCAAAAAGTGTAAAAGGCAATGCAAATGCCAAGGAGAATCCAAACATCCCAACAATTGGCTCTAAAATCTCGCCACCTGCCGATTGTACCAAAATAGAACCTACAATGGGTCCTGTACAAGAAAATGAGACCAGTACAAGTGTAAATGCCATAAAGAATGATCCAGCAAATCCACCCTGGTCCTCTTTTGCTACCGATTTATTTACCAACCAAGATGGCATGGTAATTTCAAACATTCCAAAGAATGAAAAAGCAAATACAAAGAAAATGGCAAAGAAGATGACATTTGGAATCCAGTGTGTACTCAACCAATTGGCAAAATCAGCACCCAAAGTAATGGCTACAATGGTACCAATGATCGTATAAATACCTATAATTGAAACACCATAAAATATTGCATTAAAAATGGCTTTTCTTCTATTCTCCGAACTGTGCATAAAAAATGAAACTGTCATAGGAATCATTGGAAACACACAGGGAGTAAGCAAAGCAATCAAACCAAAGGTAAAAGCGATAAAAAACAATGACCACAAGGAAGCATATTCCTTTCTGGGATTCTTCATTGCATTTATTTTTTCCTTTTTAGCTTTTACAGGTGTTTCATCAACTTGATTTGATTGCCCCTCATTAATGGCAAATTCAAAATCAGGAGTGAATAATACACACTCTCCTTCTCTGCAAGTTTGATATTCCATTTCACCTACAACCGTAAATGCTGTATTGGATAAAAGCTTGATTTTTTGTTTTAAGATTGCTTCATGCTCAAAATATTCAATATCCATCTCGAATATTTCGTCAAAAGTCTTTTTTGCTTTGGTAATTTCTTCTACTTCACCAATGCGTTCATAATTTTCCGATTCCTCAAAAGTAAAACTCAATCGAACCGGTCCTCCATCTTCAAAATTTTGCGAATACAAATGCCATTCCTTATCTATTTGTGCTTTAAAGACAAGGTTTAATTCTGTATCACTTAATTTTTCGGTAGTAAATTCCCAGGAAACAGTTTCTAAAATTTGTGCATGTGCGCTTAAGAAACTGGTAAGGAGTATTCCCAGAAGTAAGGTGAGAATTTTTTGTTTCATCTGTTAATAATTTATTTTTATTTACCAGATGGAACTTACCACAGACTAAAAAATCATTTCTTTTAAGTTCAATGATTATTTAATCATGGACGTTTCATATGGTTTAGTTTTTACTATAACACGTATAAAATTAGTATTATAAGTAAATTACACAAAACCATATAATCCTCTTAACAGTTTATTAAGAGGATTTTGTAAGCAGTATTAAAAAAATGTGATTATAATTCGATTTCCTGATTGTTGTTATCGAAAATCTTATACACCAATAAATCGTAGGATGGAATTTCTTGTACCGTTAATTTAATTCCAAGTTTCGATTGCCATTCGCGACGTAAAGTCTTCCAGAAACCTTTATTGATATAGGCAGCAACAAATGGATGCACTTTTAATGTAAGTCTCCTTTCTCCACTGTCGGCAACCGATTTAAGTTTTTCTTCAATCTGATCAGTTAACAATACTGCTGGTGATATCTTTCCTGAACCAAGACAAGTTGGACAAGTTTCCTGAATCTCGATATTCATTTCAGGACGAACACGCTGACGAGTAATTTGCATCAAACCGAACTTACTTAAAGGCAAGATATTATGCTTGGTTCTATCATGTCCCATCACCTCTTTCATACGTTCGAAAACCTTTTGGCGATTCTCGGCTGAATGCATATCGATAAAATCGACAACAATAATACCACCCATATCGCGCAAGCGAAGCTGACGAGCAATTTCATCGGCAGCAGCAAGATTCACTTCTACCGCATTGGTTTCCTGATCGTTTCCTGCTTTCGAACGGTTCCCACTATTTACATCAATAACATGAAAAGCTTCGGTATGTTCAATGATAAGGTAAGCTCCGTTTTTAAACGAAACAGTTTTCCCAAAGGAAGATTTGATTTGCTTATCAACACCCAACTGATCAAAAATTGGCATATCTCCACCAACATGTTTCACAATTTTTGATTTCTCGGGAGCAATTCCTGCTATGTAGTTTTTAATATCCTTGGCAGCACTTGCATCATTTACATAGATATTTTCGAATGACGAATTCAAAATATCACGCAAAATAGCAGTGGTTCTGTCCATTTCACCTAAAACTAGTTTAGGAGGTTGCATATCTCTAATATGCTGGAAACTTCCTTCCCATTTCTCTACCAAAGATCTAAGTTCCTGATCCAATTCAGCAACACGTTTTCCTTCTGCAACAGTTCTTACAATAACACCATAGTTTTTAGGCTTAATGCTTTGAAGTAGCTGACGCAAACGGTTTTTCTCTTCGGTTGATTTGATTTTCTGAGAAATAGAAACTTTATCAGAAAAAGGAATCAGAACAATATTTCGTCCTGCAATGGATATTTCCGAGCAAAGTCTCGGTCCTTTCGTAGAAATTGGTTCCTTGGCAACCTGCACCAGAATGTACTGCCCCGATTTAAGAACATCGGACATTTTTCCATTCTTATCGATATCCTGTTCCAATCTCATTTTAGAGATCGACAAGTTACGCCCTTTTCGTGCCAAGGCTTGTTGTAAAAATTTATTTAGTGAACGAAATTGATGTCCAAGGTCCAGATAATGCAAAAATGCATCTTTCTCATACCCAACATCAACAAATGCAGCATTCAACCCGGGCATAATCTTCTTTACCTTCCCCAAATATATGTCTCCTACCGCAAATTGAAGATTACTTTTCTCTCTGGTTAGCTCAACCAATTGTTTGTTGCTAAGCAGAGCAATTACAATTTCATTAGGATTTACATCAATTACAAGTTCGTTACTCACTATTTAAATTCTTCTTATTTTTATTAAAGGTAATCAGTTCTTACAAATAGATAAACCTAAAGTACTAAAAAGTTCTTTAGGTTTATTTATTTTGTTCTTACAAACAAGCTATAAGAAAATTATTTCTTCTTCTTATGACGATTTTTTCTTAGTCTTTTCTTACGCTTGTGCGTAGCCATCTTATGTCTTTTTCTTTTCTTTCCGCTAGGCATAACTTCGAATTATTTAATGAATTTAAAAATCTAAAACTACTTTACGTTAGTTTTCACTTTACTTACGAAAGTTTTCGCAGGCTTGAAAGCTGGAATAAAGTGTTCAGGGATTATAATTGTAGTGTTTTTAGAAATGTTTCTTGCAGTTTTCTCTGCTCTTTTCTTAACGATAAAACTTCCGAAACCTCTCAAATACACATTCTTTCCTTTTACCAATGAACCTTTAATAGTATCCATGAAAGCTTCTACAGTTTTCTGAACTGTAATTTTCTCAATTCCTGTGTTTTTAGAAATCTCGTTAACAATATCTGCTTTAGTCATCTCTTAAAAAATCTTTAATTATCAATTATTTACAACATCATTTCCTCAAATCAGATTGCAAATATATAAGATTTCCAGTTATTAACGAAATCGAAAACAAATATTTTTACGCATTTTTGAAAAAAATTGAATCATACATTTTTTTTCGAGATGCTTAATAACCAAATCATAAACTGGTATTGCGATAACAAACGCGACCTTCCTTGGCGAAATACAAAGGATCCATATCTAATATGGATTTCTGAAATCATGTTACAACAAACCAGAGTTGTCACAGCAATAGACTATTATTACAAATTTACAAAAAGGTTTCCAACTGTAATAGATTTAGCTTTAGCTGATGAGCAAGAAGTTTTGAATTTATGGCAAGGACTAGGTTATTATTCACGAGCCAGAAATTTACATCATGCAGCAAAAACCATACATACTATATATAAAGGTGTATTTCCAAAGTCGTATAAAGAAATTCTTGCCTTAAAAGGGGTTGGTTCATATACTGCTGCTGCAATTTCATCTTTTGCGTTTAACTTACCTTATGCTGCAATAGATGGGAATGTATATAGAGTACTTGCAAGATTGTTTGGTATAGAAACTCCAATTGACAGCGGCGAAGGGAAAAAGTTATTTCAAAATCTTGCCACTGAAACCATGGGTGATGCCAAACCTGAAATATACAATCAGGCCATAATTGAATTCGGTGCAATACAATGTACTCCAAAGTCGCCCAATTGTAACATTTGCCCTTTGCATTCACAATGTTTTGCATCTAGTGCCAACATGGTAAATCAATTGCCTGTAAAGAGCAAACAAATTAAACCGAAGAATCGATATTTTTACTATTTGTTTCTATCTTGTTCAGGTCGTTTTGCCATTGAAAAAAGAGAAGGAAAAGATATTTGGAAAAATATGTATCAATACCCCCTTATTGAGAGTAATTTTGAACTTTCAACCGAGCAACTACTACACTCCGATCAATGGAAAGAAATTTTTGATTCTTCCAATTTGGTAATACAATCAATTAGTGATAATATCGTGCACAAATTGACACATCAAAATATCAATACCCGTTTCATCCATATTGATATTCGTGATGAGGAAATCAAAAAGTTTGAAAGGTTTATTTTTGTAAATAAAAAGGAATCGGATATGTATCCATTCCCTAAGTTAATTAATAATCACATTTTAATGGCTGATTTTTAAAATAAGCCTTAAATATATTATGATACAACATAAAAGTTTGTACCTTTAACCTATTGCTAACTAAAATTTTATACATATGTCAGTAAACAAAGTAATTCTAGTAGGAAATGTAGGAAAAGATCCTGAGGTAAAATACTTCGACAATGATGTAAGTGTTTGTAATTTTCCTTTGGCTACAAGTGAAACTTATACCAAAAATGGTGAAAAAGTTACCCAAACCGAATGGCATAACATTGTGCTTTGGCGCGGATTGGCAAAGGTTGCCGAAAACTACGTAAAAAAAGGTATGCAATTGTATATCGAAGGTAGCTTAAGAACCAGATCTTGGGAAGACCAGGATGGAAATAAAAAATACATCACAGAAGTTATGGCTTCGAACATGCAAATGTTGGGTAAAAAAGGTGATAACGAAGCTGCTCCTCAAGCAAGTTCTGAAATGACGCAACCAACAGCTGCTGCCGATACTTCTGCTGAGGAAGAAACTGATGATCTTCCATTCTAAATTACACGAGTGTTAACTAACTTGAGAGAAAATTGGAAACAGACAGTTTTTCAACACTATTTTTAAACAATTCTGATATTGTTTTTCACACTTTAAATATAAGTACCATTATAAGTTTACTTGTAATGGTACTTCTTTTATTTTGCTCCGCTTTGATTTCAGGATCCGAAGTTGCTTTGTTTTCATTATCACCACAGCAAATTAGTGGAATCGAAGCAGAAGAAAATCAGAAAAATAGAAGATTATTAAAGCTTTTAAGAATGCCAGAGGAGCTACTGGCAACCATTCTGATTGGTAATAACTTTGTAAATGTTGGTATCGTTATTCTTTCCAGCTTTATTACCAATTCGATAGTAGATTTCTCAAATGCACCAACTATTGGATTTTTAGTACAAGTGGTTATTATTACTTTCCTCTTGTTGCTTTTTGGTGAAATCATTCCTAAAGTTTATGCCACACAGACCTCGGTTAAGTTTTCGAAATTTATGGCTTTTCCTTTGTACTATATGGAAAAAATTTTCAGACCCATGTCGGCAATTTTAATCAAATCAACTTCAATTGTCAACAAGCGAATTTCGAAAAAACAGAACATTTCAATGGGCGATTTATCGCAGGCGCTTGAATTAACTGCCGATGAAATCACAGAGGAAATGGAAATTCTGGAAGGAATTGTAAATTTTGGAAACATCAACGTAGTGGAGATTATGAAATCGCGTGTTGATGTTGTTGCCATTGATGTAAAAACTGGTTTTGGAAAATTAAAATCAATACTAATTGATTCTGGTTATTCCAGAATTCCTGTTTACGATGAAACTTTCGACAATGTAAGAGGGATTTTGTATGTAAAGGATCTACTGCCTCATCACCATAAACCAAACACATTTCGTTGGCAATCCATAATCAGGCCTCCGTTTTATGTGCCCGAAACCAAAAAAATCAATGATTTGCTGGAAGAATTCCAGACTCAGAAAAATCACATGGCCATTGTTGTTGATGAATATGGTGGTACATCTGGAATCATTACCATGGAAGATATACTGGAAGAAATTATTGGTGATATCACCGATGAATCGGATGAAGAAAAGGAAATTTATACACTTGAAAAAGACGGCACCTACCTGTTCGAAGGAAAAACCTTGCTTAACGATTTCTTTAAAATTACAGAATTAGATTCTGATTTATTTGAAAATATTAAAGGTGATGCCGATACTTTGGCGGGGCTACTATTGGAAATGAAAGGTGAAATTCCTCAAAAGAAAGAAGAATTCGAATACCAGGATTTCAGATTTATTGTTGAAGCCGTTGACAACCGAAGAATCAAGAAAATACGTTTTCTACCTCCTAAAGAGAAATTAGCCAAATAAAAACATTACATCTGAATACAGTAAAAATGAAGTTAACTCAGTTCGTTTCATACACTCTTATTGCCTTACTTGCACTTGGTTTTATATCCTGTAAAGAAAAATATACACCAAAACCTAAAGGCTATTTTCGTATTGATTTGCCAGAAAAACAGTACGAAAAGTGGAGTAATAATTACCCATACAGTTTCGATAAACTGTCGATTGCCAATGTGAGGGTAGACAATAGTCAAGGGTCCGAAAAATATTGGTTAAACATTCAGTATCCCGATTACAAAGCAACCATTCACTTAAGTTATAAAAGTGTAAATGGAAATGTGGAGGAGTATCTTGAAGATTCGCGAAAAATGGCATACAAACACAGTATTAAAGCTGATGCGATTGGCGAGCAAACTTTCCTAAATCAAGATAAAAATGTATACGCACTGATTTATAGAATCAAAGGAAATGTTGCCTCATCGGTACAATTTATTGCAACCGACAGTACCAGGCATTTTTTGCGTGGTGCACTTTACTTTAAAGAACATCCAAACCAAGATTCTTTGGCGCCGGTAATTCAGTATATCGATAAAGATATGGTGAAGTTGATTGAAAGCTTAGAGTGGAAATAATGCCCTTATTTAAACACCTACA
Organism: Marinifilum sp. D737; assembly: GCF_026672275.1. Lineage (GTDB taxonomy): Bacteria > Bacteroidota > Bacteroidia > Bacteroidales > Marinifilaceae > Marinifilum. The sequence continues at coordinate 259,047 of NZ_JANQCD010000001.1, read as the reverse complement.
TATTAGCGACGATTGCAATCTATACATCTGGAAGATTGAAGAAGAGGTAGATTACCTCCAAAATCATGTTGAATTAAGCGATAAAGAGTTTGAAAAATTCAATGGCTTTGGCAGTGAATCGAGGAAGAAAGAGTATCTGGCTACCCGATTGCTGGTTCAGAAATACATTGCTGCTGATTTAAGAATTGAGAACAATGAACATGGAAAACCATTTTTAGTTGGTTCCGATCTAAAAATTAGTGTTAGCCATACTAAAAATTTTGCTGCCATATTTGTCTGTAAGCATTCCACTCCTGCTATAGATATGGAGTACTTATCAGATAGGGTAAATCGAATTGCAAAGCGATTTCTTTCTGAATCGGAGCTGGAAAATATTTCAGATCAAAATCGAACTTTCCACCTTTACCAACACTGGTGTGCCAAAGAATGTTTAATTAAATTCTATGGCAAAAAAGATGTGCATTTAATTGATGAATTGAAGATTCATCCTTTTTCACCAGACCAAGATACATTCACAGGGGAAGTTTGTCGCAATGATTTTTCTGAATCCTACACTTTCAAATACATTCAGTTTGATGACTACTTGCTGGTTTATTCTTTAAAATAAAAGCATCACAAAATAGATAAAGCCTGAAGCGTATTTTTAATCAATACCAGGATAAACAAAGCAAAGATTAGTTTTTGGAATACTTATTCAGGCATGAACCAATCGCAACTGATAACTGCCTACTGCGTTAACTCCTCAATAGGATTGCCATCACAACCTGCAGGGATTGAAATATTCAGGAAATTGGAAATTGTAGGAACAATATCTTCTACAAAAACGGTACGAGTAACAGTACCACGTTTGATTTTCCATCCATACCAAAACAATGGAACCTGGTTCGTATAACTGTATTGAGCAATTTCATCTCTCTCATCTTTCATCTTGTGCATCCAGCCTGGTTCAAGTGTAATTAATACATCGCCAGATCGTTTTTGATTGAAAGAACGTTGCACTTTCTGCATTACACCATGTGTATAGTTAGCTGTGGTTAGACTACTCGCAGGAATAGTACTGGCAACACCTGTGAACTGAATCAAGAAGTTGGCAGCTTTTAACTGCATCTCCTCCAAAGATAGTTTCGAATCCTCAATCAATTGATGGTTTAAATAAACCTGCTGAGAATCATATCCCAAAATCCAATCGCCACTACCATACAGAACATTCAAGTAGGACTTTAGTAATGCCATTGCGTTGTAGGAGCTAAAATATCCGTTAGGAATGTTTTGCGCTTTTAAATTTTCCGGAGTATAGTTCGCCGATTGATCTGCAGTTAGGAAAACAAGCACATTTTCCAAGCCAATCTGCTCATCAAGGAAATCCAAAAAGTGTTCTATTTCTCTATCCAATCTGATAAAATTATCTACCATTTCGGCAGAAAAAGGAGATAGTTCTCTGTGTTTGTAATCCAAGCATGAAAAAGTTACGGCTAAAAAATCGGTATCATCATCACGCCCTAAGTTTTCGTTTATTATGGCAGAAATGGCAAAATCTTTTACCAGCATGTTTCCAAACGGAGTCGCCTTAATGGCTTTATATCCATAAGTTCTTTTTTCTTTATTCAAATCGTAATAGAAATCCGAAGAAAGTCCAACCTTACCCAAAATTTTTTCTGAAATTCCTGGTTTGTCTTGTCCATCGAATGGAGTCCAGATACGATCCATATAGAAATCAGCAAAATTCTTATTATTGAACTCACTTACCCAATTGTAAAGGGTATCCTGATAGTGAGAAGATGTAACAAACTTTCCTGATAAATCATCCATCCAGTAAGCTCCATCGGCGCCATGCCCCGAAGAAAACAATGCAGCTTCGGCGTTTAAGCCAACTCCAATTACCCTGGAATGGTTGTTGAATAGTTTTATTTCATCGCCAAGTGTTGGTGCTAATAAGTTTTTAGGTGATTTGCCTTTTTCTTTCGTTTCGATTCCAACAATTTTAGCATTCCCATCATCTTTTGCCAGGTTTAGTTCTCCTGATAATCGATCGTACCAACCATGCGAAATTACTCCATGATAAGATGGTGGCGTTCCGGTAAATATGGTTGCATGATCAGGACCTGTTTGCGAATACAAATAGCTAAACTTTGCATTTTTACAGTAGGTTCCCTGGTTCATTAAACGCTTAAAACCTTTTTCACCAATCAGATTTGAAAATCGGAAATAATAATCAGGACGCAAGTGATCTACTACTATTCCTACAACCAATTTTGGTTGTTCCGAAGGAATTTTACGAGTTCGTTGTGCATGAGCTATTGATAGGTTGGCAATAAAAAATATCAGTAATAAAAATCCGATTCGTTTGTTCATCCTTTATAAGTGTTGGCGTTAAAAAATTGTCCGCAACAAATATAATGGATTCACTCTGATTTATGGAACTGTTGTGCAGTATTGCAATATTATTTAGATTGTGGTTGATATCGAATCACATCAACCTGTTCCATGGTAATCATTCCTCCACCACCTGATTTCTCGATTAACAATTCCAGGATATGAAGGAATCCTTCTACTTTTTCGGTGGAGTCAACAATCTCGACAATTATTGGCAAATCATCGGCAAGTGCAAATATTTTAGAGGTATGAATTCTTGAACTGGCTCCGAAAGACATAATTCCGCGATGAACCGTAACACCTGCCATACCGTATTTTTTGGCTCCATAAACAATGGCTTCATACAAAGGACGCTGGTAAACCCTATCGGCTTCACCAATAAATACTCGAAGTAATTTTGCCTTTCCTTTTAGTTTCATCGCTTCAGATATGAGATCTCAGATTGTAGAACTATAAACCTCATTCTAAAATCTGAACTAAAACAATTTATGAATCTGGGTGCCTAAATATACTGCCAACAGGCCAAGAAACACGCTTCCTCCCACATACATAGAAAGATACAAAAATCCGCTGTCTTTTAAAAGGTTCAATTTATCGAATGCAAAAGATGAGAATGTGGTAAAACCACCACAAAAACCTACGGCAAGAAACATCCTGATTTCAGGACTTATTAAATTATCGCGTTCGGCAAGAGAGTATACTACTCCGATGATAAAACTACCTACAATATTAACTGTCATGGTACCAATAGGAAAAACCGTATCGAAAATTCGGTGCAATGCCTGGCCAACTAAAAAACGAGAAATACTTCCCAAAAACCCTCCCATGCCAATTAGCAACAGTGTACGCAACATCTTAAGTGAATTAATAATGAACAATTAGTAATGAATAATAAGGATTCATTGTCAGGGCAAAGGTAGTGTTATTGTTTTAAATTATTTATACTTCGGAAGCATGCAAAAAAAATGGCCATTCGAAACTGAATGACCATTTTGTATATTGTTTGAAGTAAATTATACATTAAAACGGAAGTGCATAATATCACCATCCTGCACAACGTATTCTTTACCTTCTACATTCATTTTTCCAGCTTCTTTACAAGCATTTTCAGATCCAAGTTCTGAGTAATCTTCATATTTAATTACCTCTGCACGAATAAATCCTTTCTCAAAATCGGTATGAATAACACCAGCTGCCTGCGGAGCTTTTGCACCCTTAGGATAAGTCCATGATCTCACCTCTTTTACTCCAGCAGTAAAATAAGTTTCCAAATCAAGAAGTCTGAAAGCAGCTTTAATCAACTTATTAACTCCTGGCTCTTCCAAACCTAAGTCTTCCAAAAACATTTGTTTCTCTTCGTATGTTTCCAATTCCGCAATATCAGATTCAATACCTGCACCAACAATCAGCACTTCAGCATTTTCATCTTTTACAGCTTCTCTTACAGCATCAACATGCTTGTTTCCTTCTTTTACTGATGATTCGTCAACATTACAAACATAAAGAATAGGCTTAGTTGTTAGCAAATGAAGATCCGTTGTTACCTTTTCCTCTGCCTCGCTCAATTCAATCACACGAGCTGATTTTCCCTGCATCAATGCTTCTTGGTAACGCTCCAAAACTTCACACAATCTTTTTGCTTCCGGATTTTTTCCAACCTTTGCCAACTTGGCTGCTTTTTGCAGTCTTGCCTCAACAGTTTCCAAATCCTTTAATTGCAATTCAATATCAATCGTTTCTTTATCACGAATTGGATCAACAGAACCATCAACATGAACGATATTATCATTTTCGAAACAACGCAATACATGAATAATTGCATTGGTCTCACGAATATTCGATAAGAATTTATTTCCTAGTCCTTCCCCTTTACTAGCTCCTTTTACCAAACCAGCAATATCCACAATCTCCATTACAGAAGGTTGAACTCTTTCTGGCTTTACCAACTCTGACAATCTAATTAATCGTTCATCAGGAATGGTAATCACACCCACATTTGGTTCAATGGTACAAAAAGGAAAGTTAGCCGATTGTGCTTTCGCATTCGACAAACAATTAAACAAAGTCGATTTACCCACGTTTGGTAATCCTACAATTCCACACTGTAATGCCATGGCAATTCTATATTATTTTGATTTGCTTTTAATTCTATTTTTAAAAATCTGTGCAAAAGTACATTTAAATTTCCGATGTGCCAATTTTCCTTTTTATCTCCTAAAAAAATGTTAATCGATTAAAAAGAATCTTACGATATGAACTATTTAACTTATATTTTGCTAGTTTTATATCACAGCTATGAATCGAAAATTAATTGTCATATTACTTCTGCTCTTTATTTCTCTTGCTCCTGCAAATGCTCAGGAGTCTCGAGATATTAAATTTGGTCAAATCGACAGGCATGTTAGAAAAACGCCTGATAGTGTTGCCAATAACATTGTAAATCTTCACAACTATTTAATTGAACCAACCACCAATCAAACCGAAGCAGTAAGAGCATTCTATTTTTGGATTATTAAAAACATCCAATACAAAAATCAAATTGAGCTATTATATGATCCTACTGTATTGTTCTATATTGGTTCAAACAATTGTTCCTCTCCAGTTTGTGTTCTAAAACGAAGAATAGCTGTATGCGAAGGATTTTCACGTTTATTTCAATATTTCTGCAATCAGTCGAGAATTGAATGCTATTCGATTAGCGGATATATTACTAAAAATGGAGCATTACAGGATCGTGCCACACATGCATGGAATGTGGCAAAAGTTGACGGCGTTTGGTTTTGTTTCGATTTAAGTTGGGCCAATGCGATTTTAGAGCATACAGGGGTAAAAAGTAAGGCCAATGAATTTTTTATGGCTCTCCCGGAAGAATTTATTAATACGCATTTGCCATTAATACCGATGTGGCAGTTTTTAAAAAGTCCTGTTCCCCTGGAAGTATTTAATGCTGGTGAAGAAACCATTATCAAACACTTGGATGAAACACCTGAAAATTACCATTTTACTGATAGCATATTGGAATATAATAAATTGACGAAAGCCAAACAGAGGTTAAAAACTGCAGATGAAATTTTCCGTGTCAATCCAGCTAACAAATTCAACCTGGCCATGGAGTATTACCGATATGCAAGAATTATTTTAAACTACGAAGGTGATGTTGATGCATTACAGTATTATCACTTTATAAAAGCCAGGAAAAAACTTACAAAAGCCATTGATTTATTTAGTACTTCAACCGATATCTCATCAAAAATTATGAAATTGCAAAGTATGGATAATTTGAGAGTTATTGAGCGGATTATAGAGCAGGAAAGTGAAAATTTTATCTTTTTGGATTGATTAAGGTATTTAATTCAACCTGTTCGTAGCCAGTACTCACCTCAAAAATAGAATCAGAAAGTTTCTTTTTAATCAATTGTTTCACCTCAGTTTCTGTAACAGAATTTTCACCATACATTGTTATTTTCATTGGAAAACCATTTTCAATCAAATCCATAAACGATTCCAAATGCAGATACAATTTGGATTCAGTATGTTGCAGTAAACTTGCCATATAATCATTGTATAAATCCAAATTCAAATCGTAGTTAATGTAATTCTTTAAATTCTCAGCAATCCAAACTTCTTCCACTACTCTATTATTTTGCTTTATCAAGTATTTTCTTGAAGCAAATCCAGCAATTGAACTATAGTTCGGCGTGATTTTAATTTCGCTTTGTTGCTCTGGTCTATTTTGTTTGCCAGATATTTCTTCAATAATTTTCTTAACATTTTTCAAATCTTGCTTTTTCAGACTCTTCTCAAAATAATTTTTTCTGGCAATCACCTGAATATCGGAACCTAAGTTTGAATCCAGTAAACACTTATTAAATTCATTAATACTTCCTTTCCAATACTCTTTCTTTCTTGTATCCAGCAAACAAATTTCATTCTTAGAGAAAATTATGGAATTGTTTTCTGTTACTACTTTGAATTTATCTTTATTCAAATAGTATATATTTCTATATTTATTTCCATTTTTATTGATATTCATTTTTACAATCAAACCATCGTTTCCAGAAAAAAGAATCAATATGCCAGCCAAACATAAAAGAAAAATTAAAGTATACAATAGAGATTTACTCATATGATTTCAATAGTAGAAGAATTATAACTATATCAAATTTAAAAATAAGTTTTGATAAATAATGCTTCTTTATATTTTATTGAATAAATGGTTTCGTATTTTTGTCAGATAAATCATTAATATTTTGTTTTGAAACGATATACACATATAATCATCGCCTTGTTAGCTGTAATTTTTGCCAAAACATTATTTGCGCAAAACCAAGTTTCCCAAGCTGAAGAAAAAACAAGAATTCTTTTCATTTTCGATGCCTCTCAAAGTATGAATGGCTATTGGGAAAAATCGAAGAAAATTGATATTGCCCGAAAGTTTTTAATCAGAATGGTAGACAGCCTGGAATGCGAAAATAATGTCGAAATGGCATTAAGGGTATATGGTCATCAAAGTCCGGTACCACCACAGGATTGTAACGATACAAAACTTGAAGTTCCATTCTCACCTAATAATGCTGGAAAAATAAGGCAAACTTTACGATACCTTATCCCCAAAGGAACCACTCCCATAGCACATTCATTGGAATTGGCAGCCAATGACTTCCCGATTAGCGAAACCGGGATTCGCAATGTGGTAATTTTAATTACCGATGGTGTAGAAGCTTGTGATGGCGATCCTTGTGAAGTGTCGGACAAACTCCAAAAAGCTGGTATCATTTTAAAACCATTTATTATTGGAATTGGACTAGATGTAAATTTCAAAAGTAGTTTTGAATGTATCGGAAACTATTTACAAGTTGAGCATGAAGAAAAGTTTGGTGGTACCTTAGAATATGTAATGTCTCAAGTTTTAAATAAAACATCTGCCCAGGTGAATTTAATAGATGCCAATGGTTCTCCAACAGAAACTGATGTGGCCATGACTTTCTACAACAATGTTTCAGGAAAGGTACGCTATCAGTTTATGCATACTCTTAATGCAAAAGGAAATCCGGACACCCTATATCTTGATCCTCTTTTAACCTACAACATTACCATCCATACTATTCCTGAACTTCACAGAGACAGTGTAAGCATTCAGCCCGGAAAACATACCAAAATCGGATTTGATGCACCACAAGGTTTTTTAAAAATTGAATCGAACCGAACTAACATGTATAAGGATTTACAAACTCTCGTTAAAATCGATACTCAGATTATAAACACGCAAAAGGTAAATCAAAGCATTAAATACATTACCGGAAAATATAATTTGGAAGTTCTTACGCTTCCAAGGGTTGCAATTCCGAATGTAACGATTGCCCAAAGTACTACAACCAGTATTAAAATTCCTCAACCTGGTTTGGCAACCATTTTTAAGCCATCAAGTGGACCATGTAGTCTTTTTGTTCAACGCAAAGGTAAACTAGAGTGGATTTATGACATTGATGATAAAAAGCTAAGAGAAACTTTAACCTTGCAACCTGGTGTTTATCATGTAATCTACAGAAACAAAAACGCTTCACTATCTCAAAACTCCAGAAAAACAAGCTTTGAGATATTTTCAGGAAAGTCAAGATCAGTAAGATTCTAAACATATTGATTTACAGTTTTATAAAATATATTACTTTTCTCTAAGTATCTATTATTTAGATGAGATTCGCTCATGCAGGATAACATTTTTGTATATCTTTGCATCCATTAAATAAAACCTTACCAAGTTTTTATCATTAAAATCTCATTTAATTTCAAATGGATCTAAAAGAAATGAACAACCAAATGGATCTTACGGTAACTGATAAGGCATCGGATAATATCCGTATTCTTGCAGCTGCTATGGTAGAAAAAGCAAAATCTGGTCACCCTGGTGGTGCCATGGGCGGTGCTGATTTTGTAAACGTACTTTACTCCGAATTTTTAAACTTCGACCCAACTGATAAACTATGGATTAATCGTGATAGATTTTTCCTTGATCCGGGTCATATGTCTCCAATGTTATATTCTATTCTTGCATTAGTAGGAAATTATAGCATGGATGATCTGAAAAACTTCAGACAATGGGGTTCTCCAACTCCTGGTCACCCTGAGGTAGATTTCGAAAGAGGTGTTGAAAATACTTCTGGTCCATTAGGACAAGGTCACACAATGGCTGTTGGTGCAGCAATTGCTGAGCGTTTCTTAGCGGCTCGTTTTGGCGATTGGATGTCTCACAAAACTTATGCTTTCATTTCTGATGGTGGTATTCAGGAAGAAATTGCACAAGGTGCTGGTAGAATCGCAGGAACTCTAGGTTTAAGTAACCTGATCATGTTCTACGATTCTAACAACATTCAGCTTTCAACCAAAGTTGAAGAAGTTACAACCGAAGATACAGCTAAAAAATACGAGGCTTGGGGATGGAACGTAATTACTATTGATGGTAACAACGCTTCTGAAATTCGCGTAGCTTTGCTTGCTGCTAACAACGAAACAGAACGTCCTACTCTTATTATTGGTGAAACCTTAATGGGTAAAGGTGCTGTTGACGCTGAAGGTGCTAGCTTTGAAAATATGGTATCAACTCACGGACAGCCATTAGGTGCTGCTGGTGCTTCTCTTGATAAAACCGTTGAAAACTTAGGAGGTAATCCTGAAAATCCTTTCCAGATTTTCCCTGAAGTTGAAGAATACTACAAAGAAGTTCTTAAAAAGAAACAAGAATATGCTGCTGCTAAAAAAGCTGAACAAGCTGAATGGGCAAAAGCAAATCCAGAATTGGCTGCTAAATTGGAAAAATTCTTTAGCGGTGATGCTCCAGAAATCGATTATGCTGCAATTGTACAGAAATCAGGTGGTGCAACTCGTGCTGCTTCTTCTGCTGTATTGGCCGAATTGGCAAAGAATGTTGACAACATGATCGTTTCGTCTGCCGATTTGAGTAACTCAGATAAAACAGATGGATTCTTAAAAGAGACAAAAGCAATTGTTAAAGGTGATTTCTCTGGTGCATTCTTGCAAGCTGGTGTTGCTGAATTAACAATGGCTGCAATTTGTAACGGTATTGCTCTTCACGGTGGTGTTACCGCTGCATGTGGTACATTCTTCGTATTCTCTGATTATATGAAGCCTGCGGTTCGTTTATCTGCTCTTATGGAAGTTCCCGTGAAGTACATCTGGACTCACGATGCTTTCCGTGTAGGTGAAGATGGACCAACTCACCAGCCAATCGAGCAAGAAGCTCAAATTCGTTTGTTGGAGCAATTGAAAAATCACTCAGGGGAAATGAGTTTATTAGCTCTTCGTCCTGCTGATGTTGATGAAGCTACCGTTGCTTGGAAAATGGCTATGGAGAACACAAAAACTCCAACTGCTTTGATCTTATCTCGTCAGAACATTAAAGATCTTCCTGCTGCAAGCGGTAACAGATACGAGGAAGCTTTGGCTGCAGAAAAAGGTGCTTACATTGTTGAAAAACCAGAATCTACTCCTGATGTTATTCTATTGGCTAGTGGTTCTGAGGTTTCTACATTAGTTGCTGGTGCTGAAATTTTGAAAGCTGACAAAGGATTGAAAGTACAAATCGTTTCTGTTCCTTCTGAAGGTTTGTTCAGACAACAATCTGCAGAATATCAAAACGAAGTAATTCCTGCTGGAATTCCAGTTCTTGGTTTAACTGCTGGTTTGCCTGTTACACTTCAAGGTTTAGTTGGCGCTAACGGTAAAGCTGTTGGTTTAGATCATTTTGGTTACTCAGCTCCTGCCGGAGTTCTTGATGAGAAATTTGGTTATACTGCTGAAAATGTTGTGAAAGAAGTTGAAGCTCTTCTTCAAAAATAATTCACAATTCAAGATATGAATCCGGGATCAAATTGATTCCGGATTTTTTTTGCCCCAGTGTAAAAATCGTTAATGAAACGAACTAAAATTTTTAATTCTATTTTTCTTTATCCAAGGCAAACTTTACAGGCATAGCTGCAGTTACAGTGAAAAAGTATAAGGCAGGAGAAAAATAAATTAGTTTGGGTTATTAGTTATTTTTACACTTCAATTAAACCTTTTTAAAAGAATTGAGTCTTACCTTTCGTGATACAGTTGCAAATGGCTACTTTTATCATGCATTCTCAGGTTAAAGCTTTAATTATAACAATAGATGACTCAAAAAACTGACGAAGAAATATTACAACTTTTTCAGGATAAGAAAACTCAAAGTGAAGCATTTTCCCTTTTGGTAAACAAATATCAGGAAAGATTGTACTGGCAAATCAGGAAAATTGTATTGTCGCACGATGATGCTGATGACGTTTTGCAGAACACTTTCGTGAAAATTTGGAAAGGCTTGCTTAACTTTAGGTACGATGCAAAACTTTATACCTGGATGTATCGAATTGCAACCAACGAATCGTTAACATTTCTGAAAGACAAACAACGAAGAAGCATTGCATTTGCCAATAAAGATGTGGAAGATATGCTGATTGCAAATTTGGAAGCAGATGAATATTTTGATGGAGATCAGGCACAAGTTGAGTTGCAAAAGGCAATATTACAACTGCCCGAAAAACAACGCCTGGTTTTTAACATGAAATATTTTGATGAAATGAAGTATGAAGATATGTCGGAAATTCTTGAAACTTCGGTTGGAGCATTAAAAGCTTCCTATCATCATGCAGTAAAGAAAATTGAATCTCTGTTAAAGCTTGAATGTTAGCAATATTAATTCAGCTATAGCGATTAAACCAAATTGAATTTTGACAGTCTAAAAAATATACGAATCATGAATAATCTGTCGGATATGAAAAAAGATCAACCATTTAAAGTTCCTGAAAATTATTTCGAGAACCTAAGTGATCGAATTAATGAAAGAATAGAAAAGGAAGAGAATCCAAAGGAGAAGAATTTGATTCAAATTCTGAAACCATATATGTGGATGGCTGCTAGTGTACTTGCATTTGTTCTTATAGCCAAATTGATTTTGACTACAGCAGTTCCTACTGATTTTCAAAATCAACCAATTTCACAAATAGAAGACAGCAGTACTGTAAACACAGAAAAGGTTGAATCTGATTTCTTCTTTGACAGCATGTCCGAAACTTCTTCGGATGAAATTATTGAGTATCTTTCGGATTACGATATCGCAACCGATGAATTATTGGCGAACTTATAATTATTGAAATATGAACCGATTAATCCTATCAATATCTATATTACTGACATTTTGTTTGTCGGTTAATGCACAACATGGTAAAGGAAAAGGTGAAGGCCATGGCCGAATGTACAAGGAAATTCAAGCGCAGAAAGTATCATTCATTACTCAACGACTGGAATTAACTCCTGAGGAAGCCCAATTGTTCTGGCCTGTTTACAATGAATTGGAAAATAAAAAAGAACAACTTAGACAGGAAGGAAGAGTATTGTTTCACAAAATCAGAAATGGTTTAGAGAGCCTTCCCGAGAAAGAACTGGTTCAAATTAGTGATGATATGATTGAGTATCGAATTAAAGATGCTAAATTGAATAAGGAATATCACGAGAAGTTTAAAAAGATACTTCCCATAAAAAAGGTCTTGGAACTTTATCATGCCGAGAAAAAATTCCAGGGCATGTTATTACGAAAGATTAAAGAAAAAGGCCGTCATATGGGCCGACGCGAAAGAAATTAAACAATACAAAAAAAGGGCTGTCGATTGACAGCCCTTATATATTTTCAGCCTTATAAGATTAGGCCAACTTTTCAATCAATTGTTCCGGAGTTAATTTTTCCTGATCTCCAGTTTCCATGTTCTTCAAGCTCACAACTCCTTCTTCCATTTCAGTTTCTCCAACCATAATCACGTAAGGAATATTTTTATTGTTGGCATAAGTCATTTGCTTTTTCATTTTCTGAGATGCCGGATAAATTTCTGCATTAATTCCATTAGCTCTCAATTTTGATAGCACAGGTAAACAGAATAGTTCCTCTTTTTCGCCAAAATTGATAAATAATACTTTAGTGGTTGCAGCCGTTTCTTCTGGGAATTTATTCATTTGCTCCAACACATCGTAAATACGATCAGCACCAAATGAAATACCAACACCCGAAACATCTTTCAATCCAAAAATCCCTGTCAAATCGTCGTAACGACCACCACCAGTAATACTACCAAACTCCATGTCTTTCGATTTTACTTCGAAAATGGCTCCGGTGTAGTAGTTCAATCCCCTGGCAAGCGTTAAATCCAATTCAACTTCAGTTTTCACATCAAGCTGATCAAGGTAGTTGAATACTGTCTCCAATTCCTCGATCCCCTTCATTCCAACTTCCGAATCAGCTAAAAGTTCTTTTAATTTTGCAGCTTTTTCGGCATTGGTACCTGATAACAAAATAATTGGTTGCAAAGTTTCTATAGCTTTCGCTGATACTCCTTTTTCTGCCAATTCTTTGTTTACATTCTCTAAACCAATTTTATCCAGCTTATCGATAGCAACAGTGATATCGATAATTTTTTCAGCTTCGCCAATAATTTCAGCAATACCTGCTAAAATCTTACGGTTGTTTAACTTCACAACCACATTCAATTGTAGCCTGCGATATACTTCGTCAACAATTTGAATTAGTTCTACTTCATTCAAAAGTGAATTGCTGCCAATTACATCTACATCGCACTGATAAAACTCACGGTAACGTCCTTTTTGTGGACGATCGGCTCTCCATACCGGTTGAATTTGGTATCGCTTAAAAGGAAAACTAATATCGTTGCGATGCTGCACAACGTAACGAGCAAATGGTACGGTTAGGTCATATCGCAGACCTTTTTCACTAATCTTAGTCGTTAGCTTAACCGAATTACGCTCTTGCAATTGTTCATCACGCACTTTCGAGATAAAATCTCCCGAATTCAATACTTTAAAAAGTAGTTTATCCCCTTCTTCTCCATATTTTCCCATTAGAGTTGAAAGATTTTCCATTGATGGTGTTTCAATCGGCATAAATCCATACAATTGAAAAACCTCTTTAATGGTATCGAAAATGTAATTTCTCTTCACCATTTCAACTGGTGAAAAATCTCTCGTTCCTTTAGGAATAGACGGTTTTTGAGCCATTTCTTATTCTTTATTTTGGTTTTTTATCAGATCTACAAAAATATACATTATTTCGATAGTAGCACAGTTAGACCACTGCACAATTTAGATATGCATTAAAAATTTAAGAGCCGATATGATTTATCGAAAAGACTCTTCTCTATAGAGTTGAACAGTTTCATCACTAGCGATTGCTTGTCTTATATGCAATAATAACTTTATATCTTACCTAGGATGTAGATTAGATAAACATGGGAAAAGTTGAAGCTAACATGGAAACATATGATCCAAACGCAGGAAAAACTCACCTGGACGTAGGTAAATGTGACATCTACCCTAATTTTTGAGATATTTTCATAGAAATAGCTGTCTTTTTCATGGGAAAATGTAATGTAAACCCATCAAAAATTGACCTAAAAATGGGTGGATGTGATTTCAACGCGCGTCAGACTCATCTTTTCCTACATTTGGGTCAAGTAAACACGCGTTCAAATCAAGTAAACCTATATCAGAGTCACATCCAGACAGGAATGGATCTCATTTTTGTGCGTATGGAGGAAAGTTACCCATAAATGTTTCTCATTGTTGCATGAAAGAAAGAAGCTTGTATCAACAGGTGAAACAAGCTTGGAAAATGATTAGGCCTCTTCTAAAAAATCAGGATTGAAATAAACCCAAATTACGCAGGACGCCGATTTATTCTTTTCAGGATATTTGAAAAGAAATCAATCAACAAGCCCAAAATAAATGGATAATACCATTCCTGTAAATCCAAAATCAACAATAGAATGATTGATATGAGAAACAGAACATTTACAGTTAGTTTCAGGTATTCAAAAAGTTTCCAATCAGCCAATGATTTAAAGAACAACAGAAACACCTGTACGCCCGAGTAACAAAGAATACCCGCTGAAAACAGTAGATCACCGTAGGAAAAATTCTTAAATAACCGGTAACCACCAACAAAAATTAAGACAACCCCTAAAAAGTAGATTGTCTTGTATAATGAGAATTGCTTCATTGAATCAATTTAATATTTTTATACTGAGCGGATATTGGTAATCCTCGCCATTAAGCGTTTTCACAACCGCCATCACCACAAAAATAAGATTTATTAACCCAAGTGCAATTAGTAACAATATGCCAATTCCAATGATTACCAAAAATGCAGAAACAAAAATGTAAATACTCATCGAAATCTGAAAATTCAAGGCCTTTTTCCCTTCTCGATCAACCAAAGCTGAATGCTCTTTTTTCATCGACCAAAGAACTAGTGGCCCAATAATATTACCGAAAGGAATAATTAATCCAGAAAATGCGGATAGGTGACAAAACATCGCCCAATTTCTTTCATCGCTAGGTGTTGCAAATTCGCTCATGATATTTTTATTAAGAATAATATAAGCTTAAGTTACAAAAAATAAGGGAAGATTCATTTTTTTAATCTTCCCTCTTCTGCTTAATCTGCAATTAATTTTTTATATCGAATGCGCTTAGGACCTTCATCGCCCAAACGTTTTTTGCGATTGATTTCATAATCGGAATAGCTTCCTTCGAAATAGTGAACCTCAGAATTACCTTCGAATGCCAAAATGTGAGTTGCAACACGATCCAGGAACCAACGGTCGTGAGAAATAACAACCGCACAGCCAGCAAAACTCTCTAAACCTTCCTCCAATGCTCGAAGTGTATTTACATCGATATCATTGGTAGGCTCATCAAGCAATAGCACATTGGCCTCTTCCTTTAATGTTAATGCCAAATGCAAGCGATTTCTTTCACCACCTGAAAGTACACCGCATTTCTTTTCCTGATCGGCACCAGAGAAATTAAATCGACTAACGTAAGCTCGAGCATTCAACTGTCTTCCTCCAACAGAAATCAAGTCTCCTCCTCCCGAAATTACTTCATAAACAGTTTTCTCAGGATCGATATCTGCATGTTGCTGGTCTACATATCCAACCTTTACAGTTTCACCAACTTCAAAAGTTCCTTTGTTTGGTTGCTCCAAGCCCATAATCATACGGAACAAAGTAGTTTTACCCGCACCATTAGGACCAATTACTCCAACAATTCCTGCTGGAGGTAACTCGAATTCCAGATTTTCGAATAACAATTTGTTTTCGAAGCCTTTCGAAACCTCTTTGGCGTGGATCACTTTATTCCCCAATCGCGGACCATTAGGAATAAAAATTTCCAGCTTCTCTTCCTTTTGTTTTACATCCTGGTTCATCAAAGTATCATAGGCTTTCAAACGAGCCTTATTCTTTGCCTGACGTGCTTTAGGAGCCATGTTAACCCATTCCAGCTCTCGCTCAAGAGTTTTTCTTCTTTTGCTTGCTACTTTTTCTTCCTGGGCCAATCGCTTCGATTTCTGATCCAACCATGAAGTATAGTTTCCTTTCCAAGGAATTCCTTCCCCTCTATCCAACTCAAGAATCCAACCTGCAACATTATCAAGGAAGTAACGGTCGTGAGTAATACAAATTACAGTTCCGCTATACTGGTGAAGATGCTGCTCTAACCATTGTACCGATTCAGCGTCCAAGTGGTTGGTAGGCTCATCCAACAATAAAATATCCGGTTCCTGAAGTAATAATCGACACAATGCTACACGTCTGCGTTCACCTCCTGATAAATGCTTTACCAATGCTTCACCATCCGGGCAACGAAGCGCATCCATTGCTCTTTCCAATTTTGTATCCAGGTTCCAGGCATCAAATCGATCAATTTTTTCCTGTAGAACAGCTTGCTCGTCCATAACAGCCTGCATTTTATCAGGATCTTCTAATACTTCAGGATCTGCAAATTTTAAATTCACAGCTTCATAGTCGGCTAATACCTGTACAATTTCCTGCACACCTTCCTGAACAATTTCTTTTACAGTTTTGTTGTCATCTAACTGAGGTTCCTGCTCCAAATATCCAATGGTGTGCTCTTTTGGCCAAACCACATGACCATCGAATGATTTTTCTAAACCTGCAATAATTTTTAGCAGTGTAGATTTACCAGAACCATTCAAACCAATGATTCCAATTTTGGCACCATAAAAGAATGATAGGTTGATGTTATTCAATACTTTTTTCTGAGGAGGGAAAATTTTACTTACCCCCATCATCGAAAATATAATCTTCTTATCGTCTGACATTATCGTATGTTTTTAATTTATCTAATTCAATAAATGCAAAAATAGAAAAATTGCTTGTAGTTCATCATGATTTAAATTGATTAGCATGCAATACATTAAGAATTAATGCAGAAAACAAAAGCGTTTTATGTTGATTAATTTAAGAGAACTATTTTTTAATTGTACATTAATTTTTCTATTTTTAAATATTAATCATTGGGATATATGATATGCAAAAAATGGTAAATGAAAGACTAGCTGCATTGCTTGAAGAAATAGGCATTGAGACTAAAAGGAAGATATATTGGGAAGAGAGTATCGAATCGATTCAAATCGTTAAAACTCATCCTAACAAAACTGATAAAGACATTAAAGATGTAAAAGTTTTGTTGGTTGAAGATCAGCCAAGCAATAGAAAAACTCTTGAGGTATATTTGAAAAACAAGGTAGGTAGAGTTGATATTGCTGAAAATGGAAAGCAGGCCGTAGAAAAATTTAAGGAAGAAGAATACGACATTATTCTAATGGATTTACAGATGCCTATTATGGGTGGTATTGAAGCTTCTTTACGGATTCGAAAAATTGAGGAAGACCGAGAAGTTGAAAGACCAACTCCAATAATTGCCTTCACTGCCAATTATTATTCTGATGATAAGGATATCTCGGTAGAAATTGGAATGGATGTATATTTATCGAAACCATTTCAATGTAAAACCATTTATGAGCTAATTCAAGAGTATGTTTAAACTCTAAATATTTGAATCAAAAAAAAGGGATCCGATTGGATCCCTTTTTTTTTATATACTCAATTGGATTAGCATCCGAATTTAGCGTTAGCACCCAATTCTTCTTCGATACGAAGTAATTGGTTGTATTTAGCCATACGATCTGAACGGCTCAATGAACCAG
Organism: Marinifilum sp. D737; assembly: GCF_026672275.1. Lineage (GTDB taxonomy): Bacteria > Bacteroidota > Bacteroidia > Bacteroidales > Marinifilaceae > Marinifilum. The sequence goes on along the minus strand of NZ_JANQCD010000001.1, from coordinate 241,565 downwards.
TTTTGATCTGACCAGAGTTAGTTGCTACTGCGATATCAGCAATAGTAGCATCTTCAGTTTCACCTGAACGGTGAGAAGTTACTGAAGTATAACCTGCACGGTGAGCCATTTCAATTGCATTCAAAGTCTCAGTTAAAGTACCAATTTGGTTTACTTTAATCAAGATAGAGTTAGCAGCTTTCAACTCGATACCTTTTGCTAAGTAATCAACGTTAGTTACGAATAAATCGTCACCTACGATCTGACACTTATCACCGATCTTAGCGTTCAAAGCAACCCATCCGTTCCAGTCACCTTCGTCCATACCGTCCTCGATAGAATCGATTGGGTACTTAGCGATCAACTCAGCTAGGTAAGCAGCTTGTTCTTCAGAATTTCTTTTAGCTCCGTTTGGCTCAAAAATGCTATAATCATATACACCATCTTTGAAGAATTCAGAAGCAGCACAGTCCATAGCGATAGAAACATCACCACCATCTTCTTTACGACCTGGCTTGTAACCTGCATTTTTAATAGCAGTAAGAATGCACTCGATAGCCTCTTCAGTACCACCTAACATTGGAGCGAAACCACCTTCGTCACCTACAGCAGTAGAAAGACCTTTTCCTTTTAAAACTTTAGCAAGAGCGTGGAATACTTCAGCACCCATTCTTAAAGCTTCGCGGAATGAAGGAGCACCAATAGGACGAATCATGAACTCCTGGAATGCGATAGTAGCATCAGAGTGAGATCCACCATTGATGATGTTCATCATTGGAACAGGAAGTACGTTAGCGTTAGTACCACCAATGTAACGATACAAAGGCATACCTGAATAATCAGCAGCAGCTTTAGCAACAGCCAAAGAAACACCTAACATAGCGTTAGCACCTAATTTCGACTTAGTTTTAGTTCCGTCTAGCTCTAACATTGCAGTATCGATAGCAACCTGATCAGTAGCATCCATTCCTACTAAAGCTTCAGAAATAACAGTGTTTACGTTTTCAACAGCTTTTAAAACACCTTTACCTAAGTAACGAGCTTTATCACCATCACGAAGCTCTAATGCTTCATTTTCACCAGTTGAAGCTCCTGAAGGAACACCAGCACGTCCCATAACGCCACTTGCAAGAGTTACTTCTACTTCGATAGTTGGGTTTCCACGTGAGTCTAGAATCTCACGACCGTGAATCTTTACAATTTCAGACATAACTTACGTATTAAATAATTATAATAGCAAATAATTTTAACTTCTTAATTTTCAACCCTAAATTTCGACATTTTCAAGCAAATTATAATGGTTTTTGCATATAAAACATACCAAGAATCTACGCAAACGTTACAAAAATCTTTAGGGCATTAAAAAAGGGATAAAGCCAAACTTTATCCCTTTAGTATTATTTAAAGGTAGACTATTCTTCTCCCTTTTCTTCTTTTGGTTCAGTAGCCTCTTCAGCCTTAGCTTCAACCGCAGTTTCTTCTGCCTTAGCAGCAGATTTTCCACCACGTCTTCTTCTAGTAGACTTTTTAGCTTCTGCTTTCTTCTCAGTTGTGTAAGTTTCGTTGAAATCAACTAATTCTACAATACACATCTCAGCATTATCACCTAAACGATTACCAGTTTTTAAAATTCTAGTATATCCACCGTTTCTGTTCGTAATTTTTGGAGATACTTCTCTGAACAATTCAGTAACAGCTTCTTTTTGTTTTAAGTAGCTAAATACAATACGTCTTGAGTGAGTAGTATCGTTTTTACTTTTGGTGATCAATGGCTCAACATACATTTTTAAAGCTTTAGCTTTAGCAGTAGTAGTTGAGATTCTTTTATGCAAAATCAAGGAAGAAGCCATATTTGCAAGCATAGCTTTTCTATGAGCTGTCTTTCTTCCTAAGTGATTAAATTTCTTTCTATGTCTCATTTTACCTTATTCCTTATCTAATTTGTACTTAGAAATATCCATACCGAAAGTAAGATTCAATGATACTAATAGATCATCTAATTCGGTTAGAGATTTCTTACCAAAGTTTCTAAATTTAAGAAGATCGTTTCTGTTGTACTGTACTAAGTCTCCTAAAGTATCAACGTCGGCAGCTTTCAAACAGTTCAAAGCACGAACTGAAAGATCCATGTCAACCAATTTGGTCTTCAATAACTGACGCATGTGTAATACCTCTTCATCAAACTCTTCGTTTGCAAATTTCTCATCAGAATCAAGAGTGATCTTTTCATCTGAGAATAGCATGAAGTGATAAATAAGAATTTTAGCAGCTTCTTTCAACGCATCCTTAGGGTGAATAGAACCATCGGTAGTAATCTCGAAAATTAACTTTTCGTAGTCAGTTTTCTGTTCTACACGGTAGTTTTCAACTTCGTATTTTACATTCTTAATAGGAGTGTAAATAGAGTCGATTGGAATTACACCAAATTCAGCATCAACAGGTTTGTTCTCAACAGAAGGTACATAACCTCGACCTTTATTAATAGTTAAATCTAACTGCAATTTAGCAGAGCTATCCATTCTGCAAATTACAAGCTCCGGATTTAACACTTCGAAACCGGTAAGGAACTTGTTAATATCGCCTGCTGTAAAAGTTTCCTGATCTGAAATGGTAACAGTTACCAATTCATTGTCCACTTCCTCAACTCTTTGTTTAAACCGTACCTGCTTCAAGTTCAGGACCATCTCAGTTACATCTTCGATAACTCCTGGAATAGTTGAAAACTCATGGTCAACTCCCTGAATCTTGATAGTTGTAATAGCGAAACCCTCAAGAGAAGAAAGAAGAATTCTTCTTAATGCGTTACCTATTGTAATACCATATCCAGGCTCTAATGGACGAAATTCGAATTTTCCGAATCTATCGTCTGCGTCGAGCATGATAACTTTGTCCGGTTTTTGGAAAGCTAAAATTGCCATAAATTACTTATTAACTATTTATTACTTAGAATACAATTCAACGATTAACTGTTCCTTGATATTTTCAGGAATTTCTGTTCTTTCAGGTACGTTAAGAAACTTACCGCTAAGAGAGGTTTGATCCCATTCCAACCAAGATGCTTGGTTATATCTGGCAGTTGATAAAGAATCGGTAATAACTTCTAAAGATTTCGATTTTTCACGAATTCCAATAATATCTCCGGTTTTTACCGAGTATGAAGGAATGTTACAGATCTGTCCGTTTACTGTTACGTGCTTATGGCTAACCAACTGACGTGCAGCTGATCTTGTTGGAGCAACACCTAATCTGTAAACTACATTATCCAAACGACATTCAAGAAGTTGTAACAAAACTTCACCGGTAATACCTTTACTTCTTGCGGCCTTTTTAAATAAGTTCGAGAATTGTTTCTCCAATACACCGTAAGTGTATTTCGCTTTTTGCTTTTCTTTCAATTGTACCCCGTACTCAGACATCTTTTTTCTGCGACGGCTGTTACCGTGCTGTCCTGGAGGGTAATTTTTATTTTCAAATGCTTTATCAGGTCCAAAAATTGGCTCACCAAATTTTCTAGCAATTTTTGACTTTGGTCCTATATATCTAGCCATGTTATTTAAAATTTAAATTTTTCTAATAAAAGAAACTTTGCTTACTCGGTTTTCAACTACAAAAGTGCCGCGTTTTTTTTTGAGAGGATTCAAAAAAAATAGTTCAAACACCTAGCTTGCATTTTTTATTAAACCTTATACTTATTAAACTCTACGTCTCTTAGGAGGACGACATCCGTTGTGTGGAAGTGGAGTAACATCTACAATTTCAGAAATATCGATTCCACATGCATTGATTGCACGAATTGCAGATTCACGTCCGTTACCTGGACCTTTAACAAATACTTTTACTTTTCTCAACCCTAAATCGTGAGCTACTTTTCCACAATCTGTAGCAGCTTGCTGAGCAGCGTAAGGAGTGTTCTTTTTAGAACCTCTAAAGCCCATTTTACCAGCTGAAGACCATGAAATAACTTGTCCGTTATTATTGGTTAAAGAGATAATAATATTGTTAAACGATGAATGGATATGAGCCTGTCCTACAGCCTCAATCTTCACAACTTTTTTCTTTACTGATGTTGACTTCTTTGCCATAACTTAACAATTATTTAGTCGCTTTCTTTTTGTTTGCAACTGTTTTTCTTTTACCTTTTCTGGTACGTGAGTTGTTTTTGGTTTTTTGTCCACGCAATGGTAAACCAATACGGTGACGAACACCACGATAACAACCAATATCCATCAAACGCTTAATATTCAGTTGAGTTAAAGAACGCAACTCCCCTTCAACCTTAAAGCTTGCATTAATCGCCTGACGAATCTTAGCAGATTCATCATCTGTCCAGTCTTTTACCTTAGTATCATACGCTACACCAGCTTCGTCCAAAATCTGACGAGCAGCGCTACGACCAATACCGAAGATATAAGTCAAGCTAATTACACCTCTTTTGTTTTGAGGCAGATCAACTCCAACAATTCTAGCCATAAATTAAATATTTATCTTATTATAAAATTAATCAAATTATCCCTGACGTTGCTTGAACTTAGGATTCTTTTTATTAATCACATACAAACGTCCTTTTCTTCTTACGATTTTACAATCTTCAGAACGTTTCTTTACAGATGCTCTTACTTTCATTTTTATCGAGTTTAATTTTTGTATCTAAAAGTAATGCGCCCTTTAGTAAGATCGTATGGTGACATTTCTACTTTCACTTTATCACCTGGTAAGATCTTAATGTAGTGCATTCTCATTTTACCGGAAATGTGCGCTGTAATCACATGACCGTTTTCAAGTTCTACACGAAACATAGCATTTGATAATGCTTCGGTAATAGTACCGTCTTGTTCTATTGAAGGCTGTTTAGCCATAAGCTCTTTATATTTTATTAGTTTATTCTTCAATAAATTCAAAACCGGACAGGATTTGAGCCTTTCCCTTGCGAACAACAATTGTATGTTCGAAATGTGCGGATGCTTGTCCATCGGCCGTCACAATCGTCCATCCATCATCTTCCTGATAAATATCTCGCTTACCAAGATTAATCATGGGTTCAATTGCAAGTACTAATCCGTCTCTCAATTTTAATCCTCGTCCTTGTCGTCCGTAATTCGGAACCTGAGGATCTTCATGAAGACTTTTTCCTATTCCGTGCCCTACCATTTCTCGAACAACCGAGTAATCATTCTTCTCAGCATGCTTTTGAATGGCAAAACCGATATCTCTTAGATGATTACCTTCGACAGCTTTTTCTATTCCTTTATAAAGAGCTTCTTTGGTAACCTTCAACAATTGTTGAATTTCAGGCCTCACTGTTCCAACAGAAAAAGTGTATGCCGAATCGCCATAAAAGCCATTCAACAAAACACCACAATCACAGGATACAATATCGCCTTCTTTCAACTCATAGGAAGATGGAACTCCATGAACCACCTGGTTATTAACTGAAATACACAGGGTGTTTGGGAATCCATCGTAACCAAGAAACGCAGGCTTTGCACCATGGTCTCTTATGTACTCCTCTGCAATTTTATCTAAGCTTAAGGTTGAAATACCTGGAGCTATGGCCTTAGATATTTCACCTAAGGTCCTAGCCACCAGATTATTACTTTTAGACATTAAGTCTATTTCTTCCTCTGTCTTATAAAAAATCACTGCAAAGAAAGCAAAAATATTTTAATAAGCAGCAGCTCCTCCAGGAGTTTTACCTTTTATTCTACCAGACTTCATCAATCCGTCGTAATGACGCATTAATAAGTGAGACTCAATTTGCTGTAGTGTATCAAGCACTACTCCAACCAAAATCAACAATGAAGTACCACCGTAAAATTGTGCAAACTCATTATTCACTCCAGCAATCATTGCAAAAGCAGGTAAGATTGCTACTAAACCTAAAAAGATTGATCCAGGTAAAGTAATACGTGACATTACAGTATCAAGGAAATCGATAGTTTTCTTTCCTGGTTTAATACCTGGGATAAAACCACCATTTTTCTTCATATCCTCAGCCATTTGCGTTGGATTTACTGTAATTGCAGTATAGAAGTATGTGAATAATACGATCATTACAAAAAACAGTGCATTGTAATAGAATCCAGTAAAATTTGATAAAGCTGCAGCTACGCTGGTTAACCAACCTGAACCATCAGAGCTACCATAGCTTACCGCTGCCATTGGCAGAAACATAATTGCCTGAGCAAAAATGATCGGCATTACCCCAGCTGCATTCACTTTTAATGGAATGTACTGACGAACTCCTCCGTATTGTTTGTTACCAACGATTCTTTTAGCATATTGTACAGGTATCTTTCTTGTTCCTTGTACCAACAAAATTGTTAATGCAAAAATGATGAATAGAACAACAATCTCAAGAACCAAAACGATTAAACCACCGCCGTGTCCTTCAATTCTTGATCCCAATTCAGCAATGAACGAGAATGGTAATCTTGCAATAATACCGATCATGATGATAATTGAGATCCCATTACCGATTCCTTTATCAGTAATTTTTTCACCCAACCACATAATGAACATTGATCCTGCCGCAAGAATTACCACAGAAGATACCGTAAAGAATGTACCTTTTAAAATAAAGGCTGCTTCAGGCAATGTTGTATGTAAGTTTAATAAATATCCTGGTGCTTGAAGAACAAGGATAATAACGGTTAGGTAACGTGTGATCTGATTGATTTTTCTACGTCCACTTTCTCCTTCGCGTTGTAATCTTTGGAAATAAGGAACCGCAATTCCCATTAACTGGATTACAATTGAGGCGGAAATGTATGGCATGATACCGAGAGCAAATATCGAGGCATTAGCAAACGCTCCTCCCGAAAACATGTTCAACAATCCTAAAACCCCATCCGCTGTTTGAGATTTTAACGCGTCCAAATGTGCCGGGTCAATACCTGGCAAAACCACCTTAGCACCTAAACGGTACACTAAAAGAAGACCAATTGTAGTTAAGATACGAGATCTTAAATCTTCAATCTTCCAGATGTTCTTCAATGTTTCTATTAAACCTTTCATATTTAATCTTACAATTTAACAACTGTTCCTTCTACTGCTTCAATCGCTGCTTGAGCAGATTTCGAGAATGCATGAGCTTTTACTTCTAACTTAGCAGTAATTGTACCATTACCTAAAATCTTTACGTTATCGTTCTTTGATGCCAAACCAGCATTTACTAAAACTTCTACGTCAATAACTGTAATGTTATTCTTTTCTGCTAAGGCTTGTAAAACTTCAACATTAATAGCTTTGTATTCTTTTCTGTTGATGTTCTTAAATCCAAACTTAGGAACTCTTCGTTGCAAAGGCATTTGACCCCCTTCGAAACCAACTTTTTTAGAGTATCCAGATCTTGACTTCGCACCTTTATGTCCTCTTGTTGAGGTACCGCCTCTACCTGATCCTTGACCGCGACCGATTCTCTTGTTAGATTTAATCGATCCTGCAGCGGGTTTTAAGTTACTTAAGTCCATATCTATTTATTACTAAATATTTACAATGATTATTCTTCTACGGAAACCAAGTGTTGTACTTTAGCCACCATACCTTTAATTTGAGGTGTAGCTTCATGTTCAACAGTAGCATTGATTTTATTCAAACCTAATGCTTCCAAGGTTTTTTTCTGGCGATCGGTACTACCGATTTTGCTCTTGATTTGAGTAATTTTAATCTTAGCCATTTTTCCTTAAATTATCCGTTAAACACTTTATCTAATGAAACACCTCTGTGCTCAGCAACTGTATGAGCATCTCTCAATTCAGCTAGTGCATTGAAAGTAGCTTTTACAAGGTTGTGAGGGTTTGATGAACCTTTTGATTTAGCAAGTACGTCGGTTACCCCAACACTCTCTAATACGGCACGCATCGCACCACCGGCTTTAACCCCGGTACCGTGAGACGCAGGCTTAATGAAAACCTGTGCTCCACCATATCTAGATAATTGTTCGTGAGGAATAGTTCCTTTGTAAACAGGTACTTTAATCAAATTTTTCTTAGCAGCCTCTACTCCTTTTGCAATAGCAGTGGTAACCTCGTTTGCTTTACCAAGTCCCCATCCTACTAATCCATTCTCGTTTCCTACAACAACAATTGCAGAGAAACTAAAAGTTCTACCACCTTTTGTTACTTTAGTAACACGATTAATAGCAACCAGTCTGTCTTTCAATTCTGCGTCGCTGGTCTTAACGTTTTTGATATCTGCCATAATTATTAAAATTTAAGGCCACCTTTACGAGCAGCGTCCGCTAATGATTTAACTCTACCATGGTATAAGTAACCATTTCTATCGAAAACAACACTAGTGATACCTGCAGCGCTTGCTTTTTCAGCAATTGCTTGTCCTACTAGTTCAGCTTGTTCAATTTTATTTACTGATTTTTCAGAAATTTCTTTAATTAGTGAGCTAGTCGCCATTAAAGTTTTACCTGAAAGATCGTCGATCAATTGTACTGAAATCTGCTTATTTGAACGAAAAACTGACATTCTTGGTCTTTCAGCAGTTCCAGAAACAGACTTGCGAATTCTTCTTTTAATTCTTAGTCTTCTTTCTTGCTTAGTTAAAGCCATAATTTACTGTTTTAGAAATTATTTACCTGCAGATTTACCAGCTTTTCTTCTAAGCTGTTCTCCAACAAATTTAATACCTTTACCTTTATATGGCTCAGGTTTTCTGAATGATCTGATTTTAGCAGCTACTTGACCTACTAAGTGCTTATCGCAACTCTCAAGAGTGATAATTGGGTTAGCACGCTTTTCAGTTACAGCAGTTACTTTAACCTCAGGAGCAATTTCCATGTGGATCAAGTGAGAGTAACCTAAAGCTAATTCCAAAAGTTGACCTTTTGAAGTTGCACGGTAACCTACACCCACTAATTCTTGCTCAATCTTATAACCTTCAGTAACACCGATAACCATGTTGTTCACTAATGAACGATATAAACCGTGCATTGCTTTGTGTCTTTTCTGGTCAGAAGGACGCTCAAGAACGATTTTACCTTCTTCTACAGAAACTTTGATTTCGGCATCAATTTGTTGTGTTAATTCACCTTTAGGTCCTTTAACAACTACTGAATTATCTTTATTTACCGTTACGCTTACTCCGGCAGGCAAATTGATAGGTAATTTTCCAATTCGTGACATTTCTAATCCTCCTTAATTAATAAACGTAACACAATATTTCACCACCAACATGCTTCTGACGAGCTTCTTTGTCAGTCATAACTCCCTGAGAAGTAGAAAGAATCGCAATTCCTAAACCGTTAAGTACGCGAGGTAATTCTAAAGCTCCACAATATTTTCTCAAACCTGGTTTTGACACACGCTTAAGATCTTTGATTGCTGGAATTTTGGTTTCAGGATGGTATTTCAAAGCAATTTTAATTACTCCTTGAAGTCCATCGTCTACAAATTTGTAGTTAAGGATATAACCTTTATCCTTAAGAATCTTTGTCATTTCTTTTTTCACGTTCGATGCTGGCACCTCAACAACTTTGTGGTTTGCCATGATCGCATTTCTTAAACGTGTAAGAAAATCTGCTATTGGATCTGTCATATAATAAAAATTAAATTGATCCCGATTTCTCGGGACAATATTTAACAATAATCTGATAAACAAATTTTGATTACCAACTTGCCTTCTTAACTCCTGGGATTAAACCAGCTGAAGCCATTTCACGGAAAGTGATACGACTTACTCCGAATTGTCTCATATAACCTTTCGGACGACCGGTTAACTTACATCTGTTGTGCAAACGAACAGGTGAAGAGTTTTTTGGCAAACGACTAAGAGCGATGTAATCGCCTTCCTCTTTAAGTTTAGCTCTTTTAGCTGCGTATTTTTCAACTAATTTCTGACGCTTAACTTCGCGAGCTTTCATTGATTCTTTAGCCATCGTCTTATTTTTTTAGATTTTTAAATGGTAATCCAAATTCTTTCAAAAGAGCATAAGCTTCTTCGTCGGTATTCGCAGTAGTAACGAAGGTAATGTTCATACCCATGATTTTGTTTACACTATCCAAAACAATCTCAGGGAAAATGATTTGTTCTTCGATACCTAAAGTATAGTTACCTCTACCGTCTAATTTACTCTTGATACCTTTAAAGTCACGGATACGTGGTAAAGCAACACGAACTAATTTTTCAAGAAATTCGTACATACGCTCACGACGTAAAGTTACAGTAGTACCAATTGGCATACCTTTACGTAACTTAAAGTTCGAGATATCCTTAGAAGACAAAGTCTGAACAGCTTTCTGACCAGTAATTGCAGTAAGCTCGTTTACAGAGAATTCAAGTATTTTTTTATCAGCAATCGCCGAACCAACACCTTGGTTAATTACTATCTTCGTTAATTTAGGTGCTTGCATTACAGTTTTGTAATCGAATTCCTTCATTAAAGCAGGAACGATTTCTTCTGCATACTGTTTTTTAAGAGTCGGTGTATAGCTCATTACTTAATCTCCTCCCCTGACTTTTTAGAGTATCTAACTAATTTATTGTTGTCGCCCTCTTTTCTACCAATACGGGTAGCTTTTCCTGTTGAAGGATCTTTCACATTTAAGTTTGAAATGTGAATTGAGGCTTCTTTTTTAACGATACCACCTTGAGGATTCTCAGCGTTTGGCTTGGTGTGTTTAGAAATCATGTTAACACCTTCAACGATCGCACGTTGCTTGTCAACAAGAACTTCTAATACTTTACCTTCCTGTCCTTTTGATTCCCCAGCGTTTACAATAACGGTATCACCCTTTTTAATATGTAACTTCATTGTTCTAGGTTTACAAAGATTATAAAACTTCTGGTGCTAAAGAAACGATCTTCATATCAGTTTCACGTAACTCTCTTGCAACAGGTCCAAAAATACGGGTTCCTCTCATTTCACCAGCAGTGTTCAATAAAACACATGCGTTATCATCGAAGCGAATATAAGATCCGTCTTGTCTTCTAATCTCTTTTTTGGTGCGAACAACAACTGCTTTTGTTACTGTTCCTTTTTTCATATCGGAACCGGCGATAGCGTTCTTCACGGTAACCACAATTTTATCTCCAATTGAAGCATAACGTTTTTTGGTACCGCCTAACACGCGGATACAAAGTACTTCCTTTGCTCCACTGTTATCAGCTACTAATAGTCTACTTTCTGTTTGTATCATGATTACTTAGCTCTTTCAATAATTTCCACTAATCTCCAACTCTTATTTTTACTTAAAGGTCGGGTTTCCATGATTTTTACGGTATCACCTTCGTTACAGGTGTTTTCCTCATCGTGAGCAGTGAATTTTTTGGTTTTGTTCACAAATTTACCGTAAATCGGGTGTTTTTCCTTTGTGTGAACTGCAACAGTAATGGATTTTTCCATTTTGCTGCTAACCACAACCCCGATACGCTCTTTTCTAAGATTTCTTTCCATCACTTTTTTACTTTTCAGTTAATTGTCTCTGACGTAACTCTGTCATTAATTTGGCAATGTTGCGTCTCGTTTCCTTAATTTGCAAAGGATTTTCCAAAGGTGAAATAGCGTGATTTAGTCTGAAGCGAGTTAATGATGCTCTTTCGGCATCCAACTTTTCTACTATTTCCTGTGTTGTTAACTCTTTAATTTCTGAATTCTTCATGATTAATCATTTGAACTTTCAACATAATCACGTCTTACGACAAACTTTGTAGTAACAGGTAATTTTTGAGCTGCAAGACGCAATGCCTCTTTAGCTACTTCGTAAGGAACACCCTCACATTCGAATAACATTCTTCCTGGTGAAACAGGAGCAACGAATCCTTCTGGAGAACCCTTACCCTTACCCATACGTACCTCTGCAGGCTTCTTAGTGATTGGCTTATCTGGGAAAATACGGATCCAGATTTGACCTTGTCTCTGCATATATCGGGTTACTGCCACACGAGCAGCTTCAATTTGACGACCAGTAATCCACTTTTCTTCAAGTGATTTGATCCCAAAAGATCCGAATGCTAATTCAGTACCGCGACCAGCGTTACCTTTCATTCTTCCCTTTTGTTGTCTTCTAAATTTTGTCCTTTTTGGTTGTAACATCGTACTAATTCTTTAAAATTTAAAGACTACTTCTTTTTTCTTCTATTAAAACCACCTTTTCCTTTTGGACCACGGCTATCTTTCATGCCAGCGTTTGGTGTAAGATCACGTTTTCCGTAAACTTCACCTTTACAGATCCAAACTTTAATACCGATCAAACCGTAAGTAGTCAAAGCTTCAGCTTGACAGTAATCGATATCAGCTCTTAAGGTATGAAGTGGGGTACGTCCTTCTTTATACATTTCAGAACGTGCCATTTCCGCTCCATTCAAACGGCCAGAAATCTGAATTTTGATTCCTTCAGCACCCATTCTCATAGTAGAAGCAATAGCCATCTTAATTGCTCTTCTGTAGGCGATACGGCCTTCAATCTGACGAGCGATGTTATTAGCAACGATTACAGCATCCATTTCTGGACGTTTAATTTCGAAGATATTAATTTGTACTTCCTTATCTGTAATCTTCTTCAACTCTTCTTTCAACTTGTCAACTTCCTGACCACCTTTCCCGATAATGATACCAGGACGAGCAGTGTTGATAGTGATCGTAATTAATTTAAGAGTTCTTTCGATAATGATCTTAGAAATACTTGCTTTAGCTAAACGAGCATTTAGGTACTTTCTAATTTTGGTATCTTCAACAAGCTTATCGCCGTAGTTTTTTCCGCCAAACCAGTTAGAATCCCATCCTCTGATGATTCCTAGTCTATTTCCTATTGGATTTACTTTTTGTCCCATTCTAACTATTCTTTAGTATTCTCAGCAGTTTTACTTGCCAACAATATAGTTACATGATTTGATCTTTTTCTAATTCTATGTGCTCTCCCTTGTGGAGCTGGTCTAAGACGCTTAAGAATTCTAGCTGAATCAACACAAATTTCTTTGATGAATAATTCATTTTCCTCAATTCTTTGACCTTCGTTCTTTGCTTGCCAGTTGGCAATCGCAGAAAGCAATAGTTTTTCTACGCGAATCGATGCTTCTTTCGGACTGAAACGAAGTACATCTAAAGCTCGGTTCACCTCCATACCTCTTACCATATCGGCAACAAGTCTCATTTTACGAGGCGAAGTAGGAACATTTTTCAAGCTAGCAAATGCTTTGCTCTTTTTTTCCTCCTTTATTTGGTTTGCTCTTATTCTTTTTCTTGCACCCATTTTTACAAATTCAAAATGTTAATTAAAACGCTTCACGCTATTTTTTCTTCTTGTCAGCGTGACCTCTAAAAGTACGAGTTGGCGCAAATTCACCTAATTTATGTCCTACCATATTTTCAGTAACATAAACTGGAATGAATTTGTTTCCGTTGTGAACGGCAACTGTGTGACCTACGAAATCCGGAGAGATCATAGAACGTCTTGACCAGGTTTTAATCACAGATTTTTTTCCTGACTCATTTTGCTCCAATACTCGTTTCTCCAATTTGAAATCGATAAAAGGGCCTTTTTTTAATGAACGACTCATAACAATCTAATTAATCAAATTACTTTTTCCTTCTTTCTACAATATACTTATTAGAAGCGTTTTTCTTAGCTCGAGTTTTGAACCCTTTAGCTAATACACCGGTTCTAGAACGTGGATGTCCACCTGAAGATTTACCTTCACCACCACCCATTGGGTGATCAACTGGATTCATTACCACACCACGAACACGAGGTCTTCTACCTAACCAACGAGTACGACCAGCTTTACCGCTTCTTTCCAACGCATGGTCAGTGTTTGAAACAGTACCGATAGTTGCTTTACAAGTTACTAGGATCATTCTAACTTCTCCAGAAGGTAATTTGATCATTGCATATTTGCCTTCTCTTGAAACAAGTTGAGCATATGCACCAGCGCTACGAGCCATCACAGCACCTTGAGAGGGTCTTAATTCAATATTGTGAATTATTGTACCTAATGGGATATCAGATAATGGCATTGAGTTTCCGATTTCAGGAGCTACTTTTTCTCCAGAAAGCAAAGTTTGTCCTACCTCAAGTCCGTTTGGAGCGATGATGTAACGCTTCTCACCGTCAGCATACACAAGCAATGCAATGCGTGCAGTACGGTTTGGATCGTACTCAATCGAAACAACTTTTGCAGGAACATTGTCCTTGTCTCTTTTGAAATCAATAACTCGATATCTTCTCTTGTGACCACCACCTATATATCTCATTGTCATCTTACCAGTGTTATTTCTACCACCAGTTTTCTTCATTGGTCTTAACAATGATTTCTCAGGTTTGTCTGTAGTTACCTGCTCAAAGGTATTTAAGATCTTATTTCTTTGACCAGGAGTTACAGGTTTTAATTTACGTACAGCCATTTTCTAATTAAATATTGCTATAAAAATCTATATTATCACCTTCAACTAAAGTAACGATCGCCTTTTTGAAAGACGCAGTTCTTCCCTCAATAGCACCTGCTTTTGTAAAACGGCTTTTCTTTTTACCCTGATAGTTCATGGTATTAACAGATGCCACTTTAACATTGTACATTGATTCTACTGCTGCCTTAATATCGATCTTTGTCGCTCTACGATTAACAACAAAACCAAAGCGATTGAATTTTTCGCTTTGCTCAGTCATTTTCTCAGTAACGATTGGCTTAATTAAAATATCCATTTTTTTAAACTTAGTTTAGTTTAAACATTTCATCAAGTCCTTTTACAGAACTTTCTACAAACACCAAAGTTGAAGCTTTCATAATGTCATAAGTTGCAAGGTCAGAAACACGAACAACATTAACATTCTTCAAATTACGAGAAGACAAATATATGTTTTTATTATCTTCAGATAAAACTAAAAGCACTTTTTTATCAGCTACTTTTAAGCTATTCTGAATATTAACAAATTCTTTTGTCTTAGGAGCTTCGAAATTGAAGTCTTCAACTACCATTAAAGCATCGTTTTGAGCTTTGATCGTTAAAGCAGATTTACGAGCCAACTGCTTCAGTTTTTTATTCAATTTGAAACCGTAGTTTCTTGGACGAGGACCGAATACGCGTCCACCTCCTCTGAAGATAGGTGACTTGATGCTACCAGCACGTGCTGTACCAGTACCTTTTTGTTTCTTTAGTTTGGCAGTACTACCAGAGATCTCAGCTCTTTCTTTCGATTTGTGAGTTCCCTGACGTTGGTTCGCCAAAAATTGTTTAACGTCTAGGTAAATAGCATGCTCATTTGGTTCGATGCCAAAAACTGAATCATTCAATTCAATTTTTCTACCAGTATCTTCTCCAGCTGTGTTTAAAATCGCTAATTCCATTACTTCTCAATAATTACGTATGAACCTTTAGACCCTGGAAGAGATCCTTTAACTAACAATAGGTTATTTTCTTTGATAACCTTAAGTACCTGAAGGTTTTGAACCTTCACGTTGTCCCCACCTGTACGTCCGGCCATTCTCATGCCTTTAAATACGCGAGCTGGGTAAGATGCAGCACCAATAGAACCAGGTGCACGTAAACGGTTATGCTGACCGTGTGTCGCGCCACCTACTCCGCCAAAACCATGACGTTTTACTACCCCTTGGAAACCTTTACCTTTTGAAACACCCGTGATATCCACATATGGAGCATCTTCGAATAATTCAACGTCGATAACGTCTCCTAACTGGTATTCGTTTTCAAAATCTGAAAACTCAACTAGTTTTTTCTTAGGAGTTGTGTTTGCCTTTTTAAAGTGCCCATCTAGCGCCTTAGTTGTTCGCTTTTCTTTCTTTTCATCAAAAGCCAACTGAAGTGCTTCGTAACCATCAGACTCAATAGTCTTAATTTGAGTTACAACACATGGACCTGCCTCAATGACAGTGCATGGAATATTTTTTCCCTCGGCACTGTAAACGGAAGTCATTCCGATTTTTTTTCCAATTAATCCTGGCATTTCTCTTTACTTTTTAAAAATAAATCTTACTAGATTATCAAACTTTAATTTCAACTTCTACACCGCTAGGCAACTCTAGCTTCATCAAAGCATCAATTGTATTTGCAGTAGAACTGTAAATGTCAATTAAACGCTTGAAAGAAGAAAGTTGAAACTGTTCTCTTGATTTCTTGTTCACGAAAGTAGAACGAAGAACAGTAAAAATTCTTTTGTGAGTTGGAAGTGGAATTGGACCACTAACAACCGCACCTGTAGCCTTAACTGTTTTTACGATTTTCTCAGCCGACTTGTCAACCAAGTTGTGATCGTAAGATTTCAGTTTAATTCTAATTTTTTGGCTCATCTTATTTAGATATTATACGATGATATAATTATAATAATTCAACTTTACCCTTTGCATTCTCAACAACTTCTTTAGCAATACCTTTAGGTACTTCCTCGAAGTGAGAGAATTCCATAGAAGAGTTTGCACGACCTGAAGACAAGGTTCTCAACACAGTTACATAACCGAATTGCTCTGCCAAAGGTACTTTAGCATTTACAACACGAGCTCCGTGCTTAGATTCCATTCCTTCAACCTGACCACGACGCTTGTTCAAGTCACCGATGATATCACCCATGTACTCTTCAGGAGTAATAACTTCCATCTTCATGATAGGCTCAAGAAGAACCGGATTCGCCTTAGCACAAGCTTCTTTGAAACCTTGCTTAGCAGCCATCTCAAATGATAATTGATCCGAGTCAACCGGGTGGAAAGATCCGTCAAACAACTCAACTTTTAATGTATCTACAGTGTAACCTGCCAACACACCATTTTTCATTGCATCAGTGAAACCTTTCTGAACAGAAGGAACAAATTCCTTAGGAATGTTACCACCTTTAATCTGATCAACAAACTGCAATCCTTCACCTTCGAAATCTGCATCAACTGGCATCAAGCGGAATTGAATGTCAGCAAACTTACCACGTCCACCAGACTGCTTTTTGAATACCTGACGGTGCTCAACAGAACCTTTGATAGCTTCCTTGTAAGCAACCTGAGGCGCTCCCTGATTACACTCAACTTTAAATTCACGCTTCAAACGGTCAATAATGATATCCAAGTGAAGCTCACCCATACCTGAAATTACTGTTTGACCTGAATCTTCGTCAGTTTTAACCTGGAAGGTTGGATCCTCTTCAGCCAATTTACCAAGAGCCATACCCAATTTATCAACATCCTTCTGAGTCAATGGCTCAACAGCGATACCGATTACTGGATCTGGGAAATCCATAGATTCCAGCTCGATTGGAGATTCTTTCTGACAAAGAGTATCACCAGTACGAATATCTTTAAATCCAACACAAGCACAAATATCACCAGCTTCTACCATTTCGATAGCATTCTGCTTGTTTGAGTGCATTTGGTACAAACGAGAAATACGCTCTTTGTTTCCTGATCTTGTATTAAATACATATGATCCTGCCTCGATAGATCCTGAGTAAACACGAGTAAATGCCAAACGACCTACGAATGGGTCTGTAGCAATTTTAAATGCCAAAGCAGCCAATGGCTCATCAACATCTGGTTTACGTGTTACTTCTTCGTCAGATCCCGGAACAGTACCAACAATTGCTTCTACGTCAAGTGGAGATGGCATATAAGTGATAATTGCATCCAACAAACGCTGAACACCTTTATTCTTAAATGCAGAACCACAAAGCATAGGAACGATATCCATAGAGATAGTAGCTTTACGAATAACAGCATACATCTCTTCTTCAGTAATTGAATCTGGATCCTCAAAGAATCTCTCCAATAACTCTTCGTCGTTTTCTGCAACTGCCTCTACCAACTTCTCTCTCCACTCATTTGCATCAGCCACTAAGTGATCTGGAATATCTTCCAAAGTGTAATTTGTACCATTCTCATCATCGTACCAAACGATAGCTTTCATAGTAATCAAATCGATTACACCTCTAAAGCTCTCTTCCGACCCGATTGGAATTTGAATTGGAATAGGATTAGCTCCTAATTTTTCTTTCACCTCACGTACAGCTTTGAAAAAGTCAGCACCAGAACGGTCCATCTTGTTTACAAAACCCATACGAGGAACTCTATATTTATCAGCTTGTCTCCAAACTGTTTCAGACTGTGCTTCAACACCACCTACTGCACAAAAACATGCAACAGCACCATCCAAAACACGCAAAGAACGCTCTACCTCTACAGTAAAGTCAACGTGACCTGGGGTGTCAATAATATTGATTTGATACTTCTTGCTGTCGTAGTTCCAAAAACAAGTAGTAGCTGCAGATGTAATAGTAATACCTCTTTCCTGCTCTTGCTCCATCCAGTCCATTGTAGCTGCACCATCGTGAACCTCACCAATCTTGTGAGACACACCTGTATAATACAAGATACGCTCGGTAGTTGTTGTTTTACCGGCGTCGATGTGTGCCATGATACCAATGTTTCTGGTAAAATTTAAATCTCTCTTAGCCATTTTCTTTGTCCTCTACAAATTGCTTAAACAATTCTATTAAAATCTAAAGTGAGCAAAAGCACGGTTAGCTTCAGCCATTCTGTGAGTATCTTCCTTCTTCTTGAAAGCTCCACCTTCTTCGTTGTAAGCAGCAACAATTTCTGCAGACAATTTTTCAGCCATAGACTTACCAGATCTCTTACGAGCAAAAAGAATCATATTCTTAATTGAAATAGAAACTTTTCTTTCCGGACGAATTTCCATTGGAACCTGGAAGGTAGCACCACCTACACGGCGAGACTTAACCTCTACAGCTGGAGTAATGTTTTCCAAAGCTTTTTTCCAAATCTCAAGTGGAGATTTTTCAAGCTTTTCAGTTTTTGACTTAACGATCTCTAATGAATCGTAGAAAATTTTGAACGCAAGATTTTTCTTACCGTCCATCATCAAGTCATTTACAAATCTTGTAACCAAAACATCATTAAATTTTGGATCCGGCAACAAGATTCTCTTTTTAGGTCTTGATTTTCTCATTTCTTTTAGTTTACGAGCTATTCGTATGTCAGCTGCCCAAGTGCGTCTTCAATAATCTCACGACTATTTACTCAACCAAGTGGGAACAACACATAAACTATAACTCCTACAGTTACAAACTAGGTTTTACTTTTTCTTTGGTCTCTTAGTACCATACTTAGAACGACGCTGCATACGACCTTCTACCCCTGAAGCATCAAGAGCACCACGAACAAGGTGATATCTTACCCCTGGAAGATCCTTCACACGACCACCTCTAATCAATACGATAGAGTGCTCTTGCAAATTGTGACCTTCACCTGGAATGTAAGCATTCACTTCTTTTCCGTTAGTCAATCTAACACGAGCAACTTTACGCATTGCTGAGTTAGGCTTCTTAGGTGTAGTGGTATACACACGCACGCAAACCCCTCTTCTTTGAGGACAAGAATCCAACGCTGGAGCCTTGCTCTTCTCTTGAAGCTTGGTTCTTCCTTTTCGAACTAACTGTTGAATTGTAGGCATATTAACAATTACTTTTTAATTAAATATATTTTAACAAATTGGTTTGCAAAGGTATTATTTATTTACTAAAAACAACAATCGTTATGTTGATTTTTGCAAAAATACCCTTGAAATCAGCGCACAAAGGTAAGAAAACCCTTTTAAAAGTCAAATAGTGATCAAATAAAAAAATCAACTGATTTTAAATTAGTTCCGACTTACCTCTATCTTTCTTAGAAAAATGGCGGGATAAAGACAAAAATACGACCAAAATTCCTGCATGTCAATTATTTTCCACAAATTGATCTAATGCATATTGTATCTTATTAAAAAGTTAATTAATTTGGTAAGCCTTAAAACCTAAAGCCGGGCACTAACCTATCACCCGGTTTTTGATACTTATTTTATATAAACCCAAAAAAATACAATTATGAAAGTGTATCAATCAAACGAAATTAAGAACATCGCCCTCATTGGCAACGCCGGCTCGGGTAAAACTACCCTTGCCGAATCTATGTTGTTTGAAGGCGGTGTTATTACAAGACGCGGAAACGTGGAAGATAATAACACCGTTTCTGATTACAATCATGTAGAACACGAATATGGTAACTCTGTATTCTCAACGGTATTGTATACAGAATGGTTAGGAAAGAAAATCAATTTTATTGATACTCCAGGTGCTGACGACTTTTCTGGGGGTGTAATTTCCGCTTTAAATGTAACTGACACTGGCTTAATGCTTATCAATGCCCAACATGGGGTTGAGGTTGGTACCGAAATTATTGGTAGAAGGGCAGCTGCATTAAACACTCCTCTAATCTTTGTAGTGAATCAATTGGATCACGACAAAGCGAATTTTGAACAATCAATAGAATCAGCAAAGACTAATTTTGGCAGCAAAGTTTCGATTGTACAGTACCCCGTAAACGTTGGCGTAAACTTTAACGCGGTTGTAGACGTTCTTAAAATGAAAATGTACCAGTGGGGACCAGAAGGTGGAGAACCTCAGATTTTAGATATTCCTGATTCGGAAAAAGAAAAAGCTGACGAACTGCATAATGAACTTGTAGAATCGGCTGCTGAAAATGATGAAGCTCTTATGGAATTATACTTCGATAAGGGAACTCTTACCGAAGATGAAATGCGCGAAGGAATGAAAAAAGGAATGATCGCTGGTGATCTTTTCCCTGTATTCTGTATTTCAGCTAAAAAAGACATGGGCGTACGCCGTTTAATGGAATTTATTGGCAATATCGTTCCATTCGTTACAGAAATGCCTGCTATTCCAACAGTAAGTGGAAGAGAAGCTAAATGTGATGTTAATGCCCCTACTTCACTATTCGTATTTAAGACTTCAATGGAACCACATATTGGTGAGGTAAGTTATTTTAAAGTGATTTCTGGTAGTGTTAAAGAAGGTGATGACTTAAACAACATCAACAATGGCACGAAGGAAAGATTATCTCAATTGTATTTGGTGGCAGGAAGAAACAGAGAAAGAGTTTCTGAACTTGTTGCAGGAGATATTGGAGCAACCGTTAAATTGAAGAACACTAAAAACAATCATACCTTAAATGGTAAAGATTGTGATTTCACATATAAAGAAATTGAATTCCCGGAACCAAAATATAGAACTGCAGTTAAAGCCAAGGAAGATGGTGACGAAGAAAGGTTAGGAGAACTATTACATCGTATTCACGAAGAAGATCCTACCATTCTTATTGAATATTCGAAAGAGTTAAAACAAATCATCCTTCACGGTCAAGGTGAGTTCCACATGAATACTTTAAAGTGGAGATTGTTGAACAATGATAAGATGGAAATTGAATTCCTTGATCCTAAGATTCCATATCGTGAAACCATCACCAAACTTGCTCAGGCAGATTATCGCCACAAGAAACAATCAGGTGGTTCTGGACAATTTGGTGAAGTTCATTTACTTATTGAACCTTTCACTGAAGGAATGCCAGATCCGGCTATGTACAATGTAAATGGCAAAGAACTTAAAGTGAATTTAAGAGGTACTGAAGAACATGAACTAGACTGGGGTGGAAAATTGGTTTTCTGCAACTGTATTGTTGGTGGCGCTATTGATACCAGATTCTTACCTGCTATCCTTAAGGGTGTAATGGAAAAAATGGATGAAGGCCCATTAACCGGTTCTTATGCACGTGATATTCGCGTTGTGGTTTACGATGGTAAAATGCACGCGGTAGACTCAAATGAAATTTCATTTAAACTTGCAGGTCGTCATGCATTTAGTACTGCATTTAAAAATGCTGGTCCTAAAATTCTTGAGCCAATTTATGACGTAGAAGTATTGGTTCCTGAAGATAGAATGGGTGATGTAATGAGTGATCTTCAAACTCGTAGAGCTATGATTATGGGTATGGAAGCTGAAAAAGGATTCCAGAAAATTCTTGCTAAAGTTCCATTGAAGGAAATGAACCGTTATTCAACATCATTGAGTTCATTGACAGGTGGTCGTGCCCAATTCTCAATGAAATTTGATGGTTACGAAAAAGTACCAGGAGATGTTCAGGAAGAATTACTAGCTGCTTACGAAGAAGAAACAGCTGAAGCATAATTGTATTTTTAAGTATATACCTTAAACCGTCTCAGTTCCGAGACGGTTTTTTTTAGAATAATTGTTCAATGTAATATTACAACAAAAAAGGTCTTGATCTTATAAAAGAAAGTCAAGATCTTTTTGAAAAACATAAAGACCTTATAAAAATAAAGTCCAGACCTTTTTCATCGAAAGTCCAGACTTTTCTTTTTAATAAGTCAAGTATTTATTATTTCCTTATCAGCATAAAGGAACCTTTCTTGGTATATTTTTTTTGAGGTTCTTCTCTTCCTACAGCCGTAATCACATAAAAAT
Organism: Marinifilum sp. D737; assembly: GCF_026672275.1. GTDB lineage: Bacteria > Bacteroidota > Bacteroidia > Bacteroidales > Marinifilaceae > Marinifilum. Next base: position 219,312 of record NZ_JANQCD010000001.1, on the reverse strand, counting down.
AGGTTCCTGGTGTAGCCATTTTCCCATTTACTTTTCCATTCCAACCTTCTTCCGGATTTCTCCATTCATACATAACTCTTCCCCATCGGTTAAAAACAATAGCATGAAAGCTTTCCAAAAACAAGGATTGAGTCTTAACTTTCCAAATGTCATTCCTACCATCGCCATTTGGCGTAAATACATTCGGAACTTGAACCAAAGAAGTATCTACAACAATTGGAGTACTAAGCATCATTTCATCAAGACAAACCTCAGGACCTTTGTCCGACGTAACAATCAGCTTGACGAAATACTTTCCTGAATATTGATATGTATAAGGAGCTAAATCTTTATCCAGCAAAATCGCATCGGTCAACAAACTATCTTCAACACTTGTTAACCCCTCAGGTAATCTATCGTAATCCTGATACAAATACCACTTATAATCAGTAGCATTAATAGAGTTATTCGTAAATATCACATCTTCGAGTGGAGCTTCACCAGAATCTGGAGCAACAGAAAAATCAGCTTTAACCACATAGGTATTGGATACTATTGAATTGGATGTAAAATCACAAGCATATTGATCTGTAACAACCAACTGGTAAGTCTCATCTCCTTCATATTCTTCATTATCGAAAAGATTCTCATCTGATCCATCATAAGCTACAAGTGGAGTCCCTTGCTTCTCCTCTCCATTTCTTTGCAGAGAAAATATGACTCTATCAACAACCTTTACATTTATCTGGTTTGCATTTGGAACATCCTGATATTGCAATTCTTTCTTAGCAAATGAACCTGAAAAATACACCCCATCACAATTCATTCGGCTTAAGGTTAGAACCGGTTCTGCGTTGCTATTATTTAAAACCCATGCAATACTTGTAACATCAGTTTCACCACTTTTAGACATTACTACCCGATATCTGCCATCTGTTAAATTTGACAATATGGAGAAACTCTGATTTGCTTCCGTAACCAAATTGGTGATAAAATCATTGACAGTGGCATCCCATTTCGTCCAGGCAAATGTCCATCCATTTGTACCATCAGGAGAATCAGCTCTCAATTCACCAACACCTGTTCCTATATTATCACAAAACACAAAAACTGAATCGTTTGCTGTGCTGGTATACTCTGTTAGAGTTCTATAACTTGCCTTCCCGGCAGATATCTGTGCATTTGCTTTCTCCATTAAAATCGCAGAAAACATTACAACAAAAACAATAAGTAACTTAATGGAATATCTAAAATCGGATTTGATGATCATCTTTTTTTGGAACATTTAATTTAGCTTATCTTGATTTACAATATTAAAAAAAATTAAGCCGTTTTTTCCATATTAATCAATTAATACCGATAAGTATTTAAATTTCTCAGTAATTTCACTAGGTTTATTATTGAATTTTAAATATCTATCAGCATTATACCAAGACTATTTTTCCTCAATAAATGCTATAACTTAAGTCTTAATTCATAAAAAGAATTCAATATTAATATACAAGTGTTATTTTTGACACTTGAAATTTACAGATAAAGAATTGTTAGAATGGAATATTTGAATGAGTTAAACCCTGTTCAGAAAGAAGCTGTTGAAAATTACACCGGGCCATCGCTTGTAATTGCTGGTGCCGGATCGGGTAAGACCAGAGTACTTACCTACAGAATTGCTCACTTATTGAATCAGGGTGTTCGTCCTTATTCGGTTTTGGCCTTAACGTTTACCAACAAGGCGGCACGCGAAATGAAAGACAGGATTGCCAATGTTGTTGGACAAGAGCAGGCTCAAAGCTTATGGATGGGAACATTCCACTCTATTTTTTCAAGAATTTTAAGATACGAGGCTGAACATTTAGGTTTCGATTCCAACTTTACCATTTACGACACTCAAGATTCGCGTAATCTTTATCGCGCCATAATCAAAGAAATGCAGTTAGATGATAAAGTGTACAAGCCTAATGAAGTACAAAATCGCATTTCATCAGCTAAAAATAATTTGGTGACATCTGCAGCCTATGCCAACAATGCGAAAGCTCAAAAAGCGGATGCAGAAGCAAGAAAACCAAGAATCTCAGAAATATATAGTAGATATTCTCAGAGATGTAAACAGGCCAATGCAATGGATTTTGATGATTTGCTTTTGCAAACCAACATCTTGTTCCGGGATTTTCCCGAAATATTAGCCAAATATCAGGATAAGTTTAAATACGTGTTGGTAGATGAGTACCAGGATACCAATTACGCACAATATTTAATTGTGAAAAAATTGGCAGAGCAACACAAGAATGTATGCGTTGTAGGCGACGATGCTCAGAGTATTTACTCTTTCCGTGGTGCCAAAATTGAAAACATCCTAAACTTTAGAAACGATTATCCAAACTACCAACTATACAAACTGGAACAGAATTACCGTTCTACTCAGAATATTGTAAATGCTGCTAATAGCATTATTCATAAGAACAAAGGTCAGATTCAAAAAGAATCATTTTCGGATAATGAAGAAGGTGATAAAATCAGAATTGTAAAAGCTTTAACCGACCATGAAGAAGGTTACTTGATTACGAATGACATTTTCGAAACCAGAATGCGTTCGCATTGTGCATATCAGGATTTTGCAATTTTATATCGTACCAATGCTCAATCGAGAATTTTCGAGGAGTCCTTGCGAAAACTGAACCTTCCCTATAAAATTTATGGTGGATTATCTTTCTATCAACGCAAGGAGATTAAAGACCTTTTGGCCTACTGTAGAATGGCTGTAAATCCGCACGACGAAGAGGCTATAAAAAGGGTAATTAATTATCCGAAACGTGGAATTGGTGCCACCACCATTGCTAAACTGCAAGATGCTGCATCTCAAAATGTGATTAGCATGTGGGATATTATTTGCGGCTTACATGAACGTCCTTATGGATTGAATGCAGGTACAATCTCAAAAATTGCAAAGTTTACCAATTTGATAAAAGGCTTTCAAGCTCAATTGGCAACTGAAACCGCTTTCGATTTGGCCAACAATATTGCCAACTCAACCGGAATCATTAAAGAATTATACAACGACAGATCTCCTGAAGGAGTATCCAGACATGAAAATATCCAGGAATTATTAAATGGTATCCAGGAATTTACACAGAATGCATTGGAAGAAGGGCGCGAATTACATTTGCCTAACTTTTTGGAAGATGTGGCCTTGTTAACCGATCAGGATAATGAAAAAGATGAAGATCGAGATAAGGTGACCTTGATGACCATTCACTCGGCAAAAGGTCTGGAATTTCCATACTTGTACATTGTAGGCCTGGAAGAGGAATTGTTTCCTTCGCAAATGGCTACAAGTACCCAACAAGAGCTCGAAGAAGAACGAAGGTTGTTTTATGTGGCCTTAACCCGTGCAGAGAAAAAAGCAACTCTTTCATTCGCAAAATCGAGATACAAATGGGGAAATATGAGTTATCCCCGACCAAGTAGATTTATTCGTGAAATTGACGAAAGGTTTGTTGAATATACATATGAACAAGAACCAGAATTCTCTGGAAATGGTCGTGACAATTACCAAAGCACAACTGAATTCGAAGTTCCTAATTCACCAAGTAGATTTCAACAAAAAAGAAGTTTTTCGGCTAAACCCAAACTAAATCAACCAGTTTCACGTATCAAGCAAAGTAGCAATCAAAACGCCGACCCAAACTTCACCCCTTCGGATCCTGATTCAATTCAACCAGGAATGGTAGTTGAACACCAACGATTTGGAAAAGGAAAAGTGTTACAATTGGAAGGAAGTAAACCAAATATTAAAGCAACCGTCTTCTTTAAAACCGTTGGACAAAAACAATTGCTACTTAAATTTGCGAAACTTAAAATTGTAGGATAATTCTCTCACAATTTGTAATGATTAAAGAAAACATATACATTTGCAATGAGTTCTAAGACTTTCTAAGTTTGTCGATTACCAAAAACGAAACGTTTAAAACTCTTATTTACTTCAATAAAATAAGCGACAAATCAGAAATAGTCACTACGAATTATTAAGAAACAGACTTCAATTTTATTTTGGTATGTATTGTGTTGAATCAACGCAGATTACCTTTTATATAATAGAAATTGATTACCGTAATTAACACAACTGAATAAATGGATTACAATTCGAACAGGAAACACCTTGTACTTCCTGAATATGGGCGAAACGTTCAGAAAATGGTTGACTTTGCTCTAAGTGTGGAAGATAGAGACGAAAGAAATAAAGTAGCCAAAAGCATTATCGCTGTTATGGGTAACATGTATCCACACCTAAGAGATGTTAGCGATTTCAGACATAAACTTTGGGATCATCTTGCTTTGATGTCAGATTTTAAATTGGATATTGATTCTCCTTTTGAAACTCCTACAAAAGAAAAATTGTCTGAGAAACCTAAAAAGGTTCCATATAAAAACGAACGAATTAAGTACCGCCACTACGGTAAAACAATTGAATCTTTAATTGCTAAGGCAATCGAAATTGAAGAACAAAAGGAAAAAGATGCTTTGATTTTAATGATTGCAAATCATATGAAAAAGTCTTTCATCAACTGGAACAAGGACAGTGTACCTGATGATAAGATTTTTCAAGATATCATAGAGCTTTCTGAAGGACAACTTACAATTCCTGAAGAATTGAAGTTACGCGAAGCAAGAGATAAAGATTTCTCGCAGAAAAATAAGCCACGCAAAAAGCATACTGGCGGACATCGAAACGATCATCGCAAACACAACAAAAATAGATAATTACAGAAAACCGGTTTTTTAACCGGTTTTTTTATTCAACAAGCTTAATATTTCCGTTTTTTCCTTCGCTTTTATGGTTATCTTTAAGCTATCATTCACACCAAAACACAGACCAAATGAGCACTTTCGAAATAATTGGAGGTCAACCACTAAAAGGTGAACTAACTCCACAGGGAGCAAAGAATGAAGCTTTACAAATTCTTTGTGCAACATTATTAACCGACGAAAAAGTTACAATCCATAACATACCCAACATTCTTGATGTAAATAAATTAATTGAACTTTTATCAGATTTAGGAGTTCAGGTTTCTCAAGAATCAAAGAACAGTTATACTTTTAAAGCCGAAAATGTAGATTTAGAGTATTTAAATTCGCCTGAATTTGTTAAAAAAGGATCCTCCCTTCGTGGTTCCATCATGATTATCGGCCCTCTTTTGGCTCGATTCGGAAAAGGATACATTCCTCGTCCAGGTGGTGATAAAATTGGTCGCAGAAGATTAGACACCCACTTTATTGGATTTCAAAAACTAGGTGCTGAATTCAATTTTAATCAAGGTGAAAATTTCTATCGCGTTGAAGCAAAAAAACTAAAAGGTACCTACATGCTTCTTGATGAAGCATCGGTTACAGGAACTGCCAATATTATTATGGCTGCTGTTTTGGCAGAAGGAACCACAACAATTTACAATGCTGCCTGCGAACCATACATCCAACAATTGTGTAGAATGTTAATTTCAATGGGAGCAAAAATAACTGGAGTTGGCTCCAACCTACTTGAGATTAAAGGCGTTCAAAAACTAGGTGGGTGCGAACACAAAATCCTGCCAGATATGATTGAAATTGGTAGTTTTATTGGTTTAGCTGCCATGACAAAATCTGAAATCACCATTAAAGATGTTGCCTATAAAGAGTTGGGAATGATTCCTGATGCCTTTAAACGACTAGGAATAAAAATGGAACTTAGAGGAGATGATATTTTTATCCCTAAACAGGAAAATTACGAAATCGAGACCTTTATCGACGGTTCGATTCTAACTGTTGCTGATGCTCCTTGGCCTGGACTTACACCTGATTTATTGAGTGTTTTCCTTGTAGTTGCCACACAAGCCAAAGGAAGCGTGCTGATTCACCAAAAAATGTTCGAAAGTCGTTTGTTCTTTACCGATAAGTTAATTGATATGGGTGCGCAAATTATTCTTTGTGATCCACACCGTGCCACTGTAATTGGTTTAAATCAGGAAAACCAATTGCGCCCAACCACCATGGTCTCACCTGATATTCGTGCAGGAGTTGCCTTATTAATTGCTGCCTTATCGGCCGAAGGAAAGAGTACAATTCACAATATCGACCAGATTGACAGGGGGTACGAAAATATTGATTTAAGATTGAATGCCATTGGAGCAAATATCAAAAGAATTGTTAATTAACTATTCTTTAACAGATTAAATAATTGGATATATCTATTTTGGTTCTACAAATTAGACAGATTATTAATGGTTAATTAAAATACGTATGAAAAAGTTTAAATATACATTTCTACTGCTGGCATTTTTATTTTCAATTTCAGCCTATGCTGGCGATAAATCGAAAGGAGCCAAAGAAGGATTTAATGTTGGAGATAAACTTCCTGATATTGTTGCAAAATCAATCGATGGAAAAAACTTAAAATTAAGCGATTTAAAAGGTAAACTTGTATTGGTTGATTTTTGGGCATCGTGGTGTCCTCCATGTAGAGCAGAAAATCCAATTCTCGTAAATGCATACAATCAATTTAAAAACGCTGAGTTCAAAAATGGCAGTGGATTCGAAATCTATAGCTTTTCTTTGGATAAAAAGTTAGCCAGCTGGAAAGCAGCCATTTCTAAAGATAAATTGAATTGGAAATATCACGTGAGTGAATTAAAAGGATGGCACTCTCCTACTTCCAACAAGTTTGGAATTAATTCCATTCCAGCCAATTTCCTAATTGATGGCAATGGTATTATTCTTGCTAAAAACCTTAGAGGAGCTAACTTAGACAATTTTCTTCATCACAATATGAAAAAATAATAACAAGAAACCTACATAAATAAAAGCCGATAATTTCACATTGATTATCGGCTTTTATTTTGACTGAATCAATAAAAATTCTTTCAATTCTTCTGTATGATACCCTTTCTCATCCAACCAATGAAATGCTTTTTGTACGTCTCTAAACACTTGTGTTTTTACATTGGTATTATTCATATAAAATGAAAATATATAAGCTTGAATAATTTGTATAAACTTAGGCTGAACAATTACCGCATTGTACTCATAATTAAGCGAACCACTTATTTTTTTGATTGCCCCATTAACCTGTCGTGCAAGTTTTGGACTGGAAAGAATTAATTCTGTGAGATCACAAATTGATGAAAAGTTCTTATTCGGATACTTTTCAAGCATATCATCAATTGCTTTGATAAAAAAATCAACGGCCTCCTGATCCTGCATCCCTACAACCTTTAGGTATACAACATCCTTGTATAGTCGAATGCAAAAATCACTGGTGTCAATTTTAATTTCCATAAGTATTAATAATAACGTGAGTTCGACTTAAAATTCTATCCACAGAAAGTTATATCGAACTCACGTTAATGTAACGTATACTAAATATAATTAAAAGATATTTCTTATAAAAATTCATCATGACAGTAACTTCCCATATTTTTTGCCATCAGCTAATTGTATAATTATCTGTACGAAAAGACATGAAAAAGGAAATTATTACAGTTTCAAATTCTATCTTTGTGCCAATTTGTCGTAAAGGCACAAATTGGCAGGTTATTTGTTTACTTCTGCCTTGTTAATTTAGAACGCAAAAAATCATTGAAAAATGACAAAAGATACAAGCAAATCAAAAAAAGAAGAATTGGAAGAAAAGGATTTGGAAACCAAAGTAGAACAGCCAGTTGAGGAGAAAGAGGTAAAAGAAGAACCAAAGGCTGAAAAGAAAGAAAAAAAGAAATCAGCTAAAGAGAAAAAAGCTGACGAAATAGAAGAACTTGGAGCAAAACTTCAGGATATCAACGACAAATACATGCGTTTATCCGCTGAGTTCGACAACTATAGAAAAAGAACTTTAAAAGAGAAAATGGAGCTTACCAAATCGGCAGGTGAAAAAATTCTTGTTAATGTTCTTCCTGTAATGGATAACTTCGAAAGAGCACTACAATCTATCGATGAAGCAAAAGATGTAGAAGCTTTAAAAGAAGGTGTTCACTTGATTTACAACAATTTCAAAGATTTCATTTCGCAAAATGGAGTTAAAGAGATTGAAGCAATTAATACAGAATTTGATACCGACATTCACGAAGCAATCACAAAAATTCCTGCTCCTTCAGAGGACATGAAAGGTAAAGTTGTTGATTGTGTTGAAAAAGGATACACTTTAAATGAAAAAGTGATTCGTTTCTCAAAAGTTGTTGTAGGAGAATAATTCTCTGATTCCTAATTCTAAGTTGAAAAAAAGATGTCGAAAAGAGATTATTATGAGGTATTAGGGGTATCAAAATCTGCCTCGGAAGCCGAATTAAAAAAAGCATATCGTAAGAAGGCGATTCAGTTTCACCCTGATAAAAACCCTGATGATAAACAGGCTGAAGAAAACTTTAAAGAAGCTGCAGAAGCTTATGAAGTTTTAAGTAATCCTGAAAAGCGTCAACGTTACGATCAATTTGGTCATGCCGGAATGGGCGGAGCTGCCGGCGGTGGTTTCGGCGGCGGAATGAACATGGAAGATATATTCTCTCACTTTGGAGATATTTTCGGTGGAGGATCTTTCTTCGGAGGAGGATTTGGTGGCGGTGGCCGCAGTTCTCGTCGAGTAAACCGTGGTAGTAACCTGAGAGTGAAAGTAAAATTAACTTTAAAGGAAATTGCCGAAGGTGTTGAGAAGAAAATTAAAGTTAAAAAATACGTTGAGTGTAACTCTTGTAATGGTTCAGGAGCTAAAGATGGTTCTTCTTTCTCAACTTGCTCTACCTGTAATGGTTCCGGACAAGTTACCAGAGTACAGAATACCATCTTAGGTCAAATGCAAACGGCATCAACCTGTCCTTCTTGTAACGGCGAAGGTAAGATGATTACCAACAAATGTTCAAGTTGTGCTGGTGAAGGTATTGTTCGTGACGAAGAAGTAATCTCAATTAACATTCCTGCCGGTGTTGCTGAAGGAATGCAACTTTCGGTTAGTGGAAAAGGTAATGCTGCTCGTCGTGGTGGTATTAATGGCGACTTGTTAATTCTGATTCAGGAAGAAGAGCATCCAGAATTGGTTCGCGATGAAAACGACTTGCTTTACAACCTGTTCATTAGTATCCCTGATTCAATTTTAGGAACTGCAGTTGAGATTCCTACTATCGAAAACAAGGTGAAAGTGAAAATTGATGGAGGTACTCAGCCCGGTAAGATTTTACGTTTAAGAGGAAAAGGTCTTCCTGATGTAAATGGATACGGCAGAGGAGATCTATTGGTTAAAATTAACGTTTGGGTTCCAAACAATTTGACTAAGGAAGAGAAAAAGGTTTTAGAGAAACTTCAAAACTCGGAATCATTCAAGCCAAAACCTACATCACAAGAAAAAAGCTTCTTCAAAAAAGTAAGAAACTTCTTCGAATAGAAGTGAAAATATAATGATCAACCCCGGCAAAAATGTCGGGGTTTATTTTTGTCTTAATTTTATATCGATAAAAAAACAAGTTAAAACTTGTATCATCTTCTTTATATCGATTTTTTATGAAGACATCATTATAAATTGTGTACTTTAGATTTCAGTTCTTAATAGAGTGTCACTAACCAAAACTATAATTCATGACATTTTTCGAAGCAAAAGACGTTGTTAAGCAATATGCAGGACATAAAGCACTTAACAAGGTAAGCATATCTGTTCCGAAAGGCAGCATATTTGGATTACTTGGTCCAAATGGAGCTGGTAAAACAACATTAATTCGTATCATCAACCAAATTACAGGTCCCGATGCTGGTGAGGTGTTTTTTAACGGACAGCCATTAAAACCTGAAGATGTAAAACGCATTGGTTACCTTCCTGAAGAAAGAGGTTTATATAAGAAAATGAAAGTTGGCGAGCAAGCTGTTTACCTTGCACAGTTAAAGGGTATGAGCCAAAAGGAAGCCACCAAGAAACTGAAAGCCTGGTTCGATAAGTTTGACATTTTACCTTGGTGGGATAAAAAGGTTGAAGAGCTATCAAAAGGGATGGCTCAAAAAGTACAGTTTATTGTTACCATTCTTCACGAGCCTGAGCTATTGATTTTTGATGAGCCCTTCAGTGGTTTTGATCCTATCAATGCCAATTTGTTGAAAAAAGAAATCCTTGAATTAAGAGATAAAGGCGCTACCATCATATTTTCTACTCATAATATGGGTTCAGTCGAAGAAATCTGCGATCACATTGCACTTATCAACAAGTCAGAAAAAATTCTTGATGGTCCTGTTGAGCAAATCAAAAAAAGATACAGAACCAACACCTACGAGATTAACTACATAGGTGAATTCGACAAACTGGATCAAGTTCTTAAAGCTGATTTTGAAATTATTGATCAAGCAAAGGGAATTGAATTCAATACGCTTAAGATCAAATTAAATAACGGATCTACTTCTAATGAATTATTAGAACAGCTACTGCCCTATCTGAACATTGTTTCCTTCCGGGAAATCATTCCTAACATGAATGATATTTTCATTCGAGTTGTAAAAGAAAGCAAAACCATCTAAGCACAAGATTTACAAAATGAACAAGATATTTATCATTATACAAAGAGAATACCTTTCTCGCGTAAAGAAAAGGTCATTCCTGATTCTTACCTTTCTTACTCCATTGTTGATTGCAGGAATTTATGCCTTCATGATTTGGATGATGTTGAAAGATGATACTGAAAAGAGAACCATTGCCGTTTTAAACGAATCGGAATTGGTAGAACCTGTTAAAAGTAGCGAATTCACCACATACAACTACTTGCAAAATGCCTCTTTCGAGGAGGTAAAAAGTAGTATGGAAAAGAAAGGATATTATGCCATTTTGGTAATTCCTAAAAACATTCTGCAAACCAAAACCGCAGAATTGTTCTCGCACAAACAAGTTACGATCGAAGTCAAATCAAATGTTGGAAGACAAATCAGGCAACATATTGAAAAAATGAAGCGATCGAAAATTATTGCAGAAGCAAATATGCCTGATTTGGAAGAAAAACTTGCTGCAACCAGAACGCCTATCTCTATGCGAACCATTAAATTTGGCGAAGGTGGAGAAATTAAACAAAGCTCTACCGAAATTGCAATGGGAATTGGCTTTGCTGCCAGTTTCATCATTTACATGTTTATTTTCATGTATGGTGTTCAGGTAATGAGAGGGGTAATCGAAGAGAAAAGCAATCGTATTGTCGAGGTGATTATATCATCAGTTAAGCCATTCCAACTGATGATGGGGAAAATTGTTGGCGTTGCAATGGTTGGGTTGACCCAATTCATAATGTGGGTTGTATTAACTGGCATCATTATTACGGTTGGTTCAGCATTAGTTCTGCCAGGCGTTGACATGGAAGCCCTGCAACAGGCAAAGTCGGTAGCTGAACTACCTGCAGGTGCAGCTTCTTTAGATGCCGGTCAGTTAAAAATGGCTCAGGATATTCTGGGAACTTTCGATCTTGCCTATGTTGCTGGTATTGTTGGCGCATTTATCTTCTTCTTTTTAGGAGGATATTTATTGTACTCAGCACTATTTGCTGCAGTTGGTAGTGCCGTTGACAATGAAACGGAAACCCAACAGTTTATGCTTCCTATTACAATTCCATTAATTCTTGCCTTGTACATTGGTTTTGCTGTGGCAAAAAATCCAGAGAGTAGTTTGGCCTTCTGGGGTTCAATTATTCCTTTTACTTCACCTATTGTAATGTTGGTAAGAATTCCTTTTGGTGTTCCAATTTGGGAATTGCTACTTTCCATGACGCTACTAATCGGCACATTCCTATTAATTACATGGATAGCAGCCAAAATATATCGAACAGGTATATTAATGTATGGAAAGAAAGTTTCCTACAAAGAAATTTGGAAGTGGTTAAGATATCACAACTAACATTTGTTGTATCGATTATAGAAAATGCCTCTTCACGAGGCATTTTTCATAAACTTTAAATTAGGCATAGTTTTTGAAGAACCAAAAACATGTCTTTCATCAGTATTTACAAGACATTGACAAAAGTTATTATTCTTAAACAAAGATTTTACTATCTTCGATAATGAATCTATTCCTATAAGTTAGCTTAGATTGCTTTCACTTAAAACTTTAACCTTTATATATGCAAAAGAAACGGATTTCTGTAATTGATTTAGGAACCAATACATTTAATTTATTGGTAGCAGAATGGAGCGAAGGGAAACATCCTAACATCCTACACCGTTCAAAGTACCCTACCAAAATTGGCAAGGGCGGAATTAATCAAAATAAAATAACCGAAGAAGCGATTCAAAGAGCAAGAAATGCATTTGATGAAATGAATCGCATATCAAAAGAATATAATGCTAGCGAGAAAATTGCATTCGCTACTTCAGCAATTCGATCAGCTGTTAATGGTGAAGAGTTCGTCCGATTAATTGAAGAGAACTATCAGGTAAACATCGAGATCATTTCCGGTGAACGTGAGGCTGATTTGATTTATACAGGAACAAAAAATGCTGTTGAATTAAATCATGAAGCCGTTGCTATTCTGGACATTGGAGGTGGTAGCAATGAAATTATTATTGCCAACAACGAAAAAGTATTCTGGAAAAAAAGTTATCCACTAGGTATGACCCGTTTGCTCGAAATGTTTGCGCCTTCGGATCCAATGACAAAAGGCGATATCGCCAAGGTAGATGAGTATTTAAAAGAGCAATTGCCCGACTTATTTGAGGCTCTGGATCTTCACAATGTAAAAACCTTAATCGGTTCATCCGGATCATTTGATACTTTCAAACAAATCCTTTTGGCTGATGGCTATCAAACAAATGGATTGCCCGAATCTCAATTCGAGATCAAGCTAAAAGATTTCTTCCGCCTGCATCAAAGTTTTTTAAACTCAAGCCTGGAAGAAAGAAAGGTAATGAAAGGTATGGATCCTGTTCGAGTTGAGTTGATGGTGGTGGCAAGTATTTTTATCAATCATCTGGTAAAAGAAGCTGGTTTTAGTAAATTGTACCAATCATCATATGCTTTAAAAGAAGGTGCTTTGTTTGAGCACATCGAAAAAAACACTAATTAAAACAGTTACAGCTGTAGAATTAAAAAAATAGCTATGTCTAAAATTCTAATCATTGATGACGAAAGAAGTATTCGAAATACTTTGAAAGAAATTCTAAGTTATGAAAGCTACGACATCAGCCTTGCCGAAGATGGCATTGCTGGCTTGGAAATGGCAAAAAATGATGAATTCGATGTGATTTTATGCGACATTAAAATGCCACAAATGGATGGTATTGAAGTGCTGGACAAAATACAGGAATTGGCCATCGACACTCCGGTCATCATGATTTCGGGGCATGGGAACATCGATACTGCAGTGGAAGCAATTAAGAAAGGAGCTTTCGATTTTATTGAAAAGCCACTTGATCTGAATAGAATTCTGATTACCATTCGCAATGCAATGGATAAATCGAAGCTGATTACAGAAACCAAAGTTCTGAAAAGAAAAGTCAGCAAAAAATATGAAATGATTGGTGAGGCTGATGCAATTCAGGATGTGAATCAGATGATTGATAAGGTAGCACCAACCGATGCAAGAGTTCTAATTACCGGCCCTAATGGAACTGGTAAAGAATTGGTTGCACATCGTATCCACGAACAAAGCAATCGCTGTAAAAGCCCTTTTATAGAAGTAAATTGTGCTGCAATTCCTTCTGAACTGATCGAAAGTGAATTGTTTGGCCACGAGAAAGGATCTTTTACTTCGGCACATAAACAGCGAAAAGGAAAATTCGAATTGGCCGATGGAGGCACTCTTTTCTTGGATGAAATTGGCGACATGAGTTTATCTGCGCAAGCAAAAGTATTAAGAGCTTTGCAGGAAAATAGAATTACCCGTGTTGGTGGCGATAAAGAAATTAAAGTAAATGTTCGTGTAATTGCAGCAACCAATAAAAATTTAAAAGAAGAAATCGAAAACAACAATTTCCGTGAGGATTTGTATCATCGCTTAAGCGTGATTTTGATCGAAGTTCCTTCTTTGAACGATAGAATTGATGACATACCTCTGCTTGCCAATCATTTTATTGATATGATTTGTAGTGAAATGGGTTTGCCAGTAAAAAGAATTGATGAAGCTGCAATTGAAGAGCTAAAAAAGATCAATTACACCGGTAATATTCGTGAGTTTAGAAACATTATCGAGCGATTAATTATTCTTGGACAGGAAAGCATTAGTGTTGAAGATGTAAAAGCATATACCAAATCAGCAAATTAATCATGAGAATTGAATCAGATTTTATTGGTAAAAGAGAGATTCCAAAAGATGCACTTTGGGGAATTCATTCCCTTCGTGCAAAGGAGAATTTTCCAGACAACACCCAATTTCATAAAGAATGGTATATGGCTGTTGGACTTGTAAAACAAGCCTGTTACAAAACTTACCTTGATTTTCTGAAGGGAATCGATCGTAAGTTCCCAAACCAGGAATTTCCTTTTGAATTGTTGGATAAAAATCTGATTGAAAACTTAAACGATGCTGCAGATGAAATAAACCTGGGAGAGCATTTTGATCATTTCATTGTGCCGGCCATACAGGGAGGTGCCGGAACCAGCATCAACATGAATATAAATGAGATCATCACCAACAGGGCTTTGCAACAAATTGGCGAAAATTGTGGCGATTACAATAAAGTGGATCCTTTCGAACATGCCAATGTGTTCCAATCTACCAATGATGTAATTCCAAGCTCGTTAAAAGTTGCGGCAATTCGTTTGCTTCAGGACTTGGAAGAGTCTATAAACAACTTGCGTTTACAGGTGGAAAAAACAGAAAGCAATTACCGAAACGTATTGCGAATTGGGTACACTCAAATGCAGGCTGCTGTGCCATCCTCGTACGATAAATTGTTTAGCACATACAACAATGCCTTGTCGCGAGACTGGTGGAGAGTTTCCAAGTGTTTCGAAAGAATTAAGGAGGTGAATCTTGGTGGTGGTGCCATAGGAACAGGTTTATCCATACCACGATTTTTCATTATGGAAGTGGTACCAAATCTGCGCAGGCTGACAGGTTTACCAATTACTCGTTCCGAAAATTTATCGGATGCAACAGCCAACCAGGATGGATTTGTTGAAGTTCATGCAACATTGAAAGCACATGCTGTAAATTTGGAAAAAATGGTTGCCGACCTTCGACTTTTAGGATCGGATCTTTTTCAAAACCGCGAGCTTCACTTGCCTCAAAAACAAGTGGGTAGTTCCATTATGCCAGGAAAAGTAAATCCTGTAATTCCCGAATTTGTAATCAGCACCGCTCATAAAGTGTATGCCAACGATGTAATGATTAGCAATCTCTCGGGACAAGGCTGCCTGGAGTTAAATGCTTATTTGCCTTCTATTGGTCATGCCTTATTGGATAGCATCAAATTGCTGATTGCTGCAAACAACACACTTGCCGGGAATCTATTCAAAGAACTAGAGATACAGTCAAATTTAACTGAAGAAAATGTGCTTTACAATCCTTCGGTAGCCACAGCCCTTTCTCCATATATCGGATATCACGAGGCTACAAAACTGGCCAAGGAGATGAAGAAAAACTCTTGTACAATACTAGAAGCCAACAACAAGCTTGAAATGCTTTCGAATGACAAACTAAAAGAGCTGATCACTCCTGAAGAATTATTAAAATTAGGATTCATTTTAAGCGACACAATTAATACGAAATAACTGAAAACTGTTCATTGGTAACTGATCACTGTAAAACATGGGAAGAGAACGTCGTCCACATATTGGAATTTTTGGTAGAAGAAATAACGGGAAAAGTACATTAATCAACTTCCTTGCGGGTCAGGATATTGCCATTGTTTCTGATGTTGCAGGTACTACCACCGATCCGGTAAAAAAATCCTTTGAAATCACAGGATTTGGTCCAGTTATACTTATCGATACTGCCGGAATTGATGATACAGGTGAATTGGGGAAAAAGCGAATCCTTAAAACCAATCAGGCCATTAAAACCATCGATTTGGCCATTTTGGTCATTACCAAAAATACATTTGGTGATTTTGAAAAAGGCTTAATTGAAAAGTTCAGGAAACAGGATGTTCCTTTTATCGCCATTCACAATAAGGAGGATTTAGAACTATTGCATCAGGAAACTTTAGAAAAATTAACTGAAGCTGGAGCAAAGGAAGTTTTGCATTTCAATTCGCTTAACGGAGATATTGAACCTATCGTAAAGAGCATCAAAAAAACCATTCCTGAATCAGCATTTACAACCCCATCGCTTCTTGGCGATTTGATTTCCTATGGTGATATTGTTCTTTTAATTACTCCTATTGACATTGAAGCTCCTGAAGGACGATTGATTCTACCACAGGTACAAGCCATTCGTGATATTCTGGACAACGATGCCATCTGTATCGTACTGAAAGAGCGTGAAGTGGATGCATTCCTTCGAAAAACCGCAATCAAACCAAAACTCGTTGTTACCGATAGCCAGGTATTCCTAAAAGCTGGAGCTTCTATCCCTTCTGACATTGCTTTGACCAGTTTTAGTATTATGCTGGCTCATTTCAAGGGCAATTTTTCTGCCTACCTCCAGGGAACGCCAAAAATTTCGGAACTGAAAGATGGAGACAAAATTCTTCTTCTGGAAAGTTGTACGCACCATACTTCCTGTGATGATATTGGCAGAGTAAAAATTCCTCGCTGGATCTCAAATTACACGGGTAAACAACTTGAATTTGTTGTCATTGCAGGTTTGGATGAAATTCCGGGCGAAATGTCGGATTATGCATTGCTCATTCAGTGTGGTGGATGTATGATTACCCCAAAACAATTGGGCAACAGATTACAACCTGCCATTGATGCCGGAATTCCGGTTACCAATTACGGTATGGCCATTGCCTATGTACAAGGAATATACAAGCGTGCCGTTGCTCCTTTTGCAAAAATTGAAGATTCATCATTGGATTATCTGTAATATTTGAACCGTTTCAACATCAAATTTTAATATTAAAAGTTAAGCTTTCTACTTGTTAACATGATGTTTCAGCGTTAAAAGCTGAGGTTTTAACATTATTTTTTGAGGTTTCAATATTGATAACTGATGTTTTAATGTTGAAACATGAAGTTTCGATGTTGAAAGTTCAACTAAAAACATTAAAACTTGAATTTTAAATGAGTTCAGCTCATTTATTCATATTTACTTTGTAAACAACTCCTCTTTCTTTCAAGTACTCAAATACAAAATGAAAGCAATCAGAATCTTTCCCTAGAAACTCTGGCGGATTGATACCCTTACGAGAGTATTTGCCTTTCAGCAAAATATTGGCAACTGCGGTACAGGCATATCCTGTAGTCCGCGCCATAGATGTAAATCCTTTTTCTTCATCAAACTCATCGAACAAATCGTATACAAGGCTTTTGTTTAATCCATTCTGTAAACCATTTACCTCTACCCGCATCACCGTAAACTCTCTCTCTCCCGGCTTCAACTTCCATTTCGAGAATAACAATTTTGAAGTCAAATCAATTGGCTTGATTTTCACACCATCAATATTAATCTTCTCATGAGAAAAATAACCTGTATCCCTCAATACCCTCAAGTACTCAATGGTTCCAGGATAGCGCAAGGTTTTTTCAATCATATTGGGAACATTCATGGTTTTAATCAGACTTCGCAATCCATCAGAATTCCATGCCTCAAGCGTTCCAATATTTTCAAAGTAGATCAATTCCGGATCCGACAATGCCTCCCGAATAACAATATCACCATTTTGAACATATCTGGCAGGCCTTGTATATTCCTCAATCACATCAATTGGAGAGAAAACTGCCCGATACTCCCATGGCCACTCTCTTTTGAAAGGCAAGCCACCAACAAGACATTTAAAACTTTGCACCTTCATCTTTTCATTATGGTATCCTAAAATCAAATTACCCATTCCAGGGGCAACACCACAATCCGTAACAATACAGCAGTTATTATTTTTGGCAAGATCATCCAATTCGAAACCATCTTCAGGAAAAAAGGAAATATCTACCATGTTTTTTCCAGCTTCAATTACTTCCCGAACTACATTAAAGCCCATACTTCCGGGTACAGCCCCAACTACCAAATCCGAATCAGCAACTAACTTCCGAACAGTGCCTTCAATAGACAAATTGGCTTTCTTGGTTTTAATTTTTGAATGCCTTGCCAATTGTTCCAATGCATTTGCATCATGATCAATTGCGGTTACAGCAAAAGATTCGCTTAAATCAATTGCTATTAGTTTCCCAACCAAGCCGGCTCCTAATACAGTTACTTTCTTCATGATTTCGATTTTAGCTTATAAGTCACCATTATAATTTACGAATACTATCATGCAATTTCAACTTTAATCGTTTGTCAATGCTTATGATTACAACTGATTATTGTTATCTTTAATTTTTAAATTAACACCTAAACACATATACAATGACTAAAGTATTTTGGCTTTTTCTATTTGCATTGATTTCAATAATCCCTGCCAGTGCACAGAAATCCTTTACCCTGCAAGGTATGATTGGTGGACTTCAGGAAGAATACATTTACCTGTACAAGTATGATGGCGAAACAAAAGAATTAATTGATTCTGTTAAAACCACTAACGGAGAATTTAAATTTGAATCACCATGTGAACAAGCATTTATTGCCGAATTCAAACTTGCTGGGCGAAGAGCTGGAAAAGTATTTCTGTCTCCAACGAAAATGAGCCTGTTTGTTCACAAAAAGGATATGAACCACAAATTTCTGATTGGCAAATTAAAAGGATCTCCTGCCCAAGACAGATATGAAGATTTTCAAGCAAAACTAGCCGAAAACAACAAGCAAAAATTAAAAATCGCTGAAAACCTGGAAATTCCGGAAATACAATCCGATTCGGTTAAAAAAAATCAATTCATGAAGGAATATGCAAGATTAAACAAATTCAAAGACGAATATTTTTACAAATATGCATCTTCCCCAGTTGTTGCTTATCTGATTTACGAAGAATATTTTGCTGCAAAACGTAGCCTGGAGTATGTAAAAGAGCAATTGAAAACCTTAAAACTGGCCAATCCAAATGGTTTATACGTTAACAATTTGCAAAAGAGGGTTAATATTATTGAAACGCTTCAAAATAAAGGACAGTTTCCTGAAATCAAGTCAAAAACTCTAGATGGCAAAGAATATCAGCTCTCTCAACATAAAGGAAAACCTATATTGCTATACATTTGGAGATGCTGGTTTCCTGATCGAGCTCAAGAATATTATGATGGGATCAAAGATATTACAAGTTCTTTTCCATCCCTGGAAGTCGTTAACATCATAAGATACTCATCATATGCCAGGGTAAGGATTCCGGGAACCACAGACACCAGAGCTTGGCATCCTGAGCCAAGACCTGAATTGAATTGCATTGAAATTGGAAGCTTGAACCAAAACATTGAAGTGGTGCGATATCTGGATAGAGGATTTAATGCATTCTTACTTGATAAGGATGGTAAAATCATATATCACCAAAATAATAAGAACATAGAATTGTTAAAATCACAAGTCTCATCACATCTTTCAAACCTGTAGTATTCATTATCAATTTCGATTAACTATATTTAGCACTTTGATAAAAGAGACTAAAGAAATTTAACTATGCCCGATAATTTACTGAAAAACAAAGCCAATTTTGGCACCATGCCAGTTTTCCTAACTGCCATCTCAACCATTTTAGGAGCAATTTTGTTCCTTCGTTTCGGTTGGGCTGTTGGTAATGTTGGATTTATTGGAGTAATTGGAATCATTATTTTAGGTCATTTAATTACCATTCCTACAGCAATGGCAGTTGCTGAGATTGCAACCAACCAAAAAGTATTAGGGGGTGGAGCCTACTACATCATTTCCCGATCGTTTGGATTAAACATTGGTGCCGCAATTGGAATTACTCTCTATCTTTCGCAGGCAATTTCGGTGGCCTTTTATGTGATTGCATTTGCCGAAGCTTTTGA
This sequence comes from Marinifilum sp. D737, assembly GCF_026672275.1. GTDB lineage: Bacteria > Bacteroidota > Bacteroidia > Bacteroidales > Marinifilaceae > Marinifilum. The sequence goes on along the minus strand of NZ_JANQCD010000001.1, from coordinate 199,367 downwards.
CCCTGCAATTCAATGGCTCGCCGACAATTATGGCATTTTAATTTACGATAAAAGAGCCATTAGTATTCCCACCATGACCCTTTTGGCTGGTTTATTTCTCTACCGCGGAGCAAACATGGGAATGAAAGCTTTGTATGTTGTGGTAGCAACTTTAGGTCTTTCATTGGTCATGTTCTTTATCGGAACTCCAGAAAATGCACCAACAGAAATGGTTTTGGATGCTACTGTTGAAAATCCAAAGAGCTTCTTCTATGTATTCACCATTGTTTTTCCTGCCTTTACAGGTTTGGCAGCTGGCTTAGGTCTTTCCGGAGATTTAAAAAATCCTAGAAAATCGATACCTAGAGGAACCATTTGGGCGACCGTCGGAGGATTGTTAATATACATTTGGGCAGCTTATAAATTTACCGTATCTGCCAGTCCTGAAGACTTGGCTAGCGATCAGTTAATCATGAGAAAAATTGCCATTTGGGGTCCAATTATTCCAATTGGATTAGCTGCAGCTTCCTTATCTTCAGCATTGGGTTCAATTATGGTTGCGCCAAGAACATTACAGGCAATTGGTTTAGACGATATTTTCCCTCAAAAAGGATTGAACAAATGGTTAAAATCAGAAAGTAAGAAAAACAACGAACCCATTAATGCATCGGTGATTTCCATTGCCATCGCATTCGTTTTTGTATTTATTGGCGATGTTGATTTTGTAGCTCAAATTATTTCCATGTTCTTCATGGTAACCTATGGTGCCATTTGTATCATCTCCTTCCTTGAGCATTTTGCAGCCGATCCTTCATACCGTCCAACCTTCCGTTCCAAGTGGTATTTATCTCTAATGGGAGCAGTTCTTTCGGTTTGGATCATGTTTCAAATGAATATGACTTATGCCATCTTGTCATTAATGATAATGGGTGGGATTTACTATGGAATTAATGTAACAACTAAAGAGCACAGAGGTTTGGCAAAACTTTTCCGTGGAGTAGTTTTCCAGTTGAGTCGTCACCTGCAAATTTTTGCTCAACGTGCCGAAAAAGGGGATCGTGAGTTAAGTTGGAGACCATTTGCCATTTGTATTTCTCAAGATTCATTCAAGCGCAGATCAGCATTCGATTTATTAAGGTGGATTTCCTACAAATATGGTTTTGGAACCTATATTCATTTCCTGGAAGGATTCTTAAACGAGAAAACCAATGAAGAATCGAAACAGGTAATGAACAAGTTGATTAACCTGGCTTCGGGAAGTAAAAACCGGGTTTATCTCGATACAATTATTTCTCCATCCATGACTTCAGCAATTGCCCAGGTAATGCAGTTATCAGGAATATCCGGACACGGTTACAACACCATACTTTTCGAATTCTCGAGAACCGAACCGGAAAGGTTGAATTATGTGATTGACAATTACAAACTGCTTGAATCTACCCATTTCGATGTTTGTATTTTGAATACATCCTATAAAGGATTTGGATATCAGAAAGAAATTCATGTTTGGATTGGCGCCAACGATTTGGAAAATGCAAACTTGATGATTCTTTTGGCCTATATCATTCAAGGACATCCTGATTGGAAGAAAGGAACCATTAAGATTTTTGCAATCTATCCTGGTGACCAGCTGGAAAGCCAGAAAGAAAAACTATTGGCTTTAATCAAATCTGGTCGATTACCAATATCTCCAAGCAATATTCAGTTGATTAATGCAAATTACGCCAACAAGAAACAGGTAATCATGTCGAAATCGATGGATGCTGATTTAAGTATTCTTGGATTTAACCATGAAGAAGTAGTTGAAGAAGGTGTTGATTTGTTTACTGGCTTTGAAGATATGGGTAACATACTTTTTGTGAGTTCTTACAAAGAAATTAAGATTAAATAATGGCTGATTTTATTAAAGTTACCGATGATTTGGGTCGAGAGGTAAACATTCCCTTTCCACCCCAAAGAATCATTCCTGCAGTTCCATCAACAACCGAATTTTTATTCGATTTGGGATTGGAAGGTAAAGTAATTTCACGTACCAAGTTTTGTAGATATCCCAAAGGAAAGATTGAAAAACTGCCCAATATCGGAGGTCCTAAAAACTTGTATGTCGATAAAATCAACCTTTTGAATCCTGATTTGATTCTGGTTAACGAAGAGGAAAACAACAAAGCACAGGTTGAGGCCCTAATGGAAGATTTTACGGTGTTTGTAAGCAAAGTTCGAAATTACGAGGACGCTCTTCAAAATATTTTAAACACAGGAAAGATAACGGGTACAGAGCCTAAGGCTTTCGAAATCACAAATAAGATACGAGCTGCTTTTGCTAAAATTCCTAAAAGCACTAAACCCATAAAAGTATTGTACCTGATTTGGAGAAATCCTTTCATGACAGTTGGCAAAAACTCCTTCATTAATTCGATGTTGGAAATGTGTGGATTTGTAAACATTCTACCCGATCCACAAGAAAGATATCCAAACCTGACAGCAGAAGAGATAAAGGAACTAAATCCTGAATTGGTACTGCTGTCTTCTGAGCCATATCCATTCGAGGAAGCCAACATCAAAGAAATTAGAGACATTCTTCCCAATGCTAAAATTGAATTGGCAGATGGAGAGATGTTCTCATGGTACGAATCGCACATGCTGCAAGCAGCAGATTATTTTATAAACTTGATTAAAAAAATTAAAGCAGAATAATGTCTATTTTTGCTTTAAAAATTACAACTAAATGGAACGCATTGCTATTTTTCCCGGATCATTCGATCCTTTTACCATCGGACACGAATCTATTGTGACCCGGGCTTTACCTCTATTCGATAAAATTATTATTGCAATAGGATATAACTCTGAAAAGAGACAGTTTTTCCCAATTGATAAACGCATTCAGTGGATTAAAGAAGCTTTTCAAAACAATCCGAAAATTGAGGTAGAAACTTTCGAAGGACTTACCGTTGAGTATTGTAAATCGAAAAATGCACACTTTATTTTAAGAGGTTTGAGAACCGCTGCCGACTTTGAGTACGAACGTGCAATTGCTCAAATCAATAAAAAAATGGTTTTCGAGTTAGAATCAATCTTTCTTTTAACCACACCCGAGCATACCATGATTACCTCAACCATTGTTCGCGATATCATTCGCCATGGTGGTGATGCTTCACAATTTTTACCTGAAGTAACAGATCCTGATGCATACAAACTAAATCCATAAACCATGTCAAGAATAAGCAAAACTGTTTTAATTCTAGCTTTACTAACGGCACTTTGGATGCTTATAGCTCCTAATTATTTACGAACGAGTCTTATTTACTGGTATGCCAATATCGATGATTATAAGATTTTCAAAAATACAGAAGTTAATGTTGCCGATGGCAGAGAGTGGAAAGAATCAGATTCATACAACAAATATGAATTGGAAACTTCAGATCGTGAATATCTGGAAGATCATGAAACAGTTGCTTATTTAATCATACAAGACGGAAAAGTATTGTACGAAGAATATTGGGATGGCTATGATGCAGATTCTCATTCCAATATTTTTTCTGCTACAAAAAGTATCGTAAGCCTTTTGATTGGTATCGCAATTGACGAAGGCAAAATTAAATCGGTAGATGAGCCAATTGGAAATTATTTGGAAGAATTTGCCAATGATGAACGAGGTAAGGTAACGATTAAGAATTTGCTTACCATGAGTTCAGGTTTAGATTGGGACGAAGCGTACAGCAGCCCAACATCCATTACCACGAAAGCCTATTATGGCAAAAAGCTGCGACAAGTTTGTTCCGATCAGGAATTAATTGAGAAACCCGGAGTTCGTTTCAGATACCAAAGTGGAAACACACAACTATTGTCTTTTATTGTGGAAGAAGCAACGGGCGAAACCATTTCGAAATATGCAGAACGTACCCTTTGGAAACCTATGCACGCGGTAAATACCGCACTTTGGAGTTTGGATAAAAAAGATGGCGACGAAAAATCGTTCTGCTGTTTTAACACCAATGCTCGCGATGCAGCACGTTTTGGCCAATTGGTATTGAACAAAGGCTCATGGAATGGCAAACAATTGGTATCAGAACAATATATTGCTGATGCAACTGTTGCAGCAGATTACTTATTGAATGAAGAAAAAACAGCGAAACTTGATTTCTATGGATATCAATATTGGGTTCTTCCATACAAAAACATGAACATTCCTTACATGCGTGGTCATCGTGGACAATACATTTACGCAATTGCAGAAAAAAATGCAGTTGTGGTTCGCTTTGGTAAAGCAAAAGATGAAATTAAACAAGGCCAGATTACCATGGATATACCAAAGTATGTTGACATCGCCCTAAAAATTCTGAAATAAGCTTTTTTTTTAATATTCAACTTCATTTAAAGACGATTAAATTGTAAAATAATATCATTTATAAATACAAAATACCTGTCGTATAATATCGTCCCGAAGGGACTTTATCATGTACAAATTGAATTTCTACCATAATTTTGGTTCCTAACGGAACATGATTCTGAAATTAATTCAAAAAAATAAGTCTCAGAGAGACGAAATTTTGGTAAAAGAATGCATGAAATAAATTATAAATGTCTTACACGACATTAATAATTGTTCGGGAAAGAAGTGCACCCCTTGATTCGCATATTAAAACATAAGCTATGAAAAATCTTTTTTTTCTTACTTTATTCTCGCTATTGTCATTTGTTGGTAATGCTGAAAAAGTGATTCTATCCGGTACCGCAAAATCATATTCAGGAAGTAAAATCAGTATCATGTATCATACCGATGCATTTACCTACACGAGTGAGAAAATTACTGATTTTAAAGTGGATGAAAATGGCGAATATTCTGTAGAGTTTGATGTAGATAAAACGCAACTAATTTACCTGCCTTTGGAAGTATACAAAGCTTTCTTGTATGTTGAGCCAGGTAAAAAATATGAGCTAAGATTGCCTCCAAAACAAGAACTAAAACCGGCGCAAAAATTAAATCCATTTTTCGAAGCCGATGAATTGATGATTGGGATTGCGAACACTGAACCAAACGAATTGAACCGAATTATTCGCACATTGGATGACAAAATGGATTCCTTTATCAATCAGAACTTTTACAAGATTTACAGAAAAAAAGAGAAATCTGCAGGAATTCAATTTTCAGAGCAGCTAAAACAGGAGTTTGGCAGCATAAAAAATGAGTTTTTTACCGAATATTTTCGATATCGATTGGGATTTTTGGAGTTCTTATCGAACCCAAACTCGTTCCTGAAAATTGAGAATGATTTTTTCAAGAATCAGAAAATTCAACAGAACAATCCTGCCTATATGAGTTTGTACAAAAAACAATATGGGAACTTTTTTAACGGATATTTTAAACAGAAAGAAAGCCTGGCATTAAGCAATGCTTTCAAAGCGGAAAACACATATACCGAATTCAAGAAATTGATGCAAAAATATCCTGCCTATAACAATGCTCAATTGCTGGATATGATCATTGCAACCTCCACTTTTGATTCCTATACGCGAAAATTTATTGGAAAAGAAAAAACACTTTCGATTCTAAAGGATGTCATCAAAGCATCGAACAACACTTACAACAAAAACCTTTGCCGCAACTACATTGCCAAAATTACTCACCTGCAGAAAAACTACCCTGCTCCCGATTTCAACCTGGGCGGAGTTCAGTTGGCCGATTTCAAAGGAAAATACCTGTACCTGAACTTCTGCAATACACAATCTTACCCTTGCTTGCAAGATTTTAAAGAGATTGAAAAACTAAAACAACAATTCGGACAGCACATTGAGTTCTTAAGCATTGTTTGCGATTGGGATGTAAAAAAATGGTTGGAGTTCTCTAAAACCAACAAATACAGCTGGAAATTTGTACCCATTGGCGATCAGCACCAGCTAATTCACAAGTACAAAGTAAAAGCTTTTCCAAGCTATGTACTAATCGACCCGAAAGGAAACATTTTAAAAGCTCCTGCCCAGGCACCAAAGGAATACATCCATTTGGAGTTCATAAAAATTGCCAGAGATGCTGCCAGAAAAGCACAAAAAAAGCATTAAAAAACCACCACCTTTCTGTAGTGGTGGTCAATATATTTGCTCTATATGATTTGTAGTGGGTAATTCTTTAGATTCATTATTATCTACCTTTAGCTTGTTGCATTGACCAAAGTGGGCATTACAAGGTCAAGCTATTTAGTTACCCACTATATTCTATAATAGAACCATATATTTTAAGCTTTAACCAACTTTTTGGTTTTTAATTTCAACTCAACAGGAGTTATATTTCTTAAATTATCTGATACAGGGCATCTGTCCTCTATTGCTTCCATCCATTTTGTCAACTCTTCCTCGCTAGCATCACAATCTGGCTCAATCGATACCTCTATCGCCTTATAGCCCGCTCTATCTTCGAAAGATTTGCCAAATAATCTATCAGGATTTAACTCTCCTGCCATTTTAATTTTTACCGAACGCAATTCAATGTTCATTTCATTGGCAATAACATGCGCCATTACATTAATACATCCACAAAAAGCGGCCAGGATATACTCCACCGGATTGGCTCCCTCATTGGTTCCTCCTAATTCTGCCGGTTCATCAATAACAATTTCAAACCCTCGTGCTTTTACAACTGTTTTGGTTGGGTTTTCACTATGAGCATTAACTCTAAACTTTAAATCTGACATCTTATTCTTTAATATTTAAATTGATCCTTAAAAATGCCTCATCCCAACTACACTCAAAATTATTGGGCAATGCATAGTTTCACTATATTTGGTGGAATTTAATATCAATTTCAGTCCGTAAATTCCTTGAGAAAATGAATATCGAATTTCTAACCAAAGGGCAACAATGTAAACAAGAGTCGATTAGCGCCAAAGATTGCTTTAATGCTTTAACTCCTGATCAAAAAACATTGGTGGAAAATTCCACCACTCTACTTCAATTTGCCAAGGGTGAAACCATAATCAAGCAAGGATATGTTGCCTCTCACATCCTTTTTTTGGAAAAAGGCATCACCAAAGTGGATGTAAGCAACGATTCAAAAATTTCAACAGTAGGACTATTGGGAAGTGGTTCTTTTATAGGCCTACCCTGTAGCTTTGCTTGTAAAAGTTTTGATTTTTCGGCAGTTGCCTTGGAAGAAGCAAGCATTCGAATGATAAATATGGATGTGTTTCAAAGCCTGTTAAAAGAGAATGGAGAATTTGCGCTTAAACTCGTACGTCACATGTCATTAAGCACAAGCATGATGTTACATCGAACTTGCCGTATTTCCGGAAAAAATGTAGAAGGATCATTGGCCTTTATTCTTCAGGAGCTAAGCGAAATTTATGCTAGTTCAACTTTCACATTGCCCGTAACTCGCATAGGACTTGCTTCATTGGCTGGATGCTCTAAAGAAAGTGTTATCAATTCACTCACCAGGTTTCATAACGATGGTATTATTGAAATTGCAGATAAAAAAGTATCAATACTAAAACCTGACCTACTGGATTTGATTGTGAAGAATGGATAGTTGATTTTCAGGTGTGCTGCGCAAATATCACATCGGCCTTCGCATTTTTATGAGGCGCTGCGCAAAAATATGCTCCGCTGCGAACTTTTCTCATCGCACTGCGGCAAATTATGCCAAATCTGCACACTTTTAAGCCGCGCTGCGCATTTTTACCTAGCCTGCGCGGGCCTTTCAGAAAGTTTTATAAAAATCCCGGCTGCACTTTCATACAACCGGGTGTTACAAATGAATATTAATATGAAGACAAACGTGCTGACTATTCTGTAATACTTTCTTCTTGTTCCTCTCGTTCTTCTCTTCAAAATCCTTGAAATATAAATCTTTTAACTACAAATAATCAAATTCTAAATAAATATTTCGTCCTTTTGAGTTTATGTTTCGTTTATAAATATTGCCTTAGCTTAGGCTATGCACTTCATTATAGTTTTGTTATAAAATGGATGCCCAACAAAGTATATCCATCGTTTCCTCCATAATCGTTAAAATGAATGCCCAGTTTATGCCTATTGTTAAGTTGGTAATTTACATCTACCAATATGGGGTTCCACTCCATCGAATTCCACGATTGATGTGTTATCCAGTAGTTACCATCATCCGATGAAGTTTCCATTAAATCAATCCCACTTTTATAACCGTAACCAACACCTATTGCAAAATCAAATTTCCCTTCTTTCTTAAATAAGACAAGGGGTTTGATTCTGAGATTTAAATCAATTCCAAATTGACTGTCGGCTGATTTAAAGAAATTGGAAGTTCCAAGTTCATAAGATCTTCCCCCGTATGATAAGGAGTTTTTTGAATTGTCGGGATACACCCGGTGACTATAATCTGTTTCGTAGTTCGGGGCAATGCGAGCATACGAAACTGATGGAGATAATTCTAAAAATTTAGTAACACCAACAGGTAGTTCCATACTAAACCCCAAACCATCTATTCCAGCATTAACTGTCATACCTGCACCAACTCGCAACGAGGTGGAAACCTTTTGCTGAGCAATTGTAAACTGGCAACTTAGTAAACTTAAGATCAATATAATTTTAATTTTTTTCATGCTAATAATAATTCATTCATCATTAGTTTTAGCACAAGTAGTTGAAGTGATTTTTCTACCATGTGTTCTGCTTTACAATGAAGTATTAAATGTTAGTATGAAAGAAAAGTCCAATTTGATCATAGCCATTATTTCCTCCATATGAATTGAAAAATATGCCTATTCTGTGCTTATCTGATATTTTATAATTGTAGTCAAAAAGCAGGTTTATATCCCATGTGTGCCAATTGGAATAGCTCAGCCAATATGTACCGTTTTTTTCAGAATCTTCTGAAATATTTGTCCCGGATTTAAATCCATAGCCCAATCCAATTCCAATATTGTGCTTTTCCGATCTTCCAATTATCCTTAATGGTTTAAAGCGAAAATTTAAATCTAAATTGAGTTGATTATATGTAGCTCCCGAAAATTTATCTTCTCCAAAAGAGCCATTTGTCAGATCGTACATTAATGTCTCACCATTGTCAGGATATTTTTTTATATACACACTTGTTTCATAATTAGAATTTAGCCTTGCATAAGATACGGCCGGTGAAATTTCAAAATAATTATAGAATTCAAAGGGGATTTCTACATTAAAACCCATACCTCCTTCCGCAGAGCCAAAACAATATCCACTTCCAATCATTACAGATACATTCGTTAGAATCTTCTCTTCTTTTTCAATAACCTGGCAGAATACATTATTTATTAGGAATATTACCATAATTATTGAAATATAATATTTTGTTTTTTTCATGTTGAGATGAAGTTTTATTAATCAAAATTGAGATCATAATATTTAAAAAAAAGAGACTGCTAATATTAACAGTCTCTAATTGGATTATTGATTGATCCAAAATTCAAAAATTCCCTGTTGAATATTCGTTTAATATACCTGGAGTTATGGCTCCTGTCAGCCAAACCTATACAATTGACAATCACCTTTAAAGCATTACTAAAAGCAAATATAGTGGCATGATGAAGATTCTTTTCTGAGTATATTAATTTATGTATTTTAGTTAAAACATTAACCCCACTTTTATTGCTAGCGAATTGGTATAGAAATTTTTCACCCACCTACTTGAAGAATTTGTTTCGTTTACCTTGCCCCATTTTAAGTAAGTTAACTGATAATTTGTACTTATATTTAAAGTCGATTTTTTACCTAGTTTAATGTTGCGTCCAAAACCAAGTTCGCCCAGCCAGGTCCCAAAACCGGAATATCCGCTATATGCTTGCCCGACATTAAAAACCATGTAATTTTTGTTTATTTTCTCACCAAAATATTTTCTTATATCAAGTACAATTGGAAATTCGGTAACAGGTGCCATTTCCAAACCAATTCCTAGACCTATTGATAAATCCTTTTTAATGAAAAAAGCATTTGTGTACCGGACACCAAAGAAATTGTCAACTACGTTTATTACTGAAACTTCTTCATTCGTCTCGTTTCTAGCATGTTGATGTAATTTAAAACTGAAATCGAACTCAATAATGGTTTGATGAATGTCTTTTTTATTCTCTGCTTGTGCACAAATGGTTTTGGGGTCAAACAAAAGGAATAAAAAAATGATATAAATAAATTTGATTTTTTTCATTGCTTGGTATTTTCGGGATACAAGTTTGCAAGCACTTGTATCCCATGTAAAAAATTACTTCTGAAAAATCATTCTATAGCCTTTCCAGGTATTTCATCTTTTTTGCTCTTCTGCGCACTACTCACCCGCACATAAGCAACTCTACGCTTATCAAACCAGCCAGCAATAGTAGTCTGCCTACCTTTGGTCATTTCCCATTTACTAACAATCTTTTACATTTCATTTACATGAAGTTATAATCTAAATAATACACCTATTGAAAAAATTGGACTGTTAAAAGGAGTATTCCATTTCAAATCAGAGTAAAATTGATGCTTTCCTTTTGTTTTAAACCCAATTCCTAAAGTAGTACCAAGCTTTGATTTAGAAAAAGATTTTGGTCTGTCTTTGGAACGATAATATATCATGGAGTTATTTATCCCCGCTAAAATGTATACTTGGGCAGCAGATTCATTCCAAATAACCCTATGAACGTTTAGATTTATGCTTCCCTTATGCTCTCTTCGTCTATTGGGATATCTTGGAAAGTAATATTGTAATGAAGAGGCCAAAGCCCAATTAGAATTTAAATCATAAACTCCTTTAAACTCTAGTCCAAAAGAATGTGCTTCATCAAATCCAGGTAATAAATCATTTGAAGATGCCCACTCAGCCCCTTCAATCCTATTCCCATAATTAATTCCAACTCCTATATGAATTTGAGAATTAGCATGCTTTGAGATAAATGACATAAAAAACAGTCCAAAAATAAATATTATTATAGATTTCATAATTTAGTATTACAGTTTAATAATAAAGTCTTTTACCATACCATTTATCCCCTCTTTTGACGCCACCGTAAAAATCAACAGTTATGGTTTTGTTTGTTGTGAGATCCGTAAAATCAGGCTTTATTCTAAAGTTTGTTTTCTTGTTTGGATCATAAACTATAATAGGGGTTTGATATTTTCTAGCATAAATCTTCTTTAATCGACGTGAATTCGTTCTTCGCTCAGTGTAATTAAAATTCATAAAATAAATTTTGTTGCCAGAAATAGCAGTCATAGAAAGTTGTTCTGCCTCTTTTGGATTTCTTCCCAGTCCTTTTAAAATCTTTATAAATTCAGCGTTCAATAAATCCCAACCCAGTTTTTTCAACATGTTAGGTGAAAGAGTAACTTTATCTGGAGCTGTAATACCATATTTTCGCAGATTTAACTTCTTTAGATTTACAACAACTTTAATTTTACTTAAAATAGGGATATCTGGATATTTATCAACTCCATGTGTAATATCTTGTAAATGCTCATTAAAAACACGGTTTTCCCAATACCATGTTGTTTTAGGAATTTTTTCGACATAATCTGTTTTGTGCTCTACATAGTACGAGAATTCATTAATGCCAAGTATAATTTCATCAGCTTCGTATCTCCACCAAATACCACTTCCCTTTTTTTGATATTTTACTTCTACTCCTGTCTTAGCCCAAAGTTTAAAATCTTGGTTCGTGTAAATCAATTTTGCCCTTCTGTGACTACTCACCCGGGCATAGGCAACCCTACGCTTACCAAACCAGCCGGCAATGGTAGTCTGTCTACCTTTGGTAGCCTCCCATTTACTAACAATCTTTTGCATTTCATTCGTTAAGTTTGTAAGATCGGGCTTACTGGGAGTCCGGCCATTCCCACTGTTATGTTCTGATGAGGGGATTCTGAACCTTGTTATTCGATCATCAATCGAAACTTCTCTTTCCATTGCTGCAGCCCTTTTGGTTTTATTATCCAGAAGTAATTGATCTTTCTTTTCGGATAAATAAGTATTTAAATGAGCCGTGTCATTAATATGCACAAAATAAAGACCACTCTCGGTGTATTTAAACAAAGTATCACCAATTTGTATTTCACCATTTTCGTTTAGTAAGCCAGCAAAATCATCATCTGAAACGATATTGTTCGTTTCCTCAAATAGATTCTCAGGATCTGAGGATTTTAATGTATTAGTTGAATGGATGACATTTTTAAGGATAGGCCTTTCTTTATATGACTGAAGAAGAGTATTTAATTTATCAATATCATCAGGGTTTGCGATTGGCCTTAGAGATAAGAAATCTTTTCTGTAAAGGATTTCAAAATCTTTATAAATTTCTTCGATACTTTTCTCATTGATTTCTTTTAATTTGTCTTGCAAAGCTTCTTTACTGGCAAATTTCAATCTTCCTTTTTCAATCGTAAGCGCTTTATGTTCACCACTTAAGTATTTTTCCTCAACGATTTCGTCATGATTGCAACCAAATGCAAACACAAGCAAAAGTAAAAATAATCCTTTTTTCATAAGCCACTAAATTTTAAAAGTTATGTAAAATTTTCAATCCTAATTTAGAAGCTTCTTTTTTCAAAAACAAAATATCTACCATAGATAATTTACCACCCTACCTATAAAAATACACTATGCTCAATTTGCCAACCATAGTATTGCCACAACATTACCATATGTTCAACAGTGCAATATTCTATTTGTCTGTAAGTTGCTGTATGCTATGAAAATTCACCATTTTTCAACAATTTTTCTCCAGATCTGACAGGTTTCTTTCATAGAAATGAGAAAGTCAGTCGGAAAACAATCTTAGGAGGTATATTAATTTGTTACAGGAATTTAATTTGCTGAGCTCAAATGGAAAGATTTAGGGGCATCTTTGCATTTGGACCGGACTTGGTTTATAGGTTTTCAGAAGATAGGATAGCTATCATAAGTCATCCTGAAAAATCTTGACTAAATTTTTTAAAATTGAGCCTTGTTTCGATGTTAAACAAGCTGTATTCTTACCGGCAGAATTGTGTATAAATGAATATGGTCTTCGCTTGCTTCTTGCTTCGGTAAATCTCCCATGATAGTCGGAGCTTGTAATGACTGATGATGAGAGCGTTTTCTCATTTCTGACTAGTACTTACAAAAGCTTCTTGCATTCAATTATCTTCTATGCAATTAACTTACATAGAAGAGGAGCATCCATAAATTAAATCTTCAATTCCCTATCAATCTTAGAAATTAATTCCTGCTTTTCCTGTAAGGATTTTTGATATTTTTGAATTGCTTTTTGATTACTTCGTTTGATAAAAAGTAGTGGGAAAAATGAAAGTCATATTAAAATGGCATATGCTGTAAAATTACTCTCAATCAAATCATTAAACTTGAAAATGGTTTGTTTGCTATACGAAAAAGTTAGCAAGACAGCCGACATTGTGCAATAAGTTATTTGTCTAATTACATTTTCCTTAATGATCTCTGAGTGATTTTTCCCATGCATTTTCTCAAATGCAGCTTCAATAGCATCTTTAAGGTCATTCTTTATTCTTAACAGTTCGGTAGGATTAAATCCTCTTTCAAATAGTAAATTACCCGCATATATCTGTGGATCGATATTAATTCTATTGCTCTCCTTAAATAAATCAAGCAATTCGGTATTGCTCTTTTTATTGAGATTCTTTTTCCAATCCAGAATTCTCCAATCAAGCATTCTTCAATTGTATCAATTATGAAATCACTTCCAATATAGAAGCATAAGTATTGTTTTTAAACGCTTCCAAATTATCTTCTGCCAACCATTTTACTTCCTGAATGTCCTCCTCGGTTTGAGGAACCAATTCTTCAGATCCCGAATAAGTCATTTGATACCAGTAGGTGCGCTTTAAAACAAATTTGCCTTTCATCCAGTAGGTATGATAGGTCGAGTTGAGTTCCTTTTCAATCTCGACACCTGAAATTCCGCACTCCTCCTCTACTTCACGAATGGCAGCTTCAGGAATTTCTTCACCGTCCTCTACTTTTCCCTTTGGCAAATCCCATTTGTCCAATCGGTAAATGGCCAAAATTTCATTATTAGAATTATATACCTTTCCACCTGCAGCTTCAATGTATTTAAAGCAAGATTTAAAGTGGGCAAAAAGTTCTTCAAGATCGTCGGCAACCACAAAAATTTGCTCTCTGTGCTCTTCCTCATCAAACTGATGAATTAATCCTTCCAGAGATTCTTCTTCCGTCCATGCATAAACCATTCCATCAAAATTCAAACATTCCTTTTTATCACCTAAAAAAATCAATCGATCTTTAAAAAATACTTTATACATTTGCGGTAGATTTTTAAAATACATCGGAAAAACATAATGCTTTGAATTTCCGTGTTTTGAATTCGTATAACAATCCATAAATCCAGAGAAAGTATGCAAGATACTGCTAAACAAGTCGCTGAATATTTGCTACAAATTAAGGCAATTAAACTAGAACCAACAAACCCATTTACCTGGGCATCGGGATGGAAATCTCCTATTTATTGTGACAACCGTAAAACTCTTTCTTACCCAGAGGTTAGAACTTATATTAAGAAGGCTTTTGCTGAAGTTGTAATGGAAAAATATCCTGAAGTTGAAGTAATTGCAGGTGTAGCAACAGGTGCTATTGCACAGGGAGCTTTGGTTGCTGAAGAAATGAATAAACCAATGGTTTACATTCGTTCATCGGCAAAAGCGCACGGAATGACCAACTTAATTGAAGGTGAAATTAAACCAGGACAAAAAGTTGTGGTTATCGAAGATTTAATTTCGACTGGCGGTAGTAGCTTAAAAGCGGTTCAAGCTTTAAGAGAAGCTGGTTGCGAAGTATTGGGTATGGTAGCTATTTTTACTTATGGTTTCCAAAAAGCAGTTGATAATTTTACTGAAAACAATTGTAAGCTTGATACTTTAAGTGATTACAACATCATGATTGATCGTGCTCAAGAAATTGGATACATTAAAGCTGAAGATGTTGATCAATTGAAAGAATGGAGAAAAGATCCGGCAAGCTGGGGAGTATAAATTAGCATTCAATTTCTCTTAGTGATGGCAATTGGCTTTCTAAAATTAGAATTCTTACACATCGCAAGACTGAAATTAATTCATTGTTTTACCCAATTGTAGAAAATCTTTTCCAAAAAATATAATTTTTAAAAGAGAGTGTTTTTTAGCCAGGCTAATAGCCAATCGCTTATCGCCAAAAGCTAACAAACACCCTCTTTTGTATTCTAATGGAGGACGGATAAATGTCGACAACAAAAATTGTAAGTGAAGTACATAAGATTCCACACCTGGTTGGTGATGTATATGGTTTCTTATCTGATTTTAGAAAAATTGCCAAAGTTTTTGAATTGGCTGCAGAAAATCCTCAGGTGCAAGAGCAAATTGAAGCTCAAACCAAAAAGAAGATGAACATTAAAGAACACATCGAACATTGGGAAGCAACTGAAGACAACTGTACATTTGTAATTAAAGGATTCGGTGAAGCTGGATTACAATTTGTCGAAAAAGAAGAAAATAAAACCTTAAAATTAACCGGGTACGGAAGAAGTCCATTCGAATTTTATTTATGGATTCAATTAATTGATAAGGGACCTTACGACACTAGAGTGCGATTAACCGTGCATGCTGAATTAAATGCCATGATGAAAATGATGCTGAAAAAGAAGTTGGAAAAAGGCATCAATCAATTGGCAGAGGGATTGACTCAAATTCCTTTCAGTGCACTTCAGAATATGGAATAGGATCAAACTTGATCAGGAGAAGCTGTTGAAAAAACTCAACGGCTTTTTTTGTGCCTTGCTATTTTTTAAATAGCTTTGGATTGAATGAATCTAAATAGTAGACATAGAATTCTCGGTTTTTTACTTGCAATGGCATTTGTTCTGCCAATTGTAATTAAAGCCCAGCACATGATGTTCCCTAATCACGAGCATCATTGTCATTCTTGTACAAATCACACTCCTGATGTAGCTGACATTTGTGCTATTCAGGATTTCGACTACTTCTATTTTGATTCTACTGATATGCTTCATATCCCTGCTGTTAGCAGTACTGAATTCATATCTCACAAAGCAAAACAAACCATTAAAATTCAAACTCCTCCGAGATTTGATTTTAGCTTGCGTGCTCCTCCTGAGTTTTTTGAAATATAAATGCCTTAAAAAACAAGTCTCAAATTATGCATTTGAAGTGAATCTATGTTGATATCACTTATCGACTTGTATTTGTGTTTTACCAAATCAAAAAACTCTTTTAAAATTATGATCAGATATTTTCTGGCAGTATTATTGCTATTGCCTTTTTACGCTTTCTCATCAGTAGAGCTAAGCAACAACAAATTAAGTGGGACCGTTAAAGATCAAAACCATGGCACTCCCCTACCTGGAGTAAGTATTTTTGTACCAGAATTGCAAAAAGGTGCAGTTAGTAATTCTGATGGTACTTATGTATTGGAACATCTTCCACAAGGGAAGTTAACGGTTCAGTTTTCTTTTGTTGGTTACGAATCAATTATCAAAACCATTAACATTCAATCCGAAAACAATCAACTTAATGTTGATTTGGAATTTACCTCAGTAACCACCCAAGATATCGTAGTCTCCGGTGGTTTTCCTTCAGCTCAGCACGAGAACTCAATTAAAATTTCAGTTCTTAACAAAGAGAAATTGGAACAATTGGTCAGTCCTTCGCTTGGAGAAAAGCTATCCAGCATACCAGGTGTTGATGTAATCTCAAGAAGTCCGGCAGTAAGTACTCCTGTCATCAGAGGATTATCCTTAAACAACATCATTTTCTTAAACAATGGAGTTCGATTAGAAAATTTCCAGTTCTCAACCGATCATCCATTTTTGGTTAATGAACAAGGAGCAAATCATATCGAAGTAATAAAAGGTCCTGCCTCATTACTTTACGGATCGGATGCAATGGGTGGTGTGATTAATATCCTTCGCGAAAAACCTGCACCAGCCAATTCAGTTCAAGCTGATGTTTCTTCTGAATTTCACTCTGTATCCAGTGGATGGAATCACAACATTGGCGTAAAAGGAAGTTCGAACAGTTTGTTCTGGATGCTAAGAGCAACAAAACAATCTCACCGCGATTACAAAGACGGAAATGGTGAGTTTGTACCAAATACCCGTTTCAATTCAGAAGGCATACAATTGGGTTTAGGTTTGATTAAAGACTTTGGTAGTTTTAAACTTTATTACGACTACCTACAGCCTAAATTAGGTATGACAAACAGTGAAGCTTTAGAGGTAGTAAGTGAAGGCAATAGAAAGAACCACTATTGGTTTCAGGATTTAACTCAACACCTTATTTCGTCGAGAAACAGATTATTTCTGGGAAATTACAAGTTGGAAGTAAATGCAGCATATCAATTCAATAACCGACAATTAAAAGGTAATCCTAATTCGGAGCATTTCCGATTGGTGGATATGGACTTAAAAACCTTCACCTACGACAGTAAGTTGTACTTCCCAACAGGAGAAAACACAGAGTTCCTGGTAGGAGTTCAAGGCATGCACCAATCTAACAAAAATCAGGGAGCTCCGAATAGAATTATTCCTGATGCGAAAATTGATGACTTTTCATTGTTCTCTTTGCTGAAAAAGGAAGTTGGGAAAGCCGATATTCAACTTGGCGTTAGATATGATCACAGATCTCTTTACGTTCCGGAACAAGAAGCTGGTGGACACTCGCACGGAGAACCAGAAGACGAACATCATGAAGAGGAAGGTGATCATCACGAAGAAGAGGAGGAACATCATGAAGAAGAAATGGTACATATCAATCGGAAATTTGATAACCTGAACGCTTCCTTAGGTGCAACATTTCACCTTTCTGAATCATTATTAATGAGAACTAACCTGGCTACAGGATACCGTGTGCCAAATTTGGCTGAACTTTCGCAACATGGTCTTCATGGTAACAGGTTCGAGGAAGGAAATTCTGACTTAGATGCTCAAAAAAGTTTCGAAACCGATTTGGGACTGCATTATCACACAAGTAATCACAATATCGATTTTTCACTTTTTTATAATAAAGTTTACGATTTTATTTATTTGGCACCTACTGATGAACCTGCCCCAGAAGGAGCCGGATTTGTTTATGCATACGATCAGCAAGATGCCAAATTATATGGAGGTGAAATCGCGATAAATGTAGTACCAGTAGATTACCTAAAAATTCATTCCGATTATTCAATGGTAATTGGGAAGCAAGATGATGGCGGAAGACTGCCATTTATACCACAACACAAATTGAATACAAGCCTGGAATTCTTTGGTAAAGGCAACAAGCAATTTAAGAATCCTTTTATCAAATTCGAATGGAAATATGCTATGGATCAAAATGATCCTGCTCAGTTTGAAACCAAAACTGCAGCCTATCATCTGTTTAATATTCAAACAGGAACTTCTTTTAAAATTGGAAACTTTAATGCTAAGCTATTGGCAGGCGTAAGCAATTTGTTCGACAAGACTTATACAGATCATTTGTCGAGTCTTAAACCTTTAGGATTTTATAATCCGGGACGAAATGTGAATGTAAAATTGTCATTGAATTTTTAGTATAGATACTAGCTTACAACATTCAGCTCTCAGCTAACAGCACTTTTTTTGCTGACGGCTGAGAGCTGACAGCTTTTAGCTAAAAGCTCCAAGTTACAAGCCACAAGTATTTTCCCCTTGTAGCTTGAGGCTTATAGCTATTACAAATCTCTATCTTACAAAACTCACCTCTTTAAAATTATAGATTCTCTCCTTTCCTTCTGCAACAATTCTCAATTGTCCCCATTCTGTAATTCCCACAATTTTTCCCTTAAACACACCATTTTTATCCTTATAGGTATGAGGTTCATTCATCCAATAAAGTGTATCTAAGTAATCTTTTTCCAACTGTTTTTTATCGCCATCCTCAAGTTGGAAGTATCTATTTTCAATTTTACCCAATAAGTTCGAAAGCTCTGTCTCTAAATCATACTCCTGATTTGTACAGTTCGAAAGAGAAATTGGATTTGGAGCATCCGATACAAACTTTCTTTGGTTAATATTTAAACCAATCCCACATACCGATGTACTCAGTACAGATCCCATTATGGAGTGTTCGATCAAGATTCCCGCAATTTTCTTATCTCCCACATAAATATCATTTGGCCATTTAACCAGAACATCATCCAAATATTCTTTCAAATAATCATGCACGCCAAGAGAAATTACCATCGAAATATGAAATTGATCGGGAATTGGTAGAAATTCTGGTCTAAGAATGATACTAATGGTAAGGTTTTTGCCACTTTCACTTTCCCAAGAATTTGTTTGCTGTCCGCGGCCTTTTGTCTGATTTAATGTCAAAACGACAGTCCCGGCTGCAGGATTTGCGGATTTTATCAATTCCAAGGCAAAATTATTTGTGGAATTTATCTCGTTCTTGCGTATAATTAATTGGGGAGTAAATAATTTTTGCTGCATATAATGGCTTGTTGGTTTATCATTTATGGAATTACTATCTTTAAAAATAATACATTCCTGATCGACAAAAATAAGAAGAAAGATTAAACAATTATAACCCTTGAAAGCTTATAAAATCTGTAGATTAGTAAATTATAACACTTTCGACAAGCAATATGCAAAAGGAAGTTATTGAGAATAAAAAAAAATTATCTTTGTAAGTAAAATTAAAATATGACAAAAAAGCAGGAGTATAACTCAGAGGAGCTGGTTGAGACAATTATTGAAGGATTGCAAGAGAGGAAAGCTGAAGATATTGTAAAAATAGATTTAAGAAATATCGACAGCTCGGTATGTAAATATTTCATAGTCTGTAATGGAACATCTACTACGCATGTTACAGGTTTAGCTGATTCCGTTGAAGATTACGTAAGAGAAGAAATTAACGAAAAAGTATGGAAAAAAGAAGGATTACAAAATGCACAATGGATCCTTTTGGACTATGCAGATGTTGTAGTTCATATTTTCCAAAAAGAATATAGAGATTTTTACAAATTAGAAAGTTTATGGGCAGATGCTCCAATCACCCGAATGGAGGATCCTCAGCCTAATCAATAACCTTTAACTAAAAAGAATGACAGAGAATAATAATCAAAATAAATCTCCTTTTTCAAAAGGGAAAAATGGGAACAATATGATTAAGCCTCCTAAATTCAATGCTTATTGGATTTATGGTTTAATTGCAGTAGCCTTTATTGCCCTTAACTTGCTGGACTTGGGACAAAGTCCGAAAGAAACCAGCTGGCAAAAGGTTAAAAATGAAATGATCCGCAACCAGGATGTTGACCGAATTGTTGTGATCAGAAATCTTTTAGAAGTTAACGTTTACCTAAGAGAAGCAAGTTTAGACAAGTATCCTGATCTTTTTGAATCTAGTTTTGATTCACCTTCTAAATCAGGTCCACATTACACATTCCCAATTGGTTCTATTGAGCAATTTGCTGGGCAATTGGAAAAAGCACAGGAAAGAATCTCTGAATACGACAGGGTTGAACCTGAATATACAACTCAAGAAAATCCCTTTGGTGATTTTATTATGTGGATACTTCCATTTGCACTGATTATCGGAATTTGGTTCTATGTTTTCCGTAGAATGAGCCGTGGTGCCGGTGGTGGTGGCGGAGGTGGTAACATCTTTAATGTAGGTAAATCGAAAGCTAAGGTTTTTGATAAGGAATCAAATATCAATGTTAATTTTAATGATGTTGCTGGTTTGGCTGAAGCCAAACAAGAGGTAGAAGAAATTGTGGAATTCCTTAAACATCCACAGCGATATACAAAACTAGGTGGTAAAATTCCAAAAGGTGCATTACTTGTAGGCCCTCCGGGAACTGGTAAAACCTTATTGGCAAAAGCCGTTGCTGGCGAAGCAAACGTACCTTTCTTTAGCATGTCGGGTTCCGATTTTGTTGAGATGTTTGTAGGTGTAGGTGCAAGCCGTGTTCGTGATTTGTTCAAGCAAGCCAAAGAGAAAGCTCCTTGTATTGTATTTATCGATGAGATTGATGCAATTGGTCGTGCCCGTGGTAAAAATCCAAATATGGGATCAAACGATGAGCGTGAGAATACCTTGAACCAGTTGTTGACCGAAATGGATGGTTTCGATACCAATTCAGGTGTAATCATTTTGGCAGCAACCAACCGTGCTGACATTCTTGACCGTGCTTTAATGCGTGCAGGTCGTTTCGATCGTCAAATTCATGTTGAATTACCTGATTTGAACGAAAGAAGAGAGATCTTTAATGTACACTTAAAACCATTGAAACTTGATCCCAAAATTGATCAGGAATTTCTTGCAAAGCAAACACCTGGTTTCTCTGGTGCTGATATTGCCAATGTATGTAATGAAGCAGCTTTAATTGCGGCAAGAAAGAAAAAAGATATCATTGAAAAACAAGATTTCCTTGATGCGATCGATCGTATTATTGGTGGTCTTGAAAAGAAAAACAAGATCATTTCTTTAGAAGAGAAAAAGACAATTGCTTATCACGAAGCTGGTCACGCAACAATTTCATGGTTGCTAGAGCATGCACATCCATTGGTAAAGGTTACCATTGTTCCTCGTGGTAAAGCTCTTGGTGCTGCCTGGTATCTTCCTGAGGAAAGAAGTATTACAACCAAAGAGCAAATGCTTGATGAAATGTGTTCTACTCTTGGTGGTAGAGCTGCCGAAGAAATTACTTTTGGTAAAGTTTCAACTGGTGCTCAAAACGATTTGGAGAAGGTAACCAAGCAAGCAATTGCAATGGTGTCGATCTTTGGTATGAGCGATAAGGTTGGTAATGTAAGTTACTACGATTCATCAGGTCAGTCTGATTACTCTTTCTCGAAACCTTACAGTGAAAAAACTGCCGAGTTGATCGATCAAGAAGTAAAAACTTTGATTGAGAACAGTTATGAAAGAGCAAAACAAGTGCTTCGTAACAATGAAGAAGGTCACAACAAATTGGCTGAACTTCTTCTAGAGCGTGAGGTAATCTTTAGTGAGGATCTTGAAGAAATCTTTGGAAAAAGAAATTTTGGCAAAGAACAAGAGGCAGAAGAAAAGAAAATTGTTCCACCAACAACTGAAGGTGATAATGAAAGTAAAGCAGTTTAATCTGTTTTAATAGAATATTTGAAAGCTGGATTACCATTGGTAATTCAGCTTTTCTTTTTGACATATTTTTAAAATATACTGACAAACAATCTGTAAGATGTTATTAAAACATCATCTCAGAAGATCTTACTCTAATAAGTCGTGAAAAAACACTACTTTTGAAAGCTGAAACACTAACTGAACAAATTGATGCTTGCATCAAAGAACTATTAATTCTTTTCACGTGGGGAACTTTTTAACAAGAACATTATTTGGAGCGATATTCGTAATTGTACTTATAGCAGGAATAGTTATTCATCCCTTTGCTTTTTTCGCAGTATTTATGGGCATTACACTGCTAGCTACTTTTGAATTCTACAAACTCATTCAAAAAAACAATTGCATTCCTCAAATTACTACAGGATTAATTGGCGCAGCGCTTTTGTTCACATCATGTTTTGCCTATACTCATTTTAACAACTCCACACTATTTGCCTTGTTTGTTCCTTTACTGGTACTTATCCCAATAATTGAGATGTACCGTAAAAAGGAAAATCCTTTTGGAAACATCGCCTATACATTTATGGGATTGCTGTACGTAGCTTTGCCCTTTTCTCTTTTAAATTTCATGGTTTTCCCTTTTGGTGATAATGAATTTCATTGGGAGATTTTAATGGGCATTTTCGTTTTAATTTGGGCGAATGATACTGGTGCATATTTGGTTGGTGTAAACTTTGGCAAACATCGTTTATTCGAGAGAATTTCTCCAAAAAAATCATGGGAAGGAAGTATTGGTGGTGCGGTAATTACACTTGTCATTGCCTACTTAATTTCATTATATTCAAAGGATTTAACTTCTGTACAATGGATTATTGGCGGTGCTATTGTTGTGGTATTCGGATCGATGGGTGATTTGGTAGAATCCTTACTAAAAAGAAGTCTTAATATTAAAGATTCTGGAACAATTATTCCTGGACATGGTGGTTTATTGGATCGATTCGATGCTATATTACTTGTTTCTCCAATGATTTTCGTATTTCTTCAGATCATTAATGAGTTCTTCCGTTAAAAAACTCATAATCATTACAAATCGAGAATAAAATCCAAAAAGAAAAAGTTATTTTTAGTAGGATTTCAATCTAAAAAAAATTTCTATATGGATTTAAATATTAAAGATCAACTTTTTGTAGTATGCGGTGCAACTTCTGGTTTTGGAGCTGCAGTATTAAAATACCTGGTTAAGGATGGAGCCAAAGTAATTGCTATTGCCCGTAGCGATGAAAAACTAAATGAACTAGAAAAAGATAAGCCTAACTCCATTGAAAGTTTTTGCGCAGATATTACTGCACCTGAGAGCATACAACTTTTACTAGATAAGATTAATAACAGGAAAATTTCTGGTGTATTTGTGAATGCTGGTGGTCCGCCGGCAATGAAAACCCTGGAAACCAAAATTGATGACTGGGACAATGCCTATCATCAATTGCTACGTTGGAAAGTAGCCCTTACTCAAGCTCTTGTTCCTTTGATGCTGAAGGAATCTTATGGAAGAATGGTCTTTCTGGAAAGCTCATCGGTAAAACAACCTATCGACAATTTGGTTCTAAGTACATCCTTAAGACTTTCAGTGGTAGGATTTGTAAAAACATTGTCACAGGAAATTGCTGATTCGGGTGTAACATTAAATATTGTTGGACCAGGCTATCATGAAACTCCAGCCATCAATCGTTTACTGGATAAAAAAGCGGAGCAGGAAAATATTACAGCTCAAGAAGCCAAAGATAAAATAGCTTCAGGAATTCGAATGAAAAGAATGGGAAATCCTGATGATTTAGGACAATTGGCAACATGGCTACTATCTCCTGCTTCGGGTTACATCACAGGCCAAACCATTAGTGTTGATGGTGGGCAAATATTAGGCGTACACGGTTAAATTTATAATTTCATTTGCTTCCAATTAGGATAAACATTAACTTAAAGGAACCCAAAATGTAATCCTAAAAACTCTTGTACAATGAAGAATTTACTCGACAACATTTTAAACTTCTTCAATTCAACTAATGAGGAAGAATTTTACTACGTAAAAATGGAACGCAATGAAAAATGTTATTGCGATAGTGGCAAAAAATACAAATCCTGTCATTATCCAGATCATCAAAAAAGAAGCAAAATTGCAGTTCGAAAAATAGATGAAAAAACAGGCGAAGAAGAAATTAAAATCTTATCGGTAAAAAAACTGAGGAAAGAACATTTTAGAGTTAGAACCAGTGTAAGTTAAAATATTATCATAAGAGATCATTCCATGGAATGATCTCTTTTTATTTTCTTTTTACAGCCCTAACCTGATCCAAAGTAATACTTCCATAATCATTCCCCCAGGAGTTAAGAATATAGTTGAATACCAAAACCAATTCCTCATCAGTTAATCCGGAGGCAGGCATAAGGCTATTGTATTTTATCCCATTTACCTTTATTGGTTTGTTACTGCCATACTTCACCATATAAATGGCATCTTCCAAATTTTCCCTTAAGTAATCGGAATCAGCCAAAGGAGGATAAAACTTTTCTATTCCTTTTCCCGACTTCATATGACAATTCATACACTTCGCTCGATATAAAACCGCACCTTTCTCCAGGTCCTGTTCCGACAAACTTATATTTTGATCTGTACTTACTGTCTTTTTTTTATCAGCCTCTCCGCAAGCCGTAATTAAAAAGAACAAGGAAAAGACAAATATTAGGTTTATTAATTTCATGCTTTAGATTCTTGTTTAGACCTAATAAAAATAATCAACACGAGTGATATTATCAAAATAATTCTACCATCTAAATAGCTAAGTGTCGTAAAAAAAGAAAGTTAAGCATAAAAAACTACAAAATTATTTTATATATTTATATAGAACCACTTAACCGGACGAGAATAATTTTATTGGATTATTGCCCATTTTCTCTCCTTAACCCTAAAATTTGGAGGAATAACTATGAAGTTAAAACTTGCTATTTGCCTTGCCTTTCTTCTTCAATCTTTTATTTCGGTTAGTCAAAATGCCAAAGAGTTATATTATGACTTTGAGGTAGGTGTAATAGAACACCTTGAAGAATATATCCCTGAGGACATAATGATTACAAATGAAGCAGGCCAATTGGTTAATTTGAAAAAGCAAATTGATAAACCTACTGCTTTAATATTTGTATACTATAGATGTCCCGGAATTTGCAGTCCTTTAATGGATGGCTTAGCCGAAGTCATTGAAAAAAGTGATTTAGAACTTTCAGAAGATTATCAAGTCTTAACAATCAGTTTTGATCCTACCGAAACCATTGACTTGGCCATTAAAAAGAAAAACAACTACAAATCGTTGGTAAAAGGAAAAAACACTGAAGAAGGTTGGAAGTTCTTCACTGCGGACAGCCTTAACATAGCTAAAGCAACGCAAAGTATGGGATTTCGTTACAAGAAAACCGGTAATGATTATACACATGCTGCTACCGTAATTGTATTGAGTCCGGAAGGCAAGATTACCCGATATCTAAATGGCACCTATTTTCTTCCATTCGAATTTAAACTGGCCATACTTGAGGCATCTAAAGGACAAGCTGGACCTACCATCAATAAAATATTACAATACTGTTATTCTTATGATCCTGTAGGACAGGCCTATGTTTTAAATATCACAAAAATTACAGGTACGATCATACTGGCTATGGGAATCATTATATTCCTATTACTAGTGATTAGAAAACCACGAAGAAAAAGAAGTTAACCACGAATTACACCAATTAACACAAATAAAAATAGAATGGATTTATTGGCTCAACAAAGAGTTTTATTTAAAGAAGAGTGTTTCCAGATTATCGGTGCTTGTATGGCTGTACATTCAGAACTTGGATGTGGTTTTTTAGAGGCTGTTTATCAAGAAGCTCTTGAAATTGAGTTAAAAAAGAAATCTATACCATATAACAGAAAAGAGAAGTTAAACATTTATTATAAAGACCATTTATTACATAAACAATACATAGCAGATTTCATTTGTCATGATGAAATCATATTAGAATTAAAAGCTGTCAAGCAAATGGAAGATATTCATCATGCACAAATTTTGAATTACTTAAAAGCAACAAATAAAAAGCTTGGATTACTAATAAATTTTGATGCCAATAGTTTGCAGTATAAAAGGTTTGTCTTGTAAAGACAAACTAATCTGTGAAATTGGTGTAATTCGTGGTTAAGTATAAATTAATACCTACACATATGTCAGAAGCCGTAAATCAGCACACCGAGGTGAGTTACCTTGAATACAAAGGACGATTCAAAGGACTGTTTGCCTGGATTTTCTCGACAGACCACAAACGCATTGGTCTGCTCTATTTGTACAGCATGTTAGTATTGTTTAGTGTAGCAGCTCTGCTTGGGCTTGCCATGAAAATAGAGCTTATCGCTCCAGGCAAGACTATCATGGATGCTCAAACTTATAATAGTTTCTTCACGCTGCATGGCATTACAATGATATTTTTGATTGTGGTACCTGGATTGCCAGCTGTATTCGGGAACTTCTTCCTGCCTATCATGATTGGAGCAAAAGATGTAGCTTTTCCAAAGTTGAATCTTCTTTCCTGGTGGATTTATATCATTGGGGCATTCATTGCGTTATCAGCTCAATTTATAGGTGACGGACCTCCAGATACTGGTTGGACATTCTACGCTCCATATAGTTTCAGAACAGGAACCAATATGCTGCCTGCTGTTACCGGTGCTTTTGTTTTGGGTTTCTCATCTATTGCTACAGGTATTAACTTTATTGTAACCATGCACAGAATGCGTGCTCCTGGAATGAGCTGGATGAAAATGCCATTGTTCCCATGGGCACTTTACGGCACTTCGTGGATTCAGGTATTAGCCACTCCAATTGTAGGTGTTACCCTTTTAATGATTGTACTGGAAAGAACCATGCAGATTGGATTTTTCGATCCGGCATTAGGTGGCGATCCAATCTTGTATCAACATCTTTTCTGGATCTATTCTCACCCAGCAGTATACATCATGATTCTTCCTGCCATGGGTGTGATTTCTGAAATTATTCCAACATTTGCCCGCAAAACCATATTTGGATACAAAGCAATTGTAGTATCAACCCTGGCCATCGCTTTTGTGGGTTACTTTGTTTGGGGGCATCATATGTTTACATCAGGAATGAGTGGTACCGCATTGTATACATTCTCCATATTAACATTCTTTGTAGCCATACCAAGTGCCATTAAAATCTTTAACTGGGTAGCCACTCTGCACAAGGCATCCATCGATATTCAAACTCCATTTTTATGGGCGCTTTGCTTCCTGTTTGTCTTTATGGTTGGTGGACTATCGGGAATGGTATTAGGAGCATTATCTACCAATGTGCATTTGCATGATACCGCCTTTGTAGTTGCCCACTTCCATTTTATTGTATTCGGTGGAACCGGGTACGCATTCTTTGGAGCCATTCATTATTGGTATCCAAAAATGTTCGGAAAAATGTACGATAAATCCTGGGCAAATATTGGCTTGGCAATATTCTTTACAGGATTCAATATCCTTTACCTGCCAATGTTCTATTTGGGCATGACGGGTATGCCTCGCAGATATTACGACTATGTTGACGAATTCCACGGTCCCAATATCGTATCATCGCTAGGAGCATTACTTATGATTTCAGGTTTGATTATCATCATTACCAACCTGGTACGCTCTGCAAAACATGGTGTACCTGCCGAAGCAGATCCTTGGAAAGGTAAAACACTTGAATGGACAGTAGCAAGCCCTCCTAGCCTTGAAAATTTTGAAGAAATTCCTACAGTAACTAAACACCCTTACGGATATGAATGATCATCAGGTACACATAGACGAACACAGAGACGATGAAGGTGCTAAAACCGGTATGTGGATTTTCATTTTCACCGAACTTCTATTATTTGGTGGACTATTCATTGCCTATTCGGTTTATCGATACTTAAACCCTTTGGCCTTCCATTTGGCTGCCGAAGAACTGGACACTACTCTGGGTACCATCAATACCGTTATTCTTTTGGTTAGTAGTATGACCATTGCCATGTCCATTAGTGCCATTCAGTACAAGAACAAAAAGCTTACGCTGATATTGATGGGCATAACACTTCTGTTGGCCTTGGCTTTTATGGTGAACAAATATTTCGAGTGGAGTGGTAAAATCTCTCATGGAATTTATCCGGGCAGCATGACCTTACAAGAAGCAAGTAGAGGTGAATTGCTATTCTTTGGATTGTATTACGCAATGACAGGCTTACATGCTCTTCATATTGTTATAGGTATGGCATTTATTGGCTATGTAATGCACTTGGTTGTTAAAAATGAAGTGCAGCACGATAATTTTGCCATTCTGGAAAACAGCGGCCTATACTGGCACCTTGTCGATTTAATTTGGATTTTCCTTTTCCCATTATTTTATCTCATTACCTAAATAAAACACTATGGAAAAAGACCAACATACACACATCGTAAAATACAGAACATATGTATATGTCCTGATTGCATTGCTGTTTATGACATTTGTATCAGTAGCTGTAACAGGAATAGATTTAGGCCCATATACAGTAACCACAGCATTGCTACTGGCAAGCATCAAGTCGGTTTTGGTATTGCTGATATTTATGCATTTAAAATTCGACAAGAAATTTTATGGCATCATGGTAGCAAGTGTGTTTTTGCTACTGGCCTGCGTTATAGTTATTACATTCATGGACTACTTATACCGATAGCTTATGTTTTCGAAAGGAATAGCCGATGCTTCAAACTTTGTAAAAGGAGTTGATACCTCATTCATTGTGATTTTAGGAATTACCATATTTTTCCTTATAGCCATCACAATTGTAATGATATATTTTGTATTTCGATATCGTAAATCGAAAAACCCAAAAGCAACACAAATCCACGGGAGTGTTAGTTTGGAAATATTGTGGACCGTAATACCAACAGCTTTAGTTATGGTAATGTTTTACTATGGCTGGATAGGATATAAACCTATGAAGGAAGCGCCTGAAGATGCCTTTGAAATTAAAACCATTGGGAGAATGTGGAACTGGCAATTCGAATATGAAAACGGAAAAAAAACCGATACACTGTATGTTCCGATCGACAGGGCGATCAAACTTGATTTAGTGGCATTGGATGTACTGCATAGTGTATACATTCCTGCATTTCGATTGAAACAGGATGTTGTACCAGGTCAAGAACACATGATGTGGTTTATCCCTGGTCGCGAAGGTGAATTCGATCTGTTCTGCACCGAATATTGCGGTTTGCAACATTCATACATGCAAACATCGGTAATTGTAATGCCACAGGATAAGTTTGATTCCTGGTACATTGATACAACCCAAACCGTGACTTTAATATCCGATAAACCAGGTGCTTTGGGCAAACGAATTGTACAAAAAAATGGTTGCTTGGCCTGCCACTCCATTGATGGTTCTAAATTGGTTGGGCCAACATGGAAAGGCCTTTTCGGGAAAACTGAAATCGTAAAAACCGGAAAGGAAAAAAGAGAAGTTGTTGTTGATAGTGCATATGTTCTGAATTCGATTTACAATCCGAATGATGACATTGTAGATGGATATCAAAAAGGATTGATGTTATCCTACAAAAATGAGCTTACCGAAGAAGACATTGGTGAAATCATTAAATTCATGAGAACCCTTAGCGATGATGAATAACAAAAACAAGCTTTTAGCATTGTATTATTTTATTTACTTACTAAGTATTCAAAGCTAAAAGCCAAGCGCTGAAAGCCTTTTTAATAAGTATGATTCGATCGAACTTCTAGAATTATATAAGCTATATAAACATTTGACTCACATCATTAATGAATATACAATCAAAAATATCCGTACTTCTGGAACTTGGCAAGGTTAAAATTGCAGTTCCAATTGCCATATCATGCTTTACAGGATTTATTCTTTATACTCCAGAAATTTCCTGGCAAATGTTTCATGTCGTATTTGGGATATTTTTAATTGTAATGGGTGCATCAGCCCTAAATCATATACAAGAATACAAGAAGGATGCGTTAATGAACAGGACAAAGTTCAGACCTATTCCTTCAGGAAGAATCAGTATTTCAGAAGCAGTAAGGTGGAGCGCACTTTTTCTATTGACCGGATGTGGTTTTCTTGCCTGGGGAGGAAATCTTACCAGTCTATGGATTGCCATTCTATCTATATTCTGGTACAATTTGGTGTACACTCCCCTCAAACAGTTTACTGCTTTTGCAGTGGTTCCAGGTGCTTTGAGTGGCGCATTTCCACCCTGGATAGGTTGGGTAGCCGCCGGAGGCGACTTATTGGCACCTCCTATTTTGGCACTTTCCTTTTTCTTTTTTATTGGACAAATTCCACACTTTTGGTTATTACTAATCCTCTATGGTAAAGATTACAAACAAGCAGGATTCAAAGTATTAACTGACGTATTTACGCTCAATCAAATTCGAAAAATTACTTTGATATGGATGCTCGCAACCATAGTTGTGGCCTTATTGCTACCTGTATTTAGTGTGATTTCTTCTCAAATATTGATTTGGGCCTTACTCATACTATCCATGTGGATTATACCAAACAGTTTTATATTACTCAAAAAAGAAGAAAGATCTCATACCAGAAAACTTTTTTTAAGGCTGAATCTATATTTTTTATTGGTAATGATCATGATTGGCATTGACCGATTGTATTTGTAGTAACGCGAGTTCGATTTTAAGAACTATCTTATAAGTTTCTACAAAATAAGTAAGTACGCTTATAAAAAAACAAAGGTTATTAGCCTTTAGCAGTTAGCAAATTACTGAATTTACCTTTTTAAAGCCAATAGCTAACTGCTAACAGCTTTTACCTTAAGCTTTGAAGCCATATTATGTAGATTGACAGAGATTTAATAAATCGCTTTTATGTCGAACTCGGATTAGTATCTTGTTATAGATTTGTTATTAAAACTGATTTACTGGACATTTAATTCGATACTACTTAAATTTATAAATCAACTAAAGCAAAATACAATGAAGAAAATATTAATTCTAATCCTGGCGTTAGGTTTGTTTGCCGCATGTCAGTCAAACACAAAAAAATCAGAACAAACTGATAAAGCAAGCACTACACAAACTGTAGAATATCAAAAAATGGAATTTGATGTAAGTGGAATGACTTGTACCGGATGCGAAAACACGGTTGTAAACGGATTAAAACAAATCAAAGGGGTGAAAGAGGTTAAGGCTTCTCATAAGAATAACCGAGTAACCATTATGGTTGAAAAAGACAAAGTGAACCGTGAAGAAATTGCGCAAAAAATTGAAACGGTGGGCTATACCGTAAATGAATGATACAAAGTTTAATGATATAAAAAGAGACATCTCACCAGAAATGTCTCTTTTTTTTATGTGATCAGCATTACTGCCCTATGTCTTTTCCTTGGAGTTCCACCTTAATGTATTCTATAATCTTCCATCTATCGTCAGGCTTAATTTGCGCCCCATGAGCTCCCATCACACCAAATCCGATCGTAATTACATGAAAAAACTCTCCTCTTGGCGTAGTTTTTAATATATCCGTAACCAAACTTTTGGGAGCATATGGATACTTGCCACTTGTGTATAAAAACCCTTGTCCATCTCCTTTCTCTCCATGGCAATTGATGCAAAAGATACCGAACAACTCCTTGCCTCTTTCAACATCCTCCATGCTCATTTCTGTCATGTTTATGATATTTTGACCTGCCCAGATTCTGTTCTCTGGAGTTTTCTCAAATGTATATGGAATCATTTCTCTGGGAATGGTTCCTTCCACAGGCAATCTTAGTGTTTTCCCATCGGTAAAATTCGGATTGGAAGAATAAGCTTCATAAGCTCGAGAATCCTGCATATCAGGAAAATACGAATAACCTGGATGATTATTATCCTTATCGCATGAAGTCATTACTCCTATCAGCAAGAGTGCTAAAACCGATATGTATCTATTTTTTTTCATAGTCAATTCATTAAAATGATGAATCAGGTTTCGTAATGGAAACTTTCTTCGAGTAAAGGATCATTTTTCACCAATAAAGGTGTATTGGTCAGAGAGGTAAATATCACATAAAGGAATCCTCCCAAATACAAGGCAATAAAACCAATTTCGATTAAGCCAATCTGTGCAGTTTTGCCAATGGTTCCCGGAATCACAAGCATATAAATATTCAGCCAGTGACCAAGCAATACAACTATTGCCACAAAGCTTAGCCACTTTAAATTTCGTTTCGCATCTCTTGTCATTAGGGCAAGAAATGGAAATAGGAAATTGATAATCAGAACCGTAAAAAACAAGACTTTGTGATCGTTCAATCGTGGTGCAAAGTAGGCTGTTTCTTCAGGAATATGACTGTACCAAATCAACAGATACTGTGAGAACCACAAATACATCCAGAAAATACTAAAAGCAAACAGGTACTTGCCCATATCGTGAATGTGTTCCTTGTTGATGTATTCCAAATACCCCTGGGATTTCAGGAAAGCAATCAGTAAAATAATTGTGGCGATACCACAAACAAACATTCCAATAAAAATAAACCAGCCAAACAAGGTACTGAACCAGTGTGCATCAATTGACATGATCCAATCCCAACTCATGGTAGAACTAGTTATGGCAAAAAATACCATGAACAATGCAGCCAAAATTTTTCCCCTGTTGTGATATTTTAAATCCGGATTTAGATCCTGATTCTGCGTATTCTTCCTTAGCAAGTAGGTTAAACCAATCCAACCCAGAAAATACAAAGCCATTCGAGCAAAGAAGAATGGAACATTCAAATAGGCTTCTTTTCCTTCAAGTATTGGATCATTCAGCCCTTCGTGTGACCAGTGATACAAATCGTGCATTCCAAAATAGATTAGAAACATTAAAGCTGCTGAAATGGGTAGAAATTTGGTCAAAGCTTCAGGAATCCTTTTTAAGGCCGTATACCAACCTGCATATGAAATCTTGTGAAGTGCCAAAAAGACGCCTCCAAAAAGTGCAATAAACAAGAAATACAGGTTGTTGATCAGAACATTGGTCCACAATTCCTGCCTGTTTGGAGATTCGATAAAATAGCCCAAAATCAGCAAGAGAATTCCAACGCCCGCTATGGATAAGATTCCATATTGTGTTTTTCGTTTTAAAGTATATTTTTCTTCCATCTCTGTGTGATTTTGAATGTTATTTGTCAATCTCTTTCACTTTAATATCTTGTGCCTCCTCCTTTAGCAGAATTTCTTTCACCAATTCATCCTGATTTCCTGCCTCATCCAAATCAACAATAATCAGAAATCGATCATCGGTTATTCTTTCATCATGAATGGGGTTGTTTGCACCAGGTCCTAATTTCGATCGAATCAAGAAAGCAAATACCATCGCAAAAGCAGCAAACAAAACAGTCAACTCAAAAGTGATAGGTATAAAAGATGGAATGGCAAAGTGTGGCTTACCACCAATGAACAAAGGATAATCCACTACAAATGCCCATGCCTGGAAACCAAAGGCTATGATACAGCCAATTGCTCCTCCAATAAAACCAATTGTTGGTATTCTTGATCGCTTGAAACCTAAAATTGGATCCAAACCATGAATTGGGAAAGGAGTAAGAACATCCTGAATAGTAAGCTGCTTGTCTCTTAAATCTTTTGTCGCTCTTAAAAGATTCTCCTCATCCTCGAAATATGCCGAAATGTATCTCCTCATGTCTCTAATGTTTTTCTTTGGTTTCAGATTTATCTTTTTGATCTCCCGAACTCTTCAGTACACTCTTTACTTCGGCAATGGCAATTACCGGAAATACTCGAATGAACAGAAGGAAACAGGTAAAGAACAGGCCAAGTGTTCCTATAAAAATTCCAACTTCTACCATTGTTGGTTCATACATCGACCAGCTGGATGGCAAATAGTCACGGTGAAGAGAGGTTACAATAATTACAAATCGTTCGAACCACATTCCAATATTGATGAATATGGACAGAATGAAGGTAAATACCAGGTTGCGTCTCAATTTCTTGAACCACAACAATTGTGGCGAAATTACATTACAGGTCATCATGATCAAATAAGCCCACCAATATGGTCCTGTTGCTCTGTTAAGGAAAGCGTACTGCTCATACTCTACTCCAGAATACCATGCAATAAACAACTCGGTGATATAAGCAATACCAACAATAGACCCTGTAGCAATGATAATCTTATTCATCGATTCGATATGACCAACGGTAATGTAGTTCTCAAGGTTCAAGACTTTTCTGGTTACAATCAGCAAGGTAAGTACCATGGCAAAACCAGAGAAAATGGCCCCTGCAACAAAATAGGGCGGGAAGATGGTGGTATGCCAACCGGGGATCACCGAGGTGGCAAAGTCGGTACTTACAATACTATGAACCGAAAGCACAAGAGGCGCTGCCAAACCTGCCAAAATTAAACTGATCGATTCATGACGTTGCCAATGCTTTGCAGATCCGGTCCAACCAAAGCTCAACAATCCGTAAATCCATTTCTTAAATTTGGACTTCATTCGATCTCTTATGGTTCCAATATCAGGAATTAAACCCACATACCAGAAAAGCAGAGATACCGTGAAATAGGTACTAATGGCAAAAACATCCCATAATAATGGCGAGTTAAAGTTTACCCATAGTTCACGCGTATTCGGGTATGGGAAAACGAAAAATCCCAGTAATGGTCTACCCATATGAATTAAAGGGAATAAACCTGCACACATTACAGCGAACAATGTCATTGCTTCGGCCGAACGGTTGATACTGGTTCTCCATTTTTGGCGGAATAGCAGTAAGATGGCGGAAATAAAAGTACCAGCGTGGCCAATACCAACCCACCATACAAAATTGGTGATTCCCCACCCCCAACCAATGGTTTTGTTTAGTCCCCAGGTTCCTATTCCTTGCCAAATGGTATATCCCATCATGGCCAGGCCAAGCAGCAAGGCTGAAACAGTGAGGGTAATACCTGCATACCATGCTTTTCCGGGCTTGCCTTCGATAGGAGCGGAAATTTCATCCGTTATTTTCTTGTAGGTCTTCTTCCCCGTTACAAGGGGTTCTCTGATAGGCGACACATACATAGGCGTGGATTTATAATTAGTTCAATCTTTACTGTATAATTTAAACACTTGCTTATTTTAATCTATCATGTTTACTTAACAAGCTAAAAGTGAAAAGCGGAAAAGGCCCTTTACCTTTTACCTTCATTAAGCTTTTTTATTTCTAATCTTCGTTAAGTAGCTTACCGATGGTAAGGTGTGAATCTCTTCGAGTAGATGGTAATTTCGCTTGCTGGAAGTTTCTTTTACGAGCTTGCTCTCTTTATCGTTTAAATCACCAAAAATGATGGCTCCCGATGGACAAGCCTGCTGGCAAGCGGTCTTGATTTCTCCATCTTTCACTTTTCTGCCTTCAATCTTAGCATTTAGTTTTCCTTCCTGAATTCGTTGAACACATAGCGAACATTTCTCAATCACACCTTTGGCTCTGATGGTAACATCAGGATTCAGTACCATTCGTTTCAGGTCAATGGTCATTTCTGCCACATCGTGCAAATTGTTTGGTATCGAATCGGCTTTGGTATAGTCAAACCAATTGAAACGTCGCACCTTATAAGGGCAATTATTACCACAATACCTGGTCCCGATGCATCGGTTGTAAGCCATTTGATTCAAACCTTCGCTACTGTGATTGGTTGCAGCCACCGGACAAACATTTTCACATGGAGCATTATCGCAATGTTGACACATTACAGGTTGGAAGGAAACATCAGGATTGAATTCATCTCCCGAAAAATACCGGTCGATTCTGATCCACGACATTTCGTGTGCTCGAATCACCTCTTTCTTTCCAACTACGGGGACATTGTTTTCCGACTGACAAGCAATGGAACAAGCACCACATCCCACACAGGAATTTAGGTCAACCACCAATCCCCAATGGTGATTTGGAAACTTTGGTTTTTCGTAAATACTTGCATTTTCGTAGGCATGATGAGATTCATTCCCAGCCGATGGATTCTTCTTGTACTCTTCCAGTCCAGCTTCACGAACAATGGCTCTTCCTTCCATAGAATGATGCGTTTGCGTCATGGCCAAATTGTATATTTCACCCGTTTTTACCAGCTTGACATCTCCTGTAAAATCATCATTGGATGGTAGCAAGAAGTTTACATTTATACCAACATTCTTCCCAACAACACCGCAAACCTGACGCCCATAGCCAGTAGCAACTGCCACTGTATTGTATGCCTGTCCAGGTAGAACATACACCGGAAGTTTCACTTGAGAATTCAGTTCAACTACATCTCCGGTTTCCAACATCATTTCTTCGGCTTGCTTCGGCGAGACACATAAATAATTGTCCCAGCAAATTTTCGTTACCGGGTCTGGCATTTCCTGTAACCAAGGATTATTGGCCATCTTTCCATCGCCAATGGCAATACTTTCGTACAATTGCAGTTCTATACCTTTGTTATCTGCTTGTTTTGCCAGTTGATTCACAAAGCTGTTCATATTGGCCAGGCTAAACTTCGTATCGAAAACTGACTTTACGCCAGGTTCAAATACACCTTGTTGTAATGTATGATTCCAGAAAGTTGTAAAATTTGGATAAGCCGTTTGCATTGGGTACATGTTCTTTTCCCAATGATTTTTTATAAAGTTAAGATAGTTGCTATCCTCACCCATCCAACTCAACAGGCTTGATTGGAATTGGCGCGTGTCGAAAAGCGGACGAATTCCTGGTTGCATCAAGCTGTATCGATTGGTTTTGGGTTCAAAATCGTTCCAACTTTCCAGGAAATGATTATCAGGAGCAAGCAAACTCATCAATGCAGTCGTTTCATTTGGAACCTCATCCATGGCCAGACTAAAGTCTATCTTTTTCAATGCATCAGAAAATTCTTTTCCCTGCTGGTAATCGAATACCGGATTCACCCCATAGCTTATTATTCCCTTTAGTTTACCGGATTTCATATCTTTCAACAACTGATCCATATCTGAATCATTGGCTTTGAAAGTATGTAGTTGTTTGTCTACCCTTAAAGTAGAACCATAATTCTCCAACTCGAAATTAATAGCGTTTACAATCACTTGCACACTGGTATCCTTCGACCCTGACACAACCAGTGATTTCTCTTTATACGACCACAAATCTTTGGCGATTTGTTTCATATTATCATTACTTGCCGGAACTGAATAAATCTCTTTCCCTGCTAATTTTAAAATCTCATTGTAAAGCTGCACAATCAGAAGTTTTTGCTCTGAAGGCTTTACAGGAATCCTTTTATCGGCATTACTACCAGTAAGCGACAATCTTGATTCTATTTGGATATGATGAGACATGGAAATGTTGCCATTGCATAGTTTTCTCTTCTTGGTATATTGCCTGATATGCTCCACAGGCATTAACCATGTACCCAAAAAATCAGCATCAAAACTTACAATCATATCTGCATAATCAAATCGGTATTCAGCAACACCCGCTTTACCAAAGCACATTTCGTTTGCTTGAATTAGTGCTAACGCAGATTGACTATCATATTGTACCCATTTTACATTTGGATATTCGGCGATGAACTTCTGAATAACACTAATGGTACTTGGACTGTAAATGCTCGAAGTCAGCAATACAAATTGTTCATTGGCGTTTTTAAGACGATTTAATTCCTTCTTAACTGTTTCATCCAATTCTTCCCATGCTAACTTCTGATTTCCTTTCTTAGGATGTTTGTATCGACTTGTATCATACAAATCCAAAACGGAAGCCTGTACTCTTGAGCTGGTTCCTCCATGGGTCACGCCCGATAAATCGTTTCCCTCAATCTTAATTGGTCTTCCCTCACGAGTTTTAATAAGAATGCTACAATAATCGTTTCCTTTCGCAAAGCTCGACGCATAATAATTGGCTTTACCTGGAGTTACTTCTTCAGGTTTGATCAAATAGGGAATGGCTTTTTGAACTGAGTTCTCACAACTTGCAACTACGGTACTAATGGCAAGACTGAAACCACAAAGTTTCAAAAAATCACGTCGGTTACTCTTGGAAGCATTTTCATTCTTATCGAAAATATCTAAAATTTGTTCCAGATTCCCTTTAGGCATTGCTTGATCAGGAACAGAGTTTTCTCCATTTTTAAGTTCGGTAAGGCTTTTCCAATATTTATTCATCTGTTTATAATTTACTTATTAAGACCAGATGGAACTTTCCATTCGCAAATAATTATAATTGTGATAGTTAATAATTATTTTCTCAAGGACGTCTCATTGGTAAACGATTATCAAGTGACATAAATTAAGATGCTTGGGTTCTACTCGCAGTCCATTAGTAATGACAACGAGCACACTCCCTTCCTCCGACATCCGTTACTCTAACACTATCTATTGCACCCGAAGTAAGTTTCTCGTGTAACTTTTTAAATGATTCAGAATAATATCCGTTTTCGCGAAAATCAACTGCAGTTTTATCATGACAATCCAAACACCAGCCCATCGAAAGATCTTCGACTTGTTTTACTACATGCATTTCTTCAACCAAACCATGACATTCCTGGCAATCTCTCTTACCCACATTGGCATGTTGTGCATGACTAAAGAAAACATGATCAGGCAACTGATGAATTCGTACCCACTCTACGGGTGTATTACTTTCGATGGCTGCATGAATCTTATTGATTTCGAATTTACCCGAATTGGTTCCCTCACGCACAATAACATGGCAATTCAAACATAGATTTACATGAGGTATTCCAGCCGATTTGCTCTCATCTACGGTAGTGTGACAATATCGACAATCAATTTTATTGTCAGTTGCATGAATTTTATGCGAAAATTTGATTGGCTGAATGGGTGCATAATTCTGCTTGCGACCTAGTGCCATCGCACCTTCTGCAA
Source organism: Marinifilum sp. D737 (assembly GCF_026672275.1). Taxonomy (GTDB): domain Bacteria; phylum Bacteroidota; class Bacteroidia; order Bacteroidales; family Marinifilaceae; genus Marinifilum. The sequence goes on along the minus strand of NZ_JANQCD010000001.1, from coordinate 160,396 downwards.
GCATCTGAATTTGGTAACCAAAAGCAAATACAAAAATCAGTACCGGAATTATTTTATACTTGATTTTCTTCGTAAAAAAAAGATCCACCAAAGCCAATGTGATTAAGGCTCCCAAAAAGAAAAATACAATCAGGTTGTTCACCTTAGGTTTAGTATCATAGAGAACACCACTATTCAAATCCTGCAGGTAAGATTTAATGTATCCTAACTCCTCATCAGAAAAGGAATAGTTTTGATGAGATTCCTCCATTTTTTTGCCCAAGGGAGACATTAAAGCCGAACGAAATTCAGCAATCGATTTATTGGCAAATGTTCCTGCAATAGCTTTAGCAGAAGGATTCCAGTTTAGTGTGTCGATATAATCGATATTGTGACATGAAACACAAGATTGCCACTCTACAGGAGTTCTGGTTAATCCTTTAAACAATCTTTCGCCTCTCTTTTCACTATTTAAAAAATAATCGAAATGACCAGAATGATCATCTTTCGCAATAGAATCAGCCTCACTAGCAAGAATTTGAAATGGGGCAAGCAGCAAAATAAATATGAACAAGGCACATGTTAATCTGTAGGGTTTACTCATAGGTCAGGCATTTATTACAGATAAGGTTATATAATAGCAATTCGCAATCGTGCAATGTCAAATTGACTGTTTCTTTACTCTTCTCCCCTACAATTCATCAATATTTCAAGAAACAATCCAAGCGTTTTTTTTTCTTAAACGACTCGCTCTCTACCAAATATAACAATTTAAACTATTAAATCACAGCCTTTTCACATAACAAACTGCAATAATTAGCACAGCTAATAAAAGATAAGGGAGTCTTCTATTAGTATTTCCTATGAATTCCTGTATTTCAAAAAAAATTGAAAAAAACCGTTTCTAAATAATTTCTGTACTCAAAAATGGATATAAATAAAAAGATGCCTCATTAAATATGAAGCATCTTATAAATTAAATTCTTATACTTTTATTATTCTAGTAATGAATCTAAAATACCTCCACTACTCTCTTTTGAGGCATTGGGTCCTGCAGGGCTTAGCTGACTTACCAACTTACGAATTGGCATAGATTGCAGCCAAACTTTTCCTCTTCCACTTAGTGTAGCAAGAAAAAGACCTTCTCCACCAAACAACATCGATTTTAATCCTCCAGATTGCTGAATATCAAAATTAACACCTTCCTGATAACCTACAATACAACCTGTATCAACCCTTAGGGTTTCTCCATTCAACTCATGCTCGATTAATGTTCCTCCTGCATGAATAAAAGCTTTACCATCTCCTTGTAGTTTTTGCAGGATGAATCCTTCTCCTCCGAAAAAACCAGAACCCAATTTTCGATTAAAGTGCATACTAATTTTTGTACCCAATGCAGCACATAAGAATGCATCACGCTGCACAATTACTGAACCTCCTAACTGCTCTAAATCCAAAGGAACAATAGTCCCCGGGTATGGAGCTGCAAAGGCCACATGACTTTTCCCCATCCCACGATGAGTAAAATGAGTGATAAAAATAGATTCGCCGGTTATTTTTCTAGACGCAGCACTTAGTAATTTTCCGAACAAGCCTTTGTCAGGTTCCGATCCATCACCCATTTTTGCTTCAAATTCAATTCCTTCTTTCATATAAAGCATAGCCCCAGCTTCGGCAATTACCGTTTCGTTCGGATCCAATTCAATTTCTACCAACTGGATATCGTGCCCTTTAATCTCATAGTCTATTTCGTGTGATCTCATAAAATGTTTTTCTTTTAAAGTTAACAGATTATCGTAAATAACTCTTTATAGACATCTAATTTTATTGTATTCATTATTATTCAATCAAAAGAGAATCAATACTTATTTGGTAGTAAAGCAAGATAATCTGTAACTTTAGTACACCTATTAAGAATCTAATCAGAGAGCTGTCATGAAAGTATTAATTACAGGAGGTGCCGGATATATTGGCACTGAGCTATGCAGGAAATTGAATCAGAATCCAGAAGTTAGAGCAATAACCGTATTGGATAATTTAAGTCAGGATAATTACAACCTGTTTCTTCACTCTCAAATTAAACCTGGAAAGGTCAAGTTTGTTAAAGGTGAACTCTTAGACTCCAGAACACTCGACAGTTTGATAAAAGATGTGGATGTTGTGTATCATCTGGCAGCTGAAAATACGGATGATGAGAAACTACATCAAATACACGAACAAGTAAACAATTGGGGAACTGCCGAATTGATATATGCTGTTGAAGACAGCAATGTAAAACAATTTGTTTATCTCAGTTCAACTGAGGTATACGGTTATTCCAATCAAGAATATGATGTTTATTCTATGTTGGAGCCAACATCATCATTAGGTAATTCGAAGTTACGAGGCGAACAACATGTTGAAAGGATTATGCCAAAAATCAACACTCAAATAATTCGATTGGGTAATGTATTTGGCTACGGAGTAAGTATGAAAATGAAAGGAATTCTAAACAATCTTCTTTTCAATTCGCATTTCGTTGGTAAAATCTCAATTCATGGTAGTGGCAATCAAAAACTACCTTTCATTTCCCTTGACAAAACAACCAATATTCTGGCAAATTTGTTAGGTGGAAAGTTAGATTCGGGAGTTTATAATCTGGTAGACTATAATAAATCCATTATGGAATTGGTAGAAAGTGTGCAGCAACAACATTCTGACATCGAAATTGTTTTCACCAATCAACACCTTGAATTACCACAGCAAATTGTTAAAGTTGATGATCGAATTATGAAATTATACCAGGGAGAGGTGTTGGGCTTTGAAGACGAAATCAATCTTCTGAAGAATCATTTTGAGGCATCAAGTATATAGATTAAGCTTTTGGCTTATAGTAAAAACGGATGACTCTATCGAATCATCCGTTTTTGTTATTTAACTCTTAAATATTGTATTGTTGATTTTTCAGGATCTTTTGAATCAGATCCTAATCCTATTGTATCGTTATTTAAAAACTCAACTTTAAACTCTTTATTCGTTCCCAAACCATAAGTAGCAAATAATGCACTTCCTATTTTCTTCTCTGTCAACCTAAATTGAGAATTGGAAGACCTCTTAATATTTGTAATCCAAGTTTCATTTGGTTCCACAAAAAATCTCACATACTTATTATCGTTTATCTCAACAACTTTACCAACTAAACTTCCTGAATCCGTTTTCTTTATCTCGATCTTAATACCTTCCAGCATAGACCTTCCTTTTAATTCCCATGTCCCAATGAATTTATCCATTGAAACCTTTTTCATACTTTCTGTGTTGCAAGAAGATAAGGATAAAAGTATGCAAGCGATAAAAAAAAGATTAGTAATTAGTATTCTAATTTTCATATTTCAATAGTTAAATATTCTCTGTTAATTTCTTGACAAATCGATATTGATTAAAAAACTCTTTGGCAATCACACGCAAAATGGTATATGATGGTATTGCCAGCATCATTCCAATAATTCCAGCCATACTTCCTGCCATAATAATTACAATGAAAATCTCCAATGGATGTGCATTGACACTATTGGAATAAATTAATGGTTGGAACAAAATGTTATCGATAACCTGTACACAGGCAAAAACCAATGCCATATAACCAAGTAGAGGTAAAATTTCTGTGTAAAAATCAGCATGTATGTTTGTTGCAATTCCTATTATCATTCCAAATGTGGCTCCAATTATCGGCCCAATGTAAGGAATCACATTCATCATGCCTGCAAAAAGTCCAATTACCACTGCAGTTCCAAAAGGCAAACCAACTATACTTAAGCCAATGGTAACCAAAAATCCCACTAATATTACCTCAAAAAACAAACCCACAAAGTAACGCATCAGTAGGTTTTTGATTGAATCCAGTACGTGACGAACACCCTCTTCGTGTTTTGCTGGCACCATTAAAACTACACCACCAGTAAATAAACTGCTATCCTTTAAAAAGAAAAATGTGATGAACGAGATGGAGAAAAGTGCAATAAATATATTTCCCAATGTACCTGCCAATGAACCGAATATGGATGATACATCAGAAATCTTTACAAAAGAGGTGAAATTATCGATTACAACAGCTTTCAGATTAAAATCATCTCCTTCTGCAGAATATTTTGCAATTAATGTTTCAAGATTTTTAATAGGTTCTTCCAAACTGTGAGCCGCTGCGTTTACATCAATAGTAGATAACTCCTCGGCTTGCGCGGCTACCATTGGTATAAATGTGCGGAAAAACATTACCATTACAAACCAAAGTAATATCAGGGTAATTCCTGCCGATAAAGCCGGTGGACAGGTCCATTTCTTAAATTTCACCTTATTCAAAAAATCGACTACAGGTCGTCCAATGAAAGATAAAACTACCGAAATTAAGATGTAAGCAACAATATTGCTAAAATACCAAACCATTAATCCTAAAATGATTAAACCAATGGCTACCAAAATATATTTCCCTTTTCCGTTCATTCTTGAAAAGCAATTAAATGTGTAATATCAGTAAGGAATAACTGAACTTAAAAGTAAGAATTTTTATGACACTAAGGTCTACAAAATGAAAAAGGCTCTCGATTTGAGAGCCTTTCTTCTAATTTTTATCCTGATTATATTTTCAGTGGATTCTTAACTTTCTGCTTCATTAAAGCAATCTCAAGAACTTCCATAATCTCATCTACAAAATGGAATTTTAATCCTTTTAAGTAAACATCCTTAATTTCTTCGATATCTTTCTTATTCTGATTACAAAGAATAATCTCCTTAATTCCGGCACGTTTTGCTGCAAGGATCTTTTCCTTAATTCCACCAACCGGAAGTACTTTACCTCTCAATGTAATCTCACCAGTCATCGCAATGTTTTTCTTCACTTTACGCTGTGTAAAGGCTGAAGCCATTGCAGTTACCATGGTTACACCTGCCGATGGTCCATCTTTTGGAATTGCTCCTTCCGGAACGTGAACATGAAGATTCCACTCATCGAAAGCTTCTTTCTTAATGTCTAAAGAATCACAATGTGCACGTAGGTATTCCTGAGCCAATAATGCCGATTCTTTCATCACATCACCAAGATTACCTGTTAAGGTTAGCTTTCCTTTTCCTGCAGAAAGACTTGATTCTATGAACAGAATTTCACCTCCAACTGAAGTCCAGGCCAATCCGGTTACCACTCCAGCATAATCGTTGCCCTGATACTTTTCGCGGCTAAACATTTCGGCGCCCAAATACTCTTTTAAATCTTCAGATTTAAGATTTACATCGTATTCTTCATCCATAGCAACCTTTCGTGCAACTCTACGCATTATTTTTGCAATTCGCTGATCAAGAGCACGAACACCAGACTCGCGAGTATATTTATCAACTACCACTGCAATTACCTCTTTCGATATTTTTATGTGATCTGAAGTAATACCATGGTTCTCCATTTGTTTTGGGATCAGGTGACGTCGAGCAATCTCAACTTTCTCTTCCTGAATGTATCCACTAACATCAATCATCTCCATACGGTCGCGAAGCGGTGCCGAAATAGATCCAACATTATTAGCAGTTGCCACAAACATCACTTTCGATAAATCGTAATCTACCTCAAGGAAATTATCATGAAAAGCGTTGTTTTGCTCCGGATCCAATACCTCAAGCAATGCAGAAGATGGATCTCCTCTAAAATCGCTACCTACTTTATCGATCTCATCCAAAATGAATACAGGATTCGATGATCCGGCTTTCTTCATGCCTTGAATGATACGACCTGGCATTGCGCCAATATATGTTTTTCTGTGTCCACGGATTTCTGATTCATCATGTAATCCACCCAAAGACATTCTGACATACTTTCTGTTCAAAGACTCTGCGATCGATTTTCCCAATGAAGTTTTACCAACCCCCGGAGGTCCGTAAAGACATAAAATTGGAGATTTCAAATCACCTTTCAATTTAAGTACCGCCAGGTGTTCAATGATACGGTCTTTCACTTTCTCCAAGCCAAAATGATCATTATCCAGAACTTTCTGAGCATGTTTTAAATCGAAGTTATCCTCGGTATATTCACTCCAAGGTAAATCCAGTAATTCCTGCAAATAGTTCAATTGAACTGAATATTCAGCAGCAGCTGGGTTCAATCTTTGTAACTTCTTTAACTCTTTCTGGAAAGTTTCTTCAACCTCTTCAGCCCACTTTTTATCTTTGGCTTTTTCTTCCAGCTCCATTACATCCTGGTCGTTCGGACTTCCGCCCAATTCATCCTGAATGGTTTTCATTTGCTGGTGCAACAAATATTCTCTTTGCTGCTGATCCATATCAGTCTTCACTTTCGACTGAATATCATCTTTCAACTCCAGAACCTGAACTTCACGAACCAAATATTCAAGAAGTTTCATTGCTCTATCGCGAATATTATCAAACTCAAGCAATCTTTGCTTCTGATTATGCTTTATCTCCGAGTTACTTGAAATAAAGTTGATCAAGAATGATGAACCTTCGATGTTCTTAATTGCAAATGAAGCTTCGTTTGGAATTTGAGGTGATAACTTGATTACCTTAATGGCAATATCTTTAACCGAAGAAACCAAGGCTTTGTACTCGTTATCTTCCACCTCGGGACGCTGATCCTTGATGGTTTTGATACGACCCACATGAAATGGTTCTTCGCTAATAATCTCTTCAAGCTCAAAGCGCTTTTTCCCCTGAAGAATCACCGTAGTGGTTCCATCAGGCATTTCAAGAATTTTGATAATTTGAGCCACGGTACCAATTTTATTGATATCCTCGAAGTGTGGTTCTTCAACACTCAAATCAATTTGAGAAGCTGCTCCCAACATTCCTTTGTTGTTGTAGACCTCGCGAACCAACTTCAACGATTTTTCTCTACCAACAGAAATTGGAATTACAACTCCTGGAAATAAAACTGTATTTCGAAGAGGTAGTATTGGCAAAGTGTCAGGTACCTGCAACTCATCCAATGCACTTTCATCCTCATCGGTTATAATTGGAATAAAATCCGAATCTTCATCCATCATATTCGACAAAACTATATCACTAATATTGAATTCTATCTTACTACTCATTATCTCGTCTGCCTTTCTTACATTATATCTGTAAAGGAAGTAAGTTTTTATTAAACTGATGTGACAAAATGTCGCTTCCTCTAAAAAAAAATTTGCTGCTATGTACTTGGCAATCCCTGTGCCAAACAAAAAAGTCCTCACATTTTTTTGTAAGGACTCTTCATTTATACTTTAAAATGATTTTCTGTACTCTTTTGTCATTTCAAAAATGTGAGACAGAATCCTCTTTTCAACATCATCAAATTCTTTTCCTCTACGTTTCATTACCAAATCGGCAACTTCATAAGTTGCATTTAAACGGTACTCTTTAAATCCATGGTGTCCTCCCATTGAGAATGACGGAATAAAGTTGCGAGGGAAACCTGCTCCAAATACATTCGAACTTACGCCAATAACGGTACCCGTATTCAGCATGGTATTAATGCCCAGCTTAGAATGATCACCCATTATGGTTCCACAAAATTGCAATCCTGTTCTTGCAAAATTTTGGCTTACATAGTTCCAAAGCTTCACCTGCGAATAGTTATTCTTTAAGTTAGAGTTATTGGTATCTGCTCCAATATTACACCACTCTCCAAGTACTGCATTACCAAGGAATCCATCATGACCCTTATTTGAATAGCCAAACATTACTACATTATTCAACTCTCCTCCACATTTACAATAAGGCCCCAGTGTTGTGGCTCCATAAATTTTTGCTCCTAAATTCAGAACCGAATGTTCACACATTGCTAAAGGTCCACGCACTAAAACACCTTCCATAATTTCAGCATCTTTACCAATATAAATTGGCCCTTTTTGTGCATTTAATGTTGCAAACTCAACAGATGCACCTTCTTCTATAAAGATATTCTCCTTGCCCAATACATTTACAGTATCCGATATGGGTTGAGATTGTCTTCCTTCCGTAAGCAAAGCAAAATCCTGACGCAAGATTTTATCATTTAATGAGAAAATATCATAGGTTTTGTTAATTCGATCAAACTCTCCTGTGAATTCGATAGCATTTACACCTTCCAATTTTTCCTTTTGTACCTGTGCGATCTCATCAGCATTTAAACAAGCAGCAATCACAAGGTTATTTGCAATTAAGAAATCTCCTTCCCTTAAATTCTGAATGGCATCAATCAATTCCTTATTTGCTATAACAGATCCATTGATTAAAATGTTCGTATCATCCTTTTTTAAAGGATACTTCTCACTCAAATATTCTTGAGTTAAAAAGCTAAATTCAGTGTTTAATAAACGTTCCCACTTCTCGCGTATGGTAGTAATTCCAATGCGGAGCTCGGAAACAGGACGAGTAAATGTAAGAGGAAGCAATTCGTTCCATGCTCCATCATCAAAAAGAATATAATTCATTGCAGTAGTAATAGTAAATCCCCCAAGGATTCGTGTGTTTCAAATTTTATGTATGGTCAAAAATACAAAAAAAGAGTTGAATAACTTGCCTTGATTGTACATAGTAATTCTTCGCTCAGAAATTTGCACAAAAAAAAAGCTCCGATATTCGGAGCTTTTCTTCTATAGTAATTTTTGATCTTACTTCTTGAACTTCTTGTAACGGTTCATGAACTTGTCTACACGTCCAGCAGTATCTACCAAAGTCATCTTACCAGTATAAAATGGGTGAGATGTATTAGAAATCTCTAATTTTACCAATGGATACTCTGTTCCTTCAAATTCGATAGTTTCTTTAGTGTTAGCAGTAGACTTCGCTAAAAAAACAGTTTCGTTAGACATGTCTTTAAAAGCTACCAAACGGTAGTTTTCCGGATGTATTCCCTTTTTCATTTTAAATATCCTTTAAATTTCTTATAATCTTCTTCCAATGGAGTGCAAAGGTAGATATTGTAATTTATTTTGCAAAGAATTATTTAATTATTCTGCACTTTCCTTCGCTTTTTTCCTCTTTGCTTTATCTCCTCTGTTTTCCAGAGGGATAATAGGTGTTCGATTAAAAGGTTTATTTCGGTCAAAAAGGTATCTATAGGTGAAATGAGTCTTCATTTTAACTCCACCAACCGATTCATAAATGGAAACCATTTTTGGATTAAAATCACCCACCCATGATAATTCCATTTCATTGTATTGAGGTTTGCGTTTCATCACCTTGTCCATATGCCAGAAGATCGCCGACTCCACACCAAATCTCTGGTATTTCGGTACAACTCCCATAATGGTAATACGAGCACGAGTAATTGTTTTTCTTTTCAGATAATACAAGAACTTTAACTTGTTCCAAAGGTTAAATTTCCCATTCATCTTTATCAGGATCTGATTGATATCAGGCATTGCAACAAAAAATGCAATTGGTTTTCCCTCATGATAAGCAAACCAAATGAATTCCTCCTCAATTACTCCTTTTCCTTCTCTTGCAATCTTTCTAAGATCTTCCGGATCTATTGGCGAGAAATTATCATGAAATTTCCAGGCTTCATTGTATACCGAAATGATATCCTGTACGTACTTTTCTGAGTTATCGTATCTAAAATGCTCGAAAGTAAAGCCTGGTTTCTTTGCAATCCACTCGGCTATTTTCCAAAATCGCTCTGGAAATTTCTTACTTAAATCAAGATGATAGCTGTATTGTTCGAAGAATACTTTAAAACCATATTCTTCAAAAAACGCTTTGTAATACTTCTGATGATACGGCATTCCATATCCTTGAGGAATAAATCCATCTACCAATAATCCCCAGTGGTTGTCGTTCTCTCCAAAATTTACCGGGCCATCCATGGCTTCCATACCATTATCACTTAGCCAACTTTTTGCCGTATCGAACAATAAGAACGCTGCCTTTTTGTCATCGATACATTCAAAAAATCCACACCCACCTGTTGGTTGTTCATAAGTATGTGCTTTCTTCTCGTTTATGAAGGCAGCAATACGACCAATGGTAGCTCCATTCTCATCCTGCAGAATCCAACGAATGGCTTTACCGTGGGAAAAAAAAGAGTTATTATCTGGATTAAAAATCCCTTCTATTTCGGCATCTAACGGGCGAGCATAGTTTGAATCGTTCTTATACAGCTTTCCGGCCAGATCCAAAAACTCGGTTCGATGCTTCTGATTTGTAACTTCAATAATATTCACAAGAAACTTCTTAAATATGGATACCTTAAATTAATTAATCGCGATTGGCAATTTTAGCCAACAATCTCAATAGTTCAACATACAGCCAAATTAAGGTTACCATTAATCCAAATGCGCCGTACCACTCCATATATTTTGGTGCTCCCGATTGAGCTCCTTTTTCTATAAAATCAAAATCCAATACCAGATTCAATGCTGCAATCACAACAATAACCAAACTAATACCAATGCTCAATAAACTTGATCCGTAATAGAATCCATTTCCGATTCCAAACATGTTCATGATCCAGGTTACCAAATAAAATAGCATGATACCACCAGTAGCAGCAACAATTCCTGCCTTAAATTTTTGTGTTACTTTAATTAAGCCTGTTTTGTAAGCAAATAACATGGCAAACAAGACTCCAAATGTTAAGCCTACAGCCTGCATTACTATACCGGGATATGCAGCATTCATTAATGCAGAAATCCCTCCTAAAAACAAACCTTCGAACAGTGCATAAAAAGGTGCTGTATAAGGTGATGCTTTTGGTTTAAATACAGTTATCAATGCCAAAATTAAACCACCAATTGCTCCTCCAATCATCCATGGATATACCGATGAAGTGATTTCGCCAGTACTGGTTACAGAAACCATTCCCCAAGTGAAACTTGCAGCAGCTACTACAAAAAACAGCAACATTGCAATTTTATTCACAGTTCCGTTAATGGTCATCGTTTCACCATAAACTTCTGCTCGTGAAGTTTGAAATATTCTTTCGCTTAATACCGGATTAGAACTCTTTGTTAATGCCATATATTCTAGTTGTTTATCTACAATAATTCAATAGTTATGATATAATTTTGAACCTCAAATTTACTCTGTTTAATTCTGATTTCCTAGATTTTTAAACCATAAGGCTCTTAAATAATCTTAAAATAATCTACAAGTCAAGCTCATACTGCAAATCATCCCATACTTCCTGCCAATTTTCATCCTTGGCACGCAAACCCCTAACCTTTTCGCAAATGGTATCAGCGATCTCTTTGTTCACGCGAACCATTTTGCCCAAACTTCTTTTCAATTGATTTCTCAGATAATATTCATCGATATTGCTTGGAATCATTTCTACAAATTTGAACAACTCTTTAACCTTCACTTCATCCTTTTTCATGGCCAGACGACCAGAAATAATCACTGCACACAATACCCTTCGGTAATTTTCCGATTGCAACCATTCCGGTATCAATTCATAAACATTTGGCATATTCATGAACAAATTCATGCTTACCTGCTCTATCAGCTCATTGGAATCCATTTCATCCAACCAACGATTGATTTGATCCTCATTCACCTTTTCGGGCTCTTCCAACAAACTGGCCAGAATTTTTGTTTCGCGAAATGCTTTTGTCCAAAGTTTATGTGCCAGCAAATGATCTTTCGAATACCCACTTGCCAATTCTCTCAAATTAACAATTGTTGCCCCTAATGATTTCTGATAGTTCAAACCATATTTTTTCATTTCAGAATGGGTTTCACCATTGCGTAAAATTTGAACTTTCTTAAATATTTCCTGAAAAACTGCTTCCGTTTCCTTATCGTCGATAAAAAATTCCATTTTTTTTAATTTGTTAACTGCCTACAAAGGTAGACTTTATAATTCTTTGGAAATATTTTTTTCATTTTTATTTGGATGATATGTCAGGATTTCTCTATATTTGCACCGCTAACGCGAAAATGGTGGATGTAGCTCAGTTGGTTAGAGCGCTGGATTGTGGTTCCAGAGGTCGCCGGTTCGATTCCGGTCTTTCACCCTACTTTTTTTATTACATTACATGGTGGATGTAGCTCAGTTGGTTAGAGCGCTGGATTGTGGTTCCAGAGGTCGCCGGTTCGACCCCGGTCTTTCACCCTAAGAGAAAAGCAAGTTCTGTTTGAGCTTGCTTTTTTTTGTTTTCTTATTTTTCATTTCTCTGCTTTAACAGATCTCTTATTTCCGTGAGCAACTCTATATCTTTAGGTGTAGAAACGCTTTCATCTTTAACATCCTCACCTTTTCGCCTAAGCTTATTAATCACCTTTACTACTGCAAAAATCACTAAAGCAATAATGAAAAAATCCAAAGTAACCTGAATAAAGTTCCCATATTTCAGCTCCACCAATTCATGTATAATTTGTCCATTAGCATCCAATTGTTTTTCCTGCAAAACAATGCTAAGATTCTGAAAATTAACCTTCCCAACTACCATACTAAATGCTGGCAATAGCACATCGTTAACCAGTGATGACACAATTTTATTGAAAGCAACTCCTATAATAATCCCAATGGCCATATCGAACATATTGCCTTTTATTGCAAATTCTTTGAATTCCTTTAGTATCTTCATTTCATATATAATCTTTAATGGCAGTTTCAATTTATGAATATTTCCTAAATGTTACTGCTCAGCTTAAAAGCAAATTCACTTTTACAATGTCGTTATTTAAATGAAATGTCTGATAACACATAAATAATTATCACTTTTAATCCATGAGAAAATATAATTCCAAATCAGATAAAGAAAATCCAATATTTAAAGTTCTAGGACTTTTAATCCTATCGATTTCAATATTAGTTCTAATTCAAAATAATAAAGAAAAAGAAATTAAAATGTTTGGAGTAAACAACTCTGCTGAAGTGAAAAATATAGAATTTGTGAGCTTTATCGATAATGCCAAATCACAACAGAGAATTTCATTTTATCGCATCAAAATTCAGTATAGGTATGATGGAAGCTCATACTCTAGAACCCTTGAATTGCAACCACAAGAATATAAAATAACGATCGGACGCAAATTAATTAAAGGGGATAAAATATCAATCGAACATTCTTCCAGAAATCCAACTAATGTAAAAATCAAAGAAAAGCACTAAAGTTTATGTTTTCAAAATTATTAAATCAGTCAACAGACAAACTAATTGCAACTCTTTTTGCACCATGGCTTTTATTAGCTTTCATCCCTTTTTTACTTGATTCTTTTCGAACTAAATACTCCTTAGATTTATTTTTCTTAATTCTTTGGATGCAACTGACTATGATTTATACTCTTTCCTATCACACACTAATTTTACTAAACTCAAAATCATCAGATAAGCTACAAGCATCTGCTCTAAAATTCAAAATCCATAGTGTTTTAAATTATTTATTGTGCACATTCTGGTTAGGCCTAATAGTATCTCCCATTGAAAACATTACTTTTTTAGCCAGCCTCCCTTTCCTAATTTTAATCTTATTAGTTTCGGAAATATTAAGGCTTAAAACAATTGCCAAACAAATGGTTTCAATAGAATTAAACAGAACAGCTAAGCTCAAAGATTATCTTTCAACTCTATTTCTGCTTACAAGTATTTACGGAGCTTGGAACATTCATCAACGCATAAAAATGATAACCCAATACAAAGCAATAAACAAGCCCTAATCAAACGAATAAGCCAAAGAAAACACATTGGAATATCGAGCGATAGACTGGTCGCCAACATCGGTTAATGCATAATCCAATCGGAAGTTTTTGTAGTTAATTCCCAAACCAAGGTTGGGTTGAAAGGTCCAGCTTTTGCTGTTGTCAAAATCTGTTTCTTCCTGAAAATTGTTTACTCCTGCACGCAGGAAAATAAACTTTTTAAAAGAAGCTTCTATTCCCATGTGTGGATCGATACTTATGGGATCGCCCTGTACCAGTACATTTCGTTTGCCATCGAAAGTAAGATCGGTATTGAACTCGGCCAGTAAAGCAAACTTATCAGACAATTGAAACTCCCTGCTCACACCCAAAATCAGCTTTGGCAAAGTTAGCTCGGTTGAATTCTCAGGAATTTCGTTGCCTGTTACTGCGAACACCTCTTCCAACTGATCGGTTTTAAATACCCATGAATTGAAAGTGCTTGTGGCATCGCGCAAAAGTGCACCAAACTTCCAGGAGGATGTGCTGTAGGTCGCTGCCAAATCGATTCCAAAACCATAAGCCGAAGCAAAATCGCCAGTATGGCGGTAAATCAGTTTTACATTTCCCCCAACATCTAATCCTTTGATTCCCGTTTTTCGGGCATATGAAATTAGCAAGGCATAATCGGCAGAGGTAAATGTTGTAATGCGATCGTAACGCAGATTTCCATCCTTATCGATCAGCTCTAAAGTGTTCGGGATATCATCTACCCCAAAACGTATAAAACTGAAAGCAATGGTACTTTCCTTATTCAACTTCACTGCCAATCCTGCATAATCATAGGCCGACAAACCTCCAAAATACTCGGCATGCATAGCTGCCACATCGTATTTATTATCAATTTTAACCAATGAGGCAGGATTCCAGTAAGCCGCCTCAACATTCGATTGAGATGCAACACTGGCATTTCCCATGGCAAAAGATCGGGCTCCAACTCCTATGGAAAGGAATTCATTACTGTAGGTAGGAGCTGAAGTTTGCGCCATCGACAAACTGCAAAATCCTAATATTAAAAAGAGTGTGAGTAATACTCGCATATTGTACAATTCTAGAATCGTAAAAATAATATGCTTTTTTTAATCTGTAGCATAATTGGGGTGTAAATAAGTAGAATCGAAAAATTCACTTATTTTTGTGAATCTACAAACAAAACAGAAAGCATGAGCATTGTAAAACACATCCCAAACACCATTACCTGTTTAAATTTATTTTCGGGCTGCACAGCAAGTTTACTGGCCGTTGAAGGTCATTTAGAGTTGGCAGCAGCTCTGGTTTTAGTCGCTTCTGTATTCGACTTTATGGATGGTTTGGCGGCTCGAGCACTAAAAGCTTACTCGGCCATGGGTAAGGAATTGGATTCGTTGGCAGATATGGTAAGCTTTGGTTTAACTCCAGGTTTAATTGCCTTTGGTTATCTGAAAATTGCAATTTTAGGTGATGCATCTGTCGATTTTAATCCGGATGAATTGAGCATTTCGCAAATGGCAATTCTTCTATCGGCATTTATTATTCCTATTTTTTCGGCTCTTCGCCTGGCAAAATTTAATGTAGACGAAAGACAAGCAGCTTCGTTTGTTGGTGTGCCTACACCCGCAAATGCAATGTTTTGGGCTTCGATTCCTTTGGTATTGTATTTTGGCGATTATCCTTTTATTGTTGAATGGTTAAGCAATCCTGCAATTATTATTGCAGCCATTGTAATTACTTCGCTTTTGCTAACGGCAGAAATCCCAATGTTTGCCTTAAAAGTAAAAAACCTAAGCTGGCAGGATAACAAAATCAGATACTTGTTTTTAATGAGCTTAGTTTTATTGGCCGTATTGGTAAAGTGGCTTGTAATTCCACTTGTAATTTTTATTTACATCCTATTCTCGATGATTGATAATCTTACGAAGAAAAAATAAAAACCAGAATAAATAGAAACGCCGCAAAGATGATTTGCGGCGTTTTTCATTTTATACTTTTATCGGTTACTTGTTGTATCTTAATTCCTCTATTGGTTCTTCATTCTTCTTAAAATAATTTTCGAAATATCGATAGGCCAACCATACGATTAAAATAGCAACAAAAAACAATCCTATTCTTTCTAAAGTTCCTAATCCTAACATCTCCTTCCATGTAATAGCATCGGGATTAGATTTGCTGAGAAAAAAGGCCGTTCCATTATTCACAGCATGAATGATCATACAAAGCAGAAGCGATTTTGTTTTCCAGTATAGATATCCCATTACAATTCCTATTAAAAAAGCTACAACAAATTGCCATGGATTAAAATGCATAATCCCAAAAAATACTGCCGACCAAATAATCGCTTTCCAGGGATTATAGTTTTTTAGTAATCCATCCAGCACAATTCCTCTCATTAATAACTCCTCTAGGATAGGTGCTGCAACAGCCACTGTTACAAATCCCCAAATGTTGTCCTGCATCATGTTCTTAAATAAATCCATTAACCACTCAGGTGCTGGCACCCAACTGGTGATTTCAATATTTATTACCAACATGCATAAGGTTACAATTACCACCATAGGCAGAATAACCAGAGGGAATGGATTAAATGCAATGGCGCTTTCATTTTTATGATTTTTCTTTTTAAAACTTATAGCAATAAAAATCATAATGCCTAATGGTACTACATAATTAACAAAACTCATAGGGCCTTGCAAAACATCTCCCAGTACATACTGAATTAACCCAACAGGTATACTGTATCCAATCATAACCAGCAATAAAATTCCTATTATTCCCCACGATTGCTTAATGCTTGGATATGCCATTTTTTCGGTCTTAACAGCTTCTTGCTTTTCTGTGTTCATTTCTTCCATCTATTTTTCCGATAATGTATTGTTCTTTTGAATTACTACCTGCTCCTTTATGGAGGATAGCATATGCGTAAATAATTCTCTTAATTCTCTATAATAGTCTTTACTGAAGAAAGCTTTTTTAATCTCGAAAAGAGTCCTCACCTGCAAGCCATCAGTTTGTTTTTTTGTTGTTATCAAATACTTCCCAAAACCTTCAGAAAGTTTAATAACTTTTGACTTTGGCCAATCCTCAACATGAAACCCTTCGGGAAGCTTTATATTAATAAGAATAGACTGATATCGATCATAATTAAAATCAATACGATATTGCCTATCTTCTTTTAGAAATGGATTATCTTTAAAAATATTAGGGATGGGTTCAAAATAGATCATATCGTTTTCTAAATCCACTTCTGTCATTGGCAACTTACATGTGATTTCCAAAGGTTTATTGACTTTATCAAGGCTAAGCACCTGAATTGAATCTTTATTCAATTCTACTTCCGATTCATCAATCATGGTTTTCAGAAACTCTTCCGAACCAAACTTCTTGATGTACTTTCTTGATTTTACTGCATAATAGCCACTCTCTATAATTTTAAAATTACAGTTTGGATCATCAATATTTGTAAGATCATAGTTTAGCACCAACTGTTGACGAGATTTTTTATATGCCACTACCTTATCCCATCGAGCTTTATTTTTTTCGATCACCAAAGCAAAGTAATTCAAGTCACTCTCTTCCAATAACTGATATGGCCGATAAGGGGAAGTAGCATTTAAAAACAGCTTCTTTCCAAATATTTCTACATAAGCTAAAGCCTGATTGAACTGGCTCATCAAAGGATAGCTCTTTTGTAAAAGTCCTAAGTTATTGGTACGAGTTAAAGCAGGTTCAGCTTTTAATCCGGCTTCCCTTAAAAGCAAAACCAACAGGTAATTTATCTCTGAATTTGAAGCTACCTTTTCTTCTAAGATTTTTGGAGCAGATTTTTTAGGATATAAACGATATTCTCCATCCCACTTTACCTGAGTTCGAACATAGTCATATATCTTCTCCAATTTTTCCCAATTGTTTTCATCTCCATCTAAAATTTGCTCTACAACTTTTTTAGCATAGCCTTTTCTTCCAAAAAAATCGAATGCTTCTAAATATTCTCGGGCCAACTTATCCCATGTCGATTTTACCGTAACAAATTCAATACCTCCAGCTATTCCATCGGCATTTTTATAATACCCCGTTAGCTGAAAACGAATTTGCTCAACAAAATCCATATGGTTATTCACATATGGCTCTTCTTTTATCGAACTTAAATTGGTTAATATCCACTCATTGCTACTTACCGATGGATATTTCGCTGTTAGCCTATGCCCAAAGCTTACCATATTATATCTAAATGATTCTGGAATACTTACCTTAACAGAACTGTATAAGCTTGGAATATCATCTTGAAAATACCATGTATCCAAGTAAGAGTAGAAATTGGAAACCAGCGTATATTTATATTCTATTATTGAACCCACCTTTACATTTGGCATCCCAAAACGTACAGCTCCATAAGTTTCATTCAAGTCAACATCGAAAACAGACTTCCCATTAAGATCAGTGACCTCTTTGCTTTTATTCTCATCAAAATTTATGGTGTGTCCTTTGACTGATGTGATCTTTTCCAATCCATCTTTTCGCCAATATGGGAGTTCTATATTGGCTTTATCTAACCCCTCTTCCTTAAGAATTTTAACCCTAACGTGATGTCGGTAATTTATTGATCTGTAACTTACATCAACCACACAAGTTTTACTTAAAATAACAGCAACTGCATCTGTTTCGTAAGAGCATTCTGATAGTAAGATTTCATCTTTTGAGAATTTCCCAAACTTTATTCCTTTTGCATGAGAACAATAACCCATCATCAACAGACAGATTATCAACAAATAAGCTTTCGCCAGATTTTTCATAAGGTGAGTATTTTTTAATCACCTTAAATTAAACAAAATCATAAATATTATGAACGCAAAATCACAACAAATTGTTAAATCACAACAATATAGATTCTGTAAAAATAAAAGCTCAGTTAAAATATTCCTGCAAGTATTGAATTACTTCCTATTCATCACTTCATTCTGTCGAAGAATGGCTTCTTTGTGGATCATTCTTAACAATTGAGTGGTGAACTTCTCAGACAGTCCCAGGCTTTTTGCAAGATCAACTCCACGCTCACGAACCTTTTCCCATCGCTGAAGTTGGAGAATTGTCATATTCTTCTCCTTTTTGTACTCTCCTATTTCTTCAACAATATTCATTCGCTGCGCAAGCAACTCTATCAACTGTGCATCTACCGAGTCAATTTGACTTCTATATTTCACAAGCTGATCAATCTCTTCATCGCCCACTACATGTAATCGACAAACCAAACTTCTCAGCATTTGATTTAAATCTTCAGGTGTTAGTTGCTGATCGGCATCGCTCAAAGCTTCATCAGGACAAATATGACTTTCTATCATCAAGCCATCCATATTTAAATCCATTGCCTTCTGGGCCATTTCGTGAATGTATTTTCTACTTCCTGCAATATGACTTGGATCGCAAATAATAGGTAAATTATGGAAGCGCGATTTTAATTCAATAGGAATTTCCCATTTTGGAATATTTCGTAGAATGGTTTTCTCAAACGGATAAAAACCTCGATGAATTGCCGCAAGTTTTGAGATTCCCGCTTTGTGTATGCGCTCTAAAGCCCCAATCCAAAGATTGATATCTGGATTAATTGGGTTTTTAACCATTACGGGCATATTCATCCCTTGTAATGCACTTGCCAATTCCTGAACCGAGAATGGATTTGATGTTGTTCGTGCACCAACCCACAAAATATCAACATTGTGACGCAAACACATTTCAACATGCTTAGGCGATGCCACCTCTACCATGGTTAACAAGCCAGTTTCCTGTTTTACGGTATTCAGCCATTGTAAGGCATCCAGTCCTCTTCCTTCAAAAGAATTTGGTCTGGTTCTAGGTTTCCAAACTCCAGCTCGAAATATCTGAACCTGTTCTGTATCATTTAAAGCCTTTGCAGTTGATACCAACTGCTCCTCAGACTCAGCACTACAAGGTCCACTAATCACTATCGGATGTGTATCCAACTTCTTACTGAACCAATTATGTATAGGCTTGATATTATCCAATCCACTCATATCTTAAAAATTAGGATGCACAAAAATACATTTTTAGTTGATATCTAAAAATTCATTTAAAACAATCGGCAATCATTAAATGATTGCCGATCAAATTATCTTACTCTTCAAGCTTCGATTCTAACTTTCTTAAAGCATATCTTACAGCTTTATAGCTTACATATATTAAGAGTGGCCAGGTAAAAAGCCATATTATTGATGATAAATACATGATTCTTTATTTTTAGTACAAATGATCTTCATTTCTCAATTCTTCCAAATCTAACTTTTTATTGTTGATTGCTCTCCAAGCCCATACAATGTAGGCAATTACAAAAGGAACCATTAAGGACACATAGCTCATTGCCGTTAAAGTGTAATGCGACGCTGATGCATTCTGAATGGTTAAGGAAGACTGCAAATCAGCATTAGATGGATAAAAAGCAGTATGGTTAAACCCTGCCAGCAAGAAAAGTGCAAATACCACCAGAATTGTTCCTCCACCAGTAAACCAAATTCCTTTGGTATATTTTTCTGCTAAATATGATTTAATCAATCCAAACAACACCAATACAACACCAACAAGGAATAAAATTAGCACTACTGGCATTGCCAAAAAGTTATGCAAGTATTTGTATGCCTCAACACTTACGGTTCCCGTTTCTGCATCGACAGCAAAACCATCCATAACCAACAAGCGAATTGCAAAAAATAAGAAAACCACTAAAAATGGAATTCCACAATACAACAATTGCTTTCTCGATCGATTAAAAATCGCTTCATGTTCGATATTATTCATGAAGTACAAGCTTCCCAACAAACGCGCCAATAAGAAAACAGTTAATCCCAAAGCTACATTGTGCAGGTTTAAAACTGCCTCTAATCCACCATATGGAGTTGCCCATTTTGATTGATTCAATTCGTTAACGGTAAATTCTGCTCCATTAAAGAAAGTTCCTACAGCCGTACCAATTAAAATGGTTCCCAACAAACCATTAATAAACAAGAACAACTCGAAGGTTTTTGCTCCCCAAACATTTGATGGTTTGGAACGAAACTCGTAGGCTACTGCCTGAATGATAAAACAAAACAGAATAGCCATCCAAACCCAATAGGCACCGCCAAAAGAGGTTGAATAAAACAATGGAAACGAAGCAAACATTGCTCCCCCAAATGTAACCAGAGTAGTAAATGTAAATTCCCACTTTCTTCCCAGAGCATTAATTAAAAGGGTTCGCTCCTCATCTGATTTTCCCAATCTGTATATTAAAGTTTGGCCTCCTTGAACGAACATTAAGAAAACCAAAATACTCCCTAAAAGTGAGTCTATCACCCACCAATATTGTTGTAATGCTAAATGTGATAAATTTTCAAACATGATTAATGCCCTCCATGATTTGGTCCAAGTTTTATTTGTTTCAACATGATTTTAATCTCAGCAATTAATAATCCAGTAAAAACAGTCAAAAACAAAAAGAAAGTGATCTGAACAGATGTTGTATCGATATTTGATACTGCAGTAAGAGTAGGCATCAGATCTTGAATCACCCATGGCTGACGTCCCATTTCTGCAACAATCCAACCACTTTGCGACGCAACATAGGCCAATGGAATACTCCAAATTGCAGCACGCAAAAACCACTTATTACTCACAATCGATTCTTTATAAACAAATAATAAGGCCAATGTAAATAGCAGTAAAAACCACATACCCAATCCAACCATAATATGGAAGCTATAGAATGTTATCGAGATTGGCGGTACGGTATTGTAAGGATCATCAAAATATCCGTAACCAAAATATTTAAAATTCTCGTTCAACTCATCAAGAGAAGTCTGAGCCAAATTAGCATCCTTATCTTTCTGAGCTTGCTTGTAGGTTTTCAAGGCATGAATGGCCTTGCGTCCCATTTCTATTTTGGTAATCACTGAAGGATGAACAACTCCATCATTATCAGTAAATCCATTGATCACATCATTTACCCCAGGAACAAAAGCATCGCCGTCCATATAAGCCATATAGGAAAGTAGGTTTGGAATTTCCAACTTAAAATTAAAGTCCTTCATATTGTCATTTCCATTTTCCGAAGTAGACGACATTATACCAAAAGCTACCAATCCTGCGCCTTTCGAACCATCATATAAACCTTCCATAGCGGCAAACTTCATAGGCTGATCCCGAACTATTTCACGTGCTGAATTGTCACCAGTCATAACTGTAAACAATGAGGTTATTAAACCAAATACAGATGCAACCACAATACTTTTCTTGGCAAAAGGCACATTCAACTTCTTCAATAAATACCATGCACTTACACCAATTACAAAAATTGCCGCTAAAGTATATGCCGATGAGATCGTATGTAAAAACTTATTAACTGCTGTTGGAGAGAAAAGAACATCCCAAAAATTCACCATTTCATTTCTGGCAGTATCCGCATTAAATTTCATTCCTACCGGATTTTGCATCCAACCATTGGCAACCAAAATCCACAAAGCTGAGAGGTTTGATCCTACTGCAACCAACCATGTTGATATCAGGTGAAACTTCTTACTGACCTTATTCCATCCAAAGAACATCACAGCAATAAAGGTAGATTCCATGAAAAATGCCATAATACCTTCTACCGCCAAAGGAGCTCCAAAAATATCACCCACAAACCAGGAATAATTCGACCAGTTGGTACCAAATTCAAATTCCAGAATAATTCCGGTAGCAACACCTATTGCAAAGTTAATTCCAAATAGTGTCATCCAAAACTTTGTGATCTTTTTCCATTCCGGATTTCCCGTTTTCACATAGATGGTTTCCATTATGGCTATAATGAAAGCCAAACCCAGTGTCAATGGCACAAATATCCAGTGATACATTGCTGTTAAAGCAAATTGAGCTCTAGACCAATCGACCAATGACATGTCGAAGTTTTCAATCATATTACTATTTTTTAGGATTAGTTAATTGTTCAATCACGTAATCACCGCGATCCTTATCATTAGTATATTTTGTTTTTAGAAAATTTGGAAAAAAGAATAGCTTTAATACAAAAAACATAATAAATAACTTCAAGATGATAATCAACCATACTTGTCTACTCCATGATTTTTGCCCGGCAAATCCTTCGTAATAAAACACCCCTATTTTTTTTAGCGTCACCAGTAGTTTCATAAGTGATTCTTGATTTAGAGCTTTGCTAAACGTTTGTAATTCATTCAATAAATAAAAGATGATTTTATCTCTTATTGCTTATCAATAAACTATTCAAATGTATACTATATTCCTAAGCATTCAAGCATTACTACATAGATACTTTTTATAACAGCATTTAAAAAATCAATAAACATTTAATAAACAGGCATTTGTCTAAATGTGATATATCTCACATCTACCTATAAATCTTGATTTTAGAGCTAGATAAAATCCATTTTTTCATCTGGATAGTCATAAAGTGCAATATTTCACTAAATGTTAGTTGCCAACTCCCGGAACAATAACAAAAGCCAATAACAATCGAATTTTCAGAGGATTATAATTAATATTTAAAAAATCGAATTAAAATAATAAAAACACTTCCTCCAGTCATTAAGCTAAAATGCAGGATCAGGATTTCGATATATTTCTTTATATTTGAGATACAACGCAAACGTTGGTGAAACATAAAAAGATTAAACAAAAAGCCTTTAAGGTCAGCAAAATCAAGAGTTGCCCATTCTTATTTAGAATGATTTTAAAGAGTTGCCATTCTACTCAATTGTTCCGCCTAATTAGAAGGTATAATTGATATTTTATTTGAAAACTAACCTTAAATCATAATGAAAGAAGAAACATCGAACAACAGCAGAAGAAAATTCCTGAAAAGTTTTGGTATTTCAGTTGGTGCTGCAGGTGTTGTTAGTAGCTTTTCTCTAATTGGAGCAGCTAAAGCAGCAACTAAAAAACCAGCAGAAATGGTGAATTTGCTTACACAAGACGGACAACTTGTACAAGTAGACAAAAACCAATTGCGACCTACAGTTAATGAACCTCTTGATGAACTTCAAAAAAGAGGACGTGAAGGTATTCCAGGAAAATCATTTGTGATGGTAATTGATTTGAGTAAATGTCGAAATGCAAGAAAATGTATGTCGGCTTGTCAAAATCACCACCAACTAAGAGCTGATCAGCACCATATCAATGTACTTCAAATGCAAGATGCTGAACATACAGCTCCTTACTTCATGCCAAAACCTTGTCAGCATTGCGATAATCCTCCTTGTACAAAAGTTTGCCCGGTTGATGCAACTTTCAAACGTCAGGATGGTATTGTTTTAATTGACAATGAAAGATGTATTGGTTGTCGATTCTGTATTGCAGCTTGTCCGTATTCTGCACGTATATTCCAATGGACCGAACCAAAAGATGCAGAAAAGTACAAGGATCTCACCTATAATATTGAGGCAAACGTTCCACAGAAAAAAGGTACTGTAAGTAAGTGTCTGTTTAGTGCTGATAGATTGCGTGAAGATAAACTTCCGTCGTGTGTATCTGCATGTCCTAATGGTGTATACTACTTCGGAGATAGAAATGAAGATGCTGTAACCAACGGTACTACTGGCGAAACAGTTCGTTTCTCGAAATTAATAGAGGAAAATGCTGGTTATACCTTGATGGAAGAATTGGGTACCAAGCCAAGAGTTTACTATCTACCTCCTAAAAACAGAGCTTTTGAGTTTAATGGCGATTTGTTAAACGAGGAAAATCTTCACTAGAATATCAATAAACAATAGATAATTATTTGCCCTAAATAACTAAATCTTATGAATGACTTACCTAAACAGAAAGAAACTAATCTTTCGTTTGAAAAAATAAAAAAAGACATTCTACATCCAATGCAAAACCATAAAGGTCTTGAACTTTGGATTGTATTTCTGATCACAGTAATTAGTGTTTGCGGTTGGGCCTATTACATCCAGTTAAAAGATGGATTAGGTGTAACCGGTATGCGCGATTACGTTTCATGGGGATTATACATTGCCAACTTCGTATTCTTTGTGGCCGTAAGTTTGGTAGGAATGTTAATTTCCTCAATTTTAGGATTACTGCGTATCGACTGGATAACACCTATTTCCAGAATTGCCGAAATTATAGCTGTCGCCTTTGTAGCAGTTGCAGGTTTGGTAATTGTGTTGGATATGGGTCGACCAGACAGAGTATTAAATGTAATGATTCATGGTCGTTTTCAGTCGCCAATTCTTTGGGATGTAACTGTAATTACTACTTACCTTACGGTGAGTGCCCTATTGCTGATTTTACCAATGATTCCTGATTTGGCAATCTGTAAAAAAGAGCTTACGAAGGCTTCCCCAATCATGAAGAAGTTATACAATATTCTTTCTTTAGGCTATATTAATACGCCAGAACAACACAAGCACCTTCACAAAATGATTAGAACATTAATGGTTCTTATTGTTCCAATTGGTCTTGCAATCCACACCGTTACATCATGGTTGTTTGCAGCAACTCTGCGCAATGGTTGGGATACAACAATCTTTGGCCCTTATTTCGTGGCTGGTGCATTTGTTGCAGGTTCCGCTGCATTGATTATTGCCATGTATTTTTTCAGGGTAAACTACAAGCTACAAGATTACATTACCGATTTACAGTTCGATAAAATGGGTAAGCTTTTGGTAGCTGTTTGTTTGGTGTACCTTTATTTCAACCTGAATGAATTTTTGGTTCCTGGTTATAAAATGAAAACTGGTGATGACATTCACTTGAAGGAATTATTCTATGGAAACTGGGCTATCATGTTCTGGGCATCACAATTGTTAGGAAATATTATTCCTATTATTCTATTGGTGAACAAGAAATTCAGAAAGCCTTTACCAATCATGATCATTTCATTATTTGTTTTGGCTGGTGCATGGTTTAAACGTTATGTAATTGTAATCCCTACAATGCTTCATCCTCATCTTCCAATCCAGAATGTTCCTGAAAACTTTGTGCATTACTATCCTTCTGCAATCGAAATTTCGGTTACTGTTCTAAGTTTTGCATTGGTACTTTTGATTATCACTGTACTTTCTAAAATTTTCCCTGTTGTTCCAATTGTAGAAACAGCAGAGAGCAAAGGAATTGAAGTTAAAATTGATGCCTAAACGAAAAGAATCATGAAGAATACAATTAAAAATATAGCTGCTTTGTTCCTGATTTTTATCTTCTCAGGCTCATTGGCAAATGCGCAGGGCTGGACTGTTCCAAACTCTGCTAAAAAGAAACAAAATCCGTACGAAGCAACATCAAAGAATGTAAGTACAGGTAAAAAAATATACAACCTTCACTGTAAATCTTGTCATGGTGATCCAACAATGGCTAATATGCTACCTTTAGCTCCTGTTGCTCCAACCGATTTGGGTGCACAAAATTTCCTGGTACAATCCGATGGGGAAATTTACTACAAGGTAAATAAGGGACAAGGTGCAATGCCTACTTTCGAGAAAACCATTAGTGATGAAGACAAGTGGATGGTAATTGCTTTTTTAAGATCCTTCGACAAAAACAAAAAGGTTAAACAACAAGTAGCAGAGGTTAAAAATCCAGAGGTTACTGATGTTAAACTTGAATTAAACGTTAATGAAGCTGATAAAACATTATTGGCTAAATTAAGTGGTATTACCAAAAAAGGAAAACGTGTAGGTCTACAAGGCATCGAAATGAGTTTCCTGGTAAAGAGAAGCTTCGGATATCTTGATGTATCTGGTGAAGATCCTTACACCAACGAAAAAGGTGATGTTGCGGTTCAGTTTCCTGCAGATCTTCCTGGAGACAGAGAAGGACAAGTGAACATGATTGTGAAAGTAACCGATGATGCTTTCTATGGAAAGTTGGAAGAAGCAAGAGTAGTTACTCTTGGTGTTCCTACCGATCCTGTAAATCCACTTGATGAAAGAGCAATGTGGGGAACAAGAGCAAATGCTCCAATTTGGATTATTGTGACTTTTGTTGGTGGTGTTTTAGCAATCTGGAGTGTAATCTTCCTGGTATTGTTCCAAATGATTAAACTACCAAAATTGGCAAAAAGCAAAGATTAATCAGTTTCTTCACTTTCTTCCTTTTGGGATTTTGAAGGTCTTCCCAGCTTGTAAAGAAGATATCCAATACCAACTAGAAAGTGAAGAGCGGTTATCGCAACAACAATATAAATTAAACTTGAATCTGTTCTCATAGTCAGAATTTAAATTACGCTCTGCAAGATGGTAAATATGCAGCAAGAAACAAAAAATCAAATTTGTGTGCACTGTGGCGATGACTGTGGCAAGTATCCGGTAATGTGGAATGACAAGCCATTTTGTTGCAACGGTTGTTCCACTGTATACCAGCTTTTGCATGAGAATGAGCTTTGTTCGTACTACGATTTTGAGTCCAATCCAGGAATTAAAATTGAGAGTGGAAAATTTAAAGAGAAGTTTGCATTTCTTGATGAAGAAGAAATTGCCAATCAATTGTATGATTTCTCTGAAGGAAATATCCGTAAACTTACATTGTACGTTCCAGCTATTCATTGTAGCTCTTGTATTTGGTTACTCGAAAATTTAAATATTCTGAATCAAGGAGTATTAAAATCGATGGTCAATTTTGTGAAGAAAGAGGTAAGCTTAACCTTCGATTCTGACCAGGTTAGCATTCGCCAGTTGGCAGAATTACTTTCTTCCATTCACTATATACCTGAAATTACGTTGGACAAGCTTCAGCAAAAGCAGAACAAGGATGCCAACAAAAAATTGCTTTACAAAATAGGTATTGCAGGCTTTTGTTTTGGAAATATCATGCTTTTAAGTTTACCTGAATATGTTCCTGGAAGTGAATATTTGGAAACTCATTTCAAGAACTTCTTTGGAATGATGAATTTCTTCCTGGTTCTTCCGGTATTTCTTTATAGCGGTAATGATTACATGATTTCAGCTTACAAAGCAATCAAACATCGTTTTGTAAATATTGATGTTCCTATTTCACTGGGAATTCTGACTTTATTCATTCAAAGTTCTTATGAAATATTCTCTGGAACTGGTGCCGGATATATGGACTCTCTTACAGGATTGATCTTTTTCCTTCTCATTGGCAAATGGTATCAAAACCGAACTTACCAGGCTTTGTCTTTCGAGAGAGATTATCGCTCCTATTTTCCAGTGGCAGTTAGTAAAATGGAAAATGGACAGGAAGTAAGTACGCCGATTGAAAAATTGAAAAGTGGCGATATCATTCTAATCAGAAATCAGGAACTGATTCCTGCAGATAGTATTCTGACCAAAGGAGATGCTCAGATTGATTACAGCTTTGTAACTGGTGAATCGAAACCTGTTTTTAAGGATGCTGGAGATCAAATTTTTGCTGGTGGTAAGCAAATGGGTAGCGCCATTGAACTAACCATCGAAAAAGATGTAGTTCAAAGCCGATTGACCCAGCTTTGGAATCAATTTGATGAAGAAAATGGTGAAGCTTCAAAGCTAAATTCCTTAATTGACAGAATTAGCAAACATTTTACGCTAATTATTATTGCCATAGCGGTATTAAGTGGCGTTTACTGGTTATTTAATGATACCAGCAAAGCCATTTTCGCCTTTACATCAGTATTAATAGTGGCCTGTCCTTGTGCATTGGCATTATCTGCTCCTTTTGCATTGGGCAATACCATGCGATTAATGGGCCGATTGGGAATTTATTTGAAAGGTTCTCATGTTGTTGAGAAATTAAACTCCATTACCAGTATTGTTTTCGATAAAACCGGAACCATTACCCAGGCTGATGAAGTCAAAATTTCCTTTGAAGGTGAAAAATTGGGTCCTGAAGATTATGTAGCCGTAAAGTCTTTAACCAGACATTCAACTCATATCTTAAGTTCATCAATTTACGATCACCTAAGAGATATCAGTCCAGAGAATGTAAAAGATTATCATGAGCTTCCATCTATGGGAATATCAGGGATTGTTAATGGTCACGAAATCAAACTGGGTTCAGCAAAATTCATTTCAGAAGGAATTTCAGAAAGCAAATCTTTAACTACAGAAGTTTATTATTCGGTTAATGGAAATGTGAAGGGTCACTTTTCTTTAAGCAATCAATACAGATCTGGTTTATCAGATTTGATTAAAAATTTATCATCGAAATACGATTTGCATGTTCTTACCGGTGATAATGATGCAGAAAGAGAAAACCTGGAGAAAATTTTCCCAGCCTCATCTAACCTTCGATACGATCAATCGCCAAATGATAAGTTGGAATATATCAACCAACTGAAGCAAGAAGGTAAAAAAGTATTGATGATTGGAGATGGATTAAACGATGCAGGAGCTTTAAAGTCGAGCGATGTGGGAATTTCAATTGCAGATGATGTTTACCATTTTTCACCTGCATGCGATGCGATTTTGGAATCCTCAAAATTCTCTGAACTGACTCGGTTCTTATCAATTACAAAGAAGAGCATTTGGATTGTAAAATTAAGCTTCTTGCTTTCGTTTATGTATAACTTTGTTGGCCTTTATTTTGCCATACAAGGGATATTATCTCCTATTGTTGCAGCACTGTTAATGCCGATTAGTTCCGTTTCGATTGTGGCTTTTACAACCATCACAACCAATTTGATTGCAAAAAACAAAGAAGAAAGTAAAAAATATAATAAGAAGAATAAATTGGAAACCTATCAAACCTCCAATTCTGTTCAATTGAATTAGTATAAACCAGCTAGAAGCCTTAAGCTAATAGCTAACAGTTATAAAATATGAGTGTATTGTTCGTTTTAATCGGTGTGAGTATGCTAGTGGCAGGAGGATTCCTAATTGGATTTCTATGGGCCGTTAAAAAAGGGCAATACGATGACTCCTACTCTCCTTCGGTAAGAATTTTATTCGAAGATAAAGAGAAGAAGGCCGAAGAATTATTAGATCTAGAAAATACAGCAAAGAAGAACCATAAATCTTAATTTAATGGAAACACAACATTTTTCTTACGATAACAAAATCGTTAAATATTTTGCCTACGCAACCATTCTTTGGGGTGTAGTCGGAATGTTGGTAGGGTTATTGGCAGCCTTGCAGCTTGCTTTCCCTGTTTTTAACTTTAATTTGGAATACACCACTTTCGGACGTATTCGTCCAATCCACACCAATGCGGTAATTTTCGCATTTGTTGGGAATGGTATTTTTGCCGCAGTATACTATTCGCTGCAGCGATTGCTAAAAGCCAGGATGTTTAGCGATAAACTAAGCTGGGTTCACTTTTGGGGATGGCAGGCAATTATTGTTTCTGCAGCCATTACTTTCGTACTTGGTATCACTACCAGTAAAGAGTATGCAGAATTGGAATGGCCAATCGACATCGCAATTACCATTATTTGGGTGGTATTTGGATGGAACATGTTTGGTACAATTCTAAGACGTAGAGCCGATCACCTATATGTTTCCATTTGGTTCTATATCGCAACCTTTGTAACTGTTGCAGTACTTCACATTGGTAACTCAATCGAGCTTCCTTATAGCTGGATTCAGTCATACCCGGTTTATGCAGGTGTTCAGGATGCTTTGGTACAATGGTGGTACGGACATAATGCCGTGGCATTCTTCCTAACCACTCCTTATTTGGGATTGATGTACTACTTCTTGCCTAAGGCGGCGAATCGTCCGGTATACTCATACCGATTATCGATTATTCACTTCTGGGCATTGGTATTCCTTTATATCTGGGCTGGTCCTCACCACTTGTTATACACCGCGCTTCCTGATTGGGCTCAATCATTAGGAGTTGTATTCTCAATCATGTTGATTGCTCCATCTTGGGGAGGTATGTTCAACGGATTGCTTACGCTTCGTGGTGCTTGGGATAAAGTTCGCGATAGCGCAACATTGAAATTTATGGTGGTTGCCGTAACCGCTTACGGTATGTCAACTTTCGAAGGTCCAATGATGTCATTAAAATGGGTGAACTCATTAACACACTATACCGACTGGACAATTGCTCACGTTCACATTGGAGCAATGGGTTGGAATGGATTCTTAACTTTTGGTATGCTTTACTACCTATTCCCAAAAATGTGGAAGACCAAGTTGTATTCGGAAAAATTGGCGAATGCTCACTTCTGGATGGGAACATTAGGTATGATTTTCTATGCATTGCCATTGTACTGGGGAGCTGTAGTTCAAACTTTAATGTGGAAAGAATTTACTCCTGACGGATTATTGGCTTACCCTAACTTCCTTGAAACCATTACCCAGATTCTTCCAATGTATCACGTACGTGTTCTTGGTGGATTATTATACTTTGCAAGTTTGTTCTTGATGGTTTACAACCTCTTAAAGACAGCTGCTTCAGGTAAATGTGCAGATAATGAAGAAGCTTCTGCTCCTGCATTACACTCTCCTAAGAAGCGTGAAAAAGGTGAAGGCTTACACCGTTGGTTAGAGAGAAAACCAGTTCAGTTCATGGTACTTTCTACTGTGGCTATTTTAATTGGTGGTGCTTTCGAGATCATTCCAACTTACTTGATCAAATCAAATGTACCAACCATTGAAAGTGTGAAACCATATACGCCACTTGAGCTTCAAGGTCGTGATATTTATATCCGTGAAGGATGTAACACATGTCACTCGCAAATGGTTCGTCCATTCAGATCTGAAACGGAACGTTATGGTGAATATTCTAAAGCTGGTGAATTTGTATATGATCACCCACACCTTTGGGGATCGAAACGTACTGGTCCGGATTTGGCTCGCACCGGTGTTCCTGGTGGTAAAATGTACAAGACCAATGTATGGCATTACAACCACATGTTGGATCCTCAGAAGATGAATGCGCAATCAATCATGCCTAAATATCCATGGTTGATTAAAGATGAATTGGATATCTCATCAACTCCAGCGAAGATCAGAGCAATGACCACACTTGGAGTTCCTTACGATGAAGCTCCATATCCTGCTAATTACGATCAGGTGGCAAACGATGATTTGAAAAAACAAGCCGAAGAGATTGCTGCTGATTTGAATGCAAATGGAATTGATGTTACAAGCGACAAAGAGATTATTGCTTTGATTGCATACCTGCAGCGTTTGGGTAGAGATATATCAGTTAAGGAGTAAATGAGGAATTAGTGAATGAGTAAATGAGTCACAGAGATAAAAAGTTTAACTAAAGTACTCTGTACTCATTACTTGACACTCAATACTAAAAAATAAAAATATGAAATTAGTTAGTCATTACTTACAAGGCATATCAGATGTGGGGTTCTTTCCAAGTATCTCATTACTGATTTTCTTCCTGTTTTTTGCAGGAATGGTTTGGTGGGCTTTTAAGAAAAGTAACAAGGCCTATTTCGTTCAAATGGAAAGCTATGCTCTTGATGAAGATGATATGGATTCTTCTGAGATAAATAATAATTGACCCTAAATCTATACCAATGGATAACGATAAATATATTGAAGAAAACAAGCACCTGATTAGCGATCACGATTACGATGGCATCAAAGAATTGAATAATCCAATGCCAAAATGGTGGCGATACTTATTCTATGCAACCATTGTGTTTTCGGCAGTTTACATTTTCCGCTACCATGTATTCGGAGATGATTTGCAGATTGCAGAATACAACAAGGAAATGGCCCTGGCTGAAGCAAACAAACCAAAACCTAAGTTTGATGAGAATGCATTGGTTTTAATGACGGATGCAGACAATCTTGCCAAAGGAAAAGAAATCTACGACAAGAACTGTATTGCATGTCACGGTGCAGTTGGAGAAGGAAATGCAATTGGACCGAACCTTACAGACAAATACTGGCTAAACGGAGGTTCTTTGCAGGATGTTTACCAAATTATTAAGGTAGGTAAACCTCTAAAAGGAATGCTAGCCTGGCAAAACCAACTTTCTCCTGAACAAATGCTACAAGTTTCAAGTTACACCATGAGCTTACAAGGAACTAATCCTCCTAATGCACGAGAAGCTCAAGGAGAACTAGTAGAGTAAAATATTAAGCTCCAAGTTTCAAGTTACAAGCTTCAAGAATATGAACTTGAGGCTTGAGACTTGAAGCTTGGAGCTAATTCAAAATCATATTACAAAGAATCTATATTCTTGTGAGTTAAAACCGCAAAATTGATTTGTGGCAAAAACAAAACAACAATGGCTCCTGAAAATCCTTACAACACTTATCGCGATCAGTTGGCAACACTGAATGATAGTGGAAAGCGAAGATGGGTTTACGCCCAGAAACCAAAAGGTAAACTTTATAACTACAGAAATATAGTAAGCTATACATTGCTTGCGCTGATGTTTGGCTTACCATTTATAAAAGTAGGCGGTGAACCTTTGTTTCTGTTAAATGTTCTGGAGCGTAAGTTTATTCTGTTTGGTATAAGATTCTGGCCACAGGATTTCCATATCTTTCTTTTTTCGATGATCACTCTATTTGTTTTCATCGTATTTTTCACCGTTTCTTACGGTAGAATTTGGTGTGGGTGGACTTGTCCACAAACTGTTTTTATGGAGTTCATCTTCAGAAAAATCGAATACCTAATCGAAGGCTCACACCAGGAACAAAGGAAACTAGATGCCCAATCCTTTAACTTTGAAAAGTTCTGGAAAAAAGGCTTAAAGACAGTTCTCTTTTATGCCATCTGTTTCTTGATCACAAATACTTTCCTAAGTTACATTATTGGAATAGATGAATTGTGGAAAATCATAAACGATCCCATATCAGAGCATAAAGTTGGTTTTACTGTGGCATTAGCCTTCTCAGGTGTAATGTACTTTGTATTTGCCAAATTAAGAGAACAGGTTTGTTCAATGATTTGCCCATACGGCAGACTGCAAGGTGTGTTGCTGGATTCGAACACCATTGTGGTTGCGTATGACTACAAACGAGGCGAAGAACGTGCTCCGCTTGAAGCTGGTGAAGATCGCGAAGAAGAAGGAAAAGGAGATTGTATAGATTGCTACCAATGCGTTGATGTTTGTCCGACAGGTATTGATGTTCGTGATGGAACTCAATTGGAATGTATCAACTGTACTGCCTGTATTGATGAATGTAATTCGGTAATGGAATGGGTTGGGAAACCTAAGGGATTAATTCGTTTCGATTCTGAAAAGAATATCGCCGAAGGCAAAAAGAACAACTGGCCGGTTCGTAAAATTGCTTATACAATTGTACTTACCGCATTAATCGGTGTTGTGATAGGATTATTTGCCTCAAGAACCGATTTGGAAGCAATTATTCTGCGTACACCTGGCTTAATGTTCCAGCAGCAAGACAATGGTAAAATCAGTAATATGTATAACTTTAAGGTGGTGAACAAAACTACCGAAGAAGTGCCGATTCACTTTAAAATTATGGATCACGAAGGTGAGATTAAGGTAATTGGTGAAGAATTAAAAGCTGATGCAAGCTCAATAAGAGAAGGTGTATTTTTTGCCATTCTCCCTAAGTCGGAAATTAAAGGCGATAAAGTACCAATTAGCATTGGAGTATATGCAGATCAGAAATTAATTGAAGAGGTGGAATTAACTTTTGTTGGGCCAAATTAATGGACTGATAAATACATAGAGGCTTATAAGATGAAGAAATTGAATTGGGGAACAAAGCTGGGAATCATGGCATCGATATACGTTATTGGTGTATTGATTTTTGTTGGATTTAGTACAACTCAAAAAATTAACCTGGTATCGAAGGATTACTATCCTTCCGGGGTGAAACATCAGGATAAAATCAATAAGATTAGAAATGCACAGCAGCTGGAAACCCCCGTAAGTATTGAACAGGTAGGAGATCATATTAAAATTACTTTTCCTGCAGGTATGAAATCGGGTGTAAAAGGTGACATCATTGTGTACCGACCTGCCGATTACGATTTGGACCTAAAATATAAATTAGCCTTAAACGATAGCGGCGTTCATATTTTAAACACAAGTAACCTATTAAAAGGCCGATACACCATTAAAATAGATTGGGTTTTTAATGATGTTCCTTACTATAAGGAAGAGGCGATTTATTTGAGTAAGTAATTAACCACTAAGGACACGAAGGCATTTCGCAAAGAACACAAAGTTTATAAATAACAGTTAGTAACATCAGAGTATGGTACAAAGCACTTCAAGCTTAAGCAGAGAAATTATCTATAAGAAGGTTCTCGACTGTGCATTTAGAGTTCATACAGCTTTAGGGCCTGGTTTATTGGAAAGTGCCTATGAAGAATGTTTGTTTTATGAACTTTGTCAGGAAGGCTTACATGTTGAGAAGCAAAAAGCGCTTCCTCTGGTTTATAAAGATGTGAAACTTGAAAGTGGATATAGGCTAGATCTTCTGGTAGAAAGCTCTGTAATTGTAGAAATAAAGTCTGTTGAAACTTTAAATGATGTTCATTTGGCACAGATATTAACATACCTGAAACTTTCCAAATGCAAATTGGGCTTGTTGGTTAACTTCAATGTCAAATCGCTAAAACATGGTATCAGAAGAGTAATATTTTAAAGCTTAGTGTTCTTTGTGAATGAACTTAGTGCACTTTGTGGTTAAACAAAACAAACACATGGTATATATATCAGCATTAACATTAGGGCTTTTGGGCAGCTTCCACTGCGTTGGAATGTGTGGTCCTATAGCATTGGCAATTCCACTAAAAACAGATTCGTGGTTAGCCAGAATCTTTGGTGGCGTTTTATACAATTTGGGTAGAGCAATTACCTATGCGGTAATGGGAGCTGTATTCGGACTTCTGGGGCGTGGATTGGTAATGAGCGGATTTCAACAATGGGTATCCATTATTATGGGAGCCATAATGATTCTTTCAGTCATAACACCATCCATCTATAAAAATCGATTCAATGCCGACAAAGGGGTATTCTCATTCGTAGGCAAATTAAAAATGTCATTGGGAAAACTATTTGCTCAGCGAAGTTATAGCTCATTGTTAATGATTGGATTATTAAATGGCTTATTGCCTTGTGGATTGGTATACTTTGCCATTGCAGGTGCTATTGCAACAGGATCATCGGCCAGCGGTAGCTTGTTCATGTTTATATTCGGACTGGGAACTTTACCAATGCTTTTGGCAATTTCTCTTATCGGAAACATGATTACACTGGAACTGCGCAAAAAAATAACCAAACTGATTCCGTATGCAATTGTTTTTATTGGCGTGCTATTCATTCTTCGTGGATTAAGCCTGGGAATTCCATATTTAAGCCCTCCTGAAAAAGCAATGACAGTTCCGGTTGAAGAAGCTCAACAAGAAAAGCCTTCTTGTTGTCATTAAACAAACAAGCAATTTTCTCAAGATTTTGCTCCTGATATGATATTACATCAGAGGTGAGCGGGATGAATCCTTAGCTCACCTTTATTGCTTCTAAACCCCAATGATATGACTTTGAGATCAACTCGGAGGACTTTGAGATGATATCGGAACACTTTCAACCCCAAGCAATAGACTTTGAGATGAAATCAATATACTTTTAGCTCCAAGAAATGAACTTTGAGATAAAATCAATACATCTTCAACTCCAAGAAATAGACTTTGAAATGGGATAAATATACTTTTAGCTCCAAGCATTAGACTTTTAGGTGATATCAATACACTTTTAGCTCCTAGAAATGGGCTTGTTATTTTTATCAATAGATGATATCTTACAAAACTTATTAATTAAGATAGAAAAACCGAAGCTAGTTTTATATACACTCCCATTAATCTCTGAATAAAACCACTACTTTATTGCTATGATAAAAACATTTTTTAATCAGCAGACTCAAATTCTGGAAACAACATATTCTGGAAAAGTAAGTTTAAATGAAATTGTTGAATACATAAACCAAACCAAGTGTAATCCAAATTACCCAAGAGCACTAAAAATACTGACTTCCTGTATTGATTCTGAAATGACTTTTGGCCCCAATGATATTCTTAAAATTGTTGAAGCCAATAATCAATCACTGGAAAAATACGACAGCATTACTGATGCACTTGTCGTGAACAATCCTAACGAAACAGCACTTATCATTTTCTTTCAAATGCTTTCTGAAAATAAAAAATACAAAGTCGATGCCTTCTCAACCGAAGAAGCGGCATTGAATTGGCTTCAAAATATTAATTCTTAATCTTTAGCAATATCATATGGACAAAGTTGAAGAATACATATACAATTTTGAAGGGGAACAAAGAGAAATTCTCTTGCAGCTTCATAACCTGATGTTGTCTTTTCCTCATGTTGTGGCCAAGTACCGATACAAAGTTCCGTTTTATTACCGAAAAGCCTGGATTTGTTACTTACTTCCCAATAAGAATGGTACAGTAGACCTATCTTTTACCAGAGCACATGAGTTTGCCGACGAAAACAAACTGCTCGACTTCAGAGATAGAAAAATGGTTGGAAGCATTTGTCTTTCCAGGCTCACTGATATCAATCAGGATGTAATGCTTCTCATTCAGGAAGCTCTTTTGATTGATGATACTGTGCCCTACACTAAAAAGTGGTTCGGCAGAGACAAGAAGTAACTATTCGGTAAAATCTAAAATATCGCCAGGCTTACATTCCAATTCTCGACAAATTGCCTCCAGCGTAGAAAAACGAATGGCCTTAGCCTTCCCACTTTTAAGAATCGATAAATTAGCCACAGTAATGCCGATACGCTCAGCAAGCTCCTTCGAACTCATTTTGCGTTTGGCTAGCATTACATCTAAGTTTGTTATTATTGGCATATCTATTCTTTTAAATGGTTAATTCACTTTCTTCTTTTAATTGAATTCCGGCTTTGTACACTTCTGCGATTACTAAAGTGATAAGAAACGAAAGTATACCTAATAAATTAAAATAATCGGGATGTAAATGGATTAACTTACCCATCACATAAATGTCCTCGACAAGAAAATAAGAGAAAACTACAGCCACAAGAAATTTATATAAAATATATGCTAAAGTAATAAAAGCTATTTTCCTGATTCGCATATAATTTACATCTACAAAAAACTCTCTCATTGATTGGCTCACCGATAAAGTATGAAATATATCTTTAAATTGTTTTGTAACAAGAAAAGCACACAAAAACATCGCAATATTATTTAAAAAGGCTAAGAATCTATACCCCATATCACTAGTAATAAAAGATTCTGGCATTACTTCAACCATCCCGACTCCTTTAAATGCTGAATCTCCAATTAATGTATAATTTATAGGAAGTTCTAAATAACTACTCATCAAACTGAACTCTAATTGACTCGTCGAATCCAATCCAATAATTAAATTTAAAGGAATGAAAACAATTGTTCCTGCCAAACCAAGAACACTAAGAATATAAAACAAATAAAACGTAGAATACAAGTGCTTCAATAATCGATTATTCTTTTTCATAGGGTTAGATTTAGTATAACTTACTAATACAAACCTAAACAATTATTTTTTGTTTTTCAACTCTTTTTTATCGTTTTTCAATAATTTTATTTCCTTTTTCAATAATACAAAAGTATCAAAGGCCCATAAAACCTGTCCATAATGCATCTTTATTATTCCTCAATAATTATATGTAATTTCGCCCCAAATTTCTGAAGCTAACTGAAAATGAACAAACAATCTCTTATGGTATATGCCAGTATTGTATTGGCAATGCTTTTTTGGAGTTTCTCTTTTGTATGGGTAAAAATTGTTTACCTGGTTTACAATCCAATGACAACAGTTTTGTTACGCCTAATTATTTCATCTGCACTTTTATTTCTTATTGGTAAAAGTCTAAAAAGAATTCAAGGCATTCGCAAAGAAGACAGAATGCACTTGGTATTACTGGCATTTTTTGAGCCTTTCCTGTATTTTTTGGGCGAAAGTTTCGGATTAAAGTTAGTCTCATCAACTTTAGGAGCGGTAATCATTTCAACCATTCCATTGTTTTCACCAATTGCAGCTTATTTTTTCCACAAAGAAAAGGTAAGCCCTAAAATTGTATTGGGAATTTTGTTTTCAGTAGTCGGTGTAGGTGTTATCATTTTCAACAAGCAATTCGACCTGGTAGCATCTCCTTTGGGAATTGCATTAATGTTTGTGGCTGTAGGAGCTGCTGTAGCTTATTCAATTGTATTAAAAGGCTTGGCTTCAAAATACAATCCGCTTACGCTGATTTCTTATCAAAACTTAATTGGCATCGCATTCTTTTTACCTTTGTTCCTAAGCCTTGAATTGAATCACTTCTTAAATGCAAAACCAACAAGCGAGGTTTGGATTGCTTTGGTTGAATTAGCCGTGTTTGCTTCATCATTGGCATTTATATTTTTCACCTACGGATTAAAACATTTGGGAATCAATAAATCGAATATATTTATCAATGTCATTCCAGTGTTTACTGCAATTTTTGCATTTTTTGTACTGAACGAAACACTTACATTTCAAAAAATGTTAGGAATTTCAATTGTAATATCAGGCTTGTTCTTATCGCAGGCCAAACTAAAATTCTCAAAAGTTAAGAAGTAATTTCATGAGCAAAATAAAGATCGATTTAGAGCAGTTGAAGGTAAAAGCCAAGAACACCGAGAGCGATACCAAAGAGTTTTTTGCCAAACTAAAAAGGAAGAAACCAAAACAATTGGATACCATTGTACATGATCTTCATGATGAAGTATTTGAAGAATTGGATTGTCTTGAATGTGCAAATTGTTGCAAAAGCATTAGCCCAATCATTATCGACAAAGATATTGAACGTTTGGCCAAACATTTGCGAATGAAACCATCAGAAGTCATTGATCAGTACCTTGAAATGGACAATGACAACGACTATGTATTTCGTGAAACGCCTTGCCCATTCCTTATGCCCGATAATTATTGCATGGTATACGAGAGTCGCCCAAGAGCTTGTCGTGAATATCCACATACCGATAGAAAACGCTTTTATCAAATCCTAAATCTAACATTAAAAAACACACATTACTGCCCGGCAGTTTACGAAGTAACCGATAGATTGAAAAAGAAAAAAGATCAATTGTAAACTTTATTATTATAAATTTCAATTCGGATTTATATCTTTAGATTTCCTAAAATTAAACATGAACAGATCTCTTGTCATATACCTAACCCTATTACTTTTCAGTCTTCAGGCATACAGTCAGTCGGCAGGAGAGAATATTTATGAATTCCTAAACTTGGGAAGTTCTGCGCGTGTAGCAGCATTAGGTGGAGATCAAATCGCTTTGGGAAATGTAGATGCCGATTATGCCTTTTACAATCCTGCCTCTTTACATTCAGACTTAGATCAGTCTATCAACTTGAACTATGTAAGCTACCTGGCCGATATCAATTACGGATATGCTTCATACACCAAAACCTATAAAAACATTGGTACGTTCTCACTTGGAATGCACTACGTAAATTACGGCAGGTTTACCAAAGCCAGCGAGCTGGGCGATATCACGGGTAAGTTTAAAGCTTCAGACTATGCGCTTTTTATTAGTTACGGAAAACAGATAAACGAAAACTTAAGTGTGGGGCTAACACTAAAACCCATTTACTCCTCTTTAGAAAAATACAATTCTTTTGGTTTGGCTACCGATTTAGCCATTATTTACGATAGTTCCGATAAACTTTTTAGAGCATCATTGGTGGCAAGAAATTTTGGATATCAAGTAAAACCATATTACGGTTCGCATCGCGAAGATTTGCCTAATGAAATTCTTATCGGAATGAGTACCAAACTGCAACACGCCCCTTTCCGATTTGCCATTACCTATCGTCATTTGGAAAAATTCAATCAATCTTATCAATCCGATTTGGATAAAGTTGATGATACTTTTTCAAACCAATCATCGGAAGATGGATTTGTTGACAAAGCATTAAAACATTTAATTCTTGGTGCAGAATTTCTTCCAACAAAAAATTTTGCGCTACGTTTGGGGTATAACTTTCAGCGCCGAGATGAATTGGCCGTAGAAGAAAAAAAATCGACAGTAGGTTTCACCTGGGGTTTTGGCTTCAAAGTTTCGCGATTTCGTATCAACTTTGCTTCGGCAAAATATCACCTTGCTGGATCAAGTAACCATTTTTCTGTAAGTACGAGACTTAGCGACTTTAATTTCAGATAAAACCATTCTTAGGGAAGCTGCATTGCAATCGTTTACAGACGACTAGGCTACATTTTTAGATCACGAATCCTATTTTTGATCGATTTTCTTACTATTTTTGTACGCAATTGCACAAATTTTTCCAGCAATACTAAAGAATGAATATATCTGATAAGAAATTAATTATAGCTATCGACGGACACTCATCGTGTGGTAAAAGCACAGTAGCCAAAGATTTAGCAAAAAAAATAAATTACACTTATATCGACAGTGGAGCAATGTATCGAGTGGTAACTCTTTTTGCAATGCGAAATGCACTTATAACTGACGATAAGGTAGACGAGAACAAACTAAGTCATTTAATTGATCAGGTTTCTATATCATTTCAATTCAATGACGAGAAACAACGTCATGAAACTTATTTAAATGGTGAATTGGTTGAAGACGAAATTCGTTCTTTGGATGTGTCAAACAACGTAAGCTTAATTGCAAAAATTAAGTTTGTTCGTGAAAAGATGGTTGCTTTTCAACGTGAATTGAGCAAAGTGGGCGGCGTAATAATGGACGGTAGAGACATAGGAACCGTAGTATTTCCGAATGCCGAATTAAAAATATTCATGACTGCCGATGTTGAAGTTAGAGCTATCCGTCGCTATAAAGAACTTAAGGATAAAGGCGAAGAAATATCATTGGATGATATTCGTGAAAATGTGAAGAAGAGAGACTTTATCGATGAAAATAGAGATGAAAGTCCGTTGCGTAAAGCTGACGATGCTATCGTTCTTAACAATAGCAAACTTAGCAAAGAAGAACAATTAGATTGGATTGTTGAAAGAATGAACGAAGTCGTTTAATTATCTTTAAGAGAGAAAAAATGAAGATTGAAATCGATCCTAATGCTGGTTTTTGTTTTGGCGTAGTAAATGCCATAAACAAAGCTGAAGAAAATTTAAGTAAAGATGCGCAACTGTATTGTATTGGCGATATCGTTCATAACAGCATTGAGGTTAACCGTTTAAATGATTTAGGATTACAAACAATCGAACATGATGAGTTCAAAGGAATAAAGGAAAGGAAAGTACTGTTTCGCGCACATGGGGAACCACCTTCATCTTATCGTATTGCAAAAAAGAATAAGATTGAAATCGTTGATGCCACTTGCCCGGTAGTATTAAACCTTCAAAAAAGAATTAAAAAGTCATTCCGCGAACTTAAAAAGGTAAATGGCCAAATCCTCATTTACGGAAAAAAAGGCCATGCCGAAGTAAATGGATTGGTAGGTCAAACCAGTGGTAAGGCAATTGTTATTGAAACAGCAAAAGACCTAAAATCGGTTAATCCGGATTTACCAGCAGAATTGTTCTCGCAAACAACAAAAACTCTGGATGGGTTTAATCTGCTTCGAGAAGAATTACAAAAAATAATGAAGGCTCCATTTAAAGCACATGACACAGTATGTCGTAAAGTTGCAAACCGAGTGCCTTTAATTAAAGAGTTCGCGCAAAAACATGATGTAATTGTTTTCGTAAGCGGAAAGAAAAGTTCTAATGGAAAATTACTATTCGATGTTTGCAAAGGCACAAATCGAAATAGTTATTTCATATCAGAACCACAGGATATTGATGTCGGTTGGTTTGCCAATGCAAAATCGGTTGGTGTTAGTGGAGCAACATCTACTCCTGGTTGGTTAATGAACGAAATTGTAGAGAAAATCAAACTTGAAAATAAAATAAATATTAGCATGTCAAGAATTAAAAAAATTGGTGTACTTACATCAGGAGGTGATGCTCCAGGCATGAACGCGGCGATTCGAGCAGTTGTTCGAACTGCAATCTTCAACAAACTTGAAATTGTAGGTATCAAACAAGGTTATGAAGGCCTTATTAATGGTGATTTCAAAAAAATGAAATCTCACGATGTAAGTAACATCCTTGGAAAAGGAGGAACTATTCTTCGTTCGGCAAGAAGCCAGGAGTTTAGAACCGTAGAGGGTAGACAGAAAGCTTATCAGCAAATGCTTGATAACAAAATCGATGCTTTAGTAGTAATCGGTGGTGATGGTACTTTTTCGGGAGCTCGTATCTTTACACAAGAGCACGATATTCCGGTTGTAGGTATCCCAGGAACCATTGATAATGACTTGTATGGTACCGATTATACTATTGGGTACGATACTGCAATTAATACAGTAATCGATGCTGTGGATAAAATTCGCGATACTGCAAGTGCTCACAACCGTTTATTCTTTATTGAAGTAATGGGGCGTGATGCTGGTTTTATTGCATTACGTAGTGGTATTGCAACTGGTGCTGAAGCAATTTTAATTCCAGAAAAAGAAACTCATGCAGAAGAGTTGCAATCGTATCTTGAAAAAGGGTACAAAGACCATAAATCAAGTGGTATTGTAATTGTTGCCGAAGGTGATAAATCGGGTGGTGCATATACAATTGCCAAAGAAATTGAAAAGGAACATCCTGAATATGACATTCGTGTATCAGTACTTGGTCACATGCAGCGTGGTGGTTCTCCATCAGCATTCGACCGTGTAACTGCCTCTACATTAGGTGTTGCTGCCGTTGATGCATTGTTGGATGATCAAAAAAGTATCATGGTAGGAATGGTTCATGGTGATGTTACCCACGTTCCTTTCAACAAAACCATTAAGAACAAAAAGAAAGTTAAGGATACATACTTACGTATCAACGAAATCCTTTCTATCTAATTAAAATTTGCGACAGCTTTTGTTCAAGTTGTACCTTTTATGATGAATATTAACTTCGTACAATACCAATCTATTAATGAATAGCGGTTAGGAACGAAGTAAGTTAAGTACTAAATTCATTAAGAATCGGTAGTATATTTCTTCTGATTGAGATTCCTGCCTTGGGATTTCAATCAGAACTAATAACTTTGGGGAAAATGCCTCAAAAATGAACAATAACTCAAATTTCGCAGATATTATACTGCCACTTCCATTGGCCGGTGTTTACACTTATTCTATTCCGGAAGAGTTTAAAGACCAAATGGCCATTGGGAAAAGGGTGGTTGTTCCGTTAGGCACAAAAAAACTGTACACAGGAATTGTACAAGCACTTCACAATAATGCCCCTACCGATTACAAGGTAAAAAACATATTATCCTGTTTGGATGACTTTCCGGTAATTAATCGTTTTCAATTAAAATTTTGGGATTGGATATCGCAATACTATCAATCAGTATTGGGTGATGTATACAAGGCTGCCATACCATCGGGTTTAAAATTGGAGAGCCAAACAAAAATTATCCTTAACGATGAATTTGTTGCTGATATAACTCTAAGTAAAACTGAAGATCAAATCCTAAACATTTTAAGCAAGTCGAAAGATGTAAGTATTGCCAGCTTAAATCAGGCTACAGGATTAAAAAATACACTTCCACAAATTAAGTCATTACTAGACAAAGGTGCTGTGGTGGTTGAAGAGCACATTTCATCGGGATACAAAGAGAAAAAACAAGAATTTGTTAGTCTGCATTCCAATTTCACAGAGGAAGAAATTGGTGAAATATTAAATCGATTGAAGCGTGCAAAAAAACAACAAGAATTACTTTACTCTTATCTAAATCTTTCCAAGCATTATTTTGAGGAGAAACCAGAGAAAGTTAGCAGCAATGAACTTTTAAAATCTGTTGATTGTTCAAGAGCAATCTTAAAATCGTTGGTAGATAAGAATATTTTAAAGTTTTACTTCGAAAAATTAGACCGATTAGATCATAGTTCAATCAATACAACAGGATTAAAGGAATTAAATCCACATCAAGAGATTGCAATAAATGAGATTCAAGAAAACTTCGAACACAAAAATTGCGTGCTTTTGCATGGTGTAACCTCTAGTGGTAAAACAGAAATCTATATTCATTTAATAGAAGAACAATTAAAACTTGGGAAACAAGTTCTTTACTTACTTCCCGAAATTGCATTAACCACTCAAATTATTAACCGTTTGAAATCAGTTTTTGGCAATAAAGTTGGTGTTTACCATTCAA
The DNA here is from genome assembly GCF_026672275.1 of Marinifilum sp. D737. Lineage (GTDB taxonomy): Bacteria > Bacteroidota > Bacteroidia > Bacteroidales > Marinifilaceae > Marinifilum. The sequence continues at coordinate 115,753 of NZ_JANQCD010000001.1, read as the reverse complement.
AATTCAACGATTCAGAACGAGTTGAAATCTATAACAATATTCTGAAATCTGATTCTCATAAAGCTTACCAGGTAATCCTTGGTGTTCGCTCTTCTGTTTTTCTTCCTTTCAATAATTTAGGATTAATTATTATTGATGAAGAACATGAAAACACCTACAAACAATTTGATCCCTCTCCAAGATATCATGCAAGAGATGCAGCTTTATACCTGGCCAATTTACATGGAGCAAAAACCCTTTTGGGAACAGCAACTCCTGCCTTAGAAAGTTATTACAATGCACAAACAGGCAAATACGGTTTGGTGGAATTATTCAAAAGACACCAGGAAATTGAAATGCCTGAAGTTATTGTAGCTGATATAAAAGAAGCTCGCAGGAGGAAAATGATGAAATCGATATTTTCTCCCGAATTAATGTCACATATGACTGAAAGTTTGGAGAACAAAGAACAAATTATCCTATTTCAAAACAGAAGAGGATATGCTCCTTATTTGGAATGCAAATCGTGCGGATGGGTTCCTCACTGTCCAAATTGTTCGGTTAGCCTTACCTATCATCGCCATACCAACCTACTGGTATGCCATTATTGTGGTCATGGCATGACACCTCCAAACAATTGTGAACATTGCGGCTCATCTGGTATGGAAGATCGAGGATTCGGAACTGAAAAAATTGAAGAAGAACTTCTCTCCTACTTTCCTGAAGCTAAAGTTGGCAGAATGGATTTGGATACAACCAGAAAGAAAAATGCTTACGAGAAACTAATATATCAATTCGAAAAACATGAATTGGATATTTTGGTTGGAACACAAATGGTTTCGAAAGGTTTGGATTTTGATAATGTTGGCTTAGTTGGAATTTTAAATGCCGATTCTATGCTTAATTATCCAGATTTTAGAGCTTACGAAAGAAGTTTTCAAATGATGGCACAAGTATCAGGTCGTGCAGGTAGAAAAAAGAAAAGAGGCAAGGTATTAATTCAAACCTATACCCCTGAACATGAAATCATTAAAAATGTAGTTAAAAATGACTATTTTGAGATGTATTCATCACAAATTGCAGAACGTAAAGAATATATCTATCCTCCATTTTATCGCTTAATCAACATTAGTTTAAAACACAAGAATCAACGCCTGGTTAACGAAGCTGCCAATTATTTTGCAAACTCACTTCGCAAAATTTTTGGCATTAGGGTTTTTGGACCTCAATCTCCTGTTATAAATCGAATTCAAAATTCGTTTATCGTGAATATTCTTTTAAAAATTGAAAAGAAAAGTTCGCCTGCCAAAGCAAAATGGATTCTAAATCAGCAAGCAAATTTCTTGAAAGAAATTGAAAATTTTAAAAGCATACAAATCAATTTTGATGTTGATCCGATGTAAGCTAAAATGAATTAAGTGTTAAAAAAACCTAAGGTTTTCCAGCTGTCTTTACCAACAAACGAATTTGTTTATCTTTGCTTAAATAATCTCGAAAATCGAATTATTGTGAACAAAACTGAACTTGAAAAAACTTTTGATAGTTTTTCCGATTATAATGTGCTAATTATTGGTGATGTAATGGTTGATGCCTACGTTTGGGGCAAAGTTGATCGAATCTCACCAGAGGCTCCCGTACCAATTGTTTCATGTGTTAATCGTGAAAGCCGACTGGGTGGTGCTGCCAATGTTGCTCTGAATATCAAGTCTATGGGAGCAAATCCTATCCTTTGCTCTGTAATCGGCAACGATGAGAAAGGAGAAGAATTCTTAAACCTTCTTACTGATATTCAAGATGAACAGTCAGGAATTGTTGTGAGCAAACATCGAAGAACAACAGTTAAAACTAGATTTATTAGCGATAATCAACACATTATTCGTGTAGATGAAGAAGATACTCACGAATTGGCTGATGAGATTGAAGTTGAATTTATCCATCACATTAAAAATTTATTAGATAAACACGAAATTCATGCTGTAATTTTCGAAGATTACGATAAAGGTGTTATCACCAAAAAGTTAATTGATGAAATTACGAAGTTTGCCAACGATAAAAATATTCCTATTCTTGTCGATCCTAAAAAGCGTCACTATTCAGATTATAAAAACGTAAGCCTATTCAAACCTAACTTCAAAGAGTTTGTTGAAGGATCAAATCTTAATCTTGAAAAAGGTAATATAGAAGGACTATTTACTGAAGCTAAAAAGTTCCAGAATAAAATGAATATTAACAAGTTGCTGATAACTCTTTCAGAACTTGGTGTTTTTATCAGCAATGAAGATACTTTCGAACACATTCCGGCTGTGGTGCGTGAAATTGCAGATGTTTCGGGTGCTGGTGATACTGTAATTAGTGTTGCAACACTTTGTTTAGCGGCAGGTTTGAATGCGAAAGAGATTGCTGCAATATCGAATTTAGCGGGTGGAATTGTATGTGAAATTCCTGTAGTTGTACCAATCGAAAAAGAACAATTACTTAAAGAAAGCATTAAATTATTCGCAAAAGTTTAAAATCATTTAAACTCTCATTTTCGATTATGAAAACAATTGATATTAAAGAAGTTGATTTCAGAACGTTTTTCTTAAATCACACAAGTAATATGTTGATAATTTAATGGTTTCTGTTGGTATTTTAGAATGACTCAAAATTTTAAATGTCGCTTAAAATTGTATCTTTGGAACTACATCAAAAAAATTAATTTAAATCCTTGTAATAAGAATTGTTTATGGCTAAAATTATTGCTCTGGCGAACCAAAAAGGAGGGGTTGGGAAAACCACTACGGCTATCAACCTGGCTTCGAGCCTTGCCGTTTTGGAATATAAGGTACTGATTATTGATGCTGATCCACAGGCTAATTCAACATCAGGAATAGGTTATGATGTTCGTTCTATCGAAAATAGCATTTATGAATGTATAGTTGACGGAATTAATCCGAAAGACGCAGTTCTTACAAGTGATATCGAAGGCTTTGATATTATTCCTTCTCACATTGATTTGGTTGGTGCTGAAATTGAAATGCTCAACCTATCAAATCGTGAAAAAATACTTTCGAATGTATTAAAAAAGGTAAGTCCTGATTATGATTTTATTTTGATCGACTGTTCTCCATCATTAGGTTTAATAACTGTTAATGCACTTACGGCAGCTGACTCAGTGATCATACCTGTACAGTGTGAATATTTTGCATTGGAAGGTCTTGGTAAACTTTTAAACACAATTAAAATCATTCAATCCCGTTTAAATACCGAATTGGAAATTGAAGGTTTCCTTTTAACCATGTACGATAGCCGTTTAAGATTATCAAACCAGGTGGTTAGCGAAGTTCGAAAACATTTCCAGGATATGGTATTTGAAACCATTATTCAACGAAATACCAAACTTGGAGAAGCTCCAAGTTACGGAAAACCTGCAATTCTTTATGATGCAGACTCGGCAGGTGCAATTAATTACTTAAATTTGGCTCGCGAATTGTTGCAGAACAACAACATGACCAAAATGAGTAATAAAGAAAAGATTATCAGCGAATAATATAATATTGAAAGAGTAACATGGCAAAAAAAAGCGCATTAGGAAGGGGATTAGGTGCATTAATCGACGATGTTGATGAAGTGCAGGCAAAACCAGTAAAAAGTGTAAGCAACGAAATTGAAATTTCTAAAATCGAAGCCAATCCTTACCAACCTAGAACAAAGTTTGACGAGGAAGCTTTAAATGAACTTGCCCAATCCATTAAAGAATTAGGTATTGTACAGCCGCTAACGGTGCGTAAAATCAATAACAATTCTTACCAGCTTATTGCCGGGGAACGACGTTTTAGAGCTGCTAAAATAGCAGGTTTAAATAGTGTTCCTGTATATATTCGCCTTGCTGATGATGACAAAATGTTGGAATTGGCATTGGTTGAAAATATTCAACGTGAAGATCTTGATTCTATTGAAGTTGCCATTAGTTATCAAAGGCTAATTGATGAAATTAAACTAACACAAGAGAGTTTATCCGAACGTGTCGGAAAAAAGCGCTCCACCATATCCAACTATTTACGATTACTTAAACTACCTGCCGAAATTCAAAAAGGAATTCGCGAGAAAAGGCTTCTTATGGGGCATGCAAGAGCTCTTGTAAATGTTGACGATCCTAAATCTCAGCTTGACATCTTTAAACTAACCGTTGAGAATGATTTCTCGGTACGAAAAGTTGAGGAATTGGTTCGTGAATTGAACAAAGGCAGCAAGGAGAAAAAAGCTCCTTCCAAAAATTCATTGCCTAAAGAGTATGAGTCATTAAAAGACCATCTTTCAGAACATTTTAAAACTAAAGTTGATTTAAAGCGTACCAATAACGGTAAAGGAAAAATCATTATCCCATTTAAATCGGACGATGATTTAGAGCGTATTTTGGCCGTTATGGATCAAATGAATTCGTAAATAGTAACACATAAAACAATTAAAATTGAACAATTTACGCCCACTTTTAAATACAGTGGCGGTATTGCTTGTTTTTATCTTAGCTGCAAACACTCAAGTTAAAGCTCAGAAATTTACTGCAGATACCGTGCAGGTGGAATCAAGTGTTAAGATACACTCTCCTCATAAGGCTACAATGTATTCGGTAATCTTGCCAGGTTTAGGTCAGGCATACAATAAAAAGTACTGGAAAATTCCTATTCTTTATGCTGGAATTGGTGCTACCATATATGCAATTAACTGGAATACACAAAGGTTTAAAGAATATAAGAATGGATTTAAAGATTTTTCTGAATTTTATGAATGGAAATATAATCCTGAAGATCCAGCATTACCTGAGCCTACGGCTAAAAGTTATCTTGAATTAACATCGGTTGATGTCGATGCTCAAGATCAAAGATATCATAATTGGTTCAAAACACAATTAAAAAACAATAAAGACTCCTACAAACACGACAGAGATCTCAGCTATATCATTTTAGCGGGAGTTTACGTATTAAACATCATTGATGCTGCCGTTGATGCACATTTAATGAACTTTAATGTGAACGACGAACTTACTTTTAGGGTTGAACCTGCAGTAAGCTACTCAGCCTTTACGGGCAATACGCTTGGATTTAGATGCCAAATTACTTTTTAGACGAGAGAGACAATGAGAAGAAAGATTTTTTTTATACCCATAATTTTATCGGTAACTGCATTGGCATGCAGTACAATTAAGCCATCTGTAACGCAAAATATTAAGGAAGAGCAAGTAAAAACTGAAAATACTTTATCTGATCTGGACACTGTGAGCACTGAAATTGCTGTAAGTGAACCTGAATCAGAAACAGATACCCTGGCATTTCTAAAATTGAACAATGTTGATGTTCGTTACGACCTGGATGACAATATCAATACTAATTTTTCAAGTAATCTGGATAGCCTATTACATCTTTGGTATATCAAAAACACAGATTCTCATTACAGTACAGAAAAACCAAATACCAATATCACTTTAAATGATTCTATATACATCGATCGTTTAAAGCAAATCCCTTCTTTAATCGATTTATCTTACAACAAAATCGTTAAAAACTACATTAAACTGTATTCTGAAAAGAGAAGATCTCAGGTTGAATACATGATGGGATTATCTGAATATTATTTCCCGATTTTCGAAGAAATTTTAGATAAAGAAGGCTTGCCTCAAGAACTAAAATACCTTCCAATTATTGAATCGGCATTAAATCCTAAAGCATTATCACGTGCAGGAGCTAGCGGTTTATGGCAATTTATGTATGGAACAGGTCGCATGTACAAACTAAACATCAACTCTTTTGTTGATGAAAGAAGAGATCCTGTGAAATCGAGTTATGCTGCGGTTAAATATTTAAAAGATATGTACAAAGTATACGGCAATTGGCATTTGGTAATTGCTGCTTACAATTGTGGTCCTGGAAATGTTAACAAAGCCATTAGACGCAGTGGAGGTAAAAGAAATTATTGGGATATTTATTATCGACTACCTCGTGAAACCAGAGGATATGTTCCAGCTTTTATTGCTGCAATATATACTTTCAATTACCACAAAGAACACAATCTTTATCCAAAGAAATCGAATTTCCCAATTGCTTGCGATACATTAATGATTAATGAAACTTTACATTTTGATCAAGTTTCGAAAGTAATTAATATTCCTAAAGAGCAATTAAGAGATTTAAATCCACAATATCGAGCTGATATTTTACCTGGAGGAAAAGCATATTCCCTTAAACTTCCGTTAAAATTAACCTCAAAATTCATCGATATGCAAGATTCAATTTTTGCATACAAGAAGGATTATTATTTCAGCCAAAAGGATAAGGTTGTTAATCCTAGGGACAGGTATCAAAAATTTGCTCATGTAACGCCGAAAAACAAGGCTAAAGTATACTACAAAGTAAAACCAGGCGATGCCGTAGGATTAATCGCTTCATGGTTTCACATTAGAACTTCAGACCTGCGATACTGGAACAATATCAGAAGAAACTTAATTAAAGTAGGACAAAAACTAGTAGTTTATGTTCCTAAATCTAAAGCTGATTATTACCAAAGCTTCAACAGCATGAGCTATGCTCAAAAACAAGCTACATTGGGGAAAAAAGTAAGTCCCACAAGCACTGCTGTTGCTGCTACAAATACACCTGAAAAAACCGATGGGTCGTATGTTTACTATACGGTACGAAGAGGTGATAATTTCTGGACAATCGCTAAAAAATTTCCTGGGGTTTCGAACTACGATATTATGAAATTGAATAATATTAATGATGCCAGAAGTCTTAAAGTAGGACAAAAATTAAGAATTAAACGAAAGAGCTAATCTTATATACTGCATAAAAAAAGCGAAGAAATATCTTCGCTTTTTTTATGGGTTTTATAAACAAATTCCTCTAATTTATAAACAATTAACCAATTAAATTATTTATAATGCTTTTAAATTAGCAAACTCTACAATATCGGATAATATTAATATACTGAAACTTACATTCTTTTTTAAGCATAAACTGACATGCAAAAGAAGATTTTTTTTGATTAGTGACCTTAATATAATTAAATTGCTTTCGATAAATAAAAACTGTAAGTTTTTATTTGTTCCCCGATTCATTGATATGCTAATTAGCTTCCGGTTAAATCTTTCCCCGATTTGCCGGAAGCCGGGAACAACAATTCTCAATCCTTATTTTATAAATCCAGGTCGCATCCGTTTACTTCTTCTGTTGCTTCTTCGTTTAAATCGTATTACTCCATAAGCAATTAAAAGCACAACTGGTATTAAAAAATTAAAGTACTTAATCATCAATACTTTTCCATCTGAAATTTCTTTCAATGGACGCGATAACACTCCTTTTGTTCTTAAGCTCATTAATCCAGAGTCATCTGAAAGCCAATCTATAGCATTGGCAAAAAGGTTAATATTATCTTTTTGAATTGGAATTTTGTTTGCACCAAACCCATTTACGATAAAGTTTCCATCTCCAATCAAACAAATCTTGGCTTCTTCTTCTCCACCCATTGCTCCTGATAAAGTTGCAGCAACTGTTAAGTCAGGATAAAGAAAGTCTTGAGCTCTCCAATTTCTTCCAATATTAAAGCTTATAGGTGCTTTCAATTTTCCTGATATTTTTGATGTATAAGCCAACGGCTGATAATTCATCAAAGTATCACCAACATACTTTATCGGACTGGCAAATTGTAAAATCAGAGTTTCAATACCGTCTGTTATGCTATGATTTGTAAATTGGGAAATTACAGGCAAAAATGGAAAATTAATTTGCTGTGGGAATGAAAAAAATCCTTGTTGTTGCACTGTTACTGTACCACACTTTTTATCTACAATAAAAGAATCTTCAACGTACAATCCCTTATTCTCAAGCCATTTCTCCAAACCTGTATTTACGGTTACACCAATACCATCATTTAGCATACCACGAACGCGCTCCATGGCAATCATCAACGACCCTCCTTTTTCAAGATAGTTATCAAGACTTCCCAATTGAGTTGGAGAAATTGTACCTGTTGGCCCAATTAACATCAAACATTCATATTTTTCCAAATCAGGTTCTGCCAGAAGATATACAGGTTTTACATCATATAATATGGATAATTCATCCAATACTTGTTCAATCGAAGCAAATTCAGGTTCTCCATGTCCCATAATATAGCCAATCTGAGGCTTATCCTTAATGGTTAACCTCTTGATCAAAGTGGACAAAGTATACTCCATCGCAATTCCAGGTTTTATTAAAGGTATTGCTTCAAACTCGTTACCAACCTGTATTACCATGCCTAAAAACACTCTTTGAACCTTTAACTGATCTTTCTCTCTAACTTCCAGAGGTACAGGATGAATTCCAGCTTCTATAGCTTCTTGCTCGAGTTCTACATTTTTATTGGGATTAATGTATTCAAAATCAATTTTTCTGTTACTGTAATGACTATATTCCGTTAGCAAGTTTTTTAAATCCTTAACCGTTCTATTAACGTCTGTAGGTAGATCTTCGGAAATATATAGAGTGATAATAATAGGCTCATTTACTTCTTTTAAGATACGTTTTGTAGAGCGATCTAAAGTATATCTTTTATCTTCGGTAAAATCGGCCCTAAGAAAAAACACTGATGAAAGTGAATTCAACACAATCAACAAACCAGCCACCATTAAAATATTATATATAACTTTTCTTCTTTTTATCATATTTAATATCTAACACATTATACTTGAAGGTTTCTATTCGAAAGAATCATTTTAGACGAATACAAACAAAAGAATGAAATTGAAAAGAAATAGATTAAATCTTTTGTATCAACAACACCTCGAGTTATTGACTCAAAATGCGTAGATAAACTCAAAGAATTGAATACACTTCCTGTAAATCCAACAAAATTTGCAGCCAAGACATCAAAAATGATATGAAAAAATATCCCAATTGACAATGCCGTTAAAGATGCAACTATCGGATTAGAAAACAAACAACTTGTTAATAATCCAATACTTATATAAACCATACTCATCAAAAGTAAGCCTAAATAGCCTAACACAATGGCCGAGTGATCAACAGGACCAATGGCCCATAAAGTAAAATAGTAGAACAATGTAGGTGTTAAAGCTATCCCAATTAAGAAAAATGTTGACAAAAACTTCCCTAAAATTAATTGCCAGTCACTTACTGGCTTAGTAAGTAATAATTCTAATGTACCTGCTTTTAACTCGCCTGCAATAGATCTCATGGTTAAAGCGGGAATAAAAATAAACAAACTCCAATAAGCTACAGTAAAAAAAGTATCAAGACTTGCCTGTCCTAAAAAGAATACATCAGCACCGTAAATCCAGGTAAAAAACCCACTAAAGCCAAGAAATATCACAATTAATACATAGGCTGTAAGTGAATCAAAAAAGGAATTTAGTTCTCGATATGCAATGTGTAAAATTTGCTTCATAAATCTTTTAATGAAGAGTTAACTGACGGAAAATATCTTCCAATTTTTTCTCGGTTGGTGTCAATTCCGAAATATAATAATTGTTTTGGACACATAAATCAAAAATAGCCTTCACCGAAGTTTCCTCCTTTAATGATTGTATCTCAAACAACTGTTTATCGATATCAATAAAATCTACTGAATCAACAGTTTCTAAATCCAATAAATTTTCGAAAATATCATTTACATCACCTCCCTGAATGCCCAATTTTAAAATCTCATTCCCCGCAGCCTGCTTCCTCAAGTCCTCAGCTGTACCATCTACTACAATTCTACCATTGTTGATAATTAAGATTCGATCGCAAGTCGCTTCCACCTCCGCAAGAATATGAGAACTTAGAATTACGGTTTTTTCCTTCCCAATTCGTTTTATTAGCTCTCTAATTTCAACAATTTGATTAGGATCTAATCCTGTAGTTGGCTCATCCAGTATCAAAATTTCAGGATCATGAATTAAAGCTTGAGCCAAACCAACTCTTTGCTGATATCCTTTGGAAAGTTCACTAATCAACTTGTGTTTTTCCCCCTCAAGCCCACAAATTCGAACCATATCTAAAATTCGTTCAGGAATTAAATATTTAGGAATACCATGAATTTTAGCAATAAATTCTAAAAAATCAATAATATTCATATCCTGATAAAGAGGATTATTTTCTGGCAAATAGCCAATATTCTTCTTTATAATTTCAGGATGTTCTTTTATAGAATAACCTCCCACTTTAACATCTCCCTCATCGGGGTTAATATAACAGGAAATTGCTTTCATCGTGGTTGTCTTTCCTGCACCATTCGGTCCTAAAAAACCCAATACTTCTCCAGCTTTTACGCGAAAAGAAACATTATCCACAGCTTTTTGAGGTCCATATCTTTTGGTCAGATGCTCAACAACTATATCCATATTTAATAACTTTCATTTGGTATCTAACAAATTTAAAAAAATCGACTTTTCTATGGTTAGGTCGTCAGTGATTTAACAATTATTAACAATTTGATAAAATCTATCAATTTAAAATATCATTTAAAAAAATACTACTTTTGCCACATGATTAAAGCGGTGATTTTTGATATGGATGGGTTGTTAATCGACTCTGAACCTTTTTGGCAAGAGAGTGAAAACCTTGTCTTCAACTCATTGGGAATTAATACAAACAAAGAAATGTTTGAAATTTTCATGGGAAAAAGAATTGATGAAGTTGTAGATGCCATGTGGGAAATTCAAAACTGGAATCACAAGAGCAAAACTGAAGTTGTTGACGCTATCGTAAACAATGTAATTAAACTGGTCAACGAAAAAGGCAAAGCTTTAACTGGCGTATACAATGTTTTGGAAAATCTTAAGCAATCGACAATAAAGATTGGATTAGCTTCTTCATCGAAAATGAACATTATTGAAGCTGTACTAGACAAATTGAACATTCGAGAATATTTTGAAGTTGTTCATTCTGCAGAATACGAAGAATATGGCAAACCTCATCCTCAAATATTTATTTCAACTGCGAAAATGCTTGGTGTAAATCCAAATGAATGCCTTGTATTCGAAGACTCTTTAAATGGCGTTATATCGGCTTTGGCTGCAAATATGAAATGTTTTGCTATTCCTGAATCAGCAGCATTGAATTTAAGAAAATTCATTATTGCCAATAAAATCCTAAATAATCTAAATGAATTTAAACTTACTGATTTAGAGAGTTTATAATTGGATCTAGAATTTGAATAAAGTTTTCCAACTCCAAATCACCAGTTACAATTTTATACTTTGCTTGTTCATAAAAAGGTTTTCTCGAGTTAAGATGATTCTGTATGTATTCCAACAATTCATCTTGAGAGTAATTTTTCACAAGAGGGCGCTCTGTATTGGAACTTGTAATTCGATCGCGCAATAATTCAGGAGTTCCCTCAATATAAAGTGTTTCTCCCAAAGAATTCATTTCTTGCATGTTATTATTAAAACAAGGAGCTCCTCCTCCTGTAGCAATAATTACATTGTCGATATCGCCAATAGACTTCAAAGCTCTTCTCTCTATTTCCCGAAATCCTTCCTCATTGTATTTTGTAAATATTTCAGGAATAGTAATTCCTTCGCGTTCTTCAATATGAGTATCCAAATCGATAAAACAAAGCCCGTAATGATTGGCTATCATTTTACCCCATCTCGATTTTCCACTCCCCATATATCCTACTAAAAATATTCGCATACCTATAAGAAAAAACAGGTGTCTGAGACACCTGTGTTATTACATATTCAATTCTATTTGATTTTTACCGTCGTCGACTGTTAGTTCATCTACCGTCTCACTTTCCAGATCTTCCTCTTTTATTTCATTCTCTCTTGGAAGTGGTTCAATTTCTTTAATGTTGGCAATTTCGTAAATACTTAATCGTTTTCCTCTTGCCTTGTAGGATTTAACTCCGATAAACTCCTCTCCTTCTATTATTTCGTTTGGTCTATCTTCATTTTTACCTCCAAACGAAACTTCGAACCTAGGATATTTTTCATCTGTAAGAATCAGTAATTTGTTCTCTGGATTATCACCCACAAAACCTGTTGGTTTGCCATTTCCTTCCATGGTAAATCTCTTCAGATACCAATATTCCTGGTCTGCATCGTAGAATACAGCTGACCATACTTTCTCAGCATCAAATTTTTCAATAATACTAATATTATCCGAATAATGATTGCTTAAATCAAAGCTGGTAAAATGGAAAGTAGATGGTCTGCTAACCACAAGAATCCTATCATCTCCCATAAATTCTCCCAAGAAATCACCTCTCTGATCGGTATTCAGACGCAACACATCCGGATCGAACCAAATTTTACGTCCACCAAGAGTAGAAACACCTTCATGTTTCAAGGTAATCTTGTGCACATCATTTCTGGAAAGAATATTTCCCATTGATGCTCGCCCTTTAACTGCCAATTCAGCAAAATCAAACTCAAAGTTTAATTTCTTTAATCTTGGTTTTGGCTTAAGGACAACTCTAATGATTTCTGCTTCTCCATTTGGATTGGCTGTGAAATAAAGAATTCTTGAACCTGCTGTTCCTTTGGTTAAATCATACTCTTTGTCACGAGTAATACTTGTTACCGAGAAACGTTTCACATAGCAAATTCCTCCACGTCCATCACGATAAGCTACATTATAAATGGTCCTCTTATCGTTCTTACGGAAAACTGTAAGGTGAAGAATATTTTTACCTATAAATGATTTTTCAGAAACTTTGGTAACGAAATAGGTACCATCTTTTCTGAAAACAATAATATCATCAATATCCGAGCATTCACATACATATTCATCTTTCTTCAAGCCGGTTCCCATGAAACCATCTTCGCGATTGATGTATAGTTTTTGATTTGCAACAACAACCTTCGTAGCAACAATATTCTCGAAGCTTCTGATTTCTGTTTTTCTCTCCTTTCCTTTTCCGTATTTCTTTTTAATTGCCTGGAAATAACGAATTGTGAAAGGAATAATATTAGCAATGTGAACTTTAATTTCTTCAATCTCATCCTCGATAGACTGAATGAAATCTTTGGCCTTGTCGATATCAAACTTAGAAATTCTTTTAATCTTAATCTCTGTTAAGCGAATAATATCATCCTGAGTAACAGCACGCATTAAATGCTGTGTATGGGGCTTTAATCCTTCATCAATGGTTTCAAGTACCGATTCCCATGTTTCACATTCCTCAATATCGCGATAGATTCTATTTTCAATAAAGATTCTTTCCAATGATGCATAATGCCATGCTTCCTCAAGCTCACGCTTACGTATTTCAAGCTCCAATTTCAGCAGAGCAACGGTATTGTCAGCTGATCGCTTAAGAATTTCAGACACTCCAATAAATTTTGGTGTATCATCTTCAATAATACATGCATTTGGAGATATTGATGTTTCACAATCGGTAAATGCATACAGTGCATCAATGGTTTTATCTGAAGAAATACCATTTGCCAGGTGAATTAGAATTTCAACATCAGCAGCTGTATTATCATCAATCTTCTTAATCTTGATTTTTCCTTTATCATTGGCTTTAATGATTGAATCAATAAGACTGGTAGTTGTCTTGCCATAAGGAATCTCAGATATCTTTAATGTCTTGTTATCAACCTTCTCTATTCTGGCACGAACCTTAACTGCACCTCCTCTTAAGCCATCGTTGTAACGACTCACCTCAATCATTCCAGCAGTTGGAAAATCAGGATAAAGCTCAAACTCCTCCTCCTTAAGGTAAGCAATACAAGCCTGAATTAATTCATTAAAGTTGTGAGGTAGTATTTTTGAAGCTAAACCAACAGCGATCCCTTCTACCCCTTGTGCCAGCAATAATGGGAATTTAACAGGAAGTGTAATTGGCTCCTTGTTTCTACCATCGTAGGAAAGTTTCCAGTTGGTAGTTTTAGGGTTAAACAAAACCTCTAATGCAAACTTTGACAAGCGAGCCTCAATGTAACGAGGAGCTGCCGAAGAGTCACCAGTAAGTATATTTCCCCAGTTTCCCTGAGTATCGATCAACAAATCTTTTTGTCCCAACTGAACCAATGCATCACCAATTGAGGCATCGCCGTGAGGGTGATACTGCATGGTATTACCAATAATGTTCGCTACCTTATTGTAACGTCCATCGTCCAATTGTTTCATGGCGTGCAAAATCCTACGCTGAACCGGCTTTAATCCATCATTCACATAAGGTACTGCACGTTCCAGGATTACATATGATGCGTAATCAAGAAACCAATCCTGATACATACCCTTTAGATAGGTAACATTTCTCATGGCTTCCGATTGTTTGCCATTCAACTCGTTGTCCAACTCCTCCGGATTCTCCATATCTTGTCTCTCTTCGCTACTCATAGAGATTTTTTTGGGTTTAATGGTTTAAGTTATTCGATTTGCTGATTTGGGGATATCAACGATTACAATTCGTCTTTCTCAACGTATAAATTCTCGATGATAAATTCCTGTCTTTTAGGAGTATTTTTTCCCATATAGAATTCTAACATATCGGAAACAGAATCATCCTTTTTCATCACAACCGGATCTAGTCTTATGTCTTTTCCAATAAAGTTTTTGAATTCGTCAGGCGAAATTTCACCTAATCCCTTAAATCGTGTAATTTCAGGCTTTGAACCCAAACGTTTAATTGCCTTTTCTCTTTCTTCATCAGAGTAACAATAAAAAGTTTTTTTCTTGTTTCTTACTCTAAACAAAGGTGTTTGTAAAATGTAAAGATGTCCTCCCCTTACCAAATCTGGAAAGAATTGAAGGAAGAAGGTAATCAACAACAACCTGATGTGCATACCATCTACATCGGCATCCGTTGCTATAATTACGTTGTTGTAACGCAACCCTTCCATTCCATCTTCAATATTTAAGGCTGCTTGCAGCAAATTAAATTCTTCATTTTCGTAAACAATCTTCTTGGTTAATCCATATGTATTTAATGGCTTCCCCTTCAAGCTAAATACTGCTTGCATGTTTACATTTCTTGATTTTGTAATCGATCCACTTGCCGAATCACCCTCGGTGATAAAAATAGAAGTCTCCGATTTTGACTCATGCTTTGAGTTGAAGTGAACCCTGCAATCGCGCAATTTTCTATTGTGCAGACTTGCTTTTTTAGCTCTCTCCTTAGCAATTTTCTTGATTCCTGAAATGGCTTTACGCTCTTTCTCATTTTCAAGAATTTTCTTGTGCAAGATATCTGCCACCTCTGGATTTTTGTGCAAATAATTATCCAGATTGGAGGTAACAAAATCCATAATGAAATTACGAACCGATGGTCCATCTGGACCAATATCTTTAGAACCTAACTTGGTTTTAGTTTGCGATTCAAAAACTGGTTCTTCAACTTTCACACTAATTGCTGCAATTATCGAAGTTCTAATATCTGATGTATCAAAATCTTTTTTGTAGAAATCGCGAACTGTTTTTACCACTGCTTCTCGAAATGCTGCAAGATGCGTTCCTCCTTGTGTAGTATGCTGTCCGTTTACAAACGAATAATATTCCTCACCGTATTGTCTCCCATGTGTAAGCGCGATCTCAATATCATCGCCTTTCATATGAACAATGTTGTATAAACCTTCTGAGTTCATATTCTCAGTCAAAAGGTCCAGCAAACCATTTCTGGAAAGAAATCTTTCTCCGTTAAAGTATATCGAAAGCCCCGCATTCAAATACACGTAATTCTTCAGCATGGTTTCGATGTATTCCGAAATATATCTATAATTCGGAAACATCTCCTCATCGGGATGAAAAGTGATTTTAACGCCATTCTTTTCTTCCGATGGTTGAATTTCTTCCTCGTTTAAAAGAACACCTCTCGAAAATTGAGCTTTTTTTACTTCGCCATCGCGAAACGATTCAATAATGAATTCATCCGATAAAGCATTTACAGCTTTAATACCTACACCATTTAATCCAACCGACTTTTTAAAAGCTTTTGAATCGTATTTGGCTCCTGTATTCATCTTAGAAGTTACATCGATAACCTTTCCCAATGGAATTCCACGTCCATAGTCACGAACGGTAACGATACGATCGGTAATGGTAACCTCTATCGACTTACCAATACCCATTGCAAATTCGTCAATGGAGTTATCAATTACTTCTTTTAATAAAATGTAGATACCATCATCATGGGAAGAACCATCGCCTAATTTCCCGATATACATCCCAGGACGTTTACGGATATGTTCTTTCCAATCGAGTGTACGTATTGAGTCTTCAGAATATTTTGCAGTCATGAAAATTTCGCGTTTTTACAAATATAGCTAAAAGAACGATTCCTAAGAAAGTAGTTTATCAACAGGCTGTTAAAAGTCAAGGGTAATCATCCATTCAGAAAAGAATAGCAAAATCTTATTCCTCTAAAAATCAATTAATATGATTTAAGCAATAAAAATGATTCCAAATTAAGAGGAAGTTTAATTTTATACAAAATACGCACCTAAAATTAACAATAATCAATCGTTAGGCGCAAATTTTCTTTATTATTTATCTAAAAAGACAAATTAAAACAAGCCGTATTTTAATAGCTTTCTTACCACTAAACAAATGGTAATAATTTCGATAGATGCTACTGCTAAAATTAGCCAGGCTGCTGAGTAAGTAAGAGACTGAATGTTTCGTCTACCTCGTGTTATTGGCCCTTTACGAGAGTTGGAGAACCATTTGGTTAATCGATAAACACCGTATCCTAGGATTAATCCCAAAATCATTCCTCCAATGATATCTCCAGGAAAATGAACTCCGAGATAGATACGAGTATAAACAACCAATAAAGACCAGGTAAATATGAAGAATGTGTATAGTTTATTTCTGAATAGTAAAGATGTAAAGAGTGCAAATCCAAATGAATTTGTTGCATGAGAGGACACAAATCCAAATCGACCACCTTTGTAACCACTTACCAAATTTACCATTCCTTCCAAACCTGGATCGTGACTTGGGCGAAATCTTTCAAACACATCTTTAAATAATCGAGTAGAAATCTGATCACACAAAAACACAAGTAAAAATGCACCTAAAATCCAGTAAATGGCTTCTTTTCCTTTCACTTTGTAAATCTGATACAACAGCAAAAGGTACAATGGAATCCAAAATTCTTTTCGGGTAAAAAACATCATTACAACATCCCAAAACGGTGTATTGTGGCTGTTAAACCACATAAAAAGCTCTTTATCCAATTGAATTAAGGTATCCATTCACTAATTATTTTTATTCGTTAATTGCTTTCCAAATCATGTCTTTTAACTCCATGATTCCCTTTTGAGCCACCGAAGATATAAAAACACATGGAACATCTGGCAAATCTTGCTTAATTTCATCCATCAACTCCTCATCCAACATGTCTGATTTAGTGACCGCAAGCAATCTTTGCTTATCCAACAATTCAGGGTTGAATTGCTTCAACTCATTCAAAAGAATCTTGTATTCGTTGTGTATATCGTTACTATCGGCTGCCACCATAAACAGCAAGACTGAATTTCGTTCGATATGTCGTAAAAATCGTAAACCCAGGCCTCGACCTTCATGGGCTCCTTCAATAATCCCAGGAATATCCGCCATAATAAAGGAACGATCATCGCGATAAGCAACAATTCCAAGATTAGGAACCAAGGTAGTAAAATGGTATTCTGCAATTTTTGGTTTAGCTGCAGATACTACTGATAATAAAGTTGACTTACCAACACTAGGAAATCCAACCAATCCAACATCAGCAAGAACTTTCAGCTCTAAAATAACCGATCTCTCAACTCTTTCTCCTCCTGATTGTGCATATCTTGGAGTTTGGTTGGTAGAAGATCTAAAATGCCAGTTACCAAGACCTCCTCGTCCTCCTTTAACAAGCACTTTCTCTTCCCCATCTTCGGTTACATCAAAAATAACTTCTCCGGTTTCAGCATCACGGGCAACCGTTCCCAATGGCACTTCAATCACTTTGTCTTCACCATCGAAACCTGTACTTCGGCTTTGGCTACCCGATCCACCATCGCCACCGAATACATGACGACTAAACTTTAGGTGAATCAACGTCCACAATTGTGCGTTTGCACGAATAATGATGTGACCTCCACGACCACCATCACCACCATCAGGACCTCCTTTCATCGTTAGTTTATCACGATGAAGGTGGGTTGAACCATTTCCTCCAGCTCCCGATCTACAAAAAATCTTTACGTAATCAACAAAATTAGATCCTGACATAGCTTATATTTTCTATCGTACTTCCGCAAATACAGGTGTAAGAGATAGCTTTTCTTCAATTAGTTTAGAAATTCTATCCAAAACCTCATCCATTGATCCCATTGCATCAACAGAATAGTAAACACCTGCTTTTTTATATTCTTCTGCGATTGGCGCAGTTACATCATCATAAATTCGCAAACGCTTTTCAATAACTTCGCGCCCGCTATCATCTGGTCGACCTGAAGTTTCGCCTCTTTTCAACAAACGTTGAATCAGCTCCTCTTCTTCTACTTTTAGCTCGACCACAATATCAACAATACCATTTCGCTTGGCTAGCATTTCTGCAAAAACAGGAATCTGACCTACATGACGTGGCATTCCATCATACACAAATCCTTTCGCTTCGTTATTCGAATCGATAAATTTCTCTACAATACGATACGCCAACTTATCAGGAAAAAAGTTACCCCCATCAATTAGTCGCTTCGCTTCCAATCCTTCTGGTGTAGCTTTTTTTATCTCCTCCCTGCAAACATCTCCAGTTGAAAGATGGATCAAACCAAATTTATCTTGTATTAATTTAGATTGCGTACCCTTCCCTGAACCTGGAGGTCCAAACAAAACAATATTCAACATTATTTAATCAATTACAGTGTAGATATCTGGTAGGTTTCTTCCAATTCCATCATAATCCAAACCTCTACCAACAATAAAATCATTAGGAATTTCCATTCCAACGTAGTGTAATTTCACATCTCTGATTAAAGCTTTTGGTTTGAACAACATTGTTGCAACCAACACTTCTTTGGCTTCGTAATCTTTGATCTGTTCTAATGTATTCGAAATTGTGATTCCTGTATCTACAATATCTTCCAACAATACAACTGTACGATCTTTCAAGTCCTCGGTAAAACCCATTAATTTTTTCACTTTACCTGTAGTGCTTGTTCCCTCGTAAGATGACAAACGCATGAAAGTGATTTGTGAATTTTCAACAGTAATTTGCTTCATCAAATCAGATGCAAACATGAATGAACCATTTAAAATACAAATGAACAAAGGATCTTTTCCTGCCAATTCTTTATTCATTTTTTCAGCCATTTGGGCAATTACCTTGTCAATTTCCTCTGCTGGAATTGATACACGAAATTCTCGATCAAGAAGTTTTACAGTTTTCATTAGTCTTTAATATTTGTCTTAGTTGTCCGACTTCCCCTGTCAGAATTTTTCTGAATTATCGGGCGGTTAAGGCAATGCCCTAAGCTATCGTTAATGTAATTTTATCCTTATACTGTTCAGGAAATAAAAAATGTTTCAACTCCATATGGAACATACATATTTTTTTTTCATTTTTACGCTATAAAATTAGCGACGGATGCAGGTTCACATTTTGGGATTAAAACAATTCCTGATTTTGCTGCAAAAGTACAATTTTTTGTCATTTTATTTATTAAATCCACGAAAAAACCAAATGAAAGCAAAAGTTAGCATTATAATGGGCAGCACATCAGACCTGCCAGTTATGGAAAAAGCGGCAAAAGTTCTTAACGATTTCAAAATTCCTTTTGAAATCAATGCATTATCTGCACACAGAACTCCGGAGCAAGTTGAAAAATTTGCTAAAAACGCAAAAGAGAATGGTATTCAGGCAATCATTGCCGGAGCAGGAATGGCAGCTCACCTTCCAGGTGTAATTGCAGCTATGACTTCGATTCCAGTAATTGGTGTACCAATTAAAGCATCACTTGATGGAATGGATGCTCTTTTAAGTATTGCGCAAATGCCTCCAGGAATTCCTGTAGCAACAGTTGGAATCAACGGTGCAATGAATGCAGGTATTCTTGCAGCACAAATTCTTGCTGTAGGTGATGAAGATCTTCAAGAAGCAGTAATTGAATTTAAAGAAGGATTGAAAGAAAAAATCGTTAAAGCAAACGAAGAATTATCGACTGTAAAATACGATTACAAGACTAACTAGGAGAGTATAATCCTATTTATAGAAATAAATCTGCATATCGTTATGATATGCAGATTTTTTGTTTTAATTTAACAATGATTTTCGATCTCAATCAATAAAAAGAGTAGAGGTTAAAGCGTACAACAAGGCAAGGTTTCTAAGAATTTAAGCTTTGCTTAATGGGCATTGGTATTTAAATATCCTGTATAACAGTTTTATTTTGATATACTATGCGCATTTTTTTATTATTCATTCTTTTATTCATCTCGATAAAGGTTTTCTGTTCAAATGAAAACAGGCCTGCTGGAGCAAGATTTTTTGCAATGGGAAATGCTTCTGTTGCACTCTACAATGAATGGTCAGGTTTCCACAATCAAGCTGGCCTTGCCTTACTAACGAGAAAATCTTTTGGCGCTTACTACGAAAACAGATTCACGAACAAAGAACTGAGCACCAAATCATTTCTCATCAATATTCCAAGTAAATTTGGATGCTTTTCCGCTAACTACACCCAATTCGGCTTTGAACTTTACAAAGAGTATAAAATCGGGCTTTCATATTCAAGAGCCTTAGGAAAACATTTTTGGGCCGGTTTACAATTCAATCAAATTAGCAAAAAACTTAATGCCGAATATGGATCACAATCAAAGTATACATTCGAATTTGGATTGTTAGCAGAAATTGCTTCCAATTTCTACATAGGTTTCCATCTTTCCAATCCTAGCCAGGAGAAATTCGAAACCTGGGATTACGATGATAAAATTCCAACTGTAGGCAGGTTTGGAATTTCATGGAAATTATCGAACGGAGCCATTATCAGCTCCGAAATATTAAAGAATATAGACGATAAGCTACAAGTAAAAGCAGGAATAGAATATCCTGTAAATGAAAAATTATTCTTTCGGGTCGGTGCATTCAACCATCCAAATTCTATAAGTCTCGGAATAGGCTATAACTTCTCTAAGCTAAAAACCAACATTGCATTCTCGCGACATCCTGTTCTTGGCTACACTCCATCGGCCGATATTAGTTTCCAATTCTAAGACCAAATCATGAAACAAATTCGCAGCATATTACCATTGGTACTAATCCTTTCTTTTATAGGTATCGCTGATGCACAGAATACAGCGATAAAGCAAGATTTAATAGAGCAGATCATTGAGAATATCGCAGAACAAGAGGAAGAAAATCCTGATTACACCAATTTATTGGAAGAAATCACAAAATTGTTTCAAAATCCATTAAACATCAACACTGCTAATGCCCAGGACCTGGAAAGGCTGTTCTTTTTAAATCAAAACCAAATAGAACAATTCATTAAGTATAGAGAAGAAAATGGAGCCATACTTAGTATTTACGAAATTCAATTGATCAAAGGTTTCTCTGCTGAATTGGTTAAAAATATCGCTCCTTTAATTTCTACAAAAGCAATTGCAAAACCAATTAGCGTAAAAAAACTAAAACATCAACTTTTAATCAGATGCGAACACAGTTTTCAAAAAGAGACAGGATACAAAACAGCTAGTAAGAATTCCAAATACCTTGGAAATCCATGGAAATATTACAGCAGGTACCAAATGCAATCTTCTGAATCAGGAATAAATTTTGGTTTTACTGCTGAGAACGATAAGGGTGAACCTTTTTTTAAGGATGAAAACTCAAATGGATTCGATTTTTATTCGGCTCATGTTCAAAAAAAATCAAATGGCCTTTTCAAACAGGTCAATTTGGGCGATTACCAAATTAAATTTGGTCAAGGCTTAAGTTTATGGTCAGGCATGGGAGGTAAAAAATCTTCCTTTACCACTCAAAATGCAAGAAAACTCCAGGGTGTCCGATCCTACAAATCAACTGATGAAAACCGATTTTTCCGTGGAGTATCTATTATCATCTCCCCTGTAAAGGGAATTGACATTGCCACATTTGCTTCTTATAAAAAGATAGATGCCAGCGCCAATACAGATACCATTTCTTCTTATGCATCAAGCATTGTGAATACAGGATTGCACCGAAACAGGAATGAGTTGGACAAAAAAAATGCTTTAAAAGAAAAGTTGCTTGGTGGCTATTTCACCTGGAATTTAAAAAATACTCAACTTGGTGCTACTTTTATTCAATATTCTTATTCGCCAGAAATAAAAATCCACGAAAAAGCATATTCTCAATACAATTTTACGGGCAAGAACAATTACAACCTAAGCATAAACTATCAAACTCAAATTAATAAGATTCATTTATTTGGCGAAGCAGCCCGGTCAAAATCAGGTGGCATTGGAATACTGCAAGGCGCAAACATCCAAATTCATCCTCAACTCAACCTTGAGACCATTTACCGCAAATACGATATGGATTTTCATGCTCACTACTCAAATTCTTTTTCGGAACAAAGTAGAAGCCAAAATGAAGAAGGAATTTATATCGGAATTACTTTTCACCCATTTCCTAAATGGAGCATAAAAGCTTACTACGATCAGTTTGAATTTCCATGGCTAAAACATTCGAGCAATTCACCAACCGCTGGCCATGAATATTTTTCTCAAATAGAATATACAAGCAGCGATAAGCTATCGGTTTATTTTAGATACAAACAAGAAAACAAGGCTGATAACATCGATGCTGATTTTATAAATACTCCTGTTGAATTTGAGAAAACTCAATATCGTATTCACCTATCGGCAAAACCTGCAACGAATTGGGAAATCCGAAACAGAATAGAATTTACAGAATACAAACAAGCAGATCGAAGTGCAAATGGCTTTCTAATTTATCAGGATTTGATATACAGATTTTCTCAATTTCCACTACACATCAGTTTACGATATGCATTATTCGACACCGATTCTTACGACACAAGAATTTATGCCTATGAAAATGATATTTTATACGCTTATTCCGTTCCGGCATATTACAATAAAGGAAGCCGATTTTATCTCAATTTGAATTATAAAATCAGCAATAAAATTACCATTTATGCCAGGTATGCTCAAACAAAATATTCCGATACGGAAAGCATTGGATCTGGTACTTCATTGATTGATGGCAATACAAAATCAGATGTAAAGCTTCAACTAAAATTTCGTTTTTAGATTTTCCACAATCATTTTCTTGTTGTACTTTCGGATCCATAAAATTAACACTTAAGATCGTATCATGAAAAAGATCATCAACCCATATCGTTCCACTGAAAACGGAAAATGCTTTGGCTGTTCGCCCGACAATGAACAAGGCTTACAAATGGATTTTTTTGAAGATGGCGAGTATGTTGTTTCCCAATGGGAGCCAAAATCTCACCTTTCTGGTTTTAAAAATGTTTTACATGGTGGAATTCAAACTACAATTCTCGATGAAATAGCTTGTTGGGTAGTATTTGTAAAATGTGAAACTGCAGGAGTAACTACTGCGCTGAATGCCAAATTTAAAAACTCAGCCTTTACGGATAAAGGAAAGCTATGCGTTCGCGGAAAACTAATTTCGAAAGACAGAAGATTTGCAACCATTCATGCAGAAATTCTTGATCCGGACGGAAAAGTGTGTTCTGAAGCTGAAGTTCAATACATGATCTTCCCTCAGGAAATGGCAATTAAGAAATTTGAATACCCGGGAATTGAGGCTTTTTACGAGTAAAGTTTACACCATCTCACTTTCCGAATTGTATTTCTCCCATCGTTTTTCCTCCATCTCCATAAATCGACCGAATTTATATGGAGGATCGATGGAAATATTCATCTCCTCTCCAGAATCGGGATGAGTAAATTGCAGTTCGGCTGCACACAAAAACAATCCTTTTCCTCGAAGAATCTCTCCCTCCGTACCGTAAATCTTATCTCCTAAAATCGGATTACCGATACCAGCCATATGAATTCTTAATTGATGTGTTCTGCCTGTTTCAGGATACAAATCAACCATACTTAAGAATCTGTTTCTTATGGATGGTGACTTTTTCACCAACTTGAATGTGCTTACCGCATCCTTGTCATCCACCTGCATATCAATTTTTCCTTTTTCGTGCAAAGAGCCAATAACTACTGCTCTATACCTTTTCTTCACCAACCGATCCTCGAATTGCTTGCCCAATTTGGCAGATGCGTCAGCAGTTTTAGCTATTAGCAATAATCCACATGTAGGACTGTCAATCCTATGAACCGGACGAAAAACAGGCAAAGCATTCTTCCGCATCGAAGGTCGCAAGTTGTATGGCAAGGCATTTTGTACGGTACGAAACTGGTTTCCACTTACCGAAATCCCACCTGGCTTATTAATTACAGCCATATGATCATCTTCATAAACCACTTCTAATGGCAATTTATAAATCTTACCAGGTGGCCGCTCCAAATCACACAATTCAATTTTAAAGCCAGATTTTACCCACAAACCTGTTGAAGCTTGCAATCCATTTACCCTGATCAAGCCTCGCTTAATAGCCTTTTTAATTCCCTGGTTTGTATTGATTCCAGTGAAAATATGCAATGCGTATTCTTGCAAACGGATGCTTTCTATCCCTTCAGGAACCACATGTGCTTCAATAACTACCATAACTCAATTTTATTTTGATGATAAGAAATAAAAGATACCAAAATCAGTATAAAAAATAATTTTAAATAGGATCGCCTTTGTAAAAATCCAAACGAATCTGGTAAATGCCATTACAATTTTAATTCATTTAAAATTAAAACTACATTTTTTTATTCATCACTTATCCCCTTTAAAAACAAGCATTCTACACTTTATTAATTTTGCAATTGAATCGAAACAATTTTGAAATTTAAAATTTTTACTATTTTTGCCGCTCATTAAAAAAATATCATCTGGGAAACTGGTAATTCCCAATCAGAAGAAAACCTTCAAGATTGGGCCAAAAAACGAAAGGATGAAGAAAACCAATGCAGCTCGCATTTTAGATCGAGCAGACATAGAATATGCGATTATCGATTACGATACAGATCCTATCGAAGTGGGAACTGAGCGTGTGTTCGAGAACACAAATCTGCATGTTCCGTACATCAACAAAACTCTTGTACTTTCCGAAAGCAAAACGGGAACTGTTGTTGACTGCATACCTGGTTCGTCCGAACTTAAACCAAATTCAATAGTACAACTTAGCGAAAACAAAAAGAGTACTTTGACTAGCTTGAAATGTATTCAAGAACTTACCAGTTACATCTGCGGCAGATGTTCTTTCCTTGACATGAAAAACGATTACCTTGTTTTTCTCAAAACTTTCGCATTACAATTGGAACATTTTTCAATGAATGCCGGATTAAGAGACCAACAAATCAAAATAGATTCTATCGGGCTGCACTCGATTACAAAAGCAACTCTTTGTCGAACCTCAAATCCTAAACAAAAGCTAGCATGTTAAATTTTAAGGCAATTATTTGGGATTATAACGGTACTTTACTCGACGATTTGTCGATTGGAGTGCTTAGCATAAACAAAATGCTAAACAAAAGAGGATTGCCTTTGCTAACAACCGAGCACTATCGAGAAGTATTTACTTTTCCTGTGAAAAGTTATTACGAAGCTGTAGGATTTAATTTTGAGACCGAAGATTGGGATAAAGCTGCAAATGAATTCATAGATCATTATACATCTTTATTGCCGCAATCGGGAATTTTTCCTGAAGCTGTTGATTTGCTATCACACTTTAACAAAGAAGGCAAAAAGCAATTTATTTTATCAGCAATGGAACAAAACATGCTTAATGATTCAACTCGTAGTGAGAATATCATGAAGTATTTCGATGAGATATCAGGAATTGATAACATATACGCAAGTTCGAAAATTAACAATGGCTTACAATTGATGAAAAAACATGAATTAAAAGCCAGTGAAGTTTGCCTATTTGGCGATACTACGCACGATTATGAAGTTGCTAAAGAGTTAGGTTGTAATTGTATTTTAATTGCATCCGGACATCAATCCTATCAAAAATTAAAGGAAACTGGTTGCCCTACAGTAGTCAACCACTTAAAGGAGATCACAAAGAATTAAACAACCATTTATAAATTTTTTACTAATTAAATTCTATTAAACAATCATTTAATTTATCATGAAAAAATTACTTGCTATTTTCGCTGTTTTGGTTTCTTTTGCTGCTAACGCACAAAACCTTCAATTACACCGCGATTTCGACCGTGGACACTTCACAACTACTTTTGAAATGTTCAAAATGGACAAGTGGGGTAACACTTTTACATTTGTAGATTTTGATTACGATGCAGAAAACGGTATCAACCAAGGATACTTTGAAATTGCTCGTGTTTTAAAAACAGAGAAAATGCCTGTTGGTTTACACATTGAGTACAATGGTGGTGTTGGTAGCGCTGAAACTCCAGACATGAACTTTGGCTACACCATTAACAATGCTTGGATTTTTGGTGTGAACTACGCAAAAGGTGGTGCTAAATCTGGTTTCTCAACTTACGCTGGTTACAAAGCAATTAAGGATGCTGACGAAGCAAACTTCCAAATTACAGGTACCTGGTATGTTAACTTTATGGATGGTAAAATGACTTTCTCAGGTTTTGCTGACCTTTGGACTGAAAATGGCTTATCTGATGATACTGTATTCCTAACTGAGCCTCAGTTATGGTATAATGCGACTAAAAACTTTTCTTTCGGTGGAGAGGTTGAAATCTCTAACAACTTTGCAGGTGGCGATTTCGAAGTTCGTCCAACTCTTGCAGTGAAGTGGAATTTCTAATCAACAACTAAAAACCAGTAATCATGTTAGATAAGTTTTTTAACATTACAAAACAGGGTTCGAACCTAAAAACCGAGGTTGTTGCAGGTATCACTACCTTCATGACCATGGCCTATATCCTTGCGGTTAACCCAGATATTTTAAGTGCAACCGGAATGGACAAAGGAGCAGTATTTACTGCAACTGCTATTTCGGCTATTATCGCAACTTTAGTTATGGCTTTGGTTGCTAAATTACCTTTCGCTTTGGCTCCTGGTATGGGATTAAATGCATTCTTCGCATTCACCGTAGTATTAGGAATGGGATACAGCTGGCAATTTGCTTTAACTGCAGTATTCCTTGAAGGTATCATCTTCCTTTTATTAACAGCTTTCAACATTCGCGAGCTAATCGTTAACTCCATTCCGTTAAACCTGAAACACTCTGTTTCGGTAGGTATCGGTCTATTTATTGCATTTATTGGATTAAAAGGAGCTGGTGTTATTGTTGACAATCCTGCTACATTGGTAAGCTTAGGCGATATGAAAAGCCCAAGCGTAATTGTAGGATTAGTTGGTATTTTGGTAACAGGTGTTCTTTTCGCAAGAAACGTAAAAGGATCTCTTTTAATTGGTATCCTTTTCTCAACCATATTGGCATTAATCTTAGGAGTAACTCACATGCCGGAAAACTACAAGTTTGTAAGTCTTCCTCCATCAGTATCTCCTATCTTCTTCCAATTCGATTTCTCTCAAATCTTCACCATTGATATGGCTATTGTATTGTTCACATTCTTATTTGTGGATATGTTCGATACTGTAGGAACTTTGGTTGGTGTAGCATCTAAAGCAGATATGTTGGACGAAGAAGGTCGTGTACCTCGTGTAAAACAAGCTTTATTTGCCGATGCAGTTGGTACATTCTTCGGATCTATCCTGGGTACTTCAACTGTAACTACTTACGTTGAAAGTGCTGCTGGTGTATCAGAAGGTGGTAAAACAGGTATGACAGCACTTACAACTGCTGGTATGTTTGCTTTGGCATTACTATTTGCTCCTGTGTTTATCATGATTCCTTCAGCTGCTACAGCTCCAGCTTTGGTAATTGTTGGTTTATTCATGATGTCGCCAATCTTGAAAGTTGATTTGAACGACTTTACAGAAGCGATTCCAGCATTCCTTTGTATCATTATGATGCCATTAACTTTCAGTATTGCTGATGGTATTGTATTTGGGATGTTATCATACGTAACTTTAAAATTACTTACGGGTCGTTACAAAGAAATTAGCCCGGTAATGATTGTTATAGTGGTATTGTTTATTATCAAATTCTATTTTGCCTAATTGATAGCACAAAAATCAGAATAGAATTTTCCATATTCAAAATCCCTCTTTACTTCGGTAGAGAGGGATTTTTTCTTAAAGTCATGAACAGTCCAACAGTCAAATGGCTTAATAGTCCAGCAAATCAATAACAAAATCTCCCCATAAAAACTGATGATCTAACTTGCTTAATCCAGAAAAATCAGGTATAACTTTTCTTAAACAACTCCGTAAACAACTGCATATCACTAAAAAGGAAGTTGAATGATGAGATTTGGGAAGAAAGTATGCTACTTGTTAGCCTCTATGATTGTGATGTATTCGTGCGATTCTAATGAGCACGAATTGGAAATGAACATTACCAATGCGGTAAATGTAGAAGAAAATGCAATGGTTAATTCCATACTGGAAAATATCCTAAACGAAGTGGAATACAATATGCTGAGCATCGATAATGGCATTGCCACAAAACAGGACTCCATCCCCTTCGTAAAAATTGCGGATCACAACAGTCAGGAAAACACAAAAACACTAAGCATTAACTACGGACAGGAAAACAGCAGCGATTATTTAGGCAAACTAAAAAGAGGACGCATCACCACACAAATCGAAGGTGTGTTCAAGAGTGAAGAATGCTGCTATACCATAAGCTTCGAGCAATACTACATCAACAATTTAAACATTGCGGGTACCATTAAAGTAGACAGTCGAAAATCGGCAAGCTCCGAAAACCTAACTTTTGATGTAAGTTTCGAAGAGATCCTATTTACCGACGAAAAAAACAATACCTACACCCTTAGCGGAAACATCAATCGTGAATGGGTTGAAGGCTTCGAAACCTCTGACAAGCATTGGGACGATCAGTTCTTTATTAACGGCACTACCTCTGGCATAAACTCCGAAGGAAGGAAATACAAATCAGAGATATTAACCCCTTTGTTAGTAAGTCATGCCTGCGAATTTATTGCTTCAGGAGAAGTATTATTTACAGCAGAGAACGAATCGTGCACCTACAATTACGGCAATGGCTTGTGCGACAACAAAGGATTCTTTACCAAAGATGGCCAGCAACACCCATTCGAATATGGCAGGTACCAGTTTCGATATCCAAAATAAAAAAAGCCCCTTTTCAGGGGCTTTATATATAAAAGGGATGTTAAAACCTAAATCAAGATTCAGGTTAACAGAATCAAATTTAATCAATTTTTAACAGAATACTTATTAACCAGATTAAAATTTAAATAATAATCTAATTATCAACTATTCTTCTACAACTTCACTTCCCTTAATTGGCTTCGATTTATCAGGTAAAATTAGGTTTAAAACAACACCTACAACCGATGCCAAACCAATTCCTGCCAATGAGAAGTTACCGTATGTAATTTGTGCTCCACCAATACCAACAGTAAGTACAACCGAAACAATTACCTGGTTTCTGGTTTTTGTAAAATCTGTTTTTGCATCGATAAGAGTCTTAATCCCAATACCTGCAATCATACCAAAAAGCAATAGCATAATGCCACCCAAAACCGCTTGAGGAATGGTTTTAAGGAATGCACTTACCTTACCAATTAGTGAGAATACCAATGCAGTAACTGCAGCAATTCTCAATACTCTAGGATCAACTACCTTAGTCAATGCAATTGCACCTGTAACCTCTGAATAAGTTGTATTTGGTGGTCCACCAAAAAATCCTGCAAAAGCAGTAGCAACACCATCACCCAATAAAGTACGGTTTAAACCTGGCTTTTTAACAAACTCTTTGTTTGCTACACCACCAATGGCATACATATCGCCAACATGTTCAATAATTGGGGCAAATGCCACAGGAATCATATACAATACTGCACTCCAGTTTAATTCAGGACGAACAAATTCTGGCAAAGCAAACCATGCAGCTTCTGTTATTGGCGTAAAATCAACTTCGCCTAAAACAACCGATACAACATATCCCACAACAATTGCTGAGAAAATAGGAATCAGTTTTAGCATTCCTTTGGTATACACCACAATTAAAATGGCAGTTAACAAGGCAATAGAAGAAATGATCCAATTGGTTTTGGCCATATTAACAGCTACAGGAGCCAATGACAAACCAATAATCATGATAACTGGTCCAACTACAATAGAAGGGAAAATTTTCTCGATTACTCGTAATCCCCAGACTTTGATGATTCCGGAAACCAAACCGTAAACCACACCAACCGCAATTAAGCCAGATAATGTTCCAGGCAAACCATATAGTTTTGTTGCGGCAACAATTGGAGCAATAAAGGCAAAACTACTGCCTAAAAAAACAGGAACCATACCTCTTGTGATTAAATGAAAAATCAAGGTTCCGATTCCTGCTGTAAACAATGCGACTGCTGGGTCAATACCAACTAACAATGGGACTAGTACCGTTGCGCCAAAGGCAACAAAGAGAAATTGTACTCCCAAAATAATTCTTTTCGTGGGACTTTGGAATCCCGGAGCCGTAGCTTCTTGAGTAAGGATCATAAAATGGATTTAAAAATTCACAAATTGGCGCAAAGATAATAAGCTTCACGAAACTGACAAATTCGAAAAGCTCAATAAATCAACGCAAAGGAGTGCATGAATTCAAAAAAATCAATTAGATCCTTGATTAGAAATCGTCAGCTTAAAAATCATTTTTTCTTAAACAGACACAATCTAAGTAAGATTTAAACAATAAAATATCGGAAATTAGAATTTGATATCGCGAACCATAAGTTGTGTTTCCACTTTTCCCATGTACTCATTCTCTTGAACCGAGTAACATACATCAAATGGTGAACCACTGGAAATCTTAGAATAGAGTTTCCCCATTGAAAAGGCAATTCCTCCTTTTACATCTCCTTCGCGGATATCATCAACAACCGAAAGTTTAAGATGCTCTTTGTTTCTACCAACCGGACGGCTATATCCATAATCAACCACTTTTTCACTAATAAAAACAGGTGTCATATTTTTGGGGCCGAACGGTTCAAATTGCTTAAGAACACGGAAGAACTTAGGTGTAATATCTGAAAGTTTAATGCTGGCATCCACCTTTATCTGAGGAACCAGCATATCGTCGGTTATATTTTCGCAAACATATTCTTCGAAACGCTGCTGAAAAGCACTAACATTTTCAATTTTCATGGTAAGGCCAGCAGCATACTTGTGGCCTCCGAAGTTTTCCAACAAATCGCTACAAGCGGATATTGCATTGTACAAATCGAAACCATCAACCGAGCGAGCACTGCCGGTTGCAAATCCGTTCGACTCGGTAAGAATTACCGTTGGCTTGTAATAAGTTTCAATCATACGAGATGCCACAATTCCGATCACCCCTTTGTGCCAGTTGCGATCAAATAATACCGTACTCTTCTTTTCGAGCAATGTCTTACTTTTCGCTACACGTTCCAGGGCATCATCGGTAATGCTATGATCCAGCTCTTTTCGGTCTTCGTTCAATCCATTAATGGTATCACCAATTAGGGTAGCCGCCTCTTCCCTTTCAGCAATCAGCAATTGTACCGCATGATTTCCCGATTGAATTCTACCAGCAGCATTAATTCTTGGACCAATTTTAAAAACGATATCATTAACGCTCAGATCTTTTGTAACACCAGCCAGATTCAGTATTGTTTTTAATCCCAATCGAGGATTTTCATTCAGCTGCTTTAATCCAAAGTAGGTTAAAACACGATTTTCTCCGGTAATGGGAACAATATCAGAAGCAATACTAACCGCCAACAAATCCAAAAGTGGAATTAAGGTTTCAAACTGCCAATTCTTTCTGTTTGCCAGGCCTTGCATCAACTTAAATCCAACACCACAACCTGACAGAACATCACAAGGATATTCACAATCGCTTCTTTTCGGATCTAACACTGCCACTGCATCGGGCAAGTTTTCATCTGGGGTATGGTGATCACAAATGATAAAATCAACTCCTTTTTCACTTGCGTAGGCAATTTTTTCAATGGCTTTAATTCCACAATCCAAGGCAATAACCAAACTGATATTATTCTCTGCTGCATAATCGATACCGGTTTTGGAAATACCATAACCTTCCGAATAGCGATCAGGAATATAATAGTCGATAAAATCGAAATGAGATTTTAGATAGGTATAAACAAGAGCTACAGATGTGGTGCCATCAACATCATAGTCGCCATACACCATTACACGCTCTTGTTTCTCCATTGCGACAACCAATCGGTCAACCGCCTTGCACATATCTTTCATTAAAAAAGGATCATGCAAATCGTCGAGACTGGGACGAAAAAAAGCTTTGGCCATATCGAAGTTTGTGATTCCTCTCTGAACTAACAGATTGGCAATCACCCGGTCAACACCCAATGATTCCATCAGTGCGCCAACCGCTTCTTCATCGCCCGGCTCATTTATTACCCATCTCTTTTCCATATGCAAGATTTTAGCTAGCCAAATTAGTCAATTTCCAGCTTCATATCAAACAGATTTGCAATATGATTTTTTAAATTATGTTTTACCTCTTCAAAATCAAGCTCTTTGCCTAGCTCTTTTTTTAATGAAGTTACTCCTTTATCAACAAATCCACATGGATTTATGTAATCGAAATATTTCAAATCGGTATTCACATTAAAAGCAAAACCATGCATGCTAACCCATCGACTTACTCGAACTCCAATGGCACAAATTTTACGAACTTTTGGTGTTCCAACATCCAACCAAACTCCTGTAGCTCCATCCAATCGAGTTCCTGTCAAACCATAATCAGCAATACAATTAATCACAGCCTGTTCAAGGGTTTCAATGTATTTTTTGATCCCCATATCATAGGTTTCCAGATTTAGAATTGGATAACCAACAATTTGTCCCGGTCCATGATAAGTGATATCTCCACCTCGGTTTATTTTGTGGAAACTTGCTTCTTTTGCTTGTAGTTGCAGCATATTAAGCAGCATATTCTGCTCTTTACCGCTTTTCCCCAATGTATAAACATGTGGATGCTCACAAAAAAGCAAGTAATTATTGCTTAAGTTTTTTTCTTCTGCAGGAAGCTCAGCATTTGCTTGTCGCGATTGCAATACTTCCTGGAACAAGTTTTCCTGATAATCCCAGGCTTCTTGATATTCAATTGAGCCCAGGTCTCTAAAAATTGTATTAGTCATTTTTTAAAACCTGCTTTAATTTTAGTGCGTTAACGTGTTGTTCTGCGTGATATGATGAACGAACAAGTGGAGTACTTTCTACAAATGAAAAGCCTTTCTCCAATCCAACCTGTTCATATTTTTTGAATTGCTCAGGAGTTATGTACTCTTGAAGTTCCAAGTGCTTGCGAGTTGGTTGTAAATATTGACCGATGGTCATTACTTTAACTCCAACAGCCAACAAATCATCCATTGTTTGGTAAATTTCCTCTTCGGTTTCACCCAAACCAAGCATAATTCCTGATTTTGCCACAATACCTGAATCTGCAATCTGCTTCAACACTTTTAAACTAAGGTCGTATTTGGCACGACTCCTAACCTCAGGTGTCAAGCGGCGAACTGTTTCCAAATTGTGAGAAATTACTTCCGGATTTTCATTGATCACTCTTTGTACATCCTCTTCTTTCCCGTTAAAATCAGGAATTAAAACTTCTAAGCTAGTTCCCGGACAAGTTTCTTTAATTTCCTTAATGCATTCTGCCCAAATTCCTGATCCACCGTCTTCCAAATCATCACGATCTACAGAAGTAATTACCGCATGCTTTAGCTTCATCAATTTTATTGATCGGGCCAATCTTTTGGGCTCTTTAGTATCAACAGGAAGTGGTTTTCCGGTAGGAACATTACAAAATTTACAAGCTCTTGTACAAATATTGCCCAAAATCATGAATGTTGCGGTTCCATTTCCCCAACATTCTCCAACATTCGGACATTTTCCACTCGAACAAATTGTATGTAATCCGTGTTCTTGAACAATGCCATTTACATAGGCATAATCATCACCTTTTGGTAGCTGTATTTTTAGCCATTCAGGCTTTCTTTTTATTTTCATTTCTGCTTCTCCCTATTTCTGTCAATAATCTATTTTTACAACTGATTATCAACATTAAAACCTTACAACAATTAAGAATTCTTGTAATAAAATTTCAATTCATGCAAAGGTATTCGAAAGGATTGAATTATTATCCCTATTCAGTATGTTTTTAACCGAATTATAAGTAGTCGAATTATTTAAACTCAATCTAAATACCGTCAATTTTGATGCAATATTAAAAAATAAAACTTGCACTGCCATGCATATTCAATTGTAATTGTGATTTTTCAAGTAAAACATCTCACTTTCTGCACCTTGAACGCTCCTGTCTTATGAAATATCACAACTAGTTTATTTTTTTACAAGCATTTATAGCGATGCATTCACATATTGCACAGAATATTATATCTTTGCACCCGAATAAACTTTATTGAGATTAAGATGAATGCGTTAGAACTTAGTGAACAAGAGATCATTAGAAGAAATTCCCTAAAGGAAATGCAGAATTTGGGTATCAATCCATTTCCTGCAGCACAATATCATGTAAATAATTATTCTACAGATATTCTGAAAGATTTCGATCCTGAAAAGAACAACCTACAAGAGGTTTGTATTGCAGGTAGAATAATGAGCAGAAGAATTATGGGTAAAGCTTCTTTTATTGAACTTCAGGATTCAAAAGGAAGAATTCAGGTATACATTGCCCGCGATTCTATTTGCCCTGAAGAGGATAAAACTCTTTACAACACAGTATTCAAAAAGCTTTTGGATATTGGAGATTTTATTGGAATTAAGGGATACGTATTTAAAACCAAGGTTGGTGAAACTTCTGTTCATACAACCGAAATGACTGTTCTTTCAAAATCAGTTCGTCCTCTTCCTATCGTTAAGGAAAAAGACGGAAAAGTATACGATGCTTTTAGTGATCCTGAAATGCGTTACCGTCAGCGTTACGTTGATTTGGTTGTAAATCCGGATGTGAAGGAAGTGTTCTTGAAAAGAACTAAAATCATTAACTCAATGCGCGAGTTGTTCAACAGCAAGGGATATCTTGAGGTTGAAACTCCAATTTTGCAAGCAATTCCAGGTGGTGCTTCGGCTCGTCCGTTTATCACTCATCACAATGCTTTAGATATTCCTTTGTACATGCGTATTGCAAACGAATTGTATCTTAAGAGACTTATTGTTGGTGGAT
Source organism: Marinifilum sp. D737 (assembly GCF_026672275.1). GTDB lineage: Bacteria > Bacteroidota > Bacteroidia > Bacteroidales > Marinifilaceae > Marinifilum. The sequence continues at coordinate 80,469 of NZ_JANQCD010000001.1, read as the reverse complement.
TTGATGGTGTTTATGAGTTCGCTAAAGATTTCCGTAACGAAGGTATGGACAGAACTCACAATCCTGAGTTTACGGTTATGGAAATCTATGTAGCTTATAAAGACTACAACTGGATGATGGATTTCACCGAAGAGATGATTGAAAAAGTTGCTTTGGATCTTCACGGTTCAACTAAAGTACAAGTAGGAGACAAAGAGATTGATTTCAAGCGTCCATTCAAGCGCATTTCTATGATTGACTCGATTAAAGAGCACACAGGAATTGACATCAACGGAATGGATGAAAATCAACTTCGCGATGTTTGTAAGCAATTAAACATTGAGGTTGACGAAACTTTTGGTAAAGGAAAATTAATTGATGAGATCTTTGGTGAGAAGTGTGAAGGAAATTACATTCAACCAACTTTCATTACTGATTACCCTATCGAAATGTCTCCTCTTTGCAAAAAGCACAGAGACAATCCTGAGTTAACTGAGCGTTTTGAGCTTATGGTGAACGGTAAGGAAGTTTGTAATGCTTACTCTGAGTTGAATGATCCTATTGATCAGTTGGAAAGATTCCAGGAACAAATGAAATTGAGCGAAAAAGGAGACGACGAAGCTATGTTTATTGATATGGACTTTGTACGTTCTCTTGAATATGGTATGCCTCCTACATCAGGTATGGGTATTGGTATCGACCGTTTAACCATGTTGATGACCAACTCTCATTCAATTCAGGATGTACTATTCTTCCCTCAAATGAGACCAGAGAAAAAAGCTGCAGTTGATAGTGATGAAAAATTTATTGAATTAGGTATTGCTCCGGAGTGGATGCCTGTTATTCGTAAAGCTGGATTCCAAACTGTAGAAGCTCTTAAAGAAGAAAAGGCTACCAAACTACATCAGGATATTTGTGGCTTGAACAAGAAACTAAAAATGGGTTTAAAAAATCCTAGCCAGGATGAAGTAAAAGAGTGGTTAGCTTAAACTTATTTTATTAAGAATATAACATGATCGGAGGTTGGGAATTTTTCCCTTCCTCCGATATTTATTAAATTAGAGATCTGTTACTTACAAAAACAACTCTCTATTTTAAAAAGACTTAGCAATAATATATGAACGAATCGTCGAGAATTGCCATTATTGGAGGTGGTAGTTGGGCTACAGCAATCGCAAAAATACTTCGCGAAAACAACCTGAAGCTTAATTGGTACATGCGTAACCTTGATACCATCAATCAATTTAAACTACTTAGTCACAACCCAAGATATCTTACCGGAGTTGAATTTGATCTTAATCAAATTGAATTCTACAACAATCTGGATGAAGTGGTTCTAAATTCGGATGTGATCATATTTGCAGTTCCGTCGGCATTCTTAAAAGATGCTTTAAAAAGATTAACGGTTAGTTTAGAAGATAAAATTATTGTTTCTGCAATTAAAGGTATTGTTCCTGATGAAAATATGATTATTGGTACATTCTTTAATGAACATTATAATGTACCTTTAGATAGCATTGGTGTTATCTCAGGACCTTGTCATGCCGAAGAGGTAGCTATGGAACGCTTATCGTATCTAACCATTGCATGTCAGGATACAAGAAAAGCCAGATCACTGGCGCTTAACCTGGAATGTCCTTATATCAAAACTACCATTTCCGATGATATTTACGGAACTGAGTATTCAGCTGTACTAAAAAATGTATTTGCAATTGCTGCAGGAATCTGTCATGGTCTTCGATACGGTGATAATTTTCAGGCAGTACTGATCTCTAATGCAATTCAAGAAATTAAACGTTTTGTTGATACAGTACATCCAATTTCCCGCGACATTAAGAGTTCTGCATATCTGGGCGATTTATTGGTAACCTGTTATTCACAGTTTAGCCGTAACCGCACCTTTGGTACAATGATTGGCAAAGGATATACAGTTAAATCGGCACAGCTTGAAATGCACATGATTGCAGAAGGCTATTATGCAGTAAAATGTATCAAAGAAATTAACGAACACTACAACGTAAATATGCCAATTACCATGGCAGTTTACAATATTTTATATGAACGTATTTCTCCTACTATAGAAGTGAAATTATTAACAGAGGATTTACGTTAGACTTGAATTTTAGCTGTATTTTTGCAGCAGATATACGTAAGAATTAACTTTTTAAATACAACTTTTACATTCTACATCTATCAAACTATTTGGAGGGGTATCGGTTCAGATAGAGGTAAAATGTAAGGCTTAATTTCTACACAATGGAACACATTAAATTGAGTATTGACAAATCTCTTGACTTTGTTAGCAAGGAAGAGATTTTTAAGTTTGAAGAAAGCAGTAAGAAACACCTTATTTCCCTTCACGAAGGAACCGGAAAAGGAAATGATTTTGTTGGCTGGGTTGATCTGCCTTCAAGAATTACTGAAGCAGAATTAAATGACATTGAAGCTACTGCAAAATCATTAAAAGATAAAGTTGAAGTATTGGTAGTTGTAGGTATTGGTGGTTCATACCTTGGTGCAAAAGCTGTTAATGATGCACTTGCTCACAGTTTTGATCACTTAAATTCCGGCGACGAAAATCCTTTGGTACTTTATGCTGGTCAGAACATTAGTGAAGATTACTTATACGAATTAACTGATATTTTAAAAAACATCGAATTTGGTATTTGTGTTATTTCAAAATCAGGAACAACAACTGAACCTGCTATCGCTTTCCGTTTGTTGAAAGAAATGTTGGAAGAGCAAGTTGGGAAAGAAGAAGCCCGTGAAAGAATTGTTGCCATTACCGATGAATCGAAAGGTGCTTTAAGAACTCTTGCGGATCAGGAAGGTTATAAAACATTTGTAATTCCTGATAATGTTGGTGGACGTTACTCAGTATTAACTCCTGTTGGATTGTTGCCAATTGCAGTTGCTGGTCATGATATTAAAGCCTTGGTAAACGGAGCAAAATCAATGCAAGATTATTCGGTTGCAGCAGCATTCGAAGAAAACCCGGCATTGCTTTATGCTGCTACAAGAAATGCTTTATACCAAAAAGGAAAAGGCATCGAAATTCTTGCCAATTACAACCCTAAGCTTCACAATGTTGCTGAATGGTGGAAACAACTTTACGGCGAAAGTGAAGGAAAAGAAAACAAAGGTATTTTCCCTGCAAGCGTTGATTTCACTAGCGATCTTCACTCAATGGGACAGTATATTCAGGAAGGACAGAGAAATATTTTCGAAACTGTAATTTCTGTTGCCAAGCCAAATCACACGGTATATATTCCTGAAGATAAAGACAACTTGGACAAGTTAAATTATCTTGCTGGAAAACGTGTTGATGAAGTAAATAAAATGGCTGAGTTGGGAACTCAATTGGCACATGTTGATGGTGGTGTTCCTAACCTTAAAATTGAAATGCCTCAACTAAATGAATTCTATTTGGGTGAGTTACTTTATTTCTTCGAAATTGCTTGTGGTGTTAGTGGATACATCTTGGATGTAAATCCATTCGATCAACCAGGTGTTGAAGCATACAAAAGCAATATGTTTGCATTACTTGAGAAACCAGGTTTTGAAGAAGAGTCTGCAAAAATCAAAGAAAGATTATAAGATCTGACTTGACGATATTAAAAAAGACTGGGATTAGTTCCGGTCTTTTTTTGTATCGTAAATTTCCACATCTTCTATTACCCTCCTATTGTCTAAATAAATTCTGGCCTTTTTACCAGTAAACTGTCCCAGAAAAAATGCACTCACCATTATTGGATAGGTATACAACTCAAAGCCTAATCCAAACAAATGACGAAACAAAACAACAAAGGGAATTGGAGCATGAATGGCAACAAACCACATCACCGAAAACTTTTTAAATCCCTGGCGAACATAGCCAAATGGCAAATTCAGTACATAAGTTGCCATTGCTGCCAATATTAAATTTAGTTCCATATAAACGAATATATCAATAATTATTGGCAAAGCACAAGCTACTTAAATAAATCATTAAATTTTAGATACATTTGTTGCCCATATTCAAGACATAATGACTTACAAATCAAAAATCAAAGGTATCGCTCTTGCACTAGTTGCAACCATTAGCTTTTCAAATGTTTATTTGTTTAGTAAAATGGCCATGAAAGATGTTGATTTGGCTTCTTTTGGAATACTTTGGTTTGGTTTAGCTTTGATTTACAATCTGCTTTACAACCGATTTTTCACGCAAGGACAGAGTCTAAGTAGTTTAACGAAAAAATCAAAAAGAATTCTTCTCCTAATTGGCCTATCAGAGTTCATCTCAATAACAGCATTTTTTCTATCGATAAAGCTTACCGAAAATCCTGCTATTGTATCTTTTCTTGCCAACACCAGTCCAATTTTTGTAATTCTTATTGGTTTTTTATTCTATCAAATCAGATATGGATTTACTTCTATTCTTGGCGTAATTATTACATTATCCGGTGTTTTTTTAATGAACACCAATAAGTCAGATTTCGAATGGCAAATTTTGTTAACTCCTGCTAGTATTAGTGCCTTGGTATTTGCCCTATTTTATGGTGTAAGTCTTGTTCTGGCAAGATCAGAAATTAAAAATATTCCAACAACAACGATAACTGTTTGCCGAAACTTATTTCTGTTTGTTGGATTCGCAAGCTACCTAATTGCAAAACAAGAATTACCAACCTATAGTCTTCAGGCTGTTTTCTATATCACAACAGGTTCATTTTTTGGCCCTTTTTTAGGAATACTTCTAACATTTGCCTCTTTAAAATATGTGGATGCATCCATAACAACTTTAATTGGCACATCGAGAAGTATTTTTATTGTTGCCGGTGCCTTTCTTTTAATGGGAATACTTCCCAATGTGAATCAGCTGTTAGGTGGTTGCTTAACCATCCTGGGAATTTTAACCATTACCATGGCCGATATCATTTCTAAAAAGAAATAATTATACCAACACCTTTCTTACTTGCGCAAACAGCTCTTCCTTAGTAAAAGGTTTTGTAAGATATCCATCACAACCTGCGCTCATACATTTTTCCTCTTGCTCTTTAAAAATATACGTACTCTGGGCAATTATCTTTGTTTCTATTTCCGATTTTTTAATTTCATCCAAACATATCAAACTATCTCTGCCTGGAATATCTAAATCCATAATTAATAAATCGGGCGATAATTGTCTCAGTTTATCAAGCATTTCAGTACTATTTTCAGCAAATATTACCTCTACATCCTGATCATCAAACAATTTCTTTACATACAAAAACGAATTGTAGTCATTCTCAGCAACCAGTACTTTTTTGGATTCCATCCTCTCTTTAGCATTATTCAAATCATCAGTTCCATTTGAAAGTTTAGATCTATCAACCGGAATAGTAAAATAAAAAGTACTTCCTACTCCTACCTCTGATTCAAATCGGATTGTTCCACCAAGTAGTTCTACCAAGCCTTTACAGATACTAAGGCCTAAACCTGTACCATCAATAAAGTGCTCCTCATCTCCTTGTCTAAATCTTTCAAATATTACTTCATGCCTATCCTCAGGAATTCCTATTCCATCATCCTTTACACACACCTCAACAAATGCCTGATCATTTAATTCTATTACATTACAACCTAGTTCCACTCTTCCAGAATCAGAAAACTTAATGGAATTTTCAATCAAATTATCCAAAACCTGTTGAATCCTTGTACTATCAGAATGCAATTCCAGACCTTCAAGCTCTGGGCTTGACTTGATTACCAATTCTAAATTCGGTTTGTTTTTAATTAATTCCCGATTTTTATGAATTTCCAAACTTTCTTTCATCAATGAGAACAAATAAAAATCAGAATTCTTGAGTGTAATTTGACTCATTTCTAATTTGGAAAGATCAACAATATCATCAATAATCTGAACCAATCGATTCCCTGACTGCTGAATGATATTGACATATTGCATGCGCTCAACTTCTTCAATTTCCGAATCAATTAAAAGTTCTGAGAATCCCATAATTGCATTCATAGGGGTTCGAATTTCATGACTCATATTGGCCAGGAATATCGATTTCAACTTATCTGATTCTTCAGCTTGCTCTTTGGCTTTTCTAAGTTCTTCTTCGGTCTTTTTTATTTCAGATATATCTCTTGAAACCCCCAAAACTCCAGTGATATTACCATTGGAATCATACATTGGGGTTTTTATTGTTTCGGTAAGAATCTCTTTATCTGATTTAACCGATTTGGCCCAATTTACAAATCGAATTGTATTAGCAGATTGTATTACTTCCATATCCTTTTTAGAATAAAAATCAGCTAACTCATCGTTTTTATAAATCACAAAATCAGACTTCCCGATTAACTCTTCCTTGCTGACACCAAGAAATTCAGCAAAATTATTGTTACAAGCTAAATAATTTCCATCTGTATTCTTCAACCAAATCATTTCCGGAACCGTCTCCAAAATTGTTTCCAACCTGGCCCTTTCATTATCTATTTGTTGTAAAACGTTATTTCTTGAAGTAATATCTCTTAAAATTGCCCAATACCCAACAATTTCTTCCTGTTCATCTTTCATCAAATGAACCCTTAATTCAACAGGTACCGTCGATCCATCTTTCTTTATACACTCCTTCTCATAAACTTGAGAACTGCCACTTATTAAAACTTCATTCTTTATTATATTTTCATCGATTTGAATCCACTTGTCAGGAGTAATATTTTTAAAATTTGTCTCTAATAAATCTTTTTCTGAATATCCTAATACATCTTGTAAAGCTTGGTTACATTCAAGTATATTATATTCTATATCCATTACAAGATAAGCATCAGACATACTTCCATATAGTCTTGAATATTTTTCCTCGGTTGATGATAATATGGTCCTATTATTAACATTTTGTATTTGATGCTGTATAAACAAGCCCAACAGCATATTTACAATTGGATAAATTGTTAAAAGAGGCAGGACAAGATACGAAAGCGTTGAATAAATTTTTTCAGAAGGAAGAAGCAAAGTACAAAACAACATTGCGATGTGCACAACCAAGCCCATTAGCAATAATTCTACCCATTTTAGTTGGTTCCCTACACGTGTTAATAGTTCTCTCCATATAATCCCTATCGTTGCCGAACTAATTATTACAGCTATCCCCATTGTTACTCCATCTCCTCCCATAAAGAATCTATACAGGCCTGTAATAAGTACTGCTATAGCTGTTGGTATCACACCAAAAAACAACCCCGATATTGAAAGAATAATGGATCTGGTATCGAATACAATTCCTGAAGTCCCCTTCCATGATGTCATCATTAGAATGATACCAATTACCCCTATAATACCACCAAAAATCAGTTGACGATACAGAGGCTTAAATTTAGTTTCATTCACCCACACATACTCACAAAAAATACTAAAACTTAATAATATAGCTGCATTTTGTACGAGTCCAAGAAGAATAGAGTCATTCATACGTAAGATTTCAAATAGTAGTTTAGGTAATAGCTTTTATTGCTGATACTTTAGGGCAGCAATAGCTCTTATACTCCTATTTCTTTAAAAAGGTTATCATCAGCAAAACTATTTTATAGCATATTTTATTAACGATCTGAGTCAATCATTATAATCACAAATAAAAGAAGAGGAGCAGATAAAATCTACTCCTCTTTCATCACCTTTAATCAATTATATAATCACTCAACAGTTTCTTGAATTAAATTATGATCCTTTACAAACTGGTTGATAATGTGTGACATTTTTGGATAACCAATTTCTTCTAAATCATAGTAAACACGAGTATTTGGCTTCTTGATATTAATAATTCTATTCAAATCTATAGGTGTACCAATAATAACCGTGTCACAATCGCTAGCATTAATGGTAGCTTCAAGATCTTTTAATTGCTGATCTGAATATCCCATAGCCGGCAAAATATTGCCAATTTCCGGATAGATTTCGTAAGTCTCTTTTAATTTACCTACAAGATATGGTCGTGCATCAATTTCCTCTGCAGCTCCAAACTTACGTGCTGCAATTGTCCCAGCTCCAATCTTCATCTCTCCATGAGTTAAAGTTGGTCCATCTTCAACAATTAAAACACGTTTTCCACGAATCATTTCAGGATCATCTACACTTATAGGAGATGCTCCGTCAACAACCTGTGCTTTAGGATTTGCATAGGCAATACTTTCACGTACTTCCTGAATTCCTTCAGGTGCAGCAGAGTCCATCTTATTTATTACCACTACATCAGCCATTCTTAAATTAACCTCACCCGGATAATAGCTTAATTCAGCTCCAGGGCGATGTGGGTCGGCAACGGTAATTGTCATATCTGGCTTATAGAATGCGAAATCATTATTTCCACCATCCCAAAGAATTACATCACATCCATCAGGATCTTCTTCGGCAGCGCGCACAATTGCTTCATAATCTACACCTGCATAAATTACATTACCTCTTGTAACATGTGGCTCATATTCTTCCATTTCCTCAACAGTACATTTGTGTTTTTTTAAGTCTTCGACTGTTGCAAAACGTTGTACCTTTTGAGCTACCAAATCGCCATAAGGCATTGGGTGACGAATGGCAATTACTTTTAATCCTTTTGCCATTAACTCTTCAATAACTTTACGTGATGTTTGAGATTTACCGCAACCTGTACGAGTTGCAACAACCGCAATAACCGGCTTATAGCTTTTAATCATTGTATCTCCAGGACCTAATAATTTAAAGTTCGATCCTGCTGCATTAACAATTGCACTTACGTTCATTACAGTCTTATACGATACATCCGAATAAGAGAAAACGCAGTCATCAATACAATGTTCCTTTATTAATTTAGGCAGATCTTCTTCTGCATAAATAGGAATTCCATCTGGATACAAAGAACCTGCCAACTCCGCAGGGTATTTTCTTCCATCAATATCAGGAATTTGAGCTGCCGTAAAAGCAACAACATTGTACTCTGAATTGTCTCTGAAATAGGTGTTGAAGTTGTGAAAATCACGACCCGCAGCACCAACAATAATGACATTTTTTTTAGCCATAATTTCTCCTTCTTTATTTAAAATTTCACATTAAGTTTATGAGTTTATAAAATTATTACTTTAAAGGAATTATGCTAATTTTAACACACTTTAATTGCTTATTTTCTGCGTGTTGCTTAACACGATATAAAAACTTGACATTGATGCAAATTAAACGTAACTTATTTGGTTAATCTTTTGTTCAAACAATTATAACTCAAGTTATTCATTCACCTAGTTTGCTTTTTTGTATTTTTGCTTCATGAATTTTTTAGCGCATTTGTATTTATCTGGTGATTCGGAAAAGGTGAGAGTTGGAAACTTTATCGGCGATTATGTCAAAGGAAGAAAGTATGAAAAGTATCATCCAGATATCCAAAAAGGGATAATATTACATAGAAATATTGATCATTTCACAGACAAACACCCATTGGTACTTGCAAGCTCACAAATACTAAAGGAAGGTTATGGCAGATACTCTGGTGTAGTTGTTGACTTGATTTTTGATCATTTCCTGGCCAAGTTCTGGCAAAATTATCACTTATTACCCATTAAAGATTTTGTAACAAGCTCCCACGAAACATTGGTAAAAAACTACCTTTTGCTACCTAAAAAAGTAAAAATGTTTCTTCCTTTCCTAATTCAGAGCAGAAGATTAGAAAGCTATGCTAATATCGATGGTTTGCAAACAGCCCTTGATATCATGGCCAGAAGAACCAGTTTGCCTGATAATTCAACTTATGCAATTAAGGCATTGGAAGAAAACTATGTAGATTTTGAAAATAAATTCAAACTATTTATAGAAGACATATTAAAATATGTTCAAAATGAACATCATATTAACGTAGCAACTCCAAACGGTTGGCATCCAAACGAAGGAAAATAAACAGCAGAATGGTAAAAGACCATAGAGATGAACCTCCATAGCTGAAAAATGGCAATGGAATACCGATTACTGGCGCTAAACCAATGGTCATTCCAACGTTAATTGCCAAGTGAAAAAATAAAATACAGGCTACTCCATATCCGTATACACGACTAAATGCTGATCGCTGACGCTCTGCTAAAAATAATAAGCGTAAAATAAGCGTAAGCAATAAAAGCAATACAAAGCTTGAACCCAAAAATCCCCATTCTTCGCCAACGGTACAAAAGATAAAATCGGTACTTTGTTCAGGAACGAACTTAAATTTTGTTTGTGTACCATTTAAAAACCCTTTACCAGAAAAACCTCCTGACCCAATAGCAATCTTGGATTGTGCTACATTGTATCCTGCTCCATAAGGATCTGATTCAATACCTAAAAGCTCATTAATCCTGGTACGCTGGTGTACCTCTAAGATATTTTCAAAGATATATCCCACCGAAAAAGTATAGAAGATGCTCCCAAAAACAATGAATATAGCCCATGCAACACTTTTCAACTTGTTTTTATAGGTATGTACCAAAAAAGGTACAGCACATATTCCTAAAGAAATTACTAAAATAAGGTAATTGGAAACATCTACTTTCAATCCTTTTGCAACTAACCACACCAAAGCAAAACCTACTCCTAACATCGTTATTGCCTTTACAAAAGCTGACCATTTTAAACCATATGCTTTTGAAACTATAAGACTTGTGCAAACTATTATTAAAAGTACCGTGAATTTGGGCCATAACAAGGTAAATACAAATAATAAGGCTGCTATAAATGCTAAAAACAATACAATCCCTGATAATCCCTCTCTATACAAAACCAACAAGAAAACAGAATAAACCAATGCAGATCCTGCATCACCTTGCAGTACAATTAATGCCATTGGTGTAAACAAAATCAATCCAGAAATAAAGAGCGATTTTATCTTGTGAATTTTGAAATTATACTGCGTGACGTATCTTGAAATAGCCAAACAAGTGGCAAACTTTGCAAACTCAGCTGGTTGAAAACGAATTGGGCCCAATTCGAACCATGATTTTGCTCCTTTAATATCTCGTCCGAGCACCAAAACAGCAACGAGAAGTATCAGCATAAAAATATAGGTGGGATAAGCAAAAGCGGAATAAAACTTACTCTCCACAATAAGAATTACAATTGCCAATACTGCAGCAGCACCAATCCACATCAATTGCTTCCCATACCTTTGACTTATATCAAAAATACTTTGGTGTTCCTCGTTATATACAGCTGCGTAAATATTAATCCATCCCAAAAAAACAAGCAAAGCATACAATAAAATTGTCCACCAATCTAAATTCTTTATCAAGCTCACTCTTCTGGTCATATCTATTTTTTGTGATTTTTCAATTGTTAATTTCTACTTTTCTTCTGATTGATTAATTAAATCGGCTTCAATCATTCTTTTTTCTATCCACCTTTTACCATCTGAAATTTCTCCTCGAATGTATTTTTCAATCATCAAACCTGCAATTGGAGCTCCATATCGTGAACCCCATACTCCATTTTCGACATAAACCAAAATGGCAATTTTTGGATTTTCACGTGGTGCAAAAGCAACAAATACTGAATGATCTTTTACATGGGCATTTTGCACAGTTCCTGTTTTACCACATACACGAATACCGGGTACTGCAGCTAAACCTCCTGTACTGCCAGCTCCTCCCGTCACAACCATCTCCATACCATCAATTACTGAAGAAAAATAAGAAGAATCAATACTTGTTTCATGCTTGGTAGTAAATTTTTCATCAATACCCTTTTCTTTACCTATTGTTTTAACAATATGGGGGGTATAATAATGACCTCTATTGGCAATTGCAGCACACATATTAGCCATCTGTAAAGGAGTAATCAATAGCTCTCCTTGACCAATTGAAATGGAAATCATATTAAGAGCGCGTAAATTTTTTCTCCTATACTTCTTTAGATAATATTTTAAAGTTGGTATTCCACCTCTCAATTCATTGGGTAAATCTGTTCCCAAACGCTCTCCTAATCCAAAAGACATTACATGATTTCTCCAAACATCGTAACCATTATTTACAGAACCAAATTTTGGAGATTCTACAATATAACGGAAGGTATTTGCATAATAAGCATTGCATGAATGCATTATTGAACTTCTTAAATCCAAAGGAGAAACATGAGCATGACATCCCATAGTAAATGATCCAACATGATAACCACTATGGCATTCAAATCGGGTAAATGGATTTATTACCTTTTCTTGCAATCCAATTAAAGCATTGACCATTTTGAAAATTGAGCCTGGTGGGTATTGAGCCATCAATGTTCTATCAAACAAAGGTTTTAAACTATCGTTTTGCACCAATGCCCGGTAGTTTTTACTCATAACTCTACCAACCAACATCTCAGGATCATAACCAGGACTAGATATTTTAGCCAGAATTTCTCCTGTTGATGGTTCTAAGGCAACGATACCACCTTTTTTATTCTGCATTAGAAGTTCGCCATACTCCTGCAAATTAATATCTAAAGTAGATACCAAATCTTTACCTGAAATGGGTTGCTTATCAAATTTACCATCTCGATAAGAGCCTTTTATTCTGTTGTAAACATCAACCCAATAGATCTTTTTACCTTTCTCTCCACGCAAGTCCTTCTCGTAGGTCAATTCTATTCCACTTTTACCTATATAGTCTCCTTGACTGTAGTAAGAATCTGCTTTTATTTCCTTATTATTTACTTCATTAAGATATCCCAATGCATGTGCCGCGCTTTGTCTTGGATACTTACGCAATGTACGTGGTTGCACAAAGAACCCAGGGAATTTATAAAGTTTTTCCTGCAATACGGCATACTTTTCGGATGATAGCTGCTTCAAAAAAACTGATGCCCTACGATAGGAGTAGTTCTTGGCCTTTTTTAACCTTTGAATGGCATCTAATTTCTCTATTCCAAGAAGAGTACAAAAATCGAGAGTGTCGAAAACTTTTACTTGCCTGGGAATAATCATCACATCATAAACTGCCTGATTATAAACAAGAAGTTCTCCATTTCGATCATAAATTAATCCTCGAGCAGGATATTGGGTTACTTGACGTTGAGAATTGTTTTCTGCCGATAACTTATAAGAATCATCTACAATTTGCAGATTGAAAAGTTTGATCATAAAAATGATAACAACCAAAACAAAGATTCCTCCTATTACATATATTCTATTCGAGAAATTATTCATTTGCTATAAGATTGATCTATTTTTTAAACATCAAAAATTGCGAGGTAATTATTAAGGTTAACGTGAAAAATGTACTAAAAATTATTCGCATAACGGTTTCACTAAAATTGGCGAATGAAAATGCCTCAACAACAAACAAGAAACTATGATGAGCCACAATTAAGCTTAATGCATATTTAAAGAACCATGCAAAACCAAAATGTGCTATTCCCGGATAAGTCCCCACTTCATAACCATCACGAAGCGATAAATAATTCAATACATAAGGTCGAACATAAGCCATAAAAACACAAGCTGAAGCATGCATCCCTACTGTACCACTGAAAACATCAATGCTTAGTCCCAGAATAAAAGAAAGTAACAACAGCAACCAATTGGGTATTTCGAATGGCAACAACAAGATAAATAGAATATACATGTAAGGATTCACAAATCCACTTACCTGTATGTTGTTTAAAATTGCAACTTGAATTAATACAAGAACAACAAATCGAATGGTATTTTTTAAGATGATGTTCATTCCGTTGCTTCCTCCTCTAATTTTAATCGCTCCTCTTTCATTAAATCACCCACCACTTTCACGTATGACAAACTTTTAAAATCATTCGAAAGTAAAACTTTGATATTCTGAAAATTACTACCTGAAGAGGTCATAACTTCATCAACCACTCCCAACTGAAGTCCTTCAGGAAAAATAGCTGAATAGCCACTCGTTACAATGGTATCACCTTTGGCTATTTTTACATGAAATGGGATATCTTTAAGCATGGCCTTTCGATAATCAACGCCATCCCAAATTAATGATCCATGATAATTATTCCCTTTCAACTTTGCCGAAATCCTCAATCGATCATTCAATACAGAAATAACCGAAGCAAAGTTATCAGAAACACTTTTTACAACACCAACTACACCATTATCGGTTACAACCGCCATTTCACGCTCAATTCCGTGAATTTTACCTTTATTAAGGGTTATGTAATTCAATTGTTTATTAACAGAGTTGTTAATAATTTTTGCCGTGCGATAAATGTACTGCTGCTTGTAAATTGTATCTAAAAAAATGAAAGAAGAATCGGTCGTTAATTTATAGGATGAGTGTAAAAGATTTCGCAACCTTACATTTTCACGATTCAACTCCTCATTGGTTTTGGCTAAAGAAAGGTAGTCAGTAACGGAGGATACTTTTTGATAGATTCCTCCGCTAATGGCATTACTTGAATTCAGGAATTCTGATTTTTGATAGTTGTTATAATTGACTAACAACAGCAAGCAAAATATTTCGAATACAATAAATAAAATCGTAAAATGAAATCGTACGATAAAGTGCAACAGATTCTTCATTCGAAAATCAATTCCTGAGTATAAAATATGATTTCGCTCCTGATTATCTTCTCAGGAACGAAAATTTATCAACATTTTTAAGGGCAATTCCAGTTCCACGCGCAACAGCTCTCAATGGATCTTCCGCTATGTGAAATGGAATATTAATCTTATCGGTTAATCTCTTATCAAGACCACGCAACAAAGCTCCACCTCCAGCTAAATAGATACCTCTGTTTACTATATCGGCATACAATTCTGGCGGCGTTTGCTCCAAAGCACTTAAAATTGCAATTTCAATTTTTGAGATTGATTTCTCTAGGCAGTGAGCAATCTCTTGATATGAAACTGGCACTTCAATTGGCAATGCTGTCATTTGATTTGGTCCCTGAACACGAAAATCAGCTGGTGGATCTTCGAGCTCCGACAAAGCAGAACCTACATGAATTTTAATTTCTTCAGCTGTTCTTTCACCAATTTTAATATTGTGCTGATGACGCATGTATTCTTGAATATCTACAGTCAAATCATCACCTGCAATACGAATTGATTTGTTGGTAACGATACCTCCCAGAGAAATAACTGCAATTTCGGTTGTACCACCACCTATATCCACTACCATATTTCCTTCCGGAGCTTCAACATCAATTCCAATACCTATAGCTGCGGCCATTGGCTCATAAATCATATAAACATCTCTACCTCCAGCGTGTTCCGATGAATCACGTACCGCACGCATCTCCACCTCGGTACTACCAGATGGAATACAAACTACAATTCTTAACGAAGGAGGAAACAATCGAGGTTTTTTGTTTATCATCTTGATCATCCCTCGAATCATCTGCTCTGCCGCATTAAAGTCGGCAATAACACCATCCCTTAATGGACGAATGGTTTTCAGATCTTCGTGTGTTTTTCCTTGCATCTGGCGAGCTTTCTCACCAATCGCAACCATTTTTTCGGTGCGGCGATCGAGAGCTACAATCGAAGGTTCGTCAACAACAATTTTATCATTGCAAATAATAATCGTGTTAGCGGTCCCCAAATCAATAGCAATCTCCTGAGTTAAAAATGAAAATAATCCCATATGGTAGCTATATCTCTGTTATCTTATTTTAGTTGCATTTGGATACAGAAATAAATTCTGCATCCAAAATTGCAATTAATTTAGTGTTTAAAATGTCTCATTCCAGTAAACACCATAGCAATACCGAATTCGTCAGCTGCTTTAATTGAATCTTCATCCCTTATCGATCCACCTGGCTGAATAATTGCGGTAACTCCTGCTTTATGAGCTGCTTCAACACAATCCGAGAATGGAAAAAAGGCATCAGAAGCCATAACGCTTCCCTGAATTCTTTCTGCTCCCTGGCGAATTGCATTTTCCAAAGCCCAAATGCGACTAACCTGTCCTGGTCCAACACCAGTAGTGGTTTTGTCTTTTGCTAAGGCGATACCATTCGATTTTGCATGCTTCACTGTCTTCCATGCAAACATCAAATCTTCCATCTCTTTTTCTGATGGTTGTCTTTTGGTAACTACTTTTAATTCTTCTCCAATCAATTTCTGATCCTGATCCTGAATTAACAATCCACCCAATACAGTTCTACCTTTCATAGCAGTATAATCCGATTTTAGGATTTCAGGTAATTCCAAAAGTCTCAAATTTTTCTTCTTGGTAAGCACTTCAAGAGCTTCCTTGCTAAATGAAGGAGCAACAATTACTTCCAGGAAAATTCCACTCATGATTTCAGCTGTAGCCTTGTCAATTTCGCGGTTTGCTGCAACAATTCCACCAAAAATAGAAACCGGATCGGCATCGTAAGCTTTCTGGAACGCTTCAGCAAGGGTTTCAGCACTACCAATTCCACATGGATTAGCATGCTTGGCAGCAACAATGGTTGGCTCTTCGAACTCTTTTAATGTTTCCAAAGCGCCATCGGTGTCACCAATATTGTTATACGATAATTCCTTACCGTGAATTTTATTTGCCGCAGTTAATGTTCCTTCTGTTTCCTGAATCTGAGTATAGAAGGCTGCATTTTGATGCGGGTTTTCTCCGTAACGAAGATCTTGTTTCTTTTCGTATGTTAGGGTTAAAGTTTTTGGTGATTTCACATTCAATTTTTTATTGAAATAACCAGAAATCAAAGCATCGTAATGTGCTGTGTGTTCAAAAACCTTAGCTGCTAAATATTCTTTTGTCTCCTTGCTAGTTTCTCCTGACTCCTTTAATTCTTCAATTACTTTTGAATAATCTTCCGGATCGGTAATCACTGAAACAAAATTGTAATTTTTAGCTGCAGCTCTTAACATGGTTGGTCCACCTATATCGATATTTTCAACAATATCTTCATGAGTTGAATCAGGATTTAAAACCGTTTGTTTGAACGGATAAAGGTTACAAACAACAATATCAATTGGATCGATCCCCAACTCAACCATTTGTTTTTGGTGTATTTCATTGTCGCGAATTGCAAGAATACCACCTTCCACATGTGGATGAATGGTTTTTAAACGACCATCGAAACACTCAGGAAATTTAGTCAAATCAGACACATCCATTACAGGAATTCCCTCTGCTTTAAACTTTGCAGATGTTCCACCTGTTGAAATAATTTCCCAACCCATTTCGGTTAGTTCCTTAGCAAACTCAACAACATTTGTTTTATCAAAAACACTGATAAGAGCTCTCTTCATAATTCTTTTTTTTGGAGGTATTTTATAAAATGGTATAAATTAATTTTCCTTTCGAAAAACTATCTTGGCTTGGTGATTTTACAAATCATTCATCTACAATAATTTACAAGATCCCCAGAAACCTCATGCAAAGTTAAGAAAAACCTAAAAAAATCCGACCAATGAAATTCTTTTTTGTTCAACTTTTTATAAATCAAAATTTATGGCTTCCAATTTTAAAATTATGCCCTCTATTTTTGAATTAAATAGACATTAAGAAGTACGCTCCGATTGATAAATAAATAAATAACCCAACAATATCATTTAAAGTCGTAATAAATGGTCCAGTTGCCACAGCTGGATCAACCTTTACCTTATTCAACATTAATGGAATTACGGTTCCTGCAATAGCGGCAAAAATGATAACTGCAAATAATGCTACAGAAATAGACAAAGTTAATGCTACAGAATTATCAGTTAAAAAATAGGTACTTAAAAATAATAACAACGAACAAGTTAATCCATTAATTAAAGCACCACCCAATTCTCTCAACAAACGGCTAAAGGTACTTTCGAAACCAAGTGAATTATTGGCAATTGCCTGTACAATAATTGCTGATGACTGTACTCCAACATTACCTGCCATCGCAGTAATCAAGGGAATAAAAAATGCCAGTTTAGGGGTATGTTCAAGTCCTTTTTCATGAACTGATATAACCATGGCAGCAAAAATTCCACCTATCAAACCAATAATTAGCCATGGGAGACGTGCTCTTGTTTGAAGCCAAATGGAGTCACTAGCTTCAACATCTTCGGCCAAACCTGATGCCATTTGGTAATCTTTCTCAGCTTCATCACGAATTACATCCACAACATCATCAATGGTAATACGTCCCATCAATCGTCCAATGCTATCAACTACAGGAATGGCAACCAAATCGTATTTTTCCATTATATGTGCAACCTCTTCATCTTCCTCATCAGTATGAACTGACATGGCATCAGGTTGGTATATATTGATAATTTTGGCCGAAGTTGGACTCAGAATCATCTTTTTCAAAGACAATGTACCCTTTAAAATTCCATCATCATCAACAACATATACATAGTAGATTTCATCAATATCTTCGGCTTGACGACTTAATTCTCTCAAACATGTAAGAACTGTCCAGTTTTCATTTACAATGACCAGCTCTTTTGCCATCAAACCACCGGCAGTATCTTCATCATAATGCAGCAGGTCTACAATATCTCCGGCCTGCTCAATATCCTCAATATGAGAGAGAATCTCTTCTTGTTTCTCATCTGACAAACCGCCAATAACATCGGCAGCATCATCAGAGTCCATCTTGTCTATAAACTTTTTAGCAACTACTTCTGCAGGTAGCGTCTTCACAAAGCGATCTCTATCGTCCTCTTCTAATTCTGCCAATACATCTGCGGCAGTATCTCCATCAAGTAATAGGTATAGGAATGTTGCCTCATCAATACTTAATTCATCGTAGATTTCGGCAATATCTGCTGGATGCAATTCTTCCATTAAACCAATTGCCTCAGCTTCATTCTTTTCTTCGATTACTCTTTTAATTTCATCGATATATTCGCGAGTCAATTCAAATTGCATAACAATAAATTTTAGGTGTAATTTTTATTCTCTTAACTGCATATTCAGTAACTCCTGAATTCTATTGGTTAAATACACAAACTGCTCAATGCTTAGTTGCTCTGGTCTTTTTGCCATCAGATCATCTTCCAGCTTGTATTCTCCCAATATCGACTTTAAGGAGTTTCGTAAAGTTTTACGGCGTTGATTGAACCCCGTCTTCACGACTCGAAAGAATAATTTTTCATCACACTCCAAATCAGAGGTTGTATTTCTTGTCATTCTGATAACAGCAGATTTTACCTTTGGAGGTGGATCGAATACTTTTTCACTTACAGTAAATAAATACTCAATATCGTAGAATGCTTGCATTAAAACACTCAATATCCCGTAAGTTTTATTTCCTGGCACTGCACTCATACGTTCGGCAACTTCTTTTTGAATCATTCCAACAACTTCCGGAACTTGATCGCGATGCTCAAGAATTTTAAAAAATATTTGCGATGATATATTGTATGGGAAGTTTCCGATTACGGCAAAAGATTCATTAAAAATCTTTGACAAATCATATTTTAAAAAATCCTCCCCAATAATGCGATCAGATAAATTTGGATAGTTTTCTTTTAAATAAGCTACTGATTCGGTATCAATCTCTACTACGTGCGTTTCGAATGCATCCTTTTGCAATAAATATTGTGTCAAAACACCCATCCCCGGGCCAATTTCCAATACCTTAGAAACTTTGTCAGCCTTTAAACCTTCCACAATTTTTTTTGCAATATTGAGGTCTTTTAAAAAGTGTTGACCTAGATTTTTCTTCGCCCTAACGTATCCCATACCTATCCTTTTTATTCTCTTTTAAACATGCATTTGTGATTAACGAAAGTTAAAAACGATAGCTTTTCAAAGGAGATTTCAAACATTTACTTATTTTTGTAGCTTACATTTAATGCTCGGCAAAATTAGGACTTAATACCGAATAAGTTGGTATTCGTGCCGAAAAATTAATCATTGTTAGTTTTTTCTGTAAAAATTCTAACATTAAAAATATCAAAATTGAAGAAAAAGCTCGCAAATACTCTTAAATTTTTAATCTTCTTTTCAATAGGTGCATCTTTATTTTGGGTCACTTACAGGGATCAAAACCCATCGGAATTATTACATACGATAAAAAACGATGTAAATTACTACTGGATTCTTCTTTCTCTGTTTTTTGGCTTACTAAGTCATATAAGCAGAACCATAAGATGGAATCTATTAATTGAGTCATTAGGTAAAAAACCTAGAACTGTAAATACATTCCTGGCAGTAATGGTAGGCTATTTCGCCAACCTAGCTTTACCTAGAATGGGAGAAATTTCCAGATGTGGAATCATTAGCAAGTATGAGAAAATTTCATTTTCACAATTGGTAGGAACCGTTGTACTAGAAAGAGTTCTTGATATCATCATGCTTATCGTATTCTTATTAATTGCCTTATCTACTCAATTTTCTGTAATTGCCAACTTCTTCGTTAACAACCCCGAAGTAAGTGAAAAACTGTCGAATGTATTTGCCTCTGCTTATACCTTGTACACATTAATTGCAATTACCCTAGTAATTTGGTTACTAAGAAAGAAATTTAGACATACTGGGTTTTTCAAAAAAATTGACCAAACACTTCAAAACTTTATGGATGGTTTTAGAACCATTAAAAAAATAGAAAACAAATGGCCATTTATTCTACACACTGTATTCATTTGGGTGATGTATTACCTAATGACCTACATTTGTTTCTTTAGTTTTGGTTTCACCTCCAACCTACCTGCACTTGCCGGATTAACTGTATTCGTAATGAGTGCTTTTGGAATGGTAGCACCTGTACAAGGTGGAATTGGTGCATGGCATTTCATGGTAATTGGTACATTATTGGTATATCTTCCAGGTGTTAACAACATCGAAAGCATGTCCAGAAGTTTTGCTTTGGTGGTTCACGGAGCACAAACTGCCATGATAATTATAGTAGGAGCATTATCAGTAATAGCTCTACCTTTTGCCAACCGTAAAGAATTAATTAACAACAAAGCAAAAGCCTAATATGGGAACATATACGATCATAGAGGTAAATGATGACATTACAAAAAAAGAATTTCTAGAATTACCTGTTCGATTGTATCGAAACGAAAAGAATTGGGTTAGGCCACTCGATTTTGAAATCAACAATACATTCGATCCCAAGGAAAATAAAATGTTTCAACATGGAGAATGTTGCCGTTGGATCATGACAAATAACTCTGATGAAACCATTGGACGAGTTGCTGCATTTATTGATCACAAATCAAAAGATTTGAATGATCAGTCAACCGGTGGAATGGGCTTTTTCGAATGTATTGAAAACAAAGATGCCGCTTTTGCTCTTTTCGATCATTGTAAAAAATGGCTACAGGAGAGAAATATCGAAGCCATGGATGGCCCAATAAATTTTGGAGAAAGACATCAATGGTGGGGCTTGCAGGTTGAAGGAGAACACAGGCCTGTTTACAATATGCCATATCATAAATCCTACTATAAAGAGTTTTTTGAAGAGTATGGATTTCAGGTTTACTTTAAACAATTTACCTATAAAACAATTTTCTCGCCAGATAGCTTAAGCGATATCATTAAATGGAAAGCTGATAGACTTAGTAAAAATCCTGATTACAGAGTTGAGCATTTTTCCAAATCAAAAACCCAAGGTTTTATTAAGGATTTTGTGCATATTTACAATGAAGCTTGGGTTAAGGAAATTCCGGGAATTGAAGGCATTACGGAACATCAAACCCAAACGCTTTTTGATAATCTTAAGCCAATCATTCATGAAAAACTCATGTGGTTTGCCTATTACAAAGATCAGCCAATTGGATTTTTTATCATGATTCAGGATTTGAATGAATACCTGCAACACATCAATGGTAAAATTACATTTTATGGAAAATTGAGATTTCTTTACTATAAATACTTCCAAAGAAACAAAAATGCAATTGGCTTAATTTTCGGCGTGGTACCCGAGTTTCAAAAAAGAGGTATCGAAGCAGCTATGATTTATGAATTCTCAAAATCGGGCTTGGATAAAAAATTCCCGTTTCGAACTTTAGAAATGAATTGGATTGGTGATTTTAATCCTAGAATGAGCCATTTAATGAAACACATTGGTGCTGAAGTATACAAAACTCATCACACTTATCGTAAATTATTCGATGAAAAGAAAGAATTTAAACGATCAGAAATTATAAAATAAAAAAAAGGCTGCAATTTGCAGCCTTTTCTTTTATATAAATATAAATTCTATAATCCATTTTCTGAATGAAACAGAATTCGCATCAAACGAATATCCTCCTCTGAATAATCTTCTTCTCCCAATTCATCAAGAGCATCCTCAATATTATCTGTTTCAGCTTCGTAAAAATAATCCAGAATTTCTTCCTGCTTATCTTCATCAATAACTTCGTCAACGTAATAATCCAAATTTAGTTTGGTCCCAGAATATACTATTGCCTCCATCTCTTTCAGCAAATCTTCATATTCCATTCCCTTTGCTTCGGCAATATCCTCTAAATCTAATTTTCTATCAATACTCTGGATAATATAAACCTTAAATTTGGACTTATCAGCTACCGAACGAACAACCATATCTTGAGGTCTTTCAATATCATTTTCCTCTACATGTTTCGAAATCAGTGCTACAAAGTCTTTACCAAAACGCTTGGCCTTACCAGCCCCAACACCTTGAATATGCGATAACTCCTCTATATTTGTAGGATAATGAATAGCCATTTCTTCCAATGAAGGATCCTGGAAAACCACATAAGGAGGTACATCTTTCTGCTTGGCAACTTTCTTACGAAGATCCTTCAACATCGACAACAAAGCTTCATCCATTGCTGCGGTTCCTCCACTTTTTGGAGCTTCTGCATCTACTCCTTCAAAATCATGATCATCAGTCAACATAAACGGATATGGTTTTTCTAAAAACGCATGTCCTTCAGGGCGAATTTTAATTACACCATATTGCTCAATGTCTTTTTCAATAAATGAATTGATTAGTGCACGACGATACACCATATTCCAAAAGTGCTGATCTTTATCATCTCCATCTCCATACAACGCAAGTTGATCGTGCTTATACGATTTTATTGCAGAATTTTGAGAACCTATTAAAATATTAACCAGATGATCCACTTTAAATCTTTCCTTTACATCTTTAACCAGATTTAAAGCTTTAACCACATATTCTTCACCTTGAAATTCCTTTTTCGGATGTAAGCAATTGTCACAATTACCACAACTTTCAGCAGTATGCTTTTCTCCAAAGTAATGCAACAGAACTGTTCTTCTACAAACAGCAGATTCTGCATAAGAAACAGTTTCCATTAAAAGTTGCTTGCCAATTTCTTGCTCAGCCACAGGCTTACCCTGCATAAATTTTTCAAGTTTTTGTATGTCCTTGTAGCTATAAAAAGTCAAGCAACGTCCCTCGCCTCCATCACGACCAGCCCTACCTGTTTCCTGATAATAACCTTCCAAACTTTTTGGAATATCGTAATGAATTACAAAACGCACATCTGGTTTATCAATACCCATCCCAAACGCAATAGTAGCAACCACAACATCTACATCTTCCATCAAGAATTTATCCTGATTTCCCGACCTGGTTGAGGAATCCATACCTGCATGGTAAGGCACAGCTTTAATGCCATTTACTTGAAGTGTTTCAGCCAACTCTTCAACTTTCTTTCTGCTTAAGCAGTATATAATTCCTGATTTACCAGTATTACCTTTAATAAACTTGATAATCTCCTTGGTTGCATTTACTTTAGGCAACACCTCATAATAGAGGTTTGGTCTATTAAATGAAGATTTAAAGACCTTTGCATCCAACATCCCAAGGTTTTTCTGAATATCATGCTGAACTTTAGGTGTAGCAGTTGCTGTTAATGCAATAATTGGGGCATTACCAATTTCCTGAACTATAGGTCTGATTTTTCTGTACTCTGGACGAAAATCATGGCCCCATTCCGAAATACAATGGGCTTCATCCACTGCATAAAATGAAATCTTAACCTGCTTTAAAAATTCAATATTACTCTCCTTTGTCAATGATTCCGGTGCGACATACAACAATTTAGTACGTCCTTCGATTACATCCTCTTTAACTTTTAAAGTTGCAGATTTTGATAATGATGAATTCAAAAAATGTGCAATTCCATCATCTTCTCCAAAATTTCTCATTGCATCAACCTGATTTTTCATCAGTGCAATAAGTGGGGATATAACGATTGCAGTACCTCCTAACATTAATGAAGGCAATTGATAACAAAGTGATTTCCCTCCTCCTGTTGGCATCAACACGAAGGTATCTCTACCGTCTAATATATTTTGAATAACTGGCTCTTGATTCCCCTTGAAGTGCTCAAATCCAAAATACTTCTTTAAATTAGATGATAATTCAAAGTTTTTTCCCATGCTTTAATTAGATATGCTTACTATTTTGCTATGCGGCCCGCTAAATTAATATTTTAGTTAGTGACCAAAAATTTTTACGAGATGAATTTTACTCCATCTTCAATCCCCGAATTACAAAAATTAGATACTTTTGTATTTTAAATTTAGATAAACACTCGTACAATTCAAAACGATTTTAGCTTTTAACAGATTTTAACTGCATAAGATAAATCAAAACAAATGAGTTTATTTAGCTTTGTACAAACCAAAAATCAAGAAACTGTGAAGTCATCAGAGGATATTAAAAATATTGCAATCCAAACAATCGAAGAGGAAGCAAATTCCATTTATCAATTAAAAAATTACATTGATGGAGATTTTGTTAAAACCGTTGAGTTAATTCTAGAAAGCAACGGAAGAGTAGTAATTACAGGAATTGGCAAAAGTGCCAACATCGCTAATAAAATTGTTGCAACTCTTAATTCTACAGGAACTCCTGCCCTTTTCATGCATGCTGCAGATGCAATTCATGGAGATTTAGGAATGATTCGTCCAAATGACACGGTAATCTGTATTTCGAAAAGTGGAAATACTCCAGAAATCAAAGTTTTGGTGCCACTTATCAAAAATATGGGAAATACCTTAGTTGCAATGGTGTCTGGACTTGATTCATTTCTTGCATTAAACTCCGATTATGTACTTAAAGCCAAAGTGGAAAAAGAAGCTTGTCCAAACAACTTAGCTCCTACCAACTCTACCACAGCTCAATTAGTTATGGGTGATGCACTAGCCGTAGCTTTGCTTGAATGTCGTCAGTTTACCGATCGTGATTTTGCTAAATACCATCCAGGTGGTGCCTTGGGTAAAAAATTGTACTTGCGTGTAAGTGATTTGGTTTCTAAAGAAAATCCACCCAAAGTTGTCATCGATGAAAAAATAAGACCAATTATTCTTGAAATTTCTTCAAAACGAATGGGATCTACAGCTGTTGTAAACGAAAAAGATGAACTATTAGGAATCATTACTGATGGTGACCTTCGTAGAATGTTGGAAAGAAATGAAGATGTAAGTCAACTTACAGCAAAAGATATTATGACACCAACTCCAAAAATAACCAGCTCTGATGTTTTAGCCATTAATGCATTCCAAATCATGGAAAAAAACAACATTACAGGTCTTGCTGTTGTTGATGAAGGAAAATATATTGGCATGGTTCACCTGCACGATATTTTAAAAGAAGGAATTGTTTAATATCTTAGCTTCGCAAAATAATTAACTATGTCAGAAAAAGAACAACAGCAAGAAGACAACCAAATGAGCTTTCTAGAACATCTTGAAGTTTTAAGATGGCACCTAATGCGTTCTGTAATAGCGGTACTTGTTTTTGCCGTTGCTGCTTTTATATTTTACGATTTCATTTTTGATTATTTGATTTTGGCTCCTAAAAATCCTGATTTCTTCACAAACAGAATGTTTGCCAGAGTAGCAGAATTTACGGGAGTTGAAGCTTTAAAAATAAACACAGCACCATTTCAGGTAATTAATATTAATATGGCAGGTCAATTTGCGACCCACATCAGTGTATCATTGGTGGCTGGTATCATTGCAAGCTTTCCATATATATTTTACGAGTTTTGGTGCTTTATAAAACCAGCTCTTTATTCTAACGAAAAGAAACATGCAAGAGGATCAATATTTTACACCAGTTTTTTGTTTGCTCTAGGTGTGCTTTTCGGCTATTACCTAATTACCCCACTATCTGTTCACTTCTTGGGATCTTACAGCGTTAGTGATCAAGTAATGAACCAAATAAACCTAAAATCCTACATCTCATCAATAACTTCAATTGTTTTGGCAAGTGGCGTTATTTTCGAGCTACCAGTTCTTATTTTCTTTTTAAGCAAAATTGGTTTGGTAACTCCTGATTTTCTAAAAAAGTACAGAAAGCATTCTGTGGTGTTAATCCTGATTTTATCAGCCATTATCACTCCTCCCGATATCTTTAGCCAGGTATTGGTTTGTTTGCCGCTAATGTTACTTTATGAAATTGGTATTAAAATCTCAAAACGAATTCAGAAAAAACAACAAGCTGAATTCGATTTAGATTAAAATTATTGCCAGCTAATTGTAATAAACATTATTAAAGCTTGAAATTAATATCTCAGGCATTATTTATTTATTAAGATGCAGATACTAAAAAAAGGATTTTTCTTTTTAAGCGTTCTTACATTTACTTTGCTAAGTTTAAACACCTTAGGGCAATCTACTAAAGTAAGAGGAAAAGTTGTTGACTCTAAGACAAAACAAGCATTACCTTTTGTAAACATTGCGTATAAAGGAACAACAATTGGAACAACTACTGATTTTGATGGAAATTATTTTCTGGAAACCAGAACTCCGGGAGATTCGATTTACATATCATTTGTTGGTTATAAAGAAAGAACATTTGTAGTTCAAAAAGCCAAATTTCAAACTTTAAATGTAGAATTAGAACCAGAAACATTCGATCTTCAGGAAGTTGTAGTTGTACCTGGTGAGAATCCCGCTCATGTACTTTTGCGCAAAATCATAAAAAACAAAAAGAAAAATAATCCATCTCGTTTCAAGTCTTTTCAGGCAGAAACATATACAAAGATGGAAATGGATCTGAATAATATTAAAGATGATTTTAAGGATAAAAAAATCATGCGTCAGTTCCAATTTGTTTTCGATTACATGGACACCTCCGTGATTACCGGTAAACCTTATTTGCCAATCTTTATTACAGAATCTTTGTCTGATTATTATTACCAGGATAAACCTAGAGTTGAACGAGAAATAATAAAGGCATCACAAATGTCGGGAATTCAAGACAATGCCAGTTTGGCTCAATTCACCGGGCAACTTCATCAAAATGTAAATGTTTACGACAATTTCATCGACCTGTTCGATATGGGATTCGTAAGTCCAATTGCCGATGGAGGTTTAAGATACTACAGGTATTACCTTACAGATAGTGCATACCGCGATGGCAATTGGTGCTATCACATGTCTTTTAAACCTAAAAGGAAACAAGAACCAACTTTTGTGGGAGATTTTTGGGTTGCCGACACGACTTTTGCCATTCAAAATATGCAAATGCGTATTGCTAAAGATGTAAACCTAAACTGGGTTAAAGATTTGGTAAGCAATAACGAATTTCAAAAATTAAACGATTCAACCTGGTTTCTTAAAAAGCAAAACCTGTTTGTGGATTTCATGCTTACCGAAAGAGACTCAACCAAACAAATGGGTTTCTTTGGTAGAAAAACGGTATCGTATAAAAATGTAAAGGTTAATATTCCCCTAAAAGAAGAGATTATAAAACTAGACAATAATGTTATCGTAAACGAAGATGCATTATCACAACCCCGGGAATATTGGAACGATGCTCGTCCATATAAGTTATCAGAGAGAGAATCTGGTATCTATGCAATGGTTGATTCCATACAAAATGTGCCTCTATATAAAAACATTGTTGATGTTGTTACGACATTCATAACAGGGTATTACATTCATGGAAAATTCGAATATGGTCCATATTATAAACTATATAGTTTCAACGAAATTGAAGGTAACCGATTCATGTTTGGAGGAAGAACCTCAAATGATTTCAGTACTAAAATCATGCTAAATGGACATGTGGCTTACGGTACCAAAGATGAAAAATTTAAATATGGTCTTGGATTTCTGTACATGATTAACAAACTGCCCCGGGAAACATTTGGGATGCAGTACAAACACGATATCCATCAATTGGGTAAAAGTCCAAACGCTTTTACCGAAGGAAATATTTTGGCTTCGCTGTTAAAGAGAAACCCGAACAATAAACTTACCATGCTAAACCAATTTGAAACCCATTACGAAAAAGAATGGTTTCAAGGGTTTTCAAATACGTTGAAGTTTAGATATCGAGATATTAAGCCAACCGAATTCGTTCCTTTTGAGGATCGCTTCGGAAATCCAATATCAAGAATCACCGCTTCTGAATTGGAATTAAGAACGCGCTGGACAAAAAACGAAAAAGTTGTCATGGGAGAATTTGAACGCGTTCATTTAGGCGGACCTGTTCCTATTGTGAATTTATATTTAACTATGGGAATGAAAAATGTACTTGGTTCAAATTACGATTATCAGAAAATTGACCTAAGTGTTGAACATACATTTGAACTTCCGCCTCTTGGAAACTTGTACTTTTTGGCCTCAGGTGGTAAACTTTTTGGTAAAGTTCCTTACCCTTTATTGCACTTGCACGAAGGAAACGAAACTTATGCTTTCGATCCGTATGCATTTAATATGATGAACTACTATGAATTTGCCAGTGACCAATATGCAAGTTTATTTGTAGAGCATCATTTTAATGGATTGATATTAAATCGAATTCCATTATTTAGAAAACTAAAATGGAGAACTGTAGTTTCAGGGAAAGGATTAATTGGTAAACTAAGCGATAAAAACAATGGATCTTTGGCTAACACAGAAGCATACATGCAATTTCCTCAAGGATTATCAGATGTTAGTAAACCATATTTCGAGGCAAGTGTAGGAATCGAGAACATTTTCAAGTTCATCAGAATTGATGCAATGTGGCGATTAACTCACTTGGATGATAACCCTTACCAGGATTTTGAAGATTTTGGGATTCGAGCTATGCTACAAATCACTTTCTAAGGATATCTTTTTTATATTTGCACAACTCCAAACCATTAAAACAATTGGACAAGGATGATATTAAGAGCTGAAAATTTAATTAAACGATACAAGAGCCGTACTGTTGTAAAAGGTGTTTCGGTTGATGTAAAACAAGGTGAAATTGTTGGACTACTAGGACCAAATGGAGCCGGTAAAACTACATCTTTTTATATGATAGTAGGATTGATTCAACCAAACGGAGGAAGAATCTTTCTTGATGATCGGGAAATTACCAATGAGCCTGTTTACAAAAGAGCTCAGCTTGGCGTGGGGTATTTGGCGCAGGAAGCTTCTGTTTTCAGAAAACTAAGTGTCGAAGACAACATCAAATCGGTTTTGGAAATGTCCGATTTCTCAAAAGAATATCAAGCTCATCGATTAGAAGAAATGCTGAATGAATTCAGTCTTCAGAAAATCAGAAAAAGTCTGGGTATTCAGTTGTCAGGTGGAGAAAGAAGAAGAACAGAAATTGCCAGGGCACTTTCGATCAAACCAAAATTTATTCTTTTGGATGAACCTTTTGCCGGAGTGGACCCCATCGCAGTAGAAGATATTCAGGATATCGTTCGTCATTTAAAGGATAAGAACATTGGTATATTAATTACAGACCACAACGTACAGGAAACTCTTTCCATTACAGAAAGAGCATACTTGCTGTTCGAAGGAAATATCTTAAAATCCGGAACTGCTGAAGAATTAGCAGCCGACGAAGACGTAAGAAGAGTATACCTGGGAAAGAATTTTGAGCTTAGAAAACCAGTAAAATAAAGGCTTCCAACAGGTTTACAGCTTTGTATTTTACTTATAGATTTTCATTGCATTTTTTTTCTCAAAAAAATCTTCATTTTTTTTCTGATTGCTGTTGCAAATAATAAAAAACAACTCTATATTTGCACCGCAATTAACCCGCGGATGTGGCGTAATTGGTAGCCGCGCTAGACTTAGGATCTAGTGCCGTAAGGCGTGGGGGTTCGAGTCCCTTCATCCGCACTACAGAAAAAATAACCTTAAACCGCCCATACTACGATACAATGTATCAATGGTTGAGCGGTTTTTTTTCAATTAATAAGGTTTTATCTTTTAATAGCTAAAAAATGAACATCACAAAAACCAACATTGATGATTTAAACGCTGTAATCAAATTACAGATTGTTAAAGAAGACTATGAAAGTCGTGTAAACGATGTTTTGAAAGACTATCGTAAAAAAGCAAATATCAATGGATTCCGCCAAGGTAAAGTACCTATGGGTGTGATCAAGAAAATGTATGGTACTCCTGTTTTAGCTGACGAAGTGAACAAACTTCTTAGCGAAGAGCTAATGAAGTACATTCGCGAAAATGATTTGAAAATTTTAGGCGAACCACTTCCTAACGAAACTGAGCAAAAAGAAATCAACTGGGAAAAAGATACTGATTTCGAATTCGCTTTCGATATTGCTTTAACTCCAGAATACACTCTTAACCTTAGCAAAAGAGATAAGATGACTTTCTTCAAAATTGCTGTTGATGAGAAAATGATTGAGAACGGTGTTGAAATGCACGCTCGTCGTTTCGGATCAAACGAGCCAGCTGAAGCTGTTGAAGAAAAAGAACTTTTGAAAGGTAACTACGCACAAGTTGACGCAGAAGGTAAACTTGTTGAAGAAGGAATTACTAGCGAAGATGTAGCAATCTCATTAGAATATATGGCTGATGAAGATGCTAAAAAGAAATTTGTTGGTGCTAAAAAAGGTGAGGTTGTGGTATTTAACCCAGCTAAAGCTTTCGCTAACAAAACTGATTTAGCTTCTATGCTTAACATCTCTAAAGAAGAAGCTGAAACTTTAGATGCTGATTTCCAATTTACAATTACAGAAATCAACAAATTTGTTAACGCTGAATTGAACCAGGAATTATTCGATAAAGTATTTGGTGAAGGAACTGTTTCTTCAGAAGAAGAATTCAAGAACAGAATCAAAGAAGATATCGAAAAACAATTGGTTAACGATAGCGATTACAAATTCTTGATCGACGCAAAAGAGAAGTTGGTTAAGAAATCGAAAATGGATCTTCCTGAAGCATTCTTGAAGCGTTGGATTATTGCTACCAACAAAGAAATGAATGAAGAGCAGGTTGAGAAAGATTTCGCAAACTACGTTGACGAGTTCAAATGGCAGTTGATTAAAAACAGATTGACTGAAGAAAACGAACTTAAAGTAGAGCAGGAAGAAGTTATGGAGTTTGCTAAACAACAAGCTTTAATGCAATTCCAGCAGTACGGAATGATGGAAGTACCTGAAGAATACTTGACAAACTACGCTCAGCAAATGATGCAAAATCAAGAAGAGCAAAGAAAGATCTACGAACGTATGATCGACAACAAAATTGTTGAGTTCCTAAAAGGTGCTATCAAAATTGAAGAAAAAGAAGTTTCTACTGAAGAATTCAACAAAATGTTTGAATAAGAAGAACTTTTAATATACAAAAAAAACCACGCTTCTTTTGAGGCGTGGTTTTCTTTTTGATCCTTGAATAAGTTTTTGTTAAACTATTCTTTTCAAATGGAGAAAATTTGACTAATTTAGGTCTACGAAATTTAAAATCATATCTATATGGTACCAAAAGACGAATTTAGAAAATTTGCCACGCAGCACATGGGCATTAATAGCCTAACATTAGATAAATACACTTCAATTAGCAACAGCTACATTTCTCCAACAATTATCGAGGAACGTCAGCTTAATGTTGCATCAATGGATGTTTTCTCTCGTCTGATGATGGATAGAATCATCTTCCTTGGTGTTCCTATTGATGACTATGTTGCTAATATTATTATGGCTCAGCTATTGTTCCTGGAATCTACTGATCCTTCTAAGGATATTCAGATTTATTTTAACTCACCAGGAGGTTCGGTTCATGCAGGTTTAGGTATTTACGATACCATGCAATACATCAAATGTGATGTTGCAACAATTTGTACAGGTATGGCTGCATCAATGGGAGCTGTATTGCTAACTGCAGGTACGAAAGGAAAGCGTTCCGCATTAAAGCACTCACGAATCATGATTCACCAACCAATGGGTGGAGCGCAAGGGCAAGCTTCGGATATCGAGATTACCGCTCGCGAAATTTTGAAGTTAAAGAAAGAATTGTATACCATTATTGCTGATCATTCAGGAAATACTTACGAAAAAGTAGAAAAAGATTCTGACCGTGATTACTGGATGACAGCCATGGAAGCTAAAGAATATGGTATGATTGATGAAGTGCTAACGCGCGAGAAATAATCAATCATCTCAAAATCAAAACAAACCTAATGCAGAGTTAATCGTAAAATCATTAACTTTGCATTTTTAGTACTATAAATCAATATCATGGATAAATGCTCGTTTTGCGGGAGAGAGAAGAAAGATACTAACCTTCTGATTGCAGGAATCAGTGGTCATATCTGCGATAGCTGTATTGACCAAGCCTATTCAATTGTACAGGAAGAAATAAAAAATCGATCGGATCTTAACCTGAAAGAGATTAAATTATTGAAACCAATGGAAATTAAAGCTTTCCTTGACCAGTATGTAATTGGTCAGGATGAAGCTAAAAAATACCTTTCCGTTGCGGTTTACAATCATTACAAAAGATTACTTCAGGAAAGAGACGATGAAGATATCGAGATTGAAAAATCGAATATCATTCTTGTAGGGGAAACAGGTACAGGTAAAACTCTTTTGGCAAGAACCATTGCTAAAATGTTGCATGTTCCTTTTACCATTGTTGATGCAACTGTATTAACAGAAGCTGGTTATGTTGGTGAAGATATTGAATCAATTTTAACAAGATTGCTTCAGGCATCTGACTATGATGTTGAGGCTGCTGAAAAAGGAATTGTATTCATTGACGAGATCGATAAAATTGCACGTAAAAGTGACAATCCATCAATCACTCGTGATGTTTCGGGAGAAGGCGTTCAGCAAGGATTATTAAAATTATTGGAAGGTTCGGTTGTAAATGTACCACCTCAAGGAGGTCGTAAACATCCCGATCAGAAAATGATTCCTGTAAACACTAAAAACATTCTTTTTGTTTGTGGTGGAGCCTTTGATGGCATCCAAAGAAAAATTGCACAAAGAATGAACACTCAGGTTGTTGGTTTTAATGCAAGCAAGGAAAAAGAACAAGTTGATCAGGAAAACTTCTTACAGTACATCGCTCCTCAGGATTTGAAATCATTTGGATTGATTCCTGAAATTATTGGTCGTTTGCCTGTTCTAACTTACTTGGAGCCATTAAACAGAGAGGCACTTCGTAACATTTTAACAGAGCCTAAAAACTCGATCGTAAAGCAGTATACGAAGCTGTTTAAAATTGATGATATTGAATTGACTTTCGAAGAAAGTGCATTGGAATACATTGTAGACAAAGCTGTGGAATTCAAATTGGGAGCTCGTGGTTTGCGCTCAATTTGTGAAGCAATCATGATGGATGCAATGTTCGAATTGCCTTCAGGAGAAGACAAGAAAATTTCTATTGATAGCAAATACGCTAGCGAGAAACTTGAAAAAGTAAACCTAAAACGTTTAAAAGTCGCATAACCGATACCAGATTTTAAATTTAAAATCATCTAATTGTATCGGAATCCTATAAAAAAATACCGGAGTTAATCTCCGGTATTTTTTTATACTATAATAACTTCTCTATAGACTTATTGTTATTGTAGACCCCTGGGAAGTTACACTTGCATCACCATCGCAATTATCAACGGTATCTCCTCCTCCATAATTCACGATTCCTTCTCCAATATCCTGTAATGTAAAAAGTGCAGTACCCCCAATTACATTTTTACATGCATAAGCATACAACAAATCAGACTGATTGGTCAATGACATCACAGCACCAGTAGGATAAGTAATATCAATATCACTGATAATATTATAAATATCATCTACATAATCCACGTCATCATTTTCACTTCTTACGTACTTGTAAGCGGCCTCGAAAGAGGTAACCGGAAATTCAGTTACATTGCTTTCCGAATCAGTAATTGAAAATTTTACGGTACTGGATGATACTGAAAAATCCCTGCCTGCCACATCTCCAACAATATCAAAATTGAATGCTCCAGTGACATCAAAGTTATTTACCTCAAGATCTTGTAATCTAATCTCAAATTTCTGCAATTTTTCATCTGCAGGATCAACAACTACTTTGCCTTTAAATTTTCCACCAATAGATGAAATGGTTTTTTCTGCACCATAATCTATCACTACCGAATCAATTACTTCCCCGGTTCTGTAAATGGTTGGCGTAACACCATCTGGTATCTCATCATCTATTACATCCTTATTGGTATCCAAATTGTTCATTACAATGGCATTTACATTCATTACAATGTCGTTAATGCCATTATTAATGGTTAAGCAATACTTCGCCGGAAACGTAAACACATCATCTATAATATCTTCCGGATCTGGTCCTGTAGAACAGGAATTCGTTGTGCCTGCAAACAACAAGGCAGCAAGTCCTAATTTTAAATATCTAAAATTCATACTATTTTCTTTTGTAATCGATAAATGAATAAGGATATTCATTCTTCTCATCGGGCATACAATCTTCTCGAGCTAAGGATTCCCATTCTGCTGATTTAATTTCCGGAAAGAATGTATCACCTTCAAATTCTTTATGAACCAGCGTTAGGTACAATTCGTCAGCTTTTTCCATTGCTTGTTCATAAATTGCTCCACCACCAATAATAAATACTTTATCCTGATCCTTAACAGCATCCAAAGCTTCTTCCAAAGAATGAACTACAATACATCCCTCCTGCTTGTAATTTTCCTGGCGAGTAATGATTACCGAAGTTCTATTAGGCAGTGGCTTTCCAATGGAATCGAAGGTTTTGCGTCCCATTATAATGGTATGCCCTGTAGTTAAAGCTTTAAATCTTTTCAAATCTGCCGAAAGGCGCCAAATTAATTGGTTGTCTTTTCCAATAACATTGTTACGGGAAGCAGCGACTATAATAGCTATATTCATGAATTATTAATTACGAATTACGATGTTTAATGGTTGTTTGAATACTTCCAATAATACGGAGTAGTTCATCTGCATCTTCCAAAATACTTATTCCTTCTTCTTTGGTAAGGTAATTGGTTTCAACCAATAATCGAATCCAATAATGAGATTCCCTTCCTTCTTTATATTCAATGGTAATCTTGGCAAAAAAATCTTTCTCACTTTGTCCTCCAATTGCCTCTTCAACATTTGCACCAATAGAAGTCCCAGCACGCAAAAGTTGCTTAGTTAAAATATATTCTTTTTTCTCCTCGTTTAAATATCTACACAAATTCACAATACGAACTGCAAAATCAAAACTTTTCTGTTGCAATACATTATTCCTTTTCATTCGTAATTCGTAATTGCCTATTCGTAATTAAATCGATATCGCTCCTTTGATATGAGGATGTGCTTCATAATTCTCCAATGTGAAATCTTCATACTTAAAATCGAAAATGCTCTTCACATCAGGATTAATTCTCATCTGAGGCAAATCTTTTGGTTCTCTGCTTAATTGCAACTTAACCTGATCCAGATGATTCATATAAATATGAGCATCGCCCAAAGTATGAACAAACTCACCTGGTTCAAGATCACAAACCTGAGCCATCATCATGGTAAGTAAGGCATAGGATGCAATGTTAAAAGGGACACCCAGAAAAATATCGGCACTTCGCTGGTACAGTTGACAAGACAATTTACCGTTTGCAACATAGAACTGGAACAAAGCATGACATGGAGGCAAAGCCATATTTTCAATATCTCCCGCATTCCATGCACTTACAATTAAACGGCGAGAATCGGGATTGTTTTTGATATCGTGAACCACTTGCTTGATCTGGTCTAATGATTCGCCATTTTCCTTTGGCCAGGATCTCCACTGGTAACCATATACATGTCCCAAATCTCCATTCTCATCGGCCCATTCGTTCCAAATTCGCACGCCATTATCCTGAAGATATTTCACATTTGTATCGCCATTCAAGAACCATAGCAATTCATGAATAATAGATTTTAAATGAAGTTTTTTTGTGGTAAGAACTGGAAATCCTTTAGACAAATCAAAACGCATTTGATGCCCAAAAACACTTACCGTTCCTGTACCTGTTCTGTCTTCTTTTTTGTTCCCTTCTTCAAGAACTCTTTCTAATAATTGAAGATATTGTTGCATAATGTATAAGTCGAAATTTTAGTTTTTAAAGATACATTAATTCATAAAGAGTATCTAACACCAATCCGATAGATTAACATTTTTTACCAAATACTAATTTTAGATAACGCTCTAGTCGGCAAATCCAAACCACTACAATTCCTAAAACTAACCTTGGAATAATCATCCATCCCAAGGGAACACCAATAGCTGCAAAGAGTAGTGGATCTTCTAATTGTGAGTGCGACACTGCAATATGATGATTTAACAAATCAGCATCCTCCTTACTCATTTTTCCTTCTTCAACCTGCTCCATAATAATGGCAGCACCATAAGCCAAGCCTAATGTATTTGCTACTATCCATGAAAAAGAAGTAGACTCGGGCAATCCCATAACAACTTGCAATGGTTTTAAGAATTTTGAAATCCACCTGATGATGCCGAACAGTTCCAATATTTTTTGAAAAATCATTAATAAAGTAATCAATACAATTACTTTAATGCTTAGTAATAAGGATGACTGAGCCCAATCCAGAAACATGATAGAAAATGATTCCTTTGATGATACAATGGAACTAATTTGCTGCACCGATTCACTTGGTAAAAGCCAATTTAATGCTGCTCCAATTGCAAAACTTCCCAATACACGAAGCAGTATCATCCTAAGCACCGATGATCCCGTTTTTTTCAAAACAGCAGTTTCGATTACAAAACCATGAGCAACCAAACACATTACCGCCAAAATGGTAACTACTCTACCCTGCATCTCAAGACTTGTAATTACTGCTATTGCCGTATATATATTGGTGAAAATGCTTGTTAATAAAACAAATGCCGATTCGCCTGGCAAACCAATTAATTCGAAAGCCGGAGCCAAATGGGAAGAGATTAAAGCCAAAACTCCTGTGTAGTTTAGAATCATGACACCAAAAGAAACCGGAATCATAATGCTAAGCAACCATTTTGTGGTAGAATAAGCCTTTGGCAATGCAATTCTTACCGCTTCTTTTATTTTATCTTTTCCCGATTGCCTTGTTTGATAACTTTTATTTACCTGCATCACCTATAGTTGTTTAGGGAGCAAAAATACCATTTTTTTCAAAGCAATATTGGCTGCATTTGTCATTTATTACACCTCTTACGAAGTTTTCGTTTTACTGCTTTTTAACAAGGCTTTCACCTTTCTTCTTTTTTTGTTAGATTTGGATCTTTCAAAATTGATAGCCAATTATATCTATTGATTTTGAACTACTAGAACAACCAAACCATTTAGAAAAACATTTACTAATCTTATTTAATTTAAACAACGAATTATGGGAATTAAAGGTCGATTGACACTATTAAACTTCCTACAGTTTTTTATCTGGGGAGCATGGTTGATAACCATTGCAAATTATTGGTTTGGAACAAAACAATGGTCGCCTACCGAATTTGGCGCCGTTTTCTCAACAATGGGTATTGCCTCATTATTTATGCCAACACTTACCGGTATTATTGCCGACCGTTGGATGAATGCCGAAAGATTATATGGAGTTCTTCATCTGCTGGGAGGTGCAGCATTGCTTTACCTACCTCAAATTGAAACTTCTACCACATTTATCAGCGTAATTTTAGTGGCCATGATTTGCTACATGCCTACCATTGCACTGATGAATACCATTTCTTACACCGTTTTAAAAAATAACAACTACGATGTAATTAAGGTATTCCCTCCAATTCGTGTGTGGGGAACCATTGGTTTTATTGTAGCCATGTGGGTAACCAACCTTACGGGATCAAAAGCTTCGGCAAACCAATTTTACATTGCAGGATTTGTATCATTCCTATTGGCGGCCTACTCTTTTACCATGCCTCAATGTAAGCCTCAAAACAAGGGACAAAAAGGTGCTCCTCTTGCTGAAACATTAGGTTTGAATGCCTTTAAATTGTTCAAGAATTACAAAATGGCATTGTTCTTTATCTTCTCAATGTTTTTAGGAGCAGCCTTACAGTTAACCAATATGTATGGCGATGTATTTCTAGATAGCTTTAAACATGTTGATAAATATGCCGATTCATTTGTAGTGAAATATTCTACCATCATCATGTCAATTTCTCAGATATCTGAAACCTTATTCATTCTGGCAATTCCATTCTTCCTAAAGAAATTTGGAATCAAGAAAGTAATGCTAATCAGTATGGTGGCATGGGTACTTCGTTTCGGATTATTCGCTTATGGAGATCCAGCTGGGGGATTATGGATGATCATCCTGTCGTGTATCATTTATGGTATGGCTTTCGATTTCTTCAACATCTCAGGTTCGCTTTTCGTAGAAACACAGTGTGATTCTAGTATTCGCGCAAGTGCTCAAGGATTGTTTATGATGATGACCAACGGTTTTGGTGCAATCATGGGATCGTGGATTAGTGGAATTATTATCGGAGCATTCTTTACTGGTAATGATGGAAACTTTATTTGGATGGATATCTGGAATACATTTGCAATTTACTCATTGGTAATTGCCATATTCTTTGCCATTTTGTTTAAACACAAACATGACCAAAAGCAAGTAGAAAATATAGCACACTAAAAAATAAAGGCTTACGGCCTGCATCACCCTCTAATTTTCTTTTTACTGAAAGTTAGGGGGTGTTTTTAGTAATGACAATTACCAATGATTGATCAATGATATTGCAGTTATTTCTCATTCAAAAAATAAAAATCATCTCCTTTAAAATAAAAATGGGTGTCTAAAAACGACACCCATTTAAAAATTAGTTTGATTGATCTATTTTATTGCCTTTATAGTTTATAAGCAGAAATTAAATGACTCTTTTCATTGATCACAATTACATTATCAATATCGTCAATTAAATAACTAGGTGTTTTATCAAGTAGCTCTACTTTATAATCTACATTACCTGACTTTTTATCG
Source organism: Marinifilum sp. D737 (assembly GCF_026672275.1). Lineage (GTDB taxonomy): Bacteria > Bacteroidota > Bacteroidia > Bacteroidales > Marinifilaceae > Marinifilum. The sequence continues at coordinate 41,493 of NZ_JANQCD010000001.1, read as the reverse complement.
ACTTTATAAATAAAATGCTTTTTACCTGATTCATCTTTTACTTCGTTTACGATAAACTGTGCATCTTTCGTCTTTTTAGAATTATGATAACGTTCACGTGTTACTCTAAAAATTTCATGGGTCACTCCTTCAGAATCTGTTACCCCAAGTCCTGCGATATCGCTCTCCTGAACTTCAGCATCGCCTGTATCCTCATTTTCATTAATTAATGCTTCCCCAGTTGCCAGGGTGTTTAATTTGTTAATATTCCCTATTGCACCATCAATATCAAAATCGACACCTGCAATAGCTAAACCAAATTGAGCTGCACCTTTTAATCCTTTTATAGAAGAAGACGGCTTATAATATTGGGTATATTTTAGCTTACCATCACAACTCAATAGAGAAATATGCTGAGGAGTTGTAAGCAAGTATCCTGTATTAGCAATGTACTCAGCTTCCAAAGGTGTAGATTTCGAAACCTTCTCCAATTTAATTTCATTGGCAAATTGCTCTATATCACCTGATTTTAAATCAAATTTATATCCCTTTTTATTTTCAAAAAGAACCACTTTACTTTCTTCTGTATCATAAGTTACTGCAGGAATTGCTTTAAATTTAACTGTCTTATCCCATACTTTCTTTCCATTTTCAAAATTCAAAATATTGGAATTTTCAGTTGAAATATACATAATCCCTTTTGAGGTACTAACAGCATAGTAAACGTAACCATCTACACCTCTATTCCATACTTTCTTCCCATTCTTGTCAAACAGATAAATATCTCCTTTCTTTTCTTCTTTGCAAATGGCAAAGTATCCTTTTTCATGAGGTATAACTTCATTAAGATTATCCAATTTTGCCTTTTTAGGCCAAATCACTCCATTTGTTTCTGGATTGATAAGGTTAAATCCTGAATTTTCAACCAAAATCAAGTTACCATCCTGATCCTTTGTAACATCAACTAATTCACCTTTTAATTTAAACTTGCCTGGTGTGATATCTTTTCCCGTTTTAGGTTCAAGAATTATTAACATTTTATGCTTACGTACTCCCACATATACACAATTATTTAATGGTGAATAAATTAAAGTTCTAACCGGCTTTTTCCATTCATTCGACCATAAAAGCTTTCCAGTATTTAAATCCAGATTAAAGATCTTGTTCTTTATACTCAAAATAATACTTTCGTCATTCGTAAAGAAAGGACCTTGCGATATAATACTTGTATCGATTCTTAAACCTAAAAACTTAAAGACCTTTCCAAGATTGGTAATCCATTTCTTTTTCCATGTTTTAAGATCAAATCCCATCAATGCAGTATCATCTCCTTTCGACATTTCGAAAAGAATTAAATTCTTATCACTATGAATACCATAGCTTTGAATACGTACTCCATCCTTTTGTGTATCATATAGAATTTCTCCATTACTTGAGTTAAGGATTACTCCATTTTTTGCGAAATCAATATAACATATTGGCAAACCATCAATTAATTTTAGTGAACCTTTTACAGCTCCTCTCAGCTCTGAATTATGCCACAAAGTCTTTCCCGTGGTATTATCAAGAGCCAATAAACCCTTAGTTCCTGAGGCCAATATGAAACCTTCGCTTGTTTGCTCAATCCAGTTTACCGCTCCTAATGCAGAACGCAAATCTTGCTCCCAAATTTTATTTTGTCCCTCCACAATAGAATGGCTCAAAAAAAACAAGGTTAAAATACCAATTGCTTGTTTTAATAATTTCATAGTTTAATTTTTAATTAGATCCTTGATGTATGCAACTCCTGCCTATATTTTTACAAATAGCATTAAATCTACATACATCCATAATTTTTCATTAAGTTAATATCAACGAACAAACCTAGCAGATTTTAGTTTAAATAACAATAATTGATGTTTAATTTTTATCAATCTTAATAGTTGATATAATAAAATGATATTAAAAACTATACCTCAAATAAAAGCAATAAAAAAGCAGGCTATAAACCTGCTTTCCTTTTGATATTTTATTTTACCTATTCTCCTCTTTTATCAAGCTCATCTCTTATTAAAGATGCCTTTTCGTAATCTTCATCCCGAATGGCATCTTCAAGCATTCCTTGCAATTGTGCTATGGAATAATCACTATACTCGCTGCTTGAACTTGTTTCACTCGAACTAAATTCAGCAGTTGGTGCCGTAATCGTGGGCTCTTGAGGTTCTCCCTCTATTGATAAAACAATTCCTGCTTTCTCAATAATTTCATCTGTTGTATAAATCGGACATTTAAATCGAAGTGCAATGGCTACTGCATCTGAAGTTCTGGAATCAATACGAATGCGATTACTTCCTTTTTCACAAATTAATTCCGAATAGAAAATTCCTTCTTCTAATCGATATATATTGACCTCGGTAACATTTACAGTAAATGCTTCTGCAAAACTTTTAAACAAGTCATGAGTCAAAGGCCTGGGTGGATCTAATTCCTCAAGTTGAATAGCTATCGACTGCGCTTCAACTCCCCCAATAATAATGGGAATACGTCGATCACCATCCTCTTCAGATAAGACCAATGCGTATGCTCCAGTTTGTGTCTGACTATATGACAATCCAAGAACGTTTAGTTTTATTTTACCCATAGGTTTTTACAAATTTCCATCTTTCTTGAAGCAAATATAATAATTGTTTCGAAGCTTCTTAACAATAATTGAAAACAAGACTTCATGATTTATTTGCATTCCAGAATTTCACAATTCAAAATCGGCCAAAACACCGACTATTCAATCATTTACCAAATCCACCATATTCCTTCAGCCGAATGATTAGATAGCTTTCCTAAATGTATACATGAAGATACAATTATTAGCCTACATAATCCAAACCTGAATCAGGAAACTTTGTACATTTGCAAGGATTTCACAGCCTTTTTTATAAATGAGGCGATTAGCGAAGAAAAAAAGTTGAGAAAACAAGCATTTATATCCTTAAAACTTTGTTTATCAATTATTCTTTTCTATTTTTGCAATCCGAAAAATAATTTCTTCGGGGGTTCACCAAGAGGAATAACTTGATTAGCAGGTTGCCCACCCCCTGGAACAAACCGTAAAATTGTATTAAAATGTACGCAATTGTAGAAATCGCGGGTCAGCAATTTAAAGTTGAAAAAGACCAGAAGATTTTCGTTCACAGATTAGAAGCTGAAGAAGGTGGACAAGTTGAGTTCGCTAAAGTTCTTTTAGTTGATAACGAAGGTGAAGTTGTAGTTGGAGCTCCTGCTGTTGAAGGTGCTAAAGTAACTGCAAAAGTTTTATCACACATGAAAGGTGATAAGGTAAAAGTATTCAAAAAGAAAAGAAGAAAAGGATACAAAAAACTGAACGGTCACCGTCAGTACCTTTCACAAATTCAAATTGAAGAAATTGTAGCTTAATCCTTAAAAATATTACAAAATGGCACATAAAAAAGGAGTTGGTAGCTCGAAGAACGGTAGAGAATCGGAAAGTAAACGATTAGGAGTTAAAATTTACGGCGGACAATTTGCACAAGCTGGAAATATTCTTGTACGCCAAAGAGGAACTAAGCATAACGCGGGTGAAAACGTAGGTTGTGGTAAAGATCACACTCTATTTGCACTTGTTGATGGAACAGTTGTTTTCAGAAAGAAAAGAGACAACAAATCTTACGTTTCTATTGAACCTCTTGCTGAATAGTTAATTCAGTATTAAAATATTTAAATCTCCTGCTTTATCAAGGTATAAAGACAGGAGATTTTTTTATTTTTACACTTTCATAAAAATCAGGAATAATCATCAACAAAAGATAATAGATGCTAAGCCTAAAATATTTACAGGAAAATCAAGAGGAAGCCATTAGGGCTTTAAAGATCAAAAATTTCGATGCCACTGAAATTATCGGAAAAATTATTGATCTTGATGAAAAAAGAAAAGCTACTCAAGCAGAACAGGATGCAACTCAGGCAGAAATGAACAGCTTGTCGAAAGAGATTGGTATGCTTTTTAAAAGTGGAAAGGCTGAAGAAGCTAATGCAGCAAAAGCTAAAACGGGTGAGTTGAAAAACTCCATTGCTGAATTAAACTCGAAGCAAACTTCCATTGTTGAAGAATTAAACAATTTGCTATTGCAGATTCCTAATATTCCTCATTCATCGGTTCCTGCAGGTAAAGGTGAAGAAGATAATGTAATCGAAAAAAGTGTTGGTGAAGCTCCAAGTTTAGCTCCTGATGCAATTCCTCACTGGGAATTGGCAAAAAAATACAACTTGATCGATTTCGATTTGGGTGTGAAGATTACGGGTGCTGGTTTCCCACTTTATCGTGGTAAAGGTGCTATTCTTCAAAGAGCTTTAATCAATTTCTTCCTGGATGAAAACCGCAAGGCTGGTTACGAAGAAGTAATTCCTCCATTGGTTGTAAACGAAGATTCGGGATACGGTACAGGTCAGTTACCTGATAAGGAAGGACAAATGTACCATGTTACAGAAGATAATTTGTACTTGATTCCAACTGCTGAGGTTCCGGTTACAAACATTTATCGCGATGTAATTTTAAAAGGAGAAGATTTTCCGGTTAAGAATACTGCATACTCGGCTTGTTTTAGAAGAGAAGCTGGTTCGTACGGAAAAGATGTTCGTGGTTTGAACCGCTTGCACCAATTCGATAAAGTTGAAATTGTACAATTGCAACATCCTGAAAAATCATACGAAGCATTAGAAGGCATGGTAAATCATGTTGAAAGTATTATTCAAAAATTAGAGTTACCTTATCGTTTGTTGCGTTTGTGTGGTGGCGATACAAGCTTTACTGCTGCTTTAACTTTTGATTTTGAAGTGTACTCAGCAGCTCAGGATAAATGGCTAGAGGTTAGCTCTGTTTCTAACTTTGAATCATACCAGGCAAATCGCTTGAAATTAAGATTTAAGGATAAGGACATGAAAAAACCGCAATTGGCTCACACATTAAATGGTAGTGCATTGGCTTTGCCAAGAATTGTAGCTGCATTGTTGGAAAATCACCAAACGCCGGAAGGAATTAAAATTCCTAAAGCATTGGTTCCTTACACAGGATTTGACATGATCGACTAATCGATTATCAAAATATTTGCTAAAGCCCGAACCTAAAAGTCGGGCTTTTTTTTATTTTTATGGTGCTGAATCAATAAAAATTTCATTTTGAAAAAGATACTAACAAGCATATTACTGATTTCACTGCTATCAACCTGCCTATCTACTTTGGGTCAATTAAACATTCAATCCGGAAGCCAGTTGGCATTTAAATACTTTCGCGACAAGGAATACAAGCCTGCTTCTACCCTTTTCTACGATTTGTATGATTTTACAAAATCAAAAACCTATTACAACTACTATGTAGATTGTTTGATTGCATTGGAAGAATTTAAGGATGCAGAAAGTTTTGTGAAGAAACAGGTACGAAAAAATCCAAACGATAATAGTTTCATTATAAGTTTGGGCTATGTTTATAAGAAATGGAATCAGGAAGAAGAAGCCTTCAAGCAATACAATAAAGCACTTCAAAAACTAAAACCCATTAAGGTTGATATTAATAGTATTGCCAATGCTTTTATTTCCAAACGAGAATATGAGTTTGCTGCCAAAGCCTATCAAAAAGGTCGAGAACTATTAAAGCAGCCTCACCTTTATCATATCGAATTGGGAAATATTTATCTCTATCAAAGAGATTTTGAAAAAATGCTTGCTGAATTTTTAATTGGTGTATCCATCGATCCAAGCAAAGTTAATACGGTACAAAATCGCCTTCAATCTGCACTTGCTCAGGATATCGATTCAAGTCTTGATCCAATAATCAGAAATCAGATTTTGAATAAAATGCAGACAGAACCAGACAATTTGGCTTTGAAAGAATTATTGCAATGGTACTTTATGCAAAAAAAACTGTTTAAACCTGCCTTGGCCCAAGCCAGATCTATCGACTTAATCAAAAAAGAAGATGGATTTCGCATCATGTCTTTAGCCTATACAGCAAGAACAAATAAAGATTTCGAAACGGCATTGGAAGCTTTTCAGATCGTTATTGATAAAGGAGCCGAAGCTTCAAACTATTTTAAAGCCAGCACAGAGTACTTAGAAACAAGATTCTTACAGTTAAAAGAAACCGAAAACAGCTCACAAGAACAATGGGAAAACCTGGCTTCTTCTTACGACAAATTCTTAAACCAGGAAAAAAATATAGGCCAAACAAGCAGGGCTATTGTTAGACATGCTCACATATTATCGGCTTACCTAAATCAAAGCGATAAAGCAATTGAAAAACTTGAAGCTATTCTAAAAAATAGAAACATTCACCCACAATTTAAATCAGAAATTAAAATGGAATTGGCAGATATTAAATTGTTTGCCGATGAAAAGTGGGATGCCATCCTGCTCTATTCTCAGATTGAAAAAGCCAATAAAAACAACACCATAGGCTACGAGGCAAAATTCAAAAAAGCTAAGGTTTCCTATTATATGGGAGAATTGAAATGGGCAAAAGCTCAGTTAGATGCTCTTAAAGGAAGTACCTCAAAATTAATTGCCAATGATGCAATTGCTTTATCGCAGTTAATTAGTGATAACACCACCTTAGATACCAGTTATACGGCAATGAAAACTTATGCGGAAGCTGAGTTTTTAATCCTACAGAAAAAAGAAGATAAAGCCTTAAACAAGTTGGATGAATTGATAAGAAACCAACCTGCCCATAGCTTAATCGACGAAGTGTATTTTAAAAAATATGAAATCTATTTGCAGCAGAATAAACTGGATGACGCTCTGGAGAATCTTGAAAAAATAATTACAGATCACCCATGGGATTCAATTGCAGATAAAGCATTATTCCGAAAAGGGAAACTGCTTGAAAAAATGCAAAACTCGCCTGCTGCTTTAGATTGTTACAAATCAATTATTACAGATTATCCGGATAGTATTTTTTCGGTTGAAGCCAGACAAAGAGTTAATGCATTAAGAAATTAATGGAATTCTACTTGCTGTAAAAACAAGTGTTGATTTTAGAAATAAGCACGAATTACACCAATTTCTCAAACTTTGAATTGCGTGGCAATTTACACAATTAAATAATTCGTGATAATTTGTGTCTTCAGTTGTTTATATATTACTTACGAAGTAAGTTTTTAATAAATTTGCGCGACTTTTAAAGATATACGATATGTTATTATACAATACAAGCTATTTGCTTGAACAGGAACTAGAGGGTGTTTTTGTAGAGTGGATGAAAACGAAGTTTATTCCTCTTTTAAAGGAAACCAGTACTTTCTCGGACAACTATTTTTGTAAAGTAATGGTTGCACAAGAAGATGGCGGAATGACTTATTCATTGCAGCTTTTATTCAAAACTCGCGAACAGTTGGAAAAATACATCAATAGTTTTGAGCCAAGAACCAAAGCGGTTTTTAATGCCAGATTTCAAAACCAGGTAATCACATTTTCTTCTCTTTTGCAAGAAGTTTAATTCCAAGCACTTGAAGCAGCAAAAAAGAGCATATACTTACGCATTACTGGCAATTTTATGTTGGTCTACAGTAGCAACGGCATTTAAGATTGCTCTTGCTGGTATGGATTTTATGCACTTACTTTTGATTTCATCAGGTACAGCCCTTATTTTTCTTTCCGTTTTATTGGTGTTGAAAAACCAACTATTAAACAGTTTTAAAGTAAGTAAAAAGCATTATTTCAGCTCTGCCATTTTAGGTTTGTTAAATCCATTTTTATACTACCTGGTTTTACTAAAGGCCTATGCCATTTTGCCTGCTCAATTTGCAATGAGCTTGAATTACATCTGGCCAATTACTTTGGTACTGCTTTCTATTCCTTTGTTAAAACAGAAAATAGGAATTAAAAGTATTCTAAGCATTCTGGTCAGTTTTGCTGGAGTGGTTGTAATTGCCAACAAAGGCTCATTTGCTTCATTGCAAACACCAAATCCGTTCGGAGTGTTACTGGCAGTTGGAAGTTCGATTTTCTGGGCTTTGTATTGGATATATAATGTAAGAGATATAAGAGAAGAAGTTGCCAAGCTATTTTTGAACTTTATTTTTGGATTCATTTACATTGTACTAAGCATAGCTCTGTTTTCTAATTTCACACTTCCTGATACCAAACCTTTATTGGCTGGAATTTACATTGGGATTGTTGAGTGTGGAATTGCATATGTACTTTGGTTAAAAGCCATGAAATTGAGCAGTTCTACCGATAAGATTGGTCACTTGGTTTTCTTGAGCCCCTTTGCCTCATTAATATTTATTAATCTGATTCTCGGAGAATCTATCTATCTTAGTACACTGGCAGGCTTGGTTCTTATTATAGCTGGGATAGTACTGCAAAAACTTGTTCAAAAATCCAATTAAATTGAGTAACGACAGAATAATTATGGGAATTGATCCGGGAACCAATTTAATGGGATACGGGTTAATTAGAGTGGTAAACAGAAAACCTGAAATCATGGTTTCGGGGGTTCTCGATTTAAAAAAAATCAGCGATCCCTATATCAAACTTCAAAAGATTTTTCAAAGAACACTGCAAGTCATAGATGAATATCATCCCGATGAATTGGCAATTGAATCTCAGTTTTTTGGTAAAAATATTCAGTCGATGTTGAAATTGGGTCGTGCGCAAGGCGTAGCCATTGCTGCCGCTTTGCAACGCAATATTCCAATTTTTGAATATGCTCCACGTAAAATTAAGCTAGCAATTACTGGTACGGGAACTGCCTCGAAAGAACAATTGGCGGTAATTCTTCAACGTTATTTTAAAATGAAAGATTTCCCTCAAAATCCTGATGAATCGGATGCTATTGCAATTGCACTTTGTCACTTTTTTCAGGACAATGCATTAGTAACTGCGAAAAAATCCAGTTCATGGGCCGATTTTGTAAAAAACAACCCAAATCGAATAAAAAAATAAGTACAAAAAAAGCCGCTTTTCAAGCGGCTTTCCTATATATAAGATATTCTCTTTTATTCTAAATTCTTGCGAATAGCCTCTGCAACTTCGGCTAGTTCTTCCTGGCTTGGAGACAATTTAGGATTTTCAAAATTCAAATCCCCAATATTATTTAATGGTACCAAGTGGATGTGCGTATGTGGAACTTCCAGACCGATAACGGCAACTCCAACACGTTTACATTCTACACTTTTGTCAATTGCCTTAGCAATCTTTTTTGCAAATACATTTAAGCCTGCCAACACATCATCTTCCAAATCAAAAATGTAATCAACTTCTTGCTTTGGAATTACCAATGTATGACCTTTAGCCAAAGGGCTAATATCTAAAAATGCAAAGTACTTGTCGTCTTCTGCAATTTTATGGCAAGGAATCTCGCCTTGAACTATTTTTGTGAAAATTGAAGCCATTTTATCTGTTTTAAGAAGTTTTCAATTTGTTTCTATTAGATAGAAATTTCGATGATTTCGAAAGGAATAATTCCATTAGGAACCTGAATATCCACTACATCGCCAACTTTCTTTCCAATTAAACCTTTGGCAATTGGTGTATTGATAGAAAGTTTACCTTTCTTAAAATCAGCTTCACTTTCCGACACCAAAGTGTAAGTCATTACTGCACCATTTTTCTGGTTCTTAATGGTAACTTTGTTCATCATCTGAACCTTTGATGTATCAATTTTAGTTTCATCAATAACTCTACTGTTGGCAATAACTCCTCGCAACTGGGCAATTTTTGCTTCCAACAAACCCTGAGCCTCTTTTGCGGCATCATACTCGGCATTCTCCGACAAGTCCCCCTTATCGATAGCTTCACCAATTTGCTTTGAAATTTTTGGACGCTCAATGTTCTCAAGCTGTTCCAATTCTTCTCTTAGTTTTTTTAAACCATCTGCTGTCACATATGAATAACCAGACATAATATCCTCCTATTTATTTTTTCTTGATTTCTTAATTCCCAGATCACCAAAGACCTATAAAACAAAAAGAATCCCGACTTCTCGGAACTCTTCAGGAATACAAATATACAAATTTAATATTTATGCTCCTTTTTATACGGTATAAACTGGGACTTATAAAAGTACTAAAAAATTATACTAATTGTACTTTCTCTCTAAAATTTCCTTGTAAATTATCGCCTGACGCCAATCAATTTCTTCCCCATCGTCTTCCTCCTCTTCCGCTTCTTCCTGATAGAGATCTTTTAAAGCATCTAATGAAGAAATTTGTCGCTTCTCAGTATATTCTATACTACTTTCCCGAGGATCCTTTTGCTCAGGAACTGAATCTAAAACTACCTCTTGTTCCGCAACCGGAGTTTCTGTTTCCCATTCTTCTTCCTCATGATATGGTTCGGGCCTTTGTTGCCCCAACAAAGCTTCAAATACCGATTCAAAATCGTTTTGCGGCTTTGTAGTTTGAGGAGCAGATTGCTCCGCTATTTCTCCATCATCGGGCGGAGATATTGGAACAGGCTTCTTTTTGTTCTTCTTGATAGAACTAAAAATTCCTACAATCGCTAATATGATCAGATATATTATATTTCCCCATCCTTCATCCATGAGAGTTCTGATATTTAATTGTTAGTTTTACGCTTTCACAATAATAATCAGGATCAACCTGCGTTTATTAATGCAAACTATAAAATTATGTCAGTCAACAAATCAAATTTACTATATTTTTTCGTTTTATTTTCATTGTGCATCAGTATTTGTTCTTGTAGTTCAGATGCAGTCGATATTAATGAGGTTGTTCCATACAGAAAAATTAATACAAACTTTGATCTAATACATCTTAGTCAATTATCTAACAATTCAGCAGAATATTTCGATTATAATGAAGGCAAAACCTTAGGATATAATGGGAATGGAATATTTATATATAAAGCAAATGATCAATATTATGCCTATGACGCAACTTGTCCTCATGATGTTGAAGCGAATGAGCATGTTGAATTAAATGATCCAAATGATAATACACAATGGAATGGAGCGTGTAAATGCCCTATATGTAACAGTGAGTTTTTATTTTCTAATGGAGCTTATCCTACTAGTGAATCTGTCGCAAAATATCCACTAAAATCATACAGAACCAGTGTTTCTGGTAATATCCTTAGGGTTTACAACTAATCAGTATGTAAAAGGCACAAAAAAATTAGTCCCATTTGCAACAGAACTAATTTTGACATCATAAATATAACAAAATCAGGATACAAAGCAAATCAACGAAAGTTTTTCTGATTGCACATTTCTATAAAAAAGCCTTGACTCGGTAAACAATAATGCATAATTTGAAAGGAAATTCACCTATTCAAATTAATTTTTTAATCTTATGAAGAAAGCATTATTACTACTTGTGTTCGGGGTTTTGTGTGCACCGTTCGCAACTTTCGCAAGTGAAGCCGATTTGGTAGTTCCTGATTTAAGACAAAGTGTCTTTGATGGAATTGGAGGCATGAATGGCTGGGACTTGCTCCTCTACGGAATTATCATCATTGTCTTGGGTTTATTGTTTGGGATGGTGCAGTTTAATCGCATCAAAAAACTTCCTACGCACAAATCAATGGCAAAAGTTTCAAATATTATTTACGAAACCTGTAAAACCTATTTGTTGCAGCAAGGTAAATTCCTGATTATTCTATTCTTGATTATTGGTGTTGCTATTGGTTATTACTTCCTGGCATTAGCTCATTTAAGCATTCCTAAAACCTTACTGATTCTTCTATGGACCGTTCTTGGTATTCTTGGATCGTATGGTGTTGCATGGTTCGGAATCAGAATTAACACCTATGCAAACAGTAGAACATCTTTCGCTGCATTAAAGAAAAAGCCTTTCGACGTAATGTCTATTCCTCTTCAGGCAGGTATGAGTGTTGGTTTACTATTGATTTGCGTTGAACTAATCATGATGATTGCCATTCTTCTGTTCATTCCTGGCGAAAGTGCTGGTGCATGTTTCGTTGGTTTTGCAATTGGAGAATCGCTTGGTGCTTCTGCCCTTAGAATTGCCGGTGGTATCTTTACCAAAATTGCTGATATTGGGGCTGATTTGATGAAGATCGTATTCAAGATTGGAGAAGATGATCCAAGAAACCCAGGTGTAATTGCCGACTGTACAGGCGATAACGCAGGAGATAGTGTTGGACCAACTGCCGATGGTTTTGAAACCTATGGTGTAACTGGTGTTGCCTTAATTACTTTCATTATTTTGATGTTTGGGGAAACTGGTTTAATACCAAATGTTGGTTTTGCATCTACTTTAATTGTATGGATTTTTGCCATGCGTGTCTTAATGATTTTCACATCGGTATTTGCATATCTGGTTAATCAAGCTATCGCAAAAGCTAGATACAGCAAACTAGATAAATTCAATTTTGAAGCTCCTTTAACTGCTTTGGTATGGATTACATCAATTATTTCAATTGTAGTTACATATGCTTTAAGTTATGTACTGATTTCTGATCTTCCGGAAGGATTGTGGTGGAAATTATCTACTATTATTTCTTGTGGTACACTCGCAGCAGCTGTAATTCCCGAATTAACCAAAGCTTTTACCAGTTCTGGTTCTCGCCATGTACAGGAAGTTGTAACTGCTTCTCGTGAAGGTGGAGCATCTCTTACTATACTCTCAGGTATGGTAGCTGGTAACTTTTCTGCTTTCTGGAAAGGAATGGTTATGATGGCTTTAATGGCTATTGCATTCTACACCGTTCAAGATATTGCAATTTTTGGTGAGTATCCGGGAATTTTTGCCTTTGGTTTGGTTGCCTTCGGTTTCTTAGGTATGGGACCTGTAACCATTGCTGTTGACAGTTATGGTCCGGTAACCGATAATGCACAATCTGTTTTTGAATTATCGCAAATTGAAAAAATTCCAAATATTAAAGAAGAAATTAACAACGATTTTGGTTTTGAGCCGAATTTTGAAACAGGAAAGCACAATTTGGAAGAAAACGATTCTGCTGGTAATACATTTAAAGCTACAGCAAAGCCTGTATTAATTGGTACCGCGGTTATTGGTGCTACAACCATGATTTTCGCCATTATCTTACTTTTAAAAGGAACTATTCTTTCTACAGGAGAATCATTATTACAAATTCAACTAACCGACCCTTCTGTTATTCTAGGTTTAATTACAGGTGGTGCAGTAATTTTCTGGTTCTCTGGTGCATCAATGCAGGCAGTTACTACCGGAGCTTATCGTGCAGTTGAGTACATCAAGAAAAATATCAATCTGGACAAAACTGAAGCTGATATTGAAGATTCTAAAAATGTTGTAAAAATCTGTACTCAATATGCACAAACAGGAATGTGGAATATTTTTGCCGTAATCCTAAGTTTAACTTTGGCCTTTGCATTCTTCAGTCCTAATTTCTTTGTGGCCTATCTAATATCTATCGCAATTTTTGGTCTATTCCAGGCAATGTACATGGCAAATGCCGGTGGCGCATGGGATAACGCCAAAAAAGTGGTTGAGGTTGATTTGAAAGAGAAAAACACTCCTCTTCACGATGCAACCATTGTAGGTGATACAGTTGGTGATCCTTACAAGGATACTACTTCCGTTGCGTTAAATCCAATTATTAAGTTTTCAACTTTATTTGGATTGTTGGCTGCAGAAATTGCCATAGAATTAATTGTTAAAGCTGATAAAACCGGGGCAACAAATATTGCACCTTACATTGGAACATTATTCTTGATTATAGGCTTATTCTTTGTGTATCGCTCTTTCTATGGAATGAGAATTCCTGATAAGCCAATTGGTGAAGGAAATCCCAATCCTGAAGCCAAAGCAAAAGAACCTGGGACAAATCACCAGGAAAACGTAAAAGTTGAGGCTAGTAAAAACTAGTAACCTGAGTTCGATGATATGACATTTATGACCCCGGGGATTATCTTCGGGGTTGTTTTATTTTAATTAGGAATTACGAATTATATAATAACTCAATGGCCTCTTTTCTGTTAGTTTGATATTCTCACTCTAAGTGAGATTATCAATAAACAAATTACAAATATCAGCGTAATGTTTTTAATTTTATAAAATGAAATACATTCGAATTACAACATTAATAATCACTAGCTTGGTATGCTTTCAAATCCTAAGTTTTCAATTATTGGGAAAACGATGTTTAACAAATCAAGTAATAAAAAATTATAGAACCTATTTAATTGATAGAGATATCGCTAATGGTGTATATTCTTCAAATTTACATTTCAATTCTTTACAGGAAAAACAATTAAAGGAACTTTTTAATGTTAGAACACTACAACTCGTTGAACAAACGGACGCATTGAATAAGTACCGTTCAAATTCATCCGACCTTTACATTTATATTGCAAATGCAAAATTCAAAAACTCTGTTTATGCAACTGTTATTGATACCGAAACATATCATAATTTTATAGCTAATAACAGAGGTAAATATATCTGGATATTATTTTTCTGGATAAAACTAAACAAAGAAAATTTTGCAATGACGTAACACAGATTATTTGTAATTCCCAGTACAGACGCAAGGCCTTGCGTCTCTACAAGTACAGATTTTATTTCCCTAACAATTCAACAACCGCTTCCTTGTCTTTTGCCAGCTGTGCTTTTAACTCATCAATTGATGCAAAAAACTGTTCGTTGCGAATTCTTTTGTAGAAATGGATGGTAATGTTCTTGTAGTAAATGTCCTGATCGAAATCAAGAATATGAACCTCGATTGATCGATTGTCCAACTGATTATTTACAGTTGGTCGAACACCAATATTCAACATGCCCAAATAGCGCTTGTCATCAACATCAACTTTAACGGCGTAAACTCCATCTTTTGGGACCAGTTTGTAACTTTCCTGCGGATCGATATTGGCAGTAGGAAAGCCAATTTTACTTCCTAATTTTTTCCCATCAACCACATCTCCCTTGATAAAGAACCGGTAGCCTAAATATTTATTGGCAGTATTAATATCGCCTTCGCCAATGGCTTTACGGATTTTGGTTGAACTAACATTAATGGCATCCATATTTAAAACATCCTGGCGCTCGATTTTAAAGTTCAACTGATCGGCAAAAACCTTTAAATCTTCGTACTTTCCTTGGCGATTGTGACCAAAACGGTGATCGTAGCCAACCACCAGGTATTTCATGCCTAACTGTTTTACCAAAATCTGTTCTACAAACTCAACATACGAAAGTTTCGAAAACTCTTTGGTAAAAGGATATATTACCAAATGATCGATACCAGCCGCCTCAAGCAAAACCTTCTTTTCTTCCAGTGTGTTGATCAAGCGTAATCCATTATTCTCTTCACTCAAGACCAAGCGTGGATGAGGATAAAAAGTAAAAATTACGGTTTCTCCATTCACTTTGTGCGCCAATTCCTGCAAACGACGTATTACTTTTCGGTGTCCCAAATGAACACCATCAAAAGTTCCAATGGTTACCACAGGGTTTAGAGCAGAAAAATCTTTAAGATCCGTATATATCTTCATCAGTAATATCAGTTGTATGTGGTGAAATTCAATCTAAATTATCCATCCCATCTTTATTTCAAGCCAGAAAATTTCACCTTTTTAATCTGAAAGCAAAAATATGAAAAATTCCCGAACATGATCGATTCCTTCAATATCTCGCATTGCTTGATAATGATTATACAGGAAATTATTAGTAAATTTCCGCCTGAAGTTTCGCAGCCCATTTGCTTTGAAAATTTGACAGCTTAAAATCAAATCAGCCAAAGCTTTTGATTATAAATTATTTGATAGCGAAACCAAGAATTTTAGCAATTTAAATAACACAATCTAATCCATAGTATGAGAAAACTATTATTTGTACTTCCACTAGTTTTATTTTGGGCTTGTGCCCAAAAAGGAAATGTAAGCATCGAAGGTAAAATCGATAACGCAGAAGGTAAAACTTTGTATTTGGATCATTTACATGTTGCCAGTACAACTACTGTTGATTCGATAAAACTTGACGAAGAAGGTCGATTTGAATTTGATTTGAACCTTACACAACCTGAATTTTATTTGTTGCGCTTATCAAACGGTAAATTGCTTACCCTTTTGGCTGAAGAAAATGACAACATGTTGGTGTATAGCAAGGCCGAAAACATGAATAAAAAGTATATCGTTGAAGGATCGAAAGGTTCGAAACTGGTAAAACAAATTAACGATACTTTAAATGTTACCAAAGCCAAAGTTGCTAAAATCCGCAAGCAATTGGAAGAAAAGAAAAATGATGCTGATTTCTCAACTGTATCACAAAACTTAGTGGCTGAATATATTGAAGCTATTCAGGCACAAAGAAAATTCTCTATCGACTTTATCATGCAAAATGCTACTTCTTTGGCAAGCTACATGGCATTGTATCAAAAAATTGATAAAAATACTTTCACTTTAAATGAGAACAAGGACATTCAGTTTGTGAAAATTGTAGCTTCATCGATGAGAGCGCTTTACCCTGAACATGAATATACCAAAGCAATTTTAGCCAACTACAAAACTCTTGAAAAGAGAATGTCCAACCTAAACATTGCCAAGATGATTGAAGAAAAAGGGGCTAGTTTTCCTGAAATCAAATTGCCTGACACCAATGGTAAGGACGTAGCTCTATCATCTTTAAAAGGGAAATTTATTGTATTGAGTTTCTGGGCATCTCAAGATCCAAACTCTCGTAAGCAAAATAAAACGCTTAAGAAAATCTACGACAAGTATAAAAGCAAAGGTTTAAGAATTTACCAGATTTCTGTTGACCAGGATGAAGAGCTTTGGAAAAAAGCAATTAAAGAAGACAAGATGAACTGGACAAATGTTTGTGATCCTGAAAACGGAAGTTCTTATGCGGTTCGCTTGTTAAACGTACAAAGAGTGCCTGCTAACTACCTAATCGACCAAAGAGGTGAAATTGTTGGTAAGGATCTTTTTGCAAGAAGATTGGAAGAAAAAGTTGCTGAATACGTAAAGTAATACAACTAAAATATTATTAAGTGCCTAAAGTACAAAGGTGAAAACTAATTTTCATTACTTTTAAACTTTAGGCATTTTAAGTACATGATACTTTCTCATGAGTAAAAACAAAAAAATATATTTCGCATCGGATGTGCATTTGGGAGCACCCGCTTTAAAGAATAATCGCGAACGTGAATTGTTGTTTGTAAAGTGGTTGGATACTGTTAAAGCAGATGCCGAAGCAATTTACCTTATGGGTGATATTTTCGATTTCTGGTTCGAGTACAAACGTACCGTACCAAGAGGATTTACCCGTGTATTAGGAAAACTGGCCGAAATTACCGATTCGGGTATTCCTGTGCATTTCTTTACCGGAAATCACGACATATGGGTGTTTGATTATTTGCCAAGCGAAACTGGCGTAATCGTTCATCGTGATATTGTAAAAACCGAACTTCAGGGCAAGAAATTCTTTTTGGGACATGGCGATGGATTAGGGCCATACGATAAGGGATATAAGATTCTGAAAAAGATCTTTACCAATAAGTTTCTGCAATGGTCATTTGCCAGGATTCATCCAAATTTTGCCATTTGGCTGGCTCACAATTGGTCGGGGCATAGCAGACTTAAAAATGGCAAGATTGAAGCGGATACATTTAGAGGCGAAGGCAAAGAGTGGTTGGTGCTTTATGCCAAAGATGAACTGAAAAAAGAACATTTCGACTATTTCATTTTCGGACATCGCCACTGGCCTTGCAATATCGATTTGAATGGTAAAAGCAGATACATCAATACTGGCGATTGGGTAACACACTTTACCTATGCCGTGTTGGATAATGGTGTAATGGAATTGAAAGAATTCGAAAAACCGATAAGTAAGCACTAAGGGCACAAAGGATTTTCACAAAGTATCACAAAGATTTAATAGCTTGCTTCGCAAGAATTATTCAACCACGAATGACACAAATTACACAGATCTGTTTATCTTCGATAAACCTAAATATTCAACGCAAAGTATCGCAAAGAAATAAGTGTTGTAAACTCTTATTTTTGATCTAATAAATGAAACAAGAATAAAGTGCAGTAAATAAACAAAGGATACGCAATACTTTGTGTTCCTTCGTGAATTACTTCGTTTTACTTTGTGGTTAAATAAAAAGCACATGGAATTTTTATACATCGCAATTGGAATTGCCAAAGGGGTAATTATCGCCTGGCTGATTCTTAGAAAAAAAACATCTCAACAAGCAGCTCTTCATCGTGAAGAATTGCTAAAGCAGGAAAATGCTTTTATCACCGAAAAAAGTGAACTATCGCACCAACTATCGATATTGGAAGAGCGTGCAAATAACATAAAACGTGAAAAAGAGGAAATAGCGAGTTTGCTGGGCGAAGAAAGGGAGAAAAACGAAAGGCTAACCCGTTCGGTATCTATTTCGGCTACCGAAAGAAAGAATTTGGAAGAGCGTTTGGAAAACCAAAAGCAGGAACTGGAAGAATTACAAAAGAAGTTCACTACCGAATTCGAAAACATTGCTTCTAAAATCCTGAAGGAAAACACGAAAGAATTTACCACTTCGAACCAAAAGAATATGGATGATATTCTGGGGCCAATCAAGGAAAAACTAATATCATTCGAAAAGAAAGTTGAGGAAACTTACGATAAGGAATTGCGCGATAAAATCAGCCTGAAAGAGGAGGTGAAAAAGCTTTATGACCTAAATGCAAAGATTAGTGATGAAGCCAATAACCTAACCAAAGCCTTAAAGGGTGATGTGAAGAAACAAGGCAACTGGGGCGAAGTTGTATTGGAAAGAATACTAGAACGTTCGGGCCTTTCGAAAGGGGAAGAGTACGAGCGCGAAGTAGTAACTCAGAATAGCGAAGGACAGACCATTCGCCCTGATGTGATCATCCGTTTGCCTGAAGAGAAACACGTAATTGTTGATTCGAAGGTTTCGCTGGTAGCATACGAGCGATTTGTAAATTCAAACGGCGAAGAAGACAAGGACAAGTTCTTGAAAGATCACATTATTTCCATGAAAGCGCATGTGAAGGAATTGGCCGATAAACATTACCAAAGTTCAGAAGCATTAAACTCTCCTGATTTTGTTTTGATGTTTGTGCCAATCGAATCATCATTTGCCATGGCCGTGCAAGCCGACCAGGAATTGTTTAATTATGCATGGGAAAACAAAATTGTAATTGTGAGTCCTTCTACCCTGTTGGCTACCTTGCGTACCATTGCCTCTATCTGGAAACAGGAGCACCAAAACCGAAATGTATTGGAAATTGCACGCCAAGGTGGTGCATTGTACGATAAATTTGTTGGTTTTGTGGATGATATGATCAGCCTGGGCAGACAAATGGATACGGCAAAGAAAACCTATGCTACCTCGATGAACAAACTAACCGAAGGTCGTGGTAACCTAATTCGAAGTGCAGAAAAAATTAGAGAACTTGGCGCTAAGGTGAAGAAAAAATTACCGCAAGCCTTAATCGACAGAATGGATGATGCTCCGACATTGAAAAAGTAGTTTCACATGAAGGAAGCAAAGATGATATAGAGCCACGATTTTTCGTGGCTTTTTTTATTTTCTCAAGACGCAGGGTATTAAGATTTTTATGATTCTTGATGCTCTTATTTTTATATTATCCTTCTGGAAGCCCTATATCTGTTGATTCGTTTTGCTACAGGAGGGTAAATATGGCTACAGGTACCTCCTTTTCGCTACAGGACTACCTATTGGGGCTACAGGCGGTACATTTCGGCTACAGGAATATGACTTTTGACTACAGAGGTATAGAAATTGGTGTTAGGTATGCCAAAACTGCTTGAGGCCTTATAACTGCTGGCTTGTTTTAATCTGGAGTATAAAGTTTGGCTACTGATTTACTATATCTGTAAAGACAGCACTAATGCTGTCTCTACCTCTAACATACCCTCTGAATGCCCCACGATAGTTGACCTCTTTTGCGATAGGCGGGTTATTTTAGCGATAGGTATGCCAAAATGGCGATAGGACAACCCATTTCCCCGATAAGCCCCCTCATTTTGGCGATAGGCAAACGTTTTTGGCGATAGGAATACCAAAACTGCCGATAGGTGTGCTGATTTGCCGATAAGTATATATGTTGGCATTAATACTCAATTTTTTTTGATTTAGTTAAAACAGAAAGTCAAGTTACCAATATATTTGGCCAGTAGATCAGTCATGTATTCTTAATAACAATATCAAACCATACATTAAAAAAGGACACGCCATGGCATGTCCTTAAAGATTAATCTATTATTAATTCTTCATTGTTAATTATTAATTGAATTCAGTGCTTTATCAATCCACCCCTTCAATTTCTCAATATTCTCAATTCCAACCGATAATCGAATGGTTCCCGGCAGAGGATATTTGGCTCCCCAAACAGGTTCTACCGGCAGAAGGATGGTATCTACCTCGCCAAGGGTTGGTACCAAAGGAATATAATCTTGCAAAGCAGCAATGAAGCGGTTGCATTTTTCGCGTTTGTCCTCGTCCGATGCTCCTTTGATGTCGAAGGTGACCATGCCACCAAAGCCTTTGTCGCCAAACAGGGCAACAGCTTCTTTTCGGGTTGGGTGAGATTCCAAGCCTGGGTACAATACCTCTTCAATCTTAGGATGATTTTGCAGGTATTCTGCCAAGGCAAGTGCATTGTCGCAATGTTGCTTAAAGCGCAGGTCGAAGCTCTTCAATTGTGTTCCCAAACGGTAGGCATCATCAGGACTTAGGAAGTGTCCCGCCCATTTTCGGTACTCAATGGCTTCCTTCATCAGCTCCTCATCGTTCCCACAGATAACACCGGCAGTAATGTTACCATGTCCGCTCATGTATTTGGTTGCAGAATGAATCACAAGGTCTGCTCCATCTACTAATGGCTTCCACAAATATGGGGTTCCAAAGGTGTTGTCTACAATAATTTTGCAATCGTATTGCTTTGCCAGCTCCATAATTCGTTTCACATCAGCCACAATCAACATTGGGTTCGAAACCGCTTCGAAATAAAGGAATTCAGGTTGAATCTCCTTTAACATGCGCTCCAATTCCTCGAAATCATACAGTCCATTGTTGGCATAAAAACGGTGCACATCCAGGTTACGACGCTTGATTAAAACTGTATCGATAAATGAATTGGTACCACCATAAATCTCATGGAAGAACAACCATGGTCGGGTATCTTTACCTTTTTGGAAAACCGATACTGCCACATCGATGGCTGCCATTCCGGTTTCTACCAACAAGGCCCACTTGCAGCCTTCCAGCTCCATGATTTGCTGCTCAACGGCAACTGTGGTTGGGTTTCGGTAGCGTGAATAGATGTAATTCTCCGGTTCGTGCGGATGATCCAATTCTGCCGCGAATGCTTCCTGAGTGGTTTTCGAATCTTTTAGGTTGAATCCCGCTTCACGATAAAGAGGGGTGTGCGATGCGTTGATGTTTTTTT
The DNA here is from genome assembly GCF_026672275.1 of Marinifilum sp. D737. Taxonomy (GTDB): domain Bacteria; phylum Bacteroidota; class Bacteroidia; order Bacteroidales; family Marinifilaceae; genus Marinifilum. The sequence goes on along the minus strand of NZ_JANQCD010000001.1, from coordinate 20,129 downwards.
TCATGGTATTATAGTTAATGAGTAAATGTGTGAATGAGTAAATGTGTGAATGAGTGAATGAGTAAATTTGTGAATGAGTAAATGAGTAAATGTGTGAAGGAGACACCCCTTTGGTAAACTGAAGTTCCAATTTTAAGCTTTCTGGAGCATACAGACGAAGGGATGATACACTATTTCTTTTATATTTTATTTATGTTTCTAACCCTCCCCTTTATCCCCTCTCAAGAGGGGAATCAGCTCCGACCAACATCTCATTTTCAATGGGATATAGGAGAATGTTTTCAATTCGTTATTCGTAGTTCCTTCTCCGGTGTTATCACATCCGATTCGTAATAAAATTCTGCCCTATCGATTAATTCTCCGGCGAGTATAATGGCTAAAGATATTGCTAAGCCCAATTCCCATTGCGTACCCAACAGAAAATATGGAATTAATAAACAGAGCGTTCTTAGCAATGAAAGAGCTGGAAAATGTTTCAATCTTATTAGACGTAAAGATATTTTCCTCCCAATGTATAAACTTCCTTTGATTAGAATTATAAGTTCTATAACAATCGGCACCTCAATCAGCCAAACAAAAAACAAAATTCCTGTAAGACTTACCATTCCTGAATGCACTGGAAGACCATCTTTTCGCGTCAAGAATTTGTAAACCATATCAACCGATATCAAACTACAAATCCCAAAAATCAAAGCTAAAATCCCAAACCATATATTTCCTATAACTAGTTGAAATCCTGTTAAACCTAAAAATCCTGAAAAGGAGAATATCTCCCTACTCAACCAAGAACCTTTTAGATTGAGAATGAATCGCCACATTCGCATTTTCTTGCCTATATGAAGCGATGTTAATGCAATGGCCAAAACTGAAACGATGGCAAAAGGAATCAATTGCATATCTATTGCGCCCATCAAATGAGCTGCTTGCCAACTTACCAATCCTGCCACTGCTATGGTAAACAGCACCAAGGTCCATTCCTTGTCCAATGCCACCTTATCCTTTGGCTTTGGTAGCCATTCCTCTATCTTTTTCTCATCTATTTCTACCTGATCAGTATTCTCCACCTTTGGCGCCATATTTGCTTCTCTTAGCGGTATCAATTGAATGGATGGTTTGATGCCCATATCCACAAATCCAGGAGTTACACGATCTTCTTCTTGCAAATCCAAAAGTCCAAAGTCAAGCGCTCCTACCGGACAAGCTTCCACACAGGCAGGACGTTTCCCATCTGAGATTCTATCCACACAGAAATTACATTTCTCAACAATCTTGGTAGCCGGATTGAACTTTGGTGCATCGTACGGACAAGCCCAGGTGCAATAGGTACAACCAATGCATGCCTCGGCATGATGAATGATGGCACCCGTTTTCTCATCGCGGGTGTAGGCCAGTGCCGGGCAGTTCTTCATACAAGGAGCATCCTCGCAATGGTTACAGGCCAATGAAAAATGGAAAACAGGCAATCCTGGATGTTTGATTTTATTTCCAGTGTTTACCTCTCGCCAGTTCACTCTAAAATCGGTTCCGTTTTCTATGCTGCAACCTGCCACGCAGGCGTTGCATCCTACACATCGGTTGGTGTTGAATATGAATGAGTTTTTTTCCATTTTTTGCTCTTATACTAGTGTAAGGCTCTTCATATTTCGTCGCATGTTACACCAACTCTTTTAGGAGCATTGGCAGTTGCGACGATTAATTTACATCATGTTGACCAAGGGTTTCACCCTTGGCTATTCAAGTTGCATCCCTTCGGGATTATTTTACAATTTCTACTTTTCTCCAATTGTTAATTGCTCATTGTTAATTGATCATTGATCCTTACTCATTGTTAATTGCCTTCAGGTTTACCCAAGTGTTATGGAATGCGGTACCATGTCCCATATCAGTTTCGCATCCTTTGGTAAACAGGTTTGGAGCGGCTCCCAAATGAGATTGATGACCATTGGTCAACACCACATTTCCTCTACGCAAACCCAAATCATATTGCAGTTTCACTTCTGCTCTACCCTGATGATTATAGATTACCACCTTTTCACCATTCTTCATCTGTTTCTCTTCAGCATCCAATGGATGAACAAAAAGATAGGCTTCGGGTTCAAATTGCTTGATCACATTTAAATTGCCAAACTGTGAATGAATTCGATTCTTTGAGTTTGGCGATATCAACTGAAATTCAAATTCACTTTGTTCTGGCAAAGGGACATAATCAGGAAGTTCATCCACTCCCCACATTTGCCTGGCCATCTCACTATACAGTTCAATCTTACCGGAAGCAGTTGGAAACTGGTAATCTGAGAATGGTATTTCCTCAAAAGAGTTTGCCAATTGCGGTCCTTTCTTCAGTTGTTCCAGACTTAATTCAGGAAAATCTTTCAAGAATCCGTTCAGATATTCTTCGATTGCCTCATCGTTTGGCTCTGGAATATTTCCTTCGATCTCTTCATCGGCAAATCCCAATTGCTTTGCCAAGAGATAATAGATTTCCGTTTCAGGTTTTACCTCGCCCGCCGGTTCCATTACTTTCTGTCGCAATTGCACATACGGATTCCAATAAGAGCCAATGATATCAGATTGCTCGAACATGTTTTTTGCTGGCAGAATGATATCAGCTTCCAATGTCGTATCGGTCATGAACTGATCTACAACCACTCTAAAGTCCGCCTTTTGGAATGCCTTTCGGATTTTATTGGTATCCGGATTTTGAGATAAGGGATTTCCCCTTTCTACCCAAATGAACTTCACTTCAGGATCTTTGATATTTAATAAATCCTCACCCAATTTGGCTACAGATATCTTCCTCCTGAAACTTGGATGTTCGCATCCCGGGAAGTATGATTCCGGTTCTTTCAAATCATCGAACACATAGCTCTGAAGATTTGCATAATGGAAACAAGCACCGGGCTTCCCAATATTTCCAGTTATCACCGACAATGCTAATATACAGCGAGTGGTTTGACCACCGTTTTCATATCGCTGCATGCCGTAACCCGGAATCAATGTCATGGCATCTGTTGTTCCAATTTCTTTTGCCAGTTCCTGAATGGCTTCCACTGGTACGCGACAGATATCAGAGACTTTCTCCAATGTATATTGATCAACTCGCTCTTTGAATTGCTCAAAGCCAAGTACATATTTCTCTATGAATTCATGATCGATCCAATCATTCTGAATCAATTCTCTTGCAATCCCTAAAGCCAAGGCTGCATCGGTTCCCGATTTAATTTGGAAGAGTGAATTCGCACGCTCGCTGGAAGGCGTTCTGCGAGGATCAACCACAATCAATTTCCCAGCTTTTTCCTGTGCCTTCTCAACAGGAATCATCTCCTGAATATTGGTTTCGGCAGGGTTCTTTCCCCACAACAAAATCAGCTTGGCATTCTCCAAATCCCAAGGTGCATTGTGTTTGTTGGCACCTAAGGTCAGTCGAGTGGCTTCCAATCCTGCAGGCCAACAAAGATTTCCATAAGTAGTTGTTGCGCCTCCAAACAGTTTCCAGAAGTTTGCTCCTACTCCATTCAACAAACCAGACATGCCACTAGCTGCAAAATAAAGAACTGAATGCGGACCAAAAGTCTGTTTGCAATTCTTCAACTGCTCAACAATGGCATTCAATGCCTCATCCCAGGAAATGCGTTCGTATTTTCCTTCGGCTATTCGCTTTTGCGGATACAAAATTCTCTCCTTCGAATTGGCGCGTTCCACATAAGCCAAACCTTTAATACATGGTCCTTCTGGTGTAGCACGATTTTCGGGATGTGGGTCAATTCCAATCACTTTATCGTTCTCTACACGAACTTTAATACTACAAGTGCTGTAGCAATTTCGGGGACAAGCTGTTGAGTAGATTTTCATAGGTTAATAATCTCAAAAATTCATGGAAAATTAATAAAAAAAAGAAAAGGGAGCAGATACACTATCAAAATCATGTATTCCTCTCTCTTAATAATATTAACATCATCCTCGGGTTGAAACCCGAGGCTATTGAAGTATCAATTTGAAGAAGAGCTTAACTCAATTTCGTCGCAAGAATCAAGCTACAACAATCATCATTTCTGTTGCGACAATAATTTACATGATACAATAAACCCAGGGCAATGCCCTGGGCTAATATCTCTATGCCTTTCAGGCAATAATCAAATGAACTAGAGCAATAATTTTCTGTAAGTATATTATTAATTACTCATTATTAATTGTTCATTGCAAACTGTCATTTCAGCCTCGATGATTTGAGCCAAACGCTGAATACCTGCAATCGCTTTTTCGTTGTTCACATATGAGAAGTTCAAACGCATGGTATTGGTTCCTCCTCCATCACAATAGAATACATTACCTGTTACGAATGCTACTTTCTTTTCAATTGCTTTGTGGAACAATTCCAAGGCATCCATGTGCTCTGGTAAAGTAATGAAAAGGAACATTCCTCCTTCCGGATGCGTCCATTTCACTCCTTCAGGCATGCATTTTTCCATCTCTGCCAACATTACATCTCTGCGCTGGTGATACAAGTCGATGGTCTTTTTAAGGTTCGATTCAAAATGCTCCGATTTCATGTAACGAATCGCCATTTTCTGAACGAAAGTTGGTGTACACAAGTCAGACGATTGCTTGGCAATCACAATCTTGTCATTTACTTCTTTCGGACCTAAAATCCAACCAATACGCAAGCCTGGTGCAAATGTCTTCGAGAAAGTTCCCAGTGTCAGTACATGATCATCATTGTCCAAATCATACATCATGCGTTGTGGTTCTCCTTCAAATCGAACCTCTCTGTACGGACAATCCTCAACAATCAAAACATCGTATTTGTGTGCCAATGCGATAATCTCCAAACGACGAGATTCAGGCATGGTGATTCCTGTTGGGTTTTGGAAATCAGGAATGATATAGATGAATTTAGGTTTGATGCCTTGCTCTGCCAATTCAACCAACTTGGCTTCCAAAAGTTCTGCACTCATACCATTCTCATCCATTGGTACCCCTTCCATTTTAGCTCCATACGCCTGGAAAGCACTGATACCACCCAAGTAAGATGGCAATCCACAGATCACAACGTCTCCCTGGTTCACAAACACTTTTCCAACCAGATCCAGACCTTGCTGCGATCCGGTAGTTACAATCATGTTGTCCAATTCGCACTGAACTCCTTCATTCTGATATCTCTTCAAAAGAAGCTCTCTTAACTCCGTAACCCCTTCCGTTGCATCGTACTGCAATACCTCTGCTCCTTCTTCTTTCAACATGGTTGAGATGATCTCATCCAAATTGTCAACAGGGAAAGATTCCGGTGCCGGCAATCCTCCTGCAAAAGAAATTACTTCAGGGTTTTGGGTCAATTTTAGGATCTCACGAATAGCAGATCTTTTGATGTTGTTGCTTATGTTGGAAAATGTTCCTTTTAAATCGCTGATCATTGTGTTTGGTTTTTGTTTTGTTTGTTGAGGCGCAATTCCTTGCGTCTGTACTGTTTGTTGTTTTGTTTATTTAGGATTCTTGCACCCCTTCGCCTATCTGCACTTTCAAAAAAAGGGGAAGACTAAAAATTGAAATTCTACATTCAATCTAGGATTTCTCCCCTCCTAGGGGAGATGGCTACAGCCAGAGGGGTGCTATTATTCATTACTAATTGATAATTATCAATTGATTTACAGCCAATTTTTGCGCATGCGTTCCCACTTCTTGTCGCGGTTTTCAATTACGCATTGGATATCGGCATCGCTCATGTGCTTGAATCGTCCCTGCTTTTTCAGGTACTCTTCAACCGATTTGAATTCCTTTGGATTTCTGTTCAATTTGTATTCTCCATCCTCATATTCTGCAAGGAAAATTAATCCTGCATCTACTGCATCTTTGGCAATCTCTACCGATGTTTCGGTTGGAGTTCCCCATCCTGTAGGACATGATGCATATACATGAATAAATGTTGCACCTTTAACGTGCTTCGCTTTGTTTACCTTATTGATAAAATCCTGAGGATAACCAATACTTGCAGTTGCAGCGTAAGCAATATCGTGAGCAGCAATAATTTCAAACAAGTTCTTCTTGTGAGTTACCGTTCCCGGGATATTCTGACCAGCAGGAGTAGTCGTAGTTTTGGTTCCGTAAGGAGTCAAACCACTTTTCTGAATTCCGGTATTCATATAGGCTTCGTTGTCGTAGCAGATGTACAATACATCGTCGTTACGATCGATCATTCCTGATAATGCCTGGAATCCAATATCAGCAGTACCACCATCACCGGCGAATACTACCGTTTTAAAATCTTTTTGTCCCAAAGCTTTGGCACCTGCTGCAATCCCTGCAGCCATACTTGCCGAACCTGGAAAAGTTGTAATAATTGCATTTGAATTGAATGCCATTTGTGGATAAATGAATCCTACTGCCGACATACAACCAGCTGGAAGAGCAGAATAGGTACGCTCGCCCAATACTTTCAATGCCAAACGTACAGCAATACTACCGCCACATCCGGCACAAGCTTTATGACCATAGAAAAACTCCTTCTCGGTCATGTTCTTCGCATTCACTTTTGGGATATCTAATACTTTAGTCATTGCCTTCTACATTTAAGCTGAAAAATTCTACTGTCTCTTCACTCTTGTTCTCCAATCCTGCATACAATTTGTTGTACATGTCTTCAATTTCTGCCTTGGTGATATCGCGACCACCTAAACCGCCAACAAAGTTGCTTTTGTACACATATTTGTCGATCTGAGAAATGGCTGAGTTCACATTGGTGTAAACTGTTCCTTCGTATCCGAATGAGATATCCTTATCGATAACACCTATTGCTTTTACTCTCCTGGCCAAATCTTTCACTTCCTCAACCGGGAAAGGACGCATGTAACGGATCTTCAACAATCCCACTTTTTTGCCTTCAGCGCGAAGCTTGTCAACAACCACTCTCACAGTTCCGCAAACACTTCCCAATGCTACCAATACCACATCAGCATCTTCGCACATGTATTCCTCTACCATACCGTGGTACTTTCTGCCGAACGTGTCAGCGAAATCCTCATCGGTTTTACGAATTACATCAATGGCATTGAACATGGCTTCGTTCTGCTGATATTTGAACTCGGTATTGTCATCAGGACGAGAACTAAACCCAAGGTTCTTAGGATTCTCGAAAGACATTTTATTAGGAGTCTCGAATGGAGGCAAGAACTGATCTACCATTTCCTGATCCGGAATCTCAACCAACTCGTAGGTGTGAGTCAGGATGAAACCATCCAGGTTCACCATCATTGGAGTCAATACCTCTTTGTGCTCAGCAATTTTATATGCCTGAATGATCATGTCCAATGCTTCCTGTGCATCTTCCACATATACTTGAATCCAACCTGAATCCAAAAGAGAAAGTGAATCGCGCTGATCACCATAGATACTCCATGGCAAAGCAACGGAACGATTGGCATTCATCATTACCACCGGCCAGCGACCACCACTACAGTAGTGCAGCCCTTCGGCCATATACAACAAACCTTGAGAAGAAGATGCTGTAAATGTTCTGGCACCAACTGCACTGGCACCCATTGTAGCTGAGATTGCAGAGTGCTCAGACTCTACATGCATGTATTCCGCATCCATTTCGCCTGCCTCTACCATTTCGGACAAACGCTCAACCGTAATGGTCTGCGGAGTGATTGGATATGCAGCCACCACATGTGGACGTGAAAGTCTCACGCCTTGTGCTACTGCCTCATCACCTGAAATAAAAATCTTATTTGATTTCATTGTTTTCGATTTTTCCGTTGTCGGTTATCGGTTTTCCGTTATCTGTTAAACGGACAATCGGAACTGATAACTGATAACTGATAACTGATAACTGTTTAGCTTACTCTTTCACCATTTCAATTGCATCCTTAGGACATTCGTGGGCACAAACCCCACAGCCTTTGCAATAATCCATGTCGATTTTGATTTTGCCATTGTCTTTCATGATGGTTCCATCAGGACAAAGCAAGTAGCAACGCAAGCAGTAAATACATTCATCATGATTCACTACAGGCTTAAAGGTTCTCCAACCTGCATTCTTTTCCGGAAGAAATCCGGCTTCGTATTGTGGCCCGGTTGGGTAATCATCAATATGAGTTGGAGTTTTATATTCTGTATGTTTTGGACGACTCATCTTTTCAATTATTTGGTCATTGGTTAACTGGTCATTAGTCAATCGTTTCACTAATTTTCCACTAACCATTGACGAATGACTATTGACTAATTAGTTCAAAAGCTCTCTCTACGATCTTCTCATTCAGCTGAGCCAACTTTGGCTTCATCTCGGTATGAATACTTGCAATTGCAGCTTCCTTGCTTACCAAGCCTGAAGCAGCAGCCAAAGCACCATACATTGCAGTGTTGGTAATTGGTCTGCCCAATACCTCCATGGCAAGAGTGGTAGCATCAATTCCTCGTAAATCGAATCCTTTCAATTGCTCGCGATATTGCTCTACATCCCTGGTGTTGATCAATACACATGCATTTTCTTTGATTCCTTTTTCGAATCCAGGAACAATTAGCGTTTCGTCCATAACCACAACAAAGTCGCTCTCCTGAACTTCGCTTCGATCATGAATTTTTGTGTCATCAATTTTAGTGAATGCCAGTACAGGCGCTCCTCTACGCTCAGGTCCAAATGATGGGAAAGCCAAAGCATGCTTTCCGCCATGAACACTGGCAGCAATTCCTAACAAGCGAGAAGCGGTGAATCCTCCCTGACCTCCTCGTCCGTGCCATCTGATTTCTTTCATTATCTATTTAGTGTTTGTCTTTTCAATTCAATTATAGCCTCTCTACCTGTCTCAATTACTTCCAAATGGAGAGAAACTCAAAATCAACACCTACTGATTAATTGGAATTTTCTCAATTATTAATTGCCCATTAAGTGCAAGCGTAATTTTGTCTTGTAAAAATACCCATCAACCAAATGATTTACTAGCATATGGAATAAATACAGAAAACTACTCTATATAATGCACAATTCCGAAGAATTTATATCTTTACAAAAGCCAAAATCAGGCATATCAATAGAAAATTTTTCTCCTATGGAAAATCTGGACAGAACCGATCGTAAGATTTTAGAACTCCTTCAACAAGATTGCAGGATCACAATTAAGGAGTTGGCAGAAAAGCTGCACCTCAGTAACACTCCGGTTTATGAACGTGTAAAGAAGCTGGAAAGAAGTGGAATTATTAAGAATTACGTGGCCATGCTCGATCCTGAGAAGATTGACAGAAGCATGACCGTTTTTATCTCCATTCTATTGACAAAGCATACACGAGATGTGGTGGATAAATTTCAGGAGGAAGCCTTGGCATTGCCAGAGGTGATGGAATTTTATTACACCTCAGGAAATTTTGATGCCATGCTTAAGATTATGGTGAAAGACATGAACGAGTTTCAATACTTTATTCAGGAGAAGCTTTCGAAATTTGAGTTTCTTACCCGTTTCAACAGTACCTTCGTAATTGCCTCGTCGGAGAAGGTTGGGTTTGATTTGTAAAATACAAAAAGCCCCGGGTTGAAACCCAGGGCAAATTATCATTTCATTAATGAAGTATAATCTCATCTTTTTCAGATCTGTTGGTTTTCCCAATTCAATTACATTGGTTTAACCGGAATACAAATATCCACTACAAATTTTTCAGGTGGCTCACTCTCGTGATATAACTCATAAGGACAAGCATCTGTAGGTTCATATCCACTTTCCGATAGCCAAATACAAACCGCATCCCAAGCTTCTTTAAATTCTGTTGCTGATATGGTAAAACTTCCAACCACATATTTTCCCCCGGGAACCGAAAGATTACCAAATTCGCCTTCTGCCTTTACAGGATGATCCAACAAGATACTGGCACTTTGTCTGATATTATCCTGCTCTGTTACTTTCGGATCATCATGATACACGGTTACCGCTTTAGTATCTGGCTTGAACAAACCTCTTGGTTCAGCCCACTTCCTTAATTTCTCATAAGCATTCACAATCAAATGGTATTCACCAACGTGTCTGCAATAAATTAAATCCATCGCAGGCATTTCCTTAATTTCAATTTTCGATTTCATTTGTGATATTTTTAATAATTCAACATCACAAACATAGGTTTGATTTTCTGTAAGGATTTTACCATTCTTGCGATCCGATTGACCATTCTTGCTATTTATGGGTTCCCATCTTTCGCGGAATTCCTGAGCACTCATTTTAAAGCGAGATTTAAAACTTCTACAAAAAACAGAAGCAGTTTGAAATCCACAGGCATAGGCAATTTCACTTACCGTTTTTTCCCTATATGTGATCAACATACTGCCGGCTTTTTCAAGTCTAATTCTTCTCACAAAACCATTGATTGTTTCTCCGGTAAATGCCGAAAAGATTCTATGAAAATGAAAGGGAGAAAAGTTGGCAATCTCAGCCAAGGTTTCCAGGGATAACTCCTGATCAATATGAGACTCTATATAGTCCAGTACCCGATTTATTCGATGTATGTATTCCTTTTGATGCTTATTCATGATTCGCTAAAGATAAAAATGAATTGTCTCTTAACAATCGAATCATTTCGATAAACCAGGAATTGCATGTTCAAAAAAAAGACACGCCATGGCGTGTCTCTACATTACAATTTTTTCTTTTTCAGATCTCCGGCATAATTAATCAATCCGGCATCTTTGCTGTTATCATTCAACCAGGCTTTTATTCCGTCAGATTTGTCAATCTTGTCTCTTTCCTGATCCAATTCGTCTTCGGAATAGGAATACATCATATCAGCCGAAAGCACGTTTTTCATTGCCTGAATCTTTTTCAGTTTGGCAATCTCCTCACTAATTCCTTCTCCTTCGATTGTGACAATTATCTTTCCTTCATCATGCAAATGATAATCACACAAATCACTATCCTTAAGTTGACCTACCAAATGCTCGGTATGCTCTGGAAGGACACGAACTACTACACTGGATATATTCATATTATTAATCTTTATATCATGTAGAGACGCAAAGCCTTGCGTCTCTACCATTATTAATTAATTATTTACGCCATCACCAATATTATCCTGTAAATTGGATTCCTTGATACCAAATTTTTCTCGGAACTCAACCGTAAACAGATTCTCAATATCAATGGTAACATCGGCCTGTGGAGCATGACATTGTGAACAATTAAAGTATGCCATATTTAAATCTTTAACATCCTTTACATACACTTTATCATCTTCTTTCGGATTGGAGTAAACACCATCCTTAAGCACCAATTGCGGACGCCAGGTTTGAAAGTGTGTTTTTGAGATTTCACGAGCTCCCGATTCCTCAACCTTGTCAGGCATGTGACAGCTCAAACAAATGTTATTGTCCATTTTAATTGGGAAGAATCCAGCAGTAGTGTGCGGAATCATTGGAGGTGCATTCTCGAACGAACGCTCTATGGTAATTCCCACCTCTGGTTTATCCTCATTAAAATTGGCCTTCATTTTAAAATTGGTTTCATCCGAATGCAAATCTGCATCAATAAAACCCAACTGATCTTCATCAATTTTTGTCTCTTTAGCTTGATTACAAGCTACTAAAAAGAACAAAGCAATTAGGGCTAGATATTTCATGTTTTTAGATTTTATTTAATCTCTTCATTATTTTTTTAAATCGAATTTCAGCGAATATTTCATCGCATTGTCATGGCAAACCTCTATGCATCTGCCGCAATTGGTGCAAGCTCCGCTGCGAATAAAGTCGCTTTTCTTGCCTACAATATCCAAAACAGGCTCTTCCACACAAACATCGAAACAATCCATACAATGGGTACATTTCTCTTTGTCGTGCTTCACCTTAATTACAGCTTGCTTTCCTATCAAGGAATAAAATCCTCCCAAAGGACAAATGTGTCCGCACCAACCTGCTTTCAAAACAAACAGATCGACAAAGAAAACCACTGCAACAATTGCCCATCCAGCTCCTGAACCAAACACAATGGCCCGGTGAAGCATAGATATCGGACTGATAATTTCGAAGGCAGCCATTCCAAATACCACAGAAACAATTAGGCTTAAAGCCAGGATGTAATACCTTAGATTTCGTGAAACTGAAACTTTTGCTTCCGTTTCTATCTTAAATATTCTGCGCAAGCGAAATGAAATATCGGTGATGATGTTCATCGGACAAATCCAGGAACAGAACATTCTTCCTCCTATCAATGCATAGATGAGAAAGATTAATAATGCTCCCAACAATACTGAACTTGACGCAATAAATCCGGATACCAATATCTGCAAAACAGCATAAGGATCGCTTAAATGCAAAGAATCAGCAATGATGGCAGAACTGTAATTGCCTCGAAGGATTTCCCATCCAAAATAGTTTCCCCCAGCAAATAGAAGCAGAAAGGACAGCTGAATGATTCGTCGTAATATTAAAAACTTATATTTTTTCATTCAATTATTTCAGTTTTCGGTTATCAGTTTACAGTTGTCTTTATAAGCATTAATCACTAAACATTAATCATCGATAAGGTCATCATCATTCAAGTAATCGATAGCCGACTTAACATCCTTGTCATCATCTGCTTTTTCGACTTCCTCATTGATTCTTTTCTCATCTTCTTTTTCCCAGCCTTTGATGTAATGGTCGCCCACTTTACCAGTTGCTTTGTCCAATGGCAGAACAAAAATGGCAGCCTTCTCGGCAACACATGCCTGCTCACATACGCCGCATCCTGTACAAACATCAGAATGAACTACGGGAAGTAACTTGGCATGCATACCTGTTCTTTTATTCACCTCATAATCCAGTGTAATGGCCTTATCAATTAAAGGACAAGCACGATAACAGGCTTCGCAACGAATTCCCCAATAGGCCAAACAAGATTCTTTATGAATCACAGCCAAGCCCATTCTGGAATTTAGTATATCCGGCTTCTCTTCTTCTTTGCTCAGATTTTTTAAATCCAGAGCTCCCGAAGGACAAGAATCCGTACAAGGCATATCGGTACACAAGTAGCAAGGAATCGTTCTGGGTTCGAAAAAGGGTGTTCCGTTTGCAATGCCATCACCTGGCTCTGCAAGCTTGAGTGTATCATAGGGACAAACTTCAACACATTGTCCACACTTGATACATGCTTTCAGAAAATCTTTTTCCTTTAAAGCACCAGGAGGACGAAGCACATAGTCGGCCTTGGTGCTTGCGTTAATGGACTTCCCCCAAATTAAACCGCCACCGCCTACAAATACAGCTCCTTCCAGTACTCTTTGAATTACTTTTCTTCTTGACACCATTTTTTATTTTTAATTATGAATTAGGAATTATGAGTTATGAATTGTATTAAGTGATTTAAAATCATTTATAATTCACAACTCTTAATTCATAATTAGTTTTACGCTTTGGTAATTTTAACAGCACACTTCTTAAAGTCGGTCTCTTTCGACATCGGACAAGTGGCATCCAAACAAAGTTTATTTACAAACACCTTCTCGTCGAACCATGGCAGGTAAATTAAACCTCTTGGCACACGATTTCTTCCGCGTGTTTCGATGTGCGCCTTTATGCGGCCTCGTCTTGATTCTACCCAAACCAAATCGCCTTCTGTCAAGCCTTGATCAGCGGCATCTTTCGGATGGATGTAACAAAGAGCTTCCGGCACTGCACGATACAATTCAGGTACGCGCATGGTCATGGTTCCCGAATGCCAGTGCTCCAATACACGCCCCGTACACATCCAGTAAGGATATTCCTTATCCGGTACCTCAGGTGCTTCCATATATGGGCGGAAGAAGATCTTCGCTTTGTTGGCCAAATCAACCTTAGGTTTCGACATGTCAGGTTTCGAAATGGATCCCTGTGGCATTTTCTTCAGTGCCTTTCCGTAGAATGCAAATGGTCCAACGTCTGCTTTCTTGGCATATACATCATATTCCGAATTGAATCGCCATAATGTTTCCTTTCCATCCACAACCGGCCACTTTAATCCACGACAGTGGTGGTAAGTATCAAAGTCAGCCAAATCGTGACCATTGCCAATACCAAACTTACGGTACTCCTCCCAAATGTATTTGTGGATGAAAAATCCGTAACCTTCGAATGGCTTCCCATCCGAACCTTTTACCTTACGCTTATCTCCACCTGACTCGGTATTGATTTTTCCTTCTCCAATCGGATCGGGCCATGCATATTTCTTCGCATCCTCGTTGGCAAACAGCACATCGTATAAGGTATCCTCAGGAGAGTAACCCATTTCCTTTGCTCCTTCCAAAACATCAGGCAAACCATCCTTCAATCCCGGAACCTTTTGTGCTCCCCAAACCTCTTTTAGTTTGAAGCGTTTTGCAAGCTCAACAAACTGCCAAACATCAGGCATTGCATCTCCTACTGGAGTTACCTGCTGTTTCCAGTGCTGGGTTCTGCGTTCTGCATTACCATAAGCTCCCCACTTTTCGTAGATCATTGCCGAAGGCAAAATCAAATCGGAAACCTTAGCCGAAATCCCTGGATATCCATCGGAACAAACAATAAAATTATCCATTTGGCGAGCTGCCTTAATCCAGTGATTTGCATTGGCAGTATTCTGATATGGATTACAAACATTAATCCATGCAAATTTGATCTTTCCATCCTCAATATCGCGGTGGATTTTCATCAGGTGACTACCCACTTTAGGATTGATGGTTCCCGCAGGTACTTTCCACAATTTCTCAGAAATCTCACGATGCTTGGCATTGGCAACCACCATATCCGCTGGCAAGCGGTGAGCAAATGTTCCCACCTCGCGGGCGGTACCACATGCCGATGGCTGTCCCGTTAAACTAAAGGCACCATCACCTGGCTTCGATTGCTTTCCTAACAAGAGGTGAACCATGTATGCCTGCTCGTTTACCCAAGAACCCCTGGTATGCTGATTGAATCCCATGGTCCAGTAGGAACAAACCTTACGTCCTTTCTCGATATACAAGTCGGCCAATGCTTTCAATTTCTTTTTGAAATCTTCAATTGACTCTTCAGGATCTCCTTTGGCAATGTTGGCTACCGTATCCAAATCATACGGCTTCAATGCTTTCTTGAATTCCTCATACTGAATGATCCAGTGATTCACCGCCTTGTTGCGATGCTTCATTTCCATTACATCGCCTTCCTTGTAGCCCAGGTAAGCCAAAGTCTTTCCCTCATCGGCAGTCAGTTTCTTGGCAACCTCATGCTTCACGGTCTCTTTTTCCTTATCGGTAAACTTCGGATGATCAGGCGTACGCATTCCGTAACCGATATCTACAAAACCAGTTGCAAACACGGTATATTTCTTCACAAAATCCCAATCGATGGCCTCTGGCTGGTTGTACACAATTTCGTGTGCAATGTAGTTCCAGATTGCCAAATCGGTATTTGGTTTGAATATGATTTCGATATCAGCCAAATCGGAAGTACGGTTGGTATAAGTAGAAAGGTTTACCACCTTGGTTCTATCGGGATGACTTAGTTTGTTCTCGGTAATTCTCGACCAAAGAATTGGGTGCATTTCGGCCATATTGGCTCCCCAGGTTACTACCGTATCGGTAATTTCCATATCGTCGTAGTTCCCTGCCGGTTCATCAATACCGAAAGCCTGAATAAAGGCAACTACCGCCGATGCCATACAGTGACGGGCATTCGGGTCGATGTTATGAGAACGGAAACCCGCTTTCATCAATTTCGATGCAGCATATCCTTCCATAATGGTGTACTGACCCGAACTGAAGATTCCAATTCCTGTAGGTCCCAGCTCCTTCATGGCCGATTTCATGTGCTTCTCCATTTCGTCGAAAGCACGCTGCCAGCTAACCGCTTTAAATTTTCCTTGTTTACTGAAATTGCCATTCTCGTCGACACGAAGTAGTGGCTTTTTCAGACGGTCGGCACCGTACATTATCTTGGCATTAAAATATCCTTTGATACAGTTCAATCCACGGTTTACAGGAGCCAATGGATCACCTTTTACAGCAAGTATTTTATCATCTTTTGTGGCAATCATGATACCACAACCAGTTCCACAGAATCGACATACAGCCTTGTCCCATGTCCAGCCACTTTCGGCCTCACGAGCTTCTGCTTTCAGACTTTCCGGAACCGCAACTCCAACTGCCGTTGCAGCGGCGATGGCTGCCGAACTCTTTAAAAAATCACGCCTTGCAAGTTTCATATATTTTGATTTTTTTATTTTTTAAAATTGTTACTAAAGCTTCTTCTGCACCCCTTTGCCTATTGGTATTTCCCCTAAAGTGGAGAGAATCAACAATTAATCGTCAACTCAATTTTATACTTGCCTTTTCTATTTGCATTTGGCAAGTCCCCTTTTCAGGGGGATATAGGGGGGTGTGTTTTTAAGCTTCCTCTCTCGCCTTCTTGATATTCCTCAATCCAAACACAATAAAAAGCAGGGCAAACCAAACTCCGAATACCGAAACGAAGAAGGTAATCTTCAACCAGATTGGTGCCATTCTATCGGTACTCCAAATGTGGCGTCCTTCGATGGCAGAGTGACGTTCGGTTGGCTTGGCCATTACCATGTGCTTCTCTATTTTGGCTCGTGCAAATTCTTTGGTGGCTTTCACCATTACATTTACTTTTCCTTCCTCATCACCTGGCAAAGTAGGATCAACATCTACATAGGCAATTCCTAATTCGTTGGTTTGAGCCTTACCCAACAGATGCTTCCCGAAAGTCCCCATTACATAGGCACTCACGCTTACTTCTGGCTGAGGTAATTCTTCAGCAAATACTTTTACAACCAATTTATCTACATTCTCATCGAAGCTTAAACTCATCGCATATTCAGGAATTACAACACCTTCCATATTTGGCAATTCCTGCTTGTAGTCTTCGTTAAAACTACGGATGTATGCTACAATGTTCCACAGCTCATCATCTTCGAAAGCATCTTCGAATTTTGGCATGGTTCCACGTCCCATTTTAATTTTATAGAACATCGATCCATCGCTTTGCACCTGAAACTGCTCCCCTGCCGGATCTCCCGGAGGTGGCGACATTGGTGTGAAATCATCCTGCCCTGGTGTTCCGTGACAAGATGTACATAAGTTTTCGTAGGCTACTCTCCCTTCCAAAACCATATCATCATCGAAAAGAAAAGGGCTTAGTTTTTCGTTTTCTTCGGCAGGTACTTGCCAGTCGCTTTGTGCATTCACATTCGCCACAGCCAAAAAGCAAAGGCAGAACAGAATGATTATATGATATCCTTTATTGTTCTTCATCTTACTTGTTGTTTTTGTGGTTCATGTCTTCTTTAACTTCCCAAATTGGAACTACCGGGAATAGTTTTGCCAACACGGTAATAATCATCACTACCAAAATGAATGATGCTACCGTAATGGCAACCTCAGGTGTGGTTGGCGAATAGCCTGTCCAGCCCTCTGGTACATTCTGAATTGGATAGTAAGGAGCCAACTGGGTAGGAACTACAATTAGAACTCTCTTGAACCAGGCTCCGGCCAGAATCACAACAGCAATAATGGTTAGCGGCAATGGCTTACGCATTGGCTTGAACAAAATCAGTAAGAAAGGAATAACCAAACCTCCCAATTGTACCAGCCAGAACATTACCGAATCGTGTCCATACAACATTTCGTGAACATGCTTGGCATCGGCAGTATTGGCCTTGTATCCGGGAACGATAATTTCGTTGATATTGAAGTATACATACACCAAAGCAACCAGAACCAATAGTTTACCCATTCTGTCGAAATGATCGGCGGTGATGTATTCTTTCAGCTTATAGTTGTTGCGGAAAAAGAACATGGCAATGATTACCGCAGCACAACCTGCTACAAATGCACCCGACACAAAGTATGGCCCGAAGATTGGCGAATCCCATCCCGAACGCAAGGTCATGGCAAACAGCCAGGAAGTAACGGTGTGAATGGATAGGGCAATCGGGATAATCAGAATCAACAACATGCGGGTGTAGCGATTCATCAATCGGAATTGCTTTGCCGTGTTGTTCCATCCCAAGGACAAGCTCTTGTACATTTTCTGTTGCCACTTTGGCACATTGTTTAGCTTATCGCGACACAATGCAATATCAGGTAACATGGGGATGTATAATAGTAAGCCGCTAATCACAACGTAGGTTACCACAACGGCAATATCCCAAACAATTGGCGACTGTACCCTACCGTGAATGAATACATTCAACAGTCTATCGGGGCGACCCATATCGGTAATGATAATCAGACCGGCTACCATGGCAAAGGCAAGGGCTACCAACTCGGCAATTCGAGCTACCGGTCGTACCCATTCAACTTTCATCATGCCCAGTACCGATGATACCAGCATCCCAATTAAAGAGGTTGCAACAAAGAAAACAAAGTTGGAAATGTAGATTCCCCAGGACACATAGTCGTGAAGACCTGTTACACCCAATCCGTTTTGCAATTGTTGATAATAGTAATACAAGCAGATTATAAGTGATACCGTAAGAAAGCCCATCCAAAGCTTGAACTTGCCTCCCCAGTTCACATTTTTTAAAAGGTCCTTATCAATTTGCTCCTCGCTGAAATGACCTTTTGCTATTGTTTCGTTCATGTTTTTAGTAATTAGTAAGTGGTCATTAGTCAATGGTCAATTGTATTATTAATTGTTCATTACTAATTATTAATTGATTTATCCCTCGCTTTCGCGTGGAGGCAAGTAGTAAACGCTAGGTTTGGTGCCAAGTTCAGGCATTAGCGTGTAAGCAGCATTCTCCTCCAGCAAGTGGCTTAGGCGCACGGTTTTCTTGGTAGTACCATTGGTCACCAAATCTTCGTTCTGATCGCCGAAGTAGTACACCCCATTCGGACATGCCGATACGCAGTAAGGCAACTTTCCATGACGCAGTTGATCGGCAGAGAAAGCACACTTGGTAACTGTACCCTTCTTTTGAGGAACATTCAGCTCCATATCGTAGGTTACATCAGCCATTTTATCGGAATTCTTAGGCTCGGTCCAGTTAAAGGTACGTGCCGAGTAAGGACATGCTGCCACACAGAATCTACAACCAATACAACGCTCGTTGTCGATGAGTACAATTCCATCCTGACGCTTAAAGGTTGCATCAACCGGACAAACCGATACACAAGGTGGGTTATCACAATGCTGACAGGTTTTCGGCATCCAGTAGGAGGTTTTCTTTACCGGATCTTCCATTTCCAACACATTCAAATGGTGCATTTCGGGTTTTAGCTGGTGAGCACTCTGGCAGGCTTTCATACACTTGCGTGCATTCTTGCACTTGGCCAAATCAACCACCATTACAAATTTCTTTCCCGGAATTCCTTCGCGACCTCTTTTTTGCAGGTAGGATAAATCCTGGATTTTATCTCCGGGCTTTAGGTGGGCAACATCTACTTCTACCAGTTTGTTGTCGGCAGTGAGTACTTTTACTTTGTTACCGCTGGCTTTGTTCGAATCGGAGCATCCCTGCAGCAGCAAGGCCGATCCGGCAACGGTACTCGCTCCTGCAATGCCCAAGTTTTGCAGGAATCTTCTTCTTGACTTGTCGGTTTTATTCGCCATGTTCATCTGTTTCTTTTAGGTTTTCTTTTTTTGCAGATGGAACATTCCGATGATTCAGGATTTTGATTCTTGTAGTAGCGCGATCATTCCCTGTAATCATGGACGTTTCATAGATTTATTTTATTGAGTTTACCGATTAGAAATTAAAATGAGCCTTTGGTTCGCAAACTCCCAAAGCCTCTTTAATTTTCTATCGGCATTTACCATTGTAATCTCTAGCTTTCGCTATGCTCACCTAAAGATACAATTGGTATAAGCTATCAATAATCCTAATAAATATATGAAATATAGGCTTCTATGACTCCCGTTATGTTTAGATATCTAGATGTGTTTTAAATCGTAGTTAAAGATAATAATGTCTGAATACCCCATTATCCAATAGACAGAGCCCCTTTTCGGATAAAAAGATAATCTCATCGTTTTATGCAGTTTGTATTTAGAATAAATTCAGATAGGATGTTTTAAAACATGATTTGTTCCCTTGGGCTAAAGCCCAAGGCAATTCAGAGGCAATTCAAAATTTATCTGGAGCATGAATTGCCCTGAAAGGGCGAGAGCAATAGCGATGGGCGCAGCCCATCGAATGAATAGATTCCATTGCCTGAGCCCTGAAGGGGCG